>NZ_JBWDNQ010000005.1:0-477787 GCF_056269285.1 Paenibacillus sp. JT31N11
CATTCTTGCAGGCGCCGCAAGGCTTTCCTGCTTCGTAAGCTCTCGTCGTTCGCTTCAGCGGCGACTTGATTAATATATCACATCCGCCTAGCTCATTGCAAGTACTTTTTTGAAAAAAAGTAAGTTTACTTCTTTTCTTTCCAAATAAAAAACTGTGCTATATTATCCTGCCAAAAATGCGGCAAGAAGTAATATAACACAGCCTGAGTTTGAACGTCAACATTTATTTGGAGGAATCTGTTTTAGGTATAATCTCCTCTATAAAGAGCTGCCGCTCTACTGTTAAGTTAATAATCGTTCCATTCACACTCACCCACGGACGGGTAGGAGCATTGCGGTCGGAGAATACGATCTCGCCAATCCGGTTATCACTTAAACGGACAAGGGTGCCGTTATGAAACTGTGTAACCTTTTCAATAAAGGTTTGCACATAGACCGGCTCGAGCTTCCCGAAGGAGTCCTTCTGGATCTGCTCAAGCACCACATAGGGAGAGGTCGCCTTGCGGTAAGTCCGTTTCATCGTCATCGCATTAAAGATATCAGAGATCGCAACCAACTTCGCGAATGGATGAATCTTCTGAGCCTCCAGACCAAGGGGGTAGCCGCTTCCATCAACACGCTCATGATGCTGGAGCGCTGCCAGCTTCGCCCCCTCTGTAAGAGCGGTCACGTTCTTGAGAAGCTGATAGCCATTAACCGTGTGGCGTTTCATTTCTTCGACTTCCTCGGACGTCAGGTTCGACGGCTTATTCAGGATAGCAGAATCCACTTTGGCATTGCCAATATCGTGAAGCAAGCCGGCAAGTGCCGCCTGCATCCACTCATTTCTGGGAAAACTATTCCACTGAGCCAGCATATAACAGCTCATGGCCGACATCACGCTTTTGTGAAATAAATAATCGTTGTTATTAACGGAAGCCGGAGAAAAATTTAATATTTTGTAATCACCGATATGCTGCAATAAGGCTTCGAGCTGATTCCGGATATCCAGTACAGGAATATTCACGCCGCTGTTCACTTGGGCGAACACTCTTTTGAGCAGAGCTACCGTGAGGTCATACTGCTCCATTAATGGAGATGCAGCCTTCACTGATTGCTTATTGGAGTCCGACGTTTTATCGGCACTGGAATCTTCATCCGTATTCTTATCATCAGTAGAGTTGATTACAACGCTCGGAACCAGAAATGCCTGAAGTATTTCCAGTTCCCGCGCGGTTACAATTTTACCTTTGTGAAAGAGGACACTTCCTAGAGGGGTAAGAACGTCTTGAGCAATTTTGTCTCCAGGCTTGATTTGCGAAACTGCTACTGTTGCCATAGCTCTCATCTCCATATTATGTCCTCATGCACATCAGGTCAGGATTCATCCGATTCATCAGAAGGTGTATCTACTGTTTCAATCGATTGCATGGCTTCAGATTGTCCCGGGGATTCCTGGTCCTCGCCGATCGCGTCGATGATGTCCGATTCATCGCTCTTGGCTACACGCGTCACAGTAGCGACAGAATCGTCGTCTCTAATATGGATCAGTTTGACCCCCTGCGTATTCCGGCCCATGGTGGAAATTCCGCCCATGCTTGTACGGATCATCGTTCCAAGCGAGGTCATAATCATTAGATCCTCATCATCATGCACCATTTTGAGACTGGCGATCGGGCCATTCTTTTCGGTCACATTGAGGGTTTTGATTCCTTTTCCTCCCCTGCTTTGGATCCGGTAATCATTAATCGGCGTCCGCTTCCCGTAGCCTTTGGCTGTTACGATCAGAACCTCATTCTCCGGCACGACAACATCCATGCCAATGACATAATCACCATCGTCCGCATTGATCCCTTTGACACCTGTTGCCGAACGACCCATTGGGCGCACATCCTGCTCAGGGAAGCGAATAGACATTCCTTGGCTAGTCCCCATAATAATCTCCTGGTTGCCATCGGTCAGCTTGACTCCAATTAAATCGTCATCGTCCCGCAGATTGATGGCGATTAATCCGATTTTACGGATGTTGGAATAGTCATCAAGTGGTGTTTTTTTCACAACGCCCTGTTTGGTGGCAAAGAACAGATAAAGGTCCGGATCGAACTCTTCAACCGGAATGACCGCATTGACGGTTTCGCCCGCTTCAATCTGGATCAGATTAATAATCGGCGTTCCCCGTGCTGTGCGGCTCAAATCCGGAATCTCATAGGCCTTCAACCGGTAAACTTTACCTTTGTCCGTGAAGAATAACAGGAAATGATGGGTGTTGGATACAAATAGATGCTCAACAAAGTCGTTATCCTTCGTATCCATACCGATGACTCCCCGGCCGCCGCGCTTCTGGCTGCGGTACGTGGAAACCGGCAGACGTTTCACATATCCGGAATGGGTTACCGAAATGATCACATCTTCCCGCGGAATGAGATCCTCGTCGAGGATTTCATTCTCACCTGCCATAAGCTCCGTACGGCGCTCATCACCGAATTTGGCTTTGATTTCTTCCAGTTCCTCGCTGATGATTTGCAAAACAAGCTGCTCATCGGCCAAAATGGCACGATACTCCGCGATCTTCCTCTGCAGCTCTTCATATTCCGCTTCGATTTTCTCCCGTTCCAACCCTGTGAGACGCTGCAGTCGCATCTCTAATATCGCCTGGGCTTGATCATAGCTGAGAGAGAATCTGGAAATCAGCCCTTCGCGGGCAATATCGGTAGTTTGTGATGCTCTGATAAGAGAAATGACCTCATCCAGATTATCGAGCGCGATACGCAAGCCCTCGAGAATATGAGCGCGGGCTTCCGCTTTCCTGAGATCGAACTCGGTACGGCGGCGGATAACCTCAATTTGATGCTGCAAATAGTAATACAAAATATCTCTGAGATTTAATACACGAGGCTCGTGATTAACCAATGCCAGCATATTAAAGCCGAAATTCATTTGCATCTGGGTCTGCTTGTACAAATTGTTCAAAACAACGCTGGGATTCACATCACGGCGCAGTTCCACGACCACCCGCATCCCGTTGCGGTCGGATTCGTCGCGGAGATCGGTAATTCCGTCAATATTTTTCTCCCGAACGAGCTCGGCAATTTTCTCTACGAGACGTGCCTTGTTGACCTGATAAGGCAGTTCATGGACGATGATTCGTCCTTTGCCATTGTTATCTTCTATAGTTGCTCGTGCGCGCATCGTCACCGATCCGCGTCCCGTAGTATAGGCCTGACGCAGCCCTTCCCTCCCCATCAGGAAACCGGCTGTAGGGAAATCCGGGCCTTTGATATAATCCATCAGTTCCAGCGGCGTGATCTCCGGATTTCGGATGAGCGCCTGAACACCGTCAATAACCTCACCCAGATTATGCGGGGGAATATTGGTGGCCATCCCAACCGCGATACCCGTAACCCCGTTGACTAACAGGTTTGGAAAGCGCGCCGGCAAAACGACAGGTTCATTTTCTTCCCCATCATAGTTGGGTGCGAAATCGATCGTCTCTTTGTTTATATCGCGGAGCATCTCCATAGCAATCTTCGACAAGCGAGCTTCCGTGTAACGCATAGCCGCTGCCATGTCGCCGTCAATGGATCCAAAGTTTCCATGACCGTCAATCAGCATATAACGCAGCGAAAAGTCCTGCGCCATCCGTACCATCGTTTCATAAACAGCCGAGTCTCCATGAGGATGATACTTACCGATAACTTCGCCGACGATTCTGGCGGATTTCTTATATGGCTTGTCCGGGGACATGCCCAACTCCGACATCGCGAACAGAATGCGTCGATGAACCGGCTTTAGGCCATCCCTGACATCGGGGAGCGCACGGCTCACGATAATGCTCATCGCATAATCCATGAACGAATCCCGCATCTCGACGCCGATATCGCGATTTACTACTTGCGAACGATGTTCTTCAGCCATTGTGGTCCTCCTAAAATACTTCTTGATTGATTATCATAAATGATTCAGCAGAGAAATCTTGCAGGTTTCTTCGTTGAATGCTTGTACGAGGGATACATAGAAAGAACCTTATAGTCATTTCACAATACTGCCGAGGTTAAACCTTGCTGCTGTTATAAATCTGCAGAAAGGCCCAATAAACTCCAAATTATGGGTGAATGCACTTTCCACTTTAACGCTATCGCATAAACTGATGGGGAATGGATTTTGACAGGCATATTCCGGTTCAAACAGGGAGAAAGCAAAAATAGGCATAATCCCTATTATACCATCGTTTTTCACCTCTGTCTCCTGCATGCGCTGTATTTCACCACTGGTCAAGAATAGATTCCGAAAGGCGGAGCCGCTTTGGCGATCCAACGTGTAAAAAGCAAATGGGCGAAAACAAATTCCCTGGTAAAGTCAGAAGAAATGCGTGATTCCATCCCCACTACGAAAAAATGGAGCAGCGAAACACTCCGATCAATGCTAAACGAATATAAAATGGTATATGTGAAACCCGATCAAGGCACCTTCGGCAGCGGCGTTATTCGGGTCGAAAAGCTAGAGAACGGCTACACCTACCAGCTCGGTACCCGGATCAGGACCTTTTCAGGATTCGAGGCCATGGCAGCAAGTCTGCAGACGGTCATAAAATCCCGTACTTATCTGGTACAGAGGGGAATCCATCTCCTTAAGCACAAAGGGAGAAGATTCGATATTCGCGTCATGGTTCAAAAAAATGACAGGCATGAGTGGGAATCAACGGGCATTATCGGCAGGCTCAGCCATCCTTCCAAAATCGTTACGAATTATCACAGCGGGGGCACCCCTATGACCATCGAACGATTAATGCAAAGCCATCTCACCAAGGTTCAAATTAGAAATCTTAAAAGCCGGCTGCGGAAGCTGGGCGTCTCCGTAGCCAGACAGCTGCAAAACGATTATCCACGACTTAAAGAAATAGGCGTCGATGTCGCTGTAGATACCTCATTCAAGCCGTGGATTCTGGAAGTAAATACGCTGCCCGACCCGTTCCTGTTTCGTAAACTTCCGGATAAACGGGTATTTCGAAAAATATATCGTTACGGCCTCCTCTACGGACGCTTCAAATCCACAAAAAAACGTTCGTGAACCTGTCCTTCCCATTCGTTGTTGGCAGAAAAAAACCGCCCTCGTTTCAAGCGAGCGCGGTTTTTTGTTTTTGGTTAGATATCCAGGTTTTTGACAAGTTTGGCATACTGCTGAATAAATTCGCGGCGTGGTTCGACATTATCGCCCATAAGGGTCTCAAACATCTGATCGGCTTCCATGGCATCCTCAATTGAAACCTGGAGCATAGTACGGCTTTCGGGGTCCATGGTTGTCTCCCATAGCTGCACAGCATTCATTTCTCCAAGACCTTTGTACCGCTGTACACCTACCTTAGCGCCTTCACCAAATCCTGCGATAATATCGTCGCGTTCTTTCTCGCTTTGCGCGTACCGGATGACCTTATTGCGTTCAATCTTGAACAGCGGTGGCTGGGCAATGTAGATAAAGCCGGCCTCCAGGATTTTGCGCATGTAACGATAAAGGAAGGTGAGCAGCAGGGTCCGTATATGGGCGCCGTCGACGTCGGCATCCGTCATTAGGATGACCTTATGGTAACGCGCCTTGGCAAGGTCAAAGTCGTCGCTGATGCCTGTGCCCAGTGCAGTAATGATCGCACGGATTTCGGTATTTCCCAATATCCGGTCCAGCCGCGCGCGTTCGACGTTTAGAATTTTCCCCCGCAAGGGCAGGATGGCCTGAAAATGACGATCCCGTCCCTGCTTGGCGGAACCGCCTGCCGAGTCACCCTCAACGATGTACAACTCGCTTATAGAGGCATCCTTGGAGGAGCAATCTGCCAGCTTGCCCGGAAGCGAACTGACTTCCAGGGCGCTTTTGCGTCTGGTCAGCTCACGCGCCTTACGGGCTGCCTCGCGGGCCCGGGAGGCCTGAAGCCCTTTTTCAATGATTTTCTTAGCGACGGCCGGATTCTCTTCCAGAAATTCCTGGAGCTTCTCCGCAAAGCAGGACTCCACGATACCGCGGACTTCACTATTGCCGAGCTTTGTCTTGGTCTGCCCTTCAAACTGCGGCTCGGGAATCTTGACGGATATGATCGCTGTCAGCCCTTCACGCACATCATCACCGGACAAGTTGGAATCGTTATCCTTGATGGCATTCATTTTGCGGGCGTAATCGTTGATGATCCGCGTCAATGCGCTTTTAAAGCCGGATTCATGCGTCCCGCCCTCGTGGGTATTGATATTGTTGGCAAAGGAATAAATATTCTCGCTGTAGCTGTCATTGTACTGCAAGGCGACCTCAATCTGGATATTATCCTTGGAGCCTTCCACATAAATCGGCTGCTGATGCAGAGCTTCGCGATTACGGTTCAAATACTCGACAAACTCGATAATACCGCCGTCATACCGGTACGTATTGGTCGCGCCTGTGCGCTCGTCAAGCAGTACAATTTCAATGCCTTTATTCAAAAAAGCAATCTCTCGTATACGCGATTGCAGAACCTCATATTCAAAGACTGTTGTTTCTTTGAAAATTTCCTCATCGGGCTTAAAATGAACGGTGGTTCCGGTTTCTTCGGTTTCCCCGATTATCTTCAAGTCATACTGGGGAACTCCCCGGCGGTACTCCTGCTGATGAATTTTCCCTTCGCGGCTGACGGTCACAATGACCTGTTCGGACAGAGCGTTAACAACGGATATTCCGACGCCATGAAGTCCCCCGGACACTTTATAACCGGAATCATCGCCGCCGAATTTACCGCCGGCATGTAGAACGGTCAATACGACCTCAACAGTTGGTCTTTTCAGCTTGGCATTCTCCCCGACGGGAATCCCCCGGCCGTTATCGACGACGGTTACACTGTTATCCTCATGCACAGTAACCAGGATCCGGTCACAGTAACCAGCCAGCGCTTCATCGATACTGTTGTCGACAACCTCCCATACGAGATGGTGAAGACCTTTGGAGCTGGTGGAGCCGATATACATCCCGGGACGCTTACGAACAGCTTCCAAACCTTCCAGGACTTGTATTTGACTTTCATTATACGTATTCTGGTTCAACGACATGCTGGAATTCACTGCTCCTCTCAATGCTTGATACCTGAGCGTTCTCGTGGGAAAACGCAACTTCGTAACCATAATCTTCGGCGCTTTCGTGAGAAATTGTACCTCAAATGCCCTGGCGGCAGATAGAAAAAGACGCACCCTTGATCCTAAATCTCTATACGTGCATAAGCTAAGCTTACGGGTCTACCGAATACAGTTAATTGGTCGCGAAATGATGCGATCGCTTCTTCAATGTGGAGGAAGATATCGGGGAATAATAGATTTTTTGCTGGGTGACCACGATTGATTTTGCCTCTTCCTCACCGATCACTTCAACGTCCTTGCGTTTGCGGGCTTGAGCTACGAATTGCTTGGAAAGCTTGGAGGACTGTTCGATGGAAATATCAAAGATCGCCACGAGCTCCGCGGCGCGAATTATTTTTTCTCCGCCCAAATGTATATACATAGCTTCCACCCTTCGTTCGTGCCGCATTAAAGAATGACTTCGCCATTGCGGACATGATAGATTCGAGAGCCCTGCAGCTTGCTCACATCGACGCTCTCCAGACCTGTTGTGGTAATAAAGGTCTGTACCTTGCTCTGAAAGGTTTCAATCAGCTGTGTCTGCCGATTCTGGTCAAGCTCCGATAAAACATCATCCAGCAGCAGCAGCGGATATTCTCCGATTTCCTCATGAATGAGTTCAATCTCAGCCAGCTTGAGCGATAACGCGGTTGTACGCTGCTGCCCTTGTGAACCGTAGACGGCAGCTTCCTTGCCATTTATAAAAAAGGCCAGATCATCGCGGTGGGGGCCGACAAGCGTCATCCCACGGCGCAGTTCCTGATCTTTTACCTGTGTTAACTTTATCATAAATTGCTCAAATAAAACAGATTCTTCTTCCGCAGCGTCCGTATCGAAGGAGGGACGGTAGACAATTGTCAATTCCTCCGCCCCCGCCGTTATGCCGGAATGGATATGCTGAGCCCACTTTTGCAGCTTATGAATAAAGCTTTGCCTTTTTTTCATAATTTTAACACCATACTCAATAAGCTGCATATTCCACACGTCGAGCATGGCCTGCTGGGAGCTTGACGGGGAGGAGGCTTTTAAATAATTGTTACGCTGCAAAAGCACTTTGTGATACTGTCCCAGCGAATGCAAATAACCAGGCTGCACCTGGCCGATTTCCATATCCAGGAACCGCCTGCGGATGCCAGGTGTTCCTTTTACAATTTCCAGATCCTCGGGTGCAAACATGACAACATTAAGCGATCCGACAAAATCACTCAGCTTCCGCTGCTCCAGGCCATTGATCCTGGCCTTCTTCCCTTGAGTGGACAAGGTCAGATCCAGCTTGAGCGTGCCGTATTTTTTCTCCACTTCCCCAAGAATTCTTGCGTCGCTGGACTGCCAGCCGATCAGTTCCTTGTCTTTGCTGGTACGATGGGATTTGGTTAACGCCAGCACAAATATCGCTTCCAGCAGATTCGTTTTTCCCTGGGCATTGGGGCCGACAAACAGATTGACCTGACTGTCTGTTTTCACTTCCAGCTGTTCATAGTTGCGGTAATGCTGCAATTGTATGGAATTCAGATACACCGTGCTGCCTCCCGTTTGCTGCCTATGCTTAATTGCATTGACGCATTAACGCTTTACGACCGTAAAGAGGCCATGTCCCTTTATTTCGACCCGGTCACCGCTGTAAAGCTTACGGCCCCTCCGATTATCCGCTTCTCCATTGATCTTGACCTCGGCTTCCTGCAAAAAAAACTTCGCAGCCCCGCCCGTATCGATGCACCCTGACAGCTTTAGAAACTGCCCAAGCGCGATATATTCCGTCGTAATTTCAACTTCCGTCATGTTCTGATTGCTCCCTTTAGCCTGTAGTCCGGTACGGCAGTATGAGATGCAGGCTGTGTGAATGGTCCGTCGGCTTAATGATAATAGGGCTCATCGCTCCGGTAAATCCGATGAACAAATATTCGCTGTCGATGACTTTAAGGGCATCGAGCACATATTTGGAATTAAAGGCAATACGCAGCGGCTCGCCGTTCATTTCCTTGACTTCCAGCTGCTCCGTAACCCGCCCAAGCTCAGCAGAGCTGGAGGAAATTTCGATGGTGCCGTCCTCCTGCGTCATCAGGCGGACAATATTCGTTTTCTCTTCCCGGGACATCAAATAGGCCCGGTCTATCGAATCCGTTAATTTTTTTGTGTTGAGCACCAGTTCTGTTTTGAACTGCTGCGGAATAATTTTAGAAGTATCGGGGTAGGTCCCATCCAATATACGCGAATAAAACAGGACATGTCCAATTTTGAACAAAACCTGGTTGTCAGCGACGAAAATATTCACATGGCTGTTGTCGTCGGGGATGAGCCGGGACAGTTCATTGAGCGTTTTTCCGGAAATAACGACATTGGAGAACCGGTAGTCGGCTTCTGTTTGAACGTTAGCGGTACGGCTGGCCAGGCGGTGGCGGTCCGTTGCGACAAATTTCAACTGTCCTTCAGCCAGATTCCATAAGGTACCGGTCAAAATAGGCGTTTGTTCACTGGTGGAGGTGGCGAATACCGTTTGCCGGATCATCATTTTGAGCATATCGCCGGGAACGGAAATCGTGTCTTTCTCTTCTATGGTCGGGAGGATGGGAAATTCCTCCGGATCAAGGCCAATCATTTGAATATCAGTGGAGCCGGAGCGGATCATCGTCTGGTGATTGTCCTTCACTTCGATTTCGAGCTCATCCGACGGCAGTTTTTTGACAATCTCGACGAAGAATTTGGCTGGAAGCACAACGCTTCCCGGCTTGTCGATTCGGGCGACGACAAATTCTCCATTTTCCACAGGAATGAAGCTTTGGATCGAAATATCGGTGTCGCTTGCTGTCAGGGTGACGCCTTGATGGGTGACATCAAACTTGATTCCCCCAAGGATAGGAATAGCAGGCCTCGATGAAGAGGCTTTGGAAACTTGCTGGATGGCATCATTGAGCTGGTCTTTTCTGATCATTAGTTTCATCTTGGTTTCACTCCTAAAATAGCTTCCTGAAAAATAGAGTCAATTGAGCACGGTTTTGGGCTTTGTTTGTGAATCCTTTTTCACTCTAAATTGATGATGTTTATTTAATTATTTATTAGCCGTAGTCGTAGTAGGGGGCCGGAATATGTGGATAAGTGAATAAAATGCTGATAAATCAAGCCTATCCACATGTGTACAGGCTGTGCATAGGCTTGGAGAATTTTTGTATCCACTTGTGTATAAAATCAGGTGTGATTTTTGATCTTATCGGTAAGCGTCTGGACGATTTTATATAAGTCCTGATCAATCTTGAGCTGCTGTGTAATTTTCTCGTGGGCATGGATAACGGTTGTATGATCCCGGCCCCCGAAAGCCTCGCCTATTTTGGGAAGCGAGAAATCCGTCAGCTCACGGGACAAGTACATGGCAACCTGACGCGGAAAAGCGACCGCCTTGGTCCGTTTGCGTGCTTTGAACTCCTCCAGCTTAAGTCCATACAGCTCGCCGACCTTCTGCTGTATATCCTGCATCGTGATCATTCTCGGACGGCTGGATGGAATAATATCCTTCAGTGCTTCCGCTGCCAAATGGGAGGATATATCTTCGTTGATAAGGGAAGAATAGGCCACCACACGGATTAGAGCCCCTTCGAGCTCCCGGATGTTCGTATCTATTTGACTGGCTATGTAAACCATCGCTTCATTGGGAATATCCAGGTTCTCCGCTCTTGCTTTCTTTCTTAATATAGCAATCCGCGTCTCCAGGTCAGGCGGTTGAATATCTGTTATAAGTCCCCATTCAAAACGGGAACGAAGCCGTTCTTCGAGAGTCGGAATCTCTTTGGGCGGCCGGTCACTGGAGATCACAATCTGTTTGCGTTCTTCATGCAGAGCGTTGAAGGTATGGAAAAACTCCTCCTGCGTCTGTTCCTTGCCGGCCAGAAACTGAATATCATCGATAAGCAGCACATCAATGTTGCGGTATTTCGTGCGGAAGCTCTCCCCGCGGTTGTCTCTGATTGCATTGATAAATTCGTTGGTAAACTTCTCTGAAGACAAATAAAGTACCCGTGTGCTGGGAACATGCTCCAAGATATAATGGCCGATCGCATGCATCAGATGTGTTTTGCCGAGTCCAACTCCGCCATAGAGAAAAAGCGGGTTATAAGCTTTGGCCGGCGCCTCGGCGACAGCCAGGGATGCTGCATGGGCAAAACGGTTGTTGGCCCCAATGACAAAGGTATCAAATGTGTATTTGGGATTGAGCATATAGGAGAACGTTTCTTCGGGTCCGACATGAACGGTAGGGATGATCTGCGGCTGTTCAATGGCAGGCTCCGGCGGTTTATTCTCTTCAATCACAAATTTGATATCGTATTGGCGGCCCAGAAATTCTTGCAGCGTTGTCCGCACAAGCTTCGTATAACGGCTTTCGAGCCATTCGGCCGCAAAAGTCGTAGGTGCTGTCACAATGACCATAGAATCGCCGCTGAACGAGGCTTTTGTCGCTTTGAACCAAGTGTCGAAACTTGGCTTGCTCAGCTTTGTTTGTATGATCGACAGCACCTGTTGCCACATTTCGTGCGTATGGCTATCCACAGATTGTCACTCCTTATCCAATTCGCCGAAAGTCGGCATGGCTGTGCATAAAGATGTCGAAATTTCGGGTATTGGGAACCAATCGTCCACATTATGTAGGATGGACACTAGAATTTTATCAAAAGGGGATGAATGTTGTTCACATTGTTATCCACAGGCTGTTGATAAAGCTGAGGGGGATATGGAGTCATCCACACAGAAAACAAGTCTATCATAGCAAAAGAACCCTTGTTTTTCAACGAGTTGGCGGAATTTATCCACAAATTCTATAGGTTGTGTATAAAAGTTATGGACAACACAAGATATTGTTAATATCATGTTAAGAATTCGACAATTGCCGAGGAATAGCCGGAAAATCCATCCACATGTTATTAACTTTTGCCCGCAGCCGTGCGGTTTTGCCAATTATCCACAATATGCGGCAGCGGCAAATAATTTTCTCTTCTATATAGAGACTCCTTCGAAATATGGAATGATTGACATTATGCGGGCATCATGGTTTAATTGAAAAAGGCGTTTTTTAAAGATGAACGTGGTTCTGCTCGCAATGACTGAAATGCCGTTCATGCTTGGTGAATGTGATAATCAACGCTCGTGTAAACGGCGAGGAATAGATTTTCGCTGGTTGAGGGAGTACGTAAAACAGGAGGTGCAAGAAATGAGACCGACATTTAGACCGAATGTTAGCAAACGCAAGAAAGTTCACGGATTCCGTAAACGGATGGCTTCCAAAAATGGACGTAAAGTGCTGAGCGCCCGCCGTCAAAGAGGCAGAAAAGTACTGAGTGCTTAAGCATAAGACCACTACCGTGGTCTTTTTTTAATTTAATCGGGAATAATTGAACATAAAGGTCCGGTGAAGAAGAGCCGTGCAAAGAAAGCTGCGTTTACGAAACCGCGAAGATTTCAGCCGGATTTACCGACACGGTAAATCGTTCGCCAACAGCCAGTTTGTCGTTTACTGGTCGCGCCAATACAAATCGGATCCATTCCGGCTTGGTGTTTCGGCCAGCAAAAAAATAGGCAATGCCGTCGTTCGTAACCGGATGCGCAGGCTTGTGAAGGAAATCGTCAGGCAAAATGCGGAACGAATAATCGTACAGCTTGATTTCATTATTATTGTCCGCAAACCTGCTGTCGGCATGAAGATTGCTGAGCTGGAAAAAAGCATGCTGCATATTCTTAAAAAGGCCGGTCTTCTCAAGATGACGCGATAGGGTTGTAATCGCTTTATCAAGGATGTCCGGGCTTGTTTCTTTGTGCCATAAAATGTGATATAGTTTACGATAAAGAATTAGCAAGGTTGACCCGCCCGGTCATCATGCTTGATGGTGCCAGAGAGAGGAGTTTTACATGTTGTCCCGTATTTCGAAACGTACCTGGTTTACTTTTTTCGCGTTAGCTGCAGTGATGCTGCTGCTGAGCGGCTGCTCGTCCACCACACATCCGGTATCCATGGATCAGCTGGCAAACGGGAATTTCTGGCAGAGGAATGTCGTTTATTACTTTTCATTGACTCTTGAGAATTTCGCCAAATGGTTTGGCGGCGAATACGGCATCGCCATTCTATTGATGGTTGTCATTGTCCGGACGATCATTCTGCCTCTGACACTGAAGCAGTACCGCAGTTCCAAGGCGATGCAGGCCCTGCAGCCTGAGCTTGCCAAGATAAAAGAAAAAAACAAGGATAATCCGCAGAAGCAGCAGGAAGAAACCATGAAGCTTTTCCAGCAGCATAAGGTTAATCCGCTGGCTGGCTGTTTGCCGCTTCTTGTGCAGATGCCTATCTTTATCGCGCTTTACAACTCGATTTATATGAATGAAAACATACGGGAACATACTTTTTTGTGGCTGCAGCTGGGAGAGAAGGATCCGTATTACGTCCTGCCGGTTCTTGCAGCGATAACGACTTTCGTCCAGTCCAAGATGATGCAGTCTCAGCAAAAAGCAATGCCGGCCATGCAGGGGATCATGATGATATTCCCGGTCCTGATCTTCGTTATGGCGCTGTCATTCCCGGCTGCGCTGCCTCTGTACTGGATTTTCAGCAACATTTATACCATTGTTCAAAACTATTTTCTGTACGTACGCACCTCAACCAAGGGTAAGGAGAGTGTACCTGCGAAATGAAGAAAACCGTAGCATCGGGCAAAACGATCGAAGATGCTGTACGAAACGGATTAACGGAGTTACAAGTTACGGCGGACCGTGTAAACGTGTCCGTGCTTGAACAGCCCTCCAGAGGGTTGTTCGGGTTGATTGGTGTGCGGGCGGCCAGGGTAGAGCTTACGCTGCTGCCCGAGCCAGAGCCGGTGCCGGTGGAACTGCCGGAATCTCGGCAGGAAACAATCGATCCTATTGCGGAAGCTGAGCGATTTGTCACCGAAGTGGCGGGTACGATGGGACTTACGATCACGATTGACCGTCATAATTCGAGGGACGGGCTGGTTCTCTCGCTGTCTGGGAGTGGAGATCTTGGTATGCTCATTGGCCGGCGGGGTCAAACACTTGATGCTTTGCAATATTTGGTTAACATCGTAGCTAACCGTTATGCCGACAGCCATCTTCGCATCGTGCTCGATGCTGAGGATTTTCGGGAACGCAGACGCAAGACGCTGGAGGATTTATCCGATCGACTGGCAGGGCAGGTCATTCGTTCAAGAAAAGAAGTGGTTCTTGAACCGATGTCGCCTCATGAGCGGAAGATTATTCATTCGCAGCTCCAGAATCACGCCAAGATAAAAACGTTCAGCAAAGGCGACGAACCCAATCGGCGTGTTGTGATTACACTTAAATAAACACTTGGATAACACAACTTCTTCCCAGCAATGGCTCTTTAACGGTCATTGCTCGTTTTGTTTTGAATGAACGGAGTACTTTTCTTTAGAAAGAAAGGGTTGGAGGCTTTATAACGTCATGATGAATGAAGATACGATTGCCGCCATTTCGACAGCTGTCGGAGAGGGCGGCATTGCCGTTATACGGGTAAGCGGAAATGAAGCCGTCCGTGAAACGGCAAAGCTGTTCCGGTCAAAGTCGAATATAGAGGAAGCGCCCTCGCATACTGTTCATTACGGTCATATTGTGAATCCGGCCAGCGGCGAAGTCGTGGAGGAGCTGTTGTTGACCGTCCTGAGGGGGCCGCGTTCCTTCACGGCCGAGGATGTTGTGGAGCTGAGCACACACGGAGGCGTGGTTGCGGTCAAGCGCGTTCTGGAGCTTTTGCTAAAGGAAGGGTCTGTGCGGATCGCAGAGCCAGGCGAGTTTACAAAGCGGGCCTTCTTGAATGGGAGAATCGATTTGACGCAGGCTGAAGCCGTTATCGATCTGATACGCTCCAAATCGGACCGGGCGTTCACTGTTGCCATGAAGCAGGCAGAAGGCGCGCTGTCGAAAAAGGTCAAAGCCTTGCGCCATTCACTTGTCGAGCTTCTCGCGCATATTGAAGTCAATATCGATTATCCGGAGCATGATGTAACGGAAATGACTAATGCATATATTTGCCAACGCAGCAGGGAGGCAATTGACGAAATCAACCTGTTGCTAAAAACCGCTGCTGAAGGCAAAATATTAAGAGAAGGCATTGTGACGGCCATTGTAGGGCGGCCCAATGTCGGCAAGTCCTCACTGCTGAATGCGTTGGTGCAGGAGAATAAGGCTATCGTGACAGAAATCGCCGGTACTACCCGGGATGTGATCGAGGAATTTGTCACAATCGGCGGCATTCCGCTGAGACTGCTTGATACGGCAGGCATCCGGGAGACTACCGATGTTGTCGAGAAGATTGGTGTGGAACGTTCAAGATCCGCACTTGCCGATGCCGATTTAATTTTGTTTATGCTCAATGCCGGGGAGCCGCTGCATGAGGACGACCGGCTGTTGATGGAGCAGCTTCGCGGGCGGCAGGTTATCGTTCTCTTGAACAAGACTGATTTGCCCCAGGCAATGGATACATCAGAGATTGAAGAGTTGTTTTCTCCGGAATCGATCCTTCGATTATCTGTACTGCAGGAAACCGGATTGGATCACCTTGAGCAGGCGATCAGCCGGATGTTCTTTAATGGACAGCTGGAATCAGCGGATCTGACCTACGTGAGCAATGTCAGGCATATAACGCTGCTTGGACATGCAAAGCAATCTCTTATTGATGCAATGGATGCTACGGAAATTGGCATTCCCATTGATATTGTGCAAATAGATGTTCGTCTGGCATGGGAGCAGCTTGGAGAATTGCTAGGCGATTCGGTATCTGAGTCTCTAATTGATCAAATCTTCTCTCAGTTCTGTTTAGGTAAATAATTTTATGAAGCAAGGAGGGTTTATGAAAAATGGGTTATGAAGCAGGACAATACGATGTCATTGTTGTAGGAGCAGGTCATGCCGGCTGTGAAGCGGCACTTGCAGCCGCCCGGATGGGAAGCGAAACGCTGCTGCTGACAATCAATTTGGATATGGTTGCCTTTATGCCATGTAATCCATCGATTGGCGGACCGGCTAAAGGGCATGTCGTTCGCGAAATTGATGCGCTTGGCGGAGAAATGGGACGCAACATCGATAAAACGTTTATTCAAATGAGGATGCTGAATACAGGTAAAGGGCCTGCTGTTCATGCACTGCGTGCACAAGCTGACAAATTTATGTACCAGCATTTTATGAAGAAGACAATCGAGGAGACCGACCATCTGACACTTCGTCAAGGGATGGTGGAGGAGCTGGTAATTGAGGACGGGGCATGTGTAGGGGTAGTCACGAAGACCGGAGCTGTCTACCGGGCGAAAGCTGTTGTAGTGACAACAGGAACCTACCTTCGCGGTAAAGTTATTATGGGTGAGCTGATGTACGAGAGCGGCCCCAATAATCAACAGCCTTCTGTCAAGCTGTCGGCCAGTTTGAAGGAACTCGGCCTTGAACTGGTACGATTCAAAACAGGTACGCCGCCAAGGGTACATGGAGACACGATTGATTTTAGCAAAACGGAAATTCAGCCCGGCGACGAGAAGCCTAAATTCTTCTCCTACGACACGGTATCTTCCGACAATGAACAATTGCCGTGCTGGTTGACCTACACCTCCGAAGAGACGCATCGGATCATCAATGATAATCTCCATCGTTCTCCCTTGTTTTCGGGTCAGATTGAAGGAACCGGTCCACGGTATTGTCCGTCGATTGAAGACAAGATTGTTCGTTTCGCCGACAAACCGAAGCATCAGATCTTCCTCGAGCCGGAAGGAAAGAACACATCGGAGTATTATGTGCAGGGATTATCGACAAGTATGCCGGAAGATGTCCAATTAAGCATTCTGCGTTCGATCCCTGGTCTGGAAAAAGTGGAGATGATGCGGACCGGATATGCCATCGAATACGATGCCGTGGTTCCTACGCAGCTCTGGCCTTCGCTCGAAACGAAGATTGTACCGGGTTTATTTACAGCCGGACAAATTAATGGCACCTCCGGTTATGAGGAGGCAGCAGGCCAAGGCATTATGGCAGGCATTAATGCAGCACGTAAAGTGCAGAAGCTTGAGCCTGTCATAATCGGCCGTGCGCAAGGATATATTGGCGTCCTCATCGATGATTTGGTGACGAAAGGAACCAATGAGCCTTACCGCCTACTTACATCGCGTGCCGAATACCGGCTGCTGCTTAGACATGACAATGCGGATCTGCGATTGACGCCGCTTGGTTACGAAATCGGGCTGATTCCTGGAGCGCGTCACGAACGGTTTTTGCGCAAAAAAGCGTTGGTTGAACAAGAGATTGAACGATTGAAAACAGCGAAAATCAAACCGGAAGACATTGAACCTGTTCTTACGGAGCTTAATTCGACGCCGCTGCAATTTACAACGGATGCCTTAACGCTGCTTCGCCGTCCGGAATTGACTTACGCCCATATTGAACCTTTTATTCCTTCTCCGTTCGAGCTTACAGAAGAGATGAAGGAGCAGGTCGAGATCCAGATTAAATACGCTGGTTATATCGAAAAACAGCTGGTCCAGGTTGAACGTCTCGGAAAAATGGAAAAGAAACGGATACCGGAGGATATCGATTATTCGCTCGTGCATGGGATTGCGATAGAAGCAAAGCAGAAGCTTGCCTTGATTCGTCCGCTTTCCATTGGGCAAGCGTCAAGAATATCGGGTGTTACACCAGCCGATCTTTCTATTCTTCTTGTCCATCTTGAACATTACAATAGGGTGACAGCTGCGCGGGGGTAATAATGGATCAAACAGAACAATGGTTTGTGCAGCTGCTGCACGATAATAATATAATGATTTCCGACTACCAGGTGAAGCAATTCGATCAGTATTACCACCTGCTTATCGAATGGAATGAAAAAATGAATTTAACCGGTATTACAGAAAGAGAAGCGGTGTACGAGAAGCACTTCTACGACTCGCTTTCTCTTTCTTTCTTTCTGGATATGGGAGCGGTAAGTTCATTGGCAGATATCGGCTCCGGGGCAGGGTTTCCAAGCATTCCGCTAAAAATTTGTTTTCCTCACCTGAAAGTAACAATTGTCGATTCTTTAAATAAACGGATTCAATTTTTGCAGCATGTGGCTGCGGAATTGAAGCTTGCTGACTTTACATGCATTCATGGAAGAGCAGAGGATGTTGCAAGGCTTCCCGGCCAGCGTGATGCTTATGATTTGGTAACAGCTCGTGCGGTAGCGAGGTTAAGTGCGCTTAATGAGCTTTGCCTGCCCTTTGCCAGGATCGCCGGTGTTTTTGCCGCCATGAAGGGTGCCAACTCAGAAGAAGAACTGCTGGAAGCAAGGAAGAGCATGGCTTTGCTCAAAGGCCAGTTGCGTGAAACTCATCTGTTCAAGCTTCCTTTCGAACAGGCTGATCGAAGTATCATTGTCATTGATAAAAAAGGCGCAACTCCATTACAATATCCTCGCAAAGCGGGGTTGCCGCTTAAGCAGCCTTTGGTTTGAATTGAAATGTTCCACGTGAAACATTAACGTCGGCTTTTTTATTACATTATCCCTATGTCAAGCAGGAAATCAACTTTCAGCCGACGAATTAGTAATAACGACAATACTCGGCACTTTGAATTCGGGTGGTAGTTGAAGCGATGAAAGAACAATTTTCCAGGTTATTCGGCCTAGCCGATCCAAAGAGCAGTAATCAGGATGAAGTGAAGCATATCGCCATAGGTGAAATTGATGCCAGTCCTTATCAACCGCGAACTGTATTTGACGATGATCGGATTGATGAACTGAGTCAAACCATTAAGACCCATGGCGTCATTCAGCCGATCGTTGTGAGAATTCGCAATAAGCGTTATGAAATCATAGCAGGCGAGCGTCGATATCGAGCTGTTAAAAAACTTGGTCTTGAAACGATTCCTGCAATTATTCGCGAATTTAATGATTCTCAAGCAGCATCGATTGCATTAATTGAGAATCTTCAGCGTGAAGGGCTCTCGGCTATTGAAGAAGCAATCGCCTATCAGAAATTGATTGATCTACATAACCTTACTCAGGAGAGTCTGGCTCAGAGGTTAGGAAAGAGCCAATCTACGATTGCCAACAAGATTCGATTGTTAGGTCTTGGCGAAATAGTGAAGACGGCTCTGATGGAACGGAAAATTACGGAAAGACATGCCAGAGCAATGCTCGGGCTGGATACGGAAGAACTCCAGGCGAAGGTATTAAATGATGTCCTTTCCAAGGAACTGAACGTCAAGCAGACCGAAGCCCGTGTCGCTTTCTACAAGGAAGTAACAAAAGCCGGAAAATCGAAACGAGTTTCCTTTACGAAAGATGTTCGTTTAGCTCTTAATACAATCAGGCAGTCCATTGATATGGTTTCGGGCTCGGGGCTGCAGATCAAGACCAATGAAAAAGACTATGAAGATCATTACGAGATTGTCATAAAAATTCCAAAACGCTGATAAATTTTAAGGGCAACACAAATAGACCAACCATTACTTCAAATATTCTAAGGCATACATTTATTAGGTTGGCCTTATTGATATTCGCTGGGTTGGATTCCACTGAAATGTCACGCAGCCGTTTCTTGAAATATCAGAAAGTATAAATTATAGTTCATACTATTTTTTATATTTCTGAGGGGAAAAACTAACTAAGCCGCCAGAACGGCTCAGCCGTTTCTTTTTGATTCATTTCATAATGGCAACCATGGCCGTCCGTGTTTATCGGGCGGCATCGCCATTTTGTCTAATTGAAAAACATTTACCCTATTCATACAGAATGAAAACTCATTTTCAAAGAAATGGGTTTGAGAAGAATATCAAGCTAACTATAGAGGTGAAAGGTTTGTCTAAAACGATTGCGATAACGAACCAGAAGGGCGGTGTCGGGAAAACGACAACGTCAGTCAACCTGGGTGCTTGTCTGGCATCGCTTGGCAAGAAGGTTCTGTTGGTGGATATAGATCCGCAGGGCAATACAACCAGTGGAATTGGAATCAATAAGGCCGATGTGGCATATTGTATTTATGATGTGCTTATTAATGACGTTCATCCGAATGATGCAACCGTGCCTACTAATATAGAGGGTTTAAATATTATTCCTGCTACGATTCAGCTCGCAGGTGCGGAAATTGAGTTGGTGCCTACTATTTCGCGTGAGCTGCGATTGAAGAAATCTCTTGCTCTAGTGAAAAATCAGTATGATTATATATTGATTGATTGTCCGCCTTCACTCGGGATCCTTACCATCAACTCTTTGACCGCTTCTGATTCGGTGATTATTCCTATTCAATGTGAATATTATGCGCTTGAAGGATTGAGCCAGCTATTAAACACAGTGAGGCTTGTCCAAAAGCATCTGAACACCTCTCTTCAGATTGAAGGGGTGCTGCTTACGATGTTTGATGCAAGGACCAATCTGGGCATTCAGGTTATTGAGGAAGTCAAAAAATATTTTCAACAAAAGGTTTATCAAACCATTATTCCGCGGAATGTCAGATTGAGTGAAGCTCCTTCTCATGGTCAATCCATTATTACGTATGATCCAAGATCCAAAGGAGCCGAAGTTTATCTTGAACTTGCGAAGGAAGTGATCATGTATGAGCAAGCGACTAGGTAGAGGACTTGATGCTCTTATCCCATCGCTTTCTGTAAATGAAGATGATAAAGTCATTGAAATTCCCTTGTCTCAGCTGCGTCCCAATCCCTATCAGCCAAGGAAAACATTCGATGAAGAAGCGATTAAGGAGCTTGCTGAATCAATAAGGCAGCATGGCATTATTCAACCTATTATCGTAAGGACTGTGCTAAAAGGCTATGAAATTATAGCTGGTGAACGACGTTTTCGCGCTTCCCAGCTTTGCGGGAATACGACCATACCTGCGGTTGTTCGAAGCTTCTCCGATCAACAGGTAATGGAAATCGCTTTGATTGAGAACCTGCAGCGTGAAGATCTGAATGCTATTGAGCTTTCATTGGCTTACCAGGCATTAATGGACAAATTTAATTTAACACAGGAAGAGCTTTCCATGAAGGTAGGGAAATCCAGGTCGCATATCGCTAATTTTCTGCGCCTGCTCACCTTGCCCGACTCAATTAAAGAAAATGTTTCACGTGGAACATTGTCAATGGGACACGCAAGAGCACTGGTTGGGGTGAAAGAGGATCAAAGGAAGAAAGAGTTGGCCGAATTATCTATTGCCAACGAGTGGAGTGTCCGTGATCTGGAAGCAGCCATTCAATCTCTGGATGATCGTAATCAGGCTAAACCAGCCAAGACAACAGCCAGCAAGCGTGATCCTTATATCGAACAGCTGGAAGAGACATTGAGAGAGCAGTTTAAGACAACTGTAAAAATCAAACAGCAGAAGGACAAGGGAAAAATTGAATTGATGTATTACAATAAGCAGGATTTGGAACGTCTTCTTGAACTACTGCAATAAATTATCGGATTTAATGGGTAACTGATCTAAACACTTCTGACTTTGAATAAAGCGGCTAGATGAATAGATATAATGGGGAAAGTAATTGCTGCCATACGATGATGCTATGGACAATGAAATACAGGGAAAGCCAATGCAACAGAATGCATTGATTATCGATTTTACATGGTACATGGTTTTAGCGGGGTTGACGTTTTGTTGTTCACCCTGAGGTCAGCAATCGGACAAAAATAGCGCGGCCTTTATAGCATACTTGAGCGGAGCCTTGAGATTTAAGGTTGATGCTTAAGTATGCTATTATTAAGAGGAGCGGCTTGGAATTCTTGAATAACAGGCGAAACCAGGCCAGACCTCAGTATTCTGATGGTTAGTGAATAAAACGACCCAGTCGCCAGGATAGCGACAGCAAGTGCTTTTTGGTTTCATTCCTGTCATTTTTTATGAGGATTGAGGGGGGATTAACGCTGCTGTCAAAGGTGTGACAGAACAGGTTCTTCTTGAAACCTATGAAAGTATATTATCAGGTTATACTTTGTATATTGTCGAGCGTGAAGAAGCCTGCTGTGCCTGAGAAGCATGTTCCTAACAGTTCCTTCTTTGATGTTCCTATATAATAGAAGAATATAATCTACGATACTTAATAAAAGGAGTGGTACTGCCGATGCGTGCAGATGATCAAGATCCCGTCATCTATTTGGATCATGCCGCCACCTCATGGCCAAAGCCGCCAAGCGTTATCGATGCGGTTGTCAAGGCAATGGAGCATGATGCGGCCAATCCGGGCAGAGGCAGTCATCAGATGGCTGTACGGGCCAGTAGAATCTTGTTCGATACCAGAAAGACGATTGCTAAATTGTTTCATATATCCAATCCCAACGATATAGCATTTGCGATGAATACAACCATGGCATTAAATACCGCTATCAAAGGTTTCGTGAAACCAGGCGATCATGTCATTGCTACCGGCGTTGAACATAATTCAGTGCGCCGTCCCTTGGAGCTGTTAAAGAAGACACTGGGCATAGCCGTCACCTATGTGGAAGCTGACGAGCAGGGTGGAGTAGCTGCCAAACAGGTGGAGCAGGCTATCGTGCCTCATACAAGGCTTGTTATTGCCAATCACAGCTCCAACCTGACAGGGGCGATTTTGCCGGTTGCAGAGTTTGGGGAAATCACCAGGAAACGCGGTGTTAAATTGCTTGTGGATGCTGCGCAAACGGCAGGGGCGGTTGAAATTGATGTTGAGGCGATGGGAGTGGATATGCTCGCGTTTCCGGGCCATAAAGGGCTGCTGGGGCCTCAAGGAACGGGCGGGTTGTATATTCACCCCTCCGTGGATCTGGAACCGCTCCTGCACGGCGGTACGGGCAGTCAATCGGAGTCGCCTGAACAGCCAACCGTGCGGCCGGACCGGTATGAGGCAGGGACGCAAAACACGCCTGGACTGGCAGGACTTAAAGCGGGTGTGCAGTATGTTCAGCAGGAAACTGCAGCCAGGATTTATCAAAAGGAATGGCAGTTGGCCCAGTTGATGATGGAAGGGCTGATTGCCGTGAATGGCGTGAGGGTGCTGGGGCCGGATGCAGGCAAGCCCAGAACGGGAATTGTCTCATTTGTCCTTGAGGGTGCCGATCCTTCCGAGACAGCGTTTATTCTGGATCAGCATTATAAAATAGCGGTTCGCTCCGGTTTTCATTGCACGCCTCTCGCGCATCAGGCTGCCGGCACGATGGAGACGGGCGCAGTCCGAGCAAGTGTAGGCTGCTTTACAACGGAGCAAGAGGTTGAGGCATTCATTCAGGCGATCAAGGAAATCAAGCAGCATTACAATTGACAGGACAGCTCTTATGGGCAGACAAGTGGGGGAGCGAAGTTTAAGATGGAAGTAGTCATACAACGGCCGATGGATGGGGTAACGGTCGCATTGGTCCTTGCCGTCCTGTTTCTTTTCATTAGAACGTTACGTTTAGGCAGCAGATTGAAGAAGCTTTCAGCCAGCTATGCCCGGTTTATGGGTGAGACCGGTGTAAATGATCTGGAACAGGTTATTATAAGCATTAAGGAAAGACTCGACCTGCAGGAGCAAAATAGCACGGCTGTGCGTGCTGCTCTTCAAACATTCGAGCACGCGCTCAAAATGAAAAAGGGCAATATAGGCTTGCAGCGCTATAACGCCTTTGCGGAGAGAGGCAATGATCTTAGCTTTTCACTTGCCATTGTGAACGAACAGAATGACGGTATGGTCATGACCGGTCTTCATAGCCGCGATCAGACGTTTATGTACGTCAAACCGCTGAAGCGGGGAGAGTCTCCCTATCCATTGACTCCGGAGGAGCAGCAGGCGATTACTCTGGCGTCGCAGCCGGAATAGAAGCGGATCGAACGGATTTGACAATAGCCGAGAAAAGGCATTGCGCGATAATATCTGCCATACGCACAACCAGATGAAGACGGGTATTTTGCAGGACGAAATATTCCATGAAGCCGCCGACGTTGACGATACCCGTAATATGGATGTCACCAACAGGCGGCAGTTCTTTATTTACGCCGGCTCCGGGGCGAACGGGTCCGCTGCCCACCTGGATGCATCCGACGCTGGTAGATTGGCCCAGGCAAGCATCAATTCCAATGACAAAAGGTTTGTGGACGAAACGGTTGATGTCCTGGAGAGTCTCATCCAGATTCATCGCGTGTACAGGCTCTTCAAGCGTGCCGTAAAGGTCGAAGTACGGACTGCGGTACTTGCTGAGCGAGGCGCCTACCAGAGGGCCCAGGGCGTCGCCTGTGGAGCGGTCAGTGCCCACGCAGACAACAACCAGCCTGCGGTCTGAAGGCACATGATCAAGCAGATACATCAGTCGATTGACGAGCATGACGGAGACGTTCGGCTCGGTATAAGGCACTTTCAAAGGGGTATCTTTCGTTCCTGCTAATTTCATAGAATCTCCTCCCGTCTATCTGTGTTACTAGTATATGGATGGGACAACTATTTTATACTTGAAACATCAGAAAGGTGCGCATTGCATAGCATAGTTCCGTTGTACGGGATGGAGGGCGCTTGCACTGCCTGCAGAGGAGTCCACAGCCGGTTCACCGTACCACTAATAAGGATAAAAATGAGCGGAGGCGCAAGGCATGCTGATTGCTTTTGATTCTACACAACAGGCGCTGCGGGCGGAGATGCTGCTAGAATATGCCGATATTGAGATAGACCTGTTTCCCACTCCGAAGGAAATTACAGCCGGATGTGCGCTGACGATTCATTTTCCAGATGAAGAACTGATCCAGGTGAACCAGATCCTTGTGAATGAGCATGTGGAAATAAGAGGATTGTTTGAGCAGGTGGAGGGCGGTTATAATCAGGTTCATATTTGAAGATTTGCAGCTGCAGAGGAGAGTTTGAAAAAAAAAGCGGTTGAAACAGAAAAAAGAGTGGAGAGAATGCGGATGGAGCGTAAACAATTTGAGCTCGGCGATGTTGTACAAATGAAGAAACCGCATCCTTGTGGAACCAACGAGATGGAGATCATCCGGATGGGAATGGACATTCGAATCAAGTGCGTGGGCTGCAAGCACAGTGTACTGATCCCCCGGGCAAAATTCGAGAAAAACATGAAAAAAGTGCTGCGATCAGCCGCAGCTCCGGATGGGCCGGTCGGGGAGCAAAGTCACTAATATTTGGCTTGCAATCGGACGGGCATCATGATATGATAATTCTCGCTGACGCAAATGGAGAGGTACCCAAGAGGCCCAAGGGGGCTGACTCGAAATCAGTTAGGCGTGTCACAGCGTGCGTGGGTTCGAATCCCACCCTCTCCGCCATAACTTACCTAAGATGACGGTTCATCCATGAATCGTCTTTTTTATTTTCATCCTGCAGCATAAATATAAAAGAAGAGCTCTTGCGAGCTCTTCCTGACGGTGGTTCATTGAATAGGCACACGTATTACACTTCATGCTTTTGGTTAGAAACTTCGGTACGCCGTTTTTATCCGGCGCATGTGTGTTGCAGACAATGTCTTTGGCACAACCCTTTGCTTCTAAGCTGAGTGAACAACATTACCTTGCGGTCCTTGCTCCATAAGGTCCAACGGAACCACACCTCTCTTTACACCGTCAAACCTATGATGCTCCACCGGACGATTTCTTATGCAAGAAATTTTTTAAAAATATAAGAAAGTACAATTTCGATCTATACTTTGCTTATATTTCTAAGGGTAAAAGCCTGCCTCTCTCGCCTAAGGACGGCATTAGCCGGTTCTTCCAGCTTCGATTAATGAGTCATCTTTTTCCACTTGCGGTCGCTGTTGGACGTGCTTGGAAATTTCTCGCCTTTGTCCAGATGTACCTTCTTGGGGTTGTTGATTCCCATATGGAAGGAAGCTTCTCCTACCTCAATATAAGTTCCTTCATTAGGAGCGCGGTCACCCGGTCTGAACTCGGTCCATTCACCCATTGTCTTTGGCACCACCTACATAAGATTTGGCAGGCTGTATAAGCCCGGCACATTAGTGTGTGAATGCGGCCAGCAGAACATGAACGGAAGAATACGGAAGAGGATGCAGCCCAAATGCTTGCTTGCCAGGAGCCCTGTAAATTGATATAGTAGTTAGGTATGCGAGTTAAAACTCGCTCCTTGCTCCCATTTCGGGGGCCGCTAGTCCAAGAGGAGGTGAAACAAATGCGCAAATATGAAGTGATGTATATCATTCGTCCAGATGCGGAACAAGAGGCGGTTCAAGCAATCACCGACAGGTTCCAAGGCATCATCGGAAACGGCGGAGAAGTCACAAAGCATGACGTGATGGGCAAACGCCGACTTGCGTATGAGATCAATAAGATTCGTGACGGTATTTATGTACTGGTCCATTTCAACGCAACTTCTGAAGTTATTGCTGAAATTGACCGCGTCATGAAAATTACGGATGAAGTTATCCGTTATTTGATCGTCAAAGACGTTGCTTAATCAAGCGATACGTTAACGCAAGGATTGTTCGATTGGAGGCGATAAACGATGTTGAACCGGGTTATTCTCATTGGCAGATTAACAAAGGACCCCGAAATGCGCTATACACCCGCGGGCGTTGCGGTAACGCAATTTACGCTTGCTGTGGATCGTCCTTTTACCAGTGGTGGTCAAGGCGAGAGGGAAGCGGATTTTATCCCGATTGTCACATGGCGTCAGCTGGCTGAAACATGCGCCAATTACTTGCGCAAAGGCCGTTTAACCGCGGTCGAGGGCCGTATCCAGGTCAGGAACTATGAGAACAACGAAGGCAAGCGCGTCTATGTGACGGAAGTTATTGCTGATAACGTGCGTTTTCTGGAGTCTCCTAACCGCGATGGCGGAAATTCGCGTGAGGAAGGCAGCAGTGGAGGAGGCGGCGGCTATGGCGGCCAAGGCGGAGGAAGCTCGCAAGGTGGCGGCAATCAAGGCGGCGGCTACGGCGGCGGAGGTTCGCAAGGCGGTGGAGGCCGTTCCGGAGGATCACCGAGGAACGACAATCGCGATCCGTTCTCAGATGACGGACGCCCGATCGATATATCGGAAGATGATTTGCCATTCTAAATGAAAGGACGGATGAACAATGAGTTTCAAACAAAGAGATAGTGGTGGCGATGAGCGTCCAGAACGCAAATTCGGCGGCCGTAAAGGCCGTAACAAGCGCCGTAAAGTATGTTACTTCACTGCTAACAAAATTACACACATTGACTATAAAGATACGGACTTGCTTCGTAAATTTATCAGCGAACGCGGGAAGATCCTTCCGCGTCGTGTAACCGGAACAAGTGCGAAGTACCAACGTCTGCTGACCATTTCCATCAAACGTTCGCGTCAAGTAGCTTTGCTGCCATACACAACGGAATAGATTGGAAACAGCATTTTCAAAACAATGAAGACAGTCGCTTATGGCGGCTGTCTTTTTTGTTTGTCTTTCTTATTCATGCGAAGAGGATTACTCTTCACATCAATCATAGATAGTACAATACGGTTCAATATAATTCCGATCATTAAATAGATACAAATTAGTTGCAAATTATAGACGTTGCGGAGATATCTGAGGTTTATAACTTAAGAGTAGCTTCTATTCCAACTGGCGTTAGCTTAAAAGGAGTCACTCGAATGAGAATGAACCGAATGAATCGAATGAACAGAAGGCAGCTCAGAATGGTCAGAATCGTCCCCTTTTTATTCCTCATTTTTGTTATCAGTGGAACTATAGTCGCGTTTGGTGATAACTTTTCCGGTAAGGAGGAAAAGATGACCCCAATTGCCGCAGCTCAGCCGGAGAAGCCCCGACAGGAGGAGCCTATCGTCAATAAACCGGTTATCATTCAACCAAGCCCCAATAAAATATTTTATGACGGGCCATCTGAAGGAAAGAAAGTGGCGTTGACCTTCGACGACGGCCCCGATTCGATAGCCACTCCGAAAATTCTGGACATCCTGAAGAAAAACAACATCAAGGCTACTTTCTTTATTATTGGAACCCAGGCGAAGGCACATCCGGATATGGTGCGCCGTATTGAGAAGGAAGGTCATGTGATCGGCAATCATTCATGGTCACATCCGCATTTTGACAAGATTCCAACAGAGGAAGCGCTGAAGCAGATAGACGATGCGCAGGAGGAATTGAAATCCATCGTAGGTTACTATCCCGGCATAGTCCGCCCTCCCTATGGGGCGCTTTCCAAGGAAGAGGAAAAAGCTATTCACGGGAAGGGGATGGATATCATTGATTGGTCCGTTGATACTACGGATTGGTCGGGCGCTCCGACAGATGAAATCATGACATTAATTCATAAAGAGCTGTATCCCGGCGGTATTATTTTGCAGCACTGTTCGGGCGGCAAGGACCATTTATCCAACACGATCGCAGCACTCAAACAATTAATACCCGACCTGACCAATCAGGGTTACACGTTCGTTACTGTTCCCGAGCTGCTGAATTTGCCTGACAAGCTCCCGGAGTAAATGAACATTTGACACATAGGCTCACTGCCCATGGCATCGCTGAAGGAACTTCGTGCATCTTTAAAATTTTCCGGCTTGATCCTGTGCATAGTCGCCAATTAGGGGTAACTTAAACCAACGGCCCTGCAAAGCAAACAGCATGAGCGCGATCCATAGCACGAAGGTGGCTGGTGTAAGAAGAAGTCCGATAAGCCAGCCAAGTACGGGAATAAAACCAAGTACAATATTAATAACAATAAGAGCAACAGTGGCAAAGATGGACTGCAGGGCATGAAATTTAACGAAGCGGCTTTTTTTCTCGAGAATGAGAAATAATATCCCGGTAACGAAGCAGCCAAGGTAACAAAGCAGTCCGGCTACTTTGGGGTCAAGTCCGGTTGAAGATGGATCCGGCGCCATGAATAATCACCCTTCCCAACTAAAAGTCTCTATGTAATGTATTCTACTACTACCAAATCTATGCTATTCAGCGGCAGAAACAGGCATTGGAGAATGGTTATCCGGCAGCATTCACAAATCGTTAATGAATTGTAACTTTCGGTCGAAAATAATCGTTTAAACTAGTGAAGAAACAGTTTATCTTTAAGGATAAGGGCGTATTATGCGTCTCATTCAGGAATTGACGATCAAGTTTAATGAATAGGAGTGCTTGAAGCACATGACACAACCAACAGGTCGATTATCTCGAAAAGGAAAATGGTTGATCGCCATCCTTACTTTTGTAATAGTTGCCGGGATTGCCGGGTACTATAACCGGACCGCTCTGGCTCTGTGGGGATTTGATGCCTTTCTTTCCAAGAAGGTGGAAAAGAAGCTGGAGAATTCCTATAAGCCGCTCGAAGGCCGGCCGGTACCGCAGCCTGTCGTGTATAAGAAAGAGGATCCATTTTCCCTGCTTTTGCTGGGGGTGGATCAGCGGGATAAGGAAATCGGCCGCTCCGATACCATGATCTACACCGTGATCAGGCCGGCGGACGGAGCCATTCTGATGATATCGATTCCCCGTGATACGTATACGGAAATTGTGGGTAAGGAAACAAAGTCGGGCGATATCTATGAAGATAAAATAACGCACGCTTACGCATTTGGCGGAGCCAAAATGTCAGTGGAAACGGTTGAGAAGTTGTTTGGCGCCAAGGTGGACCATTATGCTACAATTAACTTCACAGGCTTCCGTGATGTCATTGATGCGATGGGCGGTATTGCCCTGCCTATTACGGAGGATCTGATCAATAAGGAAGCTGATCACGAGAAGTTTGTGGTTAAAGCCGGGCAGGATTTGTACAACGGCAAGGACGCGCTTAATTATGTGCGCTACCGGGAAGACGCCGGTGGTGATACAAGCCGTTCCGGACGGCATCAGGTGTTCCTGAATGCTATTATGGACAAAGCGGCTCAAGTGGGGCAGTGGAGCCAGATACCTGAACTTATTGATATTATGGGCAAGAATTTCAGCACAGACCTGACGCCGGAGCATATGATTGATTTGGCCAAAAATATGCTTCAATCGGATAACCGTACGATTTACAGCCATACACTCAAAGGGGAAGGGCGCCGGCTGACCGACCATGGAATCTGGTACTTTTTTGCCGATGAAGATGATCTTGCAAGCAGTAAAGGATTGATCGAGGCTTGGCTGAACCCTGCAACGCAGAAGGACCAGCTGCCGCTTCCTGAAGAATATCAGAACAAGACGGAGAAGCCGGTGAAATCATTGTCCGCATCGACTTCCTCGGCGTCCACTGATGCTTCCCCCGCGGCTGGAGAACAGTAAGTTTAGTGCCCAAGAGCGATCGATCCGCAGTTTAGACCGACTAGTACGAAAGTGGGCGAATGATGGAATGAATATTGCATTTTTCTTACTTCCAAAACAAGAAGTTGTCTGTATGACATTAGACGCAACGCTGCGCCAAACGCTGGAGAGAATGGAGCATCACCGGTACACGGCAGTTCCAATCCTTGATGATCACGGCGGATACGCTGGTACATTGACCGAGGGTGATCTGTTATGGTTTATGAAAAATAATCCGAATGTATCGTTTGATCAGACCCATAAAGTGAAGCTTGCGGATATCGATATGCGCCTCGCCAATAAGGCAGTCAGCATCGATGCCAATATGGAAGACCTGGTTTCCCTGGCAAAAGTACAGAATTTCGTGCCCGTTATTGACGATATGAACCGGTTTATCGGAATCGTCAGACGCAGCGACATTATTGACTATTGCGAGAAAATAATCGTAAGCGGCAAATCGGTGAATGAAGAGGAAATGGCTGCAGGGTGAGCGTAGAGCGAATTGCGTTCGAACCTGAAGCATAGTACCATATAGGAAACAGTTGGTAAACGGGCACCGTCCTCCTGTGGGGGACGGTGTTTTTTATTATATAGATAGAGCGGGGGCACGCGTAAAATGAACAGAAACGACCAACATAGGCGGGGCGGCAGGGGGCCGTTCCGCGCATCCATGGTCATTGCGGCCATTTTGATTATAGGAGTGGCCGGCTATCTCGTCTACTCCAATACACAACCTGATGAAAGGTCACCAGGGAATGTCGCAGACGGGACAAGCCAAGGGGGCGGTCAGGCAGGAGAGGACAACTCATCTCCCAATACCGGCGGCACGGGAAGCGTGAAAGAAAATGCGGCTGCTGAACCGCCAAGTCCGGCCGAAGCCCTTGAACGGGAAGTAACCGATGCGGAGACCGGTCTCCTGTACGACACGGTCATTGCAGGAGGCAGAGTCATCAATCCGGAGACGAAGCTGGATCAGGAAGGGCTGAACGTGGGAATCAAGGATGGGAAGATCGGTATTGTCACATCCAGGCCGCTGCAGGGGACGCGTGAGATTGATGCCAAGGGTCTTGTGGTCTCTCCCGGCTTCATTGACAATCTCTCGTATGACCCGAATCCGCTTGGGGTATGGCAGAAGATCGGAGACGGCGTGACGGCGAATATCGCGATGCATGGGGGAACGCTGACGCCCAAGCAGTGGTACAGCTACTACGAACGCAATGAGACACCGGTCCATTTTGGAGCCTCCTTCTTCTATACGCAGGCGCGCAATCAGTTCAAGCTGGGCCGCTATGACGCGGCGAAGCCCGAACAGGTGCAGGAAATCCGCAAGCAGGCGGAGCAGGCACTTAACGAAGGGGCGCTGGGCATCTCCTTCAGTCTCGAATATGTGCCGGGGATCTCTGCGGAGGAAGTGGTTCCGCTGATGGAGCTTGCCCGTGAATATAACGTTCCCGTCTATTTTCATGGCCGTTATTCCGACATGGAGCAGCCGGGAACGGAGCTGGAAGGCACGCAGGAGCTTGTGGATTATGCCATGAAAACGGGAGCTGCCGTACATATTGATCATATCAACAGCACCGGCGGCACTTTTACGATGCCTCAGGCACTGGCTATTATCGACAAGGCAAGGGAGCAGGGCTTCGATATAACGGCCTGTACCTATCCCTATAATTACTGGGGCACTTATCTGAACTCGGCCCGTTTTGACAAAGGCTGGCAGGAGCGCTTTCGCATCACGTACAAAGATTTGCAAATTGCCGGCACGACGGAGCGACTGACGGATAAAACCTTCAGCATGTATCAAAAACAGGGCAAGCTCGCGGTCGCGTATGCGATTCCGCCTGAAGCCATTGTCGATGCCTTCCAGTCGCCCTATGTGATGATTGGCAGCGACGCGATTCTGGAGCCGGGCTTCAATAATCATCCGCGGGCATCGGGCGCCTTCGCCCGGACCATCGGCATGTATGTGCGCGATCAGAATGTGATGTCCTTGAAGGACGGCATTGCCAAGCTGAGCCTTCTGCCTGCGCAGCGGCTGGAGAAACAGGCTCCGGCACTGCGCAAGAAAGGCCGGATCGCCAAAGGCATGGATGCGGATCTGGTCATTTTCGATTACAACACGATTAATGACAAATCCACGGTGGAGCATCCCGATATCATGTCCGCCGGCATCAACTATGTGCTGGTTGGTGGGCAGATTGCCCTCGAGAATGGGAAGCTGAACAAAAAAATCCGCGTCGGCGAGCCGATACGCAGCCATTTTGACCGTGTTGGGGAAACGGCAGGCGCGCTGCAATGGGAAGAGCGCAGCTACCCGCTTATCCGCTATAATGATGCGACCTATGTGGATTTGGCCGCACTCGGCGAACACCAATACAGCATCACATGGGACGAGCTGGCTCACACCTTCACCATCGCCAAAGGCGCAGGCGGGGACACTTCAGCCGATCCGACAAAGCCGCCCGCCAAGGGCGAGCTTATGCTGGATCGCGGCCATCTGGCGAAATCAGAAGCGGCCACGTTTAAGCTCTTGTCCATCGGAGCACGTGCGTTCGTACCCTTATCATTCCTTGAGTCCATAGGCTTGAAGCCTGAAAACGACGGTGATACCTGGTCTATTGAAGCGTAAGGATCAGCTCCTGAGCGAGTTTGGACCATTCGCGCGCGAGGAAATGAGAACGCCCAGACAACGCACTCTGTGTTGTCTGGGGTTTTATGTTATAATGTGGAGTAAAGCTAAAGCTGTGTACAAGTAACCAAGCAAGAGGTGAACGGTTTGAAAACCGGCATAAAATCTATTTTATGGAGCGCAGCGGCGCTTCTCTTATTACTAGCGATCGCAGTTCCGCTGTTCAATGCTTTAATTGTTGCCGTGATGATGGTGCCGACCGTTATTTTGTACACCACATTGTCCAGGCGGGCGTTCGCGCTGCATATGCTGGTTGTATATGCTGTCGCAGTCGCGGTAATCGGTTATGCGGCACTAATCGTAGGTCTCTTCTTCCTTGTACCGGCAATCATGATGGGACATATGTATCTCAAAAGGGCCTCGGCCCGCAAGGTGCTGACATCGACCTTGTTAACCCTGCTGGGGTTATTCCTCTTGGAGCTAATTCTGTTTGATGTGCTGCTTGACTTCTCGCTGCTTCGTGAAATCCGTCAATTAATTATGGATACGGTAAACGAGCTTAGTGCGAATGGTCTGCTTCCGGCGGGATGGAATGCGGAACTGACGGAGTCGTACATTCAAATGCTGATCCACTCCATTCCTATGGCGTTTATTACCGTTTCGTTCGTGCTGGCGGTCATTGCGCATGCCATTGCAAGGCCTGTGCTGCGGTCCATGGGCGTATCGGTACCTAAGCTGCAGCCCGCCAAAGACTGGATGCTTCCACGAATTTTTGTTTTTTATTATCTCATCGTACTCCTGGTCGATATGGCGACACCGGACAGAGGAGATTCTTTTCTGACGGTTACACTGCTTAATCTGGTTCCGCTTATGCGTCTCGCCTTTTCCATTCAGGCGATGGGCTTCTTCTTCTTTATCGCCCATGAACGCAAATGGAACAAGGCGGTGCCGCTGCTGCTGTCGGCGCTTGTTGCTTTTTTCCCGCCGCTTAGCTTGATCGGTGTAATTGATGCCGGTTTTCCGATCCGCAAAGCGTTTAAGAAACCTTGACAACAGGGGCGAATGATGAATGCCGAAGTTTCTAATTAAACGATGGCATGGAATGCACCAGCTATGGGCATTCGTGCTGATTATTGTGCTTACAATAGCGCTGGCTTGGTATGATTGGTTGTATGGTTTGATCAGCCTTGTACTTGCGGCTGCGGTTGGCGTCTATTCGGTTCTGGCCGAGCGCGCTTTTCGCCGCGACTTGAAGACCTATCTGGGAACATTGTCGTACCGGGTCAAAAAAGCCGGGAGCGAGGTGACAAGCGAACTGCCGTTTGGCATCATCCTATACAACGAGGACAACAAGGTGGAGTGGCATAACAGCTTTGTCAGCCGGATGCTGGAGAAGGAATCGGTCATCGGAGAGTCGATGGATGAACTTTTTCCTACGTTGTCGCAGGCGAAGGAGCGGGAGGGCACGCTGGAGACGGCAATTGGCGGCTCGGTCTATGAGCTGATGTTCCGCTTCGATGAGCGTTTGCTCTATATTCGCGATATCACCCAGCGCTGGCAGCTGGCAAAGCGTTATGAGGAAGAGAAAATTGCGCTCGGTATTGTCATGATGGATAACCTTGAAGAGGTGACCCAGGGCATGGATGACCAGCAGCGCAGCGCGCTTCTCTCCAGGGCAACCGCGGAAATTACAGATTGGGCGAGCAAGTTCCATCTGTATTTGAAGCGCCTCACCTCCGACCGTTTTCTGATTATAACCAATCAGAAGACCCTGAAGCAGCTCGAGCTATCGCGTTTTGTCCTGCTTGACGAAGTACGGGAGATGTCTGCCGAGATCAAGATTCCCATGACGCTCAGCATCGGGTTCGCCGCAGGTGCGGAAAGTATTGTCGAGCTTGGGCAGTGGGCCCAGACGAGTCTGGATTTTGCGCTTGGACGCGGCGGCGATCAGGCGGCGGTTAAGGTCGGGCAGCGCCAATCCTTCTACGGCGGCAAGTCCAACGCGGTGGAGAAGCGGACGCGGGTCCGCGCAAGGGTAGTCGCCCATGCGCTTCGGGACTTGATCAAGGAGAGCGAGAATGTGGTGATTATGGGCCACAAGATGCCGGATATGGATTCCGTCGGTGCGGCTGTCGGTGTTCTGAAAGCGGCTCAAATGTTCAACAAGGAAGCTTTTATTGTCATTGAGGGCTTCAATCCCGCGGTTCAGAAAATGATGGAAATGCTGAGGGAAGAAGAGCGGATCTATAAACGGTTCATATCCCCCGAGCAGGCAATGGGACTAATTGATTCCGGAACGCTGGCCGTTGTGGTCGATACGCATAAATCCTCCATGGTCAAGGAGCCCAAGCTGCTGACGCTGACAAGCAAGATCGTTGTCGTCGACCATCACCGCAGAGGCGAAGAGTTTATTAATAACGCTATTCTGGTCTATATGGAGCCTTATGCGTCTTCCACCTGCGAGCTGGTAACGGAGCTGCTGCAGTACATTCATGACCGGGTCATGCTGGATGTCCGCGAATCAACCGCACTGCTGGCAGGCATTACAGTTGATACCAAAGGCTTCTCCATGCGCACCGGATCCCGGACGTTCGAGGCTGCGTCATTTCTGCGCCGCAACGGAGCCGATTCGATGCTCATTCAGCGGATGCTGAAGGAGGATTTGACCGAGTACATCAAGAAAGCGGAGATTATCAAGCATGCGGAGATCGTCTATGAGCATATTGCAATTGCGATAACCGAGCAGGACCGGCAGTATTCACAGCTGCTTATTGCCCAGGCGGCAGACACGTTGCTGAACATGACAGACATATTGGCTTCGTTCGTGATCGGCCAGCGGCAGGACGGCTTGATCGCAGTAAGCGCGAGATCGCTTGGCAGTATGAATGTTCAGCTCGTCATGGAGCGGATGGGCGGCGGCGGACATCTCACCAATGCCGCGGTGCAGCAGGAAGGCACCGTTGCGGAAGTGGCAGCGCGGCTTAAACAGGTTCTGCAAGAAATCGAGAAGGAAGAGGGGTTATTCGAATGAAAATTATTTTATTGAAGGACGTTAAGGGGCAGGGCAAGAAGGGCGATGTCAAGGATTTATCTGAAGGGTATGTGCGCAATTTTCTGCTTCCGCAAGGGCTGGCCAAACTGGCTTCGGACGGCAATTTGAAGACGCTTGAACTGCAGACCGCATCGGAACAAAAACGCAAGGACAAGGAAAAGGAAGACGCCAAGACGCTTTCGGCGAAGCTGGAAGCGCTGACTGTCGTCGTCAAGACAAAAGCGGGTGAGGGCGGCCGGTTATTCGGTGCCATTACAAGCAAGCAAATCGCTGAAGCGCTGGAAGCGGGACATGCGGTTAAGGTCGATAAGCGGAAAATTGAGCTGGATGAGCCGATTCGGACGCTTGGCGTTACCCAGGTGCTGATCAAGCTGCATCCGGAAGTGAAGGCGAAGCTGAAGGTTCAGGCGGCAGAGGAATAATAACGGGTAAAGGGGTTCAACAAGCAGATGAGCAATGAGCTGATGTTTGACCGTGTTCCGCCGCAAAATATCGAAGCGGAGCAGGCCGTAATCGGCGCTATTCTGCTAAATGCGGAAGCGCTGATCACGTCCATGGAACGGCTGCGCAGCGAAGACTTCTACTCCCCGGCTCATCAGCTGATTTATGAGGCGATGGTTGAAATCGGCGAGGCCAACCAGCCGATTGATCTGGTGACGCTGACGGCATATTTGCAGGATCGGCAGCAGCTGGAGGAAATGGGCGGAGTCAGTTACTTGTCTAAAGTAGCCAATTCGGTTCCAACGGCGGCGAACGTCGATTATTACGCGCAGATTGTGGAGGAGAAATCCATGCTGCGCCGCCTGATCCGGACGGCAACGCAGATTGTTTCCAACGGATATGCGGCCGCGGACGATGTTGGTATGCTGCTCAATGAAGCGGAGCAGCGGATTATGGAGCTGTCCAACCGCCGGTCCAGCACGGGGTTTATCTCCATTCGCGATGTGCTGATGGAAGTATTCGAGCGTGTCGAGCATCTCTATACCAACAAAGGCGGACCGAGCGGGATACCCTCGGGCTTCAGCGATCTGGACAAGATGACGTCAGGCTTTCAGCGGAATGATCTGATCATCGTGGCTGCCCGGCCTTCCGTCGGGAAGACGGCTTTTGCGCTTAACATCGCTCAGAATGTGGGCGTGCGGGCGCGTGAGACCGTTGCGATCTTCAGTCTGGAGATGTCGGCGGCGCAGCTGGTACAGCGGATGATCTGCGCGGAAGCCAACGTCGATGCCGGAAGAATGCGTACCGGATATCTGGAGGGCGATGACTGGGAGAAGCTGACCATGGCGATCGGCTCGCTCTCCGAGGCTCAAATTTATATCGATGATACACCCGGGATTACCGTAGCCGATATCCGCGCCAAGTGCCGCCGTCTGAAGAAGGAGCGGGGCCTCGGCATGATTCTGATTGACTATTTGCAGCTGATTCAAGGCCGGGGCAAGGCCGGAGAGAACCGCCAGCAGGAAGTCTCTGAAATCTCACGGACACTGAAGCAGATTGCCCGTGAATTGGAAGTGCCGGTTATTGCGCTCTCTCAACTAAGCCGGGGTGTTGAACAACGGCAGGACAAGCGGCCGATGATGTCTGACCTGCGGGAATCCGGCTCTATTGAGCAGGATGCGGATATTGTGGCTTTCCTCTATCGGGATGATTATTACGATAAGGAATCGGAGAAGAAGAATATCATTGAAATTATTATCGCCAAGCAGCGGAACGGGCCTGTCGGCACGGTCGAGCTGGCTTTTCTAAAAAATTATAATAAGTTTGTGGGGCTGGACCGTTCGCATCAGGAACCTGGACAAGCATCGTAATAGGAGGCTTGTGGAAATAAGACAAGACAATTCCGAACAATTATATGGGCAGCCATACAATTGTTCGTTTTTTATTGACTTTGCTGGGAGTGCCTGCTAAACTGAACATGCTGCCTGCGAATGGCGGTAATTTTCGATGTGCGCTTAACGTCGAATGGGGGTATAACTATGTCAACAGTAGTTGTGGTCGGAACGCAGTGGGGAGACGAAGGCAAGGGGAAAATCACTGACTTTCTGGCAGAAGGCGCGGACGTCGTAGCCCGCTACCAAGGGGGAAACAACGCCGGACATACGATTCTTATCGGTAATAAAAAATATAAACTGACGATGATTCCATCGGGTATTTTTAACGAGAATAAAGTGAGCGTCATCGGTAACGGCATGGTCATCAATCCATCCGCACTCATCGACGAAATTAAATATATTCAAGATAACGGCTTCAGTACAGAGAACCTGAAAATCAGCGACCGCGCGCATGTCATCATGCCCTATCATCTGGTGCTGGACGGTCTGGAAGAAGAGCGCAAGGGCGACAACAAGATCGGGACCACGCGCAAGGGAATTGGCCCGTGCTACATGGACAAAGCCGCCCGTGCAGGCATTCGGATCGCCGATCTGATGGACCCTGAGGAGTTCGAGAGCAGACTCCGCGTGATTATGAAAGAGAAGAATCAGATGATTGAGCAGGTTTACGGCGGCGAGCCGCTGGATTGCGAGGCTATCCTTCAAGAATATCTGGGATACGCGGAGATTCTTCGCCATTATGTGACGGATACGTCTGTTGTACTGAATGATGCCATTGATGCCGGAAAACGCATTCTATTCGAAGGCGCGCAGGGCGTTATGCTCGACATTGACCAAGGCACTTATCCGTTCGTTACTTCATCCAATCCGACGGCAGGCGGCGTCTGCATTGGTTCTGGCGTTGGCCCGTCGAAGATTCAACAGGTTATCGGCGTAGCCAAAGCTTATACAACACGTGTGGGCGACGGTCCTTTCCCGACTGAGCTGAACAATGAAACAGGAGACTGGATCCGTGAACGCGGCCATGAATACGGTACCGTTACGGGCCGTCCTCGCCGTGTAGGCTGGTTCGACAGCGTAGTTGTCCGCCATGCGCGCCGTGTCAGCGGCATCACAGGACTCTCGCTTAACTCGCTGGACGTGTTGTCCGGCCTGGAAACGGTCAAAATCTGTACCGGCTACAAGCTGCGCGGCCAAATCATCGAGACTTACCCGGCAAGCCTGAAGCTGATTTCCGAATGCGAAGCGGTCTATGAGGAAATGCCGGGCTGGAGCGAGGATATTTCCGACGTGAAAACACTTGCCGATCTGCCGGAGAATACGCGCCGTTATGTGGAGCGCGTCTCGGAGCTGACAGGCATCCCGATCTCGATCTTCTCCGTTGGCCGCAATCGTGAGCAAACCAACCAGGTACAGCCGATCTACATTTAAATAACATATTGCTGCAGCGGCGATAACACTCTGGGCGGTACGTTGATCTGACCCTAAAGCCGTGAGCCGCAACCAGCAAAACCTGCTGTCATTAGGGGCATTGACCCTATGGCCGCAGCACTTGATCCATATATTCCAAGGACAGCGCCAGGAGCGCTGTCCTTTTTGTATTCTATTTAGTATACAAAATTCTCATTCCTGCCAAGTCTTCAGGGATTCTTGCTCCGCCGTTAGAAGAAGGCGTGAGCCGATCGATATCCTTTTTTCAATCCTCCCGGTCAGGGACTGGAATTAATAGAGATTTCATCTGAATGTGATTTAGGTCCGGCACATCGTGGTAACTTGAACAAAAGAAGGTTTCTGAATCGCATCGAAAAAGGAGCGAAAATCTATGAAATCTGATCCTCTGACTACCCCAAAGACGGAGTCCACCGGGCGCCACGGGAGTGCAAAATGAAAGTGTGTCCCGAGAGGGACGAAAACGCTCCTGGCACGAAGTAACTAAAGCGCGCTTCTCTGCGGCTCCAACGTTATTCCACCCCGGGTGTCCAGAGGGTCGGAGACCCTTTGGGGTCCCCCTCTGGGGGATTTAGGGGGAATCAGAGGGATCAAACAAGTGTAGTAGACCCGCCAGGAAGCTCCACGCTCTTCCCGTCCACCGTGATCCAGGCAGAGGCGGCAGAGGGATTATAAACAATGTGTCCGTTTGCCGAAAATTCCAGATTACGCAGGACGCGCATATACGCTGCAATCTCCGCATTCGTAGCATACCAGACGGACGCATGTCCGCTCATAAAAGCACAGAATTCCTCCATCAACGCCCAGTTTCCATTTCGCTCAAGGTCATGGCTGTGTCCCCAAACGTAAAAGAGACTCATCCGTTCCATCGGTGTTTCCTTCAGAAACCGCTCCGCATGCTCCATCACTTTATCATCATGGTGGCAGGTTGGGGACCAGCGCAGAAAATCATCCGGCATCCTGAACTGGCCATGGGAAGTAACAGTCCGGGCATAGTGGAGGCCGAGGTAGGGCAGTCCGGCGGCAAGCTCCTCATTGTAGGTGCCATAGGGATAGGAAATACCCTTGACGGGATAGCCGACAAGCTCCTCCAGCATCTGACGGCTGTTATACAGCTCGGCTACCCGGATTTCCGGAGGAACGAGCGTCAGATGGGGGTGATGAATAGAGTGGCCCGACACTTCATGGCCAGCGAAGAGGGCGGCGATCTCGCCTGAGGTTAAATATCCGGGGCTGTCCAGCGAGCCGGATACCAAATGAAAGGTGCCCCGGATGCCATACCGGTTAAACAGGGCTACCAAACGGCGGTCATGGTCGACACCGTCGTCATAACTCATGGTGAACGCTTTTTGCAGGCCGCCGGGAAAGCGGTTCAGACTTATTTTCATCGCAGATCAGCCTCTCTTTTCATTGAAATTAGACAACACGGCTCCTGGCCCCTCCATATGATGAAGCGGTTGCATGAAGATGCAGCCCCATGGGCGATCGCTCTATCACGTCGACAGCGTCGCGGTACTCCTGCGGGGTCATTTCCGTCTCTCTCTTGAAAAAGCGTGAGAAGTAGGAGGGAGAGCCGTACCCGATTTGCTCGCCAATCTCCTGGATTTTCCGGTTGGTTTCGGTGAGCAGCCGCTTGGCCTCGGTTATTTTGCGGGTGGTGATGGAATCCGTAATACTGTGACCGGTCTTCTGCTTGTAAAGGCGGGACAGATAGGAGCTGGTCAGATAGACGACCTCCGACAGCTGATTAAGCGATAGCGGCTCATCCAGATGGCTGTCCATATAATCGTGAAGCTTGCGGATCACCTCGTTCGTCTCCCGCTCATTGGCATTATCGCCGTAAGCGAAGATAAGCGCCGCCAGCTGGCGGAAGAAGGCTGTCGCCTTGGGCCATGAAGCATGCTCCTGAATGGCATAGAGCTGCTTCATATTGATGTGCGGCGATATTTCGTCGAAGAGATTCCGGCGGTTCAAATACCCGGAGAAAATAGCTGTAAGCGAGTAGAATACCTCCAGCGCAATCCCGGTCTGTACGCCAAAATGCGCCGGAACCGATTCCATAATGTCATCGAACAAGGCATAAAAACGTTCCTGCTCCTTGCGGTCCAGGTAGGAGCCAAGCAGATGAATCCGGTTGATCTTCACCCGTTGCTGGCGGCCGGAGGCTCCAAGAGCAGGCCGGTCCGTCAGCAGCATTTCGCTGCCTGTACCAAGACCGCTTGCGAACAGGACCGAGAACCGGTCAAGCGTCTCGGGAAGCTCCTCCCAGGAGCAGGGCTGGCTGGCCGCGATAAAGGAACAGGGAAGCTTCAAATACGTTTTGATGGCCGCCTGAATCGATTCGATTGTCCCCTGTACGAACCGGATCAGCTCGCCGGGCTGATCCTTGGCGCTGGGAGCCGGCTGCATGATCCACGCAAAACGGTGATGTGCATACAGGACGTAGACGTAGTGGAACGCCCCGGCAAAATAGTCCTCAAATATATTGTTGATGGAGAATAGAAAAAGCTCCTTGTCGCCTGAATGCAGGTTCTCCGGCCATGCATCGACGCGGCCCACCGTAAGGATAACCGGGTCAGCGGGCTGAAGCGGTACCGCAAGCTCCCTGAACCGGCGGGAGCGGGATTCAGGTGTGGACTCCGCACCCTCCATAAGCTCCAGCAGATACTCTCTGCGCAGCACAGGGAGAGTCTGCTGCAGCTGCTGCCGGGCTCTGCTGATCAGCTGCTCCTGCTGCAGTTCCGCTTCAATTTGGCGGACCGTCTTCTCGACAGCCCGGATAATCGCGTTATCCCCTTCTGTCTTCAGCACGTAATCGACAGCTCCGCCGCGGAGCGAGGACTGGATGAATTGAAAATCATTAAAGCCCGATAAGAAAATTAACCGGCATCTGGGCCATTGGCGGGTTATTTCCTGCTGCAGCTCAAAGCCGTCCATGCCCGGCATCGCAATGTCGGAGAGGACAATATCAATGCGCATCTCCGAAGCGACTTTCAGGGCATCGTGAGCGTCGTAAGCGCAGTTGATATCCAAATCAATCGTATTCAGCTCCTGAAACAGCAGATGAAGCCCATCGACAATAATCTGCTCGTCATCCACAATCAACAACCGATACACGAGGCACCCCCTGTTTTGAACGTTCAGAAAGGTTACATTTCACGTATACGCTCCTACTATCAGGGTGGGACTAAACTTTCACGCCTCGCAAGAGACAGAAGGGATAATGCCAATCCCGTCATGTCTTCAGCGGCAGCCTAGGTTAGATTCGACTCCGGGTTTTTCGATTCCTTTATTGCCGGTCAAATTGGACATATGGCATGCGCGTTAAGCAAGAACTTTCGCGGGGTGTAAAAGACATCTGCCTTACGTTCAGAGGTCATTCTGGCATCTGCCTGCCTTCTGGTATAAGCCTGCCAGCAGCTCAGCCGTCCCTCCCCTCGCTTGGGTTTGTTGAAGATAAGTTCATTCTAACACGCCTTGAAAGCGCTATTATATATTGATATCTTTACCTTGTTGTCTTTCTTTATTTGTATGACAACGATTGGGGCGGCTCGGGCGTGACGGTCTCCAGCGGAACGCCATTCAGCTGGACCTCCCGTTTTACCGATAATTTGTCCAATTCGCCGGATAACTGGGTGGGGCATGCGGTGAATTTCACAACGCGTTATCTGCAGTTCAAAATAGACGGCTGCTGCCTGAACGCCAGTGAAATCGTGCTCTACGGCACGCCGCAGGACACGCCGGCGGCTCCGCCGACACCAGTTGCGCCAACGCTGCCAACGATGGATAAGCTGATCGGGATCAATGCTTTTATCGACGATCCGCTTGACAAAATGCAGGTGGCGGGATTTGTCCGTGAATATCATAACTGGAACTGGGATGAAGGCGATCTGTGGAATTGGGGCTCGATTCAGACGGGATACACGCCCGGCACGAACAAATTCAACCCGAGCTACGCCGGAGGCGGCTGGAACTTCGATTCCTATTACACGGGACTGAAGAATGCCGGCATCACCGTAAGCCCCGCCATTCAAGGAAGCGTCGGCTGGCTGACGGCCCAGTCAGACGACAAGCCAATCTCTGCAGGGGAGGATTCACTTGCTCCCGCCTCCTATTCGGAGCATGCCGATCATCTGTTCCAATATGCGGCCAGATACGGCGGTACGGCGGTTGCGGACAGCAAGCTGAAGCTGGCTTCCGGTCAGCCGCGCAGCACGGGACTCAATCTGCTGACTTATTACGAGAACGGCAATGAGAACTACAAGTGGTGGGCAGGACGCATGCCCTATTTTAACCCCTATGAATATTCGGCGATGACAAGCGCGGATTACGATGGACATCAAGGGGCGATGGGCAGCACCTACGGGGTGAAAAACGCCGATCCCAACGCCAAGCTGGTCATGAGCGGTCTGGCTGATCCGAACCTCGAATATATCCGTGCCATGAAGTTCTGGGCGGATTGGAACCGGGCAGGCAGCGTTCCTTTCGACGCGATTAATATTCACCACTACAGCAGCAATGGAACGAACCAGACCTACGGTACGATCGGCATCAGCCCGGAAGCAGACGATCTGAAGGGTCTGCTGAAGAAGTTTGTCGATTACCGCAACCAGTACATGCAGGGCAAAGAAGTGTGGATTACCGAGTTTGGCTATGACACGAACGCCGCTTCCATTCAGCGTGCGCCTGCTATCGGCCCGAATTCCGGAGAGGAAGTGCAGGCCCAGTGGCTGGTCCGTTCCTATCTGGCGGCAGCGGCGGCGGGTGTCGATAAGGCGGCCATGTATATGCTGCGCGATGTGGATGGCGCGGACGGAGGACGATTCGCTTCCAGCGGACTGACCGGCAGTCCGGGCACGAACTGGGCGCTGAAAATTTCCTGGTATTATGTCTACACGTTGAAGAACCGTCTGAGCGGCATGAGGTATTCGGGCGAAGTCGCCTCGGGTAACACAAACGTACGAATCTATAAATTCAAGAGCGCGACGGGAAGCGGAGGGGCTTATGCGGTATGGGCGCCTACCAGCAATAATACGACCGTTAATAATTATCAGCTTACGCTGACAGGCTCGCCAACGAGCGCGACGAAGGTTGCGATGGCTTCCGGAGACACCGACGGAGTTCCATCGGCACTTGCGATCACAAGCGGCAAGGTAACGGTTAACGTGAGTGAAAGACCGCAGTTTGTGCTGGTGAACGACATCCAATAGCAGCGTATGCTGCACTGAAAATAAGAAAGCAATCAGGCAAAGTCTCCTTCCAAGGGAGACTTTGTCTTTTTTTCGAAATTAAGGGTTATAGGGTAGAGAAACTCGCTGATTGCTGTTATGCACGAGGATGGGATCTGTTTTGCAGAATAGATAAATGACCGTTTTTTCGTTGTGAGATGTTTAGGGCCAGAGGTGAGGTCACAGAGGACTTCATCCCTTTTTTGCCGCTGCTTCTAAATGTGGAGCGGATACGGCCATGCCACCCTGAGCGAAGCGTCCTTATAGATTCCATTTTAATTAAGAGAGAACAAGCATGCTGCGCGGTTGAAAGAATGATAAACGCTGCTTTTCCTCTTCGGTTACGGTAGCTGCAAAAAGTCCTGCCGCATGTCCGATGCCATTCATCCTGGGCCGGGAGCGGGAATGAAATGAAACATTTTCCATTTTCGATTGAATGGTTCCTATCAGGACTGCCCATACTGGAAAGTATAGGTTTCCGGTAGAGTCCATCATAGATTCGAAAGAAGAAAGCAGGTAGAGCATGCGGAGGATGATTACAATGTGGAAAATGGCCGGATGGCTGGGCAGGGCGGTTGCAGCAGGGCTGATTATCAGCTTCCTGTCCATTTGGACGACGGGATATGTGGTGAACAGTTATGTCGAAACGCTGCTGAAGCAGTATAACATTCCTTTGGAACAAACGCCTTTTGCGATGAGCGGGGTATGGGGCGGACTGTGGGGGGCCGATCAGGCACCGGAGAAGTCTGCGAGCCAGGAGACAGCATCGGGAAATCAGGAATCGGACAATCAAGAGTCGGATAATGCAAGCCAGACGGGTTCCGAAGCGGATTCGACAGCAGGAACAGATGATTCCGTCATCCCGGGACTGGGGGACTCCAGCTCGAATACGGATAATACCGTGACTGAAGAAGACTCTACGGCCGAAGCGGGCGACAGCAATGGAAGCAGCAGCGATGGAGCGGGCGAAGAACCCTCTGGAAATAGCGATGTGACTTCGACAGGTGAAACGTCTGGCGGGAGCGGTACGCCGCCGGCTGACGAGGATGCTGCGAGTCCAGGAGGGGAAGATACGCCGCTGGCCGTAGATGCATTCGGCGATGAGCCCGGTACGCTGACCGACATCGGCGGTGGAACGGGACCCAAAGGCAACAGCAGCGCTTCCAGCGGCAGCTCAGGCCAGACAGGCGAAGCGTCGGAGGAAGGCATGGCGATGACGACGGATCAGTTGAATGCCGCAAAGGACAGCATAAGCGACGAGGACAAGCAGGAAATGTTTAGCGTTATTATGAAAAAACTGCCAGCGGATTCGTGGCAGCGCATCTCCACTTTAATCGAGGGCGGGCTTACTGCCGAGGAAATGACGGAGGTTCAGCAGCTGATCGCGCAAAATCTGGACAGGACCGAATACGACCGGATGATGGAAATTCTGAAAAAATATTAATTTTTGATAAAGAGCGGTTTGGTTGATCCCCGTATATGGCATGTGCTAAAGTAATTCGTAGCCATCCATGTACAATTTTCCAATGTCGGATTTGGTCATTTGACTGAACTGAACGAGAACGCGAAAAGGAGCCAATCATGACCGTTTTGAAGCATAAGAAACCACTCGCAATTCTTGGCGGCGCCCTTGTTCTGCTGGTTATTGCAGGATTCAGCGGCAGCCAATACATAAAAGCACATACAGTCGATTTTGTTCAAGTATACAGGGACGGCCAGCTTATCGGCGATTTAAGCTCCCAGGATCAGGTAAATGCGCTCATCAGCCGCAAGCAGGCGGAAATTACAGCCGCCAATCCCAATGTGAATATGGTCGTGGAAACCGGTGAGGTAACATACGAGCATAAAAGCGCTTACAAAGCAGAGCCGCAAAGTGAAGCGACCCTGGCCAAACTGGAGAGTCTGATAACCAGCCATGCTACCGGAGTTGAGCTTAAGGTTAACGGGAAGACCGTCGGAATCGTGAAGGATCAGGCAACGGCGGATTCGCTGCTGAAGCAGGTGGAGAACAAATTCGCTCCCCAGGAAGCAGCGAAGGCCAAATCTCCCCAGGTTAAGGCGCTTTCCTTCAACGCCACCAATACCGAGTCAACCGACAAGCCGACCACGGCGCTCAAATCCGTGAAGATTCTGGAGAAGGTCGAAACGGAAACGTCGGATGTGCAGCCCAAAGACATTGCCGATCCTGACGCCTTATATTTAAAGCTCGTAAAAGGCACAGTTACCCCCACCAAGTATACGGTCCAAAAAGGCGACTGCATCGGCTGTATCGCAGCCAAATTCAATATTTCGCCCCAGGTGATCTATGAACGCAACAACTGGATTGAAGATGATATGATCAAAGAAGGCGAAGTGCTCGATCTGACCGTGCTCAAGCCGCAGGTGACCGTTGAGACGGTCGAGAATGTAACGGAAACCTTGATCATTGAACCAAGCACTGTGGTCCAGAAAAACAGCAATATGAAAATAGGCGAATCCAAAGTGATCCGCGAAGGTAAAAGCGGCAAGAAAACATTGCTCTATCAGCTTGTCAAGCAGAACGGCTACCTCATGAAGGAGGTGCTGGTCAGTGAGCAGGTGCTGCAGAAAACCATCCCTGAAATCGTCATGAAGGGCACTAAGCTCGTTGGCGAAGGCACGGGCAGCTTCTCCTGGCCGGTAAGCGGACATACGGTTACCAGCAGCTTCGGCGGACGCTGGGGAAGCATGCACAAGGGTCTAGACATGGTTGGCGACAAAGACGTCATGGCAGCAGACACCGGCGTCGTGAGCTTTGCCGGAGAGAAAAGCGGATATGGCAACTGTGTAATTATTAACCATAAAAACGGATATGAAACACTCTACGGACATTTAAGCAAAATTTCCGTCAAGGTGGGGCAGACGCTGGAAAAGGGCGATGTCCTCGGCATCATGGGAAATACCGGTCATTCCTTCGGCACTCATCTGCATTTTGAGATTCATAAAGACGGCGATCTGCAAAATCCGATCAAATATTTATAGGTTTCGCATTTATCGGCACCCTCGGCTTAAACGCCGCAAGGGTGCTTTTTTTGTCGGTTTTTCTGCCTGTATATGGACAGGAGGCATGAGGGAAGTTTCATTTGGGAACAGGGTCGCTCCTATGATAGAATAGAAGGGAGTTTACAATAATGAAACAGGGCAACCCTGATATTACGATAAATAAAAACTAGCCACAAGTGATGGGGCGGTGTGACGATGCACGGTAAAATTCTGGTCGTAGACGACGAACAGCCGATTGCGGATATTCTGAAGTTCAACCTGGAGAAGGAAGGCTACCAGGTCATTTGCGCTTTTGACGGCGGGGAAGCAGTCAGGCTGGCTTTTGAAGAGCAGCCGGATTTGATTTTGCTGGATCTGATGCTTCCGGTGAAGGATGGCATGGATGTCTGCCGCGAGGTGCGGAGCAGGCTCCAGACGCCAATCATTATGCTGACCGCCAAGGATACGGAGCTCGACAAGGTGCTGGGTCTTGAGCTGGGTGCGGATGATTACGTGACGAAGCCGTTCAGCACAAGGGAGCTGCTTGCCCGCGTGAAGGCGCATTTGCGGCGGCAGAAGGCGGACGTTACCATATCCGGTAATACCTCCGGCGGGAGCGCGGAAGACGAGAAGCAGGGGCTCGGAATTTTCAACTTGTTCATCGATACGGATATGTATGTGGTGTACAAGGATAACGAGCCGCTGGATCTGACGCATCGCGAATATGAGCTTGTGTATTATTTAGCCCGCAACAGCGGGAAAGTGATGACAAGGGAGCATCTGCTGCAGGCGGTATGGGGGTTTGAATACTTCGGCGATGTACGGACAGTCGATGTCACGATCCGGAGGCTGCGGGAGAAAATAGAGGACGATCCGAGTCGTCCGGAATATATTCTGACACGCCGGGGCCTTGGCTATCTGATGCGTAATCCGAAGTCCGGAGGATTCGGGTACGGATGAACGGAATTCGTTTCTTCCGCAGCATCCAGGTGAAGCTGATTATCATTTATGTGCTGCTGATTCTTATTGCGATGCAGCTGATCGGCGTTTACTTCATCAGCACGATGAAGACATCGCTGACAAGTACGTTTGCGAAGAACATGAATGAACAGGCTAACCTGCTCTCGGAGTTTGCGGCCCAGACGTTATCCGGCCAGCCCGGCAATACGGCAGAAACAAGCGGTCAACAGACGACTGAAGAAGATCTGAATATGCTCGTGCGCAGCTTGTTCAGCATCAATGAAGCGGAAATCCAGGTATTGGATGCCACGGGGAAGGTGCTGGCCACCTCTCTTCAGGCCCACCAGTCGTATATAGGAAAGAAGAATACTTCGCTTACAGTCAGCCGCGCCCTGCAGGGGATCCGCGACAATGAAGAAGATGTCATTGATGAAGACCGGGTCCGCAAGAAAATTATCGCCAAGCCGGTTATGAACGGGGAGAAAATTGTCGGAGCCGTCTATCTGGTGGCCTCGATGAAGGATCTGTACCAGACGGTCGACCGCATTAACCGGATCTTCATGTCGGGCATGATCTTTGCGCTGGGGCTAACCGGCGTGCTGGGCGTGCTGCTGGCGCATACGATCACGAATCCGATCAAGGGGCTGACCCGTCAGGCGGCGGCGGTCGCCGAGGGCCGCTTCGACCAGCAGGTTCCGGTGCTTGGGGACGATGAAATCGGACGGCTATCCGCCGTGTTCAACGATATGACGATGCGGCTGCGCGATGCGCTCTCGGCCAATGAAGAGGAGAAGGACAAGATTTCCTCCATTCTGGCGAATATGAGCGACGGCGTCGTTGCGGCTGATGAGCATGGCATCGTCATGATCACCAATCGCAGGGCACGGGAAATGCTGCGCGAGGATGAGTGCGAGGGCCTGCGTCTGAACGAGCTGTTCGGACTGGATGGGGAGAAGCTCTCCGAGCTGCTCAGCGGCAATGAGGAAGTGGCTGTAGTCCACCATCACGTCCAGTCAGCCGGCGACGAGGACGAGCTTATGCGCGTGACGTTCACGCCGATTCACCGGCGGGACAAGGGCATCTCCGGCACCATTGCGGTGCTGCAGGATGTCACCGAGCAGGAGCGGCTGGAGCAGTCGCGGCGGGAATTCGTAGCCAATGTATCGCATGAGCTGCGGACGCCGCTGACGACGATCAAGAGCTACACCGAGGCGCTGGATGACGGGGCCATGGAGGAGCGGGAGCTTGGTCAGCGGTTCGTCGGGGTTATCCGCAATGAGACGGAGCGGATGATCCGGCTTGTTACCGACCTGCTGCATCTATCCCGGCTGGACTCCAATCAGGCGCCGCTCCGCAGGCAGCAGACCGGGGTTCCCGAGATGCTGGAGGAAGTGGCGGACAGGTTTTCATTTCAGCTGCGGAACAAGTCGATTCGTGCGGAGGTAGATGTCGAGGAAGGCATCGATTCCGTCTGGCTCGACCGCGACCAGATCGATCAGGTGCTCGACAATCTGGTTTCCAATGCGATTAAATATACGCTGGATGGCGGACGGATCGTGATTTCCGCCCGCAGGCTGGACCCGGCCATGGTGGCAATCAGCGTCAAGGATACCGGGATCGGCATTCCCAAGAAGGATTTGAACCGCATCTTCGAGCGTTTCTACCGGGTTGATAAAGCACGCTCCCGCAATATGGGCGGCACTGGTCTTGGGCTGTCTATTGCCCGGGAAATTGTAAAGGCGCATGGAGGCTCGATTTCGCTCGATTCCGAGCTGAATGAAGGGACTACGGTTACGGTCATGCTGCCGGCTCCGCAAGAGGAAGGTGAGCGGGCATGATGGAAAAAACAAAGACCGGGCTGCTTGCCGCGCTCGTTATTATGAGTCTGCTGCAAAGCTATTTGCTGGCTTACAGCATGCCGGGCTTGGGCGTTACGACATCGTCAGCGCAGGATTATGTGCCTACGGAGTCGATGGGGCAGGAAGGGAAGCTCGAAAATCTGATTTTTCCCGAGGATATTGTGCTTCATATGGGTAAAGGAAAACATACGGTTCTTTATCCGGCGATGAATTTCTTCAATCTGATCTATACCAAAATTCAAAGCCGCGAATTCAAAGGGTTTCAGCGCAATACCGTTTCTGTGCTCGATTGGGATGCGGTGCGCAACAATGACCAGGGGGTCGAGCTGCGCTTTGGCACGGGCGTTCCGGTAGAGCTGCTTGGCAAGGTATTGAAGCTCGAGGGCGACCTGCAGTTTCTGGATGATGTGATTGACCGGATCTGGATCTTCAAGAGCAGCGAACGGGAAGAGGTGCGGACGTATTTCTTCAGCGCGAACGGGACGACTGTCTATGAGTCGGTCAAGGCCGATCTGACCGCGCAGGATGTGCAGATGTATGTCGGATTCGGCGAGTTTCAGACCGCTTATACACCGGTTGAGGATGATCTGTACATTCCGGCAGGTCCGATTGAATCCCAGCAGGCGATGGTCAAATACCAGACGTACTCACCGGAGCAAATGCAGCGTAATCTGTTCTTCGATCCCGGCGTAACGCGGGCGATTGTCGACCGCAGCGGTTCGCAGATCTTCACGGACGGCAAGCGCGGCCTGCAGGTGGAGCAGAACGGCAAATGGATCAGCTATACCGATCCTGTCGCCGGCCAGGGCGGGAGCGACAGCGAGAGCGAGAACGTGTATGAATCAATCAAATTCATCAATCAGCATGGCGGCTGGGACGGCCTTCACCGGCTGATCCATTCGGAGTCGATGAATACGCTGAGCGTCAGCTACCAGCAGTATTACAGCACGCAGTTCTATGGCGCCTATCCGATTGTGCCGAATTATCCGTTCATGTTCGGGGAGATGAAGCTCAGGCTGCAGCAGGGAGTCGTCTCCGAGTATGCGAGATCGCTCATTACACTGGATAAGAAGGCGGAATCCCAGGAGGTCAGATGGCTTCCCGGCGGTGAATCCTTGAAGAGCGAGCTGGCTCACTACAGCCGGCGGGGCGAGGTTGCTGCACTTTATCCGGCTGTGCTTGCCACAACCGAGGATGACAATGTTCTGAAGCTTGAGCCTGTATGGACCGTCCGACTGGATGACGGTACGCAGGAGGTGCTGATCGCCTCATTGACCAGGAAGCCGAAGCCCGGCGAGCCGGGCGGAGCGGCGCTGCCGCCGGTTGACGGCTCTGCCTTGGAACCGGGGAATGGCAAGACCAAATAAGCATGCAAAGGGGGTCAACCGATGGATTGGGGCAGGGCGAAGAGTGTGCTCATATTTGCGTTCCTGCTGCTGAATGTCATACTCGGCTATCAGCTTTGGCTGAACATCCGGGAAGGGCAAAGCGCGAACGCCGGCGCCAATTCCCTGCCGCCTGATACGCTGGCTATAATGCAGCAGAAGGATATATCTTTTGCCGCGAACATGCATATTCCGTCGGATACCCCCAAGCTGCGGGATTTGACCTTCCGTGTGACGAACAAGCTCGGCATCGGCGAGCGTCACGAGCTGGAGAAGCCGGTCGAGAGCAAGATCGTGTTCAACGAGAAGGAGCTGCAGAGCGATCTGGGCGCGGTTATTCCGGATCTGGATCAATATGGCTTCGATTCCGACCGGGATGTTGAATTTGTCTTTAACCGGATGGTCGATAACCGGCCGATGTTCGATGTGAAGCTTGAGCTGTTCTACAGCAACCAGAAGATTACGGCGTACCGCCAGGATGCGATCGAGCTTGTTACAGGCGAGGAAGCGCCGGCGCAGACTGTGATCTCGGCAACGAAGGCGCTGGGAAGCCTGATTGAGCTTCATCTGCCTAACGGGGCGGTAATCCGGGAGATCAAGCTTGGCTATCACGGTCAGCCTTTTGACTCGGAGACGCAGTTCTGGTCGCCTTCCTGGCGTGTGCTTCTGGAGGATAACAGCTCCTATTATTACGTGGACGCAGTCAGCGGCGAGGTGGAGACGGTCTCGTGATTTTTTGAACCTTTTATAGAATCCATAAGTTTACTCTTGTACAGTTCTATAAGGTCTAAGGAAGGAAACGAACTGCGCAGCTAAAAGGACGGCACAGCCGTTTCTTCTTGGATCATGGAAACAATTCTGTGAAACTATCAGATGAGAAATGTTAGAATTAAGTATCAGGTGCAACTTGGAGTACGGTTGGGTCGTCGAGAAGGATGGGGAGCAGGGGAAAGGACAGGTTCGAGAAGCTATGGGACTTCGATTTACGGTGCTTGCCAGCGGGTCGACGGGGAACGCGACCATTGTGCAATGCGATAGTGCGACCGTGCTGGTCGATGTGGGACTGAGCACGAAGAAGATGGAGGAGCTCATGCGCGAGCGCGGTGTTGCCGGGCATCACCTGGACGCGATTCTGGTTACGCATGAGCATTCCGATCATATTAAGGGCTTGGGCGCATTCGCGCGGAAATTCAATTTGCCGATCTACGCCAATCAGGCGACATGGGAGGCGCTGGAGCGCCATGTGGGACAGATCGCCGCCGAGAAGCGGGTGGTCATCGAGACGGGAGAGTCGGTCACCTTCGGGTCGATGAAGACAACCTCGTATGCGATCTCGCATGACGCCGCGGAGCCGGTCGGCTACACCTTCGATTATGAAGGCGAGAAGCTGGGTCTGGCGACGGATCTGGGTTATGTGAGCGATAAGGTGCGGCTGGTGCTGGAGGATTCCGATGTGCTGGTGCTGGAGTCCAATCACGATGTGGACATGCTGCGGATGGGGCGGTATCCCTGGAATATCAAAAGGCGGATACTGAGCGATCTCGGCCATCTGTCGAATGAAGCGGCCGGCGAGGCCCTGTGCCAGCTGCTGACGGACCGGACGAAGCGTGTTTATTTGGCTCATTTGAGCCTTGACCATAATTTAATGGATTTGGCCAAGCTCACAGTGAATAACATATTAGAGAGCAATGGTTTCTTCTTCCGCAAGGACGAGTATCCCCTGCGGGAAACCTATCATAATAAGCCTACGCCATGGGATGAAGTGAAGCGTCGATAAGCGACTCAAGCTGAACGTCGAGCATTGCGGCTTTCTGCTCAAGCTCCTCTCTGGTCAACAGGCCTTTCTCGATCAGAATGTCGGATAAGGCGCTGAGCGTCAGCAGGACACGGTAATGGTCATTCTTGAGATCGGCGAGCTTGGCGGCCAGATTCAGATGATCCAGCGCGGCGGATGATTTGCCTGTCATATCATTTTTTCGCTCCTTTAAAAATAAAAGATTTTAAATGTACATACAGGGTAATAACGGAGTAGAGGCGTGCAGATGCATCTTACGGACCGTTGCTGTCTTCTGTGCACCAACTGAGTGTGGCCTATACCACACTAACCGTTAGTCTATACAATAACAGAGGCTGGTAAATATCAGCCTAACCGTTATTGTGTTCCTATTACTATTCTAGTCTATTCTTCCGATATCATTCCTAGATTTGTAAAAAAATGATCTTGATGTCCGAGGCATCGAGAGGAGCGATTATAGATGAGCTTGTTCGACGACGATTTCTATTCCACACGCGTATCCCGCCGCACCCGTTCGGCCAAAAAGGAAGAAAAGCCCTTCTCATCCCGCAGGAGAAGCAGCATGAAGTGGTCCAATACCAGTATTGTCGTAACGTCGTCGCTGGTCAGCGCGATTGCGGTCGTGCTGGTGTTCGGTATGGTTACCGGATTCGACCGGTCCGGAAATAAGGTAAGCGGCGCATCGGCTCCGGTCAGTTCCCTGAATGCGGCAGATCCGATGGATAAGACGATCCAGGCCGCGGCGAAGGTGCGCCCGGCGGTCGTGAGTATTATTAATGAACAGTCGCTGCCTGCCTTCGGAAACGAAGACGGCGGCGATGCATCCTCGGGGACAGAAGATAGTGACAGCGGGTTGGCGCAGGCCGCCCTCGGTTCGGGATTTATTTTCGAGAAGGTGAAGGGCAAGGCTCATATCATTACGAACTATCATGTGGTGGCGGATGCGGAAGCCTTGAAAGCCGTGATGAGCGACGGGAGAACGCTTGACGCGAAAGTTGTCGGCAAGGATCAGATAACCGATCTCGCGGTGCTGGAAATTGACGGCAAGGGAATCGACACGGTGGCGGAGTTTGGCGAATCGGACGATCTGCAGGCCGGTCAGTGGGTCATGGCGATCGGCAATCCGCTGGGTCTCAGCGATTCGCTGTCCCTCGGAATTGTCAGCAAGACCAAGCGGGTCATTCCCGTCTCGCTCAGCCAGGATGGCGTGTACGATTGGGAGCAGGAGGTTATTCAGATCGATGCCTCCATTAATCAGGGCAACAGCGGCGGGCCGCTGATTAATCTCGACGGCAAGGTGGTCGGGATCAACAGCATGAAGGTAGCGGATTTCGGCGTGGAGGGTGTCGGCTTTGCGATTCCTTCGCATATCGCGATGCCGATCGTGCAGAGCCTGCTTAAGAATGGCAAGATAGACCGGCCTTATCTGGGCGTCTACACGATGGATCTGGATCAGTATTTTGCCCAGCAGGCGCTGGGTTTGGGGGATCCGAATGCGGACGGCTCAGGGGATACCGGGGAAGACCCGGATTCAAGTGCGGATCCAGACACTAGCACGGAGAGCGATGGGGATTCTGCTGCCGATGAGCAGGCGCCAGCCACGGCTGATGAGCTGAAGCTGCCCAAGGACGTGACGGCTGGCGTTATCGTGCTGCAGGCGGTGGGACCGGCTGAGCAGGCGGGCCTGAAATTCAATGATGTAATCGTGAAGCTGGATAAGACGGCGATCGGGAGCACGATGGACCTGCGCAAATATTTGTACGGGAAGAAGACCATCGGCGACGAGATCGAGATCACGTATTACCGGGACGGCAAGAAGAAGACGGCTGCGTTTAAACTGGGTGAAAATACGGAAAACTAGAGGATAGGCGTGAAGCGGATCAGTTCCTGTGCAGGCGTCCCGGCGTGAGGGATGCTCAGGGTGGGCTGATCCTTTCGCATGTAAGCGGACGGACAAATAACGATAGAATCCATCATGGGGGGACAAGCATCGAATGTATTGTGTATGCAAGGAGCATGTTGAACTGGCGATTGATAAATTTGTCGACGATTATGAGGATGCACCGGATATTGTCGATTTGAAAACCACGACGTTCTCGGAGTGGACGAAGCCGGATACCTGCGATCTGTGCGAGCGGGCCGCCGAGTATCTGGTGGTGTAGCCGATGCTGATTCAGATTGCGGCGGTGGGTAAGCTGAAGGAGAAATACCTGGCGATGGGCATCGCCGAGTATGCGAAGCGTCTCGGGCCTTACGTGAAGCTGGTGCTCACGGAAGTGGCCGATGAGCGCGCGCCGGAGACGATGAGCGCGGCGGAGGAAGCGATGGTCCGCGAGCGCGAGGGTGAGCGGCTGCTCGCGCAGCTTAAGCCGGAAGCGCATGTCGTTGCGCTTGCGCTGGAGGGCGAGCTATGGTCCAGCGAGGATCTCGCGGGCCAGCTCGATCGATTAGCCACGTATGGGCGGAGCCACGTGGCTTTTGTCATTGGCGGGAGCACGGGCCTGTCTCCCGCCGTGCTGCGCCGCGCCCAGCAGAAGCTGAGCTTCGGGCGCATGACCCTGCCGCACCAGCTGATGCGGCTGGTGCTGGTGGAGCAGATTTATCGGGCGGTGAAGATAAATCGGGGGGAACCCTATCATAAGTAAGGGCAGGTTTTGGCACTAATCGTTTGCTAGGCTCGGAAAGGCGATTCCTAGGAGATAGGTTGTAGGGTGAAACTCTCTTGAATAACTATTGAGTATGCTTGACTCAGGTGGGGTTTAAACGATAATGTTATTGTCCATAAATGAAGGCCAATTAGTGGCTATAACACCAAGAAGTTTTTGTAATGGATTATACTTCAGGCCTTTCAGAAGGGACTTTCTTTCTGATATGAGTTTTACAAAATTTCATTTGTTTGAGAGCCGTAATGATGCTTTTTTTGATGATAACGTATTGCAAGAAAACGTTATATATCATGCAAGGAAAAACAGACTTACAAATAATGTTTTGATATCCACTTCAAGCAATCTCACAGATATAATCAAATATGACTATTTAGAATATAATCAATTTATTAGTTCCGATGACGAAGAAAAGTTCATAAGAATTCTTAACGGAAAAACTGACAGAAGAATAAAAAATACGGTAGATAGTGGCTTTAAATTTAAATTACAGGAACTAGATTTAAATGTTTCTACAGGTAAGGTTGTTGATTTTAGAGCTATGGACTCACTTACGAGTGAACAGGAAAAAGACTCTGTACCCCTTATTTATCCATTTCATTTTGATGGTGGTTTTGTAACGTGGCCAAAGAGTCCAACAAGCAAGTTAACATATATTAAATTAAGTGATGCAACCAAAAATTTACTAGTTCCGAAGGGTCATTATGTACTTATCAGAAGAGTCTCCTCGAAAGAAGAGAAGAGGAGAATTATTGCGGTTGTTTACGACTCAAGTAAAATCGATTCTGCTTTTGTTGGATTTGAAAATCATTTGAACTATTTTCATTCTTCTGGTGAAGGATTACCCTTAGATATTGCTAAGGGGTTAGTAATATTTTTAAATTCTACAATTGTTGATATTTATTTTAGGCAATTTAATGGACTTACCCAAGTAAATGTTACTGATTTAAAGAATTTACCGTATCCTAGTAAAAAACAATTAAGTATTATTGGACAGGTTTTCAAGAACTCGCTTCCCTCCCAACAAGAGATCGATGATATTGTATCAAAAGTTGCTAGTAACTACTATACATGTTAGTCAAAACAGATCAGAAAAGTTTGAATCTTGAACGCTGCCCCGTTTTTAGGTCTGTCAAATTTTTTGTTAAGGATAGATCAATATAAACCTCATCTTCAGTAAATCCCGCAGCGGGCTTGGAAAGGGGCTTTGCCGCGCATGCCTTGGGATGGGCAACATGAAGCAGGGATGTCTCTGATAATGAGCTTCTGCGAGTTTTTTGTTTTTTGGGATCACAGGATGATGCCAAAATAATACTCTTCGTCTTTGACGTGGCTCTGCTTCATCCAAACTCGGGCTGTAAATAATTAAAAAGAGAGGACGACTAGCGTCCTCTCCCTTCAAGAGTAACCCTTATTTTTGCTGATTCGAGTACTGTTTCAAGACCTCAAGCACGTGGTTGACAATAGCTTTCGCATCTGCATGGGTAATTCCGTCCTTGGGGTTAAACTTGCCGTCTGAGTCCAGTTCCACGATCTTCAAGGCAATCGCCGTCTGAATGGCGCCTTCGTTCAGGATGTCGATCTTGTCGTTATCCTTGATCTCCACCGGCATCAGATTGAGCATCGGCAGTTGGCCGCTTGTTTGGAGCGTATGAACCAGCAGGTACGTGAACGACTCGCGGGTCACGCTGGCATTCGGATCGATCTTGATCTGCAGGTCCGCATCGGGACCGGCGGCTTCCTTGATCAATTGAACAGCCTGTTCCGCCGTGAGGGTTGTGCTCTCGTCGCCAGGTGCCGGGTGAGCTTTCAAGTATTCCACGGCTTTGTTGACGATCCTGGTGGCATCGGTACGGGTAATGTTGGCCTTCGGATTAAAGTTGCCAGCCTGATCCAATTCAACGAAGCCAAGGGCAATCGCCGTTTGGATGGCGCCTGAATTCAAAATGTCCATCTGAGCCTCATCCTTGATCTCCACCGGCTTCAGATTCAGCATCGGCAGCTGGCCGCTTGTTTGGAGCGTATGAACCAGCAGGTACGTGAACGACTCGCGCGTCACGCTGGCATTTGGATCGATCTTGATCTGAAGGTCCGCATCAGGACCGGCGGCTTCTTTGATCAATTGAACGGCCTGTTCCGCCGTGAGGGTCTCGTTCTCAGCGCCAGGCGCCGGGTGAGCTTTCAAGTATTCCACGGCTTTGTTGACGATCCCGGTGGCATCGGTACGGGTAATGTTGGCCTTCGGATTAAAGTTGCCGGCCTGATCCAATTTAACGAAGCCAAGGGCAATCGCCGTTTGAATGGCGCCTGAATTCAAGATTTCCATCTGAGCCTCATCCTTGATCTCCACCGGTTTCAGATTCAGCATCGGCAGCTGGCCGCTTGTTTGGAGTGTATGAACCAGCAGGTACGTGAATGACTCGCGGGTGATGCTGGCATTCGGATCGATCTTGATCTGCAGGTCCGCATCAGGACCGGCAGCTTCCTTGATCAATTGAACGGCCTGTCCCGCCGTGAGCGTCTCGCTATTGGCGGGCGGCGCCGGGTGAGCCTTCAGGTAAGCCAACGCGTTGCTAATCTCTATGGCTGCCTCGGCCCGGGTAATTTCTTTCTTGGGGTTAAGCTTTCCGTGCGCATCCAGCTTCACAACACCGTAGTTCAGGGCGCGCTGGATCGAAGCGGAATAATTCAATTTGACTTGATTCTGGTCTTTAAAATCCACAACAACGGGCTTCACCATAGGCAGTTTGCCGCTGGCTTCAATCGCATGTATGAGTTGGTACGTGAATTCTTCGCGAGTCATCTTATGGTTCGGCTTCAGATCGGCAGGAAGGTCCAGTCCGTTGACTGCAGCGATAATGAGCGCTTTCGAGTACCAGGCGGAATCGTTGGCGTTTGCGAAATAGTCCGAAGCCTTGGGCTCTTTAACGAAACGAACCAGATCCAGATTCAGTCCCAGCGCATTGACGATCATCTGAACGCCTTCAACCTCCGAGATAGTATTGTGAGGAGCAAACAGGTAGGCGCTGATTCCCTTGATCAGGCCGCTTTGCTGCAGGGCAATAATCTTTTCTTTGCCTTGAACGTTATTGATATCCTTGAAGGATGCGGCGGAAGCCATTTCTTGTCCGGCAAAGCTGAGAAGCAGGGCAGCGGCGGTGGACAGCGTAATTATCTTGAATGGTTTCTTCATTTCATTCACCTCGTGTAGTAGTGTGTTGTTTGTTGTGTCATCATAGACGTGCCTTCTGCAAAAAAGGTTGCTTCATAGCCCAAAAAAAATTTTTTACCATGAAATATAAAGGCCGGAATCCTTCCGCGAAGGGGATTTCGGCTTTTCTATTAGAGGATAAACTTTGCGGAATCACACGCCGGAATCGGTTATAGAAAGCGGATCACTTCCGTCATTCTCATTATCAATATGCCCCATATGATGGAGCACATTGACATATGAAAGGATTGAAAATAATCGTTTGACAACCATTGGATGAGAATATATAGTATAGAAGGATATGATAATGATAATCATTATCGTTATAAATTTTCTGTAGCCCAACACAAGGAGAATTGAACATGAAAAACAAGCTGTTAATCCCGATGATCCTGCTGTTGCTGGTCATATCCAGCGCATGCGGCAGTCAAGCAAGCAATAATGAGAGCGCACCTTCAGAGAATGCCGCACCAGCACCGGCCGCTGACTCCAACGAGTCTGGAAAGATAACCCATCAATCCGAACGGGGTCCTGTGGAGGTTCCGGCGAAGCCGAAGCGGATTGTAGCCTTGACGAATGCGCCGAATGTGCTCGCGCTCGGCGGAGCGCTGGTCGGGGTGGATCAATGGACGAACGCGAATCCTCTATTCACGGAAAAGCTGGAGGGCGTTGAGGTTGTATCGGAAGCGGATCTGGAGAAAATTGCGGCGCAGGACCCGGATCTGATCATCGTGGGCACCGAAATGAAAAATATTGAAGAGCTGAGTAAAATTGCGCCTACCGTTGCTTATACATGGGGCAAGCTGGATTATTTGGCCCAGCAGCTGGAGATCGGAAAGCTGCTTAACAAAGAAAAGGAAGCGCAAGCGTGGGTCGACGATTTCAAGCAGCGTGCGGAAGCGGCAGGCAAGGAAATCAAAGCCAAGGTCGGCGAGAACGTCACCGTGTCGGTATTTGAGACGGATACGAAAAACTTTTATGTATTTGGGGACAAGTGGGCGCGCGGCACAGAGATCCTGTATCAAGCGATGGGGTTACATATGCCTGACAGTGTCAAGAAAGATGCGCTCGGACCCGGCTATTATACGCTTTCTCAAGAGGTTCTGCCGGAATATGCAGGCGATTATATCGTTCTTAGCAGAGATCTGGATAGCGAAAAATCGTTCATGGATTCAGAAGTATGGAAGAGTATCCCGGCTGTCAAGAACAATCATGTCATTGAGATCGATACTAAAGCTTCTTCCTACAGTGATCCGATAACACTTGAGTATCTGCTGGGTATTTTCAAGAAAGGCTTCCTTGGTGAAGAGTAGGCCGAAGAAGTACTTTAAATCGTAGTATGCATACGAAAAAACAAGTCATTGAAATCATTAGAAATGAGCCATTTTAGATCTCTCGAGCGGAAGCTCGGGAGATTTTTTTGCATGTAGAGACCAGCTTCGTGTTTACGGATTTGAGACTATTTGAGATGCCGGGTATGCCGATTGCCTACTGATTGGCCTGGAAATACTGCTTTTTTAGTACGATAAGGCCTGCTTATTGAAAGAGAACAACCAACCTTTAGAAAGGACAATTAGAACTTTTTTGACCTATGTTATAATTTTTCATGATCTGTCGTGTATTGGAAAGGACGATAACCTCAATGAATGAATCCAGAGTATCATCCGGCAAGTTTATACGGGATAGAAGCGTGTTTGTGACACTGCTTGTCTCATTTCTTTTTGTCTTTATGATTCCCGTCCTGATTGGCAGCATTGTTTATGTCAAGATCGAACAAATCATGATTAATAATGCCTATCGCTCCAATTCCGCCATGTTGGAGCAGGCGAAGCATGTGGCTAATGGTAAAACACAGGAAATCGATTATTTGATGAGACAAATCGCTTATCATCCCAAACAGCAGTTGTTGATGCAAAAAGGAGCAGAGCTGTCATCCCCCAGGGATCAGTATTTATTTATCGACTTTATGAAGGAATTAGTGAGATATAAATCAGACAACACGCTTTTTGATGATGTATACCTCTATTTTGGCCGTTCAGATACGATTTTGACGCCCACATTAAAGACGGATTCCTCTATTTTCTTTAACCAGATCTACCGGTATAACGATATGAGCTACGACGATTACCGAAAGAATATTCTGCTTGGCAATCACTTCAAATCCTATATACGCACAAAAATGACAGTAAGCAGTGTCAAAGAAGAAGAGTCCATGATTACATACGTCCAGTCGCTTCCTTTTGGGGAGACCAAACAAATCAGCGGCAGCCTTGTTGTCCTGATCAATGAGTCGCAATTTCGTGATTTGCTCTACGAGGTCGAAGGCCTTCACGATGGCACTCTTTATATCTTGAACAAAGAAAAAGAAATCCTGGTTGGACCGGATAAGGACAACGGATTTGTAACGGATATCAAGCAGCAGCTCACCGGCAAGTCAGGCAAATTTCTGCGCGAGCTGAATGGCGAAGAAATGTTCGTCTCCTATACGACTTCTTCCGAGAACGGCTGGACATTCTTGTCAGTCTTCCCCAAGAAGGTGGTACTGATGCAGGTAAACTATGTGAAGAAATGGAGTCTGGTGACGGTTCTTGCCTGTCTTATTCTGGGTACGGTCTTATGTGTATATTTGACCCGCCGGCATTATACGCCAATCAGGGAATTGGTTCGTATGATTGTCCCCGGCCGAATTGGAAACGAGACTGGTACAGGCGAACAGAATGAGATGAAACTGATAAGCGATACGATGCGTTCCTTGTTCGGCAAGGAGATTGAGCTCCAAAAGAAGCTTTCCCAGCAGATGCCGATCATCCGCTCCGATTTCCTTTCCCGGCTTGTGCGTGGACAGGTTGATGGGAATGCGGTTACAGAGATGGATATGCGTTTCCTCGATATCCATTTCGTACATGACTGGTTTACTGTTGTCCTTATTGACATCGATGACAGTACGGGATTTATGAAGGAGGATACGGAACGGGAATGGGTGCTGCTGCGTTTTATTTTGATTAATGTCAGTAATGAAATGCTGGAGGGAAACGGGTATGTTTTTGAACTGGAAAAGAATCGGATTGTTATTCTGATGAATGTGGCAAATGGTTCGGAGCATGCCGATATGGACATTCATGCTTTTGTTACCCGATTGATGGATGTCATGACGAACCGGTTCAAGACCTGGATTACCGTAGGCGTCAGCGGCAAACACGAGGGGATGGATAAAATTACAGAATGCTTCGACGAGGCAATGATTGCTCTGAGCTATAAGATGATTCAAGGATCGCGCTCTATCCTTCATTATGACGAAGTCAGACACACGGAGAGCGAATCATTCCGTTTTCCTATGGATCTTGAAGTGCAGCTTGTGAATTATGCGAGGAATGGCGATGCGGTCAATATGGAAAGGCTCCTTGAAAGCATGTATCAGATCAATTTCAACCAGAATCGATTGTCTCCTGATATGGGGCGGTGGTTCTTTCTGGATCTGCAAAGCACACTGCTTAAACTGATGGAAACCCTTCGAATGGACTATAAGCAGTTTATGGCGGGTGACCGCGACCCTTTGAAGTTTCTGACAGAGGCGGATACTGCTGAACAAATGTTTAAACGGGTCAAAGCGATGTATATGAAGGTATGTTTATTAATGAAGGAAGAGCGGACTGATCACAACGATTTGCTGCTTCAAAAGACGATTCGCTTCATTGATGAGCATTATGACAACAACAACCTGGGTCTGACGACAATCTCGGACCATCTCAACCTCAATCCTGTTTATGTGTCAGCCTTTTTCAAAAAACACAGCGGCGAAAATATCACCGATTATATCACGAGGCTTCGCATCTATCATGCCAAAAAATTGCTTGCAGAGGAATATACGGTGCAGGAGATAGCCACCAGAATCGGCTACGCCAATAACATTGTATTAACCAAGGTATTCAAGAAGGTCGAGGGCGTGACCCCGGGGAAATATAGGGAATTATTGAAGAGATCTGAAGATGGATGAATCTATCTTCAAAATGGTTAACCCATAACCTGAAGGAAAGTGAATGAATCTTGAATACCGGATGTTTCCCCTCCGGTGAATGTCGCGTAGATTTGCCTTAAGGGAATCGTGACACAGGGATTGCATGGTTTCTGAACATCACATATGGAGGAGGGTTAATACATTGAAAAAGCCAAGATGGAAGAAAGGAACACTTGGAGTACTGGCAATGGTACTCCTTGTAAGCCTCGCAGCCGGGTGCTCGGGAGCAGGCTCCAATAATAAAGAAAATGAAGCAGATGCGGCGGATGCTTCAAATAAGCCTGCCGGGCAGACAGCAGACAAAGGAGGAACTGGCGACACCGGCTATCCGCCCTCTTTCTCGTATTGGGTGGAGTTGGATGGAGATTCGTCCGTATCCATAACGAACTTCAATGAGAATGCAGCCTACAAGGAATTGCAGAAGTTGACGGGAACCAAGGTGGAGTTCAAGCATCCAAGCGGTGCCGGCACACAAATTCAGGAGCAGTTCAACCTGATGATTGCCTCAAGGAATCTTCCGGATGTCATCCAGACCAACTGGCTGACCGTTCCTAAGGGTCCGCAAAATGCGATTGATGACGGAACCATTTTACGGTTAAATGATTTGATCGATCAATATGCGCCCAATTTCAAAGCATATCTGGAAATGCATCCGGATATAGCCGGCATGATCAAATCGGATAAAGGGGATATTTATGCTTTTCCATTCATCCGGGACGATGACAGATTGAAGGTTTTTTATGGTCCGGTTATTCGCAAGGACTGGCTGGACAAGGTAGGCATGCAGCCACCAACAACGATTGATGAATGGGAGCAGGTACTGACTGCATTCCGCGACAAGGATCCGAACGGGAACGGCAAGAAGGATGAGGTTCCGTTTCTGCTGGAAGTCCCGGCGGTCCGCAATGAATTGTTGAACTCCTTGATTGGCGCATGGGGGATCCTGGATAAATTCTACCAAAAGGATGGCAAGGTGTATTACGGGGAGATGCAGCCGGAATTCGAGCAATTCCTCAAGACGATGAGCCGTTGGTATGAAGAAGGCTTGATCGATAAGGATTTTGCAGCGGTGGACGGTAAGCTGAAGGATGCCAAAACCTCCGGGAACCAATTGGGTTTATTGTATGGCTACTCCAGCGGAACGATTGGCAAGTTCACGGATCTGATGAAGGACAGCGTACCCGATTTTAAAATGGTCGCGCTTCCGCATCCTGCATTAAAGAAGGGCGATTTCTCGGCAGCAGGGATGATAAGTCCCGCCTATCCGGGCGAACATTCCGCCGCGATTACATCTGCTGCCAAGAACCCGGAGCAAATCGTGAAATGGCTGGATTTGGCTTACAGTGAACAAGGACATATGCTTTTCAATTTCGGAATTGAAGGTCAAAGCTATAACATGGTGGATGGCAAACCCGTCTACACGGAGACGATCACCAACAATCCCGAGAAACTGACGTTCAAGCAAGCACAGGCGCAATTCATGAGAACACATTACGGAGGGCCTTTTGAACAGGATGTAGAGTCATTCCTGCAGCAGATGAAGTATCCGGAGCAGCTTGAATCGCTGGATATATGGTCAAAAGCGGGGAACAAGCTGCAGCTGCCGCTAATGACGCTAACCTCGGATGAGAGCAGTCAGTTAGCCTCAATCATGAATGACGTCAATACTTACTCTGATGAAATGATTGTCAAGTTTATCATGGGCGTAGAACCGCTCGCCAATTTCCCGCAATATGTGGATAATCTAAAAAACTTCGGGATCGAGAAAGCCATCCAAATCGAACAAGCTGCGCTTGACCGATACGTAAAGCGTTAAATATTGAATGGGGGCCGGATCAAGGTGTCCGGCCCCCATCTTTTGAATGACAAAGGTTAGGAGGATCGTCATGACTTCTTCTTTTTTATCCAGGCTGTTCAGGGATCTGACAACGAACCGCACGGTTTATTTGATGCTTCTCCCTGTTGTCGTCTATTATCTGATCTTTCATTATGGACCGATGTACGGTCTGCAGATCGCCTTTAAGGATTTCCGGCCAGCCAAAGGCTTTCTAGGCAGCCCGTGGGTGGGATTTGAGCACTTCGAATCTTTTTTTGGAAACGTATATTTTTGGAGAATCCTGCGCAACACACTGCTGTTGAGCTTATACAGTCTCCTCTTTTTCTTCCCGGCAGGCATTCTTTTTGCACTCCTGTTGAACGAATTACGTAGCGGCAAAATACGAAAAACAGTGCAGACTATTTCCTACATGCCGCATTTTATTTCACTGGTCGTTATCGTCGGGATGCTTTTTGACTTTCTGGCGAGGGATGGTCTTGTCAATAGTATCACCGCCTATCTGGGCATCGATGCCATAGCGTTCATGCGATCGCCCGGCTGGTTCAGAACGATTTACATTTCTTCGGATATATGGCAGAACATCGGCTGGAGCTCGATCGTTTATTTGGCGGCAATCAGCAGCGTGAACCCCACTTTGTATGAGGCAGCGAGAATAGACGGGGCTGGTCGTTTGAAGCAAATGTGGCATGTCACGCTGCCCGGTATTATGCCGACAGTAACGATCATGCTCATTCTGTTTATCGGTAAATTTATGACGGTCGGTTTCGAAAAAATCATTCTAATGTATAACCCTGTGATCTATGAAACGTCTGATGTTATTCAAACCTATGTTTACCGAAAAGGTATTCTTGAGGCCGACTTCAGTTACAGTGCTGCCGTGGGACTGTTCAATGCAGTCATCAGCTTCATCCTTCTCATAGCGGCCAATATGGCAGCCAAGCGGATGGGAGAAACGAAGTTATGGTAAGGAGGGGCAGCTATGCTTATCAAACGATCCTTTGGTGAGAAACTATTTGATGGGAGCAACACGGTGCTTATGATCGTGATGTCCCTTATTACCTTATACCCTATTGTATACGTGCTGTTCTCTTCACTTAGCGATCCGCAGTTTGTCGTGCAGAATCGGGGCCTGCTGCTGTACCCTCATGGTTTGCATTTTGAAGCCTATGAGATGGTTTTCAAAAACCCTAATATGCTGACAGCACTCGGCAATACGCTGTTTTATGTCGTGGGAGGAACACTGCTTAACATCGTGATGACCTCGCTTGGCGCTTATGCGCTGTCGAGAAGGAAGCTGATGCTCAAAAACCCCGTGATGTTCATGATTGTATTTACGATGTTTTTTGAGGGAGGACTGGTTCCTCTCTACTTGCTGATGCAAAACCTGCATCTTCTCGATACACGGCTCGCTATTATTGTGCCGTCTGCTGTAAGCGCGTTTAACTTGATTATTATGAGAACCGCATTCCAGGCCGTGCCGGAAAGCTTGGAGGAATCCGCAAGAATGGATGGAGCGGGGGATTGGACAATCCTCCTTCGGGTGGTGCTTCCATTATCGATGCCGGTTGTGGCTGTGATGATATTGTTCTATGGCGTGTCCCATTGGAACTCCTGGTTCTACGCCACTATTTTTCTGCAAAGCAGGGAGTTGTACCCGCTGCAGGTTATTTTGCGGGAAATACTGATTAGCAATGATACGAACTCAATGTCGGTGGGTGTGGGCACGTCCGACCAGATGGCTGTCGGCGAAACGATCAAATACGCTACAATCATTATTGCGACCGTACCTATTTTGTTCTTATACCCTTTCCTGCAGAAGTACTTTGTCAAAGGGGTTATGGTTGGAGCCATCAAGGAGTAGATAGTCGCTGTATATTCACATAACTGGAGGGGTAGTACATGATGAGATTATTTGAGACCAACCGGATCAGGAAAACCAAGTCGCTGGCGGGTACATGGGCTTTCACCGTCCTGTTGGAAGACGGGACAGAGGACGTAAGCCGCAAGTACCGGCTGCCTGTTCCCGGCTGCTGGGAAACGAATCCGGAACTGGTCAATTATCGCGGAAAGGGCGTATACACCAGAACCGTCCGAACAACGGAGAGAACGACACTTCGCTTTATATTCAAGGGGGTCAGCCACACAGCCGATGTTTTTTTTGACGGTGTGCAGATCGCTCATCACTATAATGCTTATACAGCCTTCACCGCTATTGTGAAGGATGTTGAACCCGGTGAGCATGAGCTGAAGGTGGAAGTTGATAATGGCTTTCATGAAGGCTCGTCCCTTCACGTGCATAATGATTATTATACCTATGGAGGTCTGATCCGACCGGTGGGCGTAGAGGAAATCGGAGAGGTATATATCGAACGAATTGCCTTTACTCCAGCTAAAGTTGACCGTGTATGGAAGGCTGAAATCAGCGTTTATGCAAGGAACCTTTCCGACAAGGAGCAGGCGGTTGCTCTTACCGGGAATGCAGCCGGAACCGCAATATCTTTTGGCACTGCAGTGATTCCGCCTGAGTCAGAGCAGAGAATATCGGGAACCTTTGTGTTTCCGGCTGCGCAGCACTGGAGTCATGAGCAGCCAGCTCTGTATGAGCTTGAGGTGCAGCTTGCCGATCACGGTGGAGAGAACATTCTTGATGATTTGATTGAAAGAGTGGGCTTTCGGACGGTGACCACTCTGAACGGGAAGATACAGGTCAACGGGGAGGATGTTGTTCTGAAGGGCTTTAATCGTCATGAAGACCACGGGAATGTCGGTGCTTCGTTCCCCCTTTCGCTGATGTCGCATGATCTGGACCTGATGGCCGACATGGGCTGCAACAGCGTCCGTACAAGCCACTACCCGAACGACGAATTGTTTCTGGATTTATGCGATGAGCGCGGTTTCTATGTTTGGGAGGAGAACCATGCGCGGGGATTGAACCTGGAGCAAATGCGCAACCCGAATTTCATTCAGCAATGTGAAGATGTGAACAGAGAAATGGTAGAGCAGCATGTGAATCATCCATCCATTATTATCTGGGCAATTCTCAATGAGTGTGCGAGCAATTCCGAAGAGGGAAGGGTGCACTACAAGCGGCAGCTGGAACAGCTGCGCCGTATGGATAGCAGCCGTCCGCTCACTTTTGCGTCCCACCACCGGGAACGGGAGTTGTGCTTCGATTTGGCGGATATCGTATCGTTCAATCTGTATCCAGGCTGGTATGGACCAGAGGATGCCGGAGAATTGTGCGACAAGGCAAGAGGCTGGGCTGATCGCGCTGGAGGATTGGGGAAACCAATGATCATGAGTGAATTTGGCGGCGATGCGATGTACGGGTATCGCATGGCTTCCCGTGTCAAGGGAACCGAAGAACGGCAAGCCGATATTATCAGCGAAAATTTGCAGGCTTATCTGCAAAGAGAATTTATTTCCGGCATGTTTATCTGGCAGTTCTGTGATTGTCGCGTGACGGAGGAGAAGAACGGACCGCTGTGGCGGGTCATGACTCAGAATCTTAAAGGTGTGGTTGATGTGTACCGGCGCCCCAAGCTTGCCTATGAAATTGTGAAGCAGCATTTTGAGGGTACGCTAAAGCGATGATTCATCGTATTGTCCTTATCGGTCATGGCGCCATCAGTGAATCTTATATCAAGGTTATTGCAGCTATTCCTAATGCCATTATTTGCGGCGTAATCGGGCGCAGCATAGACAATGTATCACGGTTTGCAAACAAGCACGGGATTCCCGTTTATGGAACTGTGCTTCAGGAAGTCGCCAGACGTGCGGAGGCCACTGCGGCCATTATTTGCACGCCTAATTCCCTTCATGATGAGGGGGTCACGGATGCAGCTGCAATAGGACTGCATTGTCTGTGCGAGAAACCCTTGCATATCTCAACGGAAGTCCAGCAAGCAATGATTGCCAAATGCAAGGAAAATGGAGTGAAGCTAGCGGTTTCCTATATGCGGAGATTCTCTACGCACTTTCAGGCGGTCAAGCAGCTTATGAATTCCGGTGTTCTTGGCCGCATCACAGTGGTTGATGTGATGATCCGACATTATCGGACAAAGGCATATTATGAGGGCTGGCATGGGACAAAGGAAATGGACGGCGGGGGCCCGTTTATGCAGCAGGGCAGCCATATTATCGATCTGGCTCTTTGGCTGTGCGGCGGCTTCCGGGAAGTGCTGCAGGCGAAGCGGTTCCAGGTCCTTCATGAGATTGAAACGGAAGACCACGGGTATGCGGTCATCGCCTATACGAATGGTGCTGTCGGCCTCATTGAAGCTTCCACTGCCTGCGTGGAGGTAAGTGAAGAGAGAATCGTAATCGCGGGGACGAAAGGAACCATTACCGCAAGTTATGAGGGAATTATACAATTCAAGCTCGAAGAGGGCCAGCCAGATGTGCCTATGCCATCCCATGATAAGGCGGATAACGAGACTTTGATGAGACGACTGGTCTCAGATTTCCTGTTATCGATTGAGGAGGATCGGCTCCCTTTCGTGGATGGAGAATCAGGAGCGCTTGCAAGCGGGTTGGTGGAGGAGATTTACCGCCAGGCAGGCGAGCCGATTAAAACCTTTATTTAGCTAAGTATTTACCCGGCGGCCTAATATTATTCCCATCGATTCCCCTAAGATTAGGCTATCCCGGCTAAGGTGAATCGATGTCAGAAACAATCTTGCACGAACTTCTTAATGCATCGTGGCCAGTCACTTTTCCTTTACCCGGCATTACGAAACATTTCTTATGCAGCTTCAGTTGAACCAAATAAATTCAAACTTTACCACGTACGTCTGCGAGAGGCGCATGCACAAAGCATGCGCCTCTCTTTTCTTTATGCAATCATTCCAGATTGATGGGCTGGTCTGTATTTTGCAGGATACGAATGAGAGAAAACTGCTTGGCGAGAAACAGCGGCGTATAGGGCATATCATTGCGGAGCCAGAAGACAATTGTACCGATCAAGGCGGAGGAGCCGTACCAGATTGCGATATCTTTTGGAACGCTCACTGCTGAATCCGATAAGGAAGCGTGTCGCTTCTCAATATTGTTGGTGATCACATCGACAATCACTTCCAAAAGTCGTTCGGTGAATACCGGTATACGTTTTGAAGCGAGCAGTACCTTGTAAAAATTTGAATTTTCTGCGATATGCTCAAGCATTTTGACCAGGATAGGATGCCCTTGATTGGGCCAATCCATGCCTCTGGAATCGTTCGGATGCGAAATATCCTTCAAGATAAAATGAAGCTTATTAATCATGTCATCCGCCATCTTCTCCAGCATATCCGGAATGTCCCGGTAATGAAGATAAAAGGTGACACGATTTATGGTAGCCCGTTCCGCAATACGATTCACGGTTATTTTCTCAAGCTCCATCTCCTGAAGCAGATCAATGCATGCATCTTGGATCAACTGGCGTGTGCGAAGAACACGCGGATCCGTACGCGGTGTTTTTGTTGACATGCGCTCTCAAGTTCCTTTCCCATAAGTGCTCTGAACGACAATTGCAGCACACTTTGTAAATTATTTTTCTCCTGGACGACAGATCCCGTTCGAATGTAAACTAATATACATTTTTCAAAAATGTGTTGCTTGTGAAATGGAAGAGAGATGATTATAATTTTCTACATTACGTATAGTATACAACAAAGTGTTTATTAGTTTCACGATGAATTTGAAGGGATTGAGCAGGATGAGTAAAGATTTAGCCTTTGACAGTTCTTCCATTAAGAAAGGCCCGCTATTGTTTGTCATGATTCTGGGGGCGTTCATCGCCGTTTTGAATCAGACCATTATGAGTGTCGCGCTGCCGGAGCTGATGGTCGACTTTGACATTGCGGCGTCTACGGCTCAATGGCTGACAACCGGCTATATGCTGGTTAACGGGGTGCTTATTCCGATTACGGCATTTCTGATGCAGCGGTTTACGACCCGTGAGCTGTTCCAGTCAGCCATGATTATTTTTCTTGGAGGAACGATTGTTTCGGCCGTTGCCCCCAATTTCGACGTTTTGCTCGCCGGACGCCTGATTCAAGCCGCTGGCGCCGGTATTATCATGCCGCTGCTGATGACGGTCATCCTGACCGTTTTCCCGGCTGACAAGCGGGGAGCCGCCATGGGAATGGTCGGGTTCGCCATTATTTTTGCCCCTGCTATCGGGCCTACTATTGCCGGTTATATCATGGAGAATTATTCCTGGCGCACGATGTTTTATGGAATGACTCCGTTTGCCGTTATTGTTATTATTGTCGCCTTTATTTATCTGAAAAATGTTGCTGAACGAAGCTATCCCAAACTCGACATTGGCGGTGTCATCCTCTCGACAATCGGGTTTGGCGCACTTCTATACGGCTTCAGCAGTGCTGGAAGCAAGGGTTGGTCCAGCGCAGAGGTGATCGTATCTCTGGCTGTCGGTGTTGTTTCCTTGATTGTGTTCACCTGGCGGCAGCTGGTATCCAAGAGCCCGCTTCTTGATCTCAGGGCGTTCAAGCACAGCATGTTCTCCTTGACGACTATCATTAATATTGCGGTTACGATGGTCATGTATGCAGATATGATGCTGCTTCCCCTGTATTTGCAGAATGCGCGTGGATATACAGCTCTGGAGTCCGGGCTGCTGATGCTCCCCGGCGCACTTCTGATGGGCGTTATGATGCCGGTAACAGGCAGGCTGTTCGACCGGTTCGGAGCGAAGTGGCTGTCTATTATCGGAATGGCAATTACCATTGTGACGACAATCGGCTTCGTTAATCTAACCGATTCCACCAGTTATACGTATTTGGTGCTCATGTCCACAGGACGGCGCTTCGGGATGGCCATGTTCCTGATGCCGATCACAACGGCGGGCCTCAACCAGCTGCCTAAAAGACTGTATGCGCATGGTACGGCCATTTCCAACACCATCAAGCAGGTGGCGGGCGGGATAGGTACTTCTCTGCTTGTCACGATTATGACGACAAGAACCAAGACTCATCTTCAGGATATGGCCGCTGCAGGCGGCGCAGGCACACAGGAGCATATGGTGATGGAAGCCTCTATTCAGGGTATTAATGATGCGTACCTTGTTATTATTGGAATCGGAATAGTCGGTCTCCTGCTTTCCTTCTTCATTAAACGTGTAGGACAGGCCGATGAAGAAGAAACCGGAGTCACACTGAAACAATCAAGGGCAGTTGAGTCGTAGGAAGAGGGTAGGAAAGACACAAAGGACCCGGCGTATACGGATGCTCAGGTTCTTGAATGTTAATATTACAGAAGAGCTTCTCCGCTTCGTATAGCTGGAGAAGCTCTTTAGTTTGTTGGGGGAGTTTGACAGCGCCGAAGAGTGGATGGAATAGGAAGTAAGCTGAACCATTCACAAATAGTGATAAGGACGCGACTTAAATTTAATGGCTCCGTTTGTTGTTGTCCCTTATGTATAAAGTGGACATAAAATATCCCCGTCGTGGTCATTTGACCGCTGACTCGTCTCCGCATCGCCCAACTATGCGGTTTTCGCTCCCATTTTCCCCTTTTCTCAGGAGATGTCTCCTACCCTGCGGGGGGTGAGGCTGGTATATAATCAAATCAGTCTAAATTCATGAAATGGGAGAGAAAGCGATGACCCAACTTTGGTGGAAACAGCCGACTCGCGTCATTCAGACGAATTTGCAGGTTCGCGATACGGCGATGATCGAACCGCGGAGGCTTGCCAGGCAGATGAAGGAGCTGGGAGCGACCGCGCTTGTCTTTAACGTTGGCGGAATTTACGCATGGTATCGTACGCAGGTGCCTTTTCATTATCAGAACGAATTTTTGCCCCCGGATCGCGATTTGCTGGCGGAAGTCATCGAAGCCTGCCACAGCGAGGGCATCCGCTTCATTGCGCGCTTCGACTTCAGCAAGGCGGACGACGGCATTTATCAGCGCAGACCCCAGTGGTTTGTGAGAAACCGCAACGGTGAGCCTCATATCTCGGGCAGCCTGCGGCCGGGACCGTGGTCCCTGCTCATGTCCACCTGCATCAATACGCCTTATCGAAATGAAAGCGTCGCCATTCCGGTGCTGGATGAGGTGCTTTCCAATTACAAGATCGACGGCATTTTCTTCAACGCGCCGCAGTATCTGGAATGTTACTGCGATTTCTGCCGCCGCAAGTACCGGGATCGCTATGGCCGCGACCTGCCCGGGTCCTCGGAGCAGTTCGATCCCGACTGGGCTTCCGCAAGCCTGAAGGACAACATGAGCCTCATCTACAGCTTCGTCAAAGAGAAAGCACCCGATCTGCCGATGATTCTGTACTATTTCTACAAGGATGATCTGCATGCGCGCGCCGCGACAAGCGATATCATGTGCACGGAGGCGCAAAACATCCTGTCTCGTGGCCATAAGGAAGCTCCCGAATTCTGGGTTCCGGCGGCCAACGTCAAGATTGGCCGGACGCTTACCGACAAGCCCGCGGCATACGGGATCGTGCACTCCAGTCCGGGTATGGATTGGCGGCATACGGGACTGCCGGCCGCGGAGTATTTGTTCTGGATGAGCCAGGTTCCCGCGCACGGCGGCCAAATCTGGCACTCGTTGACCGGGATTCCGGATACCATCACGGACAAACGGATTTTGTCTGCCGTTACGCAGATGAATGCCATGGTCGCGAAAGTCGAAGCTAATTTGCACGAGGCTGTGCCGCATTCCCAAGTGGCGCTGATGTGGGAATCGGAGAGCGCCAGCGAGGACTGGGCGGACGGACTGCTGAATACGCAAATTCCGTTCGATCTGCTGCTGGAGGAACAAACGACGGCGGACCGGCTGAGACCCTATTCGGTACTCCTTATACCGGACGGCTTCTCGCTGACGCCGCGATTGGTCCGGGAGCTGCTTGCTTACGTCGACAACGGAGGCAGGCTCGTCTTCGAGGGTGCGATCGACGAAGCTTATCCGGAGCTGTCCGATTTGCTCGGGATCGAGCGGGACTCAGCCGCTTCGGGCGAATCGCTGACCGCCTCGTATCTCCGGTTCGAGGGTGCGGACAATCCGCTGCAGCGGCAGCTGGAGGAGACGGAGCTTATCCCGCACTGCGGACGGGTCGTCTACTGCACGCCTTTGCCGGATACGGAGGTGCTGGCGACGCTGGTGCCGCCGTTCTCGCCGATGGAGAGCGTAGGCTCGCCGCCGGAGAGGGCGTCGATAGCGGTCGGCCGCACCGATCTGCCGCTGGTCTGCGTCTCCGCTTATGGACAAGGCAAGGCGGTCTATCTGCCTTTCTCCTTGAGCGGGTTGATCAGCCAATATAAGCTGCCCGATCATTATATTCTTCTGGCTAATCTGATGGACATGCTGCTTGGCGGGGACAGATGGATTCGCGTCAGCTCCTATCCGGGGCTGCAGGTTGCGGCGTTCCGCAAAGAGGGGCAGTACCTCGTCAATCTGGTCAACGGAACGGGGCGCAGGCCCTTGGCGGTAAATGTGCCGCTGCGCGGCGTACAGCTTGTCATGCGTCTGCAGGCGGCCGAGGTCGAACGGCTGCAAGGCGTACGGCTGCTTATTTCGGAGAAGCCGGCGCCGTACACGCTGGAGGACGGCCAATTGACCGTTGTACTGGACGAGCTGACTATCTGGGAAAGCGTGCTGGTGGAGCTAGGGAGCTGACAGAACAATGAAGGAAGGGCTCCGCCGTCATTTGGCCTGCACAGCAAGTTTCCAGCCTGGCGATTATCCGGCGGAGGCAACAGCGATCGCGACAAGTGACAAGCGGCGGTAGACATGCTTGCAGCGCTTGCGAGTATGTATCGGAAGACGTTTGCGCATGAGCGGCCGGATTTTCTCACCGGACTTTTTAGATGGAGAGGGAGGACTAAGATATGAAGCGGTTTGGCGATGACAGGGATGTATTTTTTGAGCGGCGGTTCGGGATGTTTATTCATTGGGGGTTGTACGCGATTCCCGCGTGGCACGAACAGATTTTATGGCGCGGCAAAGGGATGATGACGCGCAAGGAATACGAGCAGCTCATTCATCAGTTTAATCCGACGGAGTTTGATCCGGATGCCTGGATCGATATGGCGCAGGCGGCCGGCATGCAGTATATGTGCATCACGACGAAGCATCATGACGGCTTCTGTTTGTGGGATACGAAATATACGGACTACAATATTATGAACAGCCCGTACGGCAAAGATATATTGGGAATGCTGGCCGAAGCGTGCACGCGGCGGAATTTTCCGCTTAGTCTCTATTACTCTTGTCCCGACTGGCACCATCCGAATTACCCCAACCTGGGCCGGCATCATGAGATGTTCGGAGCCCGCGCGGGGGACGACCACGACATCCGCAAGTATTATGATTTCGTCCGCAAGCAGGTCGAGGAGCTGTGCACGAGGTACGGGAAAATCTATCAATTCTTCTGGGATGTCAACGTGGCTGAGCACCACGATCCGAGCCTGAACGAGATGATCCGCGAGCTGCAGCCGGGCATTCTCATCAATGAACGCGGACCGGGACCGGGCGATTACAACACGCCGGAGCGGGTCGTTCCTGAAGGCAACGAGTTCGACAAGCCGGCGGAGGCGGTTCAGTCGCTTGGACGGGAAAGCTGGGGCTACCGGGAGAATGAGGACTACTACCGCTACAAATATGTCATGCAGAGCGTGGACAAAGTGCTGGCTATGGGCGGCAACTATATGCTGAACGTCGGGCCGAAGGCCGATGGCACATTTCCGGCGGAAAGCGTCGCGGCGCTGAAGGAAATCGGCGGCTGGTACAACCGGATCAAGGAGGCGTTCGACGGGACTTTTCCGGCATCCTCGCTGGTGTACAAGGATGAGATCGTCACCTCGGCCGGCCACCGGATCGAGCGGGATCATGTACTGGCGACGAAGCGGGGCCACACGCTGTATATTCATCTGTACCGCGACATGCAGACGACGGCGGTTGTGCTGAAGCCGTGGGATGTTGTGCCGAAGCGGGCGGTTCTGCTCAACGACGGCCGGGAGCTTGAGACCAGCGTCGATTTCACGCCGTGGTACTGGAGGGAAAAGCCGTATTTGCGGATTCGGAACGTTCCTGTCAATGAGTTGTCCGATGAGGTGTTGGTAATCCGGCTCGAGTTCGATGAAGCGTTAAGCGAATAAAGGTTGAGCAGCGTCCACGCGTTTGCGGATATTCCTGCATATATAGCATCCCGGTCGTCTCCTGTAGAGGAGATTGGCCGGGTTTTTGGTTTGTTCACCGGATGCGGTCCGGTAGGATGGATCGAATGCAGAGAAGCGAGCGTGGGATAAGCGGTTAGACGGAATCGGGACGCTCCTGTGTGATTTTGAAGAATGGATTCGAAGAGAATCCTCCACAAACATTGTTAAAGTGGACAGTTTTTCGAACCGGATAGAGGATTTGCTTTCATAATAATGAAATAGTATACAAGAGCAAAGCCTCTTATCCAGCTGGAAGACAACTATATTGAAATCATAGTGATACAATGAATAAAACCAATGGCGTGCTCGCGCATACGGAAGCGGGCTTGACACTCTGGATTGGAGGGGAGGAGGCAGAAGCTTTCAATTTCATATGAATTGACGATCGAAGAGGCGGCTATTAAACTAGGATTAATTATTTGTAAACTAAAATAGGACATAGAAAGAGGGTATTGATAATGAAAAGGAAAATGTTGGCGACTATCGCGCTATCTACTGCCTTATTGCTTACTGCAGCCGGCTGTGGAGGAGCCAAAGAGGAAAACGCCGGTTCATCCAGCCCCACAAATACTTCAACATCAGAGAGCCCTGCGGCAACAAACTATTCGATTGGTATCTCCCAATACGCGCCGCATCCTTCCCTGGATGCAACCAAAGAAGGTTTTCTGGCAGCGCTTAAGGATGCGGGCATTGTTGAAGGCGAGAACCTGAAAATCGATGATAACAACGCTCAGGGAGAGTCAAGCAACAACCTGTCAATCGCCCAGAAATTTGGTTCGGAGAAGTTCGATCTGGTTCTGGGCATTGCCACTCCTTCCGCACTGGCTCTTGCTGATAATGTCAAGGATAAGCCTGTCTTATTTGCGGCAGTTACCGATCCGCTTGATGCCCAGATTGTGAGCGATCTGGATAAACCGGGCGGCAACATCACGGGAGCTTCCGACTCGAACCCGGCGGCCATTACGCAATTAATGGATTTCATTGCCGAGAATTTTTCAACTGTTAAATCGGTCGGCGTTGTCATCAACGAAGGGGAATCCAACTCCGTGATTATGGCGAAGCAAGCAGAAACAGCCTTGGCTGCCCATAATATCAAGTTAGTTAAAGCGCCGGTTACCAACACCTCCGAAGTCCAGCAGGCGGCGCAATCCCTGGTTGGCCGGGCGGACGCCATTTACATCACGCTGGATAATACAGTCGTGAGCGCCGTGGATGCCATTATTAAGGTAGCTGCCGATAACAAGCTTCCATTCTTCTCCAGTGACCGGGATACGGTAGAAGCTGGAGCTTTTGCAACGGTGGGATTCAAATATTACGATCACGGATACCAGGTTGGCCAAATGGCTGTCGACATTCTGAAGAACGGTAAAAACCCGGGGGATATGAAGATCACCATACCGGACAAGCTGGATCTGATTCTTAATCTTAAAGCAGCGGAAGCATTCGGAATCACTGTGACGGATGCAATGAAGGAAAAGGTACAGGATAAGGAAAATAATATTATTCAATAATTGCAATCGGGGTGGACGGCTCCTGTCGTCACCCCTTTTCTCTTTTATTAAGGAGGGCATAACATGATTCTGGCCATACAAGGGGCAAGTGAGCTTGGTCTTTTGTACGCTGTAATGGCACTCGGGGTTTATATTACATACCGCATTCTGGACTTTCCCGATTTGACTGTCGATGGCAGCTTTACGACGGGCGGCGCCATAGCGGCGATTATGATTACACATGGCTATGATTCCTGGATCGCCACCATAGCGGCATTCGCTGCTGGACTGGCCGCCGGAGCGTGTACGGGTCTCCTCCACACGAAAGGGAAAATAAACGGGCTCTTATCCGGAATTCTCATGATGATCGCCTTATATTCCATTAATCTGCGGATATTGGGTAAACCTAATATTGGCTTCTCCAGAATCGACACGATGTTCACAACGATTTCGGAGGATAAATACATTTATATGACCGTTCTGATTTTGGCTGCCTTGATTATCAAGCTGCTGCTGGACGCTTTTCTTCATACGGACATCGGACTTGCGCTTAGAGCGACTGGCGACAACGCCAGAATGATCCGCAGCCTGGGTGCGAATACGGATAATACGACGATTGTCGGCGTGAGCCTGTCGAACGGATTGGTTGCTGTTTCCGGAGCGCTGATTGCACAACAATCAAGCTTTGCGGATATCAACATGGGGGTCGGGATGATTGTTCTTGGACTGGCTTCGGTTATCATCGGCGAGGCGATATTCGGCAATAAAACGGTATTTCGGGCGACGCTTGCCGTTGTTCTTGGAGCCATCCTGTACCGAATCATATACGCCTTGGCCTTGCGTATCGAGTGGCTGGAAACATCAGATATGAAGCTGATTACGGCTCTTATCGTCATAATCGCGCTCTTGCTGCCTACCATTCAACGTGCGTTGAAGCAAAGAGGTCTTGCCCGCAAACGGGCATCTGAATTGTTGACGTCCTCCAGCAAGGGAGGGGGAGCCTAATGCTGCAGCTAACGGATATTACCAAGCTGTTTAACCCTGGCACCTCAGATGAGAAAATCGCATTAATGAATATCAGCTTGCAATTCAAGCCTGGCGATTTCGTTACGGTCATCGGAAGCAACGGAGCAGGCAAGTCCACTTTGATGAACGTGATATCCGGTGTTATGAAGCCCGACCTCGGCGAGGTGCGAATCGAAGGCAATGCCATTCAGCAGCTTCCGGAATACAGGAGAAGCCGTTGGATTGGAAGGGTATTTCAAGATCCGATGGCGGGTACAGCTCCCCGGATGACGATCGAAGAGAATCTCGCTATGGCTCTCTCGCGGGGGAAGAAACGGGGGCTCGGCCGGGGCGTTACTTTCACGAAGCGCGGGATCTTCCGTGAACAGCTGCAGCGCCTTGGCATCGGTCTGGAGAATCGTCTGAACGCCAAAGTCGGGCTCTTGTCGGGAGGAGAGCGCCAGGCGCTGAGCCTGTTGATGGCTACATTCACAAAGCCGCAAATCCTTCTCCTGGATGAACATACGGCGGCTCTGGATCCCGCAAGGGCCGAGCTGATCACCAGCCTGACGGAGAGCATTGTCCGCGAGATGAAGCTGACAACCTTAATGGTTACCCATAATATGGAGCAGGCAATCAGGCTTGGGAACAGACTGATCATGATGGACAAAGGACGCGTCATACTGGATGTTCCCGGGGAGCGGAAAAGCAGCCTGACCGTCTCGCAGCTGCTTGGTGAATTCGAACGGATCAGCGGACATCAATTGTCGGATGACCGGATTGTGCTTGGCTAGATGAAACCAGACTATAGTGAAATCAAGGGGATACGATGAATCATAAAACGATTGGCATGTTCGCCCATGTGGATGCGGGCAAAACCACCTTTGCCGAACAGCTGCTTTACCATACAAACAGCATTCGGGAGCGGGGCAGGGTCGATCATAAGGACGCTTACCTCGACAGCCACGACATCGAGCGGGCAAGGGGCATCACCGTATTTGCAGACCAGGCCGTTATGTCGTATAAGGGATCAACCTATTATTTGATCGATACGCCCGGGCATGTCGATTTCTCGCCGGAGATGGAACGGGCTGTCCAGGTCATGGATTATGCAATTCTCATCATCAGTGCGGTGGAGGGAGTCCAGGGTCATACCGAAACGGTCTGGCAGCTGCTTCACAAGCATCGCATTCCGACGTTCTTCTTTATCAATAAAACAGACCGGGTAGGCGCGGATGCAGACAAAGTCGTCGAGGAAATCCGCATGCATCTGACAGAGGATGTGTGCATGCTGACCGGGAATTTCGCGGATGGCGAGATCGGGGAGGCTTTGCTGGAAAGCATGGCGGAGCGGGATGAACAGTTATTGGAGACGTTTATCGCGGGAACGGGGGACCAGGCATTCTGGCTGCGGACGCTGCAGGCTAAGATCCGCGGCCATCAGCTCTTTCCTTGCGCAAGCGGCTCTGCTTTGCAGGATATTGGCGTTGTCGAATTTCTGGATCAGCTGCATCTGCTGACGACAGTGGATTATGACAGGCAGGCTCCGTTCGGGGGACGCGTCTATAAAATCCGCCATGACCACAATGGTGTGCGGCTGACCTTCATCAAGGCGTTAAGCGGGACGCTGAAGGTTCGCGATGAACTGTGCTATAGGGGTGGAGATGTGCAAATTTGCGAGAAGGTGACGCGGCTTTTCATCTTCAACGGAAGCAAGTCGCATACGGTCGACCAGGTCTCGGCGGGCGATCTGTTCGCGGTAACCGGACTCTCAAGTGCCGAAGCCGGACAAGGCCTCGGCATCTATTCGGACAAGCTGGCCTATGAGCTGGTGCCGACGCTTACGTCGAAGGTGATTTTCGCCGATTCCCTGAACGCGAAGGATGTGCTGAAAGCCTTCCGGATACTGGATGCGGAGGACCCGTCCCTGAATGTCATCTGGGAGGAAAGCCTGCAGGAAATCCACATCCACGTTATGGGTCTTATTCAGCTTGAAGTGCTGGAGCAGCTTGTGGCGGAACGATTCGGAATCGGCGTCTCCTTCGGCAGCCCGGAAATTCTGTATAAGGAAACGATTAAGTCGACCGTGAACGGATACGGCCACTTCGAGCCGCTCAAGCATTATGCGGAGGTGCATCTGCGGCTGGAGCCGGGGGAGCGTGGCAGCGGCATTACTTTCGTGAACGCGTGTCATGTGAGCGATTTGAGCGTGGGCAATCAAAATCTGATCCGAACCCATCTCTATGAGCGGGAGCATCATGGTTTATTAACGGGTATGCCGCTTACCGATATCCGGATTACGCTGCTGAAGGGCGGCGCGCACAATGAGCATACGCATGGCGGGGATTTTCGCGAAGCGGCCTTCCGCGCGCTAAGACAAGGCCTGGAGAAAGCGGAAAACCTGCTGCTGGAGCCTTATTATGATTTTAAGATTAAAGTGGAAGCGGACGATATGGGCCGGGTGTTATCCGATATTCAGCGGGCCTCCGGACAATTTGATCCACCGCAAACCACGACCACCCATGCCGTCATTACGGGCAGAGTCCCTGTAGCCACCTTTATGAATTACAGTACGGAGCTCGCTTCTTTTACGCATGGCAGAGGGAGCGTTCATTTCGTCTTCGGGGGCTACGATCGCTGTCATAACGAACAAGAGGTCATCGAGCGAAAAGGCTACCGGAAGGACGCGGATCCGCTGTACAGCTCCTCTTCGATTTTTTGCGCCAAGGGACATGGATACACGGTGGCTTGGGATGAGGCGGAGGCGAAGATGCATCTGTTGTAAGTAAAAGCACCGCGTCACATGAGCTTCGCTATAGATGATAAGATGTTACCTGCCGCAAATGATAGCGGCAGCCGGATGCAGAGGCATGGTTTCTATCGCGTTTGCCCGAATTTTGTCATTTTGCTGCATTTGACAGAGATATACTTGTATTCATAGAGCTGCCGTCAACGGGATTGTTTCAGGAACAGGTGAATGGTTTATTATTCTTGGGAAATTTACTATAAAACGAGATAAGGAGACCAGGCCGATGGAATCAAAGAAAACGGAACGATATGCGAATATGATCGCCATGAATGAGCTGGACACAGCGGAGAAGAGACTGGATCCGTTCCCTGTATACAACATGCTGCGTCAAACCACCCCTATTCGTTATGATAAAAGCCGTAATTGCTGGGATATGTTTCGCTACGAGGATGTTCATCGCATCCTCAAGGACCCGTCTGCTTTTTCTTCGAATCGGGGAATATCGGGCAAAGGATCCGAAACTATATTAACGATGGATCCGCCGAGGCATACGCAGCTGCGGGCACTGGTGAACAAAACCTTTACTCCAAGGGTTATAGCTGATATGGCGCCTCACATTGAATCGATCACCAACGAGCTGATGGATGCCGTTATTGCGAATAATGAAATGGATATCGTACATGATCTTGCTGCTCCGCTGCCCATTATCGTCATAGCCGAGCTTCTTGGTGTTCCTAAGGAGGATCGGAATTTGTTTAAAGAATGGTCCGATATTCTCGTCAAAGGGACAGATGTTAATACAGACGAAGCATTCGGGCAGCTCATGAAAGAGAGAGAACAGGCCATACAGGAGTTGATTTCTTATTTCTCACAGATTACGGCTCAGCGCCAGGCCCAGCCTGAAAATGATCTGATCTCATTATTATTATCCGCCGAAATTGAAGGCCAGAAGCTGAGTCAACAGGAAATACTCGGATTTTCCATCCTGCTCCTGGCTGCCGGGAATGAAACCACAACCAATCTGATCACGAACGCGGTCCGCGTCCTTACCGAAGAGACGGCTATCCAGCAGCAGCTGCGTGAGAAGCCTGAGTCCATACCCGGTTTTATTGAGGAGGTGCTTCGGTATTACCCGCCCATACAGGCTATTGGACGGGTGGCAGCCGAAGATATTGAAATCGCCGGCAATCAGATCAAAAAAGGGGATCAGGTGGTTTCATGGATTGCATCGGCCAATCGTGACGAATCAAAATTTACCGAGCCTGATGTTTTTTTGGCCGATCGGCGGCCCAATGCCCATCTTTCATTTGGCTTTGGCATTCATTTCTGCCTGGGTGCTCCGCTTGCGAGGCTTGAAGGCCAGGTTGCTTTACGTGCGATCTCGGAGCGTTTAAATGATATTCGTTATAAAACGGGTGCTCCGCTTTCCTATATTCAAAGTACGTTTGTATTTGGCGTCAAACAATATCCTGTTACTTTTCAGAGGGCAACGAGATAAGCACACAGATTAGTATACTTTAACAAGCAGCAGTCGGGGACATTATCGATTCCCGAACTGCTGTTTGTGCTGTAATCTCTATTAAATTACTGTTCTATTTTGCCGGAAGCGGCCGTGTATAGTAAGATAATAAAAAAACTACGTGCAAAGGAGAAAGCCTATGTGCCGGAATATTAAGCCGCTTTTCAACTTTGACCCACCTGCTACCGAAGATGAGATTCAAGCCGCTGCGCTTCAATTTGTAAGGAAAATCTCGGGCTTCACCAAGCCCTCCAAGGCGAACGAGGAAGCGTTCAATCAGGCCATTATGGAGGTAACGCTGGTGGCCGGCAAACTGTTGGAGTCACTGGTGACGAATGCTGAGCCGCGCAACCGCGAAATTGTAATTCAGCGTGCCCGCGCCGGATACGCGAAAAGGTTCGGAACTGAAAGTAATTAGGATTTGGTTTATTGCATTTCTAAACGTTCCTGCACCATTAAAGGGCCTTACGCAAACCGTATAATCGGCTTGCGTTAGGTTCTTTTTCGATGCAATGATCTCGCCACCCGGGCTGTACAAGTCGTCGAAGCGGCGGATCGTGCATTTTTCGAGAGCATCGGCGACGATAAGGGGCAGCTGATTGACCTCTTGCTGCAGCTGGTGAAGAGGCATAATTCCTGAGCAAAGATTCTTCTCAAATGAAAGAGGATTTCCCGTCCAGGCGCCCGCACCGCGCGCAGCGCCGAGCGCGAGGTGCTCGCAGCATGACGGCTTTCCGACCACATACAGACGGACATCCGGAGTAATTCCCATTGCTGCAGGTCAGGTGATCTCTGGGAGCGCTATGCTATACTTCTCATATAAAAGGGGGAGATCCTTTATGGCGAGAAGACGAATTTATCCTCAGAATTTAGCCTCCGACTCAGACGGGCAGGAGATAACCCATATCCCGCTGGACCAGGCCCGGATCACGCAGACGGCTCTGCTTTTATTGAATGAGATCGGCCTGAAGGAATTAAGCATGCGCAAAATAGCGGATAAATTGCAGGTCAAAACCGCCTCCCTGTATTACCATGTCAAAGATAAAGACCAGCTGCTTCAGCTGCTGGCTGACAAAATAAGCGAACAAATGGTATGGCCGGATGCCGCCCTGCCCTGGACCGACCAGCTTCTGCAGTGGGGGGAGCAGTTCAGGCGGGCGCTCCATGCTTACCGGGACGCGGTCGATATTTTCAATACCACGATTGCTATGGGCTATCACCGTTTGCTGCAAATCGAGAAGCTGTATAAGCTCCTTGCCTCGGCGGGGTTCCCGGATCATCAAATTCCCTGGGCGGCTTCCATGCTTAAAAACCATGTACTTGGGTTTGTCGCGGAAGAGGCCCGCTTGAGGGAATTTGCCGGAGCAGACGGGGATACGCAGGAGAAGATGAGCGGGAAGTACAATCAATTTTATTCGCAATTACCGGAGGATCAGTTCCCCTATATGATCCGTCTGGCCTCCTATACGACAAATTCCAACTGGGACGAGGAGTTTCAATTCGGTTTGGGTGTTTTCATCGCCGGATTTTCCCTGAAGCTTCGCTCTGCTGAGCTGTAAACCGCTTTCCCCCGGGAACGAAGCCGATCGGCGCTGCCGAGGACGGCAAGAGTTGGCTGGAAGAGGGCGGATCGGCAGCGGTCCAGGCGTTATCATTGGACAAGCTGCAGCGAATTTTGCCCAAGCCTTCTTGGATGCGTTAGAGGCTCGCCGCCACTGGGACAGGAAGCTTGTATAAGGGATAGATCCGGATCAAGGAAACGCATCCGCTTCCCCTACTGCCGAAACGCCGCTGGCAGCACAAATAGCAATTGTGATTCTTTCGCATGAGGGAAAAAGAGGGCATCCTTTATAACCATCGCTATATTCCTGCATATCGGTTAGAATTAAGCAGAGTATAACAAATAGAGCTTTTAATCGATTGGGAGCTGTGGGAATGTCGAAGGAAGAAGAAATTATATTAACCAAAGAAGGCCTGGCCAAGCTGGAGTTCGAGCTGGATGATCTCAAGACGGTCAAACGCAAGGAGCTGGCCAGCCGTATTAAACTCGCGATCAGCTACGGCGATTTGAAGGAAAACAGTGAGTATCATTCCGCCAAAAATGACCAATCCTTCATGGAAACGAGAATCATGGTTCTGGAAAAAATGCTGAATAAAGCACGTGTCGCGGATGACAGCATGGATATCTCCACTGTTCAGATCGGCCTTATTGCGGTTCTGAATGATGTTGAATTTTCCGAAAAATTAGAATACATGCTTGTCGGCTCCAGTGAGGCCGATGCTTCCGATAATAAAATCTCCTACGAGAGCCCGCTCGGCAAGGCGCTGATGGGAAAATCCGTGGGCAGCATCATCAGCGTGAATGCCCCGATGGGCGTTATCCAATACGAACTGCTTGAAATCAAAGCCATGTAAGAAGAGATACGCGGCGTCAACATTCTTATATTCAATCTGTGCGGCGTTGTGGACTTCTCTCTAATATTCGAACCTGGCGCCGCTTCTTTCATGACGAGAGAGGCGGCGCCGTTTGTATGAACGACCGGCAGTGAAACTATAACGGAAGAGGCAGGCCTATGAGTAAGCAGTCATTCAAAGACTATGCGATAAGTGAAGAGATCATCAGAGCATTGGACAGCCTCGGGTACGAAACGCCAACGGGGGTGCAGCAGGAAGTCCTGCCTGCGGCGCTTGCAAGGCAGGATCTGGTGGTGAAATCGCAAACCGGAAGCGGAAAAACCGCGGCATTCGGGATTCCGGTCTGTGAGCTGGCGGACTGGAATGAGAACAAGCCGCAGGCGCTAGTTCTGACTCCTACACGGGAGCTTGCGGTCCAGGTGAAAGAGGATTTGACCCATATCGGGCGGTTCAAACGAATTAAGGTCGCGGCTCTTTACGGCAAGCAGCCCTTTGCCATTCAAACAGCGGAATTAAAGCAGAGAACCCATGTGATCGTCGGGACTCCAGGGCGTGTGCTGGACCACATCCAGCGAGGCACGCTTGTGCTGGACCGTCTGGCCTGCCTGGTTATAGATGAGGCCGACGAGATGCTGAGTATGGGCTTTATCGAGCAGGTGGAGGCGATCATTCAGGCGCTGCCGGGAAGCAGGGTGACGATGCTGTTCTCGGCGACCCTGCCGCGGGATGTGGAGAGTCTTTGCCAGAAATATATGAACAATCCTGTTCATATCGAGCTTGAGGCAGCCGGGGTCACGACGGACCAGATTCAGCATTCTCTGATCGAGGTGAAGGATGCCGACAAATGGCCCTTGCTTCGGGCGGTCACCATCGTCGAGAATCCGGACAGCTGCATGATTTTCTGCCGGACAAAGGAACAGGTGGACCAGCTGTTCATACGAATGGCCGCGCTGGATTATTCATGCGACAAGATTCATGGAGGTCTCGAGCAAGAGGTCCGGTTCGAGGTCATGAATGCGTTCAGGCGCGGACAGTTCCGCTATCTGATCGCCACCGATGTCGCCGCCAGAGGCATTGATATCGATAATATATCGCTGGTCATTAATTACGATCTCCCCATGGAGAAGGAAAGCTATGTCCATCGTACGGGAAGAACCGGCCGCGCGGGCAAGCAGGGGAAGGCCATAACGTTCGCAACCCCTCACGAGGGCAAGTTTCTGGCGGACATTGAACGGTATATCGGGTTTGCCCTTCCGGTTATGAAGGCTCCTTCAAGAGAGCAGGTTGCCCTGAGAGAACCCGCCTTCGAAGCGAAGTCGCATGCCCGGACCACGCTCAAGAAAGACAAGAATGAGCAGATTAATGCGGGAATTATGAAGCTGAATTTCAACGGCGGCAAGAAAAAGAAGCTCAGAGCCGTTGATTTTGTCGGCACGATTGCCAGAATTGAAGGGGTAACCGCAGAGGATATCGGCATTATTACGATACAGGATAATGTGTCCTATGTGGATATTTTGAATGGCAAAGGGCCGCTGGTGCTTGAGGTCATGCAGACGACGAACATCAAGGGCAAGCTGCTGAAGGTCCGCAAGGCTTTGAAATAAAACGGGTTCATGGCGGGGATTCGCCTTACCTTTCATGGATCTCCCCTTGTGTTAGCAAAAAAAATTTGGGACAATAATAAATAGATGGGCGAACATAGCCCTTCTCTGTCATAAGAAACGCCTACATTTCGAAGTTTTTGAAAAGAGGATATCCAATGAATAAAGCATCTATATATGGAATGACCCTGGATCAGCTGACGGCCTGGCTGTCGGAGCGTGGACATCGGAAGTTCCGCGCCGCGCAGGTATGGGATTGGCTGTACAGGAAGCGGGTAACGGCCTTCACGGACATGATTGATGTCCATCCGGAATGCATCGCTGTACTGGAGGAGCATTTTGTCATCCAGACTCTGACCGAGCATGTGAAGCAGGAATCGGCTGACGGCACGATCAAGTTCCTGTTCAAGCTGGTGGACGGCAATCTGATCGAAACGGTGCTCATGAAGCATAAATTCGGACTATCGGTGTGCGTGACGACCCAGGTGGGCTGCAACATCGGCTGCAGCTTCTGCGCAAGCGGACTGCTGCCCAAGAGCCGGGATTTGACAAGCGGCGAAATCGTGGAACAAATCATGAACGTTCAGCTTCATCTTGATCAAGCCGGCCAGGAGGGCAAAGTCAGCCACGTAGTCGTGATGGGTATCGGCGAGCCGTTCGATAATTTTGAGAATCTGTCCGATTTCCTGCAGGTCATTAAGGACCATAAGGGGCTTGCTATCGGAGCAAGGCATATCACGGTTTCGACCAGCGGCCTCGCGGATAAAATCATCGAATTCACCGATTCAGATATGCAGGTGAATCTGGCGGTGTCCCTGCATGCGCCCAATAATGAGCTTCGCACGCGGATTATGAAAATCAACCGTGCGATTCCCATCGAGAAGCTGATGGAGGCGATCCAATATTACTGGGAGAAAACCAACCGCCGGATCACGCTGGAATACATTTTGCTGAAGGATGTCAATGATCACAGGGAGCAGGCTCTTGAGCTGGCTGAGCTGATCGGGGACAACAAGCATCTGGCCAATGTGAATCTCATTCCCTACAATCCCGTGGATGAGCACAGCCAATATCAGAGAAGCGAGCAGGAGTCGATACGGGCTTTCTATGATACGCTCAAGAAGCAGGGCGTCAGCTGCAGCGTCCGCCTGGAGCACGGCACCGATATCGATGCCGCGTGCGGACAGCTCAGAAGCAAGCAAATCAAGGAATCCAAACCAGCCGGCCCGGGCAGGATTGCTGCGGGATAAAGGAAGAAAGGCAAGAGTGGAGCGGCTCCCTGTTCTTGCTCATGATTCACATCAAAATCACTTCGTCATGAACCTGTTCCAGCGCTTTTTTGGGGCAGGTTTTTAAGTATGGTTTCAGCTTAATATGTTATATATGTCTGAAGCAGCGCCCAGCAGGGGAGGCAAGAAGAAGATGATGAGGGAAAAAGCCATAAAGTGGCTGATTGGCATATCGGCGGTATCCTGTCTGATATGGGCGGGAGGCTTGGCCTGGACACTGCAGGATACCTTCAGCGGAGCGCCGGCAGCGGCTCCGCCTATAGAAGGGACAACTCCCGGCACAGAGGAAGAGGCGCCTGAGCCTATTGTGGACGACGGTTCGTTCCGGCTGCTGGCGCTTGGGGATTCGTTAACGAAGGGAACCGGCGACACTGAGGGCAAGGGGTATGTCGGTTATTTGCTGGAGGATCTGAAGGAGAAGTCCGGGCAGGATATTGTGCTGAGCAATTATGGCGTGAACGGACAAGTATCCAGCCAGCTGTCCGAGCAGCTTGGGCAGAGCAGGATTAAGGACGAAGTCAAGGCTGCTGATGTCATTGTGGTCAGTACAGGCGGGAACGATTTGTTCCAGGGCGGGCAGACTCTGGGCAATCTGGAGCCTGCCCACATACAGAAGATTGAGGATGCTTATCTGCTTCAATTGAAATCCATTCTGAAGCAGATTCGGGAGAATAACGCCGATGCCCGTATTTTTCTCATTGGCCTCTACAATCCGTTTGGCGCCCTACAGAATGCGGAAGCGACGACCAGGATTGTCCGGGACTGGAACTACAAAGCTGGCGAGGTTGCGGCAGACTATCCGCAGACTGTGCTTGTTCCAACCTTTGATCTGTTTCAATTGAAGGTTCAGGATTATTTGGCCCGTGACTTATTCCATCCCAACGCAGCCGGATACCGTCTGATCGGGGACCGGGTCGCGTCGCTGATTACATGGCAGGGGGTGAAGGGTTGAGCGAGATCACATTGGCTGTCCAGGGTCTCAGGAAAATTATCGGGAAGCGGGAAATTATCCATAATCTTGATTTTGAGCTGCGGCGAGGAGAGGTATTCGGTTTCCTTGGACCCAACGGAGCGGGGAAAACGACAACGATCCGCATGCTGGTCGGACTGATCAAGCCGACGTCAGGCTCTATTCACATCTGCGGCTACGATCTGCATAAGCAGTATTCCGAAGCGATGAGCAATATGGGCTGCATTGTCGAGAATCCGGAGCTGTATACGTATTTGAGCGGCTGGCGGAACCTGGAGTATTTTGCCCGGATGATGGACGGGATCGATGAGGCGAGGATGAATGAAGTCATCTGGCTGGTCGGGCTGGACGCGAGAATTCACGACAAGGTGAAAACCTATTCGCTGGGCATGCGCCAGCGGCTGGGCATCGCCCAGGCGCTGCTGGGAAGGCCGAAGGTGCTCATTCTGGATGAGCCGACCAATGGCCTCGATCCCTCCGGCATTCGGGAGATGCGGGAATTCATCCGCTATCTGGCGGAGGAGGAAGGTCTGAGCGTGCTGGTCTCCAGCCACCTGCTGAGCGAAATTCAGCTGATGTGCGACCGGGTTGCCATTATATCCAAGGGTCGGGTCGTCCGCGTGGATACCGTCCATAACCTGCTGGCCCATCAGGAGCGGGTACATTGGAGGCTTTCCCCCATGCCGCAGGGCATTCAGGTGCTGCAGCGTCTCACGGATCCGGTGGAAACGGAAGGGGATATCGTGAAGACATCCTATCCGGGGCAGGAGATCGGGCGATGGAATCAGGCACTGGTGGAGGCGGGCGTAACGGTGACGGAAATGAGCCGCAGGCTTCCCTCGCTGGAGGATTTGTTCCTCGAATTGACGGGCGGTGAAGGCATTGAATAATCTGGTCTACAATGAGATGGTGAAATTGACGGGAAAAAGGAGATTGCTGGTTGTCGCCTTCATTATCGCCATCCTGATTTCCCTGTTCACCTACGCTCAGCTTCGCCAGGCCGAGGAGAACCGCAAGCGGTTTGGAGATGTGGATTGGCGCCTCGCCCTGGAGCAGCAGCTTGCAGGCTGGGAGAACCGGCTGTCCAGCGGGCGGGCATCCGAGGATGACGGAGAGAATCTGAAGGTCCGGATTGAGCAGCAGCGATATTACCTCGACCATAATATTAACCCCTCGGAGCCGGGCGCGCCGACCTTTGTGCGGGGTTTTGTGGAGAACGGGATCAATCTGCTGCTGCCGCTCATGATGATGATCGTTGCTGCTGATATTGTGTCCTCGGAGTACAGTGCCGGAACGATCAAGGTTCTGCTGACGCGCAAAGTGAAGCGATGGCGGATTTTGCTCAGCAAATATTTGGCGCTTACCCTCTCGGTGTCGCTGATTATCACCTTGTTCGGTTTGCTGTCCACGCTTATATCCGGGGTGGTGTTCGGCTTTCAGGGCTGGACGGCGCCGGTTCTGACCGGCTTCTCCGTGAGCAATGGGCTGCTTGACGCCTCGGGTGTCCATACACTGCCGCAGTGGCAGTTTATTATTATGGAGCTGGGACTGGCCTGGTTCGTATCCCTCATCGTGGCGACCATTACGTTCATGCTCTCGGTCCTGTTCCGCAGCACAGCGGCGGTTATGGGAGTTATGCTCGCCTGCCTCATAGCCGGGACGATCCTGAGCGCGATGGTGGAATCATGGGAATCGGCCAAATATCTGTTCATGGTCAATCTTCAGCTCATTGGATATCTGGAGGAGGCGGCCCCGCCAGTCGAAGGCATGTCCCTGGGCTTCTCGCTGCTTGTGCTGCTCGTCTGGGGCGCTTCGGCGCTGGCGGTAGCTTTTATTACATTTACAAAACGGGATGTTTATTAAAATCGCGAACGAAACAAGCAGCCGCAGGCTTTACCTGCGGCTGCTTGTTTCGTTCCAATATAGTATAAAAATTTCATTATAAGAGTCCGGATAACTAACTAAAGTAAATTATGCGATCCGCGATCCTGTGCCATTCTTCCTCTGAGATAGCTAGTCGTGCACCGTGAAGGATGTTTTTCAGCCTATTATAAATTTTGCACCGTACCCTATTCCCGAATTGATGGCCGTTTCTAAATCCTTCTCTCCGGTACTATCGAGCAGTACCACATTTTCAGGATACAGTTTACCCAGCAGTGCCCATATGACTAAAATGTTACCTCCGCTGCTGATGAACTGAATGCCTGAATCCTTCGTCACCAACCCTGGCAAATCCAATAAATTCCCGGCATATTGCTCGTGGATGCTGGACGGATTCACCCGATCCGTTCCGGGATCGGTTCCGGAGTCCTTCTCCGGGCGATACATAAATCGGTGGCCTCTGAAAGCCTGACCGAGATCAACAACATAAACAGAAGATTCCATCTGCAAGCTGAATTGCAGCAGGACACGATCAGAATCAATGCTGGCGGTGATAATCTTCACTTCATGAACATCCTCTTGCTTTACAGTCAGGGGATCCAGCTTACTACCGATTTCATCCGGGCCTGCCTGAGTACGGGGAGCAGCATAATAATCCTGGAATTCGTAGTCGAAAGCAACCGGAACAATTTCGCCGGATGTCCCGGATAAAACGGTCTGTACCGGATACCAGTGGAGCAGATATCTGGGAGCTTCAGCCACTGATTTTCCCAGGCTTGCCGGCAGTATGGTTCCCAGGCGGTATTGAAACCCATATCCAACTGTGGACAAATCAGGACTTAATACGCCTTGGGTGAATTTCACTATAGCCTTATGCGACATTCTCCTTGCCAGCAAATCCGTGAGAAATTCCGTACGGGCCCTTTCCAAAAATCTTAAACCCTTGGAGTTCTGAATTTCCTTAATCTCGATCGGTACTTCCTCCCAATTTTGAAACGGGAGAAGGGCATCTCTCAGAAGTACAAATTGGTGCAAATATTCATTAAACAGCAGCATCACATCCGGACTGCCCTTGGGTCCGAAAATCATGGCAACTGTTTGCGGCGTGACCAAATGGTGTTCACAATAGCTTCTGAACTTCAATCCGTTCAAGGTCGACTCCCCATACTGCTTAAATGCCCGTTTCTGCGAATTAATCTCCCGCGCCCAATTGGTCAATTGTTCACCTATATTTTTGGCTTGCACAGTAAGCTCGGCCCCGGCCTTATCCTCAAATCCCAGAGGACCTAACGGTAAAACAGACTCTCTTCCGGAAATGGCCAAATTGGCCTGAAGGTTGTCAAACAATGTATCTGAACGGGCTGCTTCCCCGAGTTGAACGAGAATGGCTTCCAGAAGCTTATCCAATTCCAGAACGATATCCTTGGCCCGGTAAACTCCACTGGGGAGATTCCAATCGAACCTTCCGCTTTCAAGCCATCTTACAGTATCGATGGAGGATTTCTTCCTCAGGAAGGGTTCAATATCAAAGTTTTGCCCCCACACTATACTCTTGTTATCTATTGCCAGCCGGTATTCCGACATTTTCATTGCACCTCACTTTCTTCATTTACAGATTAGCGCTTTCGGATTGTTCTGAACAGTACGCACATTTTTGTGTTAACGGATGCGTTTTGTGCGAGAGGATCAATTATGATCGTATACAAACTTACTAACTACAGACTCGGCGGTGTTAATGAAAAACACAAAAAAACCCGTCTTGTTCAAATGAAGGACGGGGTTTTTTTTACTTATGTGCAGTAAGGTTGAAGTCATCACCAATGGCGATTCACAAATTAAAGGCAGTCCGCTGCCTAGGCGTCTCTCGCACAGCGGAATCCCATATTGCCGGCGGAGCTGTCCGGCGTGTTGGAGCTTCGGGCGGCGACCCTGTATCGGTTGCAGTATGAGCGGTGGCAGAGATAGGAGCCGCCTCTCATTACTTTGCTTTGGCCTTTGGATGGACCCTTGGGGTTCACACGGCCAGCCTTCAGATGATGATCGGGGCTGAACCAGTCCGAGCAGAATTCCCAGACGTTCCCCGACACATTGTAGAGGCCGTACGCATTAGGCTGATAGGCATTCACGGGAGCCGTCCCGACATATCCGTCGCTTGCATGGTTGACCAGCGGGAATTTGCCCTGCCATATATTGCAGCGGTGCTCCCCGCCGGGCTTCAGCTCGTCCCCCCAGGGATAGCGCTTCTGCTTGAGCCCGCCGCGGGCGGCGTACTCCCATTCCGCTTCCGTCGGGAGCCGCTTGCCCGCCCATTTGCTGTACGCCAGGGCATCATTGTAGGTGACTTGGACGACAGGATGATCCATCCGGTCCTCCACGCTTGAATCCGGCCCTTCCGGATGGGCCCAATCCGCGCCGCCCACCACCCACCACCAGGGCGAGCGTTCGACCGAGCGGGTCACGGTGCGGGCGGTGGCTTCGGACACGAGCAAATGAAAGACATAAGACCAGCCGAATTTCTCGGACTCGGTGATGTAGCCGGTGGCTTCCACGAATCGGGCGAACTCGGCATTGCTGACGGTACAGGGATCAATATAGAAGGGGGCCAGCGTAATTTCGCGAACCGGTCCCTCTCCGTCGGCGGGAAATCCTTCATTGTCGTTGGTGCCCATCAGGAATGAACCGCCGGGCAAATGAATCATCTCCTGCTCCTTCCAGGAGGATGGGGCTTTGGGCTTCTGGCTGTCCTTGCCGGAGATATCCGGCTTCAATGATGCGGGCCCTTCACTTCTCCCTGCGGCACAGCAGGAGCTGGCTGGTTGATTTTCCGTACGATCACTCATTCATATCACGCTTACCCTTCCGTTCCATTTAGTTATGCTGAGGTGAAATATCCGGTTTGTCTGGAGCTGTTTCCCTTCTGTCTGCGGCGGTATTCCATCGGCGACATGCCTTCACTTTGATGAAATGCCCGGGAAAAATGATGCTGGTTCTCAAAGCCGACCATCCCGGCGATCTCTTTCATCGGATAGTTGGACAGCAGCAGCAAATCCCGTGCCCGCTGCAGGCGGATTTGCCGGACATACTTGATTGGCGAAATCCCCAGTGTCGATTGAAACAAGGTGCGGAGCTGCTCCTTGCTGAGCGAGACATACTGCGCCAGCTCGTCCAAAGTCGGCGGCTCCTTCAGATGCTTCTCCACATAGGTGCAAACTTCAAATACGCGGTTGTCATAAGCGATGGGCCGATCGGGCAGATGCTCCTGCAGAGCCTCGAACAGCTTGAGCGTCCATAGCGTTCCGCCGGCCCGGATCCGCAGATGCTGGATGGTCTGGCTGGTATCCAGCATGAAGACGGGATAATCCCCGTCGCTGCCTCTTCCATCTTCATACCTGCGTTCCGTAGCTTTCAAGTCCTTTTTGTCAAAAGGCTTCAAAAATTCCGCGTAATCCGCGGCGAGCTCCCGCCAAAGAGTGACCAAGCGGTCGAAATCCTCCTGGCGGATATCTGAGACCACACGGGGAAAGCGGTACAACCTGATAAAATCAAAATAACCCACTTTGCCCTCACAGGCAAGCGATAGATAATGGAACGGCTCCTCACCCTCAAGAGATATCCATGATTGATAGGTCTGTGGCGGAATACTGACGATATCCCCTTGCTTGAGCGTATACCGGACCTGATCCAGCTCGATGACCGCAGCTCCCGAGAGGACGATCCATATCGCGGTATAAGGGAAAATAAACAAGTAAGTATGAGGCGTGGTTACGGTCCATTCCTTCATCCACCTCACATTGATATTCAACTGATCCAATGAGCTCTGATTGCTGAATTCCATCAAATTGGTCATTTATACCACCCATGTCTATACAGGAATCTGCATTTTTGAAACATTATTGACCATTTAGGATAAATACGCCGGAGAGGCTCCGTGCTATAATCTTAAACATTGGCAGGCACAAATACAAGTAATTTAATAGGAATAGTAGACCTGTATTTCAGACCGGATAACCGAATGATGTGCTGCATAACATGAGACCAATAGAATCAGGGGGAAACCGAAGATGAAAAAAGCTTCACTGTTATCGCTCACTCTACTGCTTATGCTCACCATGCTCGCGACGGCGTGCTCGAGCGGCTCCTCTAATGAACCCAATAATCAGGCAAACGCCGGTTCGGGAAATGAGCCACAAGAGGAGAAGGTTACGCTGAAATTCTGGTATCCCGGGACAGAGGATATCCTTACGACAGCTGTTAAGGACATTATTCAGAAGTTTGAAGACCAGAATCCCAATATTACGGTCGAGCTTACGTCCATTCCATGGGCCGACTATTTTCAGAAGCTGACCGTCTCCTATGCAGGCGGCCTGCAGCCGGACGTGCAGGGACTGGGCTTCGGTCAATTGATTTCTACCGTGAATCAAGGCAAATATCTGGATTTGAGCCCCTATATAGAAGCGGATAACTGGGAGGGAAAAGCGGACTTCTTCCCGGATATTCTGAAGGCGGGCCAATATGAGAACGGACAATACGGACTGCTGATGCCGGAGATCCGTCCGCTGGCATACCGCAAGGACTTCTTCACCGAGGCTGGGCTAGATCCGAACAATCCGCCCAAAACTTTGGATGAAATCTTCGAGTATGCCGAAAAGCTGAAAAAGGTGGAGAACGGCAAAACGGTGCGCGGCGGAATTGATATCCAGACCAGCAACGGGGAGCAATCGTATCTCTCGCTCCTGCTGCTGCTGGGCGAGGACTTCTATGACGAGAAGGGCAATCCGACATTCGACTCGCAGACTTCCATCGATCTGGTGCAGAGAATGGTCGATCTGTACAAGTCGGGGGCCATTATTCAGGCAAATCAGCAGCAGGTAACCGGAACGCCCTTCCAGAACAGCCAGGCAGCGCTTGCATTCATCTCCACTTCCGGCGCGGCAGCGCTCAAGCAATCGGTCGGCGCTGACAAAATCGGTTGGGTGCTCCCTCCGGCAGGCAAAGACGGCAAACAGACCGCTCTGATGCTGGGGACCTTTCTGACCGCTTCCCAGAAGTCCAAGCATCCCGAAGAAGCCTGGAAATTCATTAAATTCTGGTTCGACAAGTCGAATATCCTTGATTTCACCACCAAGACAGGTTATATTCCTCCGCTTCAGTCGGTTAAGGCGGATTTTGTGAAGCTGGCTCCCGAGAATGAAATCTCCTTCGAAGCGCTTAATGATGCGCGTGGTTACGGGGCATCCGGCAGCTGGGCCATCAATGTGAAATATTTGCGGCTTGCGCTTGAGGAGTCCTATGCAGGAGTGAGACCGGTGGCGGAGGCGCTGAAGGATAATGCGGCCAAAGCCAGAGAAGAGCTTGCCAGCGCCCAATAGAGAGCGGCTCTAAGCCAAGGATTCTCCCGCGAATCGCTGTCTGCGGGGGGATCCTTGATGTTTGAGGAGGAACCAAGAATGCAAAAGGGCTGGAACCGGATCGTTCCTTATTTTCTGATTTTGCCGAATGTGCTCATCTTTACTGTTTTCATCCTGGTGCCGGTCATTTGGGTATTGTATTTGAGCCTGACCGACTATACGATGCTGCAGGCACCGGATTGGGTCGGGCTGAAGAATTACAGCCGTCTACTGCATGACTCGATCTTTCACCGTGCGCTGATCAATACGGCCTGGTACTGGGTGGGCACAGTCGTTCCGGGTATGGCGATCGGTATGGTGCTGGCCAGTCTGCTGACGATGAAGCTCCGGGGACTTGCCGTGTTCCGGGCGCTTATTTATCTGCCTGGCGTCATATCTTCCGTCGCTGTCGCCATGACCTGGCTGTGGCTGCTGGATCCCCTTCAGGGACCGGTGAACCGGCTGCTGGATGTTATCGGTATCGGCGGCCAGAATTGGCTGCAGGACCCGCATACATCACTCGGGTCTGTTATCGTGATCGGCATATGGACAGGAATGGGTTATGCGATGATCGTTTTTCTGGCCGGCATTCAAGGCATTCCCGAGACGCTGTATGAGGCGGCGGGTCTGGACGGCGCTTCCGGAATCAAGAAATTCTGGTTCATCACGCTGCCCTTATTGAAGCCGATGACCCTGTTTCTGTTCATTACGGCTACGATTCGTTCCTTCCAGGTGTTCGATCTCGTTTACATTTTGACCGGCGGGGGACCGGCCAATTCGAGCACCACCATCGTGACCCAAATCGTCGGAGCCAGCTTCCAGGAATACCGTATGGGATACGCATCGGCCATGGCCGTTTTCCTGCTGGCGGCGACGCTTGCGATCACATTGATTCAATATGGGATCGGCAGCCGGAATCAGGCGGCGGAATAGGAGCGGATCATGAGACATACACGAATCGAACAAAGCCTGGCCTATCTGGTGCTTGTGATCTTCTGCGCCATGACCATAATGCCGCTGCTGATTACATTCTTCACTTCCATGAAGGGAGATGAGGAGTTCTCGCTTGGGGCCATGAAGCTGCTGCCTGCGGTCTGGCATCCGGGCAACTATTTCCGCGCCATGCATATGGGAGACTGGCTGACCTATTTCAAGAATACGGCGATTGTGACGGCCGTCACCGTAATCGGCAGTCTGATCTTCAATCTGCTGGCGGGCTTCACTTTCGCACGGATAACATTCAAGGGAAACCAGTTGATCTTCCTGACGCTGCTGGTCGGAATGATGGTGCCTGCACAGGTGACGGTCATTCCCCAGTTCCTGATTATGAAATCAATCCCGTTCTTCGGCGGGAACGATTGGCTCGGCAGCGGCGGCAACGGCTGGCTGGACAGCTACTATGCGCTGATAGTGCCCGAGCTTGCCGGTGCCTTCGGTATTTTCATGGCCCGTCAATATTATCTGCAATTCCCAAGAGCGCTGGACGACGCGGCTTATATGGACGGGTCCGGTTATCTGCGTCTGTTCTTCTCCATCTATCTGCCGCAGAGCGGGCCGCTGCTGGCATCGCTGGGGATTTTCAAGTTTGTGGCAGTGTGGAATGATTTCTTCCATCCGCTTATCTATACCAACAGCGAGTCCATGCGGACGATTCAGCTGGGATTGCAGGTATTCCGCGGTGAGCATCAGGTGCATTATAATCTGCTGATGGCCGCATCACTGCTCGTTTCGCTGCCGATTATCGTCATGTTTTTCATCTTTCAGAAGCAATTTATCCGCAGTATGGTGGCATCAAGCGTGAAAGGATGATAATGAAATGAAAGCCATTATGGTCATGTTCGATACATTGAACCGGCATATGCTCTCTCCATACGGGGGCCCGGAATGGATTCAAACGCCGAATTTCAAGCGGTTGGCCGAGCGCACGGCCTTGTTCGACAACAGCTACGTCGGGAGCATGCCCTGCATGCCTGCGAGAAGGGAGCTGCACACCGGGCGGTATAATTTCCTGCACCGCAGCTGGGGGCCTCTGGAGCCATTCGACGACTCTGCTATTGAGAGGCTTGGGGAAGCGGGCGTGTATACGCACTTGGTTACCGACCACCAGCATTATTGGGAGGACGGAGGCGGAACGTATCATACAAGGTATGAATCCTTCGAGCTGATCCGCGGGCAGGAGGGCGATCCCTGGAAAGGCGAAGTGAAAGCTCCGGAAGGGCTGAACCTGGACAAGATCCCTCCACATGCCCGCAAAATGGTCCGGCATGACCGGATCAACCGCACATATATCCAGGAGCCGGAGGAGTTTCCTCAAGCCCGGACGTTCGAGAAGGGACTTGCATTCATCCAGCGGAACCATCAGGAAGACCAGTGGTTCCTGCAGCTGGAGACCTTCGACCCGCATGAACCCTTTTACAGCCCGGAAGCATTCAAAAAGCTCTATCCGCATGAGTATGAGGGCCGTCCCTTCGATTGGCCGCCGTACGGTCCTGTAACCGAATCGCCGGAGGAGGTCCGGCATATGCGTTATGAATATGCGTCGCTGCTGAGCATGTGCGATCATTATTTGGGCAAGGTGCTGGACTTGATGGATCAGCTGGACTTGTGGAAGGATACGCTGCTGATCGTCAATACCGACCATGGCTTCCTGCTCGGAGAGCATGATCAGTGGGCGAAGTGCGTACAGCCCTTCTACAATGAAGTGGCCCACACTCCGCTGTTCATCTGGGACCCGCGCAGCGGGGTGCAGGGCGAGCGGAGGCAGAGTCTGGTACAGACGATTGATCTGCCTGCAACGCTGCTGGATTTCTTCGGCGCAGCGCTTCCTCCCGACATGCAGGGCAAGCCCCTGCGGCAGGCCATTGCTTCGGACGAGCCGGTCCGCGAAGCGGCATTGTTCGGGATTCACGGGGGGCATGTCAATGTGACGGACGGCCGTTATGTCTATATGCGTGCCGGGGATTCCGTGAAGAACGGGCTGCTCTACGACTATACGCTGATGCCGACCCATATGCGCAGCCGCTTCCATCCGGCAGAGCTGCAGAATCTGGAGCTTGCGGAGCCGTTCTCCTTCACCAAGGGCGTGAAGACCTTGCGCATTCCTGCACGGACCTATGGCAATCTCCACGCCTATGGAACGCTGCTTTATGATGTGCAGACGGACCCGCAGCAGCGGGAACCAATTGCGGATGCTGCCGTTGAGGCCAGAATGGTCGGCCTCCTGACGGAGTTGATGCGGGAGAATGAAGCACCTGAAGAGCAGTATGCGCGCCTGGGACTGTCTGCCCCAGGTAGAGAATAGAGCTGGGATATTCGCCTCGTCAACCTATGATTTGGAATAAATGTAGGGGAAGCCATTTTGAGAAGGCCGTCTATTCAGGCCGGTTCGAAATGGCTTTTTCTGAATAATGGAATGAAGAAGCTTCATAATTCTGTTCTGCTAATTCCGTTTGGCAGAAGCCTGCATCGTCATGTATAAAGGTCCAGCCGGTCCTTTCTTTTTGGAACAGGGAAGAATATAGGAGGGAACACGCCAACAGGTTGACAAAAGGGGCAGGGAGAGGTATATTATACACAATTATATTGTGAACAATTTAAAATAAGCTTTGTGGAGGGAACCATCATGTCCGTTTATGACTATACCGTTAAAACCGCAGCATCAGGAGAGAAAGCGCTATCGGATTATAAGGGAAAGGTTCTGCTCATTGTGAATACGGCAAGCGCTTGCGGACTTACACCGCAGTATAAAGGCCTTCAGCATATTTATGAAACCTTCAAGGATGACGGCGTCGTCGTATTGGGCTTCCCGAGCAACCAGTTCAATGGCCAGGAGCCGGGCACGGACGAGGAAATTCAAAGCTTCTGCGAATTGAATTATCAAGTAACATTCCCTGTTTTCTCCAAGGTTGACGTGAAGGGCGAGAATGCGATTCCGCTGTACAAATATTTGGTGGATAACGCTCCGGCTCCTTATCACACAGGGGATATCGAATGGAATTTTGTGAAGTTTCTGGTCGACGCCGAGGGCAATGTGATCCGGCAGTATTCAGCGCGTACGGAGCCTGAAGCAATTGAGGGCGACATTAAAGAGCTGCTGGAAGCAAAATAATGCGATGAATGTTCCCAATAACCGTCCCGGCATGGACAAGCCTGGATTCAGGAAGAACCCTTATATGATAAGGGTTCTTTTTTGGCTTATAGAATGTATAAGTTTCACGCCTATTTCTGTCAGATCCAGGGAAGAAACGGGCTGGGCCGCCCAAGGACGGCGAAGCCTTTTTTCTTGGTGCCCGTTTTCCGCGAATAGCAGTGGCACTTAATACAAGTCATCGCTCGACCATTCCCCCGGCAGCGGAGAGTCCGGAAGAATGGGGAGCTTCAATGCCTGCACAGCCTCCTGCAAATACTGCTTGGGGAACTCGAAGGTGCCGGCATGACTGGCAGGAAGAGACAACGAATCGGGCTGTCCCTCGTCCAGACGCCCCAGTGTCTGCAGATCCCGGCTGTAGAAGGAAGCATCCCAGCGGATTTGCGACAGTACACCAGCGACGACGGCCAGCGGAAAGCCGCTCGCTTCATGGACGAGCTGAGCGGCGCGCACCGGTTCGCGCCGGATGAACGTATGCGCTCTTAAATGAGCCTTGAGATAAGCAATCACGATATCCTCATTGCCGGCGACCCAGCCCCCATCCGCCATGAGCCCGGTCAAATAATCGCCGCCTATGCCCTCGGAGACGAGGGGAGTACCTGCTCCGATCGACTTGACCCAGCTCAGATAAGGCTCCCACAGCACGCTGGCTCCCACTTTACCCCCAAGAAAGCCGCTTACGCATTCCTCCATCCCGCGATGAATCACAGGCTCAGCCTGCAGTCCGAACGTATTCATCCACTCCTTCAGCCGATAGGAGGCGCTGGAGCTGCCAACCGTAGCGATGGGCAGTGATGACAGATCATCCGGATGGTGGATATTGCTTCCTGTCGGAACGACAAGGGAAATTCCGCCTCCGCTTCTGGTTTTGCCGTCGAAGGCCAGCACCTGGGGCCTGAAGCGGGGCAGGATTTGGCTGAGTGTACGGCTGGCGATAATCGGATAGTCGCCAACCGATGCTATATTGACCCGGCCTGCGATGAGTTCTTCCACAAGCTCCATCCCGTTTGGTGCGTTGACCCAGCTAACCTGGTACGCCATCGACGGGCGGATCCGGCGGAGCTCCTCTTCGAAGAGACCCAGCTGCTTCATAACCAAAGGGCTCCACAGCAGCGCCGCGCCGCTTTGGTAACCAATTGTAATGACTTGAGGGGAAGATACGCTCTCTGAGACATGCTGCTTCCCGGCAATGGCATGAAGCTTGACCCAGGCTTGCAATTTATCGGGATCGATCCATATTTCTTTGCCGATCTTAATATGAGGCAGTTGTTTGTCTTTACGCCAGCGGTCGATTGTCGCGCGGCTGACGCCCAGGATATCCATGGCTTCCCGGAGGCTCAACAGATTAAAGCGTTCACTTTGCATGCCGGACCGCCCTTTCCCATTCACAATCCAATAAAACCGACTTTATTTATAGGAATTATAAGTTATATATAATAATAATCGATAGTAGCTTAAACTTCAATTGATAAATGGCTCCCGAGGGAGGTCATTTTCCTCATTGCTCCTCATTGTTCATCATGTATCCTCAAGCTATTGACAGTCCGGCGCACAAGGTGATAACTTCGATGTTAATAAAGCTCAGTAATTAACTAGGAATTATTAGTTTTAAATTATCCGGGATCATAAAGGGGCATGAGACAAATGAACAAGAAGAACAGCCATACAAGGCAAGGTGTGAAATGGATAGGGGCACTCATCTTATCTTTATTCCTGTTGGCCTTGACCGCTTGCGGCTCCAACAATAACGCAGGCAGCAGCGAAACCTCCGAGGGCGGGAAGGCGGGGGCCGACAAGGTCGTCCGCATCGGCTATCAGAAATATGCATCGGTCAATATCATGAAGGAGCGGGGCACTCTGGACGAGAAGCTGGGAGCTGTCGGCTACAAAGTCGAATGGACGGAATTCCCCGGCGGACCCCAGCTGCTGGAAGCGATTAATACCGGCAATATCGATGTGGGCCATACGGGGGAAGCGCCTCCTGTGTTTGCCCAGGCTGCGGGCACGCCTCTCGTCTATCTGGCTCATTCGCCGGCAAGTCCGAAAGCGGAGAGCATACTGGTGCCGGAGAATTCCCCCATCAAGACGGGCGCTGATCTGAAAGGCAAGAAAATCGCGCTCAACAAAGGCTCGAATGTGCATTACCTGCTCGTCAAATATCTGGAGAAGGAAGGCCTCTCCTACGATGATGTTGAAGTGGTATTCCTGCCTCCCGCCGATGCGAGGGCGGCATTCGAGAGCGGCAATGTAGACGCCTGGGTGATCTGGGAGCCTTTCTATTCAGCGGCGCAGCTTGCGACCAAAGCACGTGTGCTCGCAGATGGCGAAGGCCTGGTCAAAAATTATGAGTTCTATCTGGCATCCCGCACCTTCGCGGAATCCAATAAAGAAGCCGTCGATACGATACTTGATCAAATAACGGAGACGGACAAATGGGCTGTCGACAATCTCCCTGAGGTTGCGAAGCTGTTATCCCCGGCGCTGGGCGTGGATGTGCCTTCCCTGGAGCAGGCCTTATCGCACCGTACCTTCGGGGTGGAGCTGATGACGGATGAGAACATTGCGGAACAGCAGGCTATCGCGGATGCTTTCCTCAAGCTGGAATTGATCCCGAGCGCCATTGATGTAAGCGAAGCGGTAATCAAGTAAGACAGCACTGCACATACCCTGCAAAGCGGATGGAGGAGAAAGATATGGAAGTATTCTGGTTTATCCCCCTTCACGGGGACGGCCGTTACCTGGGAACCTCGGAGGGTGCGCGTTCGGTTGATTACGATTATATCCGGCAAATCGCGCAGGCTGTGGACCGCCTTGGCTACCATGGCGTTCTGCTGCCTACCGGCAAAGCCTGCGAGGATTCCTGGATCGCCGCATCGTCGCTGTTCCCGGTGACCCGCAGATTGAAATTTCTGGTCGCGATCCGTCCGGGCCTGATGCAGCCGTCGGCCGCGGCAAGAATGGCCTCAACCTTTGACCGGCTGTCGGGCGGCCGGCTGCTGGTCAACGTGGTCACCGGAGGCGATCCCGTTGAATTGGCCGGGGACGGCATTTTCCTTTCCCATGATGAACGTTACGGTCTAACGGATGAATTTATGACAATATGGCGAGGTCTGATGCAGGGGGATAAGGTAACCTATCAAGGCAAACATTTGCGCGCGGAGACGGGGGAAGTGTTATTCCCGGCGCTTCAGAAGCCGTATCCTCCCGTATATTTCGGGGGCTCCTCGCCTGCCGCGCAGCAAATCGCCACCGATCATGTCGATTGCTATTTGACCTGGGGCGAGCCGCCTTCCGAAGTAGCCGACAAGATTGCTCAGGTCCGCAAGCTGGCGGAAGCCAAGGGCAGAAAGATCAAATTCGGCATCAGGCTTCATGTCATTGTGCGGGAGACTGAGGAGCAAGCATGGGCTGCAGCTGATCAGCTGATTCGCCATGTGGATGATGCAACCATAGCCGAGGCGCAGAAGGTGCTGGCGCGTTATGATTCGGTCGGGCAGCAAAGAATGGCCCAGCTGCATAAGGGAGACCGATCTTCCCTGGTGATTTCGCCGAATCTATGGGCGGGCATCGGACTTGTACGGGGAGGAGCGGGGACCGCGCTGGTCGGCGATCCGGCTACTGTTGCCAAGCGGATGAAGGAATACGCGGAGCTCGGCATTGAAACCTTCATTATGTCCGGTTATCCGCATCTGGAGGAGGCTTACCGGACGGCAGAGCTGTTGTTTCCGCTGCTGCCGCTCAGCGGGCACGCCGAAGACAACCAGACTGCGATTCCGGCCCAAGGCGAGCTTGTGGCGTATAACGTTCGCCCTGCCAAATCCGGCAGCGGGTCGTAACCTGGAGGGAGGAGTATCAGGATCATGTTGAATAAATTACTCCGCAGCCGCGTTACACCTGCTATTGTTCCTGTATTGATTGTCATCGTTTGGCAGCTTCTTGGCGAATTCGGGCTGATCTCCGTCCGGACGCTGCCGACTCCGCTGAAGGTGGCGGAAGCAGGCTGGACGCTCGCGAAGTCCGGTGATCTGCTGCAGTATATCGGCAGCAGCACCCAGCGGGCTTTTATCGGATTTATTATCGGGGGCGGAATCGGTTTCGTGCTGGGCATGCTCAACGGGCTGTCCTGGGCGGCGAACCGGCTGCTGGACAGCAGCATGCAGATGATCCGCAACGTGCCTCATCTGGCGCTCATTCCCCTTGTTATTCTTTGGTTCGGCATTGGCGAGACGGCTAAGATCTTCCTGGTCGTGCTCGGCGTATTCTTCCCGATCTATATGAATACCCTGCATGGCATCCGCTCGGTGGACCCCGGGCTGATTGAGATGGCCAAGGTCTACGGGCTGCGGGGCTTCGCGCTGTACCGGCATGTGATTCTGCCCGGCGCCATTTCCTCCATTCTGGTGGGAGTCCGTTATGCGCTGGGCTTCATGTGGCTCACGCTCATTGTTGCGGAGACGATTTCCGCCAACTCCGGGATCGGTTATATGGCGATGAATGCCAGAGAATTCATGCGGCTTGATATTGTCGTATTGGCGATTATTATCTACGCCCTCCTGGGGAAATTATCCGACACGGCGGCAAGGCTGCTCGAGCAGCAATTATTGAAGTGGCATCCGAACTATGCCAAGCGCTGAGGAAAGGAGTGGAGCTTGTGACGAACGGTAAAGAAACAGAATCCCGGCTCCTCGTGCGCGGCGCCTCCAAGACATTCGGCGAGAAGGAAGTGCTGCGGGGAGTCGATCTTGACATCCCGGCCGGGCAGTTCATCGCGATTGTCGGACGCAGCGGCTGCGGGAAGAGCACGTTGCTGCGGCTGATCGCGGGTCTGGAGCAGGCGACGCAGGGCGAGCTTTCCTTCGGCGGAACGGAGATCGCGGGCATCCGCGAAGATACCAGGATGCTTTTCCAGGATGCCCGCCTGCTGCCGTGGAAGCGTGCCGTTGACAATGTGCGGGTCGGCGTCAAGTCGGGCGACAAGGAGAAGGCGCTGGAAGCGCTGGAGCAGGTGGGGCTGAAGGACCGCGCCAATGAGTGGCCCGGCGTGCTGTCGGGCGGCCAGCGCCAGCGTGTGGCGTTAGCCAGAGCCCTGGTGGGGTCGCCCCGGCTGCTGCTTCTGGATGAGCCATTGGGAGCGCTTGATGCTCTTACGCGGATTGATATGCAGCAATTAATCGAGGAGCTGTGGGCGGAGCAGCGGTTTACAGCCGTTCTCGTCACCCATGATGTCAGCGAAGCGGTTGCCATGGCGGACCGCGTCATTCTGATTGAGAATGGACGCATTGCGCTGGATGTTCTTATCACTCTTGACCGGCCGCGGGAGCGGGACAGCGGCTTCGCCCATTTTGAGAAGCTGATCCTGGACCGGATCCTGGAGCGCAGCGAGCTGGAGCTCAGGAAGAAGGAATCCTACTCCATCTGACCCTATATAAAAACTCCTGCCGAAGGCGCACATCGGCAGGAGCGCGGTTACCCGATCCATCAGCGGAAACAGGGGATGTTATCGAAAGAGACGGATTGTTTGTTCTTCTCCGGGAAGATTGGTCCTCTTAAACAGGCTGCAGCCTCACAAAAAACCTGCTTACAGCACCCAATCCGGGATTGGATGCTGCAGGCAGGTTTTTGTGTGAAGACGCCGGATTGGACGCTCGAACGCAGAGGCAGCAGCGCAGCGCTGTTATTTGAGATTAACGGCTCCGGCCAGCAGCTGATAGGATTTCAACCGTGCTTCATGATCATAGATTTGGGAGGCTACGATACACTCATCAGCGCCGGTTTCCTCCAGATAGGCGGGAAGCCGTTTCCGTATCGTGTCCTGATCCCCGACAATGGCGTAGCTCAGCTGCTTCTGCACGAGAGCCCGCTCATGCTCATGCCAGAGATCCTCCATGCTGTCCACAGGGGGACTTAAACGGGCCGTGCGCCCGCGGATGAGGTTAAGAAACTGCTGCTGCTGCGAGGTCGCAAGCCTGTCGGCTTCCTTGACCGTATCCGCGGCAACGACATTCAGGCCGATCATGACGTATGGCTTGTCCAGCGCTTCCGATGGCCGGAAATTGCTGCGGTACAGCTCAATGGCCGGAAGCAGATATTCCGGTGCAAAATGGCTGGCAAACGCAAATGGCAAACCAAGCTGGCCGGCCAGCTGCGCGCTGAAGCCGCTGGAGCCCAGAAGCCAGATCGGAATATCCAAACCTTCACCGGGAACGGCCCGTACGGACATATTGGCCCCGGCTGGAGGCTTCAAATAAGCCTGCAGCTCGCTTAACAGCTCAGGGAAATCCTGTCCGCCGCTGCCCAGACCACGCCGCAGCGCGCGGGCTGCCGCCTGGTCGGAACCCGGCGCTCTGCCAAGACCCAGATCAATACGGCCCGGATACAGAGACTCCAGCGTCCCGAACTGCTCGGCAATGACCAGAGGGGCATGGTTGGGCAGCATGATGCCGCCGGAGCCCACGCGGATGGTCTTTGTTCCGCCGGCAACATGACCAATAATGACAGAGGTAGCGGAGCTTGCAATGCCCGGCATGTTGTGATGCTCGGCAAGCCAGTAGCGGTGGTATCCCCATTCCTCGGCATGGCGGGCCAGATCAAGGGTATTGCGGAAGGAATCTGCCGGTGTGTTGTCTGCAATGACCGGGGCCAGATCCAGTACGGATAGCCGGATATTTATCTTTTGATCACTCATTTGTTCGTATCCTCCTTTAACGGTTTACTGCGGATTCGTCGAGCGGTTTCTTCCTGGACACAAGGACATATGGATCAGCTTGCCCATTGAAACAGTCAGTATGTGCATTTCATGGAAAAAGCCGTATCTATAATTATGAAACAATGCTTCCCTATTAACAAGTAGATCCCTTTTCGTGTTCTACTACCCTTTTGTATACTTGTAAATGCCCAGTAAATTCCTGTATATTTTCGGCCAATCTACAAATCAACTTCAGATTGGAGGCGTATAATGGAGGCGGGGTGATTATTGGTGAGTGAACGCATATTGGTAATGGAAGACGACGAGGCGATCCGGCAGCTGCTTGAGCAGTTTCTGTCCTCGCAAGGATATAGGGTGACGTCGGCAGCTGATGGAATCGAAGGGCTGCAGCTGTGGAACAAAGACTCTTATGATCTGATTATATCGGATGTGATGATGCCAAGCCTCTCCGGTTATGATGTTGTCCGGATCCTTCGCCAGCAGTCCAACGTGCCGGTTATTTTGCTGACTGCGCTGAGCGAGGAGGAGCAGCAGATCGAAGGCTTCGACAGCGGAACCGACGATTATATGACGAAGCCGTTCTCCTATAAGCTGTTGATCAAAAGGGTCGAAGCCATCCTGCGGCGGTCAAAGCCCGCCCAAACGGGCAGCTGGTTGGAATTTGAAGAGCTCAGGCTGGATACCGACTCGTACAACGCTTATGTCGACGGCGTCTCCGTGGGACTGACGACGAAGGAGTTTGAGATTTTACAAGCGCTTGTCGAGCAGGCCGGTAAGATCGTAACCCGCGAGCAGCTTTTGGACAAGCTATGGGGCTATGACTATTACGGGGATACCCGGATTATCGATACCCATTTGAAAAATATACGCAAAAAAACAAATATGCCCTATATCAAAACGGTGAAGGGAGTGGGATATAAAATTGAGCGCTAAATGGCTGAAGCATCGCTTATGGAATACGATCATGTTCAAAGTATTCGGCTTGACCGTGGCCGTTCTCCTCCTTTTCTCCGTCTGCACCTACCTGGTTATTTACACCCTGCTGCCCCATACGTACACCACTTACAAGCAGAATCAAATCGACAGCGGCATCGACAGCTTCATCGACAAGAGCGCCACGCTCTCGAACGATGAGGCTGTTAAAGCGCTGACGAAACTGCAGGAGCAGACAAACGCCTTTATCATGATTAAGGGCGAATCCCAGCAGATGCTCTATCCCTACATCCAGACTGCTGTAGCCCAAATAACCAAACCGTCAACCTTAACGCCTGTCACATCCCAGTTTCTGAATTCGCAGACGCTTTCGGCCGGGGCGATCCCGATCAAGACGCTTTCGGCCAAGGCGCCTCAAACGGCCAGGACCTTGACGTATAATGGTGAAAAAGCGTATTTGACTGCCTATTTCACGCCGCAGCCGATCGATGAGGCATCCAAAGTGCTGGTGCTGCTGTCCCCTTACGTTGCGCTGTTCATCCTCATCGCCGCTGTCGGGACTTCTTATTTTTATTCGGTTATCATCACAAGGCCCATTCGCAAAATTACGGTTTCCGCCAGCCGGATGGCCCAATTGCAGCTGGATACGCGGATTCCCGTTCATTCTTCCGATGAAATCGGGGGGCTTGCCGCCAGCCTGAATTCCATGGCCGCCAATTTGCAGGAATCGATCAGCGAGCTGAAGACGAGCAACGAACAGCTTCAACAGGAAATGATACGCGAGCGGGGGGTGGAGGCGCGCAGAAGGGAATTGTTCTCCGCTGTTTCCCATGAATTGAAATCGCCGCTTACGATCATGAAGGGACAGCTGGAGGGTATGCTTTACAAAATCGGCATTTATGCGGATCGGGATGCCTATCTCGATAAAACGCTGCAGGTGGCGGAGGAAATGGAGACGCTGATCGCCGATATTTTGCGCGTTGCGAGATCGGATGACTGGGCGCTTTCAAAAAGCGACGAGAATGTATCCCTGCGCGGGATGGTTGACGGCCTGATGACCAAATATAGGGAGCTGGGGCTGCAGCGCGGCGTTGCGCTGCATTCGTCGGTACATGAAGACAGCCGGATACGTACCGACGGGGGATTGCTGGAAAAAGCAATGAGCAATATTGTGCATAACGCCATCATTTATACGAATCCCGGAAACAAGGTCGTAGTAAGCGAGGCGGAGAAAACCGGCTGCCGCGTGATCGAGATTGTCAATACGGGAGCGCATATCGATGAAATGCAGATTGGCCGCATATTCGAGCCCTTCTACAGGCTTGAGCAGTCCCGGAGCCGGAATACGGGCGGCAGCGGATTGGGCCTCTATATTACCAAACGGATCTTACAACAGTTAGGGATCGATATTCAGGTCAGAAACACGGATGAAGGCGTCGTTTTCTCCCTTATTTTCCTGCAAAACGCATCCAAAGCACATCCGGGCTCCATCCAGACTCCAGATAAGCGGGCTAAACTGATAGATGTAAGACACATTCTATCTTAAAGGAGTTTGGTTCAAATGAAAAAGAAACTTGCTGTACTGGGAGTCGGATTGGCTCTCTCTGTCGTCACGGCTCAGGCCGCATTCGCATCTCCGTCCACCGGGAAGGAAATCCCTGCAAGCACAAGTACGGTCACAGCGGCAGCAACTCATTTCGATCCGGAGGCTTTCAAGGAACTGCTGAAATCGGCAGAGAAGGGAACGTTCACCGTTGTTGACGGAAAAACGATCATCCCCGCAAGCTCCGGCGAAGCGACCTTAACAGCGGTTCCGCTCGACCCCGAAGCCGTTCAGAAATTGCTGGCATCGGCCAAGAAGGGTAAATTGACAGTCGTTAAAGGCGTTGACGTCAAGAATCTTGTAGCTGCAAAAGGGACAACCAATGGGACGCTGTCATTTCCCGAAGGAGCAGTCAAGATGACGGGCACTCCTATCGATCCGGCGACTGTCAAGAAGCTGCTGCAAGGGAATGGAAAAGCGGTGGAAACATTGACTGCAGGGGCAGCTCAAGGAACGCTGACGATCTCTTCAAAAAAATTATCGCCGGAATTGATCGCCCAGATGAAAGCACTGCAGCTCAAAACCTCGAAGGCTGAGAGTACACAATCAACTCCTGCTGAAACCGAATAACGGAAGAACAGTTCCAAGTAAAGCAACCGGGCAGTTACCGCCGGTTGCTTTTTTTTGCGCTGATAGGAGCGTCTGTCTTTCCCCATACTTTTCATACATTTCCGGGTGGAGAAACTGAAACTAACTGCGCCGCCAAAGAACGGCAAAAGCCGTTTTTTCTTGTATAGGGACGGACGGCCATAGACAGGCTGCATGCCAGAAACGGCCTTCATTATCCAGCATTTGCGCCATTCATACAAGATTCGACCCCATCGTGAGAGAATTTTAACTTGGCGATTAGGACCATAGCGGGTTGTGCGAACATCACCTTGTATGGCAAAGTAATACTATCAGTATTTTTTACCATGTTCTATAAATAGGAGGTAGTTTCTTATGAAATTCCATTTCTTTGTGGGTAACGATAACGGGAACAGCGAGCATGATCTGATCATTGACGGCAAATTGATTCAACAGCCGAATGTGAATTGTACGGTGGACGAGCTTCCATGGAGCGAGGAGCAAACGCCGGAGAGTTTCATCAAAAATCTGCAAGAGCAGCTGGTTGTCACCATTGATTCGCCGGCTGCGCGCCCCGGCATGTACTATGTCGGCAAATTCGCACTGGAGAGCGGGGAGATTCTGGATAATCTGCAAATCGGGATCGACCTCAAAAGCGACATGGATCTGCCGATCATCAACACGCTCGCGCAAATTGCGGCTCTGGCGGTGCAGAAGGCGTATGAGGATGAGAAGAAGATACCTGCGAATATTGAGGTAGAGGCGGATATGGCAACCGCGCTTCCGGTCACGCAGCATACGGACGAGACTTCGTTGAAATTCGAGAAGCGCTTCACGACCGGCTCCCACAATGTCACGGTGCATCTGGGGATGCAGCGGATCGGCGTGAAAATCGTATTCCCTTTCACCAAGGTCGTTCCGGAGGCGACGCCTGTCATCTTCGCCCTGCAGAAGGATGCCGAGGGCAACTGGCGGGAAGGCGAGATTTTCCAATCGTTCATCGAGACCTACGATATCGAGAAGAAGTTTAACGGCAGTTATTTCAAAGACAAGCGGATCCTACATGTCGATATCGGCGACGGCTCGACGGAATATCCCATCACCGAAGGCAATAAATTTCTCCGTCAATTTGTTTACGGCAGCCATCACGGAGCGGGTTATGCGATTGAAGAGGCGCTTGACGAGTTCAACCGGCTGATCCATCTGACCGACAGCCCCCGGCAGTTTTTCAGCGACGTGCTGAAGAATCCGAAGCATAAATTCCATGCGCGCGCCATCAAGACGCTCAAGAGGCCTCTGGAGAGCCAGGTCAAGCAGATTGTTCAGAATGTCAAACGGCAGCTGACCAAGACGCGGAATGAGATCGATCTGATCTGCGTGTATGGAGGCGGCAGTATTCTGATGCGCTCGATGCTCCATCCGCTGCTGGAAGAGCTGTGCACGGAACGGGAAATGAAGCTGCTGTATATTCCTGCCGACTATGCGGTCCAGATGAACGCGCTGGGACTGGACGCATTTGTACGCGGGAAAATTTACGAAGCGCTCAAGAACAAAGCGGTGCAGCCGGTTTAAGAGGGGCACCCCGCTTAAAGAATAATCCAAGGACACGAAGAAGGTGGATCATCCCGTGAAAAAAACGAAACTGCCCGGCGACAATATCAGCTTAAAAACAAAAAAATCGGAGGATCCTGCGGTCATGCAGTGGATTAACGCACAGACCAATTTGATGGACTCTCTCCGTTATTTAATCGAGAACGAGATAAACCAGAGCGGTGTCCGTAATCTTCAGGCCTATATTCCAACCGAACGCAGCACCTTGAATTCTTCCGGATCAGCGCAGCTGCAGACTCTGAACAATGGCGCATTGAGTGCCAACCGCGAATTGGCGGCAGGCTCTGTGAGTCCGGAAGACAGCGCTGCGGCGGCAGCGCCGGAGCAGCCGGATTCCCCGGATACTGTCGAAGATGAGTTCGACGATGAGGATATAGAGGCGTGGACGTAGATGCGCAATTTCCGAGAAAAAGAAGTTCTTGGAAATACAAAATGGCATGAAGTATTATTAAGTTACACTAAGTAATACCTTAAGAGGTCTATCTGACGATACAAAATCCCCTTAATTCGGTAGAAACTTGCAGAAAAATTCAAATTTTCGCAGAGTGGGTTATTGAACATCCTTTAAATGGTTACGAATTTCGCACTTCTTTGTAACACTCAGTATCACTTAGTGATATTAAATAATTTCAAGAATTACTTGACACCACTTTTCGCCGCTTGAATATTATCATTCAAACTGATCATAAAAAGCATAATTTGACGCAGGGTCCGGACGGTTGTCCGGACTTTTTTTGACATGATTTTATAATTTTTCACGGCATCAGAAGACGTCGGAAATTAAGATTTCCCCTGCCTGTGGATAAGATGTGCATAAGATTGGGGGTAAGTGTTTTGCGAATATTCGCGTCGGATTGTATAGGTTTGCGTAGGTTGGGGTTCAAAATGAACTGTACGTCATATTCCCTCACACATAACTAACGGTTTAGGGATAGGGAAAAGGTTTGGCCGCTCTTCAGGCAAGCATCCAGGTTGGAAAGGAGAGGGTCCGGTGATTTCATTTCGCGAGGTTGAAAAGTACTACGGCGATTTCCATGTGCTGAATCACATCAATCTTCAGATTGAACAAGGTGAAGTGGTGGTCGTGGTTGGACCATCCGGTTCAGGCAAAAGCACGCTGCTTCGATGCATCAATCGTCTGGAAACGCTTAAAAGCGGGGAGTTGACCGTAAATGATTTCTCCGTACATGACAAGAAAACGGACATCAACAAGCTGCGGCGCAATATCGGCATGGTTTTTCAGCATTTCAATTTATATCCCCATAAGAAAGTGATCGACAATATTACATTAGCTCCGATGAAGGTGCTTGGGCTCTCCAGACAGGAGGCCGAGAAAACGGCCATGTATTACCTGGAGAAAGTAGGCATTCAGGAAAAGGCGCAGCAGTATCCCTCCCAGCTGTCAGGCGGACAGCAGCAGCGCGTGGCGATAGCCAGAGGGCTTGCGATGAAGCCTGGTATTATGCTGTTTGACGAGCCGACATCGGCTCTCGATCCCGAGATGGTCGGCGAGGTTTTGGATGTTATTAAGGCATTGGCGGACGAGGGGATGACCATGGTGATCGTCACCCATGAGATGGGCTTTGCCCGGGAGGTGGCGGACCGGATCGTATTTATGGATAAGGGTCAGATCATTGAAGTGGCGGAGCCCGAGGAATTCTTCACCCAGCCCCGCGAGGAGAGAGCCCGCTTGTTTCTCAACCGGGTGCTGCGCCACTAGAACAAAAACAAGTAAAAGGAGAGGGTATAAATGAAAGCAAAACCATGGATGATGGCTGGCCTGATGCTGATGCTGGTTTCCGTATTGGTTCTGTCGGGCTGCGGCAATGACAAAGGAAGCAATAATGGCGGCAATGCGGCCAGCGGCGAAAATGCGGCCAGCGGCGGTGAGAATGCGAATACGAGCGGTGCCGGCAGCGAGGCTCCTGCAGCAGGCTCCGCCATGCTGGATGAAATCAAAAGCAGGGGCAAACTGGTGGTGGGCGTCAAATTTGATACGAAGCTGTTCGGCCTGAAGAATCCGATGAACGACGAGGTGGAAGGCTTTGATGTGGATATCGCCAAAGCGCTGGTCAAAATCATCCTCGGGGACGAAACCAAGATTGAGCTCAAGGAAGTAACCTCCAAAACCCGCATGCCGATGCTCAACAATGGGGAAATCGATATGATCATCGCGACGATGACCATTACGGAGGAACGGAAGAAGGAAGTCGACTTCTCGGACATCTATTTTAAAGCGGGACAGTCGCTTCTGGTCAAGAAGGGAAGTCCGATCAAGAGCCTGGATGACGTAACCAAGGATACGAAGGTGCTGGCCGTGAAGGGATCGACTTCTGTCGACAACATCAAGGAAAAGGCGCCTGACGCTACCGTGCTGGAGTTTGAAAACTATCAGGATGCCTTCAGCGCGCTCAAGGCGGGACAAGGCGATACGCTGACAACCGATAACGCGATCCTGTACGGCATGGTTGCCCAGGACGCCAATTATGAAGTGGTAGGGGAGCCCTTTACGGATGAGCCGTATGGCATTGCGATCAAGAAGGGTGAGACGGCCCTTGTGGATGCGGTCAACGAAGGGCTGAAAACCCTGAAATCTAACGGTGAATACGACAAAATCTATGAACAATGGATCGGGGAAGCGCCAGCGGCAGAATAAAGCAAACGAACCGATTGGGACAGGGCGGCTTTAATGCCGCCCTTCTTCTCATTCAGATCATCATGGCAAGGAGGATGCATATGCCGGACTTCTCAATCCTTACCGATAACTTCGATATTTATTTGGAGGGCTTCCTCAATACGATTTATTCCAGCGTTATTGCCCTGATCGGAAGCTTTGTACTGGGCACGGTGATCGCAATCTTCCGGATTTCCTCTGTAAAACCGCTGCGATGGCTGGGATCGATTTATGTGGAGTTTATCCGCAACATCCCGCTGCTGCTGGTTGTCTTCGTTTTTTTCTATGGACTGCCGTCTCTCGGCGTTACGCTGAACGGGTTTGTCTGCGGAACCGTTGGTCTCACCGTATATACGGCTTCCTTTATCGCCGAGGTGATCCGGGCAGGCATCCGCTCTGTCCCCAGAGGCCAGACGGAAGCGGCGCAGGCTACTGGGCTTACCTATGTGCAGGCGATGAGGTATATTGTGCTGCCGCAGGCCGTGAAGATTGTTATACCGCCGCTGAGCAACCAGTTCATCAATCTGGTGAAAAACTCGTCGGTGCTTAGTGTTTTTGCGGGACTTGATCTGATGTATTTTGCAGATTCGGTGGCGAGCAGCACGCTGGCTACCTTCGATACCTATATATTTGTCGCGCTCTTCTACCTGGCGCTGACTCTTCCTTTGAGCTATATGGCACTTCACTTCGAACGCAAATGGGCCCGCAGCGGCTAGAAGGAGGGGGAACAGATGGATTTTGCCAATGCTTTCTCCACAGAGAACCTTATGTTCATCCTGGAAGGCTTCTATGTGACGCTGAAGGTCGCTTTTATCTCTATTGTATTAAGCTTTGTACTGGGTTGTATTGTCGGCACGATTCGCTATACCAAAATGCCGGTTGTTTCGCCCATTCTCGGCATCATCGTCGAAATTCTCCGCAATCTGCCGCTCCTGCTCATTATTTTCTTCACACGCTTTGCCCTGCCGGATGTCGGCATCAAGCTGGGGGTTGTGAATGCGGCCATTGTGGCGCTGACCTTGTTCGAAGGGGCGATGATTTCGGAGATTGTCCGAAGCGGCCTCAGTTCCATCGATAAAGGACAGATCGAGGCGGCCCGTTCTTCGGGGCTCAGCTATGTTCGCACCCTGTGGCATATTATTCTGCCGCAAGGCCTGCGGCGCATGGTCCCGCCGCTTGTCAGCCAGTTTATTTCCCTGCTGAAGGATACGTCCCTGGCCGTCATCATTTCACTGCCGGAGCTGATGAACCATTCCAAGATCGTCATCGGCCAAAGCTATGATTATGTCTTTCCGGTGCTGCTTGTTGCCGCAATCCTGTATTTTACGGTAAACTATGCCCTATCACTGCTGTCCAGAAGATTCGAATCCAGGTTATTGTGACGAGAATCAGACGCGAGCCTGCCGTCATCCAGCCATTGCTTCCCCGCTGCTGATTGGGCTGGCGAATCCTGGTCTAAGTAGAATAGGGGGAAACGGTTTGCCGGAACGAAAACGCCACTACGCCGAATGGGCGCAGATGCTTCTGGTTGCCATTGTGACCGCGGTTGCCGGAGAGTTCAAGATAACGCCTTTCAGCGGAGAGGTATTCCGGATTGGCCTCGGAAGCAGCGCCTTTCTGCTGTGCCTGCTGTTGATGAGGCAGTTGCCTTATGTGTACACAGGGATTGCAACCGGTATTATGGTGCTTCTCTTCCGTACTCTGAAGGACGCGGTGAACCTCTTAGATTTGTTTTCATTTGAAGCAAGCCTGCATACCCACTTCTCTGCGGCAATCTATTATATGATATTTGCAGTGGGGATGAGCCGGATCAAGCCCAAATTATCCGAGTTTCATCCGCTGCTGCTCGGCGGCTTTATTACCCTGATTGAATTTACGTCGAATGAGCTGGAGCTTCTTATCCGGAGTATCATGTTCGGTTATCGGTACTTGTATTCCTCACAGTGGCTGCTGCTTGGAGCCACCGCCGTGCTGCGCAGCTACTTTATCGTAGGGCTGTACAGCAGCATTACAATCAGCCAGATGAGGGTGGTCCATAACGAGCAGCAAAAAAGAATGGAGCAGATGCTTAATATCGGCTCCGGCCTGTACGGCGAAGTCTTTTATTTGCGGAAATCAATGGACACGCTTGAGCAGATTACGGCCAAAAGCCACAATTTATACGGCAAGCTGAGCGAATCCGGAGAAAAAGCGAACAGCCGCTCGATGCTGGAAATTACGCAGCAGATCCATGAGGTGAAGAAGGATTCCCAGCGCATACTGGCCGGTCTGCTGAAGCTGTTTGACCGGAAAACGACGACAGAGATGTCTCTCTCGGAAATCGTTGATTTTGTGTTCCGCTCGAATCACGGCTACGGCCAGATGCTCCGGAAGGAAATCCGGATGGAGCGTGAGATCAGAGCCGACTACGTCACCGATCATTATATTCTGCTGCTGACGGTGCTGAATAATCTCGTATCCAATTCGGTAGAGGCGATTGATAAGGACGGCCGGGTTCGCATACGAATAGATGAGCAGGGAGCGGAGACGGTGATTGCGGTCTCGGATACGGGGACGGGCATTGCGGAGCAGAACAGGGAAATTATTTTCGAACCTGGTTTCACGACAAAATTCAATCAGGCGGGTTATGCGGCGACAGGCATCGGCCTGTCCCATGTCCGGGATATCGTGCATGCATTTGGCGGGAAACTGCGTCTGCAGCCATCGGAGCAGGCAGATGACACCACTTTTGTTTTGGTCTTTTCGACTGATTCATTGAAAAAAGGAGTGTGAGGAACCAGGATGCTCTCATTTGGCATTGTCGATGATGATTCCGCGAGCCGGTTAATGCTGCAGTTCATTATTGAAAAAAGCGGACTTGGCGAGGTTGTGATATCGGCCGGGAATGGGACCACTGGCGAGAAAGGCATCCTGATCGCGAAGCCGGATGTTGTGCTGATCGATCTATTGATGCCGGATCAGGACGGTATTGAAACCATTTACCACTTGAAGCAGCATGGCTTCGGAGGCAAATACGTGATGATTTCGCAGATCGAAAATAAAGAAATGATCGGCAAGGCCTATCAGGCGGGCATTGAATTTTATATTCAGAAGCCCATTAACCGGGTGGAAGTGGAGGCCGTGCTGTCTAGAGTTCATGAACAGTGGAAGATCGGCTGTTATCTGGGCGAAATCAAGGCGTCCCTGTCGAAGTTGAACAGCCTGAGTCCAGAGCTGGGCAGCAGCCCGAAGAAACGGACAGCCCGTGAAATTATCCAGTCGATCCTGATGGACCTGGGCATTATCGGCGAGGGCGGCAGCCGGGATATTGTTGAAATTATGGAGCATCTGGTCCATCGTCAGCACCCGGAGACGCTCCCCCCTCTGAAGGAGCTGTACGAGGTCGCAGCCCAGGCGAATAAAGGCTTGGACAGCGATACGGAGAAAGAAGGCAAGGCCGTGGAGCAGCGGATCCGGCGTACGGTCATGGGGGCCTTGACCAATCTTGCCAGCATTGGGTTGACCGATTACAGCAATCCCAAATTCGAGCATTACGCGCCGCTGTATTTTGACTTTCAGGACGTGCGCCTGAAGATGAAGGAAATGGATGAGAATCTAAAAACAGATAAAGGAAAGGTGAACATCAAAAAGTTTATGCAAGTCCTGTATATGGAGGTGCTGGATCGTGTAAGAGATGAGCAGCAGCAAATGTAATAATACGGTGAGAAAATCTGGCTGCGCATGCTTCGTCTGCTTCTTAAAGAAAAACCAAGCTGCAACATCCGGTTGATTGTGTGCGTTATATGGGTAAACAAACACAACAAGCTGCCGGATGAGGAGAATGAAAATGAAGAAAATAGTAATAACTTCAACGCTCACAGTCGCCCTGATTATGTCTGTGGCTGCTCAGGCCTTTGCTGCAAGCACTTTCACGGATATCGACAACAGCATGGCCAAGACTCAAATTGAAGCCCTGCAGGATAAAGGGATGGTCAACGGTATATCGTCGACCGAATTCCGCCCAGCCGCCGAGCTGACTGCGGCACAAGGAATCGCCATGGTTGTCAAAGGCATGCAGCTGAGCCTGGCGGCAATCGACTTCAATAAGGCGCCTGCAGCAGAAGGTTACTACACTACGGTCACCAGCGACGCCTGGTATGCGGACAACTTCGTAGCTGCACGCGCCAACCAGCTCGATATTCCCGGGGATATTGATCCCATTGCCCCGATGACCAAGGAAGCTTTCGTACATTATCTCGTGCAGGGTCTGGAGAAAACCGGGCAGTATCCAACGGTCAAAATGTTTATCCCGATCGAAGATGAGAAGGATATTACGGTTGACTTCCAGGGCACAATTCAGCGCGCATTGCTCTACAAGCTGACAGCGCTGGATGATAAAGGCGAGTTCCATCCGCAGGCACTGATCACACGCGAGGAAGCAGCGGTAATGCTGTTCAATGCCGCTGAATTTGTGGAGAGCCACAAGGACATGGATAACGGAGCAGGCACAGGCGATGGCGCCGGCAGTGTTGAAGGCACGGATGGCGTTGACGGAGCAGGCGCGACAGACGGTTCCCAGTCAGCGGACGGTTCCGATGCGGCGGGTGGAACTGAAGGAGCCGGCGGGACGGATGCGGCGAACGGCACCGATGCGGCCGCGGGTGGAACGGAAGGCTAAGCCAAACAGCTGCAAATAGCTGGCGGAGTTAGAAGTAGCTGTTTGCGCGATCATTTTTTTTACCGGCTTTCTTACAAAAAAGGATAGAGCGATCAGATTAACATCTGATTCTCTATCCTTTTTGTTTTAGGCGTCAATTTGGAATCTTCCCGCAAGCTCCTTCTTATCTGAAGCGGCGGAAGAAGGCCTGAATGTCGGGAGCCAGAAGATCCGGCGCATCCATGGCGGCAAAATGGGTGCCGCGGTCGAATTCCGACCAGTGCGCAATGTTGGTATTGTCGCGCTCCGCGAAGCGCCGGATGGATTTGAAGTCATGGGCGCAGACAGCCAGGCCGGTCGCAGCCGTATTCGGCCCTTCCTCGCCCTGCTGATTATGCGCATTCTCGTAATACAGGCGGGCGGAGGATTCGGCTGTATTGGTCAGCCAATAGATCATAACATTCGTTAACAAAGCGTCGCGGTCAATGAAATCGATGTGGTCGCCGAAGCCATTGAACAGCTCGGCAATCCAGGCGAGCTGACCCACTGGTGAATCCGCTTGCCCATAGGCAAGCGTCTGCGGGCGGGTCGACTGAATGGCGTTGAAGCCTGCCCGCTCATGGAAATTGGCCAGAAATTGCAGGCGCTTCTGATCGTCTTCGGTCAGCCCGGCCATCTCTGCCGGATCGCCGGAAGGGAAGGAGAACAGCTGCAGCACATGGATGCCGAGAAGACCATCCGGCTTCCGGATACCCAGCTCGCGGGATACAAGCGAGCCCAGGTCGCTGCCATGAGAACCGTATTGCTCATAACCCAGACGTTTCATGAGTTCTGCCCAGGCTCTGGCGATACGGGAGATGTTCCAGCCCGGTTCAAGGTCAGACCCGGAGAAGCCAAAGCCGGGCACGGAGGGAATCACGAGATGGAAGGCATCCGCCGGATTGCCGCCGTGGGCCCGGGGATTGGCAAGCGGTCCGATCAGGTCGAGGAACTCGACAATAGAGCTCGGCCAGCCATGCGTGAGCAAGAGCGGAATCGCGTCAGGCTCAGGCGAACGGACATGCATGAAATGGATACGGGCGCCGTCGATTGTCGTCGTGAATTGTGGGAATTCATTCAGACGCGCTTCGTGCTTGCGCCAGTCGTACTTATTCTGCCAGTACTCTGCCAGTTCTTTCACATACGCGAGCGACACGCCGTATTTCCAGCCTGCTCCCGGCAGCGCATCAGGCCAGCGGGTATGGGACAAGCGGTACTGCAGGTCATCAAGGTCAGCCTGCGGAATATCGATCTGGAAAGGACGGATTTCAGTGTCTGCGGATTGTGATGTTGGTTGAGTCATTGTCATTGGTAGTGCCTCCTCGGGTTTGGTTTATCTTGTTCGTTGCTATATTTCTATCTTAAGCCATGCACCCTGACAGCTGTATGTCAGGGTGCAGAGGGGCTGAAAAACAGCTCGACGCCATTATTAGTTGAACATTTGATGAACATTCCCAAAATGGCGGGCTTGGCAGAGGGAAGAAGGCTTGCGCCCGGACTTGGCAGCCCTATATAATAATCATAAATTCAAAAGTAAACGGGTGTTTATTTATGCAGGTCCTCAAGGAAGAAATGAAAAAGAATATTCTGCGCTCTGCCCTGCTGGAATTCAAGCAGCATGGCTACAGGGATGCTTCTATGCGTCAAATTGCGCATACAGCAGGCATTACGCCAGGAAATATTTATCGGTATTTTGCCAGCAAGGAAGCTATTCTTCATGAGCTCATCCAGCCTACCTACGAGAGGTTCGTCGGATATGTGCTGGAGATCAGGCGGGATATGGACAATACCCATACCAAGGAAGCGGGCAGCTCGCTGATCTATCTGCACAAGATACAGGGTACAATCGTGAAGCTGTTCAACCAGTCGAGTCCCGAGCTGTCCATTCTGCTGAACAGGAGCGAAGGCTCCAAGTATGAGAATGTGAAGCAGGAGCTGACGACGGTCATTTTCTCGATACTGGAAAAGGCCTTTCACACGTTCCAGAACAGCGGAAGCGCAAGGCGTCAGGAGGAAGAGAATCAGGCAGCGCGGATGATAGCGGCGACCATTGTGGAGGGTATGTGCATTATTTTGCGGGATTATGAGGATGGGGATACGATTGAACGGCTGGTGGATGAGCTGATCCGCATCTACTTCGCGGGTATCGGCGACAAAATAAACAGAAGCTAGGATCTAATTTTTTTTGCTTCAATAATGAACGGCTGTTTACTATGGGTATTCGGGAGGAATTGCTGCATATGCAAAAAATCATCAAATGGCGCTGGATTCTATTAATAGTTTGGCTCGCGGCCACTGTGCTGCTGACGGTATTTCAACCGGATGTAAATGCAATTTTGCAGGAAAGAGGGCAGGATCCGCTTGCGGATAACAGTCCCTCCAAGATGGCGGCTTCGATTCTGAAGGATATGACGGGTGCGACGGGCACGAGCAATATTATCGTTTTTCATAACGAGAATAAACTATCCGACGAGGATATGAAGGGCATTGAGGCGGGCATTGCGAACCTGAAGGTCCACCAGAAGGAGCTTGGATTCGATGAGCTGCTGGACCCCTTCTCGCTCCCGGAGGCTAAATCATCGCTGATCTCCGGGGACGGGACGACGCTGATGGCCAGCTTCAGCCTGAATAAGGACGGCCGCGGGGTGGATTTGATCCAGGAGCAGTTCGATGCGGTGCTCAAGGATGTGAAGGTCCCGTATTATTTGAGCGGGGAGGACTTTATCCAGAACGATTATATTAAAGCCTCTACATCCGGAGTGGAGAAAAGCGCCATTCTGACGGTTATTTTCATTCTGGCCGTTCTCATTATTATGTTTCGCTCCATTATTATTCCGTTTGTATCGCTGGCGGCGGTCGGCTTCTCCTATCTGTGCTCCATGGGGATTGCCGCACAGGTCATTGATAAGCTGAATTTCCCCGTGACGAGCGTCACACAGATGCTGCTTGTGCTCATTCTGTTCGGTATCGGAACGGATTACAATATTCTGCTGTTCAACCGGTTCAAGGAAGAGTTATCGCATGGCCGGACCATTGACGATGCCATTATCCACACGTACCGGACAGCAGGCAAAACGATTTTGTACAGCATTCTGACGGTGTTCATCGCTTTCGCGGCGCTGAGCTTCTCGAATTTTGGCATTTACAAGTCTGCGAATGTGGTCGCCATCGGCACGGTCATCCTGCTGCTGGAAATTGTCACGCTGACTCCATTCCTGATGAAGACGCTGGGCACCAAATTGTTCTGGCCGTCGAAGAACGTGGCCGCAGGCCACAAGGAAAGCAAGTTCTGGGCGGGTCTTACGGCTATCTCCGTCAAGCACCCGATTGTGGTCACTGCTGTTATTCTCATCGCGATGATCCCAGCGGTGATGTTCAGCTCGCAGAAGCTGTCCTTTGACCAGCTGGGTGAGCTTGGAGACGGCTATCCGTCGACCAAGGGCTTCAGCATTGTAGCCGAGCATTTCAGCAGAGGGCAGGCGCTGCCGACAACGGTCGTGATTAAGGACGACAATGCGCTGAATACGAACGAATCGCTTGGCGTCATTGACAAGCTGACCGACAGGCTCAAGGGCATCGAGGGGATCAAGCAGGTGTCCAGCATTACGCAGCCGCAGGGCGAGGCGGTTGATGATTTCTATATCAGCACCCAGACGGAAAGCGTGACAGAGGGTATTGCGGCGTCCAAGGATGGTGTCGATCAGATCCAGGGCGGCCTGCAGCAAATGAATGACGGGCTGCAGAGTCCCGATTTTGCCAACGTCCAGCAGTTGGTATCGGGTACCGGGGAAGTGCAGCAGGGTTACACGCAAATTACCGATGCGCTGAGCCAGGTATCCTCCGGCATCAGCCAGGGCGCGGATGGGGCGGGGGATCTCAAGAACGGGATTACCTCCTTGAAGGCAGGGCTGAAGACCGTCGCAGCGAACACCTCCAAGCTGTCTGGGGGGATGTCAGCACTGCAAACCGGTTATGCTTCTCTGGCAGACGGGTACAAAAAGCTGGAAGGACAGCTTCCCGGCATCCAGCAGGGACTTGGCGGAATGAACGGGCTGATCGGCAGCCTTGGAACCAAATACAGCGAGCTGAGCGGAGATCAGGATTATATTACGCTGAAGAAGACGGGAACCGATCTGGAGACAGGCATCGCCCAGCTTAGCGGCGGTCTTCAGGAGCTGAACAGAAATGTAGTGAAATTGAACACCTCCTTTGCCCAATCGGCGGGCGGGCTGAAGCAGATTGCTTCTGCGCAGTCGCAGATGGTGACGGGGCTGTCGGCTCTGGAGAGCGGCGCGGGCAAGCTGACAACGGGTCTCCAGGCAGGCAGCTCGGGAAGCAAGGAAATCGCCGCTAATATGAAGAAGCTGAACGCGGCTCTCGCAAGCATCAAGGACGGTCAGCAGCAGCTCAATACGGGATTGTCCCAGCTCTCAGGGGGCATGACGCAGCTGAAGGACGGCCTCGGCCAAAGCGGCAGCGGTCTTGGCGATATCTCGGACGGCCTCGGCAAGACGGGCGAATTCCTGACGCAGCTGAAGTCGTCCAGGACATTCTTCATTCCGCGCGAGGCGCTGGAGAGCGCGGATTTCAATAAAGCGGTGGACAGCTTTATGTCCAAGGACCGTAAAACAACCAAGCTCATTGTCGTGCTGGACAATGATCCTTATTCTCCGGCAGCCATGGACACCATCGAGCAGATCAACAAGGAGCTGGCCGGGAGCCTGAGCGGAACGGCGCTTGCCGATGCCGAGTACGGGGCTGCCGGACCGAGCTCGACCACTTATGATACGAATAAGGTGCAGATCGAGAGCTTTAACGGCACAGCCATCATCGTCATCATCGGGGTGTTCCTCGTGCTGCTGCTGGTTATCCGCGCGATTCTGCCAACCATTTATATTATTTTGTCTCTGGTCGCTTCCTATTATGTTGCGATGACGGCCACCAATATTGTGACGCATTATATCATTGGCGCCGATGGCGTATCTTCCTTCGTCCCTTTCTTCTCCTTCATCATCATCATTGCGGTAGGTGTGGATTATAGCATCTTCCTGATGATGCGCTACAAGGAGGAGGGCGTGATGGAGCCAAGAGCGGCTATCGTGCAGGCAGCCAAGCATATTGGCGGAGTTATCATTTCGGCCATGGTGATTCTCGGCGGAACCTTCGCAACGCTCATTCCATCGGGGCTTGTCCTGCTGGTGGAGCTGGCCAGTGCCGTCATTGTCGGTCTGATCGTGCTCTGTTATATATTTCTCCCTATGCTTCTGCCCGCGCTGCTTGTCCTTCCGGATGCCAAAAGCAGGAAAAAGGCCGCAAGCGAAGCCAGTCCACTGCATGCCGTAAGAGCGAAAACTGGAAATGGGTAGTATTGTCCCCTGCCCCCAGTTAGTGCTACAATAAGCAGCAACAGCATAAAAATCCACAGGATGTGTTGCTAAAACACGGCAGCTGTGGGAGAGGTTCTAGCAACACCCTCTATAAAAAACTAAGGAAACGGTACCTCCTTAGGTGCCGTTTTTTTATGCCGAAAATATTGATTCCCATCATATGCGATTCGAAGGAAGAAGCTGTATCGCTGGAAAAGACCGGCCGGGAAAGGAGTAGATGCGGTACTTAGCATCTCTATAAGCTTTTGCTCGGTAATGGCAGAATAGGAGAGGAAGATGATAATGAATGAGCAGAAAGCAGTTGTTGTTTTCAGCGGCGGGCAGGACAGCACGACCTGTCTGTATGACGCCATGAGGCGTTTCCGCGAGGTGGAGGTCGTGACCTTCAATTATGGGCAGCGCCACAAGCTTGAAATGGAATGCGCAGCGCGTATTGCGTCTGATCTGGGCATCCGCCAGCATGTGCTGGATATGTCCCTGATCAACCAGCTGGCGCCGAATGCGCTGACAAGAGATGATATTGCCATTGACCAGAAGGAAGGAGAGCTTCCTTCGACCTTTGTGGACGGGCGGAATTTGCTGTTCCTGTCCTTCGCCGCGGTACTGGCCAAGCAGCAGGGTGCGCGCCATATTATAACCGGCGTCAGCCAGTCCGATTTCAGCGGTTATCCGGATTGCAGGGATGTATTCATCAAATCGCTGAATGTGACCTTGAATCTCTCCATGAATTACGAATTCGTCATTGAAACGCCGCTCATGTGGCTGACCAAAGCGCAGACATGGCAGCTCGCGGATGACCTGGGCGTATTCGGGCAGGTGCGGAATCATACGTTAACCTGCTATAACGGCATCATCGCGGACGGCTGCGGAGAATGTCCGGCGTGCCTGCTGCGCGCCAATGGACTGCGGGAATATGAAGCGGCCAAAAGCGAGGGACGGCGCTTATGATTCAACAAATCTATCCGTCCACCCAGCATCCCTATCAGTACGAGCTTAACAAGGATATGCAGTTCGCCGCCGCCCATTATGTTCCGGGTCCGGGCGCGGGGCACTGCGGCAATATGCATGGACATACGTATTTCGCCAATGTGACCATTGCCGGGAATGAGCTGGACGAGAACGGGTTTCTCGTCAACTTCTCCGATATCAAGAGGCTGATCCATGACCGTTTCGATCATTCTCTGCTCAATGAGCACACCGCGTTATTCAGCGATAAGGACCCAGACCGGTATCCGACTACGGAGATCGTCGCCCGTACGATGTTTGAGCTTATTCAGGAATTTCTGGACCGTATGCCGGCGAAGCCGCGCTGCGTGCAGATTTTTTTGCGGGAGACGCCGACCAGCTACGTGGTGTTCCGTCCAGCAGCGGGAGGTTCCTATGGCTCCTAGCAAATTCCCCGTCATTGAAATATTCGGTCCAACCGTACAGGGAGAGGGAATGGTCATCGGCCAGAAAACGATGTTCGTGCGCATGGCCGGATGCGACTACCGGTGCTCATGGTGCGATTCCGCCTTTACCTGGGACGGCTCGGGCAAGGCGGAGATTCGTATGTTGGGCGCAGCGGAAATCGCCGCCGAGCTAGACAGCATCGCGGGCGACACCTACTCGCATGTAACGGTATCCGGAGGCAATCCGGCGCTGCTGCCCCATCTGAACGAGCTGATCGAGCTTCTGCACGGCAGTGGAATCGGAGTGGCGCTGGAGACCCAGGGAAGCATCTGGCAGGACTGGTTTCTGCACATTGACGAGCTGACGCTGTCACCCAAACCTCCAAGCTCCGGCATGAAAACGGACTGGGATGTGCTGGATACGATTGTCGGCAAGCTCAGCGCTCAAGAGCGGAATTTCAGCTTGAAGGTCGTTGTGTTTGATGAAACGGATCTGCAGTATGCGATTTCCACCCATCAGCGTTACAATGGGGTGCCTTTCTATGTGCAGGCTGGCAACGAGGATGTGAAGGAGCAGGATACATCACTCCTGCTGCAGGCACTCCTGTCCAAGTATATGTGGCTGGTGGAGCAGGTTATGGCATCGGCGGAATTGACCAGGATTCGGGTGCTGCCGCAGCTGCATGCCTGGCTTTGGGGCAACAAGCGGGGATTTTAACCAAGAGAGGGGAGAAATGAACGGATGACAAGAAGCAGCGAGGAATTGAAACGCGAGGGGATCAGCCTTCTTGGCAACCAGGGGACGCAGTATCCTTCCACCTATACGCCATCGATATTGGAGACCTTCGAGAACAAGCATCCCTACCGGGATTACAGGGTGAAATTCAACTGTCCGGAGTTCACGAGCCTGTGCCCGATAACGGGACAGCCTGACTTTGCAACCATCTATATCGCCTACATTCCCGATTTGAAAATGGTAGAGAGCAAGTCGCTCAAGCTGTACCTGTTCAGCTTCCGCAACCATGGCGATTTCCATGAGGACTGCATCAATATTATTATGAATGATCTCATCGAGCTGATGCAGCCGCGCTATATCGAGGTGTGGGGCAAATTCACGCCGAGGGGCGGAATTTCAATCGATCCTTACTGCAATTATGGCCGCCCGGGTACAAAATATGAAGGGATGGCCGAGCATCGCCTGCTCCAGCATGATCTGTATCCCGAGAAGGTGGACAACCGCTAGGAGCGGCATTCCCGCAACCTGGGTATGCTCTGACTTCTGATGCCGTGCGCTTCGGCGGCAGATGCGCATGTTGTGAATCCTCTTATCCGCAAACGTCAAACAGCCCGCATCATGTTATCGCGGGCTGTTTGTGATGCGCTTATGCTGAAAATGATCCATGAAGCGAAATATAGCCGGTCAGCCAACCTGTAGGGGGAGCGATGAACCAGCATGATTCATGTATGACCCCCGCGAGATGCGGTTGCCAGCCGCACGCGTGCCTATGCAGACCAAAACCCCCGAAAGCAGCCGCTTAGGGGGTTTTGGCTGCAACGTTCAGCAGCGGGAAGGTTACATATACTCCGTCATACCTTTTTCCCTCAGCATATCGACAATCTCTTTGACGGACTGGGCTCTATCCTTGGGGCAGATCAGCAGGGCATCGCCCGTGTCCGCTATGATCAGTCCGTCGATCCCGATCGTTGTTATCAGCCGGCCATTGCCGTAAATAATGGAGTTGCGGGTATCGATGCCCAGGTAATTTGCCTTGACAATATTGCCATCGTCATCGGGAGGGAAGATGGCGCCCAGCGTATCCCAGCTGCCGATGTCATTCCAGCCGAAATTGCCTGATATCACAACCACGTCAGCGCTGCGCTCGAGGATGCCGTAATCGATTGAAATATTTTGCAACGTTGGATAAATTTCATTGAGCAATGCCGTTAACTCTTCGCCGCCCGGATGATTGCGGAGCGGCAGCATGGACTTGAACAGCCGGGGCAGAAACCGTTGAAAATGATCGATGATAACCGATGTTTTCCAGATGAACATGCCGCTGTTCCACAAATAATTGCCGGAAGCGAGATACGTCTGCGCTTTTTTGAAATTGGGCTTCTCCACAAATTCGCTGACCTCATGCACGGCGGCGGGAACGGTCATAAAAGGCTTGCTCTCGTAGCAGATATATCCGTACCCGGTGGAGGCGAAGGAAGGCTTGATACCGATCGTGACGATCTTGTCTGTCTCCATGGCTACCGTGCAGGCTTCGTCCAGCGTCTGTCTAAACTGCGCATCATTGGTAATGTGATGATCGGACGGCAGGACAACCATGAGAGAATCGCCATGCTGCTTCTCTAGGAACAGGGCGGCATAGAGAATGCTCGCGGAGGTGTTTCGGGCAACGGGCTCAATGAGAATATTGCTCTTCAGCACACTGCTGTGCATAATGCTCTCCAATAATACCGACTGGGAGCGGTTCGTGACGATGACCGTATTTTCCTGAGGAATAATGCCCTTGAAGCGTTCAATGGTCTCATTCAGCATAATATCGTTGCCGCTGATGTTCAAAAATTGCTTGGGTGTCTCCTGTCTGGACAGCGGCCAGAATCTCGTGCCGCCTCCGCCTGCAAGTATCGTGACGAACTTATCCATAATGAGTCACCAGATGGGCGATCGAGTAGGAGATAATACTTTCTGAGCCCTGGTTAAGATTCAGGCCGCTCTCGTGAATGCCGTCATAGCAGCCTCCGGTTTGCGGGTCGATCAGGGAGACATTCAGAGAATTGTGACCGAGGTACCATTCATAGCACAAGGCCGCTTTTTTCGAATAGGAGGAATCCTCCAGGACCCCAGCCGCCTCCTTGCAGGCCAGCAGCATCTCGCAGGCTTCAATGGGCTGTTCGTCATAGGGAGCGGCTTCTCCCTCGCGGAGCTGCCAGCCGTGACTGCCGATTGGCTTAAAATACCCTTCCGGCGAGAAGGTGCGGGAGGACAGGAAGTCCAGGCTCTCCTTGGCCGTCTGCTTGAAATCGGCTCTGCCGCTGATACGGGCGGCTTTGAGCAGAGACCAAGGCAGCATGGCATTGCCATAAGTCAGGCTGTCCTCGAACCAGTTCCAGCCGCCGCCTTTATTTTGCCGGAATTGGTCCTGCAGCCGCTCCGCCATTTCCTCAATAAGCTGGGCGATATCCGAGCTTGGCAGGAACGCCTTGGCTTCGCTGCTGTTCTCCGCATAAGGATAAGGAAAGGAATAGGCACAGGCGCGCGGGGTCTCCAGCAGGAAGCTGAGTCCCACCATGGCATAGGCGCCGGCGCGGGGCGATCCGAGGGTGTGCACATGCGGCAGCGCCTGGTTGATCATGTAGCGGCAGGTGTTTTGCAGATTATCCGGTACGCAGGAATGCGATAGCGTAAAGCCAAGCGCCCACAAGGTTCTTCCCTGACAGTCCTCCGATCCCCTGTCCTCCATGAAGAAGCGGTTATAATCCATGAAGTTGCGGAAATTGCCGTCGGGATTCTGAGCGTGGTGGATGAAGGAAATGTAGGTCTGGATCAAAGCCAGAGTCTGCGGATCCTTGTGTATGCTGTACATGAGAACAGCAGCAATCAGGGCTCTGGCATTGTCGTCCGTGGTGTAGCCTTTGGAGCGGTCAGGGACGCCGAATTTGGTATGCTGGAAGATGCCCGTATCGTCGGTCAATCTGTTCATATACTGGGATTGCACTTGCGGTACGGTCTGTATATTCATCAAATCACACTCCTGTTGGATAGGGTTGCGGCGCTGGAAATGCTTTCTTCGAACAGCGCGGCATAACGTTTGGCGATTTCGCTCCACATCATCGTTGTCCCCAATTCAAGGGTGCGGGCTTCCATTTCGGTAATCAGGTCGGGATTTCCCAACAGCTGAAGGATGCAATCCTCCAGGGAGGCGGAGTCGTGGAAGCCGGCCAGGAGCCCTCTTCCGCCTGCAAGCATCTCCATGGCATAGCGGTAAGGCGTGGAGACAATAACTCGTCCGTAACCGACACCGTATGCCAATGTGCCGCTGACAGCCTGATCCTTCCCCAAATACGGCGTCATATAGATGTCCGACATGACCAGGGATTGAATCACTTCCTCCTGTGTCAGCAATCTGTCGACGAACAGCACATTATTATTCAGCCCCAGAATTTCAACCAGTGCTGTCAGCTTCTGCCGGTATACTTCCCCGACTTCACGTTTCACCACGGGATGCGTCTTGCCCCAAATGATGTACAGGGATTCGGGATGCTTGGCGATTACACCCTGCATCGCTTCAATTCCATATTCAATCCCTTTCCCCGGACTGAGGAACCCGAAGGTAGAGAGAATTTTCCGGTCTGTGAATCCATACTGCGCTTTAAGCTCCAGTCTGGATTTCGTCTCGACATAAGGGACGCCATGATGAACAAATGCGATCTTATCCTTATCGATGCCATATATCGTATGCAAATCATGTACGGTGGATTGGGCCATCGTGACGACCCTTACGCTGGTCTCAGCGAGCTTTCTCATGATGAGGCGCTGTTTGCGGCTGGGCTCGGTGAGCACGGTATGAAAAACAACCAAATAGGGAATATTTAATCTCTCAACGAATGGGAGGAGGTATTCGCCGCTTTCCCCTCCGTATATGCCAAATTCATGCTGGATGACAAGCAGATTGGTATCGGAAAGGTTGAGGAGGTCGGCAGCCTCCAGATAATCCGGCAGGCTGTGCTGATCGATTTGATGAATGACTTGTTCGCCGTATGAATAAGACTCATTGTCGTTGACCGCAATGATGCGCGGACGGTTAAAGCCCTGGATTGCTGCGAATTGATCCAGTAAGTCCTGTGTAAATGTGGCGATGCCGCATTCCCGCGGCAAGCTGGTGCCCAGAAACACCACATTTTTACTGTTGTTTTTGTTCATACAAGAGCCTCCCCTATTTTGTGATGCATTGAAATTGGAATAAAAAAAGAAAATAAAAAGGTTCTTTATTTTCTGAAAATGGCAGAGGTTATTTTGTTTAAATATTCGGAAAATTAAAGTTCCCATAGCTTTGGCCTATATTCAGAAGGGAAGAAAATCTTTTGCACCGAACCCGGTGATAGCCGTTTCTTCTTGAATAATTCTGAATATAAGGAAGTATAGGTTCCTTCATTATTTGCGCGAATATTTATTTAGCAAAGGGAGCAGGTGCTTAAATCGCTTCAACAAGCTGTAAAGCCGTCAAAGCAAGCCGTTTATTGCAAAATGAGCGCCGTAGAGTCAGTTTCCCTTCCTATAGCCTAACATGACCATTTTTTCTTGTCAAATTATTGACGGGCCTGTGCATTCCATATATATTGTTGTAGGAGGTGCTGGAATGCCAGCCATACGCAGCAATTTGAAGAGCGTCATGGAGAAACATGACCCTGATTTGTCGATTCGCAAGCTTGCCAAGGATGTTAATTATCACTTTGATTCCATTCGCCGGATGTACAAGGATGAAATGGTTCAGTATCCCCGTGATCTGCTGCTAAGGCTATGTACGTACTTCAATGTCCCGCCAGGGCAGCTTATCGTCATCGAGGATTATGATCAAGGTAATGATCTTAGATATGACGGCGCTTCACATCAGGAGAAATTGAATGATCATTAACAAGATATGAATGATCACCGGGAGAATATGAATGATTATTAAAAAAACCAAGCCGGAAACCGCCAATCAGCTGTTAAAACAATTCTATGCGGCCCCGCGCGCCACAAAGGTCGAGAAGCTTATATTCTCGGGAGTCGGCGGGCGCGACGTGTATAATATTACAGCCCCGTTCCATTATGACGGGGAAGAAGTCATCATGGGCCGGGTCGAGGAGCGGGACAGCGAGTTCTCACAGGTTTTTTTCTTCACGCAGAGCGCGGATCATGTATGGAGTCCAAGGGCTCATACCCACACGTACAACTTGCAGGATCCCTGTGTGGCTCTCATCAAGGGTGAGCTGGTTTTCGGCGGCGTTGAATTGGTGACCGCCGCAGACAATCCGCGCCGGATTATCTCCTGGTGCACGCAATTTTACCGGGGCACCCATATCGATTCCCTCTGCCACTTCTCGTCCGGTCCGGCCAATATGAAGGATATCCGGCTGATTGAGCTGCTCGATGGCCGAGTCGGCGTATTCACCAGACCTCAAGGAGCCAGAGGCGGAAGAGGGCAGATCGGCTTTACCATTATCGGTTCTCTGGATGAGCTCAATGAGCAAACCTTCCACAATGCGGAGATTCTCCAGGATCAATTTGTCCCTGAAGAATGGGGAGGGGCGAATGAGGCCCATTTGCTCAAGAATGGGCTGGTAGGGGTGTTGGGGCATATTGCCTGTTTCGACGAGCAAAGCCATAAGCATTATTATTCCTGTGTGTTTGCCATGAATCCCCTTACCTTGGAGAAAACGCCTTTGAAAATTATTGCCGCAAGAGGCGATTTCCCCACCGGTCCGGGGAAGCGTCCGGACCTGGAGGATGTGATCTTCAGCGGAGGGCTTGTAAGGCTGGGCAATGGCCGTGCCATGCTGTCCGTAGGCGTCAGCGATGCCGAAGCCTACCGGATCGAGATACCGGATCCCTTTGCCGAATACGAATAAGAGACCGGATGCCGACCGGTCTTGGATACATAAACCAGCAAAGAAGCGAGCCGCAAACCGGGAGCCCGGGGCGGCTCGTTTTTGTGCGGGGTGACATAATTTGGACAAGTAAAAGCATATTTTTCTCCATAAGCAGGACGTTTGCTGAGGACCAGGTGGTATGATGTAGATAAAGGCAATTTGTTAGTGGAATCATACATACTTTGAGGAGGATGTTTATTATGAGCGAACAGAACAAAGGGAAGTCGCTGCGCTTTGACTGGGCTTATCATTATGTCACCGTACCGCTCGCCTTGATTGTATTCATCTGGTCCATCGTTTATCTGGTGCAGGCTTTTGTTCAGGAGGATGGGCAAATCTCGCTCGCACTTTTGCTGTTCCTGTTCGCTCTCTGTCTGCTGTTTGTGGTCTCGCGGATCCGCCCGTATGCGACCAGGACGCAGGACCGGATCGTGCGCATGGAGGAGCAGTTCCGTCATTACCGTCTGACAGGACGGACGCTGGACGCCAGGATTAAGCTCGCCCAGATTATCGCGCTGCGCAATGCGGGCGATGAGGAATTTCCAGCGCTGTGCGAACGGGCGGCATCTGAGGGTTTGAAGCCGGCCGATATACACGCGGCGATCAAGAATTGGCGCGCGGATACGATGAGAATATAAAACACATAACAATGTCCGCATCGCTTATAATTGGCGTATTCTAGGCCTCCCTTTTCAGGAAGGCCTTTTTAGATTATTTTCTGAAAATCTGCTAACAGACCCCTCTTGCTTTTTTATCAATTGAGTAGTAAAGTGATGATAACATTACGGATGGGGGAATGCGAAATACGTAATCATACTTTAGGGTCTTTAATCTGGGTACGTCTAACGCGTTTTACGAACCAAAGCAATCAGATGTCGAATGAATTTTTAAAACGTTTTGATTTAACGACCGCCCAGTTTGATGTGCTTATGCAAATTCGCATTTTTCAGCCGCTTAGTCAGATGGAATTAGCCGAGAAAGTGACGGTTACGCAGGGCGGCATTTCGCGTATGCTTGTACGTCTTGAGAAAGAAGGCTACATTGTACGCAAGCATGACTGGAAAACGAAGACAATCAGCCTCACTATGAAAGCCGAGTCTATTCTTGAACAAGCTTTTCCCGAGCAATCTGCCTTCCAGTCGTCCTTTTTTGACGACGTGCTAAGCGAAGAAGAACAACAAACCCTGTATTCATTGATGACGCGCGTCCATAAGCACAGCCAAAAGAAAGAAATACCGCCCGAGTAAATTTTTTTACCTTATCAGTTGACTAGTCAAGTTATAATAATTACCTTAAATGGAGAGGGAGAGAGCAGCATGGAAAAATTCCGTATTGATCCGGATAAAGGGATTGAATTCGGCTTATATTCGATTGGGGATCACCTTCCGAACCCGCATACAGGCTCAATGATCAGCGCTGAACAGCGCATTCAGGAATTTATTGAGGCAAGCAAGCTGGCTGATGAGGCTGGGCTTGATGTATTTTCTGTCGGTGAAAGTCACCAGACGCATTTTACGACACAGGCGCACACGGTGCTTCTGGGAGCGATTGCCCAAACAACGAAAAGAATCAAAATTGCCAGCTCGGCAACGGTCTTGAGTACGTCCGATCCTGTCCGTGTTTATGAAGATTTCGCTACGCTTGATTTAATCTCAAAGGGCCGGGCTGAAATTGTCGCCGGACGGGGTTCAAGGGTAGGGGTATACAGCCTGCTTGGTTACGATGTGAAGGATTACGAAGAATTATTTGAAGAAAAAATGGAGCTTCTGTTGAAGTTGAATAACGAAGAAACCATAACATGGGAAGGCCAATTCCGTGCGCCTCTAGCAAATGCGCCTATTTTTCCGCAGCCTCAAAATGGCCATATTCCCATTTGGCGTGCGGTAGGCGGTACGACAGCCAGTGCGATCAAAGCGGGATACACAGGAGTGCCGATTATGCTGGCGCAGCTTGGCGGTCCTGCAGCCCATTCGAAAACCATCATTGATGCTTATCGTGAGACAGCTGCGCAGAGCGGCTTTGATCCGGCAGCTTTGCCTGTCGCAACCACGACTTTATTCTATACAGCGGAAAATTCACAGGACGCGGTTCGTGAGTACTATCCGCACTTGAATTCCGGTATGGAAGCCCTGCGCGGGGTCGGCTATCCCAAGCAGCAATTCGCGCGGTCTACGGATTATCGCGATGTATTACTGCTTGGCAGCCCGCAGCAAATCATCGAGAAGCTGCTCTATCAATATGAATTATTTGGCCACCAGCGCATTATGGCGCAAATCGATTTTGGCGGCGTGCCTTTCGATAAAATCGCTAAAAATATTGAGCTTATCGCTGCAGAAATCATGCCTGCCATCAAGAAGCATACAGCCAAAAAATAAGGGGTGTCCGAGATGAAGATAGTGGGAATTTCAGGCTCTATCGTAGGCTCTAAAACAAGAACGGCCATGGATTATGCGCTCCGTACAGCACGGGAAAAGCATGAGGATGCAGAAATTACGCTGCTTGACCTTGCAGAGTACGATATCGTGTTCAGCGACGGACGCGATTACCGGGAATATGAAGGCGACACGAAGCTTGTAACGGAAACCATCATGGCTGCGGATGCCATTATTATTGGGACACCCACGTTCCAAGCATCCATTCCGGCAACGCTAAAAAATATTTTTGATCTATTGCCGGTCAGCGCTTTTCGGGATAAAGTGGTAAGCATGCTTGTTACAGCCGGAACGGCGAAGCATTATTTGATGGCTGAACAACAATTAAAGCCAATCCTGGCGTATATGAAGGCGCATATTGTGCCCGCTTATGTTTTTATCGAGGAGAAGGACTTCAACCGGAAGGAAATTGTAAATGATGATGTTCGCTTTCGATTGGAAAGGCTGGTGGAAGATACGGCACTGCTTGTCGATGCATTTGCCAGGGTCCGGCAGGTGAAAGATGCGGAATATGATTTTTAAGTACCTGAATAGTAAACACACTTAATATTAAACACACAAAAACGCCAGAGGCAGCGGTCATGCACCGTCTGCTCCGGCGTTTTGTTTGCGTGCATTTTAAGCCCCGGGAATCAGCCCTTTACGGCTCCGGCTACGACCCCTTTGACAATATATTTCTGCAGGAAAATGAAGACGATGATGGACGGCAGCACGGCCATTACCATGGCGGTCATGGCATACTGCCAGTCGGACGTATACTGGCCGACGAAGGTATAGGCGGCCAGCGTCAATGTCTTGGTGGAAGGCGAGCCGTTAACCATGAGCAGCGGCAGCAGGAAATCGTTCCAGATCCACATTACGTCAATAATGATGATCGTCGTCGTCACCGATTTCAGCAGCGGGAAGATCACGAGAAAGAATAATCGCAAGCCCGATGCTCCGTCAATCGTGGCGCTCTCGTCGATTTCCTTGGGAATTCCTTTGACGAAGCCATGATAGATGAACAGCGCAAGCGGAGCCCCGAAGCCCCAATACAGGATGCCGAGTCCCCATGTGCTGTCGGAAAGATGAATCTTCCGGGCAAGCTGCAGGACGGTCAGCATAATGGACTGAAACGGAATGAGCATCGGCATAATACAGAGAAAATACACAATGCCGCTTAATCTTGATTTTGTCCGGGCCAGCTTGTAGGAGGCGACGGAGGCAAACAGAATGATTCCGGCCAGTCCAATCACGGTAATGACCATATTGTTGAGAAATAACCGCGGGTAATTGATGAACTGCCAGACGTAAGTGTAATTGTCGAACGCCAGATGCTTCGGCAGGGCAATGACATCGGTCATGACCTCAGAGAAGCTCTTCAGGGAGTTATTGATGGCCAGGAACAAGGGATAAAGGAACAAGAGGGACAGGATGATCATTCCGATCTCCAGCGTCCAGCGGCCGGCTTTGTTGGTTTTCATTTATGCCTCAACCTCCCTGCGTTTGAAAATTGCCAATTGGATAATCGTCACAATCAGGACCGCTACGAACAGGATCAGCGCTTTGGCCGTTCCATAGCCGTACAGATTGTTCTGGAAGGTATCCCGGTAAATATCGTACGCGATACTGTAAGTCGTGCCGCCCGGTCCTCCTCCGGTCAAGGAAAGAATGACGTCGAATACCTTGATGGAGTTGGTCAACGCCATGAACACGGAAATGGTAATGGATGGCGCGAGCAGGGGCAGCGTAATGCTGAAGAACCTGCGTACGGGACCCGCCCCGTCGACGGTCGCAGCCTCCTTGAGATCGTCCGGTACGGACTGCAGCCCGGCAATATAGATAACCAGATAGAAGCCGATGGACTGCCAGATGGACACGAACAGGACCGAGATGAAGGCAAGCCCGGGCTCCCCGAGCCAGCTGAGATTGAAGATGCCCCAGCCTGTGCTTGCGCCCAGCGATTCGAAGCCCTGCATGAAAATAAATTTCCATATGAAGCCGACAATAACCAGACTCAGAATATAGGGCACGAAGAAAGCGGCTCTGAGCCAGGAGGTGCTTCTCAGTTTCATGTCCAGCAGAACGGCGAGCAGAATCGCCAGCACATTAACCAGAATAATGTACAGGACCGCATATTTTACCGTGAACCAGGCGGCGCTGGTAAAGTTGGAATCCCCCATGAAGATTTGTTTGAAGTTGTCCAAGCCGATAAACGTCGGATGCTTGGAAATTCCGTTCCATTTGGTCAGGGAATAACGGATCGTCATGGCAAACGGAATATAGAATGCAACTGCGATGCATATAAGCACCGGAACTGTGAATATCCCGAATTCCAGCCGTTGGGACCACTTTTTCCCTAATCTCATTTTTTCTGATTTCATCCTTGTGCACCTCTTTTTTATACTGCTGTTCTATGTGGAAGGGGCGCTTGCCCTTGGCCTACCCGGGAACTGCGAATGAGCTATAATAATTATAAACAGCTGGTCTTGGGCAAAAGAATGGATTTAAGAAAACAGTTAGGGGTAAAAAGGTGAACTGTACTCCGCCAAAGGGGATTGCTATATGGGTAGTATTGCAAGAAAAATGGCTTATTCCATAAGCATGCTGTTCGACAAGATTTCGCGAAGGCTGGTGAATAAGCTGATCCTGCTGTTTACCTCCATCATTATCCTTGTCGTGGTGTCGCTTACGGTCATTTCGTATCAGATGCTCCAGCGGGAATCCATTAAGAGCAGCATCGAGAGCACCTCCAACAACCTGATGCTCGTCAATCAGAATCTGGAGGATTACCTGGCCGGGATCGAGCAGCTGTCCCTGCCCCAAATCCGCTATGATGAAATAAACGGGGCGATTGTGAACGAAGCCCATGATTATGCCTCCAAGATGTATTTGGAGGATTATTTGAGAAGCTTGTATTATTCCCGCAATGATCTGGAAGCGATCTACCTGTATTTGATCGACCAGCATAAGTATTATTCCATCTCGCGGGAAAACTATAACATTATGGTCCGTGTGGGCGAGGATGCCGCGATTCCCGAACAGTCATGGTACAAGCAGGCTGTGGCAAGCCCGAAGAATGAGGCTTTTCAATCGCTTGCTCTGCCTGAAACCCAAACAGGCTATGCCGTAAATCGGGAAACCAGCTTCATGGCGTATCACCGGGTGCTGCGGTCGATTGCCACGCGGCAGCCCCAGGCGGTGCTTACCTTTTATTTCAAATCCACCGGGATGGATGAAATTATGAAGGATATTCCGTTTAATGAGGGTGAGCATCTGATGTTTCTGGACCCGGATAACCATGCCTTCCATGTGGATAATCCCGCCTTTTATCAAGAGGTTCAGCGCTCCAGCTGGCTTGGCCGGATCGGGGAGAGCAAGGCGGGCCAGCTGACATGGTCGGACGGAGACAGACGTTATCTGGTTGTTTATAATGTGGGCGAGCAGCAAAATTGGAAGCTGATAAAACCGATACCTTATGAGGAGATCTATGCCGCTGCGACAACCACGCGTAACCTGGGTTACGGGATCGGTCTGCTTTTTCTGCTGGTGTCGATCATTCTGGTCACGTTTCTCTCCAATGCCATCACCAAGCCGCTCAAGAAGCTGTCCCGCCAGATGAGCCTGTTCAGCAGCGGCAGCTTCGATGTGGAGGCCCAGGTGAAGGGGAGGGACGAAATTGCTTTCCTCACCCGGCATTTCAACGAAATGGTGAAGAATACCAACGATCTGATCAATGAACGGTACAAAATGAAGCTGGTGGAGAAGAACGCCATACTCAAAGCGCTGGAAGCGGAAATCAACCCGCATTTTCTCTATAATGCGCTGCAGGCGATCTCAACCAGGGCGCTGAAAAGCAGCGAATTCGAGATTGCCGATATGGTGGATGCGCTGGCTTTGACACTGCGGTACTGCATCAGCGGCAAGGATATCGTCTATGCGAGGGAAGAGCTGAAGCATATCGAACGTTATCTGGTTCTGCAGAAGGCGAGATTCGGCAGCAGACTTCATGTCGAGATCCGGTGGGATCAATCCTTGATGGAGCTGCAAATTCCGAAGCTCTCCATCCAGACGCTGGTGGAGAACGCGATCAAGCATGCGGTTGAGCGGGTTTCGGGGACCGTGACCATCATCATCCAGGCGGAGCTGACACCGACCCAGACCATTATTTCCGTGATGGATAATGGTCCGGGTATTCCGCCCGGACGGCTGAAGCAGGTGCTGGGGTCATTCCAGAGCAGCTGGGAGGAGAGGGAGAACGACAATATCGGCCTTACGAATTTGAATACCCGCCTGAAGCTGCTGTATGGGGAAACGGCAGGTCTGGAGATCAGGACGAATAAAACCGGAACGGAAATGAGAATGGTAATAGAGGGAGGTGGCGGCAGCCGTGTACAGGGTGTTGATTATTGACGATGAGGAGCCGCTGCGCGAGGCAATCCGCATTTTGGGGGACTGGAAGAATCTTGGGGTCGAAGAAATACTGGAGGCCACGAATGGGAAGGACGGGCTTGCTCTCCTGGAGCAGCACCGGATTGACCTGGTTATGGTGGATATGAAAATGCCGGAAATGGACGGAGTCCGCTTTCTGCAAATTATTGAACGGGATTACCCGGATTTATTCGCCATTGTCATCAGCGGCTATAATGATTTTGAATATACGAGGCAGGCGATCCACGCCAAGGTCGTCGATTATTTGCTGAAGCCGGTTAACCGGGCGGACTTGAATGAAGCGCTTGGCAAGGCGATCGGCGTGCTTGCGGCCAAGCGGAAAACGCAGAGCGAATTTATTACGAAGAACATTACACTCAACATGTCGCTGCCCAAGCTGAAGGAGAAGATCTATCTCTCGATCATCGAACGCAGCTTCAAGAAGCATACGAATGAAGCCTTCCTGCCTCTGATCGGAGCGGATGATGCCGGCGGCCGGTTCGGGGCGGTTGTTCTGAGGATTCTGAATCTGGAGCAAGTTCTGGCAGGAAGATTCAACGGCGATATCGGGCTGCTTCATTTTGCCGTGGCCAATGTCATAGGCGATGTGGCGGGCGATTCCGTGCAGTGCTTCAGCTTCGCAAGCCCCAAGCAGGAGCGGGAAATGATCGCCGTCTATACGATGAAAGGCGGTTATCCGGAGGATGCCAGCTTCCGCAGCGCCCATCTGGCGAAGAAAACGGCAGCGGCGCTGCAGCAGCTGTTCGGCATGAGCGTGGCTGCAGCCATCGGCCCGGATGGCAGCGATGTGATGCATATCGCGGACTCATATGAATCCGCCAAGGCATCCATCAATGGCGTTGATCTTCTAAAGATGAATGGGACCGTTGTAGCGGGAGCGGCAGGCAAAACGGGGGGCGGCGAGAGCCATTCCATTATGAGCCGCATGCCTCTTATCCGGGGTGCGCTGGATGCGGGGAATTTCAACCATGCCCGCAATATGCTGAGCGACTTTACGAAGCAGATGCAGGCTTCCGGCGGATTCACCTTAGGCGAGGCGGATCGCATCCTGCATGAATTCGTCCTGCTGTTGAGCGATCTGGCGCTGGAGCGGGGAGCTGCTGCCAAACGCCGTCAGCCAGAAGGAGAGAATCCGCTCAGAAGTGCCGGAATCGGGACGGATTTCGTTAATTTCAGCGAGTATGAAGCGGTGCTGAACCGAATTTTGTCCTATTACAGCGATGAGATCCGCCATTCCATGGCCGCCGACCGGCCATTCGATATTGCCGAGATCAAGGCGTACATCGACCATTTTTATTTTGAGGATATCAAGATCTCGATGTTTACGGAGAAGTATTTCTTAAGCCGGGAGTATCTGATGAAGCTGTTCAAGCAGCAGTTCGGATACGGCATTCATGAATATGTGCAGAAGATCAGAATGGATAAAGCCAAGGAGCTGCTGAGTGATCCGGGCCTGAAAATCCAGGAGATTTCCGAGATGCTGGGCTATAAGGACAAAAATTATTTCAGCAAGGCCTTCCGGAATTATTATCAATTTTCCCCGTCGGAGTATCGTTCGAACGAAGAAGCGGATAAAAAGTAAACAGCGGCAGGACTCCACTTTTTTACCCTCAATTCATCACTTATCTGCATTCTTATCTCATTTTGAATTCTTTAGAATAAGCGGTGAAAGACGATAACACATCGAAAACGGGGGCTAAACCATGTCTAAGAAATTACTAGCGCTGTCCATCAGTATGGTGCTGCTGATCAGCGTGCTGGCGGCTTGCGGCAGCAATAATACGGCCAACAATGGCGGAGCGGCCAATAACGGCACGGAAGCCGGAGGCGGCAACGCTGCAGACGATTCCAAGCCGGTGACGATCAATATGTTCACGGCATCGCCGGAATATACCGACGCTTTTAACGCCTATATTGCGGAGTACAAGAAGGTCAAACCGAACGTCAAAATCAATCTGGAGATTATGCAGGCGGATTACAACACGGTTCTGAAATCCAAAATCGCCTCAGGCAGCACGCCGGATGTATTCCAGACGACGGCTGGCGGCGATATCGATACCTATGCGGAGTACAGCGCCGATCTCACCAATGAGCCATTGGCTGCTGCGATGACCGATGCGGTGCGAGCAAACATGTCATCCACGGACGGCAAAGTGCTGGGGCTGCCGGTGAAGGGCAATTTGTTCACCTTGGTTTACAACAAGAAGCTTCTGGCTGATGCCGGTATTACGGAAGTGCCAAAAACAACTGCCGAGATGCAGGATGCGGTTACCAAGCTGGAAGCCAAAGGCATTACGCCATTCGCTAACGCTTATAAAGAGTGGTGGGTCTGGAAGCATATTTTCCAGCACTATGTGGATGCTGCGGCAATGGATGCGGGCACGGATGCCAAGCAGCTTGTAGCTGACTTTATCGCGGGCAAAGCAACGTTCAAAGACCATCCGGTGCTTTACAACAACTTCTTTGATTTCATCGATCTGACGGTCAAGCATGGCACCAACAAGCCGCTTGAGCGCGACAGCAATGCCGAAGTCAGCGACTTCGCCGCAGGCAAAGCCGCATTCATGACCGGTAAAGGCGCATGGGACGAGGAAGCGATCAAGAAAATCACCCCGGATATTCAAATCGGAATCATGGGTTACCCGGTCAGCGACAAGCCTGAACAATCGTTCATCATTACCGGTGCCGACCAGGCTCTGCGGATCAATAAAGATTCGCCTGTCGCAAAAGAAACAGTGGAATTCTTCAACTGGCTTTACACATCGGATTACGGGAAAAAATGGTTCTCCGACGTAGCGAAGGTGATACCTCCGATCAAGGATGCTCCAATACCGGATCTGGATATGCCGAAGCAAATGAATGAAATCTTGAAAACCGAAAAATCCGGCGATCTGTCGATCAACTACTCCCTGGATACGTTCCATCAGAAATTCGGGGAAATCATGCAAGCCTACATCGGCGGCAGCAAAACCAAGGATCAAGCCGTTGATGAAATCCAAAAAGCATGGATTCAATTGGGCTCAGCCCAGTAAACGTCTGCCTGAACCGGGCACGAATGCCAGCCGGGTAAGCGTATAACGATTCTACACTTCGTAGCTCAGCGCCTTTTATCAGGTGCTGGGCTACGTTTGATAAACGGCAGATTTACATGGGGAGGCCATGCTTGATGAATACCAATATTGAAGTGACGGAAAATGGACTATACCTGGTGCTTGAGGTGACGCAGCAGCTGGACGTGCGTCTGCTGCATTTTGGCAGCAGCCCTTATGATGCGTCCTCCATTGATGAATCGAAAAAGCCGGGCTTCCGGCTGATGGAGCTGCAGCTGACCGGCGAGGACCGGGCTGAATATCACGGACGGACACATCGGGCCTCATTCCCGGGGCTTCGCATGCAGTATGAGACACACCGCGATTACTTCGGCGGTCCGGGGCGGAAGCTGGAGATTGTGCTGAGAGACCCTGTAACTGCGTTGAAGGCTGAAGCGCATTTTCAGTTCTATAACGGCGTCTCCACTGTCCGGACGTGGACGGTCCTGGTCAACGAGGGCGGGCCTGTTGCTGTGGAGTATGTTTCATCCTTTGCGCTGACTGGTCTTGATAAGGAGGGCGCTCAGGACCGGGATGAGAAAATGCGGCTTACTGTGGCCCACAACGGCTGGCAGAGCGAGCTGCAGTGGCGTACTTACACGCTTCCGGAGCTTGGGATGTCGCATCTGATCGACCGCGGCACGAAGCGGCTGGCTTACAGCAATACCGGTTCATGGTCGGCGGCTGAGCATATTCCGATGGCTGTGCTGGAGAACAGGGAAGCGGGGACGAGCCTGTTCTGGCAGATTGAGCACAACGGCTCCTGGCACTGGGAAATCGTGGACCAGTTCGATAGACTGACGGTTCTGGTCAGCGGTCCGACGGAGCATGACAACCATTGGTGGATCAAGCTTCAGCCAGGGCAGGAGTTTGTCTCGGTTCCGGTTGCGGTCGGCTCCGTACAGGGCGGATTTGAACAGGCGATCGGACAGCTGACTGCCTACAGGCGGAGAATACGCCGTCCCAATGACGATAACCGGAAGCTGCAGGTGATTTTCAATGATTATATGAACTGCTTATGGGGAGATCCGACGACTGCGAAGCTGCTTCCGCTCATTGACGCTGCCGCCGAAGTCGGCTGCGAATATTTCTGTATCGATGCGGGCTGGTATGCGGCGGGCGAGTGGTGGGACGGCGTCGGGGAGTGGATGCCCTCACCGGAACGGTTCCCCGAAGGCATCAAATATGTGCTTGATTATATCCGCGGAAAGGGCATGACTCCCGGCTTGTGGCTGGAGCTGGAGGTTATGGGCATCAACAGTCCGAAGCTGGCCGATGCCAATGACGGCTGGTTCTTCATGCGCCATGGCAAGCGGGTCAAGGACCGCAGCCGGTATCAACTGGATTACCGGAATCCGGAGGTGATTGCGCATGCCAATGAAGTGATCCGGCGGCTTGTTGAGGATTACGGAGTCGGCTACATCAAGATGGACTACAATATCAATGCCGGAATCGGAACGGAGACCGAAGCGGACAGCTTCGGCGACGGTCTGCTGCAGCATAACCGGGCTTATCTTGCCTGGCTGGACAATATATTCGCCCGTTATCCCGAACTCGTAATCGAGAACTGCTCTAGCGGCGGCATGCGGATGGATTATGCGATGCTCAGCCGGTACAGCATTCAATCCACCAGCGATCAGGAGGACTTCAGGAAATATGCGGCCATCGCAGCAGGATCGCCGGCGGCGCTGACGCCCGAGCAATCCGCCATCTGGTCCTATCCGCTGCGGGAAGGCGATGATGAAGAGGTTATTTTCAACATGGTCAATGCGCTGCTGCTCCGCATCCATCAAAGCGGCCATCTGGCCGAATTAAGCCCAAGGCGGAGGGAACTGGTCAAGGAGGCGCTCGATTATTACAAGACGATCCGTCAGGATATTCCGGAAGCCTTGCCATTCTGGCCTCTGGGACTACCCGGGCATAAGGACGATTGGGTCAGCCTTGGACTCAGGGCGGATAGCCGGATTTATCTGGCAGTCTGGCGTCTTGGCGGCGATTCGACGCAGGTGCTGCTTCCCCTTCCCGGGCTTCAGGACCAAGAGCTTGAGGTGCGCTGCGCGTACCCGGCCGAGCATGATTGCAGCTGGAAATGGAGCGCCCGTGAAGCCCTGCTTAATGTCCGGATGCCGGGTGCGAATACGTCGAGACTGTTTGAAATTCATATCAAGACCCCGTAATGGGCGGCAGGGGAACAGCTAACTTACGTGGTGACTGAGAGCCAAAATTTTTAATTACATGACGAAGGGTGTCTCCAGTAAGGAAATTCCTTCCTCCAGTTATTCCAACCGTAGGAGGTGACTCGGCAGGTAGGAAAAACCTTGCTGCATTACTGATTTGACTCCTGCCAAGCCCAAACAGAGCCTCTAATAAGGAAATTCCTTTTTACAGCCATTCCTGCATGGCGAGCAGGTCTGCAAGCAGGAAAAACCTTGCTGGAGAGTTGAGCTTGATCGTCAGGTTAAGAAGAACCTCCAGCCCTGAACGCAAGGGCAGCTTAACGGCTGCCTTTTTTGCTGTTTCAAAAAAGATTTGTAACGGGAACATATGTTTGGTATTATGATATAGGGCGCTTGAGGGGAGAGTCTGTATCCGAGCTGCGCGATGGCTTTCTTTTTCCAATACATAGACTTGTATGAAACTAACCTGTAAACTTACTGTGTATGTCTATTGTTATTTCCGAAAAGGGGTGAACGCCTTGTCTTTTGTGACACGGCTGCAGTGGTTTTTTAAAACAAGATGGAGCAGCTATGCGATTGCCATCGGCCTGATGACAGCTGTCAGTTTGCTGACAACCATACCGCCCAAGATGATTGGGAATACCATCGATCATATCCGTCAGGAGAATCTGACCTCGGCAGGCCTCAACCAGACGGTTTTGCTGCTTGTCGGACTCGCCTTGCTCTTATACGGCATGGTATACATATGGATTACTACCTTGTTCGGCAATTCGGCGCTCATCGAGAAGCTGCTGCGCGGGCGGCTTCTGGCCCATTTGACGAAAATGACGCCGGCCTTCTTCCAGCGCAACAGCACCGGGCAGCTGATGGCGCTTGCGACCAATGACATTCTCGCGATCGGACAAACATCGGGTTACGGTGTTATGACGCTTGTGAACACCTTGGTAGGCGCTTCTGTCGTTATCGTGACCATGATCTCCTTTATCAGCTTCAAATTAATGCTTGCGGCGCTCATTCCGCTGCCTTTTCTTGTGGTTGTGATCAGCTCGCTCGGGAAGAAGGTAAGAACCCGGTTTCTTGAGGCACAGGCCTCCTTCGGCAAAATGAACGAGCATGCGCTGGAGTCGATCTCCGGCATTCGCGTCATCCGTTCCTATGTGCAGGAAGACCACGATCTGAATGCCTTCGATACGATGACTTCCGAGGTCAGGGACAAGAACAAGCGGGTATCCATCCTTAATGCTCTCTTTCAGCCGCTGATTTCGCTGATTGTCGGCATCAGCTATTCCATCGGCATCGGTTACGGCTCCTATCTTGTTTTTGAAGGAGAAATTTCATTAGGCCAATTGATTTCATTCAATATATATCTGGGCATGCTCATCTGGCCGATGATCTCATTCGGGGAATTTATTAACGTCCTGCAGCGCGGCAGCGCTTCGGCAGACCGTGTGGAAACCGCGCTGGCGCAGAAAGCGGATCTGCAGGATCCGGAAGCTCCGGTGGCTCTGGCTATCCCGTCCCGGATCGAAATGAGAGGTCTCAGCTTCACCTATCCAACAGCCAACCATGCAAGTCTCAGCAATATTTCCTTCCGGCTGGAACGGGGGGAGACGCTGGGGATTGTAGGGAAGACCGGCAGCGGGAAAAGTACGCTGCTCAAGCAGCTGCTCCGTCAATATCCCGTAGATGATGCCCGGCTGTTCATCTCGGATATTCCCGTCGAACAGATCACCCTGGAACAAATGAAGTCCTGGGTTGCCTATGTGCCGCAGGAGCATCTGCTGCTGTCCAAGTCCATCCAGGAGAACATCGCCCTGGGCAAACCGGATGCGACGCTTGCGGAAGTGGAGAGAGCGGTTGAAATGGCCTCCTTCACCTCCGATATCGCCCAGATGCCGGAGGGGCTCGGCACCATAGTCGGGGAGAATGGCGTTATGCTTTCCGGCGGCCAGAAGCAGCGGCTTGCGATTGCCCGGGCGCTGCTCATCGACTCGGAGATTCTGCTCCTTGATGATTCATTATCGGCGGTGGATGCCCGGACGGAGAACCGCATTCTTCATCATATCCGCAAGGCACGCGCAGGCCGGACCACGATCATTACGACTCACCGGCTGTCTGCCGTCAGTCATGCCAACTGGATTCTGGTACTGGAGGACGGAAGGATACTGGAGGAAGGCACGCATCAGGAATTGATGCTGCTTGGCGGCTGGTACAAAGAGCAGTGGGAACGTCAGCAGATGGAAGCCAGCCTGGAAGAGTAAGATAAACGATAAGCAGCGTATCAGGCTGAGATTGGAGATATGCTTCACGGCTGGACGGTTTATAACCTTGCGGTCAAGCGTCCAGGGAAGCTTGCACAAAAAAGCTCAGGAGGGCTATTTGAATGTCCAAACCATCTACAACGAGACGACTATTCGCGTATGCGCTCGTTTATAAATTCAGAATTATCGGCGCTTTGCTCATTCTATGCTGTTCCGTAGGCGCTGAGCTCGGCGGACCTTTCATTACGAAGACTATTATTGATAAATATCTCACCCCCGGCACAGAGGATCTGAGATCCGTACTTCTGCTCCTTGGGGGTTATATGGGACTGCTGCTCATCGCCAGCGTCGGCAATTTCTCGCAGGCTTATATCCTGCAGGCGACAGCGCTGCAAATTATCAAAAATATGCGCATGGATCTGATGCGGCATATCCAGCGGATTCCCTTGCGCTTTTACGATAATACGCCCATCGGGCAGGTTGTATCGAGAATAGCCAATGACACGGAGGCCATCCGCGATTTGTTCATGAGCTTCATGGCCACCTTTGTCGTAAGCATGGTGCAGCTGACGGGGATTTTCGTAGCCTTGTTCATATTGGATGCGCGCCTGGCGCTGTACTGCCTGCTGCTGCCACCGATCTTTGTGGTCATCATGATTGTCCATTTGAAATACTCCAAAATTTTTATCACGATTATGCGGGCCCGTCTCAGCGATATGAATGCCATGATTAACGAATCCATCGTCGTTATGCCGATTATCCAGGCTTTTCGCCGCGAGAAAGTGACCCTTGAGGAATTCGAGGAACTTAATGAAGACCGCTATGTGAACCAGATCAAGCAGTTCCGGATTTTTTCCCTGTCTTCACGGAATATCGTGGGCACGATCGGCAGTCTGGTAACCGCGCTGGTGATTTATTACTTTGGCCGCGATGCCCTGCAGGCTACAATTGCCTTTGGGGTGTTCTATGCATTTATCGATTATTTGGGACGGGTTTTTCAGCCGATCATCGGGATTTTCGATCAGTTGACGAATGCGCAGCGGGCCTTTGTTTCCGCCGATAAAGTATTTGCGATTATGGATCTGGAGGGCATGGAGGTAGAGAAAACCGCTGACGTAAGCCGTCCGGAGGGCGTGGTGAAGTTCGATAACGTAACCTTTGCCTACAAAGAAGGCGAGGATGTGCTGAAGCAAATTTCCTTCGAGGCCAGAAAAGGAGAGACAGTGGCGCTTGTCGGCCATACCGGCTCAGGCAAGAGCTCCATTATCAACCTGCTTCTGGGCTTCTATGAACCCGGCCATGGCCTTATTACCGTCGATGGACGCGATATCACGACGTTCTCCAAGCAGGCGCTGCGAAAGCATATGGGGATTGTTCTGCAGGATCCATACTTGTTCGCAGGGGATATCAAATTCAATGTCAGTCTCTATAATGAGGAAATTTCACTTGACCAGGTGAAGAGCGCACTGCGTGATGTGGGGGCGGCGCCCTTTATCGAGCAGCTGCCTCACGGTTATGACGAGCAGGTGGTAGAGCGGGGAAGCACGCTGTCCTCCGGACAGCGTCAGTTGATCTCTTTTGCCAGGGCGCTCGCATTCGATCCTGCCATTCTGATTCTGGATGAAGCGACAGCCAGTATCGACAGTGAGACCGAGGGTCTGATCCAGCGGGCGTTGAAGGTGGTCAGTGAAGGGCGGACAACCTTAATCATTGCCCACAGGCTGTCAACGATTCGCGAGGCCGATCAAATTCTGGTGCTGCACCGCGGCGAAATTGTCGAGAGGGGCAACCACGATGAGCTGATGGCGCTCGGAGGCCGCTATTTCAAAATGTATCAGCTGCAAAAAGGGGAGAAGGCCTCTTAGCCCGGTCAGGATGGCAGAGTCTTACGGCGGTATCCGCTTATCCCCTTTAGCTATTTGATTTGATCGGAGTAAGAATGTATAAGGTCTCCGGGCTATTATCAGGCTGAATGATTATAGGGCTCCACCTCCCGGAGAACTTTACGATTACCTGATGGCTGCCCATCGACCGCAGGATATCTATCATATACTTCCCATTAAAGAATATGGTGATCTCGTCGCCATTCAGCGCATTCACAATAAGCTCTTCACTGACATCGCCGATTTCCGTCGTTTTGGAGAAGAGCAGTATTGTGTTTTCTCTTATAATGGACAATCTGACGACATGGCTTTTATCTGCGAGCAGACAAACACGCTCCAAGGCCTGCAGTAACATGACGGAATCCAGCATCATAACCGTGGTGACGGCCTTGCTGGCCAGATTATCCGGTATGGGATATTTCCCGTCGAGGAGAGAAGACTGCATTTGCAGGTTATGGGTTCTGAAGAGAATGCTTCGATCTCCAACGCTGATATCCGTCCTTGACTGCTCATCCTGCAGCATTTTCGAATAATCCAGCAAATGCTTCCCGGGGATTACGATGGATACAGAATCCTTGATCAGGGATGCTGAAGCCGCATTCGTCACCTGCGAAGCAAGCCGTACGCCATCAGTAGCCAGCAGCCGCAGCTGCTTCCCTTCGACTGTAAAGGACACGCCTGTCAGGATAGGCCTAAATTCCGAAGCGGAGACAGCGAAGGCAACCTTCTTAATAAGCCCCGCCAGAAGAGAACTTTGCAGACTGACTTTATTGGACCGGCTGTCACCCGCCATACGCGGATATTCCTCGGCGTTCATGCCGGACAAATGATAGACCGAAGTATCCGAGCGGATACTGACGATCAGGCTGTTATCGCACTCCAGTGTAACCATGGAAGATGGGCAGTGCCGGATAATATCTATAAAATAAAGTGCGGGGATGACGACGCTTCCGCCCAACTCTACGATAATCCGATTGTCTTCCGCCGGCAGCTCATACTGCAGCATCATGCTGGTATTGCTGGCACTGAGCCGTAATCTCTGCGAATCGGCTTGCAGCAGAATTCCGGACAGCAAGGGTATTATGCTCCTGGACGATACTGCAGGAGCAACATGATGTAATGCATGAAGTAATAACTTCTGACTCACCTTAACCAGCAAGCGGAATCACTCCTTCCTCACTTCTTTCTCATGAAAATGAGCTTCCAGAATTTCACGAAGCAGTTCAGATCTCGACTTATCCAGCTCGCTGCATTGGTTTTCAATCTCCTGCCATGCTTCTTTAGATAGGGTTAGGGAGATTTTTTTGGTTTCGCCGATTGCCTTTCTTCCGGCACCTTCCCGGGGACCTCCTCTGGGAAACATCATGGATAACTGACCTTCTTGACGGGGAACGCCCAGCTTCACTTTCTTTGTTGTCATCAGCAATACATCCTCTTATTGATACAGGTTACCTTAATCAATGTTATTATAAATTAACCTTACCATATATTCTCTTCCATTGACAATAGGGCAGCCTCCTTCTGTAATATAAGGACAGATATCCTTTCTAGGGAGGTACAGACTTGGAGCTATTCACGCAGCGCGTCATTGAGATAATTAAAAGCATCCCGGCAGGATACGTCATGAGCTATGGGCAAATCGCGGAAGCAGCCGGAAGCCCGAGAGGAGCCAGGCAGGTTGTGCGAATTCTGCATTCTATGAGCAAAACACATGAGCTGCCATGGCACAGAGTTGTCAATAGACTGGGAGAAATTGCTGTACAGCAGGATGAATCCCGTTTTCTGCAAAAGCTGTATTTGCAGGAAGAAGGCGTTCCCTTCGATGGCGAGGGACGGGTTCGACTGGAGATCTGCCGGCATTATCCCGTTGAGGGTCACGAAGAACCGGAGTTGCCACCAGATTAACAATTAAAGAATCAGCGACTGCTCAGCCTTTGAGAACACATGGTACATTAATCATACCAAGTATGGAAATCAGTAGTACTATTTAAAATATGCTCATTTTGATAACATGGCTGATAGTGGGGGAACAAGCGGTTCGATTGAAGGGAGTGAACAATATGCGCATGAAGGAAGACAGTAGAGGTGCGACGGATGGAATTGCGGCAACCCTGCATGCGATCGGCGGCAAGTGGAAGCCGTTGATTTTGTTTATTTTGCTGAATCAGGGGACCAAGCGGTTTGGAGAACTGAGACGCCTGCTTCCTAAGGTTACACAGGGGATGCTGACCAGCCAGCTGCGGGAGTTGGAGGCGGATGGGCTTATCGAGCGGCAGATTTATCCGGAAATTCCTCCAAAGGTCGAATACTCCCTCTCCGCGCATGGACGAACCCTTGGCTCAGTTCTGACGGATATGTGCGGTTGGGGCTATGATCATCTGGATTTCATACAATCCAATCCGCCAGCGAAAGACAATAAATCGTAATTATTTTTAATAAGAATCTTTCGTCCGCTTTTGCTTGAATCAGGAACGAGTCCAATAAGAACCTGTTGTCCCCTCACCTGGAAGTACGGCGCACGAAAGGACAATCTTGAACGCTGGCAGGGCTTGCGAAAGGAATTCGTTCAGCATGCCTAATGACTTAAGTATTCCTGGCATATAATAACGGTAGAACCATTCGCGATGATTACAAATCCCTGAAAAAGTTTACAAAGCAATGATAGTGCATTAATACGGCTATGAATATGGCGGTGTATCATTAATGATTAATGACTTGGATGAGGGGTTTATATATGACAGGTGACCAAATTTCACAATTCGAGAAGAAAATTATTATTCGGACGATTGAGCGCGAGGATTTTGGGAAAATCATTGAGCTGCAAAATATTTGTTTTCCAGGTATGTCTCCATGGAAGCTTGACCAGCTGGAAAGCCACAAGAAAATATTTCCTGAGGGGCAGCTGTGCGTGGAACTGGATGGCGAAATTATCGGATCCTGCTCGAGTCTGATCGTCAATTTCGATGACTATCTGGAGCAGCACACCTACTCGGAAATTACCGATAACGGCTATATTCGCAACCATAACCCGCGCGGCGAAAGCTTGTACGGGATGGAGGTCATGGTCCATCCGAGTTTCCGCCGCATGAAGATCGGCCGCCGTCTCTACGAAGCCCGAAAGCAGCTTGCGGAGCAGCTGAATCTGAAAAGTATTATTGTCGGCGGACGCATTCCCGGTTATCATAAATATAGTGATCAAATGTCACCAAGAGCCTATGCGGAAGAGGTGCTGCAGCAAAATATTTATGATCCGGTGCTGACCTTCCAAATGATGAACGGCTTTACGCTGAAGCGGATTATTACGAATTATCTATCGGATGACGAGGATTCGATGAATTACGCCGCTTTGCTGGAATGGAACAATATTGATTACAAACCGAGCGCCAACAAAATCCACTACAAGCTGTCGTTTCCCGTCCGTATCTGCGTCATTCAATATATGATGAAGAAGATCGACTCTTTCGACGAGTTCGCTACGCAGTGCGAGCATTATGTGGATGTCGCTTCCGACTACAAGTCGGATTTTGCCGTATTTCCGGAAAATTTCACCATGCAGCTGCTTTCCTTTCTTGAAGAGCGGTCCCCAAGCCTGGCTATCCGCAAGCTCAGCACCTACACGGAGCAGTATGTGGAGCTATTCTCGGAGCTTGCCGTGAAATATAATGTGAATATTATAGGCGGCTCGCACTTCATCGAACAGAATAACCGGATTTATACGGTTGCCCATTTGTTCCGCCGGGATGGAACGATCGCCCAGCAGTATAAGCTTCATATATCGCCCAATGAGCGCAGATGGTGGGGCATCAACGGCGGTTCCGTTCTGGAAGTGTTCGATACGGACTGCGGGAAAATATCGATCCAGCTGAGCAGCGATATTGAGTATCCGGAAATATCGCGCATCGTCGCTGAAGAAGGGGCGCAGATTATTTTTGTTCCCTTCTGCGCGGAGGACCGGCAAACCTTTCTGCGGGTCAAATACTGCGCCCAGGCGCGCGCGATTGAGAATCAGGTGTTCACCGTCACCTCAGGTACGGTGGGCAACCTGACCCATGTCGATAATGTGGATATTCAGTATGCGCAGTCCGGTGTATATACGCCGGCAGACTTCTCATTCCCGCCGGATGGCATTGCGGGTGAATGCAGCGAAAACACGGAAACGGTCATTATGGCCGAGGTAGATATGGAAACTTTGCAGCGTTTTCGCAAATCCAAGGATGTACTGACGTTCAGGGACCGCCGTACAGATATTTATTCCTTGCAGATTCGTTCCTGAAGCTACGGAGGTGGACATGGAGAACCTGACAATCGCAGCCGTTCAGTATGATCTGACAGATATCCAATCTGAGGAACAATTCTGGACGGGACTGCAAGCAAAAATTACACATGCCGCCCTGCAAGGCGCCGACATGATAATTTTTCCCGAGTATGTAACCGCCCATCTGCTGGGCATTGTACCTGAACTTACGCATCTGGAAGCATGCGAATATCTGGACTCCTTCACCGAGAAATATGTGGAGTTTTTTCAAGGTTTAAGCCGGGAGCAGCAAATCGTCATTCTCGGAGGCACGCATATATGCCGGGAGGAGGAAGGGTTCGTCAATAAGGCGTTCATCTTCTTCCCGGACGGTCGGATTGAAATGCAGGATAAGCTGCATCTGACCCCGGAGGAGCAGAACCGCTGGCCGCTGCTCAAAGGCGAGGAGCTGGTAGTGTTCGAGACCGATTGGGGCAAGGCGGCTATTCTGATTTGCTACGATATTGAGTTTCCCGAGCTGTCCCGGATTGCAGCCGAAAGAGGCGCGGATTTGATCCTCTGCCCATCCTACACGGACAATGCCTTCGGCTACTACCGCGTTCGTCACTGCTGCCAGGCGCGGGCGGTTGAGAATCAGCTCTTCGTTGCGTTAAGCGGCATCGTGGGTGTGCTCACGGAGGGACGCCCCCAGATTGATACGGGATTTTCCCAGGCGGGTTTGTTCACGCCCTGTGATTTTCCCTTCACGGAAGAAGGCGTTGCTGCGATCGGGGAAATGAATCAGGATTCCGTCGTGCTGGCCAGTGCCGATTTTGCCAAGCTGCGCGATAACCGGATTCGCGGTGCGGTCGCTCCTTATCAGGACCGCAGGCCGGAGCTTTATGCGGAGCTGAGAAAGGGACATGCGGTAAGCACGATACCATTGACCTCAGGTTGAAAATAGAACCTCTATAACAAAAGAAACGGCCTCCTGACCGTTTCTTTTTGTTTCCTAACAGGGTAACCGGGATATGCGAATCGCCAAGTGTGAGAAATATCGAGCGTTTTGTTGAAGCCAAATCGGAAATACAGGTTTATAATAGGAATAGATAGGCGATTGATCCAAAGTGCGATTCTAATTCTGGGAGGCGTTCACGCATGTTGAAGCGAAGGATAGGCCGTTTGGGTTATGAAGGATCTGTGGTCATGTTTGGTGCCGCGAGCTTGGGGAATGTCACACAGGAAGAGGCGGATGAGTCGATTTCGTTTGCACGGGCGCATGGCGTCAATCATTTTGACACGGCGGCAAGCTATGGCGATGCGGAGCTAAGGATGGGACCAATCATCAGCGGCATCCGCAGCGATATTTTCCTTGCCACGAAAACCGGCGAGCGCACGAAGGCCAAAGCGAAGGAAGAGATCTATCGTTCAATGGAGCGTATGAAGGTGGATTCCGTCGATCTGCTTCAGCTGCATGCTGTGGGCACGATTGAGGAGTTGGACCGCTGCACGGAAAAGGGAGGCGCACTTGAAGCCGCTCTGGAAGCCAGGGATGAAGGCATTGTAAAAAATATCGGAATTACAGGTCACGGACATCAGGCGCCTGCTACTCATTTGGAAGCGCTTAGAAGGTTCCCGTTCGCAACGGTTCTGCTTCCACTTAATTATTATATGTATTCTTTGCCGGAGTACCGCGCAGATTTTGACGCTCTGATGGAAGAGGCGGGCAAACAGGATGCAGCCGTCCGTGTGATCAAGGCTGTTGCGAAGGCTCCTTGGGGCGAAAATCAGAAGCGCAATTATGCGACCTGGTATGAGCCTTTCGACCAGCAGGAGGTTATCGATGCCTGCGTGCACTTTGTGCTCTCTTTTCCCGGTATCGCGGGATTTGCCAGTGCAGGTGACATTCACCTGTTCCCCAAAATCGTTGATGCCGTAGAGCGCTTTGGCTCCATGAACGATGAGGAGGCAGCACGGATTCTTAGTGCCATCAGCGGTTACACCTCTGTGTTCGAGTCGCCGACATCAATTGCTTAAAGCGTAGAACATGGGGATGAGAATGGAAGACGAGAGGAGAAAGAGCATGCCGCAGCAGAAATTAGAGGCCTTGCAGGCCAAGCTTCGAGAGATGGAAAGTGTCGTGGTCGCTTTCTCCGGTGGAGTGGACAGTACGTTCCTGCTCAAGGTAGCACTGGATGAGCTGGGTGCGGACAACGTTCTGGCGGTTACGGCAGATTCGGAGACATACCCTTCCTCGGAGCTGCTTGAAGCGAAGAAGCTCGCGGAGCAGATGGGCGCTCCGCATCAGGTGATCGAGACCTCGGAGCTTGAAATACCCGGTTACAGCGAGAATACGGCGAACCGCTGTTATTTTTGCAAGAAGAGCTTATTTGAGCACTTAATGCCGATTCTGGCTGAGAAGGGTTATAAAAATATGGTGTTCGGCCTGATTGCGGATGATATGAGCGAACACCGGCCCGGCGTCAAAGCAGCACAAGAGCATGGGGTCAGAGGACCGCTTGCCGAAGTGAATCTGTATAAAGAAGAGATCAGAGCCCTGTCCAAGGATCTTGGCCTGGATACCTGGGATAAGCCATCCTTTGCCTGCCTGTCCTCCCGGATTGCTTACGGGGAAATGATTACGCAGGCGAAGCTGACGAAGATCGACAAAGCGGAGGCTTTTATCAAATCGCTGGGCATTCGTCAGGTCCGGGTGCGGACGCATGGGGAAATCGCCAGAATTGAAGTGGAGACGGCGCAAATGCCGATTGTGGTCAGCCACTTCGAGCAGATCGCAACAACGCTGAAATCATATGGTTACGGTTATGTCACGCTGGATCTGGTCGGCTACCGCAGCGGAAGTATGAATCAGGCGCTGAAGGTAGGAGCAGGGGCGGAGTAACCGCACGGGTAACTGGTATCGGATCAAATTGGGGCCGGGATCATCCTGGCAGGAGGATAAAATGGACAGCAAGAATCAATTCGAAGACCTTGGTTTCAGCAAGGTGGATTACGCCAGAGAAGAAAGAACGGGCTTTCCGGAGGTGATATTCGGCAAAGGCAAAACCGTTGACCAGGTACGCCAAATCGTGGAGCGTTTGATGAATGCCCACGGCAAGGCGCTGGTAACGCTGGCTACGGAAGAAATGGCGCTTGCCGTGCAGGAAGATTTTCCGGAGGCCGTATATAATCCGACATCCCGCCTGATTACATTAGGGGAGCCTTCTGTACGTTTTGCAGGGAAGGTTCTTGTTCTCTGTGCAGGCACGTCCGATCTGCCTGTGGCCGAGGAGGCGGCAGGCACAGCCCGGTGGATGGGCTGCGAGGTGGAGAAAATTTATGACGTGGGCGTTGCCGGCATTGACCGTCTGCTTGCCTATCGCGACAAGCTTCAGGAAGCCAATGTGCTGATTGTGGTGGCAGGCATGGAGGGAGCCCTTGCAAGCGTCGTTGGAGGCATGGTCCGTCGACCGGTCGTCGCCGTTCCAACCTCCGTGGGGTACGGGGCTCATTTTCAGGGGCTAACCCCGCTGTTGTCGATGCTGACATCCTGCGCGGCGGGAGTCACCGTGGTCAATATTGATAACGGCTTCGGAGCAGGCTATCAGGCTGCTATTATTCAGCAATTGGTGACGGAGGCGGGAGCACGGTGAAGGTACTTTACTTGGATTGCATCTCCGGTATTGCCGGAGATATGGCGCTGGCTGCATTAATTGACCTGGGTGCGGATCTCTCCTATATTGAAAGCCATCTAAAGGCGCTTCCGATTGATCCGTTCAGCATCGCCGTCGATCCCGTTATTAAAAAGGGGATTTCGGCGAAAAAGCTGCGTCTGCATATTGGCGGGTACAGCCATGACGAGGGCCACAGTCACATACATAGGCACGATGACGGGCACAGCCATAGTCATGCGCACAGCCATGATGATGGCCACACTCAGAGTCACGCGCATACTCATGATGACGGCCATAGCCATAGTCACGCCCATACACACGATGATGGCCACAGCCACAGCCATGCCCATACACACGATGATGGCCACAGCCTCAGCCACGCGCATACGCACGATGACGGCCACAGCCATGCCCATACGCACGATGACAGCCACAGTCATGCCCATACACACGATGACGGCCATAGCCATAGTCATGCCCATACGCACGATGACGGCGATAGCCACAGCCACGCGCATACGCACGATGACGGCGATAGCCATAGTCATGCCCATACGCACGATGACGGCCATAGCCATACACATAGCCATGAGCATACTCATGGCGGGGACCATGAACACCATCACCGCAAAGCCTCCGATATTCTGCGGATGATCGCGGAGAGCGGACTGCCAGGGCGGGTGAAGCAGCGCAGTACGGCCATTTTTCAAACCATAGCCAAGGCAGAAGGAAAGATCCATGGGATGAGCCCGGAAGAGGTGCATTTTCATGAGGTGGGGGCCATGGACTCCATTATCGATACGATCGGCGTATGTCTGGCGATGGAGAATTTGGGAATCGAAGAAATCTATGCGTCCCCTGTTCCAACAGGTCATGGAAAACTAAAAATGGCGCATGGGCTATATCCGATTCCAGCCCCGGCCACAGCGGAAATACTGATCGGGATTCCGATCGCCAAGCTGGATGCGGCCGGCGAACTGACAACGCCAACCGGCGCAGGAATTCTGAAGGCGCTTGCCAAAGGCTTCGGCGATATCCCTGCCCTGACCATCGAGAGGATCGGCTACGGCGCGGGCACCAAAGAATTTGCCCATCCCAATGTGATCCGGGCGCTGCTGATGGAGCAGGCAGGCACGGATGAAGAGGATTCGGTCATGGTGATGGAAGCCCAATTGGATGATATGACCGGCGAAGCGCTTGGTTACACGATGGAGAGGCTCTTCGAGGCCGGAGCGGTTGACGTGTTTTTTACCCCGGTATATATGAAGAAGAACCGTCCGGCAACTTTGGTTACTGTACTGGCACCGGACGCCGCTGTGCCGCGCTGTGAGGATGTGCTGCTGCTCGAAACCACTACGCTTGGCGTGCGGAGAACGAAGTGGACGAGACGGATTCTGAAGCGGGAGATGGCTCTGGTCGCCACCGCCTATGGTCCGGTAAGGATCAAGCTGGCTATCCGGGAGGGCCGCGTGTTCCGCTTTTCTCCCGAGTATGAGGATGTTGCAAAAGCGGCACGCGAGCATGGGCTGCCTTTTCAGGACATGTACAAGCTGGCCGTATCGGCAGGAGAGGAATATGTCTCCAACCACTCGGCCTGACAGATAGAAAAACATCGCAGCCGTCCGGAAACGGCTGCGATGTTTTTTGAACGTATAGCTTTAATATTATCCCGAGGCTATCATTTCCCAGAGGGACTCAGTGTGGAACCAGCTTTGCTGCCAGAGGATGAAAGAGAGGAGTTGAAGCAGTGAAGGAACAGATTCAGGAAAATCCCGGGCGTGTCTCGTTTGGAACACGCATCATCGCATTTTTATGGGATTATGTCCTCATTCTGGGATATATCGTCCTGCTTGTCGGGTTATCTTTTCCTGCAAGACCGCTGCTGGTTCCGCTTTTTCAGACCAGTGCTGCGACGGCGGAGCTCACCGGATTTCTATTGATTACACTGCCTGTCTATCTTTATTTTGCCCTATGCGAAGGCTCCAAATCGCATGCGACATGGGGAAAACGTAAAATGGGGATCGTGGTGGCAGGCATGCGCGGTCAACCCGTCGGCTATGGGCACTCGTTCCGCCGTTCCGCCATTAAATTCATCCCGTGGGAGCTGGCTCACTTTACGATTTGGCATATGATTATACCTTCGGGGTATCCCGACATCTTAATTTATTGCTTATTGGCAGTGGTCTACGGATTGGTGTTCCTTTACCTGCTAAGCTCTTTATGGAGCAAACAAAATCAAACGCTGTATGACGCCATCTCCGGAACCGTAATCAGGTACAAGGGATAGGATTTTATCGGATCTGCTCCAGCCGGCCTCTTTGGAATGTCAAAGACTGCTTACTCGCAAACAAGCAGATGCCTGGAAAATAAACCCTTTCTCGCAATACAGCGGTCTGTAATGGTAAAGCCGGCGTTCCCGATCATCTCGTCGATGGCTTCGATGGAGACGACGACGACTCTTTTTGCAATGCGCCTGGCATGAAGGAGAAGCGAGAACTGCTCCTCCGGCGTTATTTTCGAGTAAAGATTATAGGGCATATCAACAATGGCGGCATCGTAGGTTTCGGCAATATCGGCAATATCCCCCCGTGTAACCACGCCCTCCAGTCCAAAAAAAGCGAGATTCTCCCGTGCGCCGCGGGCGATAAAATGATTGATATCCCTGCCAACCATGTTGATTCCCATAGACAAAGCCTCGACGAGAACCGTTCCGATCCCGCAGCAGGGGTCGATGGCCCTGATTCCTTCAGGCCGGGGAACGGCAATATTAACGGCCGCCCGGGCCACCCGGGTGCTCAGTGCAATGGAATAGCTGCGCGGCTTCTTCATATGATGCAGCCAGAGAGCCGTATTCTTGTGATAGCCGCCAAAATACCACCGCCCGCCGAAGGCAACAATGCCGTATAGAAGATCTGGCTTGTTTATATCCGCTTCCCCTTCGATATGCATGCCGATCTCCCGCTCAATGATGCGCCGCTCGGCGTACTCCACCTTGTCCCCGGGAGCCAGATCATTGGTTTTGACGAATATCGCCTTGAAGGTCGCGCTCCCCAGATCGAGTTGCTCCACCTGCTCATAAATATCGGCAAGCTTGTCCCCTTCATACATGACATCGATGCGTTCTTTAATAAAAGGGCTGCGGCTGACATCGACAAGAATATCTGTTTTGAAAAGATTCGCCTGCGTCTCCATACCAAACAAGGAGCGCAGTTCCAATTGACATAAAGAAATTTCATCCTCGCGGCAGGCATACGTATAAATATACGCAGGCATCCGGTTCGTGTTATCCAATCTGTTCCCATCCTCTGTCGCATGAATATCCGGTTTGTACGGTTCATCGATTATTGTTTTTCGGCCCTCTCGCGATAGCGCGTATAAATCTCTTTAATATTTTTGCCGGTAATTTCGATATTGTGCTCATAGGCATATTTCATGGCATAACCAAGCGCGAGCGTCATCGCTCCTGCAACACTTGCGCCAGCGATGGAGCCGGCGCCGGGAAACAGCTTGAGCACCTGGCGGAAAATGCTTTTGCCGATATTGCCGACAATGGTCGTCAGCACGATTTCCTTGGCGGTTTCCTTGGAAAGGGGTTTGTTATAAAGGGCGGCAAGCTTGGTCAAAAGGCCAATCTGGATAGCGGTAATCGGGATGATATCCGAACCGGGAACCGGCAGCGCGCCCGCGGCGCCGGCTGATGTTGCCGCACCGATAATCCAGGTATGGGCGGTTGCAGCTTTTTCTTTAATGCTTTTGGCGAACAGAATATCCTTGCTCTTTTTTTTTAGAATCTCCAGAATCTTGTTCCGCAGCAGATCGATGTTTTCACCCGTACGGGATGAGATCGGCACCACCTCGTATTTCTCGCCGGTTTCCTTGCGCACCCGCTTGACAAGCCGGTCGATTTCGTCGGCGGCATCGATTTTATTGAGGACCACCAGTATATTTTTGTTGATTTTCTCTATCTGGAGGAAGGACTCCTTCTCCGATTCGGAGAAGACGGTGCCGGCGGCATTCAGGAAGAATAACACGACATCGGCGTTTTTGAAATATTTCAGCGTTTCCTCGGAATTTTTGTGATTGATATCGTTCAAGCCCGGCGTGTCGACAAAATAAATCTTGTCCGTGTATGCGTGAGGCTTGATTTCCGTGGTTTCGCCAGGCTCTGCACCGACTCCCGCCACTTCCTCGCCGATCAGTTTGTTGATCGTGGAAGACTTGCCCGCATTGACATCGCCAATCAAGGCAAAAAGAATCTCCTGCTCCAGCTGCTTGTTAATCGCTGCGATTTCCTTATCGTAGGCTTCTGCTGCCGCCTTTTTGATTTCATCTTCCCACTGCTTGCTGGTGATATCCATTAGGGGCTGCCCCTTTCGTCTATTCGTATGTAGTAAGTATAACCTATTTACACGTCGAGCGGGCTATGCCAAACAGGGCGGTAAGTCGCTGCTCCCACGGGTTATCCGCATGTCATGGAACTTCATTCCTTCCATGCGCTCTGTCGTCAGCTCTGTCAGGTCCGGCTTTCTCTGCCGCCGCAGCTTGTATATAATGGAAATATATCTTCCAAACGGCTGGTAAAGGAGAATGAGCATGCAAAGAGCAGTTATTATTCTCAACCCCGCTGCAGGCAAATCCACGATGGTGAATCAAATCGGCATTATTTCAGATAAGCTTAAGCAGCGCTATGAAGAAGTTGTCGTTTATACAACGGAGGCTGCGGGTGACGGCGCTGCATATATCGGGAAGCATGCCAGCGAATTTGATCTGATAATTGGCGCAGGGGGAGACGGGACGGTCCATGAGCTCATCAATGCGCTGTGTCCCCTGGAGCGGCGGCCATTGTTTGCTATTTTGCCCGGGGGCACATGCAATGATTTCTCCAGGGCGATTGGAATGAATCAGGACCCTCTGCTCGCGGTGGAGCAGATTCTGGCCAATCAGGTGAAGCAGGTGGATGTGGGCAAATCCGGCAGCCGCTATTTTCTCAATTTCTGGGGAATCGGACTGATTACGCTGGTATCGAACAATGTGGACTCGGACAAGAAGGAACGGTTCGGCAAGCTTTCCTATTATATTTCCGCCGCGCAGTCGATCAAGGGATTCGAGCCCTTCTCCCTGAAAATCAAAAGTGCGGATTTCGATTATGACGATACTGCCTGCTTGCTCGTTATCGGCAACGGCGCTTTCACCGGGGGAATGCGGACCTTCTTTCCGGAAACCGATCTGGAGGATGGAAAGTTCGATGTTCTGATCATCAAGGAAACCTCTATGGAGCTGGCCTGGAAGGCCATTGCGCTGAAGCTGACCAATGAAATGCCCGAGGGCGGCGCCATCCGTTATTTCAAGACCGGCAAGCTTTCCATTGCGGCTTCCCCTGGACAGGAAATCGATTGCGACGGCGAGATTGGCGATCGGACACCAGACGAGCTGGAGAATTTGAAGCAGTATTTGTCCGTGCTGGTGGGGGACTTCCCGCGGCTTAGAAATTAAGCCTGCACTGTGTTACAATGACAGCATTCCAGACAACTGAGGAGATGACAATGCCATGAGCGAAGAAGTCAATGAGCAGGAGCTTGTACAGTACATAGCCGATCAGGTAAAAGTCAATGCAGCCAGCATTAAGCTGGTATTGAAGCATGAACAGACCTTCATCAACAGCGCCAAGGAAAATGCCAAAGGCGAAGTCGAGGTCGACAGCGACGAGCTTGTGGATTATGTGCTCAGCCGTCCTGATATCAAGCTGGACGAGCCGACCGTGGAATCCATTCTGGAGGCCGAAATGGATTTTCTGATGGAGAAGGGGATCGCGGGCTACGAGGACTAGAGGAGAATGATGATCATCCTGACTGTACTTATTATCATTATCGGACTGATTCTGCTGGGTTATCTGTTCCTGAAGCTTAATCCGGCCTTTGGGAGACGGGCGTCGGGTGAAACCCTGGAGATCTACAAGCAATCGGGCAATTACGCCAAAGGCAGGTTCATGAATGCCACGCCGACCTCAATGGCGATGGATCCCAAGACATTAATCAGTATATTGAGAGATTATATGCGGACCAATACGAACCGGAAGCCCGCCAGACCGATTGGGATCGTGACGTCGGCTGTGCCGTACGCCGAGCTCCCTGATCAGACCGTTGTCAGATGGTTCGGCCATTCCGCGCTCATGCTGGAGCTGGAAGGGAAGACACTGCTGATCGACCCCATGTTCGGTAAAGCCCCTATGCCGGTGCAGATATTCGGAAACAGACGCTTCAGCAGGAGCGTTCCGCTTGAGCTTGCGCAGCTGCCCCTCATCGACGCGGTGCTGATTTCCCATGATCATTACGATCACCTGGATTACGGCTCGATCAAGAGAATCAAGGACCGCGTGAAGCAGTTCATTGTTCCCTTGGGCGTGGGCCCGCATCTGGAGAGGTGGGGCGTGGACAAAGCGAAGATCCAGGAGCATGACTGGTGGAGCGAATTTCAATATGAAGGGCTTCAGCTGGTATGCACGCCGGCCAGGCATTTCTCCGGCAGGGGGCTTGGCGACCGTGAGGCCACATTATGGTGCTCCTGGGTCATTAAAGGCCGGAATGTCAGCGTCTTTTTTAGCGGAGACAGCGGGTATGGGGATCATTTTCAAGCGATTGGACAGAAATACGGCCCCTTCGACTTAACCTTCATAGAGTGCGGGCAATACGATCGGCGATGGGCAGGCATCCATATGCTGCCGGAGGAGTCCGTGCAAGCCCATCTGGATGTAAGGGGCAATCTGATGATCCCGATCCATTGGGGGGCATTCACCTTGGCCATGCATGAATGGACCGATCCCATCGAGAGGGTGTCCAAAGCCGCCAGAGAAAACAAAGTAGCGCTGGCTGCCCCGCAGATCGGACAGACGCTGGTTCTCGGAGCACCCGACTATCCGACTTCTCCCTGGTGGAGGTCGGTATAAAGCAAAATCCCCTATTTGGTCAAGCAAAGCCGAATGGGGATTTTTGTCATATTTGTATCGCTTGATCGACTCCTGAAAATGACAAACCTGTACCACAGATGGAAGAGAAGCTAGGGGATGTTTTATGTACAGCAGATGGCTGAAATGGGGTATATGCGCGCTCGTGATCGCGCTGCTTGCGGGATGTGCGAACGGTTCCGCCCATGTCTCACTCCGCAAGGACGGCAGTGCGGATCTGGATATGAAGGTCACCTTGAAGGAGAGCACGCAGAAGCTCGTGGGCGGCAAGCTGGGGGAGATGCTGCAGGCCAAGGCTGAGGAGCTGGGCATCGACTATGAGACCAGGGAAGAGGGCACCGGGACTGATTATTTGCTCCACAAGAGCTTCGGTTCCCTGCAGGAGGGCATCAAGCAGTGGAACTTCGCGGATCAACAAAATATCGTCAAAACGACGAAGCACTTCTTTTATACCCGGGTTGAAATCCGCCTGACGGTCGATATCGGAAAATATCTTGATCCGCTGATCCGGAATCAGGACTGGCTGAAGGTGCCGGATACCCTCATCAAGCTTGCGCTTTCGCAGCTCAATCTTGATTTTCTGCTCACGCTGCCGATCTCCACCTTCGGAAATAATAATGCCGATCAAGTTGATGGTCATACGATGAAATGGGACCTCTCGATGACGAAGCCGACAGAGATCCAGTTCGCGTTCCTGATCCCCAATATCAAGCATATCCTGATCGGTGCAGGGATTCTGCTGGTAGTGGCCGTGCTGCTGGTTATTCTGCTCATAAGAAGAATCACAAGCAGAAAACGCCGGAAAAAGGCTATGATTGTGCCTCCACCTGAAGAGAAACGCGACGAGGATGAAGATTGATCAGAATCTGAACCTGGGCGGATGATAGAGAACCGTACGATCACTTCTTGTGATTGGTACGGTTTTTTTCTTGAAAACGAAAAATATAAATACTTACCATATCATCCTTATATTATATTGCGAAAACGCATGACTTCGCCCATCAGCGGACGAAAGACCGCCGTTTCTTCCCGTTTTTCGGGCATGACGGGTCGCTTGGATGGATTCATACATAGTCTTCGCTTCCGCGCATCTTTACAAACTGTTATTGTCCAGAAGACATTGCTCTAATAAATGAGGGTTAAATTATAGCCATGGGACCGTTCCCACAATAATGACATCAGGGGGAATACTCTCATGCTGATTGATATACAAACGACTGTTAAACCGGGAGACTCCCGGACACATATCCGTTATCCGTTTACACTGGACCAGCCTGCTGATGCTCTGCGGATTCGTTTTGAATATTCGCCCAAGCTGCTGGAGGACGATAGCAAGGCGCGCAGATTGCTGGAACAAAGCATGGAGCTGTATGTCCTGCCGGAGCAAAGAGAACTGGCTATAGCCGGGATCGAACGCTACTTGCCGCTGAGCAATCTCATCACCTTATCGGTGGACGATCAGGACGGCTATCGCGGAGCTTGCCACCGGCACGATCCGAAGCAGCAATTCCTGCTTTCGCATAGCGAGGCTTCCCCAGGACTTGCGAAGGGAAGAATTGGAGCGGGGGAATGGACAATAACGCTAAGCTTCCATTCCATCGTTACGGAGGAGTGCACCTATCATTTGGAAGCATGGATTCCGGAGGAGGAAGAGAAGTCATGAAATGGTTAGCCTGCGAGCTTCATACCCACACCCTTCACAGCGACGGAAAGCAGACGCTGCATGAACTGGCAGCCGGAGCGGCCAAGCTCGGCTTCGATGGCCTTGCGCTCACCGATCATAATACGATGTCCGGTCTGGCGGACAAGGAAGCGGTGGAACAGGCCACGGGACTGGTCATTCTTCCGGGCATGGAATGGACGACATTCTATGGGCATATGGTCACCGTCGGGCTGTCGGCATTCGCGGACTGGCGCGAGGCGACCCGGGGCAATATCCACAGCGGCGTATCCGCCGTTCATCACCACGGGGGAGCTGCGGGGCTTGCTCATCCGTACCGGATAGGAAGTCCGGCTTGTACAGGCTGCTACTGGGAATACGAGGTGGATGATTGGAACAGCTTCGATTATATCGAGGTGTGGTCGGGAACCTTCGCTCCGATCAAGACGGATAATTCACGCGCATTCTCGCTGTGGACGGATAAGCTGAACGAGGGCTATCGTCTGGCGGCAACCTCGGGACGCGATTGGCACGAACAATCAGAGACGGATGAGCCGGTCTCCGTCACGTATTTGGGACTGGAAGACGAAGCGGGACAGGTAAGCGAAGAAGCGGTGAAGGCGCTCCGTCAGGGACGGGTATCGGTCACGATCGGCCCTCTCGTTACATTGGAGCTGGGGGCGGCCGGGGGCGGACCGGCTTACAGGCTTGGGAGCATCGTACCGGCTGATGAGGCCAGTAATTCGGCGCGCATCACGATAGATTTCGCTGTCCGCAGCGGATTGTGGGACCTGCCAAATCCGGATTACCGCATCCTCCTGACGAGCAATAACGGAGTCTTGGAGGAGCGTCCGCTTGAAGCATCCGATGGAACGCAGGATCTGCATTTCGCCGTGCCGCGGGAAGGGCTGCTGTGGATCCGGGCCGAATTGCGGGGAATCGTCCGGGGCGTCAGGACGATGGTTGCTTTTACGAACGCTATTTACTTTGAATAGGAGCTGGTGAGATGATCGAATTTCCGCTTGTGACGGCCCATACCGGATGTATGGGAATGCCGGACAACTCTGCTGCATCCGCCCGTGAAGGACTTTCGCTGGGGGCCGATATTATCGAGGATGACATCCGGGTCACTCGCGACGGAATTCCCGTACTGAGCCACGATGACCGGGTAGGGTTGGCCGATGGGCGGGAGGGAAGCGTGTCGGGTCTGGCGCTTCAGGAATTGAATGAAGGATTGGCGGCGCCGATTGTTCTTCTGGAGACGGTGTTGAAGCTGCTGGATAACTATCCGGGCGCGCGAATGAATCTCGACCTCAAGACGGATGACAGCATCGGGCCGGTTGCCGCTCTGGTCCGGAAGCTGGGTATCGTCGACCGGGTGTTTCTGACCGGCTGCGAATATGACAGAGCCCTGCAGGCAAACAGCCATGATAACGGAATCGCGAAGCTGTTGAACGTAGATATCAACAGCTTCAGGAACAACGAATTTATGGACGCGGTCGGGCAGGCTTGCCGGGAAGCGGCAGACTCCGGCTGCTTCGGCCTCAATGTACCCTATCAGATTGTTCGTCCTGAACTCATGGACTTTGCTGCCGATAAAGGGCTGTCCGTCTATATCTGGACGGTCAGCGAAGCGCAGGAAATGAGAAAGTACGCCGCGATGGGCGTAGGTTCCATAACAACCAGAGACGTAGCGGCATTGCTGCTTGTCAAACAACAATGGCGAAAAGAGAGTGCGGCGGATGAGCTATAACATCAAAGAAATCGCTTCGATGGCCGGCGTGTCCAAATCGACCGCATCGAGAGTCATCTCAGGCAAAGGCTATGCCAGTCAGGAAGTGCGGGACCGCGTCCTCGGGGTTGTGGAGCAGCTGCAATACAAGCCGAACGCGGTGGCAAGAGCGATGGTCGCCAAACGGACGAACAACATCGGAGTGATCGTCTTCCGCGAGAAACAGCCGATCGTCTCCCATCCGCTGTATGGCAAGCTGATCGATTCCATCCTGATGGCTGCCGAACGGCGGGGCTACTCGGTATTTCTCAAGACCGATCAGGAGATGTCGGTGCGTTCGACCGATTATATGCTGGAGCAGCGCGTCGACGGTCTCATTCTGATCAGCAGACTGCAGAAGAACGTCATCGACCACGTCAAAAAATTCAATGTGCCCTATCTGATGGTGAACGGCTCGACCGACGATCCAGACGTGATTCATCTCGTCAGCAATGACGAGGTGGGCGGAGGACGGGCGGCAGCCTACCTGCATGGGCTCGGACACCGGAAGTTTTTCGTCATCGCCGGTCCGCAGGAGCATCGAAGCCATAATTTGCGGCTAAAGGGCTTTCGGCTGGGTCTGGAGCAGCTGGGCGTCGACGAATCGGATGTGTCCGTCATCCCTTCTATGGAATCGGACTTTGCGCATGGCTGCCGTCTCCTGAACGAGCATTGGGAAACATTCAATCGCGGCGGATATACTGTCCTCTTCACCACGAACGATATGCTGGCGCTTGGCGCCATGAAGGTTCTGCTGGAAAAATCCGTCCAGATCCCCAGCCAGGTGGCGGTTATGGGCTTTGACGATATTGATTTTGCAGCCGCATATACGCCATCGCTCACAACGGTAAAGGTGGACACGGACCAGATGGGTCATGACGCCGTCGATCTGCTTGATCGACTGATTCACCAGGATCAGGACCTGTCCAAGCTGTACGAATACGCAAGTGAAATCATGCTTCGCCAATCGACCTAAGCCTCGGTAAAAATCTGGCTGCGCATGCGGAATCGTCTTCAGCCCTCTATCTGTTAAATTCGGGGTACAAAGGCGAACGCTTTACGCTTCTACAGACTATTTCCGCCTGCTCCGCCAGTTAATCACCGATCTTTGAAGGAGGGAATTACTTGGGATGGTATTTTAAAGCCGTCGGTAAACGAAGGATCATTGAGTTTATTCTCCTGACGGTGTTCGCCGTGTTTTTCGCCGGTCCGCTTCTGAATTTGGTCGTACTGGCTTTCAGCGATCAGTGGAACTACCCCAATATGCTGCCGCAGCAGTGGTCTTTCCGATGGTGGGACTTCGTGCTGAAGCAGGATGATATTGCCCAATCGATCGGGCTGTCTTTTATGATCGCGGCAATAGTGACGGCGCTGTCCATTGTTCTGTGCGTTCCCGCAGCTTATGCGTTCGCCCGCATCCGCTTTCCGTTTAAAAGAGTGTTTCTATTCTCGTTCCTGCTGACGCACGCGTTTCCGAAGATGGGGCTTTATGTGTCGATAGCAGTGCTCTTCTATAAGGTGGGGCTGATGAACACGCTGCTGGGAGTCGTACTCATTCATATGATCAATGTGCTGATGTTCATGACCTGGATTCCGACGGCCGCCTTCCGCAATGTGCAGGCTCCGCAGGAGGAATCCGCCCGGGATGTCGGAGCAACTCCATTCCGTGTATTCCGGAGTATTACGCTGCCGATGGCCATGCCCGGCATTATCGTGGCGTCGGTGTTTACCTTTTTGAATTCGCTTGATGAAGCACAGGGCACGTTCCTCGTCGGGATTCCCGATTACAAGACGATGCCGGTTATCATGTATTCGATTATTTCGGACTTTCCGAGCAGCGCCGGCGCAGTATTCTCGATAATTTTGACGGCGCCGACCATTATTCTGCTGCTGGCTGCACAGCGTCTTGTGAGCGCGGACGTGCTCGCCAGCGGATTTCAAGTGAAATAACGGATTTGGGCAGCATCCGGTTTCGTTAGAGGAGGATTGGAATAGATGAGCATTCAATTAGCCGTCCGCGGCATGACCAAACGGTACAAAACGGGCGAGGGCGTCTCCGGCATCAACCTTGAAGTGAACAAAGGCGAGCTGGTGACGCTGCTCGGACCATCCGGCTGCGGAAAAACAACCGTGCTCCGCAGTATCGGAGGCTTTCTCGAGCCCGATTCGGGAGATATCCTGATCGAAGGCCAAAGCGTGATCAAGCTGCCGCCAGAGAAACGCCCGACTTCGATGGTGTTCCAAAGCTACAATCTATGGCCGCATATGTCCGTATTCGACAATCTGGCCTTCGGCCTGAAGATTCGCCGTATGCCAAAAGCGGATATCAAGAGCGCAGTCGCGGATGCGCTTCGGCTTGTACGTCTGCCCGGGGCGGAGAAGAAATATCCGGGCCAGCTGTCGGGAGGCCAGCAGCAGCGGGTAGCTTTGGCGCGGTCGCTGCTGCTCAAGCCGGCTGTGCTGCTGCTGGACGAGCCCTTCTCCGCACTCGATGCGAAGCTGAGGCATGAGATGCGGGAAGAGCTGAGGGAGATTCAGACGCAGACCGGCCTTACGATGGTGTTCGTCACCCATGATCAGGAAGAGGCATTGTCCTTGTCGGACCGGATCGTTGTCATGAATCATGGCCATATTGAACAAATTGCGCAGCCGCAGCACATTTACAACGAGCCGGAGACGTTATACGTCGCCGAGTTTATTGGCAAAATGAATTTCCTGGAGGGGGTGGTGGACGAAGAACGGATTCGGGTAGGGCCGCTTGCATGGCCGAACACGAAACGTCTTTCGGGACAAGTCAAGGTGGCCGTGAGGCCGGAGGACGTCAGTCTGGGCAAGGAACCTTTTCAAGGGCAGGGTCTGACCGGGACAATAAAGCAAATTATGATTCTCGGGCATTATGCCGAAGTATCGGTCGAATTGGACAAGCACGGAGTAATTCGGAGTTTTCAATCCAAGGAAGCTGTCCAGCTGCTTAAGGCGGGACAGAAGGTTCATGTTGGCTTTGCTGCTATGATCGCTTATCCAAATAACCTATAAGCAAACTTTAGGAGGATGATTGGGATGATACGCTTGAAAAAGACATTGACGACATTGTGCGCATTGACGTTGACCGTAATGGTAATGGCCGGCTGCGGCAGCAAGGATAACTCAAATGCAGAGGGGACTCCCGCTGCGGCCAACAACACAACATCCAACGCCGCTTCGCCTGCTGAGAACGCAGAACCGGTGGAATTCCAGTTTTATTTTACGGGCTCCCAGAACGTGAAGGATCTGTGGGATACGCTGATCCCGATGTTCGAGAAGCAGAACGATAAAGTCAAAGTAAAAGAGGTCTATATTCCTTCCGGAACGGGCTCCGAATCGACCTATGACCGGATTTTGGCTGCCAAGCAGGCAGGCAAGGGCTCCGGCGATATCGATCTCTACGAGGATGGCATCAACGTAGTTACCCAGGGCGGCAAAGACGATGTCTGGTCCGCGCTTGACACTGCCGGCATTCCTAATCTCGCCAATATCGATGCAGAGACGATGAGCGACGTTTCCAATCTGGCTGTTCCGTACCGTTCTTCCGCTGTCCTGCTTGCTTATGACAGCTCGAAGGTAACCAACCCCCCATCCACCCTGGATGAATTACTGGAGTGGATCAAACAAAATCCGGAGAAATTCGCCTATAACGATCCGTCCACCGGCGGTGCCGGAAGCTCTTTTGTCACCACAGTGCTTTACAAAGATCTGCCAGAGGAAGAAATTCATAACAGCGATCCTGCCATTATGGCGAAGTGGGACAGCGGCTTCAATACGTTGAAGGAGCTTGGCAAATATGTTTACGGCAAAGGGATTTATCCGAAGAAGAATCAGGGTACGCTTGATCTGCTGACCAGCGGCGAAGTGGAAATGATTCCGGCCTGGTCGGATATGGTGCTCCAGCAGCTGAATGAGAAGCTGCTTCCGGACACGGTGAAAATGCAGCAAATTACGCCGGGCTTCAACGGCGGACCGACTTATCTGATGGTGAACAAGCTTTCCGAGAAGAAAGACGCCGTCAACCAGTTTCTGAATTTCGTTCTGTCTCCGGAAGCGCAAGCGGTTATCGTGGACAAAATGAACGGTTTCCCGGGCATTCAGCTCACGCAAATGTCGCAGGAGATGCAGGATAAATTCAAAGGCGTTTCCGAAGGATTCCGCACATTCAATATCGGGGACCTCGGCACCGAAATCAACAAACGCTGGCAGAGCGACGTAGCTGCGCAATGAGGAAGGAAGTCAAGCAAGCGATAGCGGGGCTGATTATGGTCAGCCCTTCTTTTCTTCTTCTGCTGATCATTGTCGTCATTCCGATCGTACAGTCTCTCATCTCCAGTCTGGGCAACGATTCGGGCGGTTACGATCTGAGCCGCTACCAGTTCCTGTTCACGGATAAAGGGATGCGCTCGAACATCATTTTCACGATTAAGGTTACTCTCCTGTCTTGTGCATTGGTGCTGCTGGTCAGCTACTCGATGGCGCTTTATATGCGGTTCAGTTCGGGAAAGCTGGTCGATTGGATCCGCAAAACGTATATGATACCCTTGTTCATTCCGGGTGTAATCGCCACATACGGGCTGATGAATCTTCTGGGCAATCACGGCTGGCTGGCCCGGCTCCTGATGCCGCTCGGGATTGTCCTGCCGCGAATTATTTTCGATGAGAAGGGCATCATTATAGCGAACTTATGGTTTAATATTCCGTTCGCAACGATGCTGCTGAGCTCTGCGTTGGCAGGTATTCCGGCTTCCATCATCGAGAGCGCGCGCGACATGGGAGCAGGCAAGCTGCGGATTTTTCTGCGCTTCATCTTTCCCTTGTCCTACAAGACTTTTCTTGTTGCGCTGACTTTTGTGTTCATGGGCGTTATCGGGTCCTTTACCGCGCCGTTTCTATTGGGCGCCAACTCGCCTCAAATGCTCGGCGTGTCCATGCAGCAGGTATTCGGCGTGTTCCAGGAACGCGAGCAGGCCGCTGCGATGGCATTCTTCACCTTCCTGCTGTGCTCGGTGCTGGGATTCTTCTACATTCGTTCGATGGCAAAAGAAGAGGCAGCCAATGGTTGACGGCTGCCAAACAAGTAGAAACGGCTGCTGCCGTCCTGTTGCGGCGCCGTTAGTTTCTTCCCTTCGACCTTATAGAAATGTACAGGCGTGAAACTTATACATTCTATAAGATCGATAAAGGACGGTCTCCAGGCTCGATTTGACCCTGAAGACCGTCCTTTTGCTGCTCGGGTATGGCGCTGAATAGGCTAAGCTCCTCCAAGCGTGTAGGTATACTCCGGCTTGGAAGAGTCATCGGCATTGTTCACGAAATATAGCGTGCCGCCTTCACGCTTCACGTACTTCAGCTGATCGCCGTAATAAGGAACATCGTTATTCTCCGCATAATCCTGCTCCTCAGCCGTCAGCAGCTTCTTGTAGAGGAGAGTGCTCGTTCCTGTCGTACGGTCAATGAGCGTGAGCAGCCCTTTCTGGTTGGGGCGGATCAGCAGGAAATCCTTGTCGAAGGCTTCGATGAAATAGCTGTCGTCCTCACCGCCCAGCTTCACCAGGTCAATCGTCTGTGTAACGGCTCCCGTTCCATCTTGAATGAGGCGGAGCGTCCTGCCGTCGGTAAGCAGCAGTTGATCCCCGTATTGCGTGACATTCTGTTCCCAGCGCATCCAGTACTTGACGTCCGACTGCCGGATGAGGCTCCCGTTCTTGAGCACCAATGTAAGCGTCTGATGATTGATATGCGGTTCACCATAATTGTTATTGACGGTCAGGACGAGCAGCCCGCCCTTCGTCTTGGCAAACTGCATACTGAGAAGATCGGCATAGGGACCAAGGGAAGCAAGTCTGCGCGGTTCTCCTGTGCCTTTTGTGACAAAAAGCTCGCCGTTTTCTACGTTGACCGAGTAAGTGGACCCTTCGAAGGTCTGGGAGTATTGTTTAAAGAAATGCAGTCCATTAGCCATGAACAGGTTGTTCTTGGCATCCCAGCTAACCGTTCCGCCTTCCAGAGCATGGACAAGAAACCGTGCTGGAACATACACATGTTCTCCCTGCTTAATGACGACGGCTCCAAGATCGGTCAGCTTGCTGTCAAGCATGCCGGTCCTTGAGCCAATGCGAATGGCAAAATGCTTGTCCCAGCCGTCGAATTGAATCCGGCTTCCCGAAGCGTCCGCTTGAACCGTAAGCCCTGCCGAGCCGCCGATTCCCATGGCATCAAGATAGGTTACACCGTTCTTGATCATGGCAGATCCGCCCGATTCTACGCCTCCGCCGGACCAGCCCAGTCTGTAATTGGCCGGAGCGCCGGCATGAACAGCCGCAGGTAAAAGCAGCATGGACGATAAGGCAAGCGCAAGCCATCCCTTTTTTTTCATGAGGCTATCCCTCCTGGAATGAATTTGTCAGTATTACCCACTCCTAAGACGGGAAGGCCGGATCAAATGTTGCCAATGGCTATATAATTCATCCGGTCACAGGATCAGGGCGATTCCCTGTAATCCTCCATTAAGACCTCCAGCGCGCCGGTCTCGGGATGGATCAGTAGACCGTGAACAAGCACGGACTGGGGCACCAGCGGATGATTCCGGATGAGCGAAACGCTGTGTTTCACACCCTCCTCGGGGCTTGAGAAGCCCTTCAGGAACCGGTCCATCCTGATCCCTGCGTTCTCCAGGGTCGAGATAGCCAGGTCAGGAATTCCCTGCTGCCGAAATTTCTCGACCATTGCAGCGGAATCCAGATTGGTCATCCCGCAGCCGTGATGCCCGATGACCAGCACCTCGCGCGCATCCATCTCATAGATCGCGACCAGAATACTGCGCATGGCGCTGCCGAAAGGCTGCGTGAGGATAGCGCCGGCATTTTTAATGATTTTGGCGTCGCCGTTCCGCAGGTTGAGCGCTCTTGGCAGCAGCTCGCTCAAGCGGGTATCCATGCAGGAGAGGATAGCTATTTTTTTCTCGGGGAACCTGTCGGTCAAATAGGCTTCATACTGCTTCTGTTCCACGAATTGTTTGTTGAATTCCATAAGTGTGGGTAATAATGACATTGAGATTCCTCCCCCTTCCTGTTATTAATTATTCTCCCAAAAAGCAGCCGAGTCAAATATGAAGAGTTTGTTAATAATGGATAAATGCGAGCATCAATCTCCACAAAAAAGGCGGCAGGGTTCAAACTTATCAAAATGGCGCGGGGCAGCGCCAGAAGAACCGGCTGTCGCCGTCCTCGGGCTGCTTAGCCCAGTTTCTTTCCTCAGAAATAGAAGCAGCATATAGCCAATTTTTATCCTGCTTATCGTGTAAATAAAAAAGCAAACTCACCGCTTACATGAGTTTGCTTAGCCTGGCATATATCCGATTGTGGTAACCGGCGCACTGTAAGCCACCCGCTTGAATGCCGTTTAATGAGTACGCTCCTGAAAAGTGTGGCAGCAGGTATCGGTTACGCCACCAGCAGAATCCTGATGCTTTGTGTCGTATTTCTCGCTTCCTGAGCCTTGCGGAAGCGGGCTGTCTGCATGCGCATTGATCTCGATCATAATCGTCTCCGCCACACAGTTGTTGCCGGATTCCCAATGCTGACAATTTGCAACACTGCATTTCACCATAGGATGTTCCATTGCAGGTTCACCTCTCCTTAAGTGTCGTGTATGTGTACATACCACGGATATGGACAGATTAAACACGGAGCGTATATGATTCATTATATTAGCACTCGCAGAAATACAAATAAACGAAGGGAGCAAATATCATGTCCAATTCGTATAAACCGCGTAATTACAGCACAGTAACGTCTTATTTCATTGCAAAGGATGCCGCTGGCCTGATGGACTTTCTTAAGCAGGTTTTTCATGCGGAGGAGCTCAGCCGCAATTCGGATAACGAAGGTAGAATTACACATGCCGAGGTTCGCATTGGCGATTCAATTATTGAGCTGTCGGAGGCCAATGATCAATTTCCTGCAAGAACCAATACGCTTCATATTTTTGTCGCTGATACAGATGAATGCTACACACGCGCTTTGGCAGCGGGTGCAGCCTCACTCTATGCGCCGGCAAACATGCCGTACGGAGAACGAAGCGGAGGAATCGAGGATCCCTTCGGCAACCACTGGTACCTCGCTACGTTTACGGGCGGGGAAGGGAATGGGTACGATTGAGCGTATAAACATAGAGTTGTTCTTCACCATGATTGAAACCAGATCTGCAGAAGAAGCAAGAAAAGTGGCTATCCATCAGTGCAGCCTCTTTTCTTGCTTCTCTTTTTGTATATAGATTTCAATGTGCGGACGCATGCCCTTCAACAGCTTATTTGGCTTTTTCGCAGCTCTTTCCTCTTTTTTTCGCAGCTCTACTCGCTTCATCAGCTGCATTCATAATCGGCAATAGCGGTCCTGTCAAGCATAAATGTAACTCTTACATTTTAAATTTCATCAATTATTCTTCTCTTCCTCATATATTGGGTGTATGGATTGCATAGGTTGTAAGTCTTACATATATAGTGTTATAATGAAAGAAAAATGATCAGGGAGAATGAAATGAACATCTACGATATCGCCAAACAAGCAGGGGTTTCCATTGCAACCGTCTCCAGAGTCATGAATAATCCGGCAGCCGTGAGCGTCAAAACGCGCGAGAAGGTGCTGGAGATCATACACAGCGCGAATTTCATGCCCAAACTGGGTGCGAATTTGAATAAATCCAAAGATCTGGCCTTCTTCACGACGGCGCAATCCCTGCAGCTGGAGAACAGCATGTTGGCTGGGATCAGCGAGGCGGCTTTTGCCGAGAAGCTGAGCATCAAGCTGTGCCCGGTGGACGAGCTGCCCAAGAAGCGCAATGATTTGGCCGGCTACTTTGCCGAGAAAGGAATTGGCGGGGCAATCTTTACGTCGATTCCGTATAACGAGGAGCATTACAACGATATTGCCAGAGCGATCCCGAGTGTTCTGCTGTTCAATCAGCTCAAGGATTACAAGGTCCACTATATCCGTGCCGATCATCGCAAAGGAGGATTTATTGCGGTGCAGCATCTCGCCCATATGAATCATAAGCATATTGCCGTTGTGGACGAAATCCATTCGGCGGATCATCACGAGAGGCTGGCCGGAGTCAGAGAAGCCACGGAGACTCTTGGTCTCCAGGATTTTACGGAAAATCATTTGATCAATGTGTCCAACCTCGACGAGATGGACATATGCGCCCAAATCGACCATTATCTGCTGTGGTATCCCCAAACGACGGCCCTTTATGTGACCAACGATCAGTTCATTCCGGCTTTATACCGCCATTTCCGTTCGAAGGGCATCCGTATTCCGGAGGATATCTCCGTCGTAGGGGCGAATGACGTCCCGGGAAGCTCTGATCTGTATCCGCCACTGACGACTGTGAGGCAGCCGGTCAAGCAGATGGGCATGAAAGCTGCCCAGACGCTGATAGATATCATCCACGGCCTTAATGCCCCGGAGGAAGCGCTGCAGGAGGTTTTTGATGTCCAATTGGTAGTCAGAGCTTCCACGAGCAGAGTTCCAGAATAATAATGCAGCATTATAGTCAGTGACGCACAGAGCCGGCCCTGGAATCAAGAATCTTACTTTAAGTGCCTGAAAACACTTACCGTAAGGTTTTTTTCATTTTCTGTTCTTGTTACATTATAAGAGCATTTTCGTCATAAATTGCGCTTATTCGTGAAAGAAATTGTTGATTCATTCTTTTTCGCAATGTAAGCCATATTATGTATGGCATTTCGTGTTGGGACTTTCTGCATAACAGACGGACAATAGGCATGTTTCATACCTTAAGCTTATAGAATAGGGAAAGGCTCGGTTGAACAGCATGGTTGATCCATTGCCTCACAGGGTATTAACCTTATACTCAGTTGTGAATACTGATAATTGATGAACACAAAAGGGGGATATGCACATGCATTTGTTATGGACATTGATTATTGGCGGCATTATCGGTTGGCTAGGGGGATTGATTGCTGGCAGGGACGTACCGGGCGGCATTATCGGGAATATAGTAGCCGGCTTCGTCGGCGCTTGGCTGGGTACGCTTATATTGGGTGACTGGGGTCCGAATATAGCGGATTTCGCTCTTATTCCTGCCATTATCGGCGCCATCATCGTCGTTCTGATTCTGAGCGCCATCATGCGCGGCGGCAGCAGAAGAACATAGTACGGGAAGCGCGGAATACAACAGTTTTCTTGGAATAGTGAACAGTAATAAAGCCGTCGGCAGGGCCGTTGGAATTTCCAACTCCCGCTGACGGCTTTTTATTGAGCTAAGAAGGGAAGGAGTTTCCGGAGGAAACGGAGAAATGGATGAATTACATAGGGCGAATAACTATAATTTGGTTGGAATCTATCAAAAATATAGATAGGAGGAGACCGGTATGATCCAGGTGTTTCCCGCAGACGAAAGATATTCGATCGATAATGGATGGCTGCGCGGACGTCCCAGCTTTTCCTTCGGTGAATATGCTGATCCGGCCAATACGGGCTTTGGTGTGATGCGCGTGTGCAATGACGATTTTATCGATCCGGGGAAGGGCTTTGGCGCTCATCCGCACAGCGATATGGAAATTGTCAGTATTGTGCTGAAGGGCCAAATTCGTCATGAAGACAGTTTGGGCAACGTGGAGACGGCATCGGCCGGCGAGCTTCAGCGCATGTCCGCTGACACCGGAATTGTGCATGCCGAATATAATCCCTCGGAGACGGAAGAGCTGAACCTGCTGCAGCTGTGGTTCATGCCCAGAGAGCGGGGGCTCGCTCCCTCTTACGAAACTGGCCGATACGATGCGGAGCAGCTGATCAATACGCTGGTTCCGGTTGTGACGCCGGATGGGGCAGGACAGACTGCGAGCATTCAGCAGGATATGACGATTTATCTGGGCAGGCCGGAGGCCGGCAGGGAGCTGATCTTCAAGCAGGAAGAGGGCAGGCGGATGTTCCTTTTTAACATCGAAGGCTCTTTGTCTGTGAACGGAACGCCAATGGCTGCAAGAGATACAGCGCGGATTGAATCCGTATCCCGGTTGACATTATCGGCTGATGAGGCTTCATTCGTCATGCTGATCGATCTGCCATAAGGAGGGCATTAGTCCATGAAGGAAACCTTTATCGTCAAGCATGCGGTCGGAGGACCGATCTTTATTGACACGAAGAAAGAAGCTGTTCCTTATACGGTGGAGCCCTTTGGCGAGGGATGGAAATTCACGGTATCGGTGCCTTTGAACGAGAAAATCCGTGAGCTGCTGCAGTTCAGCCATGAGCTTAACATGTTTCTCTTTCGCGAATTCGAGGATGCGCCAACAGTCAAGACCTGGTACTACATCAAGGAGGGTCCGGTCGAATACGACGCGGCTTCGGAGCAGCTGACTATCGTGGCGGATTCGCGAATCGAATATGTGCCGGATACCTTCATGAAGCAATAGAGCTGTTGCGGAAGTTTAATGGAGAACAAACCTTATCTCCGAACCGGAAAGTGCAGATTGTTGTCCTGATGTGTGAAATTCATCCCAAGGCGCATGATGTGGTGAGCTTCATACATACGCAGCGGCCCACGCCATTAACAGCACTGCAAAACAACCCCCCAATACCACTGCTTGCAGCGGAACCGGAGGGTTGTTCTTGGTTATGGAAGAAAGCAGTCGCAACTTCCTGTTAGAACGGAAATTTAGTCCGGGCGGTTACGAGATTATTCACCCGCATAGGTCAGGTTCCACTGGGCTCTGACAGCATCCATTGTTTCCATCAGCTGAACCGTCTCGGACACCGGCATGATGGAGCTCTCCGTGCGTCCTTCACGCACGCATTCCATGGCTTCCAGCGCCTGGAACATATGCCCGGTAATTGTTCGGTCGTCGGTTACGGTTTCTTCTTCTTGGCCATTTACATATAATGTAGCCTTTCTGGCAGACAGAAACTCGGGAATATGGATTTTTCCTTTCGTCCCGTAGATCCATGCATCGTTATTCATCCATAAGCGGATCGCTCCATGCAGTGAAGCCGTAGCGGCGCCATTGTAATCGAAAATCAATGAATACTGCTCGTCCACGCCCGTTTCTCCGATGAAGGCGGAGCTCAGAATTTTCGTAGGCTGCGAGCCGAATACCATCGAAGCAAAGGAAATCGGATAAATACCGGCATCCAGCAGGGTGCCACCGCCCTTATTCTTATTCAGCAGCCGGCCTTCGGGATTCCAGCCGGCGTCAAAGCCGAATTCAGCCTTGAGCAGCTTGACCTCGCCGATTGCGCCGCTCGCCAGCCATTCTCTGACTTTCTTGATGACTGGAAGATAACGTGTCCACATTGCCTCCATGACGAATACGCCCTGTTCCTTGGCATAATCGGCGATCTCCCTGGCCTCGGCTGCGTTCATCGTGAAAGGCTTCTCACAGAGAACAGGTTTGCCTGCCCTCAGACAGGTCATCACATTCTCCTTATGAATCGTATGGAGCGTACCGACGTAGATAATATCCACTGCGGGATCGTTTGCCAGCTCCTCAAAGCTTGAATAAACCTGCGGGATGCCGAATTTAGCTGCAAAAGCTTCCGTTTTCTCGAGGGTGCGGCCGGCTACGGCTGCGATCTTGGCATCCGGGGCATGAGCAACCTCGGAAGCGAAAGTGCCTGAGATACCGCCTGGGCCCATAATGCCCCATTGGATGACGCGTTTATCAGTCATATACAGTCTCCTTTAGTTGGTTGATTGAATAAACAAACTTATAACCCTTATGTTATCACTTCAGCGGTCACGATTAAACTTTTTTTGAAATATAGGAAAAGTATGAAATTCCATTATACTTTGCTTATATTTCCGAGGGAAAAAACGCGGCTTATCCGCCAGAGGACGGCGTTAGCCGTTTCCTCCTAGAACAAACCCTTCCAAAGCCTGAGCAGCGGGCCCGACACGCCGAATACAGGATCGCAATCCGGCAGGGGAACCCGCTCAATTTCCTGCAGAACCTGCGGCCGTTCCCCTTCTTTTCCTGTACGAAGATTATAGTCCATCCCGTCCGGGTAAGCGCCTACGACCTGAAAGTCAGCGGATGCCGACAGCCGCTTATGCCCGGTTCCCGCCGGCAGCACGACAACATCGCCGGCGCTCAGCTCCACATGTTCCCCTTGCTCTCCGCCAAGCTGCAGCGCTATCGATCCGCGAATGACGCCAAGCACTTCATGGGCGTTGCTGTGATAATGGTGGTAAGGAAATACGCCATTGGTCCAACTGTTCAGCCAATGATGGCGGTTGAACAGGTTCTCCGTTTGCGCCGCTTGATCCTTCAGAGCGCCAGGATAGAGAACAACAGGCAGAACCCGGTTGTTCGGTATCGTCCCGTCGTCTTGAAACAGATAAGTCCTGATCTCAGGCAGTTTCATCTTCCAACCTTCTTTCCTCTTTGATCCGGCAGCTATCTTGCTGCTTAAGCCGGTATTATTCCCAAGGAAATCTCATTTGCAGGAAGTCTGCGAATTTCTTGCTCTCTTCTCTTCGGTAACGCCGCATTTCGGCGCGCTGTGTGGCCGTTTCGTGCAGCCGCTTCTCCTCCGCCGTCTCCGGTACGATATCCGGAACCATCACCGGTTTGCGGTTCTCGTCCAGGGCCACGAAGGTAAGGAACGAAGTTGCCGCAATCGCCCGGATCCCCGTCCGCAAATCCTCCGTGATCACCTTAACGAACACTTCCATCGAGCTTCTGCCCGTCCATGTCACGATCGATTCCAGGCAGACGGAATCCGTCGGACGTATGGGCAGCAGGAAATCCACGGAATCCGTGGAGGCCGTGACGACGGATTTGCGGCAGTGCTTCGATGCCGTGATGGAAGCAATATCATCGATATAGGCCATCAGCTTGCCCCCGAACAGCGTATTGTGGTTATTCACATCGGTCGGGAAAATCCTGGCGGTTTTGTAGCAGCGGGATTCCTTGACGAAGCGTTGTTCCATAAGCTTGGATGCCCTCCATCGTTTTTCTTCCAAGTTTACCTTATTTGCCGCAGGCTGCAAACTTGGAATTGCCCATACACCCGAATTGTACAGATTGCGCAGTCAACTGGGATCAGCAAACGCAGAGCGCAGCAGGACTGGGTCATATGGCTCGTACTGCATGCTGTCGAATGTCTATTCCGACGGTCAACCGTCTTTTCATCCTGCAGCATGCACGTGAGCAGGAGGACAGCCTCAGCCGCCCAGTAATCCCTGGAACCCGCTGGCAGACTATCCCGAGTTCTCTTCCTGCCGGTGTGGTGAAATGAGAGGCAATATGGTATACTTTTACACAGATTGCTAGTGATAGCGCTTACAATAATAGGGCTATTTTAATTTCGAATGAACCTGTTAATTCAAACCTATCATCACAAAGGGAGTGACGTGAATGGCTGGAAATCGTGCGGTGGCTTATGTGAAACCTATGGAAGTTGAGGTGCAGGACATTTCCTTTCCGGATTTGATTCTTCGCGACGGACCGGGAGTGAACCCGCTTAATGTGGGACGCAAATGTGAGCATGGCGTTATTTTGAAGGTCGTGACCACCAACATTTGCGGCAGCGACCAGCATATGGTCAGAGGACGCACAACGGCTCCCAGCGGCTTGGTGCTGGGCCATGAAATAACGGGAGAGGTCATCGAAGTCGGCCGGGATGTGGAATTTATCCGGAAAGGGGACCTGGTCTCCGTTCCGTTTAATATCGCTTGCGGAAGATGCCGCAGCTGCAAGGAGCGCAACACGCATGTATGTCTCAACGTGAATCCGGATCGTCCCGGCTCAGCCTATGGTTATGTCGATATGGGCGGCTGGGTAGGCGGACAATCGGAATACGTCATGGTCCCTTACGCCGATTTTCAGCTTCTGAAATTCCCGGACAAGGACCAGGCCATGGAGAAAATTATGGATCTGACGATGCTCTCGGATATTTTCCCGACGGGTTACCATGGGGCTGTCAGCGCAGGCGTCAAGCCCGGCTCGACGGTTTATGTGGCCGGAGCGGGTCCGGTCGGTCTGGCAGCCGCGCATTCGGCCCAGCTGCTAGGAGCGGCGGTCGTTATCGTGGGCGACCTGAACAGCGAGCGATTGGCGCAGGCCAGAAGCTTCGGCTGCGAGACCGTCAATCTGCGGGAGCATGCGAACTTGTCCGAGCAAATCGAGCAGATTCTGGGCGTGCCCGAAGTGGACTGCGCGGTTGACTGCGTAGGCTTCGAAGCGCACGGTCATGGCCATTCCCACGGCGAAGCGCCGGCGACGGTGCTCAACTCTATTATGGAAGTAACGAGAGCCGGCGGACGCCTCGGTATTCCGGGCCTATATGTAACGGGTGATCCGGGCGCGATTGATGCGGATGCCAAGCATGGCACGCTCAAAATCCGCTTCGGCTTGGGATGGGCGAAATCCCATACCTTCGTAACCGGACAAACTCCGGTTATGCAGTACCATCGGGATCTGATGATGTCTATCCTAAGCGGCAGAGCCCAAATCGCCAAAGCGGTCAACGCAACGAAAATTTCGCTGGATCAGGCTCCTGCGGCTTACGCCGAGTTTGACAAAGGCGCTTCCAAGAAATTTGTTATCGATCCGCATGGACTGGTTAAAGCCTGAACGTTTGGGCAGGAGCTTGCAGCCCGGCTGTAAATTCTTATAGCCGGATATGGGTTGCGGCTTTGTCATAAATGCGATAAGTTGGTCATATAATGAGAAATTAAGGCCGTTCGATAAGGAGCAGCGAACCTGCCGCCTGTCCACCGGCATGCGAGGATCAACCATGAATCGTTATGAAGCGGAGTTCAGCAATTTGGTCAAGGCTTACCGGAAGCGGCATATGGGCAAAGGGCCAAGCCGGATCACAACGACCTTCTGCAAGCAGTGGGCGATTTGCGAGATGGAAGGCAATCTGTCGCCGGTGGAGAAGTTTATGGCCGCAGCAGAGGAAGGAAAGCATATTCTGCGCGAAGCCCGCACGCAGTGGGTGAAGGATATGTACCGCAAAGAGCCTCCCGTCGAGATGGAAGAGCTGCTGGGGGCGAAGCTGATGGATTTATTCGTTGATATTGATATTGATAAGGATTTCGGGATGTCCATCTTCGTATTCGATCAGGACATTCAGCAGAAGTTCGGTTCCCTATAATGGAGAGGATTGGCGCTTGGCAGCGTTCCTGCCCAGGACCAGCCGCATGATGATGATTTCGTGATGAAATCATTTTCCTGCGGCTTTTTATTTTTAAACGATAGAAAGTTACATGTTCTTCGAGGCTCTATGACTCGTGTTCAGAAGGAAGAAATCTCGGCCGGCTTTGAGGTTGTTTCGCGAGGAATCAAGGCGCAGCTGCAGTAAGGTTTTCCCGTGCTGGAACATCCAGACAGAGATGGAGGCATGCTCTAAGCGGGATAAACCTGCTTAGAGGGCGTTTTGGGCAGTCGCAAGGAGCAGCGGCGCAGCAACAGTAAGGTTTTACCGTGAGCATCCGAACAGAGGTGGAGGCATGCTCTAAGCAGGATCAAACCTGTTTAGAGGGTGTTTCGGGCAGCGGGGTTTCGTGGATCCAATTATCTGAGGGGGGCCAACTTCGCCACCGAAGATGGCGAATGCTGGTTTTGTATTATTTCATGAAGCAAGAGGAGATGAATCATATGGGAAAGACGCTGCATTCGGGCCGCATCAAGCTGCCGAGCAAGCCGGACCCGAAGCTGTGGGTGGGCAAGGCGCCGTTCGGCCTGGGCAAATTGAAGCCGCATCACATTCGGGATACGGTGAAGGTGGTATGGGACAATCGGGATAATCTTCCGTATGCCTACCGCATCTTGACGCAGGGTGTGTGCGACGGCTGCGCGCTTGGTGTATCCGGTCTTTACGACCAGACGCTGACCGGCCCGCATCTGTGTACGACGCGGCTGAATGTGCTGCGCCTGAACACGATGCCGGCGATCAGGCCGGAGCTGCTTCATGCGGACATCGATGAGCTGCGGAAGCTGGACAGCACCGCGCTGCGCAAGCTGGGAAGGCTGCCGTATCCGCTTCTAAGGCGCAAAGGGGAGCGCTCGTTCCGCCGCATCTCCTGGGATGAAGCGCTGGAGCGGATCGCCGCCAAAATCCGCAGCATAGATCCCAAGCAGCTCGCTTTCTATCTGACTGCGCGGGGCATTACGAATGAAGTGTATTATGCCGCCGCCAAGGCGGCTCGTTTCATCGGTACGAATAATATCGACAACGCTTCGCGCATCTGCCATTCGCCATCCAAGACGGCACTGAAACGCTCCGTGGGCATCGGAGCATCCAGCTGCAATTACAAGGATTGGATCGGGACGGATGTGCTGATCTTCTGGGGCAGCGTGGCGGCGAATAACCAGCCGGTCTCGACCAAATATATGTATGCGGCCAAGCGGCGCGGGACCAAAATCATCGTGATCAACCCTTACCGGGAGCCTGCGATGGAGGGCTATTGGATTCCCTCTATTGCCGAATCGGCGTTGTTTGGAACGAAGCTCGCGGATGATTTTTATCAGGTCAATATCGGCGGAGACATTGCTTTCATGCACGGCGTGATGAAGCATTGGTTTGAAATGGAGGAAGAGCAGCCGGGCTCGGCAATCGACCATGATTTTGTACGGGAGCATGCGAACGGATTTCAGGAGCTGCGGACCCATGTGATGGGCCAGCAATGGGGGCTGCTGGAGAAGTCGTCGGGACTAACCAAGGAGCGGATGCGCGAATTTGCGCAGCTGCTGGCGGGGGCGAAGTCCGGGGTATTCGTATGGAGCATGGGGCTGACCCAGCACCGTTTTGGCACGGACAACATCTCGCAGGTAGCCAATCTGGCTCTCCTGCGCGGTTTTCTTGGGCGTGAGCATTGCGGCCTGATGCCCATCCGCGGACACAGCGGCGTGCAGGGCTCCGGCGAGATGGGAGCCGATCCCTTCAGTCTGCCGGGCGGTGAATTCAAGGGGGACGATATCGGACGGATCGAGCAGGTGTGGGGCTTCGAGCTTCCCCGCTGGCAGGGGGATATCGTGGGGGTATCGCTGGAGAATACCCAGCTTCCTGACGATCATGAACGCAGGCTGAAGGTGTTCTATACGTCCGGAGGCAATTTTCTCGAGACCATGCCCGATCCGGAGTTTGTGCGAGAATGTCTGGAGGCTGTGGACCTTCGCGTCCATCAGGACATCGTCCTGAACACATCGACGCTTGCGGACGCGCAGGAGGAAGTGATTGTGCTGCCGGCGATGACCCGGTACGAGCAGCCGGGAGGAGGGACCTCCACATCGACGGAGCGGATGGTTTATTTCTCGCCGGAGATTGCCGGCCCAAGGGTGGAGGAGGCGCGCGCGGAGTGGCAGATCTATGCGGAGCTTGCGGCCAAAGTGAAGCCCGGACAGCAGAATCGGGCGGCATTTGCGAGCGCGGCTGTCATTCGCGAGGAGATTGCCAAGGCGGCCCCCGCGTATAACGGCATCCAGAAGCTGCAGGGGAAGGGCGATGTTTTTCAATACGGGGGTGCATGGCTGTGTGAGGATGGCCTCTGCCCAACGTCAGACGGCAAGGGCAATCTCATTGCGATCGAGCTGCCGGAGCTGCGTAAGCCCGAGGGGAATTTCTATGCGACCACACGCCGCGGCAAGCAGTTCAATTCCATGGTGTACAGCGATACCGATGCTTTCAACGGGGCGGACCGGTATGATGTCCTGATGAATGCCGGCGACTGCGCGGCGCTTGGGATCGTCGAAGGCAGCGCTGTCGTGATCTATAACCGCAGCGGATTGATGCATGCCCGGGCGAAGAAAGCGGACATCGCCCCGGGCAATATTGAACTGTTCTGGCCGGAGGGAAATGTGCTGTTCCACAAGGGCGTCTATGAGCCGAAAGCGGGTATTCCCGAATATAATACCTCGGTTGTCATCGAGAAGGCCGAGACCTTCCATGCGCTGAAGGATACCAAATATGTCGAGAAGCGGATTGATGAGCTGGAGATGGATATACCGTCTTGATCGTACAGCTGGCATTTTGCCAGGAAACCGGCAGGTAAACAAGGCTTGATATGAGCTGTTCCCGAACGTCCGGCCGGCCCAATAGACTGGCTGTGCATGTGAATATGTCTTCCACTTGTTCCGGCAGTGAATCATCGGCCTTATAAAGGCGTTGGCAGAAAGGAGGTGCAGCGCGTGGATAACAAGGTAACTACCGGATGGCGCGTCATCCGGTTCAACGGCGGTCAGCATGAGGAGCAGGATGACGAAATCGCGACGGAGATGCCGCTGACTGTCCGTCTGGATGGCGAGGAATTTGCCACAATCGTATGCACGCCAAGCGATTTGCAGGATATGATTGTCGGGTTTCTCGCCTCCGAAGGCGTAATCCGGACATTCGATGAATTGAAATCCTTAACGCTGGACGAGGATCGGGGTTATGCTTATGCCGAGCTTCATATCAAGCAATCGACGGGCAAGGAGTTCCATTCCAAACGGTTTATCGGGTCATGCTGCGGCAAGAGCAGGCAGTTTTATTTTCACAATGACGCAAGGACGGCGAAAACGATTATGAGCCGTCATCCAATTGCGGCGGAGCAGTGTCTGGAGCTGATGCGGCTGCTGCAGGAGAGCTCGACGGATTTTCATCAAACCGGGGGCGTCCATAATGCGGCGCTCTGCACGTCGGATGGGATTATCGCTGTACGAACCGATATCGGACGTCATAATGCACTGGACAAAATATATGGCCACAGCCTGCAGAACCACATACCGGCAGGGGACAAAATCATTGCTTTCAGCGGGCGCCTATCCTCCGAGGTTGTGCTGAAGGTGGCGAAGATCGGCTGCGGCATTCTTTTGTCCAAGTCCGCTCCCACCGATCTGGCCCTGAAGCTTGCCGAGGATCTCGGCATCACCTGTGCGGGGTTCATACGCCGCGGCAGCATGAATGTTTATACGCATCCTGAGCGGATACGCTCTTAGCAGCCCCGGCGATCCGGTTGTTCAAAGCAACCCCTACCCTCGAATATTCAGCACTGCCGAGACATGGCTTCATGTTCCCCGATTTCCCGGATTAAGGATTGGCAAATTCAAATTTGGCCGTCCGCGTGGTAGACTAAGAAAATAGAGTTTAACCATGAGAAACGAAAGGTGTCATGACATGGAAGCAGAACCCAAACTGCCTGAGGGTGTGATGCTGCCGGACGGAACGCTGAACAGCGAGCTGATCAGCAGGCGGGAAATCATATACCGGGGAATGAACGGGCAGGCGGTTGAACGGATCTACATCTTGCCCGGGCAGAGCTATATCTATAAGCCGTTAACGAATGATGACCAGTGGGGAAAAGAAAAGTGGGTCTACGATCACATCCTGCCGTCGCTTCCTCCCATTTACCCCAGAATGCTGCTCAGCTCCTTCAATCTTCAAACCGGACGGCACACCATCATTTTCGAAGACCTCGGCCATCTGGAGCACGGATTTCGGGAACCGGTGGCCGTAGAGCTGGCCCGACAGGTTGCAGGCTTGCATTCGCTTAGTACGGACCATCTGTTCCATGCGCCGCTTAGGGGGCCCAAGCCCCCCATTGAAGCGATCGTCGGCGAGCTTCTTCGTGATCAAGCCGAAACGATTGAGGCTTTATCGGATGTGTCTATTCCGCGAATGCGGCTGGAGACCCTGTACGAGGCTATGGCGCAGTCGGTGTTTCCGGATCTTCGGGTTGTTTCCCATGGCGATTTGCATTCAGGCAACTATGCCCTTGCAGCGGGCCGGCTGGTCGTGCTGGACTGGGAGCACACCCACCTCAACTCCCCGTTATGGGATCTGTATCATATGATCGATATGTCTCATCCCTTGTTTCCGAAGAGAATGACAGCGGACAGCCGCAATGCAATTCTGCAAGCGTATCTGGAGGCTGCTGAAGGCAGGGGTTATTTATCCGGAATAAATGCGGCGGCTTTTATAAGGGAGTACATGCTGTTTGCCTCCATCTTCTCCATCTGGATGCTCCGCTTAATCCAGGGCGACCTTGCACGGGATGACGACAGATGGCCGCGCGCTCAACTTGAGCAGCAGCTGGAGGAGACTACCGCAAGTCTGGAGCAATGCGCAGACTGGTTATAGCCAGTCCGGGGACCACACAAAGAAGCTGTAATGGATTGGACGCCATTACAGCTTCTTTGTGCTGTTCCGAAGGATAATGAACATGAGCAGGAATAATTTGTAGGGATCCAGCAGCGCTGGCAGCTGCCGCAATGATCGGTTTGCGGGCGGAACGCTAAGCCTGCAGCGCCGGTAGCGGGAATGGAATGACGGCAAATCCGCTGACGGCGCCCTCGCTCACTTGCTGGACGCCAATTGTGATGAGGCGGTCCATATGCTGCGGAATAGGCAGGGCCAGCGTCTCGTACAGATGAAGGCCGTTTTGCGCTTCCTGCGCCTGATGGGTGCCTGGCGAGCCGCGCCGCACCAGCTCTTCGGGTGACGCAGCGCCGTCGCACCACCAAACGGTATAGCGGCCGGAAACAGCCGGCGTGGTGAAGCGGATTTTCAGCAGTGTCCGGTGAAAGAAATCGATGCCAAGCAGCTCTGCTGTGAATGGCGGCGGAACGTCGGGAATTGCCGGCAGCCTCACCGCTCTCACGACTCCGCCTGGCGGGCCGCTGCGGCCATAATAGGCCAGCCTGGCCATATAGGTAACGACAGCAGTTGCCGCTGCTGGAGGAAGCGGGTCGCTGAAAACCAGCTCCTTCGGCAGATTGTCGACCGGGAAATCTGCCGCCTGCACCCATAGGGAAGGATGCTTGAGGTCCTGAACCAATCTGCCGGACCCGGAGCCGAAAGCCATGCTGCCCGAGCCGGCATTCCCGGAAACACGGAAGACAATGTCGGTACCGCTAACGGCAACAATGTTCTCGGTCACACCGCCGGTAGAGAATATGCCCCCAATAAAATCATTGAGCGCATTCACGCCCGTTACGGCTGCGCGGTATAGGCCGTCGCCGGCTGGAACAGCGCTGCCAAACCCGGCGTCCGTCGTCCGCGGAGCGGCGTTCTGCCTGTAAATAACCAGCCTCCCTCCCGTGCGCCGGACGAGTGAATCCGGCTTCCAGTCTGCTTCGCCGGGGATATCGGTCCGCCGCATAATGCGCGCCATCCCCGATTCATAAGCAGCCGATTCCAGAGGCGGCGGAGGCGGATCATGCCGCAGCGTCAACGGCGTTGGCGGCGTCCAGGCGGAATACCCGCTGACGCGGTCCCAGCCGTCGATGGCCCGTGCTCTGGACTGCAGCAGCACGTCGGGGAAGCTGACGTCGAAGGAGCGGGCGGATGAGTAGACAAGCGGCGGGTCCTCCGGCAGCCGGGAGCGGTTGAAGAAGGTCCGGTTAAGCTCACGCTCCCCTGTCGCAGGGCTGGCAGTGACGATCTCCTCCAGCTCCACGCCATGAGCCCTAATGTCGGACTGCCTGGTCAGATGGGTTAACCGCACTTCAAAGCGGTCCGCCAGAAAAGGCAGAGGCTTGAAGGCTGCCAGTGTCCGGCTGATCGAAACAGGCACGGCGGGCTGCGGGGATACGGCTTCCGGCAGGCGCACTTCCGCGGAGATATACTGGGGCATGTCTGGAATTCCCAGTTCTGCGGCCGTTGTCGGCATCACAACCGTCACATTGCTGGTTTCCCCGCTGTCCGCGTCGCGAATCCGGTAGGCAAACCCAAAGTGATCCGGAGATTCCAGTGGCGCTGCGAGCTGATTGTCCAGATCGCTGCCGGCTGTGTCCGGTCCATCATGGTAAGCAAAGCCGCAGAGCAGCGCAATCTCCCAGCGCAGTCCAAGCAGCAGCTCGAACAATTCCCAATCCGTGGGTTCCCCGGCGATGGCATCCGCGGGAACGGATGCTCGGGCCTTTTGCCCGGTGCGGACGATATCGGCCCATTGTTCCTCCGTCAGCGTGACGGGCTGGCCATAACGTTTGCCTGCTGTATTCAAGTCGGCATCAAGACTTTTCTCCACGGCAATTTCAGCGATGCGTTCCCAGTTCAGCTGGCGGTCGCGGAATAAATCAAGCATGCGCAAATCCTCAAGCATCCCTCCCGTGCCGAGCATCGCAACCGTATCCATGGCTTGTCCTTCGACGTAGACAACTGTGCCGTCCGATACCGAACGCACAGCCTCGAGCTCACCGGTCTGCGAATTTTGAAACTCGATCCGGGCAGGCGCCCCTCTCCAAACGAAGGTGACTGCCTGCGCCGGCCCGGGGAGCTTAAATTCATCTGCCAGCAGCAATCCGCCCACCGACTGGCTTCCCAGCAAGTCCCACCAGCCCGGCGGATAAATCGACAGGGATACCCGGGACGGCACCATCCGCAGGTTCAGGGGGGCCCTTTCAATAATGACCGCCTGCGGCAAACCGCGGTATCCGCCCCCGTCCGCAAGCTCCCTAAGCGGAAAATGCCAGCGCAGCCGGTTGCCTGCCGGTGTTTCGCTCAACCAGCCTATCGATGACAAATAAATCGTCATGGCTTATCGCCTCCTGATTCGATAACGGATGTCAGATCAACCCTTGGAAACTCCCCGGGCAGCGGGAGATGAATAAAAGCTTTCCTGTCGGCATCGACTGGCGGAGGTGCTCCATCAGAACCGGAATCCTCCGTATCCCCTGTATTTCCTCCGCTGCTCCCCGCTTCGATATTCCCGATTGCATGTACTGTCAGGTTCTGCAGGGTATGAATATTGTGCACCAGGTCATCTGCCTGCCGGAGGCTGGCATCGTTTAACGGTTCGGCCATCCGGCCCGGATTGACTACTGGAAACGGAACAGGACCAGGTATTGGAAAAGGACCGGGTTCCGGAAAAGGAATCGGTCCGGGGATTGGACCAGGGACCGGTATCGGGATGTCCGGCAGATCCCAAGGGAACGGAGGCCGGGCGGAAGGCAGCGGCCAGGTGAGACCAAGCGGCTGCACGAACCGTAATACAGCCGTTTCCGGCAGCAGCCCAGCGGAGTCCCCGGGGTAAAGCCGGGGCAGTCCGGCTCTAAAAGGATCAAAGGTCAGCTTAAGCGTGTAGTCGCCCCGCGGCAGCCGTGTCGGAATGCCGCCTAACGATCCGGTTAGAAAAGCGGAGCTCCCGTCGAATCCGGGCAGCACGGAAATCTCCAGCTCCAAGGCACGCCGGTGCGTATAGCCGGTCGGGCAGCCGGCAGCCGGCTCGACATGCCGGATAGCGAGGGTGAGCGTCACCCGCCGCCAATCGACAGGCTCAGGCGTGCGCAGCCATATGGCGTACGGTCTCCCTTGGGCATCGCAGACCGCTTCGACCGTGGTCGCCGGGACCGTATCGTTAATATCGGCCAGCGCGGCGCCGCCGAGGCCGAACAGTGCTCCGCTCTCTGCTGCGAACCTCGTGAAGCGCAGGGCGGAGGTTTCGTTCAGCGGGCCGATCTGGGAAGCAAGCGGGGCTGGCAGTCTCCACTGGCTTGGCGGCGCCTCCAGTTCATCGGGGAAGGGAGTGAGCGGAGTGGTGACGATTGGAAAGTCCGCAATCGGCGTGAGCTCATTGATAGAAAGCAGCGGGTTCGCGGGCAGGCGCTTGTTCAGCACAATATTGCCGATGCCGCTGGCCCCGCGGTAATGACGGACAGGGTCGATTTTACCGTATTTGACAGGCCTGCCTGATTGGGGCAGAGGGCACTCGGCGACGCTGTGCCTGCCTGAGCTGTCATAATAGGTGGACAAGCCCGTATGCGGCCAGGCCAGATGAGCCTTGAAGCCCATGAAAGCAGACACGCAGCCGGACCATTCATCGATGCGGACCTCTCCGTTTTGTGGATGCTCGAACAGAATGGTCAGCTTGGCCGGTCCGGATTCTCCAGGCAGCGAATTCATCACGATTTCCTGATCGGGAGCAGCGGTTCCTCCGTGAGCGGCAAGCCAGCTGCGGCTCTCCGGGGGAAGCGAGCTGGCGCCGTCGGCGGCGGGCAGGGGCGTGAGGGTTTCTGTTATCTCGCCTCCGCTCTCATAGGTGATGCGAAGTTTAAGCGGCGTCTCCGCAAAGATGCCGCTTACATACGGCACCATGAAGCGGACGGCAGTCTTATAGCCTCTGTAAAGCGGAAATCCGAAGCCGAATTGGGTCGGATCCCACGTATTCAGCGTCCATTGCGTCCAGGGATGCTGAGCCTTGGCGAAGATTTTCATATCGCCGAAGGTGGAATAATACATATAAGGACGCAGTGTTTCCGGATACGCAACCTCGAAATCTTTGTCATAAAACCATTCCACGGGGCTCGAAGGCGGGAAGGGCGAGGAAGCGCCGCCGCCGGACGGATGGACCGCGTTTGACGCGCCCTTGATATGAAGGCGGTACCGGCCGGGCATGAGCAGCTTCTTGCTTAAGATGCCTGTCCAGGATTTGGCAGACTCCAGATAACGGATCGCATAAATGTAAAGGGGCTGACGCCCGGATGCCGCCCGCAGGCGGAATTGATCGACAGGAGCCGGGAAATCGAACCGGGCTGAGACAAGCCGCAGGTTCTGAAAGACGGCGCCGTGGTCCTGGAAAACCGCCGCTGCCCCGTCTTCAGACACAAGCGAAGGATAAGTCACGAAGCGTGTGGACCGGGCGAGAATAAGGAACAGCACGATCTTCGAGACCTGAAGGGATTCGCCGTCATTTGTCACAAATCGGAGGGTAAAGCCGCTTGTTTGCAGTATCCGCGTCGGAATGTCCGGTTTGAATGCTGTCAGCAGACGGTCCCCCTCGGCTGCAGGCGTCAGCTCAAGCGATGCGAAGCGCCGCGGCTGCACAGGCAGGAGCTGGGGCGGCCCGTATCCGAAGAAGGTATCCACAGTCCTTGCGGGAGAATCAAGCGGAAAGGTTGAGGTGTCAAGCTTCGAGGTCATCCATGCGTACGGGTCGCAGCCAAGCACATGAAGCTGCGCCATGCCGCCGCCCGGCCCATCCGCCCATACCGCCCGCACATCCGGTACCGGAATAGCGTGGACCAGGTCGGTCAGCTCGAGCTCCAGCAGCTCGTCCGTCACCGTATAGCCGCCTTGAACAGACGGGCTGACCGCCTGGCTGGCTTCCACTTTGCCCGTCCGGTCGGTTACCCGCCTGCTGAAGGGCACGACCAGTTCCAGATCCGGCCAAGGCTTGTCCGTGTCCAGATTCCACTGCAGGTCGCTGACGACGTGAATGGCATCAACCGGCTGCTTCTGAACCGTCGGCATTCCGCCAATAATATAGGTTCCGGCGGCCAGCGGCGAGGATATGGAGGGGGGGTTCACGATATCGTCCCCGAAGGACTTGCTGAAGGGAACATCGGGAATCGGCCATGGGAGGTTCAGCTTGCCTGCGATCTGAAACCGGAACAGGGTCGGGCTTGGAAAATATACCTCCGCTTCCGCATCTCCGCTGAGAATAAATTCGAACTTCCACACTTTTATGCCAATTTCGCCATGTACCTTGATGCGGGCGTTCACCAGCAGCGGGTCCCAGCCCATATAGGCATGAAGTGAGACGGCAAGCTTGGAGATGAGCTTCAGAATATCCCCGATTTCAAACGTTCCGCCGATAGCAAGCGTCGCGCCGAAGGCAATGCGATGATGATTGATGCGAAGATACGCTTCCGCCTTCTGCGAGAAAAGCAGGCTGATCACAGGAATCTTCTGCAGCACCTCCAGCTTCACCGGCTTGCTCTCGGTACCCAGATCCAGATACCAGGCAGTGGGGTCGGAGAACGAGAAGAAGATATCCAGCTGGCCGCTGCCTTTCAGCAGCTCCAGATCGATATTGACGCCTACTCCAAGGGCGAGCGAGGCGCTCTCTGCGTCAAACACAAAGTAGCCTTCGGCGCCAAAACCTTTCTGCTTCAGCAGGACGCCCTTCCCTCCAAAAATAAACGTGCCGCCGGGGAGCAGGAAAGCGAAGCCGACGGGATTCAGCTCAATGGCGTAGCCTTCGTCGGCCTTGGTGCATATCACCGTTCGGATTCCCACACCTACCGAGGTTTGATCAATCGGGCCGGCCATCCAGCGGTCGATGCTGCTGGTTTCCCGCGCCCATTTGACATAATCGGCCGCTGTCGGCTCTGCGATCGGCAGTCCCTCCTTCTCCAGGCGGGCCACAAAATTGTATGCAAAATCGCCGCCGATTCCCCGCAGCCCAAGCCCGGTCGGCCCAAGCGGAATCGAAACGCCCTTGGGCAGCTCCCCGTCCAGTCCCAGCACCAGCCCGCGATCACTGAATCCGCCATAGATGGCCGCGCCAATGCTGAGCGGAATCAGCTTCAGCGAGCCTTGGCCCATCCAGCTGTTTTGCTGCGCGTCAAAGCCGAAGCCGAGACTTCCCTTGTATTTGTCTTTTGACCCGATAGTCAGATCCCCAAGTACCGTCTGCCAATGCGTGATCCGGATTGGCGGATCCTCGCCTGTTATGCGGATGTCCTCGCGTGCCCGCGAGACAATCACTTCCACCCGCATGAACGCCGTTAAGCCGGAGAACGTGAAAGGCCCCCGCAGAAGCAGGGTGATCGTCTCTTCCAGATCGTTGACGGCGATGATTTTGATCAGCGGCGAAGGAGAGATGACTTCCCCTGCCTTAAGACCTCTCAGAAACTCATACAGCTTGTCCTCCGCCATTCCTGGAAGAGCTTCCACAAAATCGGCGATCGCTTTCCAGATCATATCCCGGATCAGCTTTTCGAACCATTCGAACATAATAAGTCTCCTCTCGCGCTTGCGCCTTATATTGGACGAAGAGGGGTCATCGGGAAGCGGCATGATGAGCGAAGCCGTCGGGTATGAACAAGGGAGAGGGAGACAGAAGGGAAGCGGGAGATAGAAATCAAGGGAATTTAACATTTTCCTGTTCAATATAACATATCGCCCTGAAGGAGAAATATAGTCGTCCGGACTCGTAGCGGGTCCAACTTTCAGCCTATTTCTCAGATGCATTCCGACCCCTTCTTCGCCTGCTTGTCGAATGAAGCTGGATTATACAAGCGGCAGCCTCGGGGGATTCGCCCTGTCCCTGCCCGTGATGACAGGAACAGATATCCGCGCCTTATCTGTACGGTTGCACAATTGCCCCTGATACGAGCGGCATATAGTATCAGGAGGTGAGACCATTGAATCGAAAGAATTATAAAAGCAATACGATCTGGGGCAAGCTGCGCGTCTGCAAATACCTGTCGGCAAGCCGTTCGCTCAGGGAAAATGTTCCATACACTGTCCGCTTGACCTTGCCCCAATTGTACTCCATGTCCGCGCGGTATTCATCGCTGTACATCAAGCCGGATATCGGTTCGCTTGGCATTGGCGTCTATAAATTGAATCGGATGTCCAAAGGCTATGAGCTGCTGTCTTCCCGCAATAAAAGGCAGACCAGAAAAATTTTCCGGAATATTTCTTCCGTCTTCCGCCATATTCAAGCCGGGCAGAGAGGCCAGAAAATGATCATTCAACAGGCTGTAAAACTGGGCCGGCTTGCCGGACGGCCGTATGATATCCGCAGCATGGTCCAGCGCAAGCCGGGAGGCTCCTGGGTATGCACGGGAATAGCGGCTAGGATCGGAGCGCGGAACCGGATTGTTACCAACCTTTATCAAGGCGCCAATATGCAACCCCTCCATTCGCTTCTGCAAAAAAAGGGGATGTCACCCGCGGCGCGGAGCGCTTGCCTGAAGCGGATAACGTTCAAGTCCCTGACTATTGCAAAGGTACTGAATGCCAGGCGCTCAGGCATGCATGAGCTGGGTATTGATTTGGCCCTGGACCCCAGGCATCGGCTGTGGATTCTGGAGGTCAATTCCCATAGCCCGCAGTTCCATGCGTTGAAGACTATATACCCCTCCGCTTATCGTCGCATGATGTCGTTTGCCAGAAGCTATGGCAGGCGCAGCGGGAATTGAAACAGCGTAATGCAAAGGGTGGTCGTTCGGAACGCCGGCAGCAGCTGCAGTACGCGGCGGAATATCCGGATTAAGCAGAATGGCTCTGTCATGGGCAAGCGGGCATGAGTCGTTTTTGTTGTGCGGGTACTCAACAGGAAACGGGACGCTCCTCAGGCCATGCTGCCGCTTGGTTCCTGCAGCTCTGTCTTAAGGAAATGGAAGACTCTCGCCCCAGCCTGCTTCAGCGGATAATCCGGGGCTCTGCAGACGATGCCGCAGGTCATGTCTGTAATAGGGCTGTCCAGCGAACGCATAGTGGTTCCGGCCGGGGCGGGATTCAAGGCAATCCGGGGGACAAGGGCGATTCCAAGCCGTTGTTCGACATAATATTTCAGAGCGGCCATGCTCCCGATCTCCATCATGTCGATAGCGGTCGTTCCTGATTCCTGGAGCGCTATCTCGAGTTTCCGGCGGTAAGGGCAGCCTATGGAAGTAATGAGCAGGCGATGCCCGCGGATATCCTCCGGTCTGATGACGGCTTGCCTGGCAAGCGGGTGTCCCTCGGGCATCAATACGACGAACGACTCCGTATATAAAGGTTCGAAATACAGCCCGGAAGCAAGCTCGGGAGCTGAGCAGAGCGCAAGGTCGAGAGTACTGTGGAGAAGCTGCTCGCATAAAGCCGGTGTGCTGGCGATATCAACGGAGATACGGATATTGGGGAACCGGTTCATGAATTTCCCGAGCAGGACGGGCAGCCGGTAGCTGGCGCCAGGCTCAGTTGCTCCAAGGCGGATCATTCCGGCATCCCCAAGCTTCAAATCTACCAGACGATTCTGCAGCTGCTGTAGATCCTTGACGATGGGCAGGCTTTGTTCATACAGCAGTCTTCCTGCCTCTGTCAGCCGGATTTTTTTCCCTCGTTCGATTAATTGTACGCCCAGATCGGCCTCCAGCTTCTGAATTTGCATCGTTACGGTGGATTGGGCATAATTCATTTCTTCGGCGGCGCTCTGGAAGCTTCCGCGGGCCACGATCCTGTGAAAGGTGTTTAAAGCTTTCATATCCATCCTTGCAACCTCCGTTACGAGTTCAATTATAGTGAACAAAGTCTTCAATTTATTCAATTATACAAAATCGGGATAACCCTTTAAAATAAAGCCAAGATCGGATACTGACCAAGCCTACACACAAACAAGGAGTGAATGCCAGTGGATTTGAACAGAAAAGTGGCTCTCGTTACAGGCGGAGGCACCGGAATCGGCCGGGCGGTAAGCCTGCTGCTGGCTGCGAAGGGAGCGGCAGTAGCCGTCAACTATTCCCGCTCGAAGGCCGAGGCGGATGAGACGGTACAGCTGATTGCCGAAGGCGGCGGGCGCGCAATCGCGATTCAGGCGGATGTTTCCAGGGACGAAGAAGTGCGGCAGATGGTGGACGTCATTATCCGGCATTTTGGTTCTGTCGATCTGCTCGTCAACAATGCAAGCATTACCCGGCATATTCCTCTTGATGACCTGGAGGCGGCAGGGGATGATGTTTGGGATGAGCTGTATGTTGTCAATGTCAAAGGCATGTTCTACTGTGCCCGCGCTGTCGCCCCCTGGATGAAGAAAAATAAGCAGGGTGCTATTGTGAATCTGGGCAGTATAGCGGGACTAACCGGCTCAGGCTCCTCTCTGCCCTATGCGGTATCCAAAGCGGCGGTGCACGGCCTGACGAAATCATTGGCCCGCGCGTTGGCGCCGGAGATCCGGGTCAGCAGCGTAGCTCCGGGAGCAGTTGCGACAAGATGGTGGACAGGCCGGGAGGAACAAATGCACAAACGGGGCGGAAAGCTGCTTCTGCGGCGCATTACGACGCCCGAGGATATCGCCGCCATCATCTGCGCCGCTCTGGAGCAGGAATCGATGACCGGACAAATCATTACGGTGGACGGCGGGCAGACGCTGTAGCGGATATTTGAGACAAGCAAGCCATTTACGGAGGAATTCAGCCGTGGGAGGGCTTGCTTTTTTTCATCTGCACCCGCAGAGGATTAACCGGAATTACCGGATTTCTTAGTGGGTTACTCAGGTCATATATAACATATTATGTTAGGTGAATAAAAATAATTAAACAAAAAGGTTTTCAAAACCCTGTTTGTTATGTTATATTATCTTACATAAAATATGAATGCATGGCATTGCTTATCCAACTCAGACAAGAATGTATGTTAATCTACCATCAAATATGAATAATTCACAAGTTTTCTAGGGTTCCGCGGTTGGCATGCCACCGGTCCGGTCCAAGAGAAGACGCACAGCAGGGCCTTTGCTGTGTACACGGAGGGACAAAAGCCCGGGAGGATATCAGATGATGATATCACCCGGGCATTTTTATTTTCGGTGCCTGAAGGGCCTGTCAGTCCTTGACGAAGGGTGAGAGAGATCATGAAAGAAGAAGTAAAGCTTCGCCAGACCTTAACCTTGTTTCAGGTTGTTTTCCTGGGGCTTGCCTGGATGACGCCGATGATTTATTTTACCGTCTACGGCATTGCTTATGATACCTCGCGGGGGATGCTGACGGTGGCGTACCTGATTGCGGTTATCGCCATCTTCTTCACCGCCCGCAGCTACGGCGTTATGGCCAGGACCTATCCTGCATCAGGCTCGGCTTACACCTACGCCGGAAAGTCGCTCCATCCTTATGTCGGCTTCCTCGTCGGCTGGGCGCTCCTGCTGGATTATCTATTCTCGCCAATTATCGCTTGTCTGACCTTCGGGATCTATCTGCACGCGCAATTCCCTTCCGTCCCGACCTTTGTCTGGATCGTTCTGCTCAACGCGGCACTTGCTGTCGTCAATATCATCGGCATTAACTTCTCTGCGATTATCAGCAAGCTGTTCGTCCTGCTTCAGCTTACATTCATCGCCGTATTCTGCTTCTTCCTGATCAAAGGGCTGACCGGGGCGGAAGCCATCCATCCGCTGCAGCCGTTTGTCCATGCGGGGATCCCGTTCTCCACTATACTGGCTGGCGCTTCTATTATCTGTTTCTCGTTTCTGGGCTTCGACACCATCACCACGATGGCGGAAGAGACCGTCGATGCCAGGAAGACGATTCCAAGGGCCATCCTCATTATTATCATAGCCGCAGGCGTCATGTACCTGATTCCTTCCTATTTGACGCAGCTGGCGTATCCGCAGCTTTCCTTTGTCAATTTGGATTCGGCCGGCTTCGAACTGGTGAGAATGGTCGGCGGAGCCGGGCTGAGCGCGTTGTTCATCACGATTCTGATCCTGGCGATCTTCACCCAGGGACTGACGTCGATTACAAGTGTTTCGAGACTGCTGTATGTGATGGGCCGGGATTCGATCCTGCCCAAGCGGATATTCGGTTACCTGCACCCGCGCTTCAAAACACCGACACGCAATATTATCATTACAAGCGTCATATCGCTGCTGGCTTTGACGATCAGCCTGGACGCCGCGGTTAAATTCGTCAGCTTCGGCGCGCTGACCGCCTTCGTTTTCGTCAACCTGTCCGTTATCGCAAAACGTTATCTGAAAGACAACCAGCGCTCGTTGAAGCAAACGCTGCTTTATCTGGTGTCACCGCTCCTTGGGGCCGGCTTTATCATTTACCTGCTGTTCCAGCTGGACCGGAATGCGCTTCTTGCAGGCTCCTTATGGATGCTGCTTGGCATTGTCTATCATCTATACCGGACAAGAACTTCCCAGGCAGCCGGGGAAAGACTCAAGCCAAGACCTGCGGAGACTCAAATCTAGATCAAAACGCAGCTATCTCAAAGGGTCGGGCAGGCTTCATCTGTTCGACCCTTTCTTCCTCCAGCCGGGCTTTCTCGACAAATTCGTTGAGAAGAAGGTCATTTCATCGGCTTTGTAGAAGAAAATAATTGTGATCTAAATTATAAAATCATATATAAAGGTGAGGGAGGTGCTTAGCTTGAAGCTGGATCGACTGCTCGCCATCACCATGACGCTGCTAAATCAGACCCGGGTCAGCGCAACGGAGCTGGCTGCACGGTTCGAGGTCTCTCTGCGGACGATTTACCGGGATATGGATTCGATTAATCTGGCTGGCATTCCGATTGTTTCTTTTCCCGGCTCGGATGGGGGCTATGAGATATTGCCCGGCTACCGCCTGGACAAGCAGATTTTGTCGCTTGAAGACTTTTCATCGATCTGCAGCGCACTGCGCGGAGCCCGTTCCGCAACGGACAACCCGGATATCGACGGACTGCTCACGAGAATAGGAGCTCTGATGCCGGGTAAAGCAAAGTCTGCCGATACCTATAAAGTCGATCTTGATTTTACCCCGACCCCCAACGATAAGGACAAGCTTGCGCCTATCCATCAGGCGATTAGACTGCAGCAGCTGGTCAGGTTCGACTATCTGGATAACCAAGGGACAGAAACGCAGCGGACGGTTGAGCCCATGGGGATCTTTCTGAAGGGCTACGTCTGGTATATGTACGGTTATTGCCTCGCCCGATCGGATTATCGCGTATTCCGAATCAGCCGCGTCAACAAGCTTGCCGATTTGCCGGATACGTTCATCCGCCGCAATTACACCCTGCAGGATGTCGAGCGGCGGTTTATGAGTCAGGCCAATTTCGCAAAGGTGAGCGCTGCTTTGCGTTTTGATCCCGCTGTCAAGACCAGGGTGAGGGATGAATTTGGCTTTGATGTCGTTACCGAGAATCCGGATGGCACGCTGTCGGTTAACGCCCATTATTCATCAATGGAGCGGGCCATTCAGAATATTCTCAGCTACAGCTCGTATGTCATGGTAGCCGATCCGCCCGAATTAATTGCCGAGCTGCGGAAGCAGGTGGAGAATATGATGCTGCATTATCAATCATGATTCCAAACCCCTACAGGAGCTTGACCATATGATCGTATTCAGCGCCCGCAATATCGATTTGTCCATCCGAAACATAGCCCTGGCTCATATACAGTTTCCTGGCCCGGGGATTGTCTGAGCTGACAATAAGGGCGACCCGGTCATATTGCTGCCGGGCGGCCGCGGCTTCGAACGCCTGCATCAGCCGGCTGCCAATTCCTTGTCCCCGGCAAGCGGGATTCACTGCGAGCGAGTCCAGATAAAATTCGTTCTCCCGCGACTCCGCCGGGAAGCTGGCAAGTATAATGCCTTTCCTGGCGGCCAGCCGATCCAGCAGCGGCTGGTCCAGTTCCGCGATCCGGCTGCCATGATAGAACAAGGCTGCTCCGACCGCTTCACCGTCCTTCTCGGCAACCAGCACATTTTCATAGCTCAGCCGATTGTTGCGCTGTTTGTACCACTCGCTCATAGCGTGGATAGCAGATGCAGGATTATCGGTTCCGGTCAGTACATAAGCAATGCTGCCGATCGCATCATAAAGCAGCGGAATGACCTGCCCGGCATCCTCCGGTGCAGCTGGACGAATAATCATACGGTACCTCCCATTGGTTATGCGGCGCCTGCGCTCTGGAAGAATGCAAGGCTGTGGAATGATTTTATAATATAATAGTTGAAGCTGCGAGATTAGGAACGGGTCATCTGCGGTTATTGTTTATGAATCTATACTATGAAATGGAGTGAAAGGGATGGCAGGTCAGCACAAAGCAGCAAACGAAGTCCATTTTTCCCGTTTATCAGAAGAAGGTTACCGATGGCTGAGAGAGGACAAGGCTGGATGGCGGTCAGAGGGAGAAGCGCTGCATATTGCCGCTCTTCCGGGAAGTCTCTGGGAAGACAGCAATAACGCACGCAATATTCTCGTACGCAGCAAGGGCTTTACGGGGGCTGTCCGACTGGAAGTTGAAGTAACGCTGGCGCCGGAGCGGAACTCGGAGCAGGCGGGACTGCTGCTTTATGCGGATGATGATAATTATATCAAGCTGGTCAAGGAGCTTGTAAACGATAAGCATGTGGTCGTGCTGGCCGTCGAGGTTCAAGGGGCAACCCGGGTTCTCAGCCTCGTCAAGATGGCAACGGATGCCAGAACAATCCGGCTTCAGCTGGACTGGAGCGGGAATGAGGCGGCGGCGCGTTTTCTGGAGAGCGAAGACGGCATCTGGACGGAGATGGGGCGGTATGCCGGGCTTGAAGCGGGAGCGTTCAAGCCCGGTCTGTGTTCGCATGGCGGCGGGGAGACTCCGGCGCGCTGGGCAGTGTTTACGGGCTTACAGCTAACGGATTTGTAACCAGCGAGGCAAGAAAATTCTTGACCGGCGTTCCGGATCCGGACAATCGGGGTAATATATACCCGATAGCCTATAAATCATCAAGGAGGCCGCCCGAATGGATAAGAAACTCAGCGAAGATAAAGATTTGGTCACACAGCGTGATATTGATAAGCATGCCGGCTTGTTTGCCGATGAGATTCCGGAGGATGAGGTTCAGGGCGATGTGGACGAGCTGCTGGAGGTTTATCCCTACGATGCGGTCCTGAAGGCGGATGAAGATAGAGTTGCCGAGGCGGAAGCCGATGTCGACAGCACTCCTGTTGACCCGGCTGCGCCGCAGGAGGAATTCCACGGCACAGACCTGCTCAATGGGGTCGGCAATGAACCGGAGGAAGAAGAGCTGGACGAGCATTAGGACATCTTGTACATCTTTGTCTTTCTAATATGGAAGAAGCGGTCCTGGCAGGCACAGGACGCTTCTTTTTTTTTGGATAACAAGTCACTCTGCATATCCCGCCTTGCGTGAATCCGCGAGAGCGGGATTTTGGCTGATCCGGAATATTTGCACGGGATGTGGCAAAGATAACCTTATTCCAATACAACCAACAGGAGTCCACCGATCATGCCCTCCAAAAACAATGGCGTCAAGTCGTCCCAACGGTACGTTTCCGCCTATATCAGTTCCTATAATATTAACCTTATGCATGTCCGGAATCCCTGGGTCGTCGCCTGGTGGTCTGCTGCTTATCCCGGACTGGGCCATATGATGCTGAGCAAGAATATCACTGCATTTATTTTGATTCTCTGGGAATCCGTCGTGAATTATGCGTCAGGAATTAATATGGCTATTTTCTACTCCATTACCGGTCAATTTGAGCTGGCTGTCCAGGCATTGGATACGGAGTGGTTTTTGTTTTACATAACGGCGTATCTCTTCTCTATATGGGACGTCTACAAGAAAACGGTCCAGTACAATCATGATTATGCGCTGAGCAGCGCGGAAGGCTTCAACGTCTTATCAGATAATATATCCTTTCTCGAGAGGAACAATCTGGTAAAGAGAAAGCCACTGATGTCGCTCCTGTGGTCCATCCTGGCTCCCGGTCTCGGGCATATCTATCTCAACTCCCTTCCATCAGCCTGCATCTTCATCGGCTGGTTCATGGGCGTAGTTTACCTCTCCGGCATTCTTCCCGCCATCCATGACAGCATGGAATTTCACTTTGCTGCTGCCAAAGCGGATTTGAACATTCAATGGTTTCTTAATCTTCCTTCTCTTTATACCTTTGTGGCTTACGATGCCTACGTGATTACCGTGGAGTACAACCGCTTGTTCAAGAAGGAGCAGGCCGCCTATTTCAAGCAGGACTATCAGGACCAGCTGTATGACATGCCAATTTGAAGGAATGGAGTGAGAGATCAATCATGTATGTCGTCGCCTCGTTTGAACATTCCGGAAGGCTCGAGCTTGCGATTGCGGAAATCCAGAAAATCGGCGTTTCGAAACAGTCCATCCTGGTTCTGCCTCTTGATAAAAGAACAGAACCCAATCACACCCTGGATACCATTCATTATACAGACGGGAAGAGCTTTGTGGACTTATCGGCCATTATCGGAGCGGTTCTGATGCTGCTGGGGGGCATATACGGTTTTTTACTGAAATGGGGACCTGTACTGTGGGCATTAATCGGACTTGTAGCCGGAATTCTCATCGGATTCGTCGTGGATTACTGGCATACCAATAAAGGCAAGAAGAAGACCTACAAGAGCGATAATCGGATCGATGTTTTCGTCATGGTCAAATGCAAGGAGTATCAGACAGAGAAGGTAAAGGATCTGCTGTGGAACCAATTGGCTCTTGGCATCACCGTCTTCAACAAGGAGGAGCCGACTGCATGAGGCGGGAAACGGCAGCAAAAGGCACTGAAAGGGATCGGACGCATTCATTGCATCGTAAAAAGGGTGATTGAAGATGGCGGTTAAGGAAAGTCCTACCTTTGAGGACATAAAGGAAATAAGCGAGGAATGGAAGGAACTCAGGAACGGGTACTGGCTGCATCACGACTTATTTACGCCGCAGTGGTGGTTTTTGCTGGCTGCGCTGATCATACCATGGGTGATCTGGTGGAAGCTGGTCGACCGTTCGCGGTTAACGCAAATTGTTATTCTGGGTTTGATTACGATTATTGTGGTCGATTGTCTGGATGATATCGGCTCGATGAATATGTACTGGTCATACCCCTATCAGCTGCTTCGTATATCTCCGCGGCTGATTTCCGTCGATTATAGCATGCTGCCTGTCATCCACATGCTCACCTATCAATATTTCAGAAGCTGGAAGCCGTTCATGATCGTCCACCTGATTCTGTCTGCGGTGTTCGCTTTTGTATTTGAACCGATTATGGAATGGCTGGGCATCTATGAACCGCATCTTTGGAAGCATATCTATTCGTTTCCTATTTATTTTGCTCTGGCAATAGCGGTCCGCTGGGTGACGGAAAGAGTTATGCACAGTTCCGCCGCCCGGCGGCGCCAGCTGCCCTAAGAATGAGGGCGGAGATAAATCCGATTATCATGGTTTTCCACGGTAACGCGATTCTCGAAGAAGGCGCTGAGAATATCAGCATTCATGACCGACTCCCTCTCGCCGGCTTGAACGACCTGCCCGCGCCGCAGCAGCAGTATATGGCTGAAGAGAGGCAAAATTTCCTCGGTATGGTGAGTGACATAGATCAAGGTCGGCGTGTCCGTACGGGACGCCAGGGCTGTAATCGCCGATAGCAGGCTTTCGCGGGAAAATAAGTCCAGCCCATTGCAGGGCTCGTCAAGGATAAGCAGCTGCGGATTCGCCATCAAGGCGCGGGCGATAAGCAGCTTCTGCTTCTCTCCCTGCGAGCAGGTGCGGTATTCACGGCTCCACAGCTTCGTGCACTGCAAGGCCTCCATGCAGGCGTAGGCGTAGCTGATATCTTCCTCAGAGGGACGGTCATACAGCCCGATCGTGGCGTACTTGCCGCTTAGCACAATACGCTCCCCGGAATCGGTGCCGTACAGCTTATCCTGAAGGGAAGAGCTGACCCAGCCGATCGACTGGCGCAAATGGCGGACATCCGTTTCGCCGAGCGTGCGGCCAAGCACCTTGATGCTGCCTTTTGTCGGCCAGAGATAGCCGTTAATCATGTTCAGCAGCGTCGTCTTGCCTGATCCGTTGAGGCCAAGCAGCGCCCAGTGCTGCCGGGGCAATACCCTCCAGCTGACCTCATTCAGCAAAAGCCGGTCCTCTCTCTGCCAGCTTACTCCCTGCATATCAATAATCGTTTCCATATTATGAAGGTCCTCATTTCCATTGCAAAGTTTTTAAATCCGACGGTCCTTGGGCAGAAGGAATGCACATACACCGAGCAGAGGCAGATAGGCGCATAGATGAATGACAAGTGAAACGCTGGTCACATCCATCAGCCAGCCCAGCACAATCGAGCCAAGACCGCCGAGTCCGAAGGCGAGCCCGAAGAACAAGCCGGATACCGTCCCGACCTTGCCGGGAAGCAGCTCCTGCGCATAGACGATGATAACCGAGAAGCCGGACATCAGGATGGCGCCGATAAACAGGCAGAGTACAACGGACCAGAAGGCGTCGGCATAGGGAAGCAGCATGGAGAAGGGCGCTGTGCCGGCAATGGAGAACCAGATCATCCGCTGCCTGCCGAAGCGGTCAGCCAAGGGTCCGCCGAGCAGCGTGCCGATCATGCCAGCGAACTGCAGGGCAAACAAGCATATTTGGGCCTGCTCCAAGGGGAGCTGATAGCGGTTCATGAAATAAAAAGCATAATAGCCCGTCATGCTGGCAATATAAACAAACTTGGAGAATAGCAGCAGGATAAGGATGCCAATGGCGAAGTTAACCGTTCTTCTGCCGAGCTGCTGTGTATTTGGGGCAGCCGTCCTGGGAGCCGCAGTCTTGACGGACCGGGACTGCCTGCCGTACCATCTGCTGACCGCAAGCTGCACGGCAATACCGATTACGGCGAGAGCGGTAAACCAGAGGAAGCCGAGCTGTCCCTGAGGCGTTATGACAAAAGCGACCATCAAAGGCGCCAGAGCCTGTCCGGTATTGCCGCCGACCTGGAAGATCGACTGCGCGAGCCCTTTGCCCTGGCCTGCCGCCATATGGGCAACTCTGGAGGACTCCGGATGCAGCACGGAGGAGCCGACGCCAATCAGCGCCGAAGAAGCCAGAAGCATCCACAGCTCAGTAGAAAAGGCCAGCCCGATCATGCCGAGCAGCGTGAACGCCATGCCGGCGGGCAGCAGGACAGGCATAGGCTTCTTATCTGTATAATAACCGATCAGAGGCTGCAAAATCGATGCCGTGATGCTTAAGCAGAACGCAACCCAGCCGATCTGGGCGAAGCTTAACTGCATGGATTTCTGAAACAGGGGAAATACGGCCGAGACGACAGATTGCATGGCGTCGTTAAGCAGATGGGCAAGGCTGACGCCGAGCAGGATGTAGAAGGCTGTGCGATTGGGCTTGTTCAGGGAAACGGCTTGCGATACTGTTTGTCCTTTCAATTGCGGCATTGGTTATCATCCCCCTTTTTAATTTCCTTATTTTACAGGAGGGAAGCGGCGGAAGTCGCCGCGAAAAGTGCTATTCGCGGGAGCAATAATTGCTATAATAAGCACAGGTGAAGACAGATGAAAATCATAATTGAAACGCCGCAGCTTGCGCTGTGGCGGATAGAAGAGGCTTTTTCCAATCTGCCGCATGTCCATGAGGACCGGCTCCAGCTGACGATTCCAACCAAGGGAATCTGCTACCTCACACAGGAGAACAAGGATTACGGTATCAGGGACGGCCATGGCCTGCTCCAGTACTCCGCGCAGGAACACAGCTTCCGCATCGGGGAGGATTCCAGCGTGATCGTCATTCAAATACGCAACGACCGGCCCAGTGATTTCTTCCGCGAGCCGGAGGTTGATTTTGCCATGCAGCAGACATTCGATCCTTCTCTTATTATGAAGCAGTTCCAGAGCTGGTCATCGGAGCTGTTCAGGGGCGATCCGGCCGATCCGCTCGCTGTGGACGAGACGGAATCGCGGGTGCTCTCCTTCCTGTATTACAGCTTGAAGGGCAGTCATGCCATTAATGGAGGGAACCCGGTACCCTTCAGCGCGCCGGGGGATGGGCTGACCTCTTCAGACAGGCATATGACCAGAGTGCTGGATTATATACACGCGAGCTATACGGATCGAATCAATATCGACACATTGGCGGCCATCGCGCTCCAGAGCCGGTTTCATTTTATAAGGACATTCAAGGCCTATACCCATAAAACTCCGTACCAGTATGTCCTGGGGCTGAGAATGGAGGAGGCCAAGAAGCAGCTTCGCCAAGGGGGCTGCACCATAACCCAGATGAGCGTAAAGCTTGGCTTCTCCAGCACCAGCCAGTTTTACCGGGCTTTCCTGAAGGCGGTTGGCGTTACACCGGAGGAATTCCGGACAAGCAGCAGCCGCTGACAGCGGCCGGACAGCAGTTCAGGATGGGTGCATGCTGCGAAGTTGACATTCCGCTCCAGATTGAGCTATGATAAGTCTATCAAATTTAATTGTGCACAAATGAATTTGACAACTAGAGAGGGCAAAGTAAAATGATGAGCCAAAATGAACATGAATATTTGAAGCTGGACAATCAACTATGCTTCTCCCTATACGCTGCCTCCAGAGCGATTTCCCGGATGTACCGCCCGCTGCTTGACGAGCTTGGACTGACGTATCCGCAGTATCTGGTCCTGCTTGTACTGTGGGAACGCAGCCAAAGCACCGTGAAGGAGCTCAGCGAGACGCTTGATCTTGATTCGGGAACGCTGACGCCGATGCTCAAGCGCATGGAAGCTGCGAATCTGGTGGAGCGAAAACGTTCGACGGAGGATGAACGGATTGTTATTGTGCGGATTACCGAGAATGGGCTTGCCCTGAAGGAGCGGGCGGTGTGTATACCGCAATCGCTGTTTGCTTCCAGCAATTTGCCCCTGGAGGAATTGACGGCGCTGAACGGCCAGATCAAGAAATTGATGGCGCAGATTAATGCAGCTATGCCGCAGTCCGGCACAAGCTGATAGACGGACAGGCGGAAACCATCAAGCCAGGCGAAGAAAGGCTATACAACACGGGGGGAGTTCACAATGCTGCAAGTTGGAGATCAGGCGCCTGTATTTGAAGCGGAGAGCACGAAAGGAAAGGTAGCTTTGCAAAACCATTTGGGCAAACAGCCGATCGTACTGATTTTTTATCCGCAGGACGAAACCCCGTTATGCACCAAGCAGCTGTGCGCTGTCCGCGATTCCAGCAAACAGTACGAAGCTGCCAATGCGCTCGTTCTGGGGGTTAATCCTGGATCGCTGGAGCATCACAAGCGTTTTGCGATGAAGAATAATTATGATTTTCCGCTGGTTACGGACACGGACAGCCGCATCAAGGACAGCTATGACGTCAAGAAAGGGATTCTCGGGATCATCGGACAGCCGCAGCAGCGCGTTGTGTATGTGATCGGGAAGTCCGGCAGGATCATTTATGCCAGGAAAGGCAACCGCCCGACGGAAGAAATTCTGGCAGCCATCGGCTCAACTGAATGATACGTAATGGAACGGGAGATTGTCATGATGCGCAGCAGGTGACCGTTTCTCCGCCGCGGAGAAGCGGTTTTTTATTTCCGGTCAGGGAGAGAAAATGGCGGCTTTTCCTTGATTCAACATGATTGGAAAAATAAATTGGGCAATAATGTGTCTAAACATTTGCTTTATAGAAATGGCTGTGCTATTATAAGGTTACTCGTAAACAAAGAACCTGCATTCACTCATTGAAAAGGGTTGGCATTTGTGAGAATGATTCCTTTTTCAATGTGTGAATTTTTTATTTGCTTCTCTGAATAAAAAGGTACATGTTAATTTATTTTTGGAGGTTTTACCTATGCAAACAGGAACAGTTAAATGGTTTAATGCAGAAAAAGGCTTTGGTTTCATCGAGGTTGAAGGCGGCAACGACGTATTCGTACACTTTAGTGCAATCGTTGGCGACGGTTTCAAATCCCTTGACGAAGGCCAACGCGTTGAGTTCAACGTTGTTCAAGGCAACCGTGGACCACAAGCCGAAAACGTTGTAAAACTGTAGTCTTAACAAGCTGCAAGGTAAAGACTGCCCTTAACATGAGTTGAGGGCGGTTTTTTTCTATCAAAGGAGGGAATCATCTTGTACAACAGGAAAAAACCGTTAGAGGATATCCCTGAAGAAAATACAGTCATCTGGTCCTGCCCGAAAGACGATTGCAAAAGCTGGATGCGTGATAATTTCGCTTTCGAGTATGTACCGACCTGTCATGTCTGTCATACCCCTATGGTAAAAAGCATGAGAATGCTGCCGGCGCTGAACAATTCGAATGGCGATCTCAAAGCCTTGAAAAAGGGTGTACAAATATAAGAACCGCCCCTGAGCACTGCGGGGCGGTTTTTTTATTGCGCATATAAGCTTATCGAAGCTTCGCAAGTAGCGCATGATCCGTTGTTCATGTTAAGATGAAAGAACAAATGTTCCTATGACGGACAATGAGGAGTCGCTATGACGGACATCGTCCAACTATCGGTCAGATCACTCGTAGAGTATGTATTTCGCAGCGGAAGTATTGAGTCCGGTTTTCGTTCGGTCAGCTCGCTTACGGATGGGACGAAGGCCCATCAGAAGGTCCAGAAGCAGTATGGGGAGCTTGACCGGAAGGAAGTCTATCTATCAACGGAGATCGCCTATAGGGATCTCCTGTTTGTCATTGACGGAAGATGCGATGGGCTGCTTGCCGGAACTGCGGATACGGTTGCCGGCAGCCATGGACTTACAATCGACGAGATCAAGTCGACTGCGGGGGATCTGGCCTCTATTGATGAGCAGTCTTATCCCGTTCACTGGGCACAGGCCAAATGCTACGCCTATATGGTTGCGAAGGAACAGGAGCTGGGCAGCATCGGGGTTCAGCTTACCTATGTGCAGATAGCTTCGGAAGAGCAGAAGCGTTTTGCGGCGGAGCTGTCTTTTCAGGAGCTTGAGCTGTTCATGCTTGAGCTGGTGCAGGGCTATTATCCCTTTGCTGAGCAGAAGCGGAGGCATAGCGGGCTGCGGGATGCCAGCATTAAAGCGCTGCAATTTCCGTTTCCGATGTACCGGGCGGGGCAGCGAAAGCTTGCGGGATCGGTCTATCAGAGCATTGCGGATGGGCGGAAGCTGTTTGCCAAAGCGCCAACGGGGATCGGGAAGACGATCTCCACGATATTTCCTGCTGTGAAAGCGATCGGGGAAGGGCTGCTGCAGCGGATGATGTATCTGACTGCCAAGACGATTACCCGTACTGCGGCGGAAGAGGCTTATGCCATGCTGGAAGCCAGAGGGCTCCATATGCATGTGGTGACGCTTACCGCCAAGGATAAGGTCTGCTTCCAGGAGGAAATGAACTGCACCAGGGAGCATTGTCCGTATGCGGACGGATATTACGACCGGGTGAACGAGGCGATGATCGATATGCTCTCCCATGAGACGCTGCTGACGCGCAGTACGATTGAACAGTACGCCCGCAAGCATACGGTGTGCCCGTTCGAGTTCTCGCTGGATGCGGCTTACGCGGCAGATGCCGTCATCTGCGATTATAATTATGTATTCGATCCGCGCGTTCAGCTGAAGCGATTGATGGAAGAACATAAACGTTCGACCGTCCTGCTCATCGACGAAGCGCATAATCTGGTGGACCGGGCCCGCGAGATGTACTCCAGCGAGTTGAGAAAGTCGGATTTTCTGGCGATTCAGCGGGAATATAAAGGCAGGCATGCCGAGCTTCAGCGTGCTGCCAAAGCGGTCAATGATTTTTTTATCGCGCTTCGTAAAGAGGTCGGCGACAGCGGGGTAGAAGTGAAACCGGAGCTGCCGGGACAGCTGCTGGAGCTGCTGGAGATTTTTGTGGAGCATGCGCAGAGTGAGCTGCTTGCAGCAGGCGGCCGCGAAGCGGGGCAGCTGCTGGATCTTTATTATGCGGCACAAGGCTTTATCGACATTGGCAAGCTGTATGATGAACGATATGTGACTTATGTGGAAAGCGTGCGCAATGAAGTGCAAATCAAGCTGTTTTGCCTGGACCCGTCCTATCTGTTGAAACAGAATGGGAAGGGCTTCCGCTCCCATATTCTCTTCTCCGCCACGCTGTCGCCGCTCAGTTATTATATCGACATGCTCGGCGGCGATGCGGAAACGGATTATTCCGTCGTTGTGCCCTCTCCCTTCTCCAGCGAGCAGCTTGAGGTGTATATGGAGCCGCTGTCGACCCGTTACCGGGACCGCGGGCATACGAGGGAATCCATTGCGGTGCTGATCGGTAAGCTTACGGCCAAACGGACAGGCAATTATCTCGTTTTCTTCCCGTCTTACGCTTACATGAATGATATTTATGAGCTGTTCACGACGCAGTTTACATCGACAACGATGATACAGGGAGCCGGCATGACGGAGAATGAACGGGAAGCCTTTCTTGCGGCCTTCGATGCGGATAACCCGGAATCCCTTATTGCTTTTGCGGTCATGGGCGGTATGTTCTCTGAAGGCATCGATCTGGTAGGCGACCGGCTGACGGGGGTTGTAGTGGTGGGGGTCGGGCTTCCGCAGGTGGGCCTGGAGCGCAATATTATCAAGGATTATTTTGATGGGCAGGGCAAGGACGGCTTCGAGTATGCCTATGTCTTTCCGGGTATGAACAAGGTTCTGCAGGCCGGGGGACGCTTGATCCGGTCGGAGCAGGACAGAGGCACGCTGCTGTTGATTGATGACCGTTATTTTCAACCCCGGTACCAGCGTCTGCTGCCCCAGGAATGGAAGACCGCGGATGGCGGCGCTCCAATGATTCCCGAACAATACGGCAATAGGGATGACAGCGGCAGGGAGAGCTTCACGAGGCAAAAATAGAATCAGCCAAGGAGGTTATCCCTTAACCGGATGCCTCCTTGGCTGATTAGAATGGCTGGCATGAAATTATGCCGAACCGAATATTTTGACGCCGCGCGGCTCGTCGCCGCGGTCATCGGGCTCCAGCGTAATGCCAATCGTATCGAATGCGAGGGTATTGGATGCAATGGGCATGGAGAGTACGCCCATTCCCTGGTCGGCAACCCGGAATGTCCCTGCGCTGCGGCGCTGCCCGTCCTTAACCAGCCATACCTGGTACGCTTCCTTTCTGTCCGTTTGCGGCGCGCCGAATACATAGACAACAAACTGCCTGGTCTTTCCGTTATCCACGATGCAAGCAACCCCGAACGAATCGGCAGCTTCTGCGGTTGGCTGCAGCGGTATGATCTGCTTGATTTGAGAGGCAGAAACCGACAAGGCTTGCTCGATAGAGGGAATCGCCCCCGTTCTGTCACGATACAGCTGCACATTCCAGATCGTGCCGATAATGACAAGGGCAGCCAGTGCAGAAGCAGCAATCGTATAGAAGGGCCGTCTGCTTCTTACCCGTCTTCCGGGAGTGGAACGCTGCTCCTGCATATCCGCCGCCCTTGCGGCATCCATGACCTGCTGCTTTAAATCTTCGGGTGGTTCCATATGCTCCATATCGGCAGGAAGCGCCTCCCATACGAATCGTAGTTCTTCAAGCTCGATCTGACAGGCTTCGCAGTCGGGAAGATGACGCTCGAAGGCTGATTTCTCATCGCCGGACAGCAGGCCGGAGATATAGTCCAGACATAAATCGCAATGCTGCGGCGGCCGCTCATCCCGCATCATATTCCCTCCCTTCCCGCAAGCAGATGTCTGCGTAATATTTTTAACGTCTGATGAAGCCTGTTTTTGACCGTGCCTAGCGGCTGATTGTAAAGAAGAGCCAGCTCGTTCAAGCTGTAGCCCTGCCAGTAGAAATGCTCCAGCAGCATAATTTGCTGCTTGGACAAGTGGCAGTAGGCATCGCGTATCTCCTCTTTCAACGATTCCCGCTCCACGCGGTCTTCAGGCGAAGCTGTATAGGTATCGGGAATTTGCTCCAGCTCCTCCGGCAGAAAAGAGGCAAGTCCCGCATCCTCCCGGCGCTTTCGGCGCAGCCAATCCGTCGTAATGTTGCGCGTTATGGTGAGCAGCCAGCTGGTAAAGCGGCCTTTGTCCGGATCATATTCCGATTCGGTGGTCCACAGCCGCATAAAGACGGATTGGACAATATCCCTGGCCGCCGGCTCATCCCGCAGGGCTTTCCAGGCAAAGGAATAGATCAATGCCGAATAGCGGTCATACAGGACAGAAAGCGCCGAATGCCGTTTGTGCTTGATCAGCAGCATCAGTTCGTAATCGGAAAGATTCTGCATTACGGAAGTCCTCCGGGACAAGGAATAATGTTGAAGCCGACAAATGTAAGAAGAAACGGCTGCGCCTTTAAAAAGCGGCGAGCGCGTTTCTTCTCTCTGGACCTTATCGCTATCAATGCGTTACAGGTTAAAAGCAAGCTGCTACTCCGTTACAACGATTGTACCCTTCATGGCCGGATGTGGCGAGCAGTAATAAGAAAATTCACCTTTCTCGTCGAAAGTAACCTCTTTGCCTTCATCCTGACCCAGCAGATCGGTATCAAAGGAATCGTCATCGGCTACTGCACTGTGCCGGATTTCATCCCTGTTGACGAACTTGACGATGTCTCCGGCTTTGATCTCCAGCTTGCTTGGAGTAAAAGCGAAGTTTACGATTTCCACTACATGAACAGTCCCGGCCTTGTCATCCGCGCTTGCAGGACTGCCTGCGCTTTCCGTGTCGGCTTTGGTTGGTGCAGCCGGTTTGTTCTCTTCCGGCTTGGCGGCTTTGTTCCCGGCCGACGCGTCCTCCTGTTTCGGTGACTCCGCTTTTGGCGTCTCCGGTTTGGGGGAATCGGCTTTCGGTGTCTCCGGCTTTACGGACTCCTGTTTCGGGGATTCCGTTTTTGCCGGATCCGGTTTCGTTGTCTCAGGGCTGACGGCATCGCTGCCTTTGACCGCCTGCTGCGATTCGGCATCCCCGCTTGCGGAATCACCCTGAGCCGTATTCTTCGGGCTGTTATCGCCTTCCGCCGGAGCATTGTCATCGTCGGCAGCAGGCTGACCTTGGACAGCGGAGCCGCTGCTGCCCGGGCTGCCTGCCCCCGCGTCCGCCTGTCCGCCGGAAGTATCGGCAGGCTGCGCAGAGTCGTTCTGATTCGTTGACACTGCCGCATTCCCTGCCGCATTTCCCGTGCCGCCTGCCATTTCGCCGTTCATCCCGCCTGCCATCTCGTCAGCTGTCATATTGGAATGGTTCTCTGCAGGTTCACCATTCCCGTTTCCGCTGCTGCATGCAGCCAGCAGCAGGATGCACAGCAGCGCGCAGAGGGACAAGGTCGTTCGAAAATGAAGAATTCTCATTGGCTGTCCACTCATTTCACGATGATCTGGCCGGTCATGAATGCTTTATGCGGCTCACAGAAGTAATCATAGGTTCCCGGTTTATCCAGTTTAATCGTGTAGGTGTCTCCTTTGGCAAGCAAAGGCGTGGCAAAGCTGCCGTCAACGGCAACCGCGTTATGCTTCATGTCGTCGAAGTTGGTGAAGATGATGGTGGAGCCGGCTTCCACGGTAAGCGGCCCGGTGCCGAATGAATACTCCTTGATATCGACATGATAGGTTTTGGCTTGAGATGCCGGAGTCGTATCGGACGTCGTTGTTCCCGCGAATTTGGCCGGGTCAATCACGAACCATACATCGCTGACATTCTGCCCCTTGGTATCGCCATGAGCCTTATCCTGAATGAAATAATAGAGCGGATAGCCCTTGTAAGTGGACTGCTTGCTGCCGTCCGTACGGGTTATTATGCCAAGATCGGCACTCGAGACGCCGGTAGGAGCGCTTTTTCCGGAAGCGTTGTAAGCCGGCCAATTGGCCAGGCAGGTTCCTTCGCAGGCGCTTTTTCCTTTCGTATCCTTATCAAAATAATACAGGGTGCGGCCTTGATCGTCCGTCAGGTAATTACCGAGCGCGGAGGAGGTGCCGAGCATAACCGAGTAGTCCGCTTTGGCCGTGAACCATACGCCGCCGACGCCTTCGCCAAGCACGTCGCCCGGGGCTGCATCTTTGGCAAAATAATAGAGCGGCCAGCCTTTGTAAGCGGTTTGTTTGGTGCCGTCCTCACGTGTGAGCGTAGTGAAATCAGCTGCGTTCAGCGAAGCGGGAACCTGCAGCTGGTCCGCATAGTAAATGGGCCACGACTTCAGGCAATCGCCCTGGCAGGAGTTGACGTTCTCGGCATCCTTGGTGAAGAAATACAGCGTCATGCCTGCTTTGTCGGTGAGATACGCACCCAGTTTGTCATTCTGCCCAAGACCGATTTGCGTGCCCTGCGGAAGCGTCGCGGATGCCGGGAGAACGCCAGCCTCTTTCAGCATATCGAATAAGGAGTGGCCATGTGCGGTAGGCGCACCCAAAGCTTCAACGAGCGCTGTTGCGATATGTGCATTCGTGAGCGAAGCCATGCCGGCAATTTGCTGGAGTCCCTTGGACTTGGCGAATGTTTCGGTTTCGGCATAAGTATAGTCAGTCCCGGATGGATAACCCATCACTTCAAGCAGTACCTTGTACAGCTGCTGGGAGCTGATGATGGCTGAAGGATCAAACAAGCCTCCCCCTGTGCCGGACCAGCCCAGCTCGGGATGATTTTTCAGATACGCCAGTACGGGCTTATTGGCTTTGCCCACCAGGTTCGCATCGGTAAAGCTGCTCGTGCCGGTGTAGGAAAGGGCTTCTTCCAGCTTTCCTTGCAGACGGAGCGAAATAATTGCGGCTTGCAGACGTGTCGATGTTTTGCCCAAATAAGCTGCGCTCACGCCATCTCCATCGCCAAGCAGCAGACCCAGCTGTGCGGCTGTGTCCGCATCAGAGGCTGCGCCTCCGGCCGCTTCGGCGGCTGAAGCGCCGAGTGCAGGCAGCAGCAGTGCTGCAAATAATGATAATACAATAAATAATGACCCAAACCTGGCTTTCCCCATTAGAATGCCTCCTCTTATTATCACTTTCATAAGAAGCTAACGAACGGCAGAGACAAACGGTTTGAGTTTTTTGCCATTCTTGCGAAAAAATATTTCGGGCAATAGGAGAAACTGCGCTGCCGTTCATCGGCAGCGCAGCAAGTTTCTACATCTCAGAAATATCGGAGAAGGGTCAAGGCAAATTTTATATTTCTTGAGCGGCGGGAAGCCTGTCGATGAAAGCCCGCAGTGCGCTGCTGATAAAGGAGTCCCTGCGTGTGATGAAGGTTGTTTCGGATTGGCGCAGGGAGACCGGAAATTCATGTATGCGGACGGTGCCTTCCGCCTCATGCTTCTGAACGACGCTCCGCGGCATCAGGGATATGCCGAGTCCGGCGGAGACGCCGCCAATAATCGCCTCAAGCGTGCCGAATTCCATAATAACGGACCGATGAAGACCGCTTGTCCGCATCCACTGCTCCAATACATCCCTGTAGGAGCAGCCCGTGCTGAATACAAGTATGGGCTTCTTCGCCGCCTCTGACAGGTCGGGCACCGCAGCAGCGGATACGATAACTAGCTCCTCGGTGAAGGCGGGAGCGCCCTGGAGCTCGGGATGATCGCACGGGCAGCCGATGAAGGCTCCGTCCAGCTCATAATGGAGTACTTTGTCCATCAGAAACTGCGAATTTCCGGTTGTGAGCGACAAGAGAACTTTGGGGTAATGGCTGTAATAAGAAGCAAGCAGCGCGGGCATCCGGACTGCCGCTGCTGTCTGGGTTGATCCGATCATAAGCGGACCGTTCGGCTCATCGGAAGAGGAGAAGACCATGGCGGCCTCATCCAGGAGGCCGACGACCCTGTCTGCATAGCCAAGCAGCGTTCTGCCGCCGGATGTAAGGCTCATCCCCCTGTTGTGACGGAAAAACAGCACGGTGCCAAGCTCGGATTCCAGCTGCTGGACGCGTGCGGTGACATTCGATTGAACGTAGCCAAGCCGGGCGGCCGCTTTCGTAATCGACCCTTCCCGGGCAACCATTTGAAATACGCGCAAATCGGAACTCTCCATGAATCCACGCCTCCATCTATTTGAAGTATTAACACATGTACATTTCTGGTATCTCTAATAATGATAATTAATATCTTATATAATCATTTTACATGAAACCATGCCTCCCCTACAATATAAACATTCTCATCATAGATTAAAGGGAGAGCTGTCCTATGAATAAATATCTCTATATTAGCCTGGTGCTGCTGACAACAATATTAATGGGGCTGGCATTTCCAATCAGTAAAATCGGACTTACTTATGCGCCCCCGTTCTTCCTCATGGGGGCCCGCTTCATCATTGCCGGGAGCCTGCTGGCGGTTATCGTTGCCCGAAGGCCCCGCCCCCGGGGCAGCCAATGGTGGAAAGCCGCAGTACTCGGACTTTTTCAATCTGCGGGAGTTATGGGCTGCGCATCCTACAGCATGCACTGGATCACATCCGGTGAATCCTCCATCATAACCTGTACTAATCCGCTGCTTGTTATCGTACTCGGCACCCTGTTCACCGGGGCCGTCTACCGCGGCCGCCAATGGCTGGGAGTAGCGGTTGGCTTCGTCGGCGTTGCCTTTACTTTCGGCTTTCATATCGGCCTTCAGCCCGGTACTCTGATCAGCTTTGCGGGAGCCGTCTTTTTTGCCGTATCGACCCTGCTCATCAAACGGTGGGGGCCGGCGTTCGATATGACAGTGCTTGCCGCCTATCAAATGCTTGCCGGCGGAGTCATACTTCTCCTGCTCAGTGTCATTACGGGTCATCCTTATTTCATCATTAACAGCACCTCTGTCACCGTACTAATGATACTGGCGATCCTGTGCTCGATTATTCAGTTCTCGGTATGGTTCTATCTGCTGCGCAGCGGCGATCCTGCCAAGACGAGCGCCTTTCTTTTTCTTGTGCCGCTCTTTGGCGTAATCTTCAGCTGGATGATGCTGGACGAAAGGGTGCAGTGGTATGTCGGAATGGGGGGAGCGTTCATATGCTTAGGAATTTTTCTGGTGAATTGGGACAGCAGGAAACGCGCTGAAATCGTTATTCCGAAGGAGATGCCGCAGCAAGGCTGAGGCGCAGAATCCGCTGATGTTTTGCCTGGAGAAGGCCTGTTTCAGACGCCGGGAAGCGGCGCAGCCGGCACTGTTTGTCCGCTGCGCCGCTTCTCGCTTCTTCTTTGCAACTTGCGCTATAATAGGAGCAGCAGTTATAAGGGGATGAGCGAGAAGAATGGGGCACCAGCAGCAAGCCATGCGGAATGTTGGCATATTCGCCCATGTTGATGCGGGGAAAACAACAACAACGGAACAAATGCTGTTTCTGAGCGGACATATGCGCTCGCTGGGCAGCGTCGATTCGGGAACCTCCCAGACGGATTGGCTCGACGTTGAGCGGGAGCGGGGCATATCGGTAAGAGCGGCGGTAACCCGCATGATGTGGAATGAGACGCCGGTCAATCTGGTGGATACGCCAGGACATGTCGATTTTCTCTCCGAGGTGGAGCGCTCCCTGCGCGTCATGGATGGAGCCGTGCTTATAATTTCGGCGGTTGAAGGCGTTCAGGCCCAGACCGAGGTGATCTGGCAGGCACTCCGCGAGCTGTCGATTCCAACCTTGATCTATATAAACAAAATGGACCGTGTCGGGGCTGATGCTCTGGCTGTATTGAAGCAGATCGGCAGATTGCTCTCACATGGCGTTGTTCCCGTTCAGGCGCCGGAGGGTGCGGAAGGGGATTTTGCAGGTTCACTGGATTTGCTGGCAGAGGACGGATCTGTTCAGGCCGATTGGATATCGCCCTATCGGGATATGATGGTGGAGGCGATTGTGGAACAGGATGAGGAGCTGACGTTCAGCTATCTGGAGGACGGCGATCTGCCTGCTGCCAGGCTGCTGCCAGTCCTGGAGGAAGGGATTCGCCGTTCGGAGCTGTTTCCTGTCTTGTTCGGGGCGTCGAACAGGGGAATCGGCGTGAAGGAGCTGATGGATGCGGTGGTTCGGTTTCTGCCGCCCCCGGAAGGTTCCGAGGATGCTCCTGTGTCCGGTGTTGTGTTCAAAATGGAGAAGGACCCGGCGATGGGCAAGATTGCGTATGTCAGACTTTATGACGGTACCATCCGCAATCGCGACACGCTGTCCAACTTTACCCGCGATATCCAGGATAAAGTGACGCAAATCCGCCGGGTGCACGGACAGAAAACAGAGGATATCGGCCTGCTGAAGGCCGGCGATATTGCGGCGGTATACGGCCTAAACCGGGCCCGGATCGGAGATATTCTGGGATCGCCGGACCGCGTGCCGGGAGAGAAGCGGCTTGCCGTCCCGCTGCTCACTGTGCAGGTGCAGTGGCGCAACGAGGCGGAATATCCCGCCATCGTGGCCGCATTCGGTGAGCTGGCGGATGAGGACCCGCTGCTGGATCTCCAGTGGCTGCAGGATGAGCGCGAGCTGCACCTGAAGGTCATGGGGCCTATTCAGATGGAGGTGCTGACGCATCTGATGCAAAGCCGCTTCGGGCTCGATGTGACCTTCGGAGCTCCCTCCGTTATTTATAAGGAAACTCCCGCAGCTGCAGGGGAAGGGTTCATCGCCTATTTGTCCCCAAAGCCCTGCTGGGCGATTCTGCGATTTCTTATTGAGCCAGCGGAGCGGGGCAGCGGTCTTGCGTATTCCTCCCTGGTAAGGGGGGAGCAGCTGCTGGACAGCTACCAGAATGAAGTGGCGCGGCGCGTGCCGGAGGCGCTCTCCCAAGGCATGCTCGGCTGGGAAGTAACGGATCTTCGCGTGACTCTGCTGGAAGGGGAGCATCATGTCTGGCATACGCATCCGCTTGATTTTGTCATTGCCACGCCGATGGGAATTATGAATGGGCTGGCCAATGTCGGTACGAAGCTGCTGGAGCCGATGCTGAAGTTCCGCTTGTCCATACCGGAGGAATACGGCGGCAAGCTGCTCGGCGAGCTGGTTGTCATGCGGGGCGAATTCGACGCGCCGGTGGTCCGTCAGGAGCGTATGGAGATCGAAGGCCTGCTGCCGGTGGCGACCACGCTGGATTTCCCCGCGAGGCTCGGTTCGCTCACAAGAGGCAGAGGAACGCTGTCAACCTTCTTCCACGGCTATCGGGACTGTCCGCCGGACGTTCATGTGGAGCGGGTGCGCAGAGGAGTCAATCCGCTGGATCAGCCCAAATATATATTGGCGGCACGCAATGCTTTAACGCAAAATTAATTAAAACGATCTCACACAGATGGGCAGGACTCTATATGCAAGAATTAAGCATCATCGACAATAAACAGCGCATGGAAGAGGCTGCTACCTTTATTCGCGCCTGCTACAGCGAGCTTGGCAAATCCGGGCAGGAAGCGGAGCAGCGGCTTGCAGAGATCGAACAATCAATCAAGGACAGCGGAAGCTACGAGCATACGGAGGAAGAACTTTGCCACGGGGCTAAAATGGCCTGGCGCAACAGCAACCGCTGCATCGGCCGGTTCTTCTGGGATTCGCTGGCCATTCAGGACGCCCGCAAAGCACAGACGGAAGAGGACGCCGCAGAGGCATTGCTGGATCATATCGAGCATGCCACCAATGGAGGCAAAATACGTCCGGTTATTACAGTATTTGCACCCGATCCCGCAGAGAACGGCTCGGGAATCCGGATTCACAACCACCAGCTGATCCGCTATGCGGGTTATGAAACGAGCACCGGCATTGTTGGCGATCCGGCATCTGTACCCTTCACGTCCATGTGTTTGGAGCTGGGCTGGCGGGGGGCGGGCACACCGTTTGACGTGCTGCCGCTTGTCATTCAAATTGGCGGACAGGCTCCCCGATGGTTCGCCATTCCGGAACATCTGGTCATGCAGGTGCCAATCGTGCATCCGGATCTGGAGGCTGTGGCGGAGCTTGGGCTGCAGTGGTATGCAGTGCCGATCGTTTCGGACATGGTACTGAAAATCGGCGGGATCAGATATATGGCGGCTCCCTTCAATGGCTGGTATATGGGAACGGAGATTGGCGCGCGCAATCTGGCTGATGATTTCCGCTATAACATGCTGCCGAAGGTTGCAGCCAAGATGGGGCTGGACACAAGCAGGGATTCTACGCTGTGGAAGGACCGGGCGCTCGTAGAGCTCAATGTGGCCGTCCTGCATTCGTTCAAGCTCAAAGGGGTAACCATTGTGGACCATCATACGGCGAGCAAGCAGTTCGGGCTCTTCGTCGAGAAGGAGACGCGCAGCGGGCGGGCGGTCACCGGCAGATGGTCCTGGCTGATTCCGCCGCTTTCCCCGGCCACGACTGCCATCTTCCACAACCGTTATGACGATGCGGTAGTAAAGCCGAATTTCTTCTATCGGGAAGACAGGGCAACGTAAGCGGGGCTGCTAGCCGATTTGGACAAATCCTATGAAAAATGCGCCGAAAGGCGCATTTTTTTGCCAATTAAAGCTAAAATTCTACATCAATTGTTAAGATATTAAGTATTTTGTCCCATTTTTTATGTTATAATTACTGACATAAAAAATAGATATGCAGAGGGTTGGGGATGCCTATGTTCGACTGGCTTGGATGGCGCAAGGGACTTCCTTTATGGTGGTCTTATCGGTTGAATGCCGATCTGAAAGAGGATGTGGAGGACAGCTTTGAGGGCATTGCGGACACCAGGATGAACCTGCTGCAGGCATGGACGGCAGAGTATTGGGATCATCTGGACCGCTTGTCTGGCCAGCTGTCCGCATTAAGACAGGGGGCTTCCATTCTCAGCGCAGACAATCAGACAATATGGGAGCGTTTATTCACAGGCACTCATACCCGGGCATCGGATTTCTCGGAAATTTATCTATTGAATGCGGCAGGCAAAGTGGTGTTCTCAACCTGCGAGAGTCACATTGGCCAGCAATACGGCAAAGAAGATCCCATCGCGGACGGAATCAGCTATTCACGTGAAACGAAGGAAGGCCGCAAATGCCTGTTCGGACCTTATGCAGATCCGTGGACGTTGAAAATCGGCCCCAGTTCCTCATCCTTTCACGACAAAATGACGCTGCTCTTCATTACGCCGATTATGGAAGAGGGAGTCTGGTGCGGTGCCGTGTGCGGCCGTGTCCCCAACGATGTCATCGGCGATCTTATTCAACGGGAATCCGGCCACGTGTATCCGGATTCCGGCGATAATTATATCTTTATGGCGAAGCCCGGGTTAAGCAGCCATATCGCCCCCGGAACAGCGCTCTCCCGCAGCCGGTTCGAAGACCGGACCTTCACGCACGGGGAGAATCTGAAGGACGGGGTGACTACAGACTGGGGCATCGTATCGGTTAAGGAGCATACGGAGCTGGAGATCATGTTTACCGACCCGGCCACCGGTCAGCTTCATCCTGGTGTAGCGAATACGATCCGCAACGGCAGCAATCTATTTGTTGAGTTTCCCGGATATTCCGATTACCGCCACATTTCCGTTATTGGAAAAGGGGTTACCTTCCAGCTGCCGCATTGTCCCGATCTGTGGGGCATGATGTGCGAGGGCGACCTGGAGGAGGTATACCGCATCCGCAGTATCAAATGGACGCAGTTCAAGCATCTGCTGGGCTGGATAACGCTGCTGGGCGTGTTTGGCGCGCTGCTGGCCTATCTGCTGGCCGGTCATGTCGGAAGATTGGCAGAGGCGCTGCTGATCGGGGTCTTCAACCTGCTGCTGGGACTTGTGATGATGGTTTCGCTGAACCGCAAGGTCAGCAACCGGGTTGTCCGCCAGATGCGGAGACTGAACCGCTTTATCCGGGTTAATGCGGAGGGCAAGGGAGATCTTACCCAGCGGCTGGACACCGGCTCATTCGATAATAATGAAATGCGCGAGCTGTCCAAGTGGGTTAATAATATGATCGATTCCCTGGAGGGCATCATGCTGCAGGTGAAGCTGGCTTCAACCGATGTGCTGACAAGCCAGCGGCTGCTGAGTGATTCTACAGTTGTGACGGCGGGAACAACAGAGCGGGTAAGCGGCAAAGTCAGCGACATGATCAAGAGCATCCGCAGCCAGTTGAAGGATATCGATATTGCCAAGAGCGTGGCTGACGAGATGCGTGTTACTTTGCGGATGCTGGAGAACAAAGCTTCCGAGCAGATTGGCATCGCCCAGGGAGAACTGGTGCGGATCGGAGACAAAATGGTGCAAATCTCCGATAAGGTGGCGCACACCAATCTTACGATCGAAGCGTTCATGCAGACGACGGATGAAATCCGCAACGTGCTGAATGTCATCGAGGAAATCTCGGCGCAGACGCATCTGCTCGCACTTAACGCCTCGATCGAGGCGGCGCGCGTTGGCGAGCAGGGCCGCGGGTTTGCAGTTGTAGCCGCGGAAATCAAGAAGCTGGCCGATCTGACCCGGAAATCCACCGAGGAAGTCCATGAAATCGTGCATAACATCTATCGCAACGCGCAGGAAGCAACGACAACTATGGCGGAAGGAACGCGGGTGGTCAGTGAAGGCAACGAGCTTGTTGCGGCGGCTTCGGAAATCCTGAGAAACGCGGGCGCGGATGAGTCGTTGAAGACGCAAATTATTGATGAGGTCGTAGTCCTGATGGAGAAAATCGCCACGGTCAGCAAAGATAACCGCCTCATCTCCAAGGAAGTGGAAAGCAATGTCCAGGAGCTTCAAACGGACTTCATGAATGTCCGCCATACTTCCAGTCACGTGGAGGCGATAACCGCCTTTCTGCAGCAGCTGGTCGGGCAGTTCCAACTAACCGAGAAGCGCAGAAGATAGAGATGCTGCCGTCGGACTGACGGCACTCGCAACACCCTTCAAGAATCACAGGCGGCTTAACCGGTGCCGCCAGTGATTTGGATGGGTGTTTTTTTGCTTTCCGGTGAATTTCTTCATTGAAGGTAGCTTTGCCCGCTTGCTGCCATATCTGATTATTCAGTCCTGATTATGGCAACTATAAAGGCATGACAACATGATGACAGATCTGAGGACGGAAGATATGAACAAGGCCTGGAACGAATCCAATGACAAACTCACGGCGAGTCTTGAAGAGAACCGGACCCGACTGGTGCACATGTATCAGGATTGCTGCGATATTATTTTTCTGGAGTGTCCGTTCACCCCGGAATACAGGGGATTTTTTGTTTATTTTGACGGCCTTGCCAATGAGGAACGGTTGAATGAAATTCGGGATACGTTAACCGTGCCGAGAATCGGGGAAGCCGGCGCCGCTGAGGTGGAGCTTGTGGTCCGGGAAAAGCTGGATTACCTGCCCTGCCACAAGATTCATACGTTCAAGCAGCTGGCCGACGAGATCACGGTTGGAAATGTCATACTGCTTGTGGACGGCTTGGCACAAGGCCATACATTCATGCTGGCCGATTGGAGAAAAAGAGCGATTGACGAACCGATTGCCGAATCCGTTGTCAGAGGACCACGGGAAGGCTTTACGGAGGCCATTAATGATAATATGGCCATGCTCCGGCGTAAAGTCAGATCGCCTGAGTTGAAAATGAAGCTGCGTGAGATAGGGCTTTATACCAAAACGAGGGTTGCCCTGGCCTATGTCGATGGCCTGGTCGAACCCGGATTAATTGAAGAAGTGGAGAAACGCCTTACTCGAATTGAAGTGGACGGCATATTCGAGAGCGGCAACATTGAAGAATATATTGAAGATCAGCCATACTCGCCCTTTCCGCAAATTGTTTCGACCGAACGGCCGGACACGGCTGCTGCAGGTTTATTGGAGGGCCGTTTTGTCATTCTGACCGATGGCACACCCTTCGCGCTCATGGCTCCCATTGGCTTAATCTCCATGCTGCAGTCGCCGGAGGACTACTATCAGCGGTATATGATTTCCACGGCGATCCGCTGGCTGCGTTATATATTTATGTTTGTGGCGATGCTGGCTCCATCGGTTTATGTGGCTATTCTCACCTATCATCAGGAAATGATTCCAACCTCCCTCATGCTGAACGTGGCAGAATCCAGAGAGGAGATTCCTTTTCCGGCACTTGTTGAAGCCTTTATTATGGAAATTATGTTCGAGGCGCTTCGCGAGGCCGGCGTCCGGCTGCCGAAACAGGTAGGTGCGGCTGTCAGTATCGTTGGCGCTCTCGTCATCGGACAGGCGGCGACATCAGCGGGACTTGTCTCTTCACCCATGGTCATGGTCGTTGCCATAACCGGTATTGCCTCCTTTATGCTGCCCCAGTACACCCTGGGTATCACCGTTCGCATGCTGAGGTTTCCGATTATGCTGTTAGCGGGATTCCTGGGGCTGCTTGGCGTCTTGCTGGGATTGATCGCAATCGCTATACATTTGTGCTCCCTGCGTTCCTTCGGCGTTCCGTATCTCTCTCCGATTGCCCCACTAATGGAAGGGGAATTGAAAGATATTCTGGCAAGAGCCCCCGCCTGGAGCCCTTCCCGAAGGCCGCGGTTGACCGGACTTGGCGGCGGCATCCGCCGGTCAAGCGGTCTTCGTCCAACTGCTCCCAGGAAAGAGGGGGAGTGAGAGGCCGATGAAGCGAAGAACGATCCGGCAGATTGCACGAATCCTCGTTCTGTCCTTTTTCGTTCCTCTGCTGTCCGGCTGCTGGGACCGAAGGGAAATCAATGATTTGGCTATCGTGCTGGCCGCAGGTGTTGATGAAGGGGAAAAAGGGGAGGTTGAACTTACGGTGCAGATTTATGTTCCTTCGGGCAAGGAAGGCACCGGCTCCTCAGGGGATACAGTAGATGTGAACAGGACGAAGGGGCAAACAACGGTCAGTACGGCCAAAGGCAGTTCGCTTGCCGATGCAATGTCCCATACTCAGGAGCGGCTCTCCCGTAAACTGTTCTGGGGGCATAGCGATGTGTTTGTTTTCGGGAGAAAACGGGCGCAGACCGGCATTAAGGATGATCTGGATTTCATTCTCCGGTTTGGCCAAATGCGCGAGAGGGCCGATGTATATGTAACAGGGGGAAAAGCGATCGACATTATGAAGATACTTCCACGGCTTGAGCGAAGCTCCATGGAGGCGCTTCGCGAGCTGTCTAAATTGGAGGTAAGCACGGAGATTGATCTCAAAACCATCATCCAGAACATGATAGAAAACCCGGAACAAACGTTTTTTCTTCCCTACGTGCAAGCAGGAAGTAAAATATCGGATGAGCATCATCTGCATAAGACAGACATGTCCTATTTTAATGGCGTAGGTATTTTCAAGCAGGGGGTGATGGTAGGTCATGTGGATGATGACCTTACCCGCGGGGTATTCTGGCTGACCGACCGCATTAAATCTTCAGTCATCACCCTGACTCCGGAGGACTCGGAAGGAACAGTATCGATTAATTTGATAAGCACCTCAACGACCTTCCATCCCCATATTGACCGCAACGGCAAATGGCAGATGGTCGTGTCCATCGTAGGGATGGCGGATGTTGTAGAAAATACGACAAAGCTTGACCTGATGAAGCCTGGCAACATTAAGCTGATCAATCAGGGGGCAAATGACCTCATCCGGGACAGAATCGAGCGGGCGCTCAAACAGATCCAGATGAACATGAAGGCTGACATATTCGGCATCGGAGAATCCTTCAGGAGGCATTATCCCAAGCAGTGGAAGCAGGCCAAGATGAATTGGGGTGAGCTTTTTCCACTGGTGGATATTGATGCGAATGTAAAGATACGTATTATTCACATGGGAATTGTGAGTCCCAATATCAGCACGCTTAATCCCGGGGAGGAGAAATGATATGTTTGTCGTCATGGTCTTGATTTATTGGATTATCTGCGGATTCATCTATGGCCTGGACCGAAAATCGCTGCTGGCGGGAAAACGCGAGACCATCGTTTATTGTGTGATTGGAGCTCTGGGGCTGCTGCTGTCGATCGGCCTTCTGATTAACAGCAGGCTGCCCGGGCCTACCCAGTGGATAACGGCCATTTACAAACCGGTCTCCAGGCTGCTGGAGCCCTAATAAATGGAGGGGACATATGGACCGAGGTAAAATTTCTGCCCTGCAGGCAGCCATACTGTTGTATCAGGCGGTGGCAGCCTCAAGTGTATTGTTGATGCCGGCCATCACAACGCGGCTAACCGGCCGGGATATGTGGATCACTCCGATCATAAGCTCGCTGGTAGGTTATTTAATGATCTGGATCGCGGTTCGCCTTTACCGCCTATCGCCCGAGGGGTCCTTCGCCGGCTTGATAGAGTGGGTGCTGGGCAAGACGCTGGGCAAAGTCTGCGGCATTCTGTTTGTTTGTTTTCAGATGCATATTTTGTCCATCGTTATCCGCGATTACGGGGACTTTATTGTCAGTAATTTTTTTGTGAAAACACCGCTGATTGTGGTTAGCGGAAGCATGATCGTCCTTTGCATATGGGTGCTCAAAGCGGGAGTTGAAGTGTTGGCCAGATGCACACAGCTATTTGCTCCGTTCATCTTATTCTTCCTGCTGCTGGCGCTTCTTCTCTCCATCCCGGGCTTCGAGGCCAACAATATACTTCCTGTATTTGAGAATGGCCTGACGCCGATTTTGAAAAGCTCTCTTGTGGTGGATGGCTGGTACTGCCAGTTCCTGTTGATTTTATATTTCCTGCCTCAGGTCAAGGATGACAAGAAAGTCATGAAATGGGGATTTCTGTCCGTAACGGCAATGGGGCTGACCATGTGTGTCACGAATCTCGCGGTTCTGATGCTCCAGGGAGACTCCACCGCCATCTACAACTATTCTGTTTTTGTAGCAGCCCGTTACATCAGCTTGTCGGATTTTCTCGAGCATGTGGAAGTCATGGTGCTGCTGGTATGGGTATTCGGAGCCTTTATTAAAATCAGCGTCTTTTTTTATGCCGCCACCCTCAGTATGGCAGAGACGCTTGGGTTGAAAAACCATGGGGTTATTGCGGCTCCTATGGGCCTGCTCGCGCTGATCATGTCTTTCTGGTCCTTGCCGGATTTCCAGACGCTGGCGCGATTCGTTTCTACGGCGGGCACTTTTTATATTTTAACAGGCTTTCTTGTTTTTCCAGTCCTTATCTATTTGGCGGCGCTGATACGGAAACGGATCAATTGAAGAGGGCGGCGGCGGTGCCCGGGGCATCAGGCAGGCACGGCAAGTTTCGGTACATGCGGGGAGTGGTAATGTGGTACGATAGGGGAAGCCGGTTTCCGAACGAATCGTAACGGAAGGTTTAATGATAAAATGAGGTGGATGTATTGGCAGGTTTTGAGGAGTTAGGTATTGCGAAGGAGCGGGCTGCCGCTCTGCACATGGGTGGCATTCAGGAAGCAACCCCGATTCAGGAAGGGGCGATTCCCGTTATTTTGAGCGGGAGCGATGTCATTTGCCAGGCGCAGACGGGAACAGGCAAGACGCTTGCTTTTTTGCTGCCTATGCTGGAGAAGATCAAACCGGATAAGGACGAGCTGCAGGGGCTGATTTTGACCCCGACCCGCGAGCTTGCGCTGCAAATCACGACCGAGCTCAAGCGGTGGCTCGCTTCGAAGACGGAGTTCAGCGTGCTTGCCGTTTACGGCGGGCAGGATGTGGAAGCGCAGATGCGGAAGCTTAAGCGTGCCGTCCACATGATCGTGGCGACACCGGGCAGACTGCTTGATCATATACGCCGCGGGACGATTTCATTGTCTTCGGTCAAAATGTTCGTGCTCGATGAAGCGGATCAAATGCTGCATTTGGGCTTTCTGAACGAGGTTGAGGAAATTATGACCAAGCTGCCTTACCGGAAGCAGACGATGCTGTTCTCGGCTACGATGCCGGGCAGTGTGCGGACCTTGGCTGCCCGGATTATGCTGGAGCCCAAGGATATTACCGTCAAGGCCCCGAAGGTGACGGTCAAAGGGATTCGCCAGCTGGTGGTTGAGACCTCCGACCGCGGCAAACAGGCGGCGCTGGTCCGTCTGATTGAGGAGCAGCGCCCGTATCTGGGCGTGATTTTCTGCCGGACGAAGCGCCGGGCCAAAGCGCTCAACGAAGCGCTGCAGGAGCTTGGCTATGTCAGCGACGAGCTGCATGGCGACTTGTCGCAGGCCAAGCGCGAGCAGGTCATGAAGCGTTTCCGCGATGCGAAGCTTCAGCTTCTGGTGGCGACGGATGTGGCTGCCCGCGGTCTTGATGTGGAAGGGGTAACGCATGTATTTAATTATGATGTTCCTCAGGATGTAGACAGCTACATTCACCGGATCGGCAGAACGGCGAGGGCGGGCGGCGAAGGCCTGGCCATAACGCTTGTGGTGCCGAGCGAAAGGCCGGAGATGGCTGCGATCGAGCAGGGCATCAATCAAAAGCTGGAGCGCGAGCGGGGAAGCGCAAGCGGCGTATCGCTGCATGGGGACTCCGCCGAAGTGCGTCCTGACCGCCAAGGCGCGGGCAGATCCAGCGGGCGCCGCAATGACCGGGATAGCAGAGAGCGCAAGCCGGTCTCAAGAGGCCGTTCCGGCGGCAGGCAGACCGCACCGGTCCGTGCGGATTCACGCGGACGCGGGCGCTCGGGCGGACGCGGCGCGGACTCTGGTGGCGAGACATTCGAGTGGGGCGCAGGACGCGCCGCTGGAGCAGGGCGCAGTGCCGGGAGGCCGGCTGCAGCGGGACGCATCGCAGGCGGCAGCCGGGCGGGCGTGGTACGCGGCGGCGAAGGCCGCGAAGCGTATGGGTCTGGCGCGGCGCGCGGGAGCGAAGCGCGGGCGGCTGGTGGCCGGCGCAGCGGCGAAGGCCGCGAAGCATACGGGTCTGGCGCAGCGCGCGGAAGCGAAGCGCGGGCGGCTGGTGGCCGTCGCGGCGGCGAAGGCCGCGAAGCGTACGGGTCTGGCGCGGCGCGCGGGAGCGAAACGCGGGCGACTGGCGGCCGGCGCAGCGGCGAAGGCCGCGAAGCGTACGGGTCTGGCGCAGCGCGCGGAAGCGAAGCGCGAGCGGCTGGTGGCCGGCGCAGCGGCGAAGGCCGCGAAGCGTACGGGTCTGGCGCAGTGCGCGGTAGCGAAACGCGGGCGGGCAGTGGTCACCGCAGCGGCGAAGGCCGCGAAGCGGGCGGGGCTGAAGCCGCACGCAGCAGCGAGTTTGCTCCGCGCGCTGGGGCTCCCCAGTTTCCGCGCCTGCGGCAGCAGCCGGAGGCCGCGCAGCGAAGCGATTCAAGGGGCCGGTCCAAAGCGGGTGGACCTTCCGGCCGCGGCGGAAAATCCTCGCCGCCCGGAGGCAATCGCCGAAGCGGCAATGCCAATGCACCTGGCTCAGGAAAGCCGAACCGCAACAAGTCAAGATAATGATACATGGAACAAGGCAGCGGAATTTCCGCTGCCTTGTTTCCGTTTGTGCACTCTTAATGTCGGAGGACAAGAATATATATCTGATCGGATCCGCTTAAACCACGGTTTTTTGTTTTATATATGTTCTTGTCCAAAACGAAAGTTAGCCGAAAAGGATAAGAAGATATATGGTTTGGCCTTGATGTATTTCAACGATTTCCCTGACGATCGAAAGTCCGATGCCAGGCTTGTCATCTTTTCTTCCTCCTCCAGCGCGATAGAGCCGTTCGAAGATTCGCTCATGATCCTCTGGATCGACTCCTTTGCCCCTGTCTTTGACGGTTATACACTCTTCCCCTTTTTCTTCAACGAGCCGATTCCCGGAAAGTGGCCCTCGCTCCTGTAACAGATAGCGTTGACCACCAAATTGCTATCTTTGAGAGATCGCATCGATTAACGCCTCCAACTCTTCATCGGGTATGTCCACTTCAACTGTGAAGCTTTGCCTATCCAATAACATCAGGTAGTCGGCTACAATTTTCTGCAATAAATCGACAAGTCGGTCCGAGCGGGATCGCTTCAGAATGATTTTCTGTCTGAAGCTCGTTCCGGTCCTGCACCTATAAATCCTTCATGCCATCGAAAGGTATTTGTCTTGCTTAAATCGAGCAGCAGGTGTGCTTCTCTATGGCTGCTTATAATGGCTGACCTTCATTAACAGGATTTTGATATCCCCGAGTCACCGTCCACACGCTTGCCTTGTCGGAAGCGGAAGCGCTGCGTACGCGTGAGAGGAGAACAAGGCTCAAATAAAAGAGAGCCATACGCATGGCTGCTTCTGCAAATACTTTTTCCATGACATTTATTTCATAAGCACCCGAAATGCGCTGATCTTATGGCTCAGGACTGACAAGTTTTGTGCTGCACATTGATTATCACTGGAGCTTGCTTGTTCTCTCCTTTACGATAGCAATTAGCAGACGGCGATATGCCGCGAGCAAGTTGAAAGGGAAGAAAGGGGAGAATGTTTCAGTATGAGCAGGAAAATCATTGATTGCGATGTGCATCCCTATCCGCTCAATACGGATGAAATCCGCTCTTATTTGAAGGAGCCGTGGAAGGACCGGTTTTCGGGAGCAAGCCGCGGCTTTTTTGGAAATCCGGTTCACGGAGCGCGTCTGGATGCCACACCGCCCAAGGGAGGACCGTCAGGCTCGGACCCGCAATTTTTGCGCGAGCAGCTTATCGACGAATACGGGGAGCAGCACGCCGTCCTGCTGCCGAGGGCATTCTGCAATCTGCTGCCCGATCCGGATTTTGCCACGGCCGTTGCTGCCGCCTACAATGATTGGCTAGCCGATACATGGCTTGGCAAGTACAACCCGGACGGCGTGTTTAAAGGCTCAATTACGATAGCTCATCAAGACCCGGCTGCCGCTGCAAAAGAAATCGAACGCTGGGCGGGCCATCCGCACTTCGTGCAGGTAATGACCGATTCGGGCGCGCGGGCTCCTTACGGGCAGCGCCAATATTATCCGATCTATGAAGCGTGCAACAAATATGGGCTGCCGCTGGCCATTCATCCGGGAACGGACGGTATGGGCATTAACGTTCAGCCGACTCCGGGCTACCCGACCCATTATATCGAATGGCACACCTGCCTATCACTTGGCTTCCAGGCTCATTTGGTCAGCTTTTTAACGGAAGGCGTTTTCGAGAAATTCCCCAATTTCAAGGTCGTTCTGGTGGAGGGCGGCGTATCGTGGTTGCCCGCACTGATCTGGAGGCTGGACGCGGAATACAAGGCGCTGCGCTATGAAGTGCCGTGGGTGAAGAGAAGACCGAGCGAATATTTGCGCGACCATGTGCGGCTAACCTCGCAGCCTCTGGAGAGACCGGACAACGACAAGCATTTGCTGAACATGCTGGAAATGATGGACGCCGAGCACATTCTGATGTTTTCCAGCGATTACCCGCATTGGGACTTCGATTCGCCGAAGCTTGCGTTTCCCCGGCTTCCCGACGAGTTGGGCAATCGAATCTATTACGAGAACGCCAAGGCATTTTATCGACTATAGAATGGGAGTGGTACTTTAATGGCCCGGCATATCATCAGCAGTGTAAAGGAATTTCCGGTAGGCACCAGAAAAATCGTGCGGCTCGAAGGCCGTTCGGTGGGAATATTCAATGTGAGCGGGACTTACTATGCGCTTAAAAACAGCTGCCCCCACCAGGCCGCGCCGCTCTGCGCGGGTACGGTAACCGGCATGACCCTGCCATCCATGCCGGGCGAATACTTGTATGGAAAACAAGGCCAAATTGTGCGCTGTCCCTGGCACGGCTGGGAGTTCGACATTACGACCGGCCAATCGATCTACGATCCGCACCGCTGTCTTGTGAAGACGTATGAAACGGGCGTGGAGACTGAGCCCGCCCAGGAGGAAGCATCCCCTTCGGCTGAAACCTATACGGTAGCGGTGGAAGAGGAAAAAGTAATCGTGTATATATGACGAGGAGGGTTAGCCGGTGTACAAACCATTTTCCAGTAGATTCGTGTTAATGATGACTGTCATGTTAACGGCAGCGCTCGTATTATCCGCATGCGGCGGCAACAACGGTGGAGGCAATGGAGGGAGCGGCAGCGAGAAGGCTGCGGAGGGAGCGGATGCCGGACAGAAGAAGCTGACCATTTCGATCATGTCCTCGCTGCAAACCGAGCCGCCTGATATGAACAGCGCCTTTTGGACGGGGCTGGAGAAACGGACGAACGTCCATCTGAACATCGATTGGGTTCCGATCAACGACTACACAAACAAGGTGAATCTGGTGCTCGCCTCCGGCAACATTCCCGAGGTGCTGACGGTAACTGAAACCAATTTATCCACGCTTGTGGATGCGATCAACAAAGGCACCTTCTGGGACCTTGGTGAATTTCTCGGCGATTTCAGCAAATATCCGAATTTGAAAAATAATGTGCCGGAAAGCGCCTGGAAGCTGCTCCGTTATAATGGCAAAACATACGGCCTGCCGCGCACCAGACCGCAGATTACCGGGTCGGAGCATATACGCAAAGACTGGCTCGACAAGCTGGGGCTGCCCGTGCCGAAAACGATGGACGAATTGCTCGTCACATTGAAGAAAATCGTGGACAGCGATCCGGATCACAACGGCAAAAAAGATACGATCGGCACCATGTTCGACGAATCGTACCGGACAGCCTTCGGCGGTATGGAGCCCCAATATACGCCGGACGGCGAGGGGATGTATCCCAAAGAATTGACCGATGCCTACACCAGTATGGTGGAATGGTACCGGAAGGCGTATGCGGACGGGTTGATGTCCCAGGAGTTCGCCATTATGAAGGACTTGCAGTATTCGGATATGTTCGGAGCCGGGCTGGCTGCGTTCTACCGGAAAAACCCCTGGCACCAATACGATCTGGAGCAGTCGGCCAAGAAGGTGCAGCCTGAGGCGAAGGTGGAAATTATTCCTTATTTGACTGGACCGAAAGGCAATACAGCCATCCTCTCTCCCGGCTTCTACGGGGCGCTATACATCCCGAAGAGTGTGCCAAAGGATAAGGTCGAGCAAATTCTGCAGTTCTATAATACGATCGCCAGCGACGAGATTACGAAATATATCACGTACGGGGAAGAAGGCGTTCATCATTCGGTCGATGAAAACGGTGTCATTCAAATGACAGACCAAGGCAAGAAGGAGATTAACAATACGACGATCGAGCCTTTTGTGTTAAAGTTCGACCCCTGGTCCAAAACGGACAGCCCTATTGCGCCTCACGAGGTCAATTTGCAAAATCGAGAGATGGTAAAGCCCGAGCTCGAGGCGGGCAAGGTTGATCCCTTCAGCGTCATCAATTCGTCGTCCTGGGTCACCCAGTGGCCCAAATTTGAAGGGGAATTTACAACCGTTCGTACAGAGGCCATTATCGGCAAAATCACGATGGAGCAGTATAAAGCCCACATTGAAGAGTTGAAAGCAAAAAGCGAATTTACCCAAGCCTATAAGGAGTTCGCGGAAAGCTATAAATCGTTGTTCGGGTAATCGTCCGGAAACAATGCGAAGGGCCCGGACTGTCCGGCGGCAGTCCGGGTACGGTTATAACAACAATAGTTTGTTGAGAAACGGGGTGCGGCAATGAACGAAGCAGGCGTCGTTACAGGTCCGGCTGCCAGCGGCAAGAGATCCGCGAGATGGGCTGTGATCGTAAAATACCGGTATATGTATTTGCTGGTTTCGGCCGGGCTAGTCTATTTTGTTCTGTTCAAAATCGTTCCCATATGGGGGCTGCTGATCGCCTTTCAGGATTACTCCCCCGTTCTGGGCATATCAGGAAGCCACTGGGTAGGATTCAAGCATTTTACCGAGATGTTTAAATACGAGCAGTTCTACGATCTGCTCCGCAATACGCTGTTGATCAATATTTTCAGTCTGGTGTTTCTGTTCCCGCTGCCGATCCTGCTGGCCATCATGTTGAACGAGGTGCGGCATGAGGTATTTAAAAGAATCAATCAATCCATTTTATATATCCCGCATTTTTTATCCTGGGTCATCATCTCTAGTCTGACCTACTTCATGTTCTCGACCGATGTGGGGATCATCAATAAGGCGATCCGCGGCATGGGTCGCGATGCGGTCGCCTTCTTGAACGAGCCCCACTATTTCTGGGGGCTGCTGACCCTCCAAAACATATGGAAGGACGCCGGCTGGGGAACGATCATATTTTTGGCGGCAATCGCCGGCGTCAATCCGTCGTGGTACGAAGCCGCCGTTATCGATGGCGCGGGGAGAATGAGACAAATCTGGCATATTACGCTGCCCGCCATCCGTCCGACGATCGTTATTCTGCTCATCCTCAGGCTGGGCAGCATTGTGGACGTCAGCTTCGAGCAAATTCTTCTGATGCTGAATCCGCTGGTGCTGTCCGTAGGCGAAGTGTTTGACACCTATGCGTATAAACAGGGCATTCTGAGCGGACAAATGAGCCTCGGGGTTGCCGTCGGTATGTTCAAAAGCGTGGTGGGACTGCTGCTGGTGGTCGCCTCTAATTATATCGTGAAGAAGCTGGGACACGAGGGAATCTATTAACAGAAGGGAGGCTTAATGCATGAGCATTGTCCATCGTAAGCGGCTGACGGTGTTCGATTATACCAACTATATTCTCTTGGCGGTCATTTCAATTGCGTGCTTGTTTCCTGTTCTATACATTGTGCTGGTCTCATTCACGGATAAGGATGTGTATGTGCCGTTCAGTTACCGCATATGGCCGAAGCAATGGTCGCTGGAGGCGTACACGTACATATTGTCGACGCAGAGCTTTATATCCGCTCTCAAAAATACGGTGTTTATCACCTTGGTCGGCACTGTGATCAATATTGTCGTTACCTTCACGATGGCATACGGCATAACGGAAAAGCAAATGCCGTTCAGGAAAGTGATCATGGCCGTGATCGTGTTTACTCTAGTGTTTAGTCCCGGCATCATTCCGAACTACCTGCTGATCAAGGATTTGGGGCTGCTAAACTCCTTCTGGGCGCTGCTTTGGCCGGTTGCCACAAATGCCTGGAGCCTGATTGTCGTCAAGAGCTTCCTGGATTCCATTCCCGGCGAATTAAGAGAATCTGCGAAAATCGATGGATGTACCGATTTGGGCGTCTTTTTCCGCATAATATTGCCGCTGTCGAAGCCGGCTCTTGCCGCATTCACGTTGTTTTTTGCGATCTCCCACTGGAACGAATATTTTACGGCAGTCTTGTATTTGACGGATACAAGCAAGTGGACCTTACAGGTGCTGGTCAAGACGATGGTACTGGACGCCTCTTCCAATATGACGGGCAGCATGTCCGCTTTCAGCGGCGACCAGGTGCTTCCCCAGGAAACGGTGCGGCTCGCCTCCGTCGTGCTGGCCATGCTTCCAATCTTGGTCGTCTATCCGTTTTTGCAAAAGCATTTTGCCAAAGGGGTCATGCTCGGCTCGATAAAAGGTTAATCCGGAGCTTCCCGGAAAACAGGAGAAAAGAAAACGGTCTCGAACTCTAAAAAGAGAAGAGAATATGCGGGCGGCGGTCGAACGGCTGGCGGAGCAACTGAAGGAGAATGACGATTCTCCGAATTGCTTTGCCGGTAAGGGGGCGATAAACAAATGATTAAACGTTTTCGTCAAATACTGCGTCTCATAACCTTCAGTCAATTCAAGAAGCATTATTTATACCAACTTGTATGGTTCGGCTGTATTTCCGTCTGTATTCCGGTTATTCTGATCGGCGGAGTGTATTACCAGTTTTCCCGGAGCTCGGCGATTAACGAATTGGAGAATGTGTCCGAGTCTTCGCTGGTTCTGTCCCAGAAAAGGCTGGAACGGATTTTCCAAGGCATCGAGCTTTCTTCCTTGCAGCTTGCTACCGATCCCTTGATTCGCAATTCTTTTTTGGACGGCGACTCGAAGGAGAAGATACTGGTTCACCTGGATATTTTAAAATTGCTTCAAGTAGCCAAAACGACCAACGATTTTATTGACGATATTATTGTATACAATGACGCCTCCGAGGATATTCTCAATTATCGGCAGGGCTTTGTACTGAAAAATATGTCCGTCTATGAAAATGTGCTTGACCAGATGATGCAGATGGAGCAAAAAGACCGGTGCACGAGCATGCCGCTGGAGGGAAACGATGTTTTTTTGTCCTGTATCCGCTTTCTTTCCCCTGCGGGCACAACGCAAGCTAAGGGACTGCTGATCGTCAAAATAGACAATAAGATGATTCAAACCTATTTGGAAGGTCCCGCCGTCTATAATGCCAAGCTATCCATGCTGGTGCTGGACGCGTCCGGGCAGGCTTTGGCCAAAGTAGGCGAATATTTCAGCAAGAGAACGTTTCAGGACGATCCGTCCATCCAGTCGATTATTGATTCCAAGCTGAATGAAGGCCGATTTTATGTCAACGACGACGACGGCAATCGTTATTTTTATTCCTATCGAAAAAGCGAGCTGGGACGAATCTATATATCCAAATCATCGGATGCCGATATTGCGAAGCATGTGAGCTGGATTCGCTGGGTGATCGTATCCACGATTCTGCTGTTCATCAATATCGGCTTTCTATTGACGATTATTACGAGCCTGAAGGTTTACAATCCGATCAAGCAGCTGGTCGACCTGGGCAAGAAGCTTGGCAGGCAGGGTTCAGGCCCGGAACCTCAATTCGCTGGCGATATTTCGTTTTTTCAGCAATGCTGGATTTACTTGAATGAGGAGTCGCAAAAAATCAACCGATATGTGCAAAAATGGGAGCCGGCCGTCAAAGAGAGCTTTCTGCTGCAATTGCTGGAGCAAGGCTCTTTCAATTGGAATTTGACCGATGTGCGGTCGGGGGTAGCCTCCTTGATCAAGGAAGAGCATTATTTTGCCGTGCTGGTTATTGAAGTGGAAGATTTGTACAAGGAAACGCGGTTCAGCCACAGGGATGGGTCTATCGTTTCGTTTATTATTAAAAATGTATTGAACGAATTGCTGTTTAAGCAGGAGCAACTGATCGGGGAAGCGGCAACCGACCGCAACGGCCGGGGAATCGGGCTGATATCGTGCCGTTCCGAGCTGTCCGAGTCCGCCATGATCGAGGAGGTTAAGAGGTTTGCGGAGGAACTGATTCAAGCGTTCCAGCACTTTTTGAAATTGAAGATTTGCGTCGGCATGGGCAGACTTTACCAGCATATCGACGATGTATACACGTCCTACCACGAAGCAATGGAAGCTCTTAATTACCGGATTCATTCGAACCACAGCGCGATTCTGTATATTGAAGAGCTGGAAAACGACAGGAAGCGGGAATCGTTTTATTATCCGGCTACGATTGAGGAGGCGCTGATCGGGCATTTGGAAAACCGCCGTTTTCCGGAAGCGGAGAGTGCTCTGAGTGAATATATTAAAGCGATTTTATCGTCGGGGTCGCATCAGATTGTTTCCCAATGTTATTCTGTGCTCCTGGCATCCATGATCAAATCGCTTGCGAAGCTGGGTTACACTCAAATATTCGAGCATCGTCTTTCCGAAAGCTTCCAGCAAAGAAAAACGCCCTCCGAGGTTTACGATTGGGTCATTCAAGCCATATTTCCCTTGTACAAACGGGTTCTGGAGCAGAACGGCAGCGACAATCTGCCAGTCAAAAAGGTTTGCCAGTTTATTAATGAACATGTGCACGAAGATATTTCGCTGTCGCAATGTGCCGGCCTGGCCGGCATCAGTCCGTCCCATCTCAGTAAATTGTTCAAGAAAGAAACCGGTATGAATTTTCTGGACTACATGCTGGACCGCAAGCTGAAGCACGCCCAGGAGCTGCTGGTCAGCACGAGCCTGAGCACACTGGAAATTGCCGGGCAGATCGGTTATTCGGAGCGGAGCTTGATCCGCATTTTCCAAAAATACGTCCATATGACTCCGAATCAATACAGACTCGTCAAAGTTAGCGGCAGCGGCTCTTAAGTGGTTGATAGGAATTGATGATTTGATAGGTGAAGACGTCATATAGAATAAAGCCTAAGGACATCCCGTCATGGGCGAAGGGTGCAGCAGTAATAAAGAATCTTGGTCTTATAGAAGGTAAAGGCACGAACGGATTTGATCCTAATGGGCTGACGATAAGAGCTGAAGCTCTAACGGTTCTGCTGAGAATGCTGGCGCAACTGTGAGAGTAAAGCCATTTCCACATATGTGGAGTGCTGTTCATAGTTCATGCAGAAGGATAATTAAATTTAAAAAACTAAAACGGCTGTCCGTAATTGGGCAGCTGTTTTGTTTCACATATTGCGCAAAAGAAAGGTGCTGTCGGGTGACAATAAGATTACCGTACCGACCTTCTCCGTACAAGTTACCGACAGACCTAATGGGAATGATATCCTTGACAATAAATGGAATGTAATATATATAGATAAAAGTTGAATATTATATGCAATGAACGCCTGCATCCATTTATTTGAAGCTTATTTTTCGTCCGGGGGTTAAAATCAGCATGCTTTTTAATACCTATTTTTTTATTTATTTGTTTTTGCCTCTGACCCTCCTCGTTTATTTTACGCTGAACCGCTTCCGGATGATTACTTCCGCCAAGCTCTGGCTGACCGCTTCCTCCCTGTTTTTCTACGGCTGGTGGAACATCAAATACATTCCCCTTATTCTCGCTTCGATTGGATTCAACTATGCGATAGGCAGGCTGCTTTCTGAAACCTCCTCCGTCAGACACAAATTACGGCTGTCCCGCCGGACGGTCCTTATCGGGGGAATAGCCGCTGATTTGCTGCTGCTCGGCTATTACAAATATGCGGATTTCTTCCTCGCCAACATGAATGCTCTTACAGGACATGGGATTGCGCCGCTTGCGATTATTTTGCCGCTGGGCATCAGCTTTTTTACCTTTACGCAAATTGCGTATCTTGTCGATGCCTACCGGAGAAAAGCAAAAGAATATAATATCCTCAGCTATATGCTGTTCGTCACCTTTTATCCCCATCTGATTGCCGGTCCCATTCTGCATCACAGCGAGATGATGCCTCAATTTGACCGTCTCCGCAGCAAGCTGTGGAGCTGGCCCAATGCCTCCAGGGGCGTGTACATCTTCTGCATCGGTCTATTCAAGAAAGTGGTCATTGCCGATACGTTTGCCATCTATGCCAACAACGGCTTCGAGCACGCCGATCGTTTTCTCCAATCCTGGGTCGCCGCACTTTCTTATACGCTCCAGCTGTATTTCGATTTCAGCGGATATACGGATATGGCGATCGGAGCTGCTCTATTATTCAATATCAAGCTGCCGCAAAACTTCAACTCTCCCTACAAGGCGCTCAGCATTCAGGATTTCTGGCGAAGATGGCATATGACGCTGAGCCGTTTCCTGCGTGATTATATCTATATTCCGCTGGGGGGCAGCCGCAGTGGAGAGTACATGACCATCCGCAACGTGATGATCACCTTCCTGCTCGGCGGCTTATGGCATGGCGCGGGATGGACCTTCATCGCCTGGGGGTTTCTCCATGGTGCGGGACAAGCCGTGCATCGCCTCTGGTCGAAATCCGGACGTTCCCTGCCCAAGTGGCTGGCATGGACAGTGACATTTGTTTTTATCACGATAACCTGGGTGTTCTTCCGGGCGGAGAACTGGCAGCAGGCCGTGCGTATTCTGAAAGGCATGACCGGCCTCTACGGGACCGGCATCACCATATGGCAAAGCTCGTTTGTACCCCTTGTGCTCATCCTGATTGCCATGCCGATTGTGCTGTTTGCTCCCAATTCATCCGAGCGGATGCAGTCTTTTCGCCCCAATTGGAAAACCGCGTTATGGCTGGCAATCGGTTTCATTATTTCTATGGTGTATATGAACCATGTCAGCGAATTCTTATACTTTAACTTTTAAGGACTACCGCGGACATATGGGTATTTGTATTTCTAACGAAAGAAGGATGGCAATGTGGCGGTGAAAACAACGGCAGGCCGGGTTCCGGGGCGGTCAGGCGGATATTCAGCCCGTATGAAATCAAAACGGATGCTTGCGGCGTTTGCCGTCTTCGCGGTGCTGGGAGCGGCTTTATTGTCCGCGCTGACTGTCTTGATCGATCCCCTGCAGTTTTATCATCAGGCGATTGGGTACACACCGGTGCTGTACCATGAGGAGCGTTACCAGAATCCGGGGCTGGCTAAAAATTACACCTACGATACGATTATCATCGGAACCTCGATGACGGAGAACTTCCTGCCCTCCGAAGTGGGCCGGGAGCTCAAGGGCAAGGCGCTCAAGCTCTCGCTTGAAGGCTCAACGGCAGATGAGCATCATAAGATGGCGAGTCTGGCCTTGCAGACCGGCCAGGTCCAAAAAGTGCTCTGGGGACTCGATTATTTCTCGCTCAAGCAGAATACGGAAGAGTCGGCAAGCCTGTTCCCCGGTTATATGTACGATAATCATCTGTGGAATGATTACCCGTACTGGTTCAGCTATTCCGCATACCAGCAATTTATCACCAGCATGAAGGCAAACTTGAAGGGAACAGCCTCCGATGATTTGGAATATCAGAACAATTGGGGACGTCGGGCAGAGTTCGACCGGCAGCTGGTTGTCCAGGCCTATAAGGATGCGCAGTCGGAAGAGGTTTATTTTGGTTTGGGCGAGGACAGCGTAGAGGAGATCAAGCAAAGCTTTAATACCCATGTGCTGTCTCTGGTTGCAGACAATCCGGACGTGGATTTTTATTTCTTCTACCCTCCGTACAGCGTGCTGCGTCAGGTTGCCTGGCTGAACCTGAATCCCGGGCGGTTCCAGAATCAGCTGCTGATGAGAAAATGGATTTTTGAGCAGTTCAGCAAGCTCCCGAACGTGAAGCTGTATGATTTTCAATCAGAAAGGCATTGGACCTACGATCTGGATCAGTACAAGGATCTCTCGCATCACAGCCCGCAGATTAACTCTCTGATCGCTCAATCGATAGGAAGCAATGACGCCCGCTATCTGGTTACGGCGGACAATGTGGAGAAGCTGAACCGTCAGCTTGAAGCGGATAGCAATGAGGCTGTGCTGCTTGGCAATGGTCTTGTCCGCAACATCGAGGTGAAGATTGGAGGCAAGCAGGCGGCATTCGACCAACGGAGCTGGTCCGGCGGTGAAACGGGGGATATGCTCATACCGGCCAAGGAAGCCGCGGCTGCTCTAGGCGCTGCGATAGCCTGGGATCAGACAACGAAGTCGATGGTGCTATCCAGGCAGAAGCACAGGCTGGAGGCCGCTGTCGGATCCGTAAAAGCGACTGCCGATGGAGCGGATGCAACTTTGACAGCCGCACCGCAAATCATCAACGGCACAGCGATGGTGCCCATCCGCTCCATAGCCCGTCATCTTGGCTGGACGGATCAGATTAATCAGCCGAGCAGCTGGACCATCGCCATAGAGCTTGATGAGAAAAAGTGACTCGAATACGCTTAATTGGATAGAGGGAGTCTAGCGATCAAGGATGGTTAACCGCTCCCAGTGCTGCTTCCAGTTCTTCTTTAGGAGACGGTTTCTGTATATGCGCAGTCTATCCGGATCCTCCCGGAAATATGGGGTAGGCCTGATCACACCGTTCACGGCATCTTCAACCCCCCAAGGGGCATAAAGCACAAGCCCGTTCTCATCTGACAGGGTGAGGCCCAGGGCGGTGGCGGTCTCCGGGAATTTGGACATGGCATCCCGAGCCGAAGTATACGGGGGATTATGGTTGATATGGTGCATCCGGACCTGGTTTTTGACGGACCAGGGGACTCCGGAATGGAGTCCTGTTAATAGGCCCTCCAGTTCTTTTTCCCTTCCCTCGCTGTCATCGCCGGGATCAAAATAAATCACATCGACATCCGGCAAAGCCGTTCTCTCCCCGTAGCCATGCCGGATGTCCCAGATCTTGGCCCGGACAAACCCGGCGCATACCCACCAGTCCGGCAGGTTCAGCGTCTGAACCGTTCTCAGAATGCCCGTCATCCAATCATCCTCCCGAACCAGACGAAGGATATCTTCTTCTTTTAAGGTAGAAATAGACGCTCACTCCTTGTTCCAGATCATCCGGACATGAACAGCCTCTGTCAGGAAAGCTGGCTTTGATAATAATGGGCAAGCTCGGCAGCGCGGGCAGCCAGCTTCTCCTTCAATGCGGGCGGCTCCAATACTTTGATGGATGTTCCATAGGAGAACAGAATGCCGGGCAAATAAATCAAGGCCGCCTCAAGATCCATTTTAAACATAGCCTGGTCTGGCGTTTGCTCCGCGAGGAAGACCTGCATATTCCCATTGCCGCATAATTGTCTGATGGCATCGGGCGTTCCTTCCACCCGAACCGGCGTCAGATTGTCCACAGGGACACGCGGCATCAGCTGTCTGGCAAAATAATCGCCCGCCGAGAACGGATGGGGACGCTCGAAAATCTCCTCCGTGACCTTCATAACGAGAATGCGGTCAACGCGGAAGCTGCGGATATCGCCGCGGAGCCGGCAGTGGGCGACGATATACCATTTGCCGGTCCAGTGGACAAGGCCATAAGGGTCAATCGGGCGACCCGGGGTCGAGCTTCCGTTCTCCTTCCGGTAATCAATCAGGACGGTCGTGCTCTGCGCGACGGCGACCTCCAGCTCGCGAAGAAGCGGCTCATCTGCGGCGGGCGGGCCGCCAAACGCAGGAAGCACATCAAAGCCCCTTGTATGGCGCTCAAGCGCATCCAGCTGATCTTTATTGGTGTACAATTTGATCTTCGATAGCGCGCGCTCAAGCGCCTCCTTATGGGGATACCCCGCGTGCTCGGCGAACAGGGCGGCATGAACCATGGATTTGCGCTCATCCTCATCGAAGAACAGAGGAGCATCCATGAAGGGTTTGAGCAGGCTGTAGCCGCCTTCATGTCCGGGCTCGGCTACAACGGGCACGCCAGTTGCGCATAGGGCGTCTATGTAGCGGTAGACGGTGCGGACGCTGCATTCAAGCTCCTCCGCCAGCTGGGCGGCGGTCATTCTTTTGCGCGAGGTTAATAGCCATAGGACGGCCAGCAAATTATCGGATTTGGACATGCGTGTTTGTACTCCTTTATTCATTCTTCCCTGCAATTGTAGCACATGCGGCTTTGCCCGATTAAGGAGCAGATTGCAGCCCCCTCTGGAAAATTACAGTGAAACAGGTTAAAATAAACGGCGAACGGGCGTTCCTCTCTATCTATATACTACCGCTTTGTTTGTGAGGAGGGTAGGATTGAATTCTTTTAACTTTCAGGCGCATGATTACCCGGAGCGTCCAGGCTGCTATCTGATGAAGGACAGCGATGGGAATATTCTCTATGTCGGCAAATCCAAAAGCCTGCGGAGCCGGCTACGGTCGTATTTTCAGGGAAAGCCTTCCCATAAACGGCTGGTTCAGCTTGTCGGAAGCATCGCTGCGATCGAGGTCATTCTGGTCAATAATGAATCCGAAAGCCTCATACTCGAGAATAATCTGATCAAAATTCATAAGCCGCCCTATAACCGCGCTTTAAAGAAGGACAACAGCGGATATGCCTATCTGCAGCTGACGGAGGAAAGACTGCCCCGGCTGGATGTCTTCTACCGCGACAGGCGCCCGAAATCGGTCCGCGCGGCCGCCAATCCGCAGTCTGTACCAGATAAGGAAGCGGGCAGCCGCCGGTTCGGCCCTTATTACAGCAGCCGTTTTCGCAATGCGGTGCTTGAATTCGTGACGGATCACTTCAAGCTGCGTACCTGTGATCCAATGCCCAGGCGTGCCTGCCTGCTGTTTCATATTCACAGGTGCAGCGGCGTCTGCGAAGGTTTTATCACAGAAGAGGATTACCGGCAAAGCGCAGATCAGGCGGCAGAGCTGCTGGAAAGCGGAGGAGAGAAGCTGATTGCGGCGATGTACGGGAGAATGGAGCAGTATGCCGAAGCGCTTGCGTTCGAGAAGGCGGATAATATGCTCCGGCATATCCGTATTCTGGAGAAGCTGCCCGAGAAGCAGATTGTCGACAGGGAAGGAGCGGCCGATCAGGATGTCATCTACTTCGGGAGGAGCCGCGTACTGATCGCCAAGGTGCAGGAGGGGATGCTGCGGGATTTCCGCATGCTGGATCTCAAGCAGGGCTTCGGGGATCAGGCTTGCGATTTGTTTCTGCTGCGGCATTACCGGGAGGAGCGCCCGCATGAGCTGATTGTGAACCGGATCAGTGATCTGAAGACAGTTCAGACCCAGCTGCGGTCAGGGGGAAACAGCCCGCTTCGCATTACGCTCCCCAAGAGGGGACTGAAGTACGATTTGCTGAAGCTTTGCGAGCAGAACTATGAATACCGGATAGGGATGGAAGAGGCGGCTGCAGGCAGCGGTCCAATGCAGGAATGACGGCACGCAAAGAAGCCGGTCCCTTCATGGGGCCGACTGTTTGGTTTGCGTGTCAAATCCGTATCGTTTGAGGATTTCCCGGACAGCGCCAGCTTGAATAGGCTTGGTCAGAAAATCGGCCATTCCCGCATTCAGACAGCGTTCCCTGTCGCTGCTTTGGCCATTGGCTGTCATGGCGATGACCACTGGAAAATGATCCTCTCCGGAATCGGCCAGCAGCAGCTCCGTTGCCTCCAGACCGTCCATGACGGGCATGCGCAGATCCATCAGGATCAAATCGTACCGCTTCTGCGCTGCCCGGCTAACGGCCTCCCGGCCGTTGCTGACCACGTCGGCGTCAATTCCCATTTTATCCAGCAGCCTCAACGTCAGCTTCTGATTGATCTCGTTATCATCCGCGACCAGTACGCTGGCAGGCTCCAGACTTTCCCGGGCTGCCGCGGTCTCGTTCCCGGAGGAGAAAGGATGCGCAAGCTCCGAGTGACGGTCGGCCTCGAGCCTCAATGTAACCGTGAAGCGGAAGACAGAACCGACATCCACGACAGATTCCACACGGATCGAGCCGCCCATGAGCTCCACCAGATTCTTGCATATGGCAAGTCCCAATCCCGTCCCGCTGTACTGCCTGGTCAGCGAGGTATCTACCTGAGAGAAGGGCTGGAACAGCAGGGGCTGTTTATTCTCGGGGATGCCCACGCCGGTGTCTTGAACGGAAAATTCGATATCGATCGATCGCTCCCGTTCGCGAAGCAGCTTGACTGTAATGAGGATGGACCCTTGGGGCGTAAACTTGACGGCGTTTCCTACCAGGTTAATCAGGATCTGACGCAGCTTGGAGCCGTCGCCGACCACCTGGGAAGGCAGATTGGGATCGATGCTTGCGGCCAGCTCCAGATTGAACTGCTTGGACTTGGCCGTAAACAGCTCGAAGGTTTCGGCGATGATCAGGTCCAGGCGGAAAGGGGCTTCCTCCAGCTCCAGTTTGCCTGATTCAATCTTGGCATAGTCCAGAATATCATTGATAATCAGCAGCAGCGCATCGCCGCTGCGGTGAATAATTTCGGCGTATTCCCGCTGCTCGGCATCAAGCTCCGTGTCCAGCAGCAGCCCGGTCATGCCAAGCACGCCGTTCATGGGCGTGCGGATCTCATGGCTGACCATGGCCAGAAAGTTCGTCTTGGCCTTGGCGGCGATTTCCGCCGTCTCCTTGGCCTCGATGAGCTCCCGGTTCATTTGCTCCAGCTGCCGGGTCTTCTCATGCAGCAGCTCGCTCTGCAGCTGCAGGGTCTTATGATTGAGATACATGCGGACAAAGCCCTCGATCTTCGTCCGCAAAATTTGGGGCACGAACGGCTTCAGCATATAATCGATCGCGCCGGCTTCGTAGCCGCTGAAGAAATGCTCGCTCTCCTTGCTGGTGGCGGAGATGAAGATGATGGGCACCTCTTGCGTTTTTTTACGCGATTTGATCAGCTTGGCGGTTTCAAAACCGTCCATCTCCGGCATCTGCACATCCAGCAGAATAACGGCAAACTCATCCTTGAGCAGGCAGCGCAGCGCTTCCTCGCCCGACAAGCATTTGACAAGATTATAGCGGTCATTCCCGAGAACGGCTTCAAGCGCCAGCAGATTGTCGGGATGATCATCCACAAGCAAAATATTAATCGGTCCTTCATAAGCAATCATGCGATAGAGTTCACCTGCCCATACTTTATTTCAAGATAAACATCGGTACCCGAAGGAGATAGGCGGACGCTTCTTATTTTGTTTTGCGGTACAAACGGGTCTGGGGATCCATCTCCTCATAGGCGTCCGCATGGAGCGTGAAATTAATCGATTCCTTGGTGCCGAGCGCCAATATGCCAAATGTGCTCAGGCTGTCGTACAGCAGGCCGTGCACATGATTTTGCAGCTCTTTGTTAAAATAAATCATCACATTGCGGCAGAATATGACATTGAACTCATTGAAGGACCGGTCCGTAACCAGATTATGCTGCGCAAACACAATATTGGACTTCAGCTCGGAATGAAACAGCACGGAATCATATTTGGCCGTGTAATATTTGCTGAAGGCTTCCTTGCCGCCGGCATCCATATAATTGCGGGTAAAGCTCTGCATGCGGTCAATGGAGAAAACACCCTGTTTGGCCGAGTCGAGCACACGCTCGCTCATATCCGTGGCATAGATTCGCGACTTCTCATACAGCCCTTCCTCTTTCAACAAGATGGCCATGGAATAGACCTCCTCGCCCGTCGAGCAGCCCGCATGCCAGATCCGGATGAACGGATAGGTGCGCAGCATCGGTACGACATGCTCGCGGAATGAGCGGAATACAGCAGGGTCGCGGAACATCTCCGTCACATGGATCGTCAGGTCGGATAAGAGACGGGTCATGACTTCCCTGTCATGCAGCATCTTGTTCGTGAGTGCGGTTATGGTGGCAAGCCGTTCCGAATTCACCCGATGCCAGATTCTCCGGCGGACGGAGGAGAAGGAATAATTGCGAAAATCATAGCCGTACAATTGATACAGTCCTTCAAGCAGAAGCTCGATTTCGATCCGCTCCCGCTCAGACGCTTCGTTGACAATCTTCTCGTTATTTATACAACCACACCCTCATTAATGACAGCAGCTGATCAATATTTACCGGTTTGGCGATGTAGTCGGAAGCGCCCGCCTCGATGCATTTATCGCGGTCCTCCTTCATCGCCTTGGCCGTAATGGCGATAATGGGCAGCTGCTCGTATTCCGGCATAAGCCGGATATGCCGCATTGTTTCGTAGCCGTCCATCTCCGGCATCATCATGTCCATGAGGATCAGCTTGATATCCTGATGCTTATCCAGCATCTCCAGTGCTTCACGGCCATTCTCGGCGAAATGGATATCCATATTATAGCTCTCCAGCGCGCTGGATAAGGCAAACACATTGCGAATATCATCGTCCACAATCAGAATCGGCTTGTCCTCGAAGATAGTCTCCACACTGTGCAGCCTGTGCAGAACGCTGCGCTTATCCTCCGGCAAATCAGCCACGACCCGATGCAGGAACAACGTCGTTTCGTCAAGCAGCCTCTCCGGCGACTTGACATCCTTGATAATGATAGTCTCCGCATATTTCTTGAGCTGTATTTCTTCCTTCTTGTCCAGCTCGCGTCCCGTGTAAATAATGATCGGCATTTCTCTAAGAATATCATCCTTGCGGATATTATCCAACAAATCGAACCCGTTAATATCAGGCAATCCCAGGTCCAGCACCATGCAATCGTAATGCTGCGCGGCTAATTCCTCTATCGCTTCCCTGCCTGTGGATACCGCTTTGATAACGACATCGTCATGTCCGATCAGCTCCACAATGCTGATACGCTGCGCAGCATCATCCTCGACAACGAGCAGATGCTTCAGATCCCGCTCCAGGAAGGATTCGATCTGCAGGAACAGGCTCTCCAGCCGCTCCTTCTTGGCCGGCTTGGTCAGATAGGCGATGGCTCCCATCGACAATCCCTGCTGGATATCATCCATGACAGAGATGACGTGAACCGGTATATGGCGGGTATCGGCGTCATGCTTGAGATGATGCAGCACCGACCAGCCATCCATGACCGGCAGCATGATGTCCAGCAGAATGGCATCCGGGCTATAATTTTTGGCGCATGCGAGGCCGATATCTCCCTGCAGCGCTACGATGCCTTTAAATCCGCGCGACCTTGCGATATCGAGCAGTACCCGGGCAAAGTGAATATCGTCCTCAATGATAAGGACAACCCGGTCTTGGGGCGCGATCTCGTCACGGTCGTCCTCCACCGTCAGATTGGCCGGCATAACCTGGGCTGTGGAGGCGGCAAGCGCCGCTTCGCCCGAGGCGAAAGCGGAGGCTGTCTGATCAGCCGACGGAAAAGCCATGCTTTCCTGGTCCAGGCTGTGCTCCGGGTGACCCGCAAGCCAGGAATCTTCTTCCGCCCCGGCCGGACTCTCCACGCTTGCCGCCACATGGAATTCCGGCAGGTACAAGGTGAAGGTGCTGCCACGGCCTTCTTCGCTGTGCAGCGTAATTTCTCCGCCGAGCAGCTTGGCCAGATCCCGGCTGATGGCAAGGCCGAGGCCGGTCCCGCCATAGGTGCGGCTTGTCGTGCCGTCCGCCTGCTGGAAGGCCTCGAATATTATCTGCTGCTTCTCAAGAGGAATGCCGATACCGGTATCGCGCACCTCGAAGGCCAGGACCGATCCCTTCCCCTCGGCAAATTCAAGGTCATCCGGCTGGGAGGAGCGGATGCTTAAACTGACCGAACCCTCCTGCGTAAATTTGAAAGCGTTGGACAAGAGGTTCTTGAGTATTTGCTTGATCCGCTGGTTGTCTGTATACAAGCTGGCCGGGGTTCCGGGCTCGATGCGGATCTGGAGATTGATGTTCTTCTGCTGGCTGACGGGCTTGAAGCTGCTCCGCACCATTTCTGTCAAGTCCCGGATCGGCACCTCCTCGGTGACAATATTCATTTTGCCTGCCCCGATTTTGGACAAGTCCAGGATTTCATCAATCAATTTAAGCAAATCTCCGCCCGAGGAATGGATGGTCGTGGCAAATTCAACCTGTTTGGCGGTTAAATTGCCTTCTTTATTATCCGTGAGCATCTGGGACAGGATGAGCAGGCTGTTAAGCGGCGTGCGCAGCTCATGCGACATATTGGCCAAGAATTCGGATTTATATTTGGAAGAAAGCGCAAGCTGCACGGTTTGCTTCTCCAGAGCCGTCTTCGTTTTCTCGATTTGCTCGTTCTTCTGCTCAGTCTGGCGCATCTGCTGCTCCAGCTCATGGGTTTTCTTCACCAGTTCATCATTATTGTGCTCGAGCTGCTCCTGCTGACTCTGCAGCTGTTCCTCCGACCTCTTGAGCGCCTCGGTTTGTTCCTCCAGGTTCTCATTGGATCTGCGGAGTTCTTCCTGCTGCGACATGAGCTCCTCAGATTGGACCTGCAGCTCTTCGGCCATGGTCTGCGACTCATGAAGCAGCTCCTGTACGCGGATGCGTCCGAACAGATTGTTCAGGGCAATGCCGCAGTTTTCTGCCAATTCATGAACCAGCTTGCGCTGCCTTTCATCGAAGGCTTGCAGGCTGGCAAGCTCAATAACGGCAAGCAGCTGCTTCTGATAGGTAACCGGAACGAGCAGCAGCGTACGGGGGACGGTCTCGCCGATCCCGGATTTGAGCTTGATATAGGATTCGGGCAGCTCGCTCAGCTCGAGCTCCTCTTGACTGCGCGCACATTGCCCCACAAGCCCCTCGCCGAAGGCAAAGGATTGGCCGAACAGCGCTTCTTCGTGAAGGGCATAAGAGCCTTCTAGCTTCAGCCGGCTCGCAGAGCCTAATTCTTCCCTTACATACATTCCGCCATAAGAAGCCCCGACAAGCGGCACAAGCTGCTCGATGAAGAGTTGGCCAACCATGGCAATTTCCTGCTCGCTTTGCAGCACAACGGCGACGGCGGCCAGATTCGTTTTTACCCAGGTCTCATCTTCCATCTGCTTGTTGTAGGCCTGCTCTATTGTAGTTTTCCGTCCCAGATCATCCGCCAGGGAGTAGAATGCCTTGGCCACTTCGCCAAATTCATCCTGGGTTTCCGTATATTTTCGGGAGCGGGGATCGAGCATACCCCGGGCATAAGCGCCGATTAAGGAAGAAAGACTATTCAGACCGCGGTTCATGCTGGTCAGGTTCCACAGCATAATGCCAAGACCGAGCAATAAGCCGAGTATGGTAGTCGAGATCATGATGATCTGCGTGGTCTGATTCATGCTCTTGGCTTCGGCTACCGCCTGATCCATAGCCTGTCGGTGAAAGCTGCTTAAATCGTCAATCAGATTAACGGCTGCTTCCTGGTACCCCAGCCCTTCCTTCTCACGGAGCGCAATCGCCTCCGTGCCCTTGCCCTGCTGCACCAGCTGAATAACCCGGGTGGTATAGACATTATACTGATCCAGGTTTCGTTCAAGCTCGCGCAGGATGCTGTTCTCCGTGTCCGAGGATGCGATTTTCTTCAGGCTTTCGAGGGACTGTTCAGCTTGCACAGGCGACTCCTTGAGAAGAGCTTCGTTCTTCTGCAGGGTTTCTTCCGACGGCACCGTCAGGACATTGACGAGTCCCTTGGCCGTATTATTGACATAGCCGCGCAGATCGTAAGCAACCATGAGCTTCTGATACCGGTTGGAATAGACCTCATCCAGTTTGCCGTTCATCTTGGTGAAATTATTCAGCCCCGCCAGGGATATGATAAGCAATAAACCAATCATGACGAAAAAACTGATCATTAGTTTAGCCTTGATTTTCATGTAAGCTGACTCCCATTTTTGTTTTTTTTCTCTTTCTTATTGACTTGCATTCGTAAATATACGAACGATTAGGCCGCAAGCCTAAACGGCTGCGACCTAATTTATCCAGTTGCTTATGCGATTGTTCAAGCCCTTTAGTGAATGTTGCTGATAACAAGTACACGACCACGGTCGAGCTCCTCTTCATAACGCTCGGATTCACTGTCGGTAAAGCCGATAGACTGCAGCTTGGCACGTATTTCATCACCCCGTGAGCGGAATACATTGGCCATCGTCGTAAAGACGCCTTCTTCCGCCATGCCGATGGAATTCGTGTCCGTAGCATCAGCCAGCGATTTGGTCTGATCGCTGTCATGGGCGAGTACGAAAATATTATCCTGTTTATAACCCTGTCGGTTCAGCTCCCGCACGGTGTGCAGAGCATCCATGGCTGTCGTCACAATTTGAACGGTCGGTTTAGTTTCATACATAGAAATCCCTCCATAATTCAATTTGGTCTTGGCCAGGTTAGCCTAAGTCAGACTTACCCCGGTGTGTATCCAGTTGAAACAATACTCCGGATAGGATAAGGCGGTTCATAGCGGAAATTTCTCGTTTAAACAAGTAGTAAATACCGCCTGACAAGCGTGTGTGACATAAGGGGGAGGGATCAGGATGTTCAGGGAATGCTTTTATCACAAACCGCGGAGCAATTGGGCTTATGCCTATGACAAAGAGACGATTCATCTGCTCGTCCAGACGAAGAAGGACGATGTGGACGAGGTCGCTGCCATGACCGGCGACAAATACGATTGGGAACATTTGCAGGAGGATATCCCGATGGAGAAGGTGGCAGCCGATCGCTTCTTCGATTACTGGATGGCGGCGGTCAAGCCTGCATTCAAACGTTTCTCCTATGGATTTCGCATGAGAAGCGGCGATGAGCTTGCTTATCTAACGGAAGCGGGTGTTTCTTCCGAGCCGCCGGCGCCCACACGGGGTTATTACGAGTATCCGTACATTCATGAGGTGGATCTATTCTCCGCCCCGCAGTGGGCCAAGGATGCGGTGTTTTATCAAATCATGCCGGACCGGTTTGAGAAAGGCAAAAGCGGAAGCAGGCGGGAGAGACTGGCGGATTGGGGTTCTGAGCCGACCAAAGAAAATTTTTTCGGCGGTGATTTGCAGGGAATTCTCGGCCGTCTCGACCATTTGAGCGAGCTTGGGATTACTGCTGTTTATTTGACGCCGATCTTCGAATCGCCCTCCAATCATAAATACGACATCATCGATTATCGCAGGATCGATCCTTATTTTGGAGATATTCAGGATTTGAAGCAGCTTGTGGAGGCTTGTCATGAACGGGGAATCCGTGTTGTGCTGGATGCGGTGTTCAATCATGCCAGCGAGCATTTTCCACCGTTCCGCGACGTGGTGGAGAAGGGGGAACAATCCCGCTACAAGGATTGGTTCCATATCCGGTCTTTTCCGCTGCAGGTGAAGGATGGCAGGGCCACCTATGAGACATTCGGTTTTTTTGAACATATGCCCAAGCTCAATACCGCGAATAGAGATGTGAAGCGTTATTTGCTGGACGTGGCGGAATATTGGATCAGGGAGACGGATATTGACGGCTGGCGCCTTGATGTCGCCAATGAGGTGGATCATCATTTTTGGCGTGAATTCAGGCAGCGGGTAAAAGCGGTCAAGCCGGATGCCTATCTGATTGGCGAGGTTTGGAGCGATTCCATGATGTGGCTGCTTGGCGATCAGTTTGATTCGGTGATGAACTATCCCTTCGCAGATACCGTTATGGACTTCATTGCGGAGGAAAATGTGGACGGACTTACGTTCGCGGAGCGTATAAATGCGCTCTTGATCCGCTATCCCCAGCAGACCAGCGAGGTGATTTTCAATCTGCTGTCCAGCCATGATACCGCTCGCGTATTGACCCGGGTCGGGGAGAACAAGGAGCGGCTGAAGCTTGCGGTCGTGTTCCTGATGACCTACATCGGAACCCCTTGTATCTTTTATGGCGATGAAATTGGCCTCAAGGGCGGAGAGGATCCGGACAACCGCCGCTGCATGTTATGGGGCAGGCAGGAGCAGGACCGGGAGCTGTTTGACTTTTATAAGCTGCTGATTGACCTTCGCAAAGCCCATACGGCTTTGCGGAGCGGACGCTTTCGCTTCCTGAAGGCGGACTCTGGCGACCAGAGGATCATCTATGAACGAATGGATGCCGGCGAACATTTTACCATCTGGATGAACAACACGGATGAACGTACCGTTCTGGAGCATCACATTCCGGGCGGAGACTGGGTTGATGCGCTGTCCGGGGAGGAGGTCCCTATGATCGGTGGCATGCAGAAGGTGGAACTGGAGCCATTCGGATACCGGATATTGTCCCGCAGCCTGCAGGACATACTAGTTAAGAAATAACATAACAGCGACCTGCTCCATACCCGAAAAATATGATCTTGAAGCTGCTTGTTTGCGTCCAAAGCATGAAATTTTTTGATGCGTTTCATAAACCTGTGCTGCGTGGTATTAAAGAAACACACAGCAAACAAGCCGGTTTTCTTGAACTTATAGAATTTATAACGCTGCACATCGATAAATTTCTATATGTTCTAAAGGGAAGAAACTTACCTTTGCCGCCAATGGACGGCGAAGCCGGTTCTTCTTGCCGGAACTTGTTGCATCACCGGGAGGTAATGAGGAAATGAATGCCAATTCTTGTCTTGCTATGCTGCTTGCCGGAGGTGAGGGCCGCAGATTGGGACCTCTCACAGCGAAGCTCGCCAAACCGGCGGTGCCTTTCGGCGGCCACAGCCGAATTATTGATTTCACGTTAAGCAACTGTGTCCATTCCCACATAGAAACGATCGGCGTACTCACCCAGTATCAGGCCGAATCGCTACATAAACACATTGGCGATGGCAGAGCCTGGCGCAACAGAAAAAGCGGGAGAAGGACAGATATCGCCCTTCTTCCATCCAGCAGAATCGGCGAAAGCGGTTATGCCGGAACCGCGGATGCGATTTATCAGAATATCGATTATGTGGATCAGCAGAATCCCGAGCATGTATTGATTTTATCGGGCGATCATATTTATAAAATGGATTATGGCGCACTGATGGAGAAGCATATCAAAAGCGGCGCTGCTGCGACGATTGCCGTCAAACGCGTTCCGTGGAAGGACGCAAGCCGCTTCGGGATTATGAATACGGATGAATCGGAGCGCATCGTGGATTTCGCCGAGAAACCGGCCGAGCCTGTCAGCAATCTGGCCTCCATGGGAATCTATATGTTCCGCTGGGCCGATCTGCGCAGCCTGCTGATCGAGGATGCCGACAACGCCGCTTCCAGCCATGATTTCGGCAAGGATATCATCCCGCAAATGCTGCGCTCCAGGATGCATCTGCAGGCTCATTCATTTGACGGATACTGGCGTGATGTAGGCACAATCGACAGCTTGTGGGAAGCGCATATGGATTTGATTGACGGACAAATTGCTGCAGGCGCGGCGGCTGCGGGCAAAGTCGATGCCGATGCCTGGCCGATCCTGTCGAAGGAAAAGCTTTATACGCTGTCTTCCTACATGAGTCCGGCTGTCGACGTGCAGAACTCGATTGTACATCCCGGCAGCTCGATTGAAGGGGATGTTGACCGCTCCGTTGTTTTCGGTGATGTCGCCATTGGCGAAGGGTCCGATGTCCGCGAAAGTGTGGTCATGCCGGGGGCCCGCATTGGACGCAATGTATGGCTGTACCGCGCCATCGTAGGCGAAGGGGCTGTCATTGAGGATGGAGCGGTGATCGGGAATATGAATGGGGAAATTACGGTGATCGTCGCTAATGACCGCGTAGCCGTTCATCCGCGGTTCATGGTTACACCGTCCCGCCTTCCGCACAACTTCTTCGAGGAGCGGGATGTGTATATGCCGTTTGTTTCCAGGGAAAGTAAAGTGCTGAGCGACAACGCGTAAGCATGTAGGATCAATAAAATAAATCAAGCCCGGAACCAACCGCTCCGGGCTTGATTCTGTTTGCGCAGGGATCTATACGGCAGGAGGCGTAAATTTGCGCTGTGCGAATTCATTCTCCAGCATGAAGAAAGCGTTGCTGTCCGTATCGATCCGTTTGAGCTTCTGGATGATGGTATCGAACATCGATTCTTCTTCAACCTGCTCATCAATAAACCATTTCAAAAACTGGATTGTCGCATGCTCGCGGTCATTCAATGCCAGATCGGAGAGATGATAGATCCGTTTGGTCACTTCCCGCTCATGCTGATAAGCCTGCTCGAAGGCATCAAGAATGGAGCTATATTCATTGTTTGGAGTTTCCATACCGGTTAAAGTGACGCGGCTGCCGCGGTCATTCAGGTATTTGTAAATCTTCATCGCGTGGAACCGTTCCTCTTCCGCTTGAACAATAAAGAAATTAGCGAAGCCGTCCAGACTTTCGCCTGAGCAGTATGCGCCAATGGCCAAATAGACATGAGCGGAATACAACTCGAAGTTTAACTGTTCGTTCAAAGCATGACTTAAGGTTTCATTCATCATCGGGCCGCACTCCCTTACTGTAAAATGGTAAATTGCTCTTCGCTATCGTACCATAATCAAGGGCGGTTAGCCTATTCGATCTTTCAGCTTGCGGTACAAAACTTCAGCCGTCGGAGCTACGACGATCTCCGATTTGCCGATCATAACCAGACACTGCCTGGAGCACAGCTTGCAATTGCCGAGGCAGTCTTTCTTCTTCTGTTTTAAATCCGGAAACTCATGCTTAAGCGATGTATAAACCGACTTGGAGCCGTTTTTGAAGTTTCTGCAGCAGTATTTGATTTTCTTCATCCGATTATACCGACCTCTTTCGGACTTGGATTTAAAATCCATCTGCAAATAATGATAGTAATTCTCATTCTCAATGTCAACACCTGAGAAAAGATAAAATCCCCCGGCTCGCGATGATCAGCTTGAGCCGGGGGATTCATGAATTAATTGACTGTAGGCAGGGAAAACTTTTTCGTCCAGGTCGTGCCGCTGTCCGTGGTTCCATAGATAGCCGAGTACGATAGACTCGTTATCGCAATAAAGCCGTCTTTGGCGGAAGTAAAGGACAGTTTGCCCGCATAACCGGGAATGCCGGTAATCGTCTTGAAGGTTTTGCCGTTATCCAATGATCTGCAGATCGACACTTTCTCGTAAGCGCCGGATGAAGCGGCCAGATAAGCGGCTTCATGACCGATGACTTGCATGTTCTCAGGAGAGCCTGTCGGACCGTTCAGACCGGCAACCTCAGGTCCGGGCGCCGGGCCGCCGCCAGCCGTTGAATTGGAGACAAGCTGCTTCCAATGTGCGCCTGCGTCGCTTGTATGAAACAGGGAGTAGGACGTTTGCGACATGCCCGAATCTCCGTAGAGCACAACCCATACGTTGGATTCTTCAGTGCCGTAGATCTGTCCGCCGACAACGGTGGCCGACTTGACGCTCAGCGTGTTAGCCCATGTCTTCCCGCCGTTAACGGTGCGTTTGATTTCGTAGCCTGTTCCGGGAACAAGTGTGACCACCCAGCCTTCATTCTGGTTAATGAAGTGGACGTAGCGGGTGTTGGGCGGGGTCGTCACTTTCTCCCAGGTTTGCCCCCCGTTGGTGGTCTTGAACGTCAGGGTGTGACTGAAGCCGTAACCGACATCCTCAGAGAGGAACTGAACACGGTCAAACGCGTAAGCGCCGGTATGAACCTGCGTCAGCGTAGTGCCGCCATCCGTCGTTTTAAAGAGTAGATTCGGCCCGCCGGCTTTGGTCTTGGCCATCACATAACCTGTCGAGTTGGTTTGAAACTGCATATCCTGAAAATCGTATTTTCCTTCATTGTTAATGGCCTGCCAGCTGCAGCCGCCATCCGACGTGCCGATCATAAAGCCGTTCCCGGCTGCCCGTCCGATCTTCGGGCTGAGGAACTGGATGGATTCAAAATGAGCCTGATCACCGGTGTCCGGCACCGTCTTGAGCGTCAAGCTGTTACCGTCTGCGCGGCAGCCGCCTGAAGACTGCGCCAGTGCTGCTCCTGCCCCGGAAGCGGGAGGCGGTTCGGCGGCGATTCCTGTGAATAATGCTGCGGAAAGAGTAAGAATACCTAATGCTCCAAGTCTGTTTCTTCTCATGTTCGTATCACCTCGTTATTGTATTACCCCAAAAGCTTCTTTTTCTCTCATCTTCCAGACGGCTTTTCGGACGGAATAGTTGCAGGAGCGGGAGAGATGGGTTTCTTTACTTGAGCAATCGTCTGGATTATGATAAAGAACATGGCTTGGAAAGCATCAATGAAATTGAAGGAGGTAAACGTATATGAGCGCAAATGGACAGCAGCGGGCGTCGATTCGTCCGGGCTTGCTTGTGGATATCGTATTGAAAAAGGATCAGGCCTCGGGTCAGACGACGCGCGGGGTCGTGAAAGATATTTTAACCAACTCGGCCAATCATCCGCATGGAATCAAGGTAAGGTTGCAGAGCGGAGATGTGGGACGGGTCAAGACGATTGTGGACAGCAATTCATAACAAAAAGGCGCTCGGGAGGGTAATCGCCTCTGCAGCGCCTTTTTTTGATCATATATAGTTTTACACCAGGTCGCAGGCTTCCTCCGGCATCCAGTGGGCATCCTGTCCGTCCCATTTGACATTGCAGCCGATGGGATTGGTCAGGGGCGTTGATACGGGCTTGCCTGCCAGATGCTCCGTGAGGGCCTGGTCCAGATCGTTGACGGTCATTTTGCCGATCTCACGGGGCTGGTCAACGCCGCGTCCCGTGTAAATAAGCTTGCGGTCGGCATCGAATACATAGAAATGCGGAGTGCGAAGGGCGCCATAAGCGCGTGCGACATCCTGGGATTTGTCATGCAGATAGACCCAGGGGAAGCGTTCCTTCTCCATCACCTCCACCATATGCGCGAAGGAATCATCGGGATGCGTCACCTCGCTGTTGGCATTAATGGCGACGAAACGAACGCCATGCTCGGCGAATTTGAGCGCCGTGGCACGGGTTACCCCGTTAGAGCCAAGTACAAAGGGACAATGATTGCAGGTGAAGAACACAACAAGCGCCGGTGCGTCTGAGAAATCATCCAGGGAGTAAGTTTGACCGTTCGTTGCCGGCAGCGAGAAGCTTGGAGCTTCAGCCCCCAATTGCAGTGTGAAAGCCATTACCGTTTCCTCCTCATCTCAAAAAAAATGGTCACTCCCCCTGATTATAGCGGTCCTTTCCAGCCGATACAACCAGAGGGATGGAAGCGTCTTCCCTTCCAGGCGATTTTTTGAGAAGATAGGGACAGTTCCCGCGCAGGGTGAACCGTAAAGGATGCACTCCCCGCGGAAAAGAGAGGAGATACAAGGATGATCTATAGTGATTTGACGAACTGGGAGACGGAGAAGCATACGTTCCCGGCCCCGGTAAGAAGGGCGGTTGACCGGCTTCAGCAGATGGATTTGGCAGCGCTTCCTCCAGGAAAGCATGAGCTCGGAGAAACGGGGATGTTTCTGCTGCTGAATGAGTTGACAACGAGGGAGAAGAAGGCGATTAAGCCGGAATCGCACAGGGAGCATATCGATGTGCAGCTGCTGCTCAGCGGCAGGGAGTGCATGGGGGTGGCCAAAGCCTCTCCGGAGCAGATCATTACGGATGAGCGGTATGATAAAGAGGATATCGCTTTTTACGATGAGGTTCAGGGCGAAATCGATGTCCATTTGGCTCCCGGCGGTTTTGTCGTGCTGTTTCCTTCGGATATTCACAGGCCCAACTGCTCGATAGCGGAGGATGTGCCCCTGCGTAAAGTCGTTGTCAAGATTCACCGGGATCTGTTTGATCAGCAATAAATGAGCAGGACTTGCACGGGGAAATTTGCAACCGGATTTCCAAATAGAGTAGGATAGGGAAGTACACATTCACTTACAAAAAGGGGCTAATGTCCTCGTGGGCTTTCTTCCGGACTCATTTCCTGCACACAGCGCTTCCATCATTCTTACGTTAATCTCGGGTATCGCGGTTTTGTTCCTGCGCCTCCGGGCATCGAACCGCCCGACAACCATGCGCAAAATCATTATTCCGCCTATCGGCATGTCAACGGGCTTCCTGATGTTCGTCGTTCCCGTTACGCGCATTCCGTGGAGCTGGGCACTGATCGCTTTTGCGGCAGGGGGACTGCTGTTTGCTTATCCGCTTATCCGGACCTCGGCGCTGGAGCGCAGCGGGGAGACCATTGTGCTCAGACGCTCCAAGACCTTTATCTTTATCCTGCTTGGACTGCTCGTCGTAAGGCTGCTGCTGCATGACGTAGTGGAACAGAGCATCACCATTCCCCAGACCGGCGGATTGTTCTTTATTCTCGCTTTCGGGATGATTCTGGTATGGCGCATTGCCATGCTTAGAGCGTATATCAAGCTGAAGAGGGAAATCGATTTGCAGGACACCGGGCTTTCCAACTGATGGATAAGGGCCGGGCGGCCATACGCAAACCCAAAAAGCAGGGATTCCTATTCTTAAGGAGTCCCTGCTTTTTCGTGCATGCGCTACTTCTCCATCCTGCGTTTCAACGTCTCCAGATCGCGCTGCACCATGCCCGCATCCTCAGCGAATTTCCCGTCGGACATGCCGGAGTGCTGGAACAAGGTAAAGTGAACCTCGCAGCCCTCCCCATTGGGAATGACCCGCATTGGATTATACAGCTCGGGACCGGAGGCGGGACGCACATGGTGATCCAATACGCCCCATTCATTCCTGGCCGCGAAGGCGATGCCCATCGGCCCATCCGGTGTTTCGACGAGCCACTCTTCGCCGGATTGACGGACCGTGAGGCTGAACGAGGTTGTCCATTCCGGGAAATTTTCCGGATTCACGGCGTATTCGTATACGGTTTGCGGCGAGTTTTCAATGCGAACCTGCAGCGTTTGGGAATGCATCAATTTTGTCAATTCAAACAGCTCCTTATAAAAGAATTCGGCCTTTGAACGGCACAGCCCGCGAAGGGGCGGTTCATCCATAAAGCATGAGAAAATTAAGGTCATGCCCAAGCTGCTTCAAGTAGTTATAGAGCTGCGAGCGGTGGTGAAAGGTATGCGTTACGATTTCAATCAGCCATTTGCTCTGAACCATGCCATGCTCCAGATAGAAAGCTTTGGTGGATTTGTGCAGCAGCTCATCCTCGCTGAGCGAGATCATGCAGGCATGCAGCGTTTCATAATGAAGCCGGAACCGGGCGGCCAATTGCCCAGGATCTGTCAGGCCGCTGACTGCCGTCTCGGCCTTTTGGACCTCTTCCTGCGTCTTCTCCTGCATAATCGCCAGATCCGACGCCGGAATTGACACAAGATGATGAACCAGCTGCAGCAGCGTACGCATATTTTCCGCCGGGCGATAGTCCCACTGCTCAGGCTGGATACGTGTTATAAGCGCTTCGCTGGTCCGTACCGCAAGCTCCAGCTCGTCCAATAGTTGATCGCGAATAGCGATGACTCCACTCATAAGATCATTCCTTTCGTCATTTATAGGAGAAGTATATCCCTTCAAGTGCGGATCGGATTGTAAAAATCGGACATCTTGCCGTATTCTCTGGCGGCTGTAATGGGCGAATCGCCGTAGAACCTCCTGAAATCATGAATCAGATGAGCTTGATCGAAGAATCCGTGATTCAAGGCGAGCATGGACCAGTCCACGGGATCCCGGCTTAGCTCCAGCTGGCTGATAACGGACTGGAACCGGACTATTTCGGAGAACTTTTTGGGAGTGATGCCGATCCATTTCTCGAACATGCGGTTCATCTGCCGGGCGCTGATAATCTCAGCTTGGGCTAACGCCTCGATGCCGGTGGTTCCTTTTGTTGCAAAAATCCGTTCAAGCAGGTTCGCCATCCGGCTGTCATCTACAGCCTTGCTCCGGTGCAGGAGGGTGATCAGATACGATTCAATCACCTGTATTCGCGCATCCAGCGAGGAAGCTTCAAACAGCCGTTCGCTGATTCCTTCAGCAAGCCGCGGCCATAGAGCATCCAAAGAAAGCTGCTGGTTGGTAAATTCGGACAGCGGGGTCCGTACGAAAGGATAAGCCCCGCCGGGGAAGAAGCGCACGCCGAATTTGCGGGTCGGGTGCTGTTCATCGTAAGCGATAGCGAATGGATGATCGAACAGACCGATGTAACGGATTTGGCAGCGGTTATCCTTCAAGTCTTGCTCGAACAAAATATCGGTACACCCATCCGGAAGAACGCGGTCGACCGCTCCATTGTCCGTATTCATTTCCTGCTCGTGAGCAGATAACGGCTCGGATGCCCAATAAGTGGATACGAAGGGGCGGAGCAGCTCTGAAGGCGGAATTTCGATATAGCAATGGGAAGGGACTCTTCCGCTTGCTTGCCGGGGTTGAAACAGCTGGTGCAGCTTCATGGAAACACCTCCTCTGCTTATGAAGAGCGGAATACTTGTATTTGTATAGTAACAGATTGTACATATGTCATTCATGCAGGGGATGTATTCATTTGACAAGAGGATGCTTGATTGCTAAACTACAGATATATATTGTGCACAATTTAATTTTATCAAATACTTTTATTGGAAAGAGGAGGAGTTTGATCATGACAACGCTCTACGATCTGCAAGCAGAAACCATCAAAGGTGAAAACAAGGCATTATCCGATTACAAGGGCAAGGTGCTGATTGTTGTCAATACGGCCAGCAAATGCGGCTTCACACCCCAATACAGCGACCTGCAAAAGCTGTATGATGAATATAAGGACCAAGGGCTTGAAATTCTCGGCTTCCCGTCGAACCAGTTTGGGGAGCAGGAGCCGGGTACCAATTCCGATGTGCAGGAATTTTGCCAAATCAATTACGGTGTTAATTTCCCCCTGTTTGCCAAATCCGATGTCCGGGATGAAACGGCAAATCCTGTATTCCGTTATTTGACGGAGGCGGCTCCGTTTGAAGGATTTGACACCACACAGCCCAGCGGCAAAATGTTAAACTCATTCCTGAGCGAGAAAATGCCGCATTGGCTGCAGGATGATTCGATCAAATGGAACTTCACGAAGTTTCTTGTTGATCGTGAAGGCCATGTCGTCAAGCGTTTTGAATCCACAGTAGAACCGCTGGATATGAAATCGGATATCGAAGCGCTGCTGTAATTGTTCTGAAGTTGTCAGGGAGAAGCTAAAGGAGTTGGAAAGATGTCCGAAGTATCACAGCGTGCTCAGCAGGAGAAGCTTCTGGCGGCGCTGCCGAAGGTGGATCTCCATGTTCATCTGGACGGCAGCGTCAGACCGGAGACGATTCTGGAGCTGGCAGAGGCAAGCGGCATTGCACTGCCTGCCGACCATGTGGAGGGGCTGCTCGCCTATATGCAGGTGGCGGAAGATTGCGATAATCTGCAGGATTATTTGAGCACCTTTTCCTTTGTCCTTGCCTTTCTTCAGGATGGGGTGGCACTGGAGCGGGCCGCTTACGAGCTTGCCGCGCAGGCTGCCGGGGAGAACTGTCTTTATATGGAGGTGAGGTTCGCCCCGCAGCTGCATACGGAGCATGGATTGACTCTCGAGGATATTATCGGGCATGTCGTCCGCGGCTTGAAACGCGGTGAGGATACGTTCGGCATTACAGCAAGGACGATTGTGATCTGTATGAGGCATCATGGTATGGAGATCAACCGCGCCGTTCTGGATGCCGCGGCGCATTGGCATGGCCGCGGTGTGGTCGCCGTTGATCTTGCCGGCGACGAAGCCGGTTATCCGGCTGAGCTGTTTCGGGAGCTCTTCGGGGAGGCCCGCCGGCTCGGGCTGCCGATCACCATTCATGCCGGCGAAGCTGCCGGACCCGCTAATATCCGCGAAGCCATCGTTCATCATGGGGCGAGCCGGATCGGACACGGGGTAAGGCTGGACGAGGACCTTGAAGTATTCGGGCTGGTGAAGGCGAGACAAGTTCCGCTTGAAATGTGTCCGGTCAGCAATCTTCAAACAAAAGCGGTAGCGGATTGGTCTTCGTACCCGCTGCGCAAATATGCGGAAGAAGGGCTGATTGTCACCGTAAATACGGATAACAGAACCGTATCGGGAACGTCGCTTACGATGGAATACCGGAAGCTGATGGAGCATTGTGGCGTGACGGCAGGCGATATTGCCGGGTTTATCCGCAATGGCTTGAACGCGGCCTTCGTGGAGGATGCCGTCAAGCAGCGGCTGCTGCGGCAGTTCGACAATGCCTGCGCAGAGCTGGGGCTTGCGTCAGGCTGAATCTCTGAACAAGGTGTTATAAAATTTTATAGCTTTTGAGAAGGACGGCGAATCCCATTCGCCGTCTTTTTGGCGTTTCAGAGCGATTTTTTCCACGCGTTAGCTCCCAGCGAGCGGTGTGGCGCTGCATGACGGCGGTCAACCACATATTCACCGGTTGCAACGATTGGAAGACAATTCCCGCTTGCGCATCCAGACCATTTTCACCAGGTAGAATTGGCTGTAATAAATTGTTAATTTTATCAGAAACGTTTCATAAGATGTAAACTCGCTTTATTAACCTTATAACATTTATAAGATTTATTCTTATCCAATGAAGTCATGGCACATATAGGAGGGACAAGCATGACTGCAATAAAGCTAAGCCTCACGGCGATTATTCTTATCCTGATGGGCTGCATTCTGGGAAGCTGCTCCCCGGGCAATTCGGAAGAAGGGGGTACGGTCACCTTGAATATCTGGGGGATGGGAGAGGAAGCGAAATCGCTCCCGGAGCTGGCCAAAGTGTTCGAGGCCGAGAATCCCGGCATCCGGATCAAGGTGCAGGCGCTGCCGTGGGATAACGCGCACGACAAGCTGCTGACCGCTGTCGCCTCCCGCCGCGGCCCTGATATTATCCAGATGGGAACCACGTGGATACCCGAGATTGCATCGGCCAAATCGCTGCTGGATTTGACCCCATACATCGGCCAGTATCCGGAGCTTAATCCGGACAATTTCTATGAAGGCGCGGTCCAGACGACCAGGTATGGGGATGCTTTCGTCGGCGTTCCCTGGTATATCGACACCCGGGTGCTGTACTACCGGACGGATCTGCTTAAGCAGGCCGGGTATGACGAGCCTCCCGGGACCTGGGATGAGCTGAAGGATGCAGCGCGGAGACTGGCCGGCCGCGGCGACGGCAAATACGGCATCAGTCTGGATACCGCCGAGCAGACACTGGGCTTCATGTTCGCCCGCCAGAACGGTTCCAGGCTTATTGAAGGAAACACAACCCTGTTTAATCAGGCCCCTTATGTGGAGGCGATCGAATATCTCGACAGCTTTTTCAGAGAAGGCCTTGCGCCCAAGGATCTGGGATTGGATGCCATCCAGGCTTTTGCAGGCGATGGGGTGATCCCGATGTTTATCAGCGGCCCCTGGATGATCAAGCTGATCCAAGATCAGGCTCCGGATCTGGAGGGCAAGTGGGCGACGGCCGAGCTGCCGAAGAAAGAGAACAATGAGTCGCTGCTTGGCGGCGCGGATCTGTCGATCTTTCAATATTCCAAGCATAAGGAAGAGGCGCTGAAGTTTCTGGCTTTCATGTCCCGCACCGAAACGCAGCTGAAATGGATGGAGCTGACCCAGTCATTCCCTTCGGTCAAGGCGGCATGGGAGGATGATAAGCTGAAGAGCGATCCCAACTTCCAGGTGATCGGCAGACAGGCGGAGAATGCGGCGCCGATGCCGCAGATTACAGCCTGGGAGGAGATTTCGCAAGGCTACTTGAAGGCCTTTGAGAAAATATACCGCAGGGGCGATAATGTCCAGCAGGTGTTCGATGACTACAACGCCAATGCGACGCGCATCTTGAACCGCTAACCGCCGGAGGTCTTGTGCGGGATGGACGTTTACAGAAAGGAAGTGTGCATCATTATGAGAGGCACTCGAAGGGCGCCGTATTTGTTCATTGGCCCCACGCTGATTCTGCTCGCCGTATTCTCGCTGCTGCCTATTCTGGTGGCGCTGGTCATCAGCTTTACCGATATGAATCTGGCTGGTCTCGCGGACTTCTCCACCGTTCGATTCGTCGGCTTCAAAAACTATGTCGATGTTGTCGTGGATCCGATCTTCCTGCAAGCGATCGGCAATACGCTGTTCTATGTGGTCATCGGCGTTCCGCTTGTAATTGCCATCTCCCTGGCGGTTGCGCTGCTGATCAATTACGGCCGGGCGCGTCTGTTCAAGGCATTCCGGGCCATCTTCTATATGCCCTCGGTGACGAATGTGGTCGCCATTGCCGTTGTCTGGACCTATTTGTACAATCCCAGCCTGGGCTTGTTCAATTACATCCTGAATCAATTGGGCCTGTCCTCTGTTCCCTGGCTCACGGAGCCTGTGACGGCCAAGCTTTCACTGATTCTGCTCGCGCTCTGGCGGGCTATCGGACTGAACATGATTATTTTTATCGCCGCCATCAAGGGGATTCCCAAAACGTACTATGAAGCTGCCCAGTTGGATGGGGCGGGAGCCTGGAGACAGATGTTCTCCATCACGATCCCGCTGCTCAGCTATGCCATCTTCTTCGTATCGGTTACGACGATGATCGGCTGGCTGCAGTTCTTCGAGGAGCCGTTCATCATGACCAAGGGCGGTCCCCTGGACGGCACAACCTCGGTTGCGCTGTTCATCTACCGCAATGGCTTTCAGCTCAGCCATTTCGGTTACGCGGCTGCAGGGTCGTTCATTCTGTTCTTTGCGATTATCGCCATTACGCTGATCCAGTTCAGGCTGCAAAATAAAAATGACGAAGCGGGAGCCTAAAGGCAGCTTCGGCTGCGCTCCAACGTTTTGGATAAAGGTGAGGTGAATGCTATGAAAACAGCTGCTGCCGCCGATTCTCCAGCCCGGGGCAAAGGAAGCGGCGCCGTCCAGCAATGGATTGCGGGCATTATTCTCGCTGTGCTGGGAGCCGCGATGCTGGTTCCGCTGGTCTGGATGATCTTGTCCGCCTTCAAGCCGGAGAGCGAGGTGACGCAAATTCCGCCAACGCTGCTGCCGCATCAATTTACGCTGGAAAATTTTCAGAATCTGTTTCAAAATATGCGCTTCGGCTATTACCTGCGCAATACTCTGATCATTGTCTTCTTCTCTTTTGTGGGCTTGTTCCTCAACGCCATGGCGGGCTTCGGCTTCGCCAAGTACAAGTTCAAATTGAAGGACAAATTGTTCTACATCGTCCTTGCGACGATGATGATTCCGGGTCAGGTGACGATGATTCCCATCTACCTGATTCTCAACCAAATGCGTCTGACCAACACGATGCCGGGCGTCGTCCTTCCGGGGCTGGTGGGCGCGTTCGGAATCTTCCTGTTCCGGCAGTTCATGACCGCCATCCCCGATGAACTGCTGGAGGCGACACGCATGGATGGAGCCGGCGAATTCAAGCTGTTCGTGCGTGTCGTGCTGCCCATGTCGGCCTCGATACTCGCCGTGCAGGCGATTCTGACCTTCATCGCCGGCTGGAACAGCTTTCTGTGGCCGCTTATCATCGCCAATGATGAGAGTCTGTACACCTTGTCGGTAGGACTTGCCCTGCTTAAAGGGCAGTACGGCGGCGATTATGCGCTGCAGATGGCGGGCGCAGCCGTTATGGTTGTGCCGATCATCGCCATCTTCGTCTTCTTCCAGCGGCATATCATCGATAATTATTCTATCTCCGGAATAAAGTAGAACGCCGGTTGGCGGCTTTAAGACTGGCTCATGTGTTTTGCTGTCTCTACAAATTGAAGAGGTCTGCCCGAGGAGTAATCCCGGGGAGGCCTCTTCTTGCATAATGACGCGGGGGATTACGTTACGGCTTCCTTTTGATTACGTGCAAACTCTCGCATGGCTGGAAAATAAGCAGACGCCTTCACATGAAATGATGGATTCTGTGCAAAGACGGCTGAACTGCATTTCATGTACACTTACAGTAGAGTCATAATCGGCTGCGCCAGGCGCTGCTGCTTGACCTGCTTGTCCGTAAAGGGCTGAACACGGAATGTCTGCAGACTGGACTCGTCATATGCCTTAGATCCGGTATGAAGGGAATGCCAAGCAGCCCAGATCGCAGTACGCCGTCAGATCTATGCCTATCCGGAAACGGATCTGTAATTCAAAATGTAAAAGGGGGGCTTGTCATGAAAGCAAAAGCAGTGGTATTTACCGGGGTTAATGAGGTTGCCTATTTGGATGTGGAAGCGCCGGATCCCGGACCCGATGACGTTGTTGTGGATGTGGAGCATTCCTGGATCAGCGTCGGCACCGAGCAATCCTACCTGCGGGGGGAGCGGATCAGCGGCGAACAGGTGACCAGAGCAGGCGATGTCCTGCCATTCCCGCAGGTAGCAGGGTATCAGAAGGTTGGAATTGTGCGTGAGGTGGGAAGCGGCGTAACCTCTTCTGTGAAACCAGGGGACCGCGTGTTTGCTTCCGTCAGCCGTGTGGAAGGCATGGCTTTTCCGACCGGCGGGCATATCAATCCGGCGGTGACGCATGTCAGCCAGGTATGGAAGCTGCCGGATGCGGCGGACGGGCCGGATGCGCTTGCATATGCGCCGCTTGTGCTGGCGCAGGTCGGGTACAACTGCGGCATGAGGCCGGCCGTCGCCCCGGGCGACAGGGCTGTGGTTATCGGGGACGGTCTCGTGGGCCAGTGGTCGGCACAGACACTGCTCGCAAGAGGGGCGGACGTGACCGTGCTGGGCCGGAATGACGGGCGGCTCGGGCTGCTGCCTGCCGCTGCCGGGCGGGTGAATTTGCGTAAGCCGGGCGTTCACGAAGCTGTAGAAGATATCACGGATATCCAGGTGGTAGTCGATACGGTCGGGGCGCTGCCTGTATTCCGTTCCATGCTGCCCGGGATGAAAAGGAACAGTCATCTGGTGTCGGCGGGATTTTATGGTCACGACGGCCATATCGATATTCAGGAGCTGCGGCCGCGGGAAATTACCCTGCACAGCCCTTCGGGCTGGCAGCCGGACCGCATGGCTGCGACGCTTGCCGCCATCACGGACGGACGGCTGCAGACGGTCCCGCTCATCACCCATATGCTGCCGGCCCATCAGGCGGTGAAAGCATGGCGGATGATTCAGGACAAGCAGGAATTCTTCCTTGGCGTTGTCCTGGATTGGCGGCAGGCAGAAACCGGCTGACACCATCCTTTGGGCGGTGCGGAACATCCTTATATGAATGGCTTCCCGGCTGTATTGGAAGAATAAATCTATCCATGGCAGCAAAGAGGAACCTGACGCGGTGCGGGTTTCTCTTTGCCGTTCACCATTTCCAATCTGAAGTTTACGTTGACGTTAATGTTATATTGCAGTATGCTTTTCCATAATCAGTCGGCATAGGGCGGGAGGCTAAATATGAAAACTTATAAAATCGAAGATGCAGCGGCAAAGACGGGACTTACGAAGCGGACGATCCGTTACTACGAAGAGCTCGGTCTGATCGAGACGCTGGACCGGACAGAGGGCGGCATGCGCCTTTATTCGGAGGAGGATATTGAAAGACTGAACAAGATCGTGCTTGCCAAGGAAGTGCTGGGCTTCTCACTGCAGGAGCTGCAGCAGTTCATCAAGATGAATGAAACGATCGACCAGCACCGGCATACGGTCAGGTCATTGGAGGACCGGACTGAGCGCAGGCTCAAGCTTCTGGAAATCTCCGAAGTGCTCCAGAGGGAGATCGAAATGATTGAGATCAAGATGAAGCGGATGGATACGTTCAAGGAAGAGCTTCTTGCCTTGAGCCAGCGTGTACGGGAAGCGATCGGCAAGTATGAAGAGGATTAAAATAACGGATCAAAGCTTATAGCGGAGGCCAAAGCTGGAGGGAACGGAATTCATGACGAACGGGGAAGAAAAATCACCATTCTGGAGTATTATTGCTGCCGTATTTTTCGGCAATTTCATGGCTGTTCTGAGCACGACCACCATCAATGTGGCCCTGCCCGTGTTTATGACGGATTTTCACGCGGAGCTGACCACGGTGCAGTGGATGATATCGGGATTTATGCTGGCAACCGGCGTCATTGCGCCGATCATCGGATATATGGGCGACAAGCTCAGCTATAAACGGCTGTATGTATTTGCGCTGCTGGGCTTTACAATCACCTCCGGTCTGTGCACGCTTGCCTGGAGCATGCAATCGCTGATCGTTTTCCGCATTCTGCAGGGGCTGTTCAGCGGTATTATTATGCCAACCACGATGACGATTATTTATCAGGTCATCCGCAAAGAAAAGCAGGCGCTTGCTATTGGACTTTGGAGCGTATCGGCCATGCTGGCACCCGCATTCGGGCCTACCATTGGGGGGTGGCTGACCGAATATTTCAGCTGGAAATCATTATTCGTGATGAATCTGCCGATTGGCATTCTGGCGATGATCTTCGCTCAGCGCTTCATCCCTTATTACCGCCTAAGCCGCGGCATCAAGCTTGATGTTATCGGCTTTATTGCCGTAATCCTGGGCACGAGCTCCTTGCTGCTTACCTTCAGCGAAGGCCACAGCTGGGGATGGACCTCGTGGAAGACGATTATGCTGTTTATCGCCGGAGCTGCCATCGTGACGTACTTTATTATTCGAACGCTGCACAGCAGAGCTCCGCTGCTGAATCTGCGCGTATTCAAAATCCCGCGCTTCACCTACAGCCTGATTATCAACTGCATCATCACGATTTCGCTGTATGCCGCTACCTTCCTGGTGCCAATCTACATGCAGAACATCAAGCATGCTTCGACGCTTCATACGGGACTTGTCATGCTGCCGGGGACGATTGCGATGGCTATGTTCTCTTTGCTGGTCGGCAGAATTTATGACAAAGTAGGCCCGTTCCGTCTGATCATGGCCGGCGTCATCATTATGGCATTGGCGACCTGGGAGCTCAGCCGGCTGGACCTGGCGACAGGCACCTTCTTCATCGCTTCATGGCTGGCAATCCGCTATGTGGGCATTGCGCTGAGCAATATGCCAGTCACCAACTCCGGGATGACGGCCGTGCCCAGTACCTTCAGCGGGCATGCCTCAGCGGTCACCAACTGGATCCGGCAGGGTACTGCGGCGCTTTCTGTCAGTATTTTCAGCAGCATTCTGTCTGCAAGGACTCTTGCCCATCTCAAAGAAATCGGAGCCGACACCCCGAACGGGGCCGATCTGGCTCTGGCCAAATCCGTTCAGGAGGTGTTCATCATCGGAACCGTTCTGGTTGTTCTGGCCGTTCCCTTCACCTTCCTGCTGCGCAGGAAGCATCATGAAGTAAGCGAGGATCTCCTTGCTCCAGGCCGGACTTAAGAACGCAGTGGTTTCTCTTTAGCGGCTGTGCATGAGCATCTTCCTGAATTGACCGGCGATCAGCGGAAGGGAGATGCTCTGCCTGGCGGTGATCCCGATACTGCGGGGAGGAATCGGAACCAGGGTAGGCAGCTCGAACAATCTGCCCTCCTGCAGCTCCCGCTCCACAAAACGCCGTGTTACGAATGCGGCGCCATAACCGCGTTCGCAGCATTCCACCTGCATTTCCAGGCTGCTCAGCTCGAGGCTCGCTTCCGCCTGGACACCCTGATCGCTCAGCCATTGCTTGAAAAATTGCCCGGTGCTGCTCTCTGGAGACAGAAGCAGCAGCGGGATTTTTGCGATTTCCTCCGCCGACAGGGGCTGCCCGGTCAACTGGCGGTAAGGCGGCCCGACGACCAGACAATCCTGTATCGTTGCGAGCGGGGATACGTGGAGCTCCGGATCTTCGTCCAGAGGCAGATGGACCAGACCCAGATCAATCAGACCGTCCTTCAGCCGTTTGGTGATTTCAGCCGATTTGCCTTGAAACAGATGAATGCGTACAGCGGGGTAGTCGGCTCTAAACAGGTCCAGAGCAGGGAGCAGCAGATGCTTGAGCATCGGGCCGCTGGCGCCAATGCGCAGCTCCCCGGCCGCGAAATCCTTCAAGGCCTGCAGCCTTCGCTCAGCCGAATCGATCAAGGCAAAGGAGGGCTCCACATACTCCAGCAGAGCGGCGCCCTCCGCCGTAAGCTTCACTCCTTTGGAAAGACGGTCAAATAATTTGACATCCAGGCTGTCCTCCAGCTGCTTGATGGCATAGCTGACAGAAGGCTGAGTCATATGGAGCTGCTGCGCCGCTTTGGTCAGATTCTCAACCTTTGCCGTATGAAGGAAAATACGGTACCATTCCATATTCAGCTGCTTATTGATATAGATCACCTCTATGACAGACATTGAGAATGGCGATTTCATTTATCACTTAGTGAAAACTATAATGGAAACAGGCATCAGCAGTCAAAGGAAAGCTTCAAGCAGCGGAAGGGGAGGGACATGACAATGGCGGGAAATTCATTTGGGGAGCAGTTCAGAATTACGACATTCGGAGAGTCGCACGGCGAGGCAGTCGGGGTTATTGTGGATGGCGTTACGCCGGGAATCGAGATAGATGAAGCATTCATACAGATTCAAATGGACCGCAGGAAGCCGGGGCAATCCTCTGTAACTACGCCGCGCAAGGAATATGATGCGGTAAGCATCCTCTCCGGTATGTATGAGGGCAGAACAACGGGAACGCCGCTCTTTATTATTTTGTTCAACAAGGATATGAAGCCTGAGGCTTATAACGATATTCAGCATGCTTTTCGTCCGGGCCACGCGGATTTCACGTATTTGCAGAAGTATGGGATAAGGGATCATCGGGGCAGCGGACGGGCGTCGGGAAGAGAAACGGCGGGCAGAGTGGCGGCAGGAGCAGTAGCCCGCAAGCTGCTGGAGTACCGGGGCGTGAGTGTGATGGCTTATACGACAGATATCGGAGGGATCCGGTGCGAAACGTTCGATGAGCATCAGATTGAGCTGAATGCGGTCAGAGCCTGTGATCCGGATGCGGCAGTGCGAATGATTGCGAAGATTGAAGACCTGGCGGCGGCCGGCGACAGCTGCGGGGGAATTGTCGAGTGCCGGATACTCGGCGTTATGCCCGGTATCGGCGAGCCTGTCTTTGATAAACTGGATGCGGATCTGGCCAAAGCGATGTTATCCATCGGGGCTGTCAAAGGGATTGAATTCGGGGAGGGATTCGCGGCAGCGGCTATGCGCGGCAGCGAGCATAATGACGGCATGTATGGTTCGGGATTCCTGAGCAATCATGCGGGCGGGATCATTGGGGGGATCAGCACGGGAGAAGAGATTGTGTTCCGGGTTGCGGTGAAGCCGACGTCCTCGATCTCGCTTCCGCAGCAAACCGTCAATATCCGCGGGGAGGAGCAGACGATCCGTACCGACGGCAGACATGATCCATGCATCTGTCCGCGAATCGTTCCTGTAGTCGAAGCTATGGCATGTCTGGTGCTTGAGGATCATTACAAGCGGCAGGCGGCAATGAGAGCCTGATGGAAGCTTAATCGGCATATTGTTCCCGGCTGGAGCGAAAGTTTCGTGTGAGGTAGTCCTGATGTTCTTCCGGCAGAGCTTCAAATGGAGCAGAGCAGCGCGGCAATCACGGGTGGATTGCCGCGGGCTTGTTCAATTATTTAGCGATCAGAATAATAACGGCTGTCCATACCAACATGGAGAACCCGATAGCAGCCAGCATTCCCCAGTTCCATCCTCTTATCATCATCAAGTTCATCCCCTCCTGTTCTCTCTTTAGTATTTTTGCCCTTTTTTCCGAAAATAAGACATAAGGCTTATAGCTATTACGGAGTATGTGTCGGTCTTGAATTGTAATATTAAATCTTTTATCGGCAGTAGAGGAGGAAATGATTACCTTTGGACCAGAAAAAGTAGGGCTTTATGTGCAGGTAGAGAGAAATTAGGTCTAATCAAGGTCATATTTTGTCGGAGGAGTTGTTTTGGAAAATGGAGGGGAAGTGCTTGAGATTGATGCGAAGAACTATAAAAAACAAATAAAATCCCGCTCTAAACACTCTTGAGCGGGATTTTTCAACATGCGGGAAAGGTCAGCTTTCCGTTGCAGATCGCTGATTTTGCTTATATTTCGGAGGGAGTGCCGCACCGCCAGAGGACGGCGGGAGCCGGTTCTTTTATATTGATCCGTCTATAAGCCGCCAACATTATGACCCGGAACGGGCAAACAGCATTTTGTAAACGAGCCTGAACCGGGCCAAGAGCCACGGGACAATAATGTGTTTATGCCGCTTGAGAACCATGACCAAGGGCAGGAAAGCGGCAATGACCAATACGGCGCGAATCGAGTAGCGGGTAATCAAATGGAGGATGTGTTCAAGCTCATTGCCGAATATTTTGCCGATCATGACATAGGTTATGACCCATATCAAGGCCCCGAAGTGGTTGAAAAGGAAAAAAGTCCGCAGAGGAATGCGCAGCACACCGGAAACATAACCGGTAAAATGGCGAAGACCGGGAATGAAATAACTGACCAGCAGCAGTTTATTCCCATATTTATCGAACCATATTGTAATTTTGGTTAGTCGCGGCGGGGTGAGGAAAAAATATTTTCCATACTTTTCGAAAAAAGGGATTCCGAGCTTCCTGCCGACAAAATACGTGACCGTTGTGCCAATTGTCGCTCCCAGAAAGGCGCAAAGCATAATCCATCCCAAATGAAAATGGCCCACTACCGAGATATGTCCGGAAATAGCCATGGCCAGCTCCCCGGGAAATGGCAGGGCGATGGACTCCGTGAACAGTCCGAAAAATAAAACCAGATAACCATATTGTTCAAATAGCTGATTGATCCACTGCATGGCGTTCGTTATCCCCTTAGCTTCACTCCGTGTATTTCTTAAAAGTATAGCGGAGTCGGCTTAAACCCGATAAGGGCTGGGGATTGGTTTCTTGCTGGACCTAAGTCGGGTTTAACTTTCTTCTGATCGCATCCATATTGGATAATATTCTTTTGCGCAAAGGCTCGGGACGAACGTCTTCAAGAAGGGTCCCAAATGAAAGCAGGTAACTGTCCAGCCAGTTGCCCTCAGGAAATTCGGCTGTAACGTCGTATGAACCGTCTTCATTGTGGGTAATCATCTTTTCGGCAAATTCATCGTAGACCCGATAAGCACCTTCTGCAGAAATTTTTAGAGTCACCTCAATTGTGCTGCGCATAATGTTGTCCTCTGCCTCTGTTAACGGTACCGCCGGTCTGGGCTCATAGTTGTCATCCGTTACAGCGATGTCTTTCATCCGGCTGATCTTGAATATACGGGGACCATTGCTGGTCAAACAATGACCCGTCAGATACCAGGACTTATTTTTAAACAGCAGGCTGGCAGGCTCAACGCTTCGATCGCTCTGTTCACCGGCTGTATTAAAATATCGAAACGTAATAATGCGGTTCGCCGTAATCGCTTTGCGCAAGAGCGGAAAAAGCTCTCTCTGGCTTTCTTCGCTTCCCCACGGGGAGAAATCCACCTCAATCCAGCTGCTCCTGTCCTTCTTGAACAATCTGCTCAGCTTGCCGAGGACGTCCTCAATTTCAGGGAATTTTGCAGCAGTCAGGCTCTGAAGGGCCATTAAAATATCGTCCTGTTCCTGCCCGGACAGCAAAGAGGTGTTGAAGACGTAGCCGTCCATTAGCGATATTCCGCCGCCTTTTCCCCTGCTGCTGTAAATCGGGATTCCCGCTGCGCTCAAAATATCGATATCTCTATATATGGTTCGTGTGGAAACCTCAAAATGCTCTGCCAGTTCAGCAGCGGTCAAAGTCTTCTCATTCAGAAGCATATAAACTAATTCAAAATGCCGGCTTACCGACATATCGATCACCTCAATAAAAGTATACACCTTAAACATGACATTAAAAAAGTCATATTAAGATAAGCCGTGCCAACTTCTGCCCTGCAATAGGTGACGCTATAATCTGCAGCCTGTAACAGAGAGACGACGGCAGCCGGAACAAAACAGCCCGCACGGCTCACCGATACTTGGTGCTGTGCGGGCTGTTTTTATTCTCTTGGCTGAGAAAAAATGGTGAATGCAAATGAATGGATCATCAATGAGACGGAAGCTGACCCTGCAAGCTTAAATCACTTCGCGCTGCGGCTTGCGGCCGCTGAACTGGCTTTCATACAGGTCGGCGTAGAAGCCTCCGGCTTCCAGCAGCTCCTCATGCGTACCCTGCTCAATCACAGTGCCGTGATTCATAACGAGAATCAGGTCGGCATCCCGAATGGTCGACAACCGGTGCGCGATGACGAAGCTGGTGCGTCCCTGCATCAACTCATTCATGGCACGCTGGATCTGGATTTCTGTCCGCGTATCGACGCTGCTTGTCGCCTCGTCGAGAATCAGGATAGCAGGATCGGCAAGAATGGCTCTTGCGATGGTAAGCAGCTGCTTCTGACCCTGCGAGATATTCGAAGCTTCCTCGTTCAGCACGGTTTCGTAACCTTCCGGGAGCGTTCGGATAAAGTGATCCGCATAAGCCGCCCGGGCGGCTTGAACGACATCTTCCTCGCTGGCATCTTCGCGGCCGTAGGCAATATTGTCGCGGATGGTACCGTTGAACAGCCATGTATCCTGCAGCACCATGCCGAACAGGCTGCGCAGATCCCCCCGTTTGAATCGGGTAATATCCACACCGTCGATGGTGATGCTTCCGCCGCTGAGCTCATAGAAGCGCATCAGCAGATTGATCAGCGTCGTCTTGCCTGCGCCGGTGGGGCCGACAATCGCGATGGTTTGGCCGGAATGGACATCTATGCTCATATCTTCGATCAGCGGAGTATCCTCTTTGTAGCCGAACTTGACATGATTGAAACGGACATCTCCTTTGGGGAGGGCGACCAGCCTGCCTTGATCAACCGTTCCTTTGTCAAGGCGCATCTTATTCTGCTGCTGTTTGGAGGCGACCATTACGGCATCTTTCACTTCTGGCACTTCCTCCTGCTCGTCAAGCAGCTCGAACACCCGCTCGGCCGAGGCAATCGTCGATTGAATGATATTGGCGATTTGCGCTGTCTGGGTGATCGGCATTGTGAATTGCCGGGAGTACGAGATAAAAGCCTGGACATCCCCGATTGTAATGGCATTGCGCAGGACGAAGATACCGCCGGCGACGCTGACCAGCACGTACCCGATATTGCCGATGAAGCTCATGATCGGCATGATCATGCCGGAGATGAACTGCGCCCGCCAGCCCGAGGCGTACAGCTCGTTATTCACTTTCGTGAAATGCTGCATCGATTTCTCCTCGTGGCCGAATGCCTTGACAATCGGGTGGCCGGTGTACATTTCCTCAACATGGCCGTTAAGCTCTCCCAGCGATTTCTGCTGGCCTTTGAAATAGAGCTGCGAGCGTTTAGCGATCATGCGGATCGCCAGGAAGCTGAGCGGCAGGGTAATGATGGTGATGAGAGTCATAACCGGACTGATGGTCAGCATCATCACGATAACGCCAATCAATGTGACGATGGAGGTGATGAGCTGCGTCAGGCTTTGCTGCAGCGTGCTGCTGATATTATCGACGTCATTGACGGCGCGGCTGAGAATTTCCCCGTGCGTCCGCGAGTCGAAAAACTTGAGCGGCAGTCTGGCCAGCTTCTCGTTGACGTCCTTGCGCAGATCATAAACCGTCTTCTGGGCAATGCCTGCCATGACGTACTGCTGGATATAGCTGAACAGCGAGCTGATAACATATAAGCAAATCAGCACAAGCAGGATGTGCCAGATATAGGTGAAATCGATTTTCGCCCCCTCAACGCCCTTCAGCTTGCCAACCATGCCTGTAAAAAGCTCGGTGGTCGCCTTCCCCATAATCTTCGGGCCAAGGATGGAGAAGACCGTGCTGAGTACTGCTGTCAGCAGCACGATCAGCAGAGCGAAGCGGTGGGGCTTCAAATAGCCGGCGAGCCGGCGCAGCGTGCCTTTGAAGTCCTTGGCTTTTTGGACAGGCATGCCCATCGCTCCAGGGCCGCCGCGGCCGGGTCCGAAGCCAAAGCCGGCCCCCTGGCCACCAGGTCTTTGACCTGCAGCGCCGCCAGCCTGTCCTGAACCTTGCGGTCCTCGTGAGTTACTCATGCAATCTCCTCCTCTGACAGCTGCGACGTGACGATTTCGCGGTAAATCGCATTGCTCTGCAGCAGCTCGCGGTGCGTGCCGATTCCGGCCACTTTGCCGTCCTCCAGCACGATGATGCGGTCCGCATCCATGACCGTGCTGACCCGCTGGGCGACAATGATGACCGTCGCCTCTGTCGTAGCCGGGCGCAGCGCCTCGCGCAGCCTGGCATCGGTCTTGAAGTCCAGGGCCGAGAAGCTGTCATCGAACAGGTAGATCGACGGCTTGCGGACGAGGGCGCGCGCAATGGACAGCCGCTGCTTCTGCCCGCCGGACACATTGGAGCCGCCCTGGGCTATCCGCGAGTCGAAGCCTTCCGGCATCTCCGATACGAAGTCGCTGGCCTGCGCGATTTCGGCCGCGCGGCGGATTTCCTCATCCGTGGCGTCCTCTTTGCCATAACGGATATTTTCCGCAATGGTGCCGGTGAAAAGCACGGACTTCTGCGGGACAAGTCCAATCCGGTTGCGCAGCTGCTCCTGCGAAAGCTCGCGTACATCGACGCCGCCGATGCGGATGCTTCCGTCTGTGAGATCATAAAATCTCGGAATGAGGTTGATCAGCGTTGATTTCCCGGAGCCAGTGCCCCCGATAATGGCGGTTATCTCCCCCGGACTTGCGGTGAAGCTGATGTTGGAGACGGCGGGTATTTCCGCTCCCGGGTAATGGAAGGTCACATTATCGAATTCAACGACGCCCGCGTCTGCCGATTTCTTCGGAGAAGCCGGATCGTTAATGTCCGGCAGCATGCCCAGCACTTCATTGATCCGTACAGCAGAAGCGGAGGCGCGGGGAATCATGACAAACATCATGGAAGCGAACATGAGCGCAAACATGATTTGAAAGGCATACTGGATAAAAGCAATCAGGTCGCCTACTTCCATATGACCGCTGTTGATCCGCAAACCCCCAAACCAAACAAGGGCGACGCTGGCGACGTTCATCATCAGCATCATGATCGGCATGAGCGAGGCCATAATCCGGTTGACCCTCACAGCCGTATCGGTCAGATCGCGGTTGGCTTCATTGAAGCGGTCCTGTTCACGGCGGATCCGGTTGAAGGAGCGGATAACGCGGATACCGGTCAGGTTCTCGCGCAGGACAAGATTGAGCTTGTCGAGCTTGGTCTGCATGGCCCGGAACAACGGTATGCCTCTGCCGACGATGGCATAAATCAAGAGGGCCAGGATTGGCACGATGGCTATAATGACAAGCGACAACGTGACATCCTTATACATGGCCATGATGATGCCGCCGAAGCACATCATCGGAGCCATGACCATGACCCGCATCATCATCGTCAGCACCTGCTGCACCTGCGTAATATCATTGGTGGTGCGGGTGATCAGCGAAGCGGTGCCGATCTTGTCGAATTCATTCAGTGAAAATCGCGACACATGGGAGAAGACCCGGCTGCGGAGATCCTTGCCGAAGCCTCCCGCCGCCTTGGCGGAGAGGAAGCTTGCGCCAACCGAGCAGGCCGCGCCGAGCAGGGCCATCAGCATCATGAAGCCGCCAATCTTCCAGATATAGGGCGTGTCGCCGGCAACAACGCCTTTATCTACAATATCCGACATAAGAGTCGGCAGATACAGATCCGAGAGCGACTGGAGCAGGACAAGGCTCAGCACAAAAGCAACAGGAATGCGGTAGGGCCTCAAAAATCGCAATAGCTTCATCATCGTTTACGCTTCACCTTCATTCGGTAAATTTAGTTTGCGTTCGGGGCATTGAGCCAGGTGAGTGCCGCCATTGTAATAGTCAAATACCTCATCGAGCAGCTCAATAAGCTGATTGCTGCGCTCTTCGCCCATCCGGTCAATCAGTCCCTGAATGCGTTCGAACATGGCCGTCTCAGATAATTGCGTTTGACGCAGGCCTTCCTCGGTCAGCTTGATGCGCACAACACGCCGGTCCTCAGGGTCGGAGCTTCGTTCAAGCAGACCTCTGGCTTCCAGTACATTGACCGACTGGGTCACCGTAGGCGACGTGACGTTGAGCAGCTGGCTGAGCTCTGAGGCCTTCATTCCTGCAGGATGAAGCTTCTCCCGCCTGCGGATAACGAACAACATGACAGCCTCGCTTTGAGTACAGCCCTCAATGGGCCGCTGGCTTCTCCAGCTGATATGCCGCATTTGACGAAAAACACGGAATAACTCGCTGGGAGTGCTGAGTTCATCGGGCATTTGGGTGTATCCTCTCCTTTTTTTGCATGTATAGTATGTTCCGGGGCAGCAGCATGAATATAATTTACTTAGCTAAACTAATTGTATTCAGGTAAAGAATCCTTGTCAATTCATTTGACGCAATTTTTGAAGCGAAGGAATGCCAGACCAAGTGTGACAACAGCCCATGATAGATTCGTGAGCCGGACATTAGCGAGGGGGAAGATTGATGAGGCATATTGGCAGCAGCCAATACGCCTTTTTCGCCTATTGCATGGCAGGAAATTTTGAGATCACTTCACGATTCCGTTCATAATGAGATCCTCGAGCTGCTTTGTTGTGATGCCCATATCACCAGCCATCCTTCTTGCCCGGCCAAGCGACATCACAATGCCTATCACGATTGTCGCAATATCGGTTACCGGTTGGCGCAATCGTGCCTCATCAGGCTCAAGCACGCTGCAAACGGCGGAATGGATTCTTTGATGCGAGGCTGTCCGACTTTCACTCAACCGGCGGATTTCTTCATCAGATAATGAACTGCGTTCTCTACGTTTGGATGGAGCGGCCAATCGTACGGCATTCATGATGGCACCGGTTCTCTCTCCTTGAATCCGAATCACATCGATCAGGTTTGTCAACCGTTCTTCCAAACCGGCCTCTTTGTCGATTGCCTCCAATTCAATCAGGACATTCTCCGGTTTTGTTGCTTCATCCAGGCACGCCAACAGCACTTCATCCTTGTCGGCAAATGCGCGGAATATAGTCGGTTCGCTGATTCCGGCTGCCCGTGCAATTTGCAGCGTCGTGACGCTTGGGCCGATTTCCACCAATAGAGGCAATGCGGCTCTTACGATCATTGCTCTCCTTTCTTCAATATTCATGCCGGGAGCTCGCTTGGGTGACGTTGAATTATTCTCATTTGTTTTCATGTTGATATTATATGTAGTGAATACTCACTATGTCAACTTATATATTTTTTCTTGGTACCACAGGGGGCAAAATACATAGCGTTTCAGACAAGCTGTGCCTTTGAGAACGGGATTATGCTGAAGCCGAGATCAAACAGAAGAAGGGGGGAGTTGATGGTGAATAATGAATTATTATTCAGGCTCAACAGGCTGTTATGGAGGCGGGAGAATGGGGCTGCTGCACAGCCTGCAGGCGATCTGGAGAGTTGGACTTGCGGGAACGTTAGCAGCGGGAAATGGTTGTGAAGGGTATTGCAGTATAGGAAGAAATATGCGGCAGTCTGGAGAAAAGTGTAAGGGCGGCTCATCCTTCGGGTAAGCGCCCTGCAGCAGCCTGCCCTTCACAGGAATTGCCTGCGGAACTGCAGCGGGGGCATCCCGCAGTACTGTTTAAAGCAGCTGGAGAAGTAGGGCGTGTGGCGGAAGCCGACCTCTTCGGCAATCTGGGCGATGGACCATTCGGTCTTGATCAGCAGCAGCTTCGCCTGCTCCAGCCGGTATTCCTGCAAATATGCCATCGGCGTGCAGTCATAGATTTCTTTCATGCATCTGACAATATAATTGGGATGAAAATGCAGCGCTTCGGCCAGCGTCTCATTCTTCAAATCCGCCTGGTAATACTGTTTGATATAAGCCTCCGTGCTCTCGGCAAGCTTCATTGCCGGTGAGGCGCTTCTGCTTTCGCCGCCTTCCTCCAAGAGACGCAGCAGCTCCAGGAACGACTGCTGCTCCTTCAAGAAAGCGCTGGAGCGGTTCTCTGTGGAGAGCTCCATCAGCTTCGCCAGCTGCCGCAGCGCCAGAGTGAAATTCGGCAGCATCTGGGACTGCGGAAGCTGCATCGTATACGCGCTCATCCAAGGCTGCCTCGGGGGATGAACCGGCGCCGCGGCTTCTTCCCCGTTCGTCCATTCACCGGCAAAGTTGAAATGAATCCAGTAGAAGACGGTTTCCTCCTCGCAGGGCTTGACCGCATAATGATACCGGTCCGGCAGCAGCAGCAGCGTCTGTCCCTCGGCCAGCTCCCATTGGCGGTCCTCCTCCCCGATATGCAGCACACCCTTTACCACCCATAACAGGTCAAAAACCCCCAGGTTCCGGCGGCTCGGATGCTGTTCGCCCGGCGCAAAACGGCTCAAGCCGATCGTGATGAAATAAGGCATCGGCGGGGTTTCCATTCGAATCAGGCTGCTGTGTCCATTCATGCCCTCACCCTTCATCAGTGTGATATTTTATAAAAACTGGTTCAGTTTATTTATAGTTGATTTCTAGTTTAAAGAATAAACTGAACTTGCATGAGAATCAAATATTGATGTTTCTTGACCGACCACACTGAAGGAGGATAATCATGAATCTTTCAACGCAACGGGATAATGAGAAGCCTAAAGTACGCATACGGGATGATTTTTGGGACGGCTATATGGAGCTGGTGAGGGATACGGTCATTCCGTATCAGTGGGATGCGCTGAATGACCGGATTGCAGATGCCGCTCCCAGCTATGCGATTCAGAATTTCCGGATTGCGGCAGGGCTTGCGGAGGGCGAGTTCGGAGGAATGGTCTTTCAGGACAGCGATGTCGCCAAATGGCTGGAGGCCGTTGGCTATTCCCTTGCCGGGCATCCCGATCCCGAGCTTGAGAAGACAGCCGATGGCGTGATTGAGCTCATTGCAGCGGCGCAGCGCAGTGACGGTTATCTGAACACCTACTTTACGCTCAAGGAGCCGGGCAAGGAGTGGACGAACCTGCAGGAGGCGCACGAGCTGTACTGCGCCGGACATATGATGGAAGCGGCGGTCGCCTATTATGAAGGGACAGGCAAGCGCAGGCTGCTGGAGGTTATGTGCAAATTTGCCGACTATATCGATTCCGTTTTTGGACCGGAGCCGGGCAAGCTCCACGGTTACGACGGGCATCAGGAAATCGAGCTGGCGCTGGTCAAGCTGTACCGCGTCACGGGTGAGGAGCGGTATCTCCGCTTGAGCCGGTTCTTTATCGATGCAAGGGGAGAGAAGCCCAGCTTCTTCGTGGAGGAATGGGAAAGACGAGGAAGATTCAGCCACTGGACGCAAAAAGAGACTGCATCGCCGGATCTGGCATACTTCCAGGCGCATGAGCCGGTGCTGGAGCAGACAGTGGCGGTGGGCCACGCGGTCCGGGCGGTTTATATGTATGCTGCGATGGCAGACCTGGCCAGACTGACCGGCGACGAGTCCCTGCTGGAAGCATGCCGGAAACTGTGGCGCAATACCACCGCCAGACAGATGTACATTACAGGCGGAATCGGCTCCACTCATCACGGGGAAGCCTTCTCCTTCGATTACGATTTGCCCAACGATACGGTATATGCCGAGACATGCGCTTCAATCGGGCTTATGTTCTTCGCCAGCCGGATGCTGCAGCTGGAGCCTAAGAGCGAATACGCCGACGTACTGGAGCGGGCGCTCTATAATAATGTAATTGGAAGCATGTCGCTGGACGGCAAGCATTACTTCTATGTCAATCCGCTGGAGGTGTGGCCGGAGGCTTCGGAGAAGAACCCGGGAAGGCGTCATGTGAAGGCGGTCCGCCAGAAATGGTTCGGCTGCTCCTGCTGCCCGCCGAATGTGGCGCGGCTCTTGTGCTCCTTGAACGATTATATTTATACGGCATCACCTGAAACCAATACTGTATATGCGCATTTGTTCATCGGCAGCAAATCGAGTTTCGAGCTTGCGGTCGGCAGCGTGAAGATGAAGCAGGTATCTGGGCTGCCTTGGGAAGGCAAGGTCCGCTTCGAGGTGACTCCTCCGGCTTCAGGCAGCGAGTTCACGCTGGCTCTGCGAATCCCCGATTGGTGCGCCGGGAAGGCCGGAATGACCGTCAATGGTTCGCCTGCCCCTTACGATATTGAGCAGGGGTATGCGCTGATCAAGCGGCAGTGGTCGGAGGGCGACGTGGTGGAATGGGAGCTGGAGCTTCAGGCGCAGCTGATTGCGGCAAGACCGGAGATCCGGGTGAATGCGGGCAAAGCCGCCATCCAGCGGGGTCCGCTTGTGTACTGTCTGGAACAGACAGACAATGGCAGTCCGCTTGCGGCTGTTTCCATTGTGCGCGAAGCCGAGCTGGGCGCGCGTTACGAGGCCGGGCTGCTGGGCGGTGCGGTCATCGTGGAATGGGAAGGGCAGATCGAAGATGAAGCGGCCTGGGAGGCTGATGATGCTCCTTATCTGCCGCTCTCATCAACACGGCAGACAAGGAGCGTCCATTTAACGGCCGTGCCTTACTACCTGTGGGGCAACCGCGGCCAGGGCGAGATGACGGTATGGATTCGAACAGCGGCAGGGAAGAAAGAATAATGAATAATGGCCTTTTTACGGTCCTGATATAAAATAGAACAGGCTGCCCGGAGTGGATTATTTCTCCGTTATCCCAAGAAATCCCCTGACAATAGGCTGTCAGGGGATTTGCTTTATTATTGAAAGAGAAGAGGGCCCTTATCCAAATTTACTGCAGGAGGAAGATATTTGACATGGCAAATGTGTTATTCGTAAAAGCAAATGATCGCCCGGCGGATCAATCCGTCAGTGTGCGAATGTATGAGAGCTTCCTGAACACTTACCGGGAAACCCACCTCCTGGATCGCATCACCGAGCTGGATCTGTATCAAGCGGAGCTTCCCTATTACGGGAACAAAATGATTACGGGTCTTAATAAAATAGATCAGGGCATGGAAGCATCCCCGGAAGAAGCAGTGGCAGCGGCTGTGGCCAACCGTTATCTGGATCAATTTCTTGCTGCGGATAAAATAATTTTTGCTTTTCCGCTGTGGAACCTGACGGTACCGGCTCCGCTGATTACGTACATCGCCTATTTGACACAGCCCGGAAAAACCTTCCGGTTCACTTCGGAGGGTGCGGTTGGTTTGGCGGGTGACAAGAAGGTCGTGCTGCTCAGTGCCCGGGGAGGGGATTATTCAGTGGCGCATATGCAATCGTTGGAAATGGCTCTAAACTACGTGAAGTGCGCAATAGGTCTGTGGGGCATCCAAAGCCCGGAATCCATTGTCATCGAAGGCCATAATCAGTATCAGGACCGCGCGCAGGCTATCATTGAATCCGGTCTGGCAAGAACGATCGAGCTGGCTTCCGGATTCTAGCTTGCGATCCGAAGCCATTTGCGGGGAGCAGACTTGTTCTTGTCCGGTAATGCGGGTACAATCTTGGCATAATAAAGCTTATGAAGGTTGTGAATGCATGGGGGACAGGAATGAACAGAAAGCCGGGATCCGGCAGGGCATTATTCTGGCCGGAGGGCGAAGCCTGCGGATGGGAACGGACAAGGCCATGCTCGACATCGGCGGCAAGCCGCTGCTTCTGCGGATTATCGGGCAGATGCTGGATGCCGGCATCAGGAGCATTGCCCTTGCGGTTCGCGACAGCGGGCAGGAGGAGCGTTACCTTGCTGTTCTCGGGGAGTCGGGCGATGAATGGCCTGCCCGGATCATACCAAGGGGCGGCGGCGGACCCGGATTTCAGACATCCGGCGGCGGATTGCGAAATAGCAGCGGCCAGCTTCCTTCCGGCTCCGGAACGGGCAATCCGGAAGCTTGCATTTCCTTCGTGCAGGACAGCTATCCAGACTGTGGACCGCTTGCAGGGCTGCATGCGTCATTATCCGGCGTACCGGAGGAGGGCTATGTCTTTGTTATGGCCTGCGACATGCCCGTCCTGTCTGTCCCGCTCTTCCGGCGCTTGGCTGAATTGGCGGTCCATACAGGAGAACCGGGACCGGATATCATCCGTACTTCCGGGCAGCCTTTTCATGCGTTATACCACACGCGAACGGCATCCGTCATCCAGCAGCAGCTTGAGCGGGGAGACCTCCGTGTCATGCATTTGCTGGAGCGGCTCCAGTCTGTCCGGATCGGAACTACGGAGGAAGAAGAAGAGGCTTTTGTCAATTTGAATACGCCGGCGTCCTATGATCATTACATAATGGGTCAAAGGAATCCTTCTTCAGATAGTACGGAGTGAGCTGCTGAAGATAGGGAATGCGGCTACGCTGGCGATTTGCTCTCTGCCTCTGTTGTTTATCATTCTATAGGAAGAAGCTATTAGAACAATAGTAATTATATATTTGTGGAATAACAGGTACATCCTATACAGTGGGATCAGAAGATAACTTTATTCGGATCCATGCATAGGAGGGATTGGCCGTGAGTATGAACAAGGACAGTCATCAGGTAAAAGTGAAATTCGATGAAATTGCAGACAAGTACGACCAGCAAAGAAGGATGCTGATCCCAAGCTTTGATGATTTCTATGGTATCCCGGTCGCATTTTCCCGGCAGAGCCGGAAAGCCCCCCGGATCCTGGATCTGGGAGCGGGAACCGGATTATTTTCTTCCTTTTTTGTGGAGAAATATCCCGATGCCGAACTGACCCTTATCGATCTCTCCTCCAATATGATGGATATCGCCAAGGTCAGATTCAGCCATCTGTCCCGGGTTGAATATATCGTCGCCGATTATTCGGCCTACGAATACAGCGGGAAATTCGATATTATCATTTCTTCGCTCTCCATTCATCATCTGGAGGATGCGGCCAAGCAGGCCATTTATGCCAAAGCTTATTCACTTCTTGAGGATGACGGGTTGTTCATTAATGCCGATCAGGTACTGGGAAGCACGCCGGCCATTCACCGGTATTACGAAGAGACATGGCGTGCGGCGGTGCTCGGCAGCGGGCTCTCCCAGGACAATTTTGATCTGGCTCTGGAGCGGATGAAGCTTGATAAATATGCAACGGTGGAATCACAGCTGGGCTGGCTCGCCCGAGCTGGCTTCACAGATGTGGATTGCTTGTTCAAGCATTATAATTTTGCTGTGCTGACCGGGCGAAGGGCATAAAAGCTCAAATCATGTGCGAGCATGCCTGTGCGGATTTTTGTCCGTAAAACCCCGCTTACGACGCGATCGTGTTCTGAATTGCGTTTTGGCTCTCGCGGGCTTTGCCGCCGCTGCCAATCCAGGTTTTCTTCCAGGAGCCCTGAATGATGAAAATGAGCACGACGCAGGCGAGCGCAACCCCGCTCAGAATAAGAAAGCCCGGTGTATAGGAGCCGGTGGACTGCTTTAGGTTGCCGAGAATTTTGGGCAGAAAATAACCGCCAAGTCCTCCTGCCGCGCCAACAATGCCCGTTATAATGCCGAGCTCCTTCTGAAACCGCTGCGGTACCAGCTGGAAGACAGAGCCGTTGCCCATCCCGAGGCTCATCATGCCGATGAATAGAAGTACGGTAATGAGCGAGAGCGGAGGGAGCGAGGATATACTGGCCATCATGATGGCCACAATGCCGTACAATACCATCAGCATGCGGATGCCGCCAATCCGGTCGGCCAGCCATCCTCCGATCGGACGGAAGAAGCTGCCGGCAATGACGCAGACTGTAGTAAAGTCCGCCGCACGGACGGGACTAAGCCCGTATTGGGTGTTGAAGAAGATGGTCAGGTAATTGGACATGCCGACGAATCCGCCGAACGTGACGCTGTACAGGATGCAGAACATCCAGGTATCGCGCTGCTTGAGAACGGAGCCGTACTCGGATAATGTTCGCGGCGCCGGCTGCGAGGGGCTGTCTTTGGCAAATATACTGAAGATAATGAAGACGATGGAGACAGGTATGATGGCCAGTCCGAATACCACATGCCAGTCTCCAAAATAGTTGGCGATCCGGTTGGCGAACAGCGTCGCAAAAACAGTGCCGCTGTTGCCGGCCCCGGCAATTCCCATCGCTAATCCCTGATACTGCGGCGGATACCAGCGGCTGGCAAGCGGCAGCGCAGCGGCGAACGAAGCACCGGCAATTCCCAGAAGAATAGCGACCATATAAAGCTCATTCAGGGAATCTACGAACTTCCAGCCCCATACGAGCGGAACCATGGTCAGCAGCATGCCGATTTGTCCGGTGCGTTTGGGACCGATAACATCGGTTAAGTATCCGAGCACGAGACGCAGTACAGAGCCGCCCAGTACCGGGAGCGCCACCAGATTGGCTTTTTGCGAGGCGTCCATAGGATAATCGCTCATAATGACAACAACGAGCGGACCAAGCAGAACCCATACCATAAAGCTGACATCAAAGTACAAAAATGAACTCAAAAGCGTAGGGCTATGTCCGCTTTTCAAAAAGCTTTTCCGATCCATCATGGCAAAAACCCCTTCCAATTCTCATCGTTTCGTTAGTGGGCCGGCTTGTTGAACAGGCTCCAAAACACAATAAAAGGCCCCAGCACAGTTGTAATCAACTGTATCTGCGGCCTCTTTGCCAAATTGAGCTGCACGTCAGTGTGCAGGCCAATTACATTTTTCGATTCACGTCATTGTGATCTTATTTGCATTATATTCTTTGCGTCAATTACATGTCAATATATCTTACACAAAAATAAGCGATATAAATTCCGAGGTTGCAGCCGGGTAAATTTCCAGATGCGGGGGAAATACTAAATGACCAGAGGCTTGAAATAAAACTGACGTAAAGCGGATATCAAACATATCAGGTATTCACATATTGACGGGATTGAATTATCATGTTAATCTTAATTCATAGTATAAAGGTAGGAATTATAGGGTTAGGCGGTGCGATTCATGAATCATCCCATAACGATTAAGAGCGGCGATCTTCTTTTATCCGGAGTACTGCAGTATCCGGTGCTGGATCGGGAAGGCAGTAGAGCGGCGGATAAATTTCCGCTTATTATTATATGCCATGGCTTTATCGGCAACCGGATGGGAACCGACAGGCTTTTTGTCGAGGCAGCCGAACGATTGACGAATAACGGCTATTTGGTGCTGCGCTTCGACTATGGAGGATGCGGCGAGAGCACAGGAGATTACGGGAGCGGCGGACTTGAGGATATGATTGAGCAGACCCGGACGGTAATTGATTACGGCTACTGCCTGGATCTGGTCGATCCGGACCGGATTATTCTGCTCGGCCACAGTCTGGGAGGCGCGATTGCCGTGCTGACGGCAGCCCGCGACCCGCGGGTGAAGTCACTGGTTCTATGGGCAGGTGTGGCACATCCCTTCATGGATATCCGCAACATCGTCGGCACCCGCACCATCGAAGAGATTGAACTTTCGGGAAAAAGCGACTATATGCATTACGAGCTGACCAAGCACTTCACCGATTCCCTGGCGCAGTTCCAGCCTCTGACCGAGCTTCGGAGCTTCAACGGAGATGTGCTTGTCGTCCACGGCACTGCCGATGAAGTAGTGCCCGTCGATTACTGCTTCCTGTACCAGAAGATGTTCTGGCTGCGCAAGGAAGGCAGCTGCGACAAGGAGGTCATTCTGCAGGCAGATCATACCTTCTCCTCGAGGGCTGCCCGAGAGCAGCTGTTTGACATTACCTTCCGCTGGATCGATGTCCTCGGCAAACGCCGCAATGATTGGAGCTTGTGGACCATCTAGCAGTGTTGAGCCGCAAAGTAATGGCGGTTATAGCAACAATCACAAATAAACAAGAAGCCCTTCAATTCCGGCTGGAGGGCTTTTTGTTGTTTTTTTCAATCTATAAAATCCAGAACATAATTGATGCTGCGCACGTCTATAGCATGTGGGCCGATTATAAGCAGCCGGGATTAAGTGTAAACTAACATGGATTGACATGCAGTGAAGGACGACATAACGGAGGTAGGGCAGTTTATGAGATTAAAAGCGGGATGGCTAGCCGTTATCATATGCATCTGCTGCTTCACGACAGGATGCGGCAATAAACAGGCAGGGCAATCGGATCAAACGGGCGGGTCCGCCGGATCAGTGGAACAGCAGCCGGCTCAGGAGCATGGGAATGCCGGTGACCAGCCTGAGCCGGATGAGGGCTCCGCTCTCCCGGATACCGGCAGCAACAGCGGTTCCGGCAATGAGCCGGAGACTGAGCCGGGTAACTCATCTCCCTCCGATGAAATCGGACTTCAGGTGAAGGCGATGACGTTGGAGGAAAAGCTGGGACAGATGATTATTGCCGGCGTAGAGGGAAGCAGCGCCACGGAGCAGACGCGGAAAATGATTGCGGATGAGCATGTAGGGGGCATTATTTTCTACAAAAACAATCTGACGAGCCCGGAAGGAGTCGCAGCTTATGTGAACCGGATCAAGGAATGGAGCCGCGGCAGCAATTCGGCGCCCTTGTTCATCTCTGTCGATGAGGAAGGCGGCAGGGTCAGCCGTCTGCCCGGGGTCAGCGATCTGCCGACCGGCAGAGCCGTGGGCAAAGTGAACCAGCCGGACTATGCTGCCAAGATCGGCTCTTTTCTCGGCGAGGCCTGCAGCGCAATGGGGATTAACGTCGATTTTGCACCCGTTCTGGATATTAACAGCAATCCCGATAACCCCGTTATCGGGGACCGTTCTTATGGGGCGACGGCAAAGCTGGTGACGGACACGGGGATGGAAGTGATGAAGGGGATTCAATCGACCGGGGTCATTCCGGTTGTGAAGCATTTTCCCGGTCACGGCGATACTTCCGTAGATTCCCATCTGGAGCTGCCTGTGGTGAACAAAAGTCTGACCCAGCTGCAGTCCTTTGAATGGCTGCCTTTTAAAGAAGCGGTCGATGAGGGTGTGGATGCCGTGATGATCGCCCATATTTTATTTCCCAAGCTGGATCCCAAATATCCGGCCTCTCTATCCAAAACCGTCATTACCGACGAGCTGCGGGGCACGCTTGGCTTCAATGGAGTGGTGATCACGGATGACCTGACCATGGGAGCGATCGCTGAGCATTTCGGGATGGGGGAGGCAGCCGTAAGGACCGTTATGGCGGGCAGCGATATTCTGCTGGTGGCCCATGAATATGATAATGTGGCCAGCGTGATCCAGGCGCTGAAGAAGAGTGTGGGCAAGGGAGACATTACCGAAGAACGGATCAACGAAAGTGTGACGCGGATTCTTGCCCTGAAGAACAAATATGCCCTAACCGACGATGTGAAAATTCAGACGCCAAAGCTTACGCAGCTTAATGCCGCGATAAAGCAAACTCTGGCTTCGCATTAATTTTGTCCGGTTTTAGCTTCACGGTTTCTTTGCAATTGCAGCCTCCCCCAGCCTTATGGCGGGAGGTTTTTTGCTGTTTTACGGAGCCTAAAAGAACCTGTAAAAACTCCCATAAAATCAATTATATACCTGTTAATATTCGAAAAACTAGCAACTTCTGGATGATGAGAGCCTTCACATTTTTTTAATGAAAGCAGTTTCAGTCTCTAATCCGCGGTGTAAGTCATAAGTGTTAAGACGGCAATCATCCTACATATCGAGGAGAGATGAACAGTGAAGGGTTTGAAAGCGAAGGTCGGGGTATTATTAGCTTGTTTGTTGCTCGTCGTTCCAGCATTGGCGGGTGCGCAAGCCCAGAATGCCAAAGGGGCTACTCAGGATTTGCGGGCTGGTCTTGGACAATTGCTTGGCGAGCATGCCGTGCTTGCTGTTATTGCGATGCAGAAGGGCTACGATGCTTCAGCGGATTTCAACGATGCCGCGAATGCGCTCAGCGCCAATACGGATGATCTGACAGCGGCCGTTGCCTCCGTCTATGGAGCAAGCGCAGGCGCAGAGTTCAAAACCATTTGGGCCACGCATATCGGCTATTTTGTCGACTATGTCAAGGCGACAGCGGCCAATGATCCGGAAGGGCGCCAGAAGGCGATTGCCGATCTGGAGGATTACCGGACGAAGCAGGCTGCGTTTTTTGCAAACGCCAACCCCGACAACTTCAAGCAGGAGGTTATTGCCGAAGGCTTGAAAATGCATATTCATCATCTGCTGGATGCTTTTGATGCCTATGTGAACAAGGATTACTCCGCGGTTTATGCGGATACCCGCGCAGCTTATGCGCATATGTTCGAAACCGGCGATGCTCTTGCGGCAGGAATCTCTGCTCAATACCCGGCCAAATTCCCTTCACTCAGCAGCAATCAGGAGGCTTCCGATCTGCGTTCCACACTTGGCCGTCTGCTCGGCGAGCATGCTCTGCTTGCAGCTTTGACCATGCAGAAGGGCAATGATGCCAAACCGGATTTTGAAGCGGCATCCTTATCGCTCGGCGATAACACCGCTGATCTGACGGCGGCGATCACCAGCGTTTATGGCAATGCGGCAGGCGAGGCTTTCCGGCCTCTCTGGTCTTCGCATATCGGCTACTTTGCCGATTATGTGAAAGCGACGGCTGCAAACAGTGAAACAGACCGTGCGGCGGCTGCGGCTGAGCTGGAGAAATACCGCATGGATCAGGCGCGCTTCTTCGCTGCCGCCAATCCTTCCTATTTCAATGAGAATGAAATTGCCGAGGGCTTGAAACTGCATATCAATCAGCTGCTGGATTCTTTCAATCATTATGATCAGGCGAGCTATGCGGCTGCCTACAACGACTTGCGCACAGCCTACGACCATATGTTCATGACAGCTGATTCGCTGACTGGCGGTATCATTGCCCAGAACAGCGATAAATTCCAAATGCCCGGTACGCTTCCCGGAACAGGGACAGGCGGCGGTTCAACCGGAAGCGTTGGCGGTTTGGGAACGATATTCGAGACCTCCAGCGTTTCGATGAAAGTCAACAGCAAGAATCTCACCGTGAACGGTACAGTCACTGCTATGGATTCCACGCCTATTCTTCAAAACGGAACGGCATATATTCCGGTCCGTTACTGGGCGGAAGCAACGGGAGGAACCATTACATTCGATAAGGCGGCCGGAACGACAACCGTGACCAATGGTTACAATGTTTCGGTATACAGCACAGTCAATCCCAAGCAGATCACGCTGAACGGTTCGGCTGTGACAGGAACCTCCATTGTTGTCGTAGACGGCCGTGTGTACATCCCGGTCCGCTCGATTTCCGAATTCTATGGCTGGACGGTTCAATTCAACAGTCTGGACCAATCCATCATGATGTCGAAGCAGTATGAAGCGAATATGTAAGTCAGCTTGAATGAAAAAGAAACTTGCAGCGCGCGCCAGCCTTTGGTGGCACTTGCAAGTTTCTTTGCTCTCCGAGCGGCCAGCAGGTGACTGATTTTTTTGTCACCTGCTTTATTTTGTTCAAATATAAGAAAGTATAAATTTCCTCCATACTTTGCTTATATTTTCTTGGCTTAGCCGCTAAAGGACGGCGACAGCCGCTTCTTCCTGACTGTAATAGCTGATTATTCCCCTTTGCTGACCCGTTCCAGCAGCTGAACAATCTTATCTGCGGGATAGGCGCCGGACAGGGCGTAACGGTTGTTGAATACGAAGAAAGGAACGCCTGTGATGCCAAGACTGCGGGCCTGCGCCAGATCAGCTTCCAGCACATCTGCGCCTTCGCCGTTTTGCAATCGGGTGATGATGGACTCTTCAGCCCCGATGGCGGCACGGACTGCACGGATCTCGTCGAGCTGGGCGACATCCCGGCCTTCCTCGAAATATGCGCGGAACAGCTCATCTATCGCCGCTGCCTGAAGCTCTGCGGGCAGCAAAGCTACGAAGCGGTGGGCCAGCCGGGTGCTGGGCATCCGTTTCATCAGGTCAAAACGGAATGTGACGCCTACTGCAGCGCCGGCCTGTGTCACATGCTCGGTCATCTGCTTCAATTGGGCTTCTGTTCCTATTTTCGATCTCATCACATCATTGAAGGGAAGTCCTTCCTCGGGAAGTGCCGGGTCAAGCAGATATCCATGGTAGGACACCGTAACCGGTTCCCCGCCCTTCTCTGCCCACAGCTCAAGCGCCTGGAACAAATTATGCTTGCCTATGCGGCACCAGGGACAAACGACATCGGAATATAAGTCAATATGCATCATCTATGATCCTCTCGCAATCGTAATTTTTCTACTATTGTACCATTTCGCGCACAGCTTCGCTTCCGCAGTTATTTGACGCTTTCCCTGACGATCAGCTGTGGATCTACTTTCACAGGCTGGATGTCCTGCTCCTGTCCGATCAGCTTTTCAATGACAATGAACATCTCGCTCGCGAGTCTCTCGAAATCCTGTCCCATAGTGGTGAGCGGAGGATAATAATACTTTGAGATCGGAATATTATCGAAGCCCATGACGGACACATCCTGCGGAATGGACAGTCCGTGTGCGTATACCGAGTTGTACACCGCAATCGCTTTTTCATCCCCCGATACAAAATAAACATCAGGCAGCCTGTTGTCTTCAATCCGCCTGTCCACAAACCGCTTGATATTCTCCAGGTTATTCATGTTGTAGATGACCTCCAGCCGATCCAGAGGAATGTTGTGCAGCTTATATACTTCCTTAATAGCCTCGGCCCGGTCGAGGTTGACATCGATTGCCGCACCGAGCAGCAGGCATATGGTCGTTAAACCTCTTGCAAACAGAAACTCCGCTGCCTGGGTCATACCCAGTCTGTTGTTGTTGGCGATTGAGATTGGAGCAAGCGGGTTTTTTTCGAAGGAGATATAGGGGATATGGTTTCTTTGCGCCATTTCGATTCGCTTGTCATGATCATCCACGTAGAACAGCACAAGAACATCGATATAGCCGCCGGATTTTTCCAGCATCGAATTTTGCAGGTCTGCATCGTCGCTGATTATTTCCTGAATAAGCATGTACTGTTTATCGCGGGCTTCCTTGATCATGAAGGACATCAGGTAATCGAACCATTGCGTCGTGTTCTGCCCCCGCATCTTGCGGATGGAGACGAGGATATTTTTATTGATTTTGGTATTCAAGTTTTTGGCGTACATATTCGGCTTAAAGTTCGTCTCGGAAATCACCTGCAATATCTTCTCCCGAGTGCTTGGCTTCACACTGGGCTCGTCGTTGATCACCCGCGACACGGTCTTGAATGAAAAACCCGATATCCGGGCGATGTCCCTAATCGTATATCGATGATTCATTTTTTTCTCCTTATATTGCAAAACTTGATCCGACACCGTTGTCCAATCTTGATAAAATTACCATTTTATATGACTGTTTTCTAATCAATTCAGTATATTTTAACGTTTGATTGTTAAGCTTGTATCAACATGATGTAATTATATTCAGGGCTATATTAAAATACTCCCATGTGTTCACCAGGCATGGGGGTATTATAAAATAATTTCAACCTCATTTTTGTGTAAAGGCGGTGGCATAACCGTGATTTCAATTGGACTGGCAGGATGGGGAGACCATGCCAAGCTTTATAAGGCTGGCATCAAGCCGCAGGAAAGACTGAAGGAATACAGCAAATTTTTTTCATTAGTAGAGGTGGACAGCTCCTATTACGCAATTCACAAAGACAGCCTGTACAGGAAGTGGGCCGGAGACACTTCCGGACATTTCTCATTCGTCGTTAAAGCCTATCAGGGCATGACAGGGCATACGCGCCAGGCATATTCTGGAGATGATCTGGAGGTTATGTTTCGTGATTTTCGTGAGTCGATCGGTCCTGTTATTGAGGCAGGCAAACTGAAAGCCGTCCTTTTTCAATATCCCCCATGGTTTGATTGCAATCGTCACAACATCGCCGTACTGCGGTCAGCCAAGAAAAGGATGGAGGATATTCCGGTCGCCCTTGAATTTCGTCATCAAAGCTGGTTCAAGCCCGATATGATGCAGAAGACATTGACTTTCATGCGCGAGGAAGGGTGGATTCATACGGTATGCGATGAGCCCCAGGTCGGCGACGGCTCCGTGCCGATTGTGGAAGCGGCGGTGGATCCGCAGCTTACGCTTGTGCGGCTGCATGGACGCAGCAATGACGGCTGGTTGTCGAGCGGCCAGCCGAACTGGCGGGAGGTGCGGTACCTGTATCGCTATAACGAGCAGGAGCTTGAGGAATGGGCTCAGCGGCTGATCAGGCTGGAGCAGCTGTCAGAGACGGTATGTATTTTGTTCAATAACAATTCCGGCGGGGATGCGGCGGATAATGCGCTGCAGCTGATGGCCATGCTGGGCCAGACGCCGCCGCGCGGATTCTTCGGTGAGGACCCGCAGGCGGATCCGGTGGAGCAGCTTGATTTGTTCGATCTGCCCGGGGAGGAATAAATGCCTTTCCCTGGCCTCCGCTGAAAAAAGTTTGAGTAGGCTCCATCTGAACAGGGTATTTTAAACTATAGAGAAGGTATGAATTTCATGCGAGGTAATCTGAAATAATCAATGCCTGCCCTGTTGACATTTTCAACTGTAACTGATATTATTACAGTACAAAGCGGGGTGGCCGTAACGCATGAACAGCGAATTTACGATAGCCGTACACAGTTTGGTATACTTGGCATATCGTCCGGACCGAATGGCTTCGAGCGAAGCAATCGCCGACAATGTTGCCACGAATCCAGCCAGAATACGTAAAGTAATGAGCTATCTGCGGCGCGGCGGCTATGTCGATACGCGGGAAGGCGCAGGCGGTGGTTACCGGCTGACGCTCGATCCTTCGGTCGTTACCTTGGCCGATGTGTACCGCTTATTGGCTCAAGGATCCGTCATCCCTAATTGGTGTTCCGGCAATCCTGATATGGATTGTGTAGTCGGCTCCAATATGCGGGAGGTTATGGATGGTATCTTCTGCAAGGCGGAGAAGCAGCTGGAGGAGTACTTCGGCGGCATTACGATTACGGATGTACTCGGTCAAATTCACGAGTGCGAGGATTGTTGATTTTTTTAAGAAACAAGGTATAACGGGCAGCTCCCTCCAAGCAGCCGGAGCACCCGGAACTTATAATTGAGAGGATGATTATCATGGCAGTAGCATTGACAAAAGATAATTTCACGAAAAGCATCGAAAGCGGCGTAACCCTTGTAGATTTCTGGGCTCCATGGTGCGGACCTTGCAAAATGCAGCTTCCGATCGTTGAAGAGCTTTCCACGGAACTGACCGGCCAAGCCACCATCGGTAAAATCAATGTGGACGAAGAGCCTGAACTGGCTTCCCAATTCGGAGTCATGAGCATTCCGACATTGATCCTTTTCAAAGACGGACAACCGGTTGACAAAATGGTTGGTCTGCAATCCAAAGATTCCTTGAAAAATAAAATTCAAGGCCAAATCTAATCGCTCTGCCTTTCTTTTCTTTCGAAAAGCCTTCATACCCTGCGGGGTATGGGGCTTTTTTTGCTTTATTTGATCCTCGTCTTAACATCATCCGGCCTTCCGTTCATACTTTCGTAATACATTCGTTAGAACTCTATAATCTTTTCGTTCTTCTTCGTTTACGGTTATCCGTTATGCTTGTAATAAAATAACGTTCCCGCGTTATGATATAGAAGAAATATTCGTTATAACTGTAAGCAGGGTATAATAGAAGCATCAAAAATGGGGCACGGAGGGGGCGCCGATGTGGCAGGCAGCATCATTATTGCCGATGACGAAAGCAACATAACCGATGTGTGCCGCCGGTATCTGGAACGCGAGGGCTACGAGGTCCGCATTGCCCATAACGGAGCCGCTGCGCTGGAGCTATGGGAGGAACGCAGAGCGGATTTGCTTGTGCTCGATTTGATGATGCCGCGCATGGACGGCTGGCAGGTATGCGAAGCGGTCAGGCAAGCAAGCGATGTGCCGATTATTATGCTGACAGCGCGGGGCGAGGAGCCTGACCGTTTGCTTGGGCTGACGATGGGCGCGGATGATTATATGACGAAGCCCTTCAGTCCAAGGGAGCTTGTCCTGCGGGTGAAAAATATACTGCGCCGTGTCGGCACAAGCGCGGCTGCTTCAAACGCTTCCCTGCCGGGAGCAGGCGGAGCACAAGGGGCAATTGCGCAGTCTGTTCGGGCGGAGATTCATTTTGAGGGCTTATCCGTTTATCCGGATGAACGGCGCGTTGTCGTAGGCGGCACGGAAGCGGAGCTCACCGTAAAGGAATTTGACCTGCTTCTCACGCTCTCGGAGTACCCGGGGCGGGTGTACTCGCGCAGCCAGCTGCTCAGTCTCATCTGGGATACCGGATTCGATGGCGATACGACCACGGTGACTGTACATATCCGCAGACTGAGGGAAAAGCTGGAGCCAACGCCTTCCGAGCCCAGCTGGATCAAGACGGTTTGGGGCATTGGCTATAAATTTGAAGGCAAGAGGCAGTCATGAAGCTGCGTATTTATTTGCTGCTGACCAATGCCATAAGTATTCTCGTTATTATTGTGCTGCTCATTCTGTTCTACAGATTCATGCTGCTGTCAGAGGAGCAGTTCATTTGGCTGACAATCGTCTCGCTGGGTGCGGGATTGCTGTCCGGCATACTGCATTATCTACTTATACGTCCGATTGAAGCGGCTGTGAAGCGGATCGGCGAAGGATCGGCGAGTATTGCGGACGGGGACTTTCAGGCCCGCGTCCCGCTCGTCGGACCTGTGGAGCTGAAGCTGCTGGCCGGCCAATTCAACGAGATGGGCGACAAGCTGCAAGCAAGCTTCCACCAGCTGCAGGCGGCTGAAGTCGCCAGGCGCGAGCTCGTAGCCAATATGGCGCATGATCTCAGAACGCCGCTGGCTTCCCTGCAGGCGTATGCCGAAGCGCTGGAGGACGGCATAGTAAATGATGAAGCTGCGGTCCGCCGTTATATGGGAACCATCCGCACGGAGACGATTCGTCTTGGGCATCTGATGCAGCAATTATTCGAGCTGTCCATGCTGGACAGAGGCGATTCTCCACGCGAGGATGAATATGAGCTGCCGTCGCAGAGCCTGCTTGAAGACAGCCTGCTGGAGCTGCTGCCGCGGTTCGCTCCTCAATTGGAAGCGGCTTCGATCACCCTTGAGGTCAAGCTTCCGGACCAGCCTCTTTACTGCCGGCTGCCCTCGCAGTCGCTTCAACGGATTATGCAGAATCTGCTCGAGAACGCGATCCGTTATTCCCCGCAGGGTGGTGCTATAGCCGTGGAAGGGCTGGCGGAGGAGAGACATCGCATTCGCATCCGGATATCGGATCAGGGAGAAGGTGTGCCGGAACCGGACCGGGAGCGGGTATTCGAGCGCTTCTACCGGGTGGACCGTTCCAGGGGACGCGAGAGCGGCGGCGCGGGATTGGGGCTTTCCATTGCCAAATCCCTGGTTGAGCAGGCAGGCGGAGAGATCGGTCTTGATTGTCCCCCGGCAGGCGGGAGCATATTCTGGTTTACCATACCTGAAGCCGTTTAGAATCCGCGAGGATTCATGACATGATTGTATAAGAATGCAGGATCATTAGCGGTAGATCATTAGCGCTTGGAATCACGATCGGGAGGCGAGGAACGCATGAGCAATTGGTTGGCGTCACTGCGTAAGGGCTACGGGAAGAAGCTTCACGCGCTGCATGCATGGAACGGTTGGATCGTTGTCATTCTGACGATCTCCGGACTTCTGCTGTTTGGCGGTTTTTGGCGCGGCATATTGGGTGAAGGAAGGGTGTGGATCCGCTGGATTCATATCGTCGTAGGGATTGCTTCGCTGCTTCCGGTTGTCTATTATCTGCTGCTGGCCGGCAAGCATTGGAAGCAGCTGAGGGGCAAGTCGTCGCAGCGGGCCAACGTCATTGTGGTGCTGGCGCTGCTCGTTGGCTGGCTGCTGTCGGGCCTGCTGCTCTGGCAGTTCAGGCTGGTCGGTCCCGGATGGTCCAACGGAGCTCTGCTGGCGCATGATTTGCTCACATGGATCGGACTTCCCTATATTATCTATCATTCCATCACGCGTGCGAAATGGCTCAAGGAGGAGCCGCACCGCCGTACGGTGAAGAGCGGCAAGCCGGATAAAGAGAAGGAAATCCACCCGGCTGCTTCCCCTGGAGCGCTTTATTCCCGGCGTGCATTCATTAAGACCGCGATTGGAGCGGGTCTTGCCATCACGCTGGGTCCTTCGTTCCTGCGCTGGATCGGCAATTCCATCGGAACGGGAGCCGACATAGAGAAGCTGGTGGAAGCCGATGCCAACAATCTGATTCCCGCACCCCAGCCGCTTCCCGCATCGCTTCCGCCCACGGGCGGGGGAGGCCGCGGTTCGTTCCGCGTGTACACCGTGACGCAGATTCCCTCCTTCAATAACAGCAACTGGTCGTTTGCCGTGGACGGACTGGTTGACAAGAAGATGAATTACAATTGGGAGCAGTTCGTGAAGCTGGCGCGCAAAGTGCAGGTGAGCGATTTTCACTGTGTAACCGGCTGGTCCGTCTACTCCAATACCTGGGAGGGGATACCGCTCAAGCAGTTTCTCAAGGAAGCGGGTGTGCAGCAGCAGGCGAAGAACGTCAAGTTTTATTCCGGCGATGGGGTATATACGGATTCGCTGACGCTGGAGCAGGCGGATATGGACGATGTGATGGTGGCCGTGCTTCATGACGGCAAGCCGATCCCAAGCGATCTGGGCGGGCCTGTCCGTCTGATTGTGCCAAAAATGTATGCCTACAAATCAGTCAAGTGGCTCAACCGGATTGAACTCATCCCCGATGAACATATCGGGTATTGGGAGCAGCGGGGCTACTCCAATGACGCCTGGGTCTGATCAGACAACCTGTTCCTGTTCGTGAAAAAGGCCGCAGACTACGAATGGAAAAGCTTCAACCCGGGAGGGAGGAAAGCCGCTTATGCGCGGCGGGCCTCCTTCCTTTTTTCTTTTCTTCCCCTGCCGCATCGGGTATAATGACCTGAGAAATGTTTATTTCGAAAGCAGGGGTGTACAGCAATGGCTTTGAAAGCAGGTATTGTTGGTCTTCCGAATGTCGGGAAATCAACGTTGTTTAATGCGATAACGCAAGCTGGCGCCGAGTCCGCCAATTATCCGTTCTGCACGATCGATCCCAATGTGGGCGTCGTGGAAGTGCCGGATGTGCGTCTTGACAAGCTGACAGAGCTGGTGGTACCGAACAGAACGGTGCCGACAGCATTCGAATTTATCGATATCGCAGGCATCGTGAAGGGAGCGAGCAAAGGGGAAGGACTTGGCAACAAGTTTCTGGCCCATATTCGCGAAGTGGACGCGATTGTTCACGTCGTGCGCTGCTTTCAGGATGATAATATTACCCATGTTTCCGGCAAGGTGGATCCGATCGGCGATATTCAGACGATTAACCTGGAGCTGATTCTGGCGGATATCGACTCCGTCGACCGGCGGATCGACCGCAGCCGCAAGAACATGAAGGGCGGCGACAAGAAGGTTGCCCAAGAGGTCGAGGTGCTCGAACGGGTCAAGGAGGCTCTCTATAACGATCAGCCTGCGCGCAGCATCGAGCTGAACGAAGAAGAGCAGTATCTGATCCGTGAGCTTCATTTGCTGACGCTTAAGCCGGTTCTGTATGCGGCCAATGTGAGCGAAGGCGAAGCGGCCAATTCGGATGAGAATCCTTATGTGAAGCTCGTCCGTGAATTTGCGTCAGCCGAAGGCGCCGAGGTGGTGCCGATCAGCGCCAAGGTGGAAGCGGAAATCGCCGAGCTTGAGGGCGAGGATAAAGCGATGTTCCTTGAGGAGCTGGGCCTGCAGGAATCCGGGCTCAACCGGTTGATCGCCGCAGCTTACAAGCTGCTGGGGCTCTACACGTATTTTACAGCGGGGGTTCAGGAGGTTCGCGCCTGGACGATTCGCAAAGGGACGAAGGCGCCGCAGGCAGCGGGCGTCATTCATACCGATTTTGAGCGGGGCTTTATCCGGGCGGAGGTCGTATCCTATGAGGATTTGACGAATGCCGGCTCCATGAATGCGGCGAAGGAGAAAGGCCAGCTTCGCCTGGAGGGCAAGGACTATACGGTGAAAGACGGAGATGTTATGCATTTCCGTTTCAATGTGTAGGACCTGAAGACTCCGACATTATTTTCGAATGAAGGAAGGGCCTGAAGTCTAAAAGGGTCCTTCCTTCGTATCGTTTGAAGGGGAGAAAACAGTTAAACCATGGCAACCTCTACAGCTCCACTTACCAAACCCGCGGCTGCAACGGTATTTCCGATTTTGTTCGCGATCAGTATTGTCCATCTGCTGAATGATTCGATGCAGTCGACCGTATCCGCACTGTTCCCGATTCTCCGGGATTCTCTCGATTTGAGCTACAAGCAGATCGGTCTGATCGCATTCGCGATGAATATGACGGCTTCGCTTCTGCAGCCAGCGGTCGGCTATGCCGCCGATCTCAAGCCCCGGCCCTATATCCTGCCCATCGGCGTCTGCTTCACGCTGGTGGGGATCGTTTCTTTAGCGCTGGCTCCGCATTATTCCGTTATTCTGCTAGCTGTTATTGCAATCGGCGTGGGCTCTGCTGTCTTTCATCCGGAGTCGTCCCGTGTAGCTTATCTGGCCGCTGGAGGCAAGCGCGGTCTGGCGCAGTCGATCTTCCAGGTGGGTGGCAATATCGGGAGCGCCCTGGGTCCCATTATGACAGCAGTGATATTTGTCAGAGTGGGTCAGCATGGCGTCATCTGGTTTGCTTTTGTTGCCGCCGCCGCAATCATCATTCAGACCTATGTGGCCCGCTGGTATCGCGATCAGAACGTTCCCGGACGCAAGAAAGCCAAGAGCGGCGCCCAACCGCTGCGTCTGACAGGCCTATCCTCCCGGCAGGTGATGTGGGCAGTCGTCGTTCTGGTCTTCCTTGTTATCTCGAAGCATGTGTACATGTCGAGCATTTCCAGCTATTATTCCTTTTATTTGATTGATTATTACGGCGTGTCAGTGAAGCATGCGCAGTGGTTCCTGTTTGCCTTTCTGGCTGCTTCAGCGGCGGGAACATTTCTTGGAGGACCTTTGGCGGACCGTTTCGGCCGCAGAAATATTATCTGGTTCTCGATCCTTGGGACGGCGCCCTTCTCGATTTTACTGCCTTATGCCAATTTGACCTGGACCGGTGTGTTATGCGTGCTTGCCGGATTTATTCTCTCTTCCGCCTTCTCCATTATTGTTGTGTATGCGCAGGAGCTGATGCCGGGGAAGGTGGGTCTGATCTCCGGTCTGTTCTTTGGCCTGGCCTTCGGCATAGGAGGTCTGGGCTCGGCTGTGCTGGGCTGGATCGCCGACGCGACGACGATTGCATTCATTATGAAGCTGTGCGCTTACCTGCCGCTGCTTGGGATATTGGCAATTCTGCTGCCCAAGGATAAACAGTTGTATGCTTAAGCTCCTTATTCCTCCAATAGAAGGTGCTGCTCAATGAAAAATCGGATACCGGTGCTGGCCAGCATTGTTATGGCGATGCTTGTCGCCTCAATGGATTCCACCATTGCCAATACGACGATGCCTATTATTGCCCAGGAGCTGGGCGGTATTGAATTGTATGCCTGGGTTTTCGCAAGCTATATGATTTTCTCGACCGTAATGGCCCCGATTGCGGGCCGGATTTCCGATATCTTCGGACGCAAGAAAGTGTTTGCCGTCGGCATTATTTTATTTATGCTGGGCTCGATCCTGTGCGGGAGTGCGCATACGATGGTGCAGCTCGTTATTTTCCGGGCTGTCCAGGGAATAGGCGCGGGGGTGATGAATCCTTTCCCGATGATTATTGCAGGGGATCTGTTCACGGTGGAGAAGCGGGGGCGAATCCAGGCTTTGTTTACCGCGATGTGGGGAATTTCGGCTGTGCTTGCCCCGTTGCTCGGCTCCATGTTTGTGGAGTACGCCACCTGGCGCTGGATCTTTTACATCAATATCCCGATCTGCCTGCTTTCGGTTCTGCTGCTGCTGCCGTATCGCGAAGTATATGAACCCAAGCGTTCCAAAGTGGACTATACGGGGGCGCTGGTTTTTACCGCCGGAATCAGTCTTCTGCTTCTTATGACCGTGGTCGACATCGGCACCTTGTTCTATTTATCCGGAGCGGCGGGCGTGCTGCTGCTTATTGTGTTTTACAAGTATGAGAAAAAGCTGGCTTCGCCCATTGTTCCCCTCAACCTGTTCCGCAATAAACCGGTTGCCTGGATGAACCTGAATTCTTTCCTGGCTTATGCGTCGATATTCGGGGGCGCCAGCTACCTGCCGATGTTTCTCCAGAAGCATGGCTATTCGCTGTTTATGAGCGGTGTGGCGATGCTGGGCATGTCAGTGGGCTGGATGGCCATGTCCGTGCCTGCGGGCAAGTGGATCGGGCGCTTCGGCTACCGCTGGCTGATGATTGCCGGCAATGCCATTCTCGTGGCTTCGGGCATCTGGTTTCTGCAGCTCTCCCCAGCCTCGGGATTCTGGTTCACCTTTGCCGGCTCGGTGCTGATGGGCCTTTCCTTCGGCCTGCTGTCCGCCGTTTCCATGATCGGTTCGCAGCAGCTGGTGGATGGCAAGCAAAAAGGCGTCTCCACCTCTCTGCAAATATTTTCACGCAATATCGGGACAGCTGTCGGTGTGACGATAATGGGCGCCTTCCTGGCGAAGAATGCCGATCTGATGACAGGCTTCTCCCATATGTTCGCCTACGGCTTTATCGTCAGCCTGATCGCCTTGGCCAGCTCATTGATGATCCGGGTGCAGGGGCAGGCCGTGGAGGCCAAGCAAAACCGGCGGGGCAAGGATCCATATCTCCTTGAAATTGGACGCTGAAAATATTTAGTTAAAGTCACATTTATGGAAAGCCCCGCGTTATGATATAATAATAAGACAACAATCAGCGAAATCTTATTACATGTAGAGGTGAATGAATGTGTTAGACCGTTTACAGGCACTCGCAGACCGGTATGATAAATTAAGCGAGCTGTTGTGCGATCCGGATGTGGCAAGCGACCCCAAGCGGCTGCGCGACTTATCCAAGGAGCAGTCGGATCTGCAGGACGCTTACACAGCATATACGGAATACAAGGAAGTATCGGCGCAGCTCGACGATGCGAAGGCTATGCAGGCCGAGAAGCTCGACGATGAAATGCGCGAGATGGTGAAGATGGAGATTGAAGAACTGTCCGAGCGCCAGACAGCGCTTGAGGATCACATTCATATCCTGCTTATGCCGAAGGATCCCAATGACGACAAGAACGTGATTGTGGAGATCCGCGGCGCGGCAGGCGGCGATGAAGCGGCATTGTTCGCATCCGATCTGTACCGGATGTACATGAAATTTGCCGATTCCCAAGGCTGGCGCGTGGAGCTGATGGAAGCCAATGAAAGCGATCTGGGCGGCTACAAAGAGGTTATTTTCCTGATCAACGGCAAGGGCGCTTACAGCAAAATGAAATTCGAAAGTGGCGCGCACCGGGTTCAGCGTATTCCCGTAACAGAGTCAGGCGGACGGATTCATACGTCCACGTCAACCGTTGCGGTTATGCCTGAGGTGGAAGAGCTCGAGATTGAAATTCTCGACAAGGATATCCGGGTGGATACGTTCTGCTCCAGCGGCGCCGGCGGTCAGTCCGTTAATACGACCAAGTCGGCTGTCCGCGTGCTTCATGTGCCGACAGGCATTATGGCGCAGTGTCAGGACGGCAAGTCGCAGAATGAGAACAAAGCCAAGGCGCTGCAGGTTCTCCGGGCGCGCATTTCCGACATCCGCCGCCAGGAGGAAGAAGCAAAATACGCCGGCGAGCGCAAAAGCAAAGTGGGTACCGGCGACCGCAGCGAGCGGATCCGTACTTACAACTATCCGCAGAGCCGGGTAACCGACCACCGGATTGGCCTGACGCTGCATAAGCTGGATTCGGTTATGAACGGCGATATGGGTGAAATCATCAATGCCCTCACGGTAACGGCTCAAGCAGAGCTGATCGAGCAAATCAGCTGATTCATCGGGAAACCGGCTTGACCGCCGCATCATGGCGTGAGGCTGACGGCATATAGAGAGGGGCGCTAATGGATTATGGAGCGCAGCATGAATGGCCCCGGTCCTGCAGACTTCCGGATGGGAGAAGCGGACCGGCTGTTTACCATTGGAGAAGCCTGCTTGCAGGCTTCTTTGTTTTTGGAGAGGCATGAGATTATGGAGCCAAGATCCAACAGCGAGCTGCTGTTGATGCATCTGCTCGGCCTGGAGAAGGCGGGATTGCTGCGGGATTGGCGGGATCCGTTTCCGGTGGAGCGTTCAGCGGAGTGGGAATCGCTGATCTCGCGCAAGGCAGCCGGCGAGCCGGCGCAGTATTTGATTGGCGAGAAGTGGTTCTATGGCCTGCCGTTCGCTGTGACGCCGGCCGTGCTGATTCCGCGGCCGGAGACGGAGCTGCTCGTCGAGGCGGTGCTTGCCGAGGCCGACAGGCTGTGGCCGGATGCGAGCGGAGCTGGCAGCCGCGGAGCGGGGCAGGGTGGCGAAACTGCATTGAAGGCTGGAGGCAGCCGCACAACCGGTGCGGGGCAAGCAGAAATCGGTGCTGTGGCCGGAGATGAATCACAGCAGGTTGGTGAAGCGGCGGCTGAGGCGAACATCGAGAGCGGGACCAGGGCCGGGGAACCGGCGCTGACGGGCCGCACAGCCAGCGCAGGTGTGCCGACGGTGCTTGACGTCGGCACGGGCAGTGGCGCCATCGGCGTGACGCTTGCGGTGCAGCGTCCGCTCTGGCGCGTCAGCGCGTCCGATCTGTCGCCGGAAGCGCTGGAGGTCGCCCGCACGAACGCGGCGCGCCATGGCGCAGCGGCGCGCATGGCGTTCGTGCAGGGCGACCTGCTCGCGCCGTTCCGGCTGCGGCGCGAGGGCGAAGTTGGTGCTCCCGGCGAGGAGAATGACCCAGCCGGGCTGCGGATCGATGTGCTTGTCTCCAACCCGCCGTATATCCCGGCCGGAGACATCGCGGGCTTGCAGCCGGAGGTTCGGGACCATGAACCCCGGCTTGCGCTGGACGGCGGCGGTGACGGCCTTGACCCTTACCGCCGTATGCTGGAGCAGCTTCCGCGGCTGGCACAGATGCCGCGGATTATTGCCTTCGAGCTTGGTATGGGCCAAGCCCGTGAGGTTGCAAGACTGCTGGAACAGCTCGGCGAATGGGACGAGGTTCGGATCATTGACGATTATGCCGGCATTGAACGGCATGTAATTGCCGTGAACAACAGGGCATGAGGTATGAAAAGCTGTTATAACAGGCAGACTCTAGTAACGTAAAGAGTTTATTTCTCTTTCGTTACTAGAGTCTTTTTTTTAACTTATGGAGTGTATATCGAAGGGAAGGGCAAGATTTTATACTTCTTAGGCATACCGAAATATATAGGCTTCATGCATAGCCGGCTCCGAATAATCCTTGAATCCAACGCTGCGCTTCCATCCTCGAAGAGGGCTCCATGTGTTTTATATTTGTGCTGGAATTCTAGTTTTTCTTATTCTCCGGCTGCTAGGTTTAAAGATTGCCAGAGTGGACATACTTAGGGATATGATCGTTCCGGAACGTAAAGCTGAGCGCACCGACGGGTGACGAAAAGGAGCTTAACGTTATGATCCGCCCTTATTCCCGTTTTCCTTACCGCCCTTCTTATGGTTACTTGTTTCTTGCCATTATCATTCTTATTATGAGCTGGGAAAGCCAGCGTGCAGATGCAGCCATTGCAGGCGGTGAGATTCCCAAGGAATCCATTCGGCTTCGTATTCTCGCCAATTCCGACAGCGCGGCAGATCAGGCGGTTAAGCGGTATGTCCGCGACGCCGTTGTCGCCGAAATCGATCAATGGGTAACCAGCCCGCAAACGATTGAAGAAGCCCGGGGCACGATCCTCTCGCATATGGGCGACATCGAACGGGTCATAGCCAATGAATTGCATAAACGCGGATTCACTTACGACTATAAAGCGGAGCTTGGCAGTGTGCCATTTCCAACCAAAATATACGGCAGTGAAGTTTACCCTGCGGGCAATTACGAAGCGCTCCGGATTTCGCTGGGCAAGGCTGAAGGGCAAAACTGGTGGTGCGTCTTATTCCCGCCGCTCTGCTTCGTGGATGCGGTCAATGGAGAAGCTTCGGCACCCGCGGCATCGGCCGTCACCGCCGCTGTCGACAAAGATGCCCCGAAGGGCGGCAATGTGCAGACGACAGGCACTGCAGGCGGCACAGATCAGTCGAGCGGCACCGAAGCGAAAGAAACGGGTGCCGATACTCCCGAGGTAAAGTTCTTCATTTGGGAGCTGATTCAGTCCATTGTTCACTTCTTCAAAAACCTGTTCAGCTAAGGCTGACTTTCTTAGAGGCCAGTCCCGGTCCGGAACATCCGCAAACAAACAAACAAACAACAACCCCCTTCTGCCGAAGGAGGTTGTTGTTTGCTTTGCTATCGGACCCGCCCGCAGCAAGAGTTAAGCCGCCTGTTTGCGGGCGAGCTTATCCGGGCGCAGCTTGGGAATGAACAGGCAAATCGGCAGTGCGACCAATACGATAATGGTCGCGATGAGATACACATCGTTTACGCTCATTGTAAAGGACATCATTTGTATGCCGACTTGATCGCTTGAACCTGCATTGACCAAATCTGTTGCATGCGAGGCCGAATGCGACGCCAGCAAGGTCGTAAAAATCGCAATAGCGAAGGAGCCGAATACATTGCGCAGCCAGTTGCTGATCGAGGAAGCATGTCCGCTCAGCTGCGGTGATATTTGCTCCATCCCGGAGTTGCTGGCGGGCATCATGGCAAAGGCAATCCCCAAATTTCGCACGATCATCCAGAAGACGATATAGCCGTGGGGGATGTCGACGCTGAGCCAACTGAGCGGCAGCGTTCCCGCACCCATCAGCACGACCCCGATAATAAGCAGAACGCGGGGACCGAACTTGCTGTAAAACTTGCCCACAAAAGGGGTCAGTATGGCCATGGCCAACGAAGCCGGAAGCAAAATCAGCCCCGTATCAAGCGGCGTGACATGCTGGATGTTTTGCAGGAAGATTGGAGTCAGGAATGTTCCTGAATAAAGGCTGATTGTGATGATGCAAATGGTAATCAATGAAATCGTATAGCGGGCATTGCCGAATACCCTCAGATTCAAGAGCGGTGTCTGTGCAGTAAGCTCGCGCCAGATGAATAGGGCCAGAAACACGAAACCGGCTGCGATCAAGCTGATCACCTTTGTCGATGACCACCCCCAGGCATGGCCTTGCGATAAGGCTACCAGAAGCGAGGAGCTGCTGACGATAACAGTGACAAAACCGATCAGATCAAAGGACTTGGGCACATTCAGCCTGTAGTAGGGAATGAATGGTAGGATGAGCAGAACACCGATAATGCCGATCGGCACATTCATCCAGAACAGCCACTGCCAGGTGAGATTGTCAAGCAGCCAGCCGCTGAGCGTCGGTCCGATTGCAGGAGCCAGCATGGCCGACATGGCCCAGAAGCTGACTGCGATCGGCTGCTTCTCGCGGGGGATGACCTGATAAATAATCGACATGGTAGCTGGAATGATGAGACCACTGAAGGCCCCTTGCAAAATACGGAATGCAATGAGCGACGGGGCGCTCCATGCCAGCGCGCATAAGGCGGAGGCAATGGTGAAGCCCAGCAGGGAGACGAGATAAAGCCATTTATAGCTGAACCGTTCGCCGAAATAGCCGCTAATCGGGGCAAATGTGCCCATGGCAAGCATAAAACCTGTCAGTGTCCATTGAATAGTGTTCAGATCGGAAGCAAAGTCAACCTGCAGAACAGGAATGGCGATGTTAATCGTACTGACACTGAGCGTAGAAATAAAACTGCCGAAGAAAATGGCAATCATAATGGGCAGGAAACGGACCTGCTTGGCTTCTTCTGTCTGCATCTGTAATCCTCCATTGCGCATGTAAAAATGCGAAGCTGATATATCTGAATTTATATATAAATAATCGTAGTTATCATACATCCGCAAAAGGTTAAAGTCAAAGGAAATTACATGATTTTCCGGATAGCTTCCTAACAAATGTCAGAAAAGATTCCATAGTACTCCGGTTATCGGAGAGGATGTGAAATTTGCCATGTATGATATAATGGAAGAAATAAAAATGATTAATTGACGTCTAAGGATTGGTTGCATAATGACGAGCAAAACCAAGGTGTATCAAGTCGATCCCGCAAGCCCCGACGATAAGATCATCAGAGAAGCCGCACGTACTCTCCGGCAGGGAGGAACGGTGGCATTTCCCACTGAAACGGTGTACGGGCTCGGAGCCAACGCATTGGATCACGATGCAGTAAGCAGAATTTTTGAAGCCAAAGGAAGACCTTCGGACAATCCGCTCATTGTGCATATTTCCGACTCTGCGCAGCTTGATTCGTTTACCGCTCCATGCGGGGAGCTGGTCCAGCTTCTGATGGACCGCTTCTGGCCGGGGCCGCTTACGATTGTTCTGCCCCTGAAGCGGGCCTCGGTATCGGAGCATGTCACGGCAGGGCTGGACACCGTTGCCGTCAGGATGCCTGCGCATCCCGTGGCACTGGCGTTGATCACGGCAGCCGGGTGTCCGGTTGCGGCGCCCAGCGCCAACAGCTCGGGCCGCCCCAGTCCGACAGAAGCGGCGCATGTTCTGGATGATCTGAACGGACGGATTGATGCCGTTATAGACGGAGGTTCGGCCGGCGTGGGACTGGAGTCGACAGTTGTTGAGGTTGAAGCAGGCGGCATTGTACGGATTCTGCGACCAGGCGGGATAACAGTTGAATCGCTGCGCGCAGCGGGGGTGCAGGTCGAATATGATGTAGCTGCCGCCCCTCATGATAATGGACAGGAACGCACCCCAGGTTCCGTTGAATTGGGAGCGCATGAACACCCGGCAGCCGGCATCGCTCCGAGATCCCCAGGAATGAAGTATGCCCATTATGCGCCCAGGGGAATCATGCAGCTGGTTCAGGGCGGCATCGACGAAGTTGCCGCTTATATCGGCAAGCAGAGCCGGGATGCCCGGGCGGAAGGTGAACGTACGGGTGTGCTCGCGTTCCGTGAGCATGCCGACCGCTTCGATGCCGATCATGTATTGGTCATCGGCAGCCTCGGCGATCTGGAGCGGGCGGCTCAGGGCTTATATGCCGCCCTGCGTTCATTTGATGATCTCGGCGTGAGCCGAATTTGGGCGGAGACCTGTCCGGAGGCCGGCATCGGGCATGCCTTGATGAACCGGCTTGCCAAAGCGGCAGCCCAGCAGATCATCCGCGTATAACGCCCTTCCCGGGCTGCCGCTTTTACAGGTCATGTTTAACCCCTTGTCCGCATATGCTGGAAAAGAATGCGGACAAGGGGGAAAAAGAATGGTCGAAGCGGGTATGCATGCCGGACAACTGCTGACGCTGTTACTTATGGCGATAGCTCTTGGGATGGACGCTTTTTCACTCGGGGTCGGTATAGGAATGAAGGGTATTCGGCTTGTTGACATTCTTAAATTAAGTGCGGTTATCGCGCTGTTTCATATAATAATGCCTCTTATGGGCATGCTTACCGGTAAATACGTCAGCTCCCTGCTCGGCGATGTGGCTTCATCCGCCGCCGGTGTGCTGCTGCTGCTCTTGGGCGGCCACATGATTTACAGCTCCCTGCGGGGCGAATCCGTGGAATCCCTTGATCACAGCACGGTTTGGGGGATGCTGCTGTTTGCGCTCAGCGTGAGCATTGATTCATTTTCCGTAGGCATTTCACTGGGCATGTTTGCGGCGGATGTGCTGGTCACGGTGCTTCTGTTCGGCTTCTTCGGCGGAATCATGTCCACGGTTGGACTGCTCATCGGACGGCGGGTCAGTTCAAGCATGGGCGAGTACGGGGAAGCGCTAGGCGGTGTTATTTTGTTCACGTTCGGGCTGCTTGTTTTATTTTGAATAAATGGAGGAAAAGGAGTGCGAGTGCTATGAAACGGATTTTGTTCGTTTGCACCGGCAATACATGCCGTTCCCCGATGGCGGAGGCCATTCTTAAGGAGCTTGCGAGAAAGCAGGGCAGGCAGCTGGAGGTACGCTCGGCAGGTGTGTCCACGGTGGATGGACTTCCTGTTTCTTCGAATGCTGTAGGCGTGCTGCGTCAAAGGGAGGTTTCATGTACTGGCGGCTCCAAAGCGCTTGATGGCGGTTCAGTCGTTTGGGCGGATCTGATTTTGACCATGACGACAAGCCATAAACGCAATTTGCTGCAGCGCTTCCCGCAAGCGGTGGATAAAACTTACACGCTCAAGGAATTCGTCGGCTGCGACGAGAAGGTGCTGGCCGATATTTCGGAGCTGGAGGGGCTTTACACGGAATGGCAGATGAAGCAGGCGCTTGGCCAACAGATGACCAGTGCCGAGCGCGACCGCCTGCTTGAGCTTGAGAAGCGGATTCCCGATTTTGACATAGCCGACCCCTTTGGCGGGTCGATGGAGATGTATAAGCGCAGCGCCGACGAAATCGAGGATGCATTGAGGAAGCTGCTGGATAAGCTTGGCCCTTCCCGATAAGATCGTTTACAAAATATCCGCATCAGCCCCTGACGTTCGATGATTGATTTTCAACAGGCAATACGTTATGATAAAAACAACTAAGACGGTTTCTGATGTAACTGGCGACTAAAGTGGATCAAACCACGGTGGAGCATCAGATCATACGGCCGGTCGCCTGGGCAAAGAGCAGCGTGCGAAAGCATGTCATGCTCTTTTTTCGTCTTCCAGGCGATTTCAGCATGATTTCAGGTATACTAGTAACATGATTCATCGACATTTTTCGCCATCCAAGGCGGTCAAACCGGGAGGATTATATGTTATGAAAATCGCCATCGGCGCCGATCACGGCGGTTACCGCCTCAAGGAGGAGCTCGCTTCCTTCATACGGTCGCTCGGTCATGAAATCGAAGATGTCGGCTGCGATTGCGAGCAATCCGTGGACTACCCTGATTATGCGCTTCCTGTCTGCGAAAGAGTAACAAGCGGGAAGGCGGAACGCGGAATTCTTGTCTGCGGCACAGGAATCGGCATGTCAATTGCGGCCAATAAAACGGCCGGCATCCGATGCGCACTTGTGCACGATACCTTCTCGGCCAAGGCAACCCGTGAGCATAATGATACGAATGTGCTGGCAATGGGAGAACGCGTCATCGGACCCGGGCTTGCCCAGGAGATCGTCCGAATCTGGCTGGAAACCCCGTTCTCAGGGGAGCAGCGTCATGTTGGCAGGATCGGCAAGGTCATGAAGCTTGAAGAAAATGCGTCTTCTCCCTCAACCGTTATTTGAATCCGTTTTTGCCTTCCGGCGCAAGCTGCCGTTCCGGGATTGTTTTTCAGAGGGAAGCACCATACTTAGCAGCAAGCGGAAGATCCGAATCGAAGGAGTGTCAGGTGATGAACCGGGAACTGAAGCTGGATACGATTGCAGGTGATGTTGAAGCTGTTGTCCGTGAGCTGGCGCATGCCGCTCAGCTTCGAAGCGGACAGCTTCTGGTAATTGGCGCAAGCACAAGCGAAATCATCGGTCAGCGGATTGGCACATCAGGCACGCTGGAGACAGCCAAAGCGGTTTACGAAGGCGTTGAGGCGGCCCGCCGTGACATCGGCTTTCACCCCGTCTATCAGTGCTGCGAGCATTTGAATCGGGCGCTTGTGATGGAGAGGGATATCGCAGAGCGGTATGGCCTGGAGATTGTAGGAGCCATTCCCGTGCCGAAAGCCGGCGGTTCGATGGCTTCCTACGCCTATCGGAAGCTGTCCGATCCCTGCCTGACGGAGTCGGTGCAGGCGCATGCCGGACTGGATATTGGCGATACGTTCATCGGCATGCATCTGCGGCGTGTTGCTGTTCCCGTCAGGCCGACAATCCGTTCCATTGGAGAAGCGCATCTGACAATGGCTTATACGCGTCCAAAGCTGATCGGCGGCATTCGCGCTGTATATACGGAGGAAGAGGCCGGCATTCCGGGCAGTTCAGCTGCTGAAGCCTTTACTGATACATCCCCAGGTGGCCCGGAGTCTCCGGGCGGCACATGCGACTAGAGAAGTTGATTCGCCGTTTGACCACATACCGCGTTAATTAACAACCGCCAATGAACATGTTTTGCGAATTGTTTCTGACCCATGGCTGCTCAAGAAGCTGCAAAGGCCTGTCAGCGCAATGCAAGGGACTGTTATAGAAGGCGTTACATTTAAGGAGGATAAACAAAACAATGGAACATTTACGCAAACAAGACCCTGAATTGGTAAAAGCACTCGGACTTGAGCTGCAGCGTCAGCGCGACAACATTGAGCTTATCGCATCCGAGAACATTGTCTCCGAAGCTGTGCTGGAAGCCATGGGAACCGTATTGACGAACAAATACGCCGAAGGCTACCCGGGCAAACGCTACTACGGCGGCTGCGAGCATGTGGATATCGCCGAGAACATTGCCCGCGACCGTGCCAAGGAGCTTTTCGGCGCAGAGCATGTCAACGTACAGCCTCATTCCGGCGCCCAGGCGAATATGGCGGTTTATCTTGCAGCGCTGAATGCGGGCGATACCGTGCTTGGCATGAATCTGGCGCATGGCGGGCATTTGACGCACGGCAGCCCGGTTAACGCATCCGGTATTTTGTATAATTTCGTCTCTTACGGCGTCAATGAGAATACATTCACGATCGATTATGAAGAAGTCCGGAAGCTTGCGTTCAAGCACCGTCCGAAGATGATCGTAGCAGGCGCCTCGGCTTACCCGCGTATCATTGACTTTGAAGCACTGGGCAAAATCGCAAATGATGTCGGCGCTCTGCTGTTCGTCGATATGGCGCATATTGCCGGTCTGGTTGCAGCCGGTCTGCATCCAAGCCCGGTGCCGCACGCCCATTTCGTTACCACCACGACGCATAAAACGCTTCGCGGACCCCGCGGCGGCTTGATTTTGTGCCGTCAGCCATGGGCGCAAGCGATCGATAAAGCCGTATTCCCTGGTTCCCAGGGCGGACCTTTGATGCATATTATTGCTGCCAAAGCGGTTGCTTTCGGCGAAGCGCTGGATCCATCATTCAAAGTCTACGGCAAAAACGTCGTCGATAACGCCAAGGCGCTGTCTGAATCGTTGATGGCCCAAGGCATTAATATCGTATCCGGCGGAACAGACAATCACCTGATGCTGATTGATCTGCGCAGTCTGAACATTACCGGCAAGGATGCGGAGCATGTACTGGATTCCGTGCAAATCACAGTCAACAAAAACGCCATTCCATTCGATCCGACCAGCCCGTTCATTACTAGCGGCGTGCGTATCGGTACTCCTGCGGCAACTTCACGGGGAATGGGCGTCGAAGCGATGAAGACCATTGCAGAAATTATCGCCATGACCTTGAAAAACCCGAAAGATGAGGCGGTGCTTGCCAAAGCACGCGGCATGGTCAGCGACCTGACGTCCCAATACCCGCTTTATCCCGGTTTGAAGTATTAAAAAAAGCTCATAAAAGGAAAGCGAAGAGGCTGCTGCGCAAGTCCACGAGGACAGCGCAGCAGCCTTTTTTTACAACACCGGCCTGATACAGCCCTAATGTTTACCAAAAACGGCAGAAAGACATGGTTTATTCATGCTATGATGGAACTAATCCTACGAAAAGCGGGTGATAGCTATGGGTGGTTTCCTTATCATTGTTCTCGCTGTCATTATTATCTTTTTTATCGTATCGCGATTGAACAATCAGAAATCACAGAGCAGGGGATCGCGCAGGGTGGCTTCAGCCAAGCGCAAGCCGCCGGAGGCTCTCGGCGTACCTTCAGGACATCCCGCACGACCGGCGGCAGAGCGTCTTGAAGCTGTGCTGACCGCCGATATGGAAGCCAGGGTGAAGGACCGCGTCTTGAGAAACAGGCCTTCTATGCGTGACGGCGAGTGGCAGTGGCTGTGGTTTGAATTGAAACGTTATTTCCTGATGTGCGCCATTATGAGGGGCGTACCGATGTATAGTGAGAAGGTCGATGAGGTTTGGCATGAAATGCTGATGTTTACCCGGGAGTATGAACAGTTTTGCATCCAGCTGAGCGGCGGATTTATTCATCATGCGCCGCATGGGGAGGGAGCAGGGCCGGAACAGGGCGAACGGGCTTGGTTTGATTGGATTTACGGGGAGCTGTTTGTGCAGACGCCTGTGAGCAGCCAGCTGTGGGGAACCTTCTACCGGACTCCGCTTTCACCGCAGCGGATGGAAGCGCTGGAGCAGCTAAGCGCGGATGAACTCCGCGGACATTATTTTAATGTAAAGGCTGCAGAGAAGTTTCCCGATTTAAGTGCCGCGGTTGACTATTTAATTCTAAGGGGCCAGGAACTTGCAGCAGATGCACGGAGCGGCACCGGCAATCCATACGATAGATACGAAACGGGCCGGGGCACCCAATGGTCTGATCCGCTCATGATGACTGGAGCGCTATCAGGTGCGTTATTCATATCCTCTATGCTCCCGCCCGATCAGTTTGCGAACGAGATGGATGCCGCTCACAGGAAAGAACAGGGAGGCTCCGCGAGCAGCTGCGGATCAAACTCTTATGTGTGCGACAGCGACAGCTCAGGTAACGGTAGCGGGGGCCACGATGGAGGCGGTTCTTCCTGCGGATCGGGCAGCGACGGCGGCGGCTCTTCCTGCGGGGGAGGCGGCTGTGGAGGCGGAGGAGACTGAGTCTATATTCCCAAAGCCATGGAATCGCACCAAATCTTGGAGGTCCTTCGACTCACCGATCAACCGGCGTCCGTCAATCCGGACTGGCCGGTTTTTTAATATTTACAGGAAAAAATAATTCAAAAGAACCGTTTCTTCTTGATTTTTACTGTGCAGTGCATAATGAAGCTACCGATGCTATAATAGACGAGGTTGTGATAGGATTGTAAAGAATGAGGATGTTCCAAGAAGGGACGCAAAGCTTTTACAGGAGGATGAAACCAATGGGCAAATTGACGATTTGTGACCACCCGCTTATCCAACATAAGCTGACGCATATTCGCGACAAAGGTACCAATACGAAGGATTTCCGCGAGCTGGTGGACGAAGTGGCAACGTTAATGGCCTATGAAATTACACGGGATGTTCCCTTGGAACCGGTGCCGGTAACAACGCCGGTCACAGAAGCGGTTGGCCAGGTGATATCCGGCCGCATGCTCGGTCTTATCCCCGTGCTTCGCGCGGGCCTTGGAATGGTGGATGGCATGCTTAAGCTGATTCCGGCGGCCAAGGTTGGGCATATTGGTCTGTACCGGCATCCGGATACGTTGGAGCCGATCGAGTATTATGTGAATTTGCCCGCGGATGCAACCGAGCGGATGCTGATCGTCATTGATCCCATGCTCGCCACTGGCGGATCGGCCAATGCGGCGATCGAGACTCTGAAGCAGCGCGGCTGTCTCCAGATTAAGCTGATGTGTTTGATTGCAGCGCCTGAAGGTGTTGCAGCCGTCCAGAAAGACCATCCCGATGTGGATATTTTCATTGCCGCACTTGACGAGCGCTTGAATGAGCACGGTTACATTGTTCCCGGTCTGGGAGACGCCGGCGACCGCATGTACGGTACGAAATAGCGGAGAAGTTTTGCGGCATACGCAGTTTCAATGTCACCGGAGAACACACATAACGCATTAATTTATCATAGGAGTGACAATCATTGGCTAAACTGAAGGTAATGACTATTTTTGGTACGCGTCCGGAGGCAGTAAAGATGGCTCCGCTTGTTCTGGAGCTGCAGAAACATTCGGATGAGATTGAATCGATTGTTTGTGTGACGGCGCAGCATAGGCAAATGCTGGATCAGGTGCTCGACTTTTTTGAGATCAGACCGAATTATGACCTGAACGTGATGCAGGATCGCCAGACGCTGACGGGAACGACTGTACGGGTGCTGGAAGGGCTTGAGCCTATTCTGCGGGAATCGAAGCCCGATATCGTGCTCGTCCATGGCGATACGCAAACCACTTTTCTGGCCAGCTATGCTTCGTTCATTCAGCAGATTCAGGTGGGTCATGTCGAGGCAGGCCTGCGTACGTGGAACAAAATGTCGCCTTATCCCGAGGAGATGAACCGCCAGCTCGCAGGCGTCCTGTCCGATATCCATTTTGCCCCGACCGAGCAGGCGGCCAGCAATCTTCGCCAGGAAAACAAGCCGGAGTCCGCCATTTATGTAACGGGAAATACAGCTACGGATGTTTTCGAGTATACGGTGGACAAGTCGTTCACCCATCCCATTATCGATTGGGCGGACGGAAAACGCCTGGTGCTCATGACGGCGCATCGCCGTGAAGCGCTTGGACAGCCTCACCGCAATATTTTCCAGGCGGTGAAACGGATTGCCGACGAGTTTGCAGATGTGGCTTTCGTTTATGCGGTTCATCCGAATCCGGCTGTCCGCGAGCCTGCCAATGAAATTCTGGGCGATCATCCCCGGATCAAGCTGATCGATCCGCTCGATGTATTTGAGTTTCATAATTTCTATCCTCACACCTACATGATTATGACCGACTCGGGCGGGTTGCAGGAAGAAGCGCCTTCATTCGGCGTTCCGACCTTGGTGCTGCGGGATACAACGGAGCGTCCGGAAGGAATCGAGGCCGGAACGCTGGAGCTTGTCGGTACGGACGAAGAAGTTGTATATACACGCGCCCGTGCTCTTCTCAAGGATGCCGGACTATATGAGAAAATGAGCAAAGCGGCAAATCCCTACGGCGACGGTCAAGCTTCCCAAAGGATTGTACAGGCGATTTTGCATCATTTTGGGAGAAGGAAAGAACGGCCTGTCCCGTTCACACAACGTTCATAGTTAAGTCCAAATCGCCGCATGTCGCCAAACACCACAGCATACAGTGGTACTGTATGGTTTGCAATCTTGGAAAACCTTGATATAGCAAGGCTTTCCGGGTTCGCGTTCACAAACTGTTTGAATTTATATCGATTGACAAACGTCGCTTCGCTTGGATAAAATGTATAAGGATTAACAGAGGTAAAGCCATGAATAAAAAGGGTATGGGAGACAACCCCTGGCGAGCTGCAGGGCTGGTTGGTGTAATGGGGCTTGACTTCGCAATTTGCATCTTACTGGGCTATTTTGTCGGCAAATGGATAGGTGGTTCGCAAGCTTGGATCATTGGCGGTTTGCTTGTTGGTCTGGCTGCCGGTATTCTGTCCTGCGTGTTGCTTGTCAAGGTTGTATTGGAGGACACCGATGAATGAGATCTTTAGGAAAGCAATGCGATCAGCTCTCTATCTGATGTCACTCTGCATTGTAGTATGGCTGCTTGTTCCATCTTTGAAGGCGATAGCCGCCGGAATCGTTGCAGGCTGCGCGGCAAGTTTGTTCAATGCATATCTTCTGCGAAGGCGTATTGATCTTCTCGGACAGATCGTTGTTGATCAAGGGCCAAGAAGGATGAGCATCGGCATGGCCGGAAGGCTTGCTACTGTTCTGTTTGTCGTCATGATTGCCAATAAGTTTCCTCAATATCTGAATGTAGCCGCTACATTGTCTGCATCTTTCTTTGTACAGATAGCTGTTTTTCTAATCACGGCCGTAACCTATTCAAAGCATAGCGGAAAGGGGTGAAAACAAAAGCATGCATTTATTTCCGATTATTGACGTTGGAGGCTTTCACATTGATCTTTCCACCTGGTTGTCCATCATCGTGTCCTGCCTGATTGTTTTTATTCTGGCACGGGTGGCAGTGGGTAATCTATCGGTGACCAATCCTTCAAAGATACAAAATTTTATGGAATGGGTTATTGAATTCGTTCACAATACCATTGCAAGCACGATGCCGCTCAGCAAGGCAAAGAGTTTCATTAACTTGGGTATGACCCTGATTCTGTTCATCTTTGTATCCAATTTATTAGGGCTCCCATTCGGTATCATTACCGAGCATCATGAACCGTTTACTTTCGCGGGAACTGAAATCGTTTCCGAAGCCCAGTTGGTCGAGGATGGAGGTCACGCGCATGTTGGTTGGTGGAAATCACCGACAGCCGATCTGGCTTGTACAGCGGGACTTGCGATTATAGTGATCTTTATGGTTCACTTCCTTGGTCTGAAGCAGAATCGTAAACACTATCTGAAGCATTACATTGAACCGTATGCTATTTTCCTCCCGCTCAATATCCTGAAGGAACTAGCTAAACCGCTTACCCTCTCACTCCGTTTGTACGCTAACATTTTCGCTGGTGAGGTTCTGATTTCCACGATTTTGATGCTGGGAGTAGTCGGTATTCCACTCCTCGCCGCCTGGCAGGCATTCAGTTTGTTTGTTGGGGCGATTCAAGCCTTCCTGTTTACCATTCTTACAATGGTTTACATTTCGCAGGCGACAGTTCATGAAGAGGATCATTAACAGGCACAAATCCCGCTACTTAGGAGGCTTCGAGCTCTTCTGGCGGGAGTCATATATATTGGCACGACAAAAATAACCTACTATTAGGAGGATTTCAAAAATGGAATTTTTGGCAGCAGCATTGGCAATTGGTTTGGGAGCATTGGGTGCAGGTATTGGTAACGGTATGATCGTCAGTAAAACAGTTGAAGGGATTTCCCGTCAGCCTGAGCTTCGCGGTACACTTCAAACCACTATGTTCATCGGTGTTGGTATCGTCGAGGTTGTTCCAATCATTGGCGTTGTAATCGGCTTCCTTCTTTATTTCGGAGCTTAGTATCCATATAACGGGTTGGCGGGGTTGGCCAAGGCCATCCACGCCTTCGTTTTGATTGGCACAATTATTATGATTCAGGTTTATGGAAAGGAGTGTCAACTATGGAGTTTGTGTGGGAATCGACAGTATTTACCATTATAGCGTTCCTGGTGTTGTTATGGTTGCTGAGCAAATATGCCTTCGGACCCTTGATGGGCATTATGGAACAGCGCAGACAGCTGGTGCAGGATCAAATAAAAACAGCAGAAGAGAGCCGTCTGCAAGCAAGCCAGCATCTTGAAGAACAGAAGCAAGCTCTTCAGCAGGCACGCAAAGAGGCTTATGAAATTATCGAGCAATCAAAAGTAACCAGTAATAAGCAGGCGGATGACATTATGCAGTCTGCAAAAGCTGAGGCAACCCGTTTGAAAAATGAAGCGGTCAGCGATATCCAAATCGAAAAGAATAAGGCAATTGCCGCACTTCGCAGTCAAGTTGGCGGCATGTCTGTCATGATCGCATCCAAAATCATCGAGAAGCAAATCGATGAGAAATCGCAAGAAGAGCTCGTTGAGCAATATCTGAAAGAGGTAGAAAGCAAATGAGCCGCGACGGCGTAGTTGCAAAACGTTATGCGAAGGCGTTGTTCCAAATTGCACAGCTGAATCAAACGATTGCTGAAAACCAGGAACAGCTTAAATTAGTAGTTGAGGTTATTGAGAAGAATGCGGAAATTCGCAAATTTCTCAGCTTTCCCAACATAGAAACATCCAAAAAAATCGCTTTGGTCAAAGGCGCTTTTTCCGATAAAATCTCAGAATCCGTTCTCAGCACACTGGAACTTCTTATTATCCGCGGCCGTCAGGGAATCATTAGCGGCGTCTACGAAGCGTATACGAAGCTTGCTGGCGAAGCGCTGGGCCAAGCCCATGCAACGGTGTATACAGCTAAGCTGTTAAGCGCGGAAGAGTTGTCCAAAGTACAAGCGAGATTCGGTGCAATTGCCGGCAAAAAAATTGTTGCGGAACAAATCTTGAAACCGGAGCTGCTCGGCGGTGTGCAGGTGCGCATCGGCGACCGTCTTTATGACGGCAGCCTGCTAGGCAAGCTTTCTCGTTTGGAACAATCATTGAAAACTCAAGCATTGTAGATAGGGGTGAGCGGAATTGAGTATCAGACCTGATGAAATCAGCACGCTGATTAAACAACAAATCGAACAATTTAAATCCGAGATTCAAGTTGTCGATGTCGGTACGGTCATCCAAGTCGGTGACGGTATTGCTCGCGTTCATGGACTCGAAAACTGTATGGCAGGAGAACTGCTCGAATTCTCCAACGGCGTTATCGGCATGGCCCTCAATCTTGAGGAAAGCAATGTCGGTGTCGTTATCATGGGACCTTACACAGGTATTCGTGAAGGCGATCAAGTGAAGAGAACCGGTCGTATTATGGAGGTTCCTGTAGGTGAGGCGCTTCTTGGACGCGTTGTTAACGCACTGGGTGAGCCAGTCGATGGCAACGGTCCTGTCAACACGACAGAGGCGCGCCCGATCGAATCGCCGGCTCCGGGCGTTATGGCCCGTAAATCGGTATTCGAGCCGATGCAAACAGGTATCAAGGCAATCGATGCGATGATTCCGATCGGCCGCGGCCAACGGGAGCTGATCATCGGCGACCGTCAAACCGGTAAAACCCAAATTGCCATCGATACGATCGTTAACCAAAAAGGCAACGGCGTTATCTGTATTTATGTGGCAATCGGACAAAAGCAATCCACTGTCCGTACGGTAGTAGAATCGCTTCGCAAGCAAGGTGCGCTTGATTACACAATCGTCGTTACCGCTAGCGCATCCGAGCCATCCCCATTGCTCTACATTGCCCCTTATACAGGCTGTACGATGGGTGAGTACTTTATGTACAGCGGCAAGCATGTACTGGTTATCTATGATGATCTGTCCAAACAGGCTGCCGCATACCGTGAGTTGTCCCTGCTGCTCCGCCGTCCTCCAGGTCGGGAAGCTTATCCGGGCGACGTTTTCTACCTGCATTCCCGTCTTCTGGAGCGTGCAGCCAAGCTGAATGATGAGCTCGGCGGCGGTTCGCTGACAGCACTGCCATTCATTGAGACGCAAGCGGGCGATATCTCCGCTTACATCCCAACCAACGTAATTTCGATTACGGATGGACAGATTTTCCTTGAGTCCGATTTGTTCTACTCCGGCCAACGTCCGGCTGTTAACGTCGGTAACTCCGTATCCCGGGTAGGTAGCTCGGCGCAAATCAAAGCGATGAAAAAGGTTGCGGGTACGCTCAAGCTTGATCTTGCCCAATACCGTGAGCTCGCTGCATTTGCCCAATTCGGGTCGGATCTTGATAAAGTAACGCAATCCCGTCTGAACCGCGGTGAGCGGACACTGGAAATTCTTAAGCAGGGCGTTAACCAGCCGCTGCCTGTTGAACGCCAGGTTGTATCTCTCTATACGGTAACCCGGGGACATGTTGACGATATTCCGGTTCAAGACATTCGTCGTTTCGAAGCTGAATTGCTGGCTTACGTGGATGCAAGCAAACCCGAGATTTTGTCGTCGATCCGCGATACCAAGGATTTAACTTCCGATAACGAGAAGGTTCTTATTGAAGCGATTAATACGTTCAAAAAAGGCTTTTCCGCATCGGCTTAATTCGGGGCAAGCATATAAGCCTGGACTTAAGCGGAATAGAGCCGGATTCACTTCGTTAAGGGAGTCCGGCAATAAGGTGGTGACAACGAATTGGCTAAGGGTATGCGCGAGATTAAGCGTCAGATCAAGAGTACGCAGAATACCAAACAAATTACGAAAGCAATGGAAATGGTTGCTGCAGCCAAGCTCAGACGGGCTCAGGAGGCGGCAGTCGCTTCAAGACCTTACACGGACAAAATCCGCGAAGTCGTCGCCAGCATCGCAAACAGCGGCGGCAATGTGAAGCATCCTATGCTGCAAACCCGTGAAGTGAAGCGGACGGCCTACCTGGTCATCACGTCGGATCGCGGACTTGCCGGCGGCTACAATGTCAACGTGCTTCGTAAAATAGCTTTGACATTGAAGGAGAAACACTCTTCCGCCAACGAATATGCGCTTTTTGTCATTGGACGAAAAGGCCGGGATTACTTCAAACGCCGGGATATTGCAGTCGTTCAGGAAACCACAGGCTTATCGGATTCCCCCAAGTTTGCCGACATCAAATCCATTGCGAACGCGGCCGTTAAGGGCTTTGAGAGCGGTGCGTATGACGAATTGCATGTTGTCTATAATCAATTCCATAATGCCATCACCCAGATCCCTGTTGTGAAGCGTTTGCTGCCGCTGGAGCAGATTGAAGTAACTGGCGCTAAAGCCAATTACGAGTATGAACCGTCTGCCGAGGAAGTGCTTGACGTTCTGCTGCCGAAATATGCGGAAACGGTCATTTACAGTGCGATTCTTGAAAGTAAAGCAAGCGAGTTCGGAGCAAAAATGACGGCAATGGGCAGCGCGACGAAAAACGCGACCAAGATGATCGCCGGCTTAACGCTTACGTACAACCGTGCGCGTCAAGCGGCTATTACCCAGGAAATAGCGGAAATTGTCGGCGGAGCGAACGCCCAGCAATAAGAAATGTCAATTTATGTAGTAGGAGGGACATCAATGAGCAAGGGACGCGTTATCCAGGTAACGGGACCAGTTGTCGATATTGCTTTCGAAAACGGTCATTTGCCGGACATCCTAAATGCGATAAAGATTGAAACAAAAGCTCAAGACGCTGGCGGACGCGACATTAATCTGACCGTCGAAGTAGCGACTCACTTGGGCGACAATATGGTGCGCTGTGTAGCCATGTCTTCCACAGACGGTTTGGTCAGAGGAACGGAAGTTGTTGACCTTGGCAAACCGATTACTGTACCGGTTGGACCAGCTACACTAGGCCGCGTGTTTAACGTGCTAGGCGATCCGATTGATAACAATGGCGATGTTGACCGGACGCTTTCGAATCCGATTCACCGTCAGGCTCCTCCATTTGAAGAACTCTCTACCTCCCAGGAAATGCTGGAGACGGGTATCAAGGTTATCGACCTGATGGCTCCATACTCCAAGGGCGGTAAGATCGGTCTCTTCGGCGGCGCGGGCGTTGGTAAAACCGTAACGATGCAAGAGCTGATCCATAATATTGCGCAAGAGCACGGCGGTATATCCGTTTTCGCCGGTGTAGGCGAGCGTACCCGTGAAGGTAATGACCTGTACCACGAGATGAGCGATTCCGGCGTTATCAGTAAAACAGCCATGGTATTCGGTCAAATGAATGAGCCCCCAGGCGCGCGTCTTCGCGTTGCGTTGACGGGTCTGACTATGGCTGAATATTTCCGTGATGAAGAAGGCCGTGACGTGCTTCTGTTCATCGATAATATTTTCCGCTTTACTCAAGCCGGTTCAGAGGTTTCCGCTTTGCTGGGCCGTATGCCATCAGCGGTTGGTTACCAGCCAACGCTGGCGACAGAAATGGGTCAGCTGCAGGAGCGTATTACTTCGACCAAAAAAGGATCCGTTACATCGATTCAGGCGATCTATGTTCCTGCCGATGACTATACCGATCCGGCGCCGGCAACAGCGTTTGCCCACTTGGATGCAACGACTAACCTGGAGCGTAATATCGCGGCAATGGGTATTTTCCCGGCCGTTGATCCACTTGCTTCCTCCTCCCGGATTCTGACACCGGAAATTCTGGGCGAAGAGCATTATCAAGTGGCGCAGGGCGTTAAGAAATTGCTCCAACGCTACAAAGAGCTTCAGGATATTATCGCGATCCTGGGTATGGATGAATTATCCGAGGAAGATAAAAGTATCGTTTTGCGTGCTCGCCGTATCCAGCTGTTCCTGTCGCAGCCTCTTCACGTTGCCGAAGCGTTCAATGGTATACCTGGTGTTTACGTATCGGTTAAAGACACCGTACGCAGCTTCAAAGAAATTCTTGATGGCAAACATGACGATCTTCCTGAACCGGCGTTCCACAATGTCGGATCGATTGAAGAAGCAGTCGAGAAGGCGAAAAAGCTCGCACAAGGGCTGTAATAAGCCGCTTATGGAGGTATCGGGATGAGCACCTTTTTATTAGAAATCGTCACGCCTGAGCGGAAGGTTTACGCTGAGGATGTCAATATGGTGATCGTCAAAGGGCAGGAAGGCGAGCTGGGGATTCTACCGAATCATATCCCGCTTGTCACGCCGCTCAGGATCGCTCCGATTGTGATTAAGAAAGACAGATCCGAAGAGGTCATTGCCGTGAACGGCGGGTTTCTTGAGGTTCGCAAGGACAAGGTTGTCATACTGGCTGAAAGCGCGGAACTGCCTGGCGATATCGATATTGATCGCGCACAGGAAGCAAAGCGGCGGGCTGAGGAACGTTTGGACAGCAAACGTGACGAATATGACCACCGGCGTGCAGAGCTTGCCCTTCAGCGGGCGATCAACCGTCTGGAAGTCAAGAATCGGATTAATCGATAACAAGATGGACCGCCACACTTTTGTGTGGCTTTTTTTTTGGCCTTTTAGCAATTAATCGTTTCATTCCAAGGACAAGGGAAGAATAGGCGCGGCCGCAACGGAATGGCTGGAGGTTCCTGCTGCAAATTTGGAGGCACCGCACCAGCTGCATGATCCGTGCCTATCAATACGGCAGTACACCGTTAAAAAAATTGACGATATACGATATGCCGTCTATACTGAATCGAGAATAGTTCTCATTAGTTTGAGTCGGCCTGAGCTTTAGCTTAGCAGTTGTTTTTTTAAAAGAATCCAAAGGAAGAATCATGTTAGCGCCGCCGTGGGACGGAGCCATGCTGTTCTTCTTTTCAGTACATATGGCGGAAGGACGGACTGGCTATGAAGAAAGCATCAGCGTTTGAGATTGTCGCGGCGCGCTGCTGGAATTTGTTGAATGAGGGTCGGCCGTTTACACCGATTTTTGTTATAGGAGCTTATCTGCTTTATCATGTGCGGGATTTGTCGGAGCCCTCCTTCTGGATTGCGTTCGCGCTTGGATTATTGGTTGGGCTGCCGGTGTTCGGGCTTTATTTTGTGTATGACTTCCCTTTGTTTTTGCGGAATTATTTGTGGCTGCCGATTGTGGCGGCTTTAGTGTTGTGGCGGGATGTGCCGCTCGATTTGGGCTTGTATGGCACAGCGCTGGGATTGTTCTTCTTCTTTACCGTATATTTTTGGGGGACCTTCTATTATCATCTGCGAATCGGCACGTCGTGGTGGAATTTTAGACGCTTCTGGAAGCTTGTCCTGAAAAACAGCGACTCCACCAGCGGCAATGCCCAGGAGCAGATGCCCAAATTCCTGCTGCTGCTGTTTATCGTGGATATGACGGCGCAGGGCTGGCAGTTCGACGGAGAGCAGTCGAGGCTCTTATATAGTTGGACATCTTATGCCTGTTTTGTGATCGGCCTGATGGTATATACGTGGGTACTGCACCGTTATCTGTTCGACTGGAAACCGCGGGAGATTGCCACACGGACCTCGAATGTGACAGTGCCGAAGAAAGGAATCAGCGATAAAGTGTTTGTGCTGGTTATTGACGGGATGCGCAAGGACCGCTTCGAGGAGGCGGACGCGCCTTTTCTCAAGAAATGGCGGGCAGAAGGTACCGAATATACACAGATGGAGACGGTGTATCCGGCAAGAACGGTCGTCTGCTTCTCTTCCATGTTTACGGGAACCTACCCGAGGGAGCACGGCATCACCTCCAACATGGTGTGGAGTCTTGGGATCAAGACGGAATCGATATTTGACAGTTTGCGAAAGGTCGGCAAACGGGGAAGGCTGCTCGGCATCGCGCATCTGATTGATTCGATGGGCGATGATGTGGAAAGTGTAACAGCTGTTATGCATAACGATAAAGCGGACCGCAATATTATGGAGAGGGCCAAGCTGATCATGACGGAGCAGAATCCGGATCTGCTGGTGGTGCAGTTTATTGCCACCGATCAGACAGGACACAGTATGGGGGCGCTGTATGATGAATACCGCGTCAAAATCGAGGAGGCCGACCGCCTGATTGCCGAGTTCGCCGGATGGCTTAGAAGTGAAGGCCATGCTGACAACGCAACATTTATTGTCTGCGCCGATCATGGACAAGCAGACGGCATCGGCGGCCACGGCCATCTGGACGAAGGAGAACGTTACGTGCCGTTCTTCATCCATGGGCCTGCTGTGAACAGGGGCGTTAAGGTTGAGGACAAGCATTCACTGGTATCAGTTGCCCCGACGCTGAGTTATCTCCTCGGAGCGCCGTTTCCGGACCACAGCCGGGGGCCCGTTCTGATGGAAGCGATCAAAGCCAGAGCAGCAGCGGGAATACCTGGAAGCAGAGGAGCAGAATCCAAGAAGGCAGCGGCTGCTGCCAAGAGTGAAGCAGCAAAACAAGGTGGTTTGTCTGCAGTCAATAGGGAACCGGCTTCCGGTGGGGATAAGCAGTCTGCCGCCAGGAGGGCACCGGGAACCAAGGATGAAGCTGTCAGTGAGGTGGTTGCTGGACCTGCAGCCAGGATCGGGGCAGCGAAGTCAGGGGAATTATCGGTTGTACCCAGGAATACAGCAGCTCTGCCGGAGAGGACAAGCAAGCCTGTCCGGAAGAAATAAGCTGTTAGGTTAATGGATGTTGCGCGTGGCTTAGCTGGATGCTTGGGAAGTTTCGGCGTTGCGCATGCTGAAATGAGAGTCCTATCTTCTTAAGGGATGCTGAACAGGAAAGAATGACGGGAAAGAAGTTGGACATACGATGGTTGTGCGGAAGCTGATTGTTTTTTTGCCCGCTTATAATGAAGAATTGAATATTGGCCATGTGATTGCCCGTATTCCCCGGGAAATCAAGACGGGCTGGCAGGTTGAAGTGGCCGTAATTGATGACGGGTCCACAGATGGTACAGCTGCTGCAGCACGGAGGGCAGGAGCCGATCATGTGGTGTCATTTGGCGAAAATCGGGGGCTCGGCGCGGCAGTTCGTGAGGGACTGGCTGTTTGTGTGCGGCTTGGCGCAGATATCGGACTGATGATTGATGCGGATAATGAGTATCCTGCGGAACAAATACCGGAGGTCATACAACCGATTTGGGAAGGACGGGCCGACTATACGATGGGCTCGCGTTTCAAAGGCGAAATACAGGGCATGAAGCTGATGCGGCGGCTCGGCAATATAGGCTTCACCCTCCTGCAAGCGCTCATTCTGCGGCGGATGATCTGGGACGGCCAGTCCGGTATGCGGGGTTTTTCCAGAGAGGCGATGGAGCATGCCGAAATTATCCATGACTATAATTATGCGCAGGTGCTTACTCTTAATCTGGTCAGGCAGGGCTTTCGGATGGAGGAAGTGCCTATCCGCTATCAGGTTCGCCTTCATGGTGAATCCTTTATCAAATTCCGCCGTTATGTGACGGCAGTGCTTCCGGCGGTCTGGAGAGAGCTGCGCCGTCCGGTGAAGAAGCATCATCGCGCGGTAAAGGATAACAGCAAGCGGGTTCTGGCAAACCCCGGACAGCGTACGGGAGATTAAAGGCCAACGCGACTTCCGGTGAAACAAGGGGGATTGACTGTTTGAGAGCAAGAGAGCGAAAGAAGCGGCTGTGGTCCATGCTGTTCCCGGCCGTGGCCGCTGTTCTGGTATTGATATGGACGTTGTACGGTTTCATGCATATCAGTCCGTTCGCCGCCACCTGGGATGAGGTGGATTTTGCGCTTGCCCTGACGCGCTTTGATCTGCTCACCATGCAGCCCCATTTTCCCGGGTATCCTTATTTTGTATTGGGGGGCATGGGACTCAGCCGCTTTATGCCGGAACCCATCCAGGCCTATGGTGCGTGGAACCTGCTTCTGACAGCCTCCTCGTGCGTGCCTTTGTGGCTGCTGGCGCGGCGGATTTTATCACGCTTCTGGTCAGCAATTGTTGGCTGCCTGGTGCTGACTTCTCCCTGCCTGTGGCTCCAAACCGTTCGGCCTATGTCGGAGGCGGCGGGTATTGCCTTGTTATGGTGGTTCCTGTGGTGCTGGTGGCGGGCGATGGAGCATCCGGGCTGGCGGTGGTCCGTCATTGCCTTGTTTGGGTTTGGGCTGTTGATGGGCGTCCGACTGTCGTTTGCGTCATTTGGCCTGGCTGTTGTATGGCTGCTTGTCAACCATTGTGCCATCTGGCGCAAAGAGGGCAAGCGGGTGCTGCCGAGACTGCTGCTTTTTGGGCTTGCGGCTGTGCTCTTCCAGCTGCTGTGGGTGGCCGGTCTGGCTATGAGCGAGGGCGGGCTGGCCGGTTTTGTGAATCTGGCGGCGGCTTTTACCGCCGGTCACTTCAGTGAGTGGGGGGGCGGGGTTGCGGCCACCGGCGAATATTCGTTTGCCGGGCGGCTGCTGCATTTCGCCGGCGACAATCTGCTCTGGACCGGCATGTTTGCCCGTTCCAATTCATTGCTGGCGGCTGCGGCTGCGCTGCTGCTGGCGGCCGTGCTCTGCGCGGGCAGCAGGCCGCCTGCGCAGAGCGCTGGCGACGGCCCGCGCCGCGAAGCTCTGGCCCGGGCGGCGGCATGGCTCCGCCACCCGCCGCTGCCGGCGGCCCTGGCTGCGCTGTCACTCGCCTACGCCGCGTGGGCACTGCTGGCGCAGAACATCGACAAGCCGCGGCACATCACACCGTTAATCGGTGTGATGTGGCTGCTGCTGCTTGCTCTGTTCCGCGCGGCGGCGCCGAAACCTGCGCCCGCCCCAGGACCGCCGGCGGCTCCGCGAGCTGAGCCGCCGGCCGAGACCCGCCTATCGGGCGGGCGGGTCATGGACGCTCCCGCCTGCATGCCTGACCCCGCTTGCCCGCCGCAGCCCGGCAGCGCGGGTCTTCCCCAGCCCGGCGGCTTCGCAGACCGGGCGCCCGCAAGCTTCTCGCCCCGGACTGTCCCGGACCCCGGGGCACGGAAATACGCCGTCTCCTCCGCGCTAGCAGCGCAGATCGGAAGTGTCCTGCGGGCGGCGGGCGGTGTCCTCGCCGCAAGCATCATCGTACTGCAGACCGTGCAGGGCAGTACGCTGCTCAAGCGGCAGGCGGAAGAACAGCCGGCTGTTTATCAGCTGGCAGCCGCCCTTGATGGCATGCAAAGCCATTCAGGTACAAAGAACCGGGCTGTCGTGTATACGTGGGAGGAATCAAGAGTGCTGGATTATTTGCATACCGGGGTGAGCCACCGGCAAATTCTGACCTATTCGTATTTCCTGGCCGATGTGAAGGCGAATCCGGAGGCGGAGATTTTGTTGACGGACCACGTATTAAGCGGGTTTGAAGCCCAGGCGGGCCCCTTGCGCGATAAGGTCAGACTTGCAGCCGCTTTTCATAGCGAGGCTTTATTTGATCCGGTTTATCATGATATCCAATTATATGAATGGATACGTTGACGCCAACCCGTACGCGCTGAAAATGCAGCAGGTCTCGGACGATTTTTCATATTGACACTATTATTGAAAATGATTATCATTGTCTACGTGATTATAGCATTACGATTTCACAACAGAAGGTGAGAATATGCGCACAATCTCATTTACTATAACCGCAATGCTTGCTGTTGTGATTATATTCGCTCTGACGCCAGCCAGCGTCCGGGCTTATTCGTATGGCGATGCCAACACTGAAGATGTTGCGGAAACCTTCAAGCTGGTGGTGGCCGATCTTACCGTATCGCCGGTCGACTGGAAAGGCGTAGAGGATGCGCATAAGGCGCGCCGATCCGAAATTGCCTCCCATTTTGGCGAAGAGGTCGCCGCTGAATTGGACGCAGACATTGCCTCACGCGACGCGGAACTGCTCACAGCCAACTACAAGGCGCTGCTCGTCATGAATCTGGACCGGCGGTTCGAGAGTGTCATCCAGTCCATAGATGAATATACACAGACTAAGCTGCTGCTGGCCAAAGCCAAGGCAACCTTCGAGGTGCTCAAGCCTTATGCGGAAGCCAAGCTCACCAAGGAGCAGACGGACGGCATAACGGATGATTTCCAGAAAGCGCTGGATGCCATCGGCAATCCCGGTCTGTTCGGCGTAGGCCAGAAAGAAGCCGATCCCGAGGCTCTCAAAACGACAGTCAACCGGATTTACGATATATTGGTCCCTTTATTTCCCTACAGCGGGAAGCCCGGGACCGGTCAGCCGACAGAAGGCGACACAGGCAATGCCGCAGCATCGCCGGGTGAGGGTTCAGCAGGCGGGGAGACCATACAAGGCAACAAAGAGCATGCTCCCATGGAACGCACGGAGAAGACCAACGCGGGCGTTACGATTGGTGTAATAGGCGGGGTCGCGGTCGTCGGTATTTGCGTGGTGTGGTGGGCCCGGCGCAAAGGTATTTTCTAAAGGAGTGGAGACACCATGAATGTGCAGGCATTTCTCATCACATTTCGTGAAGCCTTCGAAGCGATTCTCATCGTGGGCATTATTGTATCGTATCTGAAGCGCATCGGCCAATCGAAATGGAGCAGGTGGGTTTGGCTTGGCGCAGGGTGTGCGGTTCTCGCCAGTCTTGGCGTAGCGCTGGTTTTTCAAACCGTGCTCGACGGCTATTCCACCATGGGCAGCCAGGACTACATGCGCATCGGCATTCTTCTTGTTTCCTCCATGCTTCTTACCCATATGATTATGTTCATGAGCAAGCAGAGCCGTGATATGCGGAGCAAGCTGCAGAATAAAGTCGCTCTAATTTTGACGACCGGCGGCGCCATTAATATGGTCGTCCATTCGTTTCTCGTAACCTTGAGGGAAGGGGTGGAAACGATATTCTTCTTCGCTGCTATCTCGCAGGGCGATCTTTCGCAGGCGCTGCAGAGCTGGGGCGCTGTTCTGGGCCTGATTTGCGCAGCCGCGCTCGGATTTCTTGTCTTCAAGGGGAGTAAGAAGATCCAGCTCGCCACCTTTTTTAAAGCGACCAGCCTGTTTCTGATTCTTATTGCAGCGGGGCTGTTCGTACAGGCGATCGGGGTTATGCAGGATCTGAAGCTGATGGGTACGGTGTATCATACATCCGGCGGCGAGATCGGAGAAGTCTACGATATCACATGGATCATGCCCGAGCATCCCATCGATGAGGCGAATTACATACGGGATACGGGCCGGCACCCGCTCGTTAACGGACAGGTAGGTGTATTCTTCAAGGCTTTCCTCGGCTATTCGGAGGCGCCCTCTGTAGAAGAATTTGTCGCCTACTGGATGTACTTCCTGCTGGTTTTTGTGCTTATTGTCCGCCAGAGGAAAGTGGAATCGCCGCAAGGCGTCTCCGGTCAATCCGTTCTCACTGCGAGAGCCGCCCTGCGGGATGAAAAATAGAAATTTGCTTTAATATCAAGGCTCTTACCCGTCTTTCGAGTCGGTGGGGAGCTTTTTTGCGTTGTCTTGGATAGACAATCCTCTGAATAGATTTGTCCAATATAAGCCATTCTAGTAAGAAGAAAGGAATTTGTCGAATTGCGTTCACTATGCTGCAAGGTTCCAATCATGAACGTATTGCAGGCTTTAAATATTAATTTCCTGATCCCATACAACATGAAGCGGCAACGAAAGAAGGTGGATATATGAAAGGCCCGTTCTTAAGCAGTCACAGCGGAAAATCCGGAGGCGACAAGAAGCAGCAGATTCGTGATCGGGCTGTAGAGCCTCATATGAAAGCCTTTGAAGATATGAAAATCGATCCTGACCTGAAGGCGACATTAAAGCTTATTGAGGAGGAGATGGGCGGAAGCAACGATGTCATTGTGAAGGAAATAACCCTGATGGGGGAGATTCCGTTTCAGGCTGCGGTTCTATACATACAAGGGCTTGTGGATGATAACCGGCTCAATGAGCATGTGCTTGAGCCGGTTCAGCGCGCCCGATTGACGGCTCCTGCGGTTAACGCGGACGAAACGCTCAACCAAATTAACAAGAGTCTGCTGCAGGTAGGCGATGTGGAGGCAGTAGATAACTGGGCGAAGGTTTTTCAGTCACTGTTTGTCGGCAACACCATCTTGTTTGTCGATGGACTGAATAAGGCTATATCTGCGGGTACGATTGGAGGACCGAAGCGTGATGTAACGGAACCGCAAACCAATATGGTTATTCGCGGACCGCGGGAGGGGTTTACCGAGTCCATCCGTACAAACAGCGCACTGCTGCGCCGCAAAATACGCAGTCCCAAGCTTTGGCTTGATCAGCGGACCATCGGCAGTGTCACACAAACGCCGGTCGGAATCATGTATGTGAAAGGTATTGCGGATGATTCCTTGATTGAGGAGTTGTCTATCCGGCTGGATGCCATATCCATTGACGGCGTCCTGGAGAGCGGATATATCGAAGAACTGATCTCGGATCAGAAGATTACCCCATTTCCGACGATTTTTTATAATGAGCGGCCTGACGTTATAGCGGCAGGGCTGCTGGAGGGACGTATTGCCATTCTGGTCGACGGCACCCCCTTCGTCCTGATGGCTCCGGCAACCTTCAATGTCTTCTTTCAGGCTGCGGAGGATTATTATCAGCGCTATGATATTTCCACCTTTTTGCGTATGCTCCGTTTTCTCTCGTTTGCGATGGCCTTGCTGCTTCCTTCTGTTTATGTCGCTATCGTCGGTTATCATCAGGAAATGATTCCGACACCGCTCTTGCTGAAGCTTGCCGCACAGCGGGAGGGTGTGCCGTTTCCTGCCTACGTGGAAGCCTTCATGATGGAGATTATATTTGAAGTGCTGCGGGAAGCGGTTGTACGGATGCCCATTGCCGTAGGCAATACGATTTCCATTGTAGGAGGTCTCGTTATCGGGCAATCGGTCGTGGAAGCGGGATTCTTCTCTCCAGCCGTTGTCATCATTGTTTCCTTGACGGCCATTACGAGCTTTGTCTCTCCTGCCTATAACCTGGCCATCGCCGCCCGGCTGCTGCGTTTTGGTTTGCTGATTGCCGCTGCTTCACTGGGTTTTTATGGAATTGCGCTAATTGTCCTTGCTCTGCTGCTGCATCTGACAAGTTTACGCACGCTGGGTGTTCCCTATTTGAAGCCTTTTGCTCCCTTGTTCTGGAAGGACATGAAGGATAGCATCATTCGGGTTCCCTTCTGGATGATGAAGCAGCGTCCGCAAGGAGCTGCACCTAAAAATAAAGTCAGGGAATCGACTGACATCAACAAATCCAAAGGTGGAGATTCGTGATGATTGCATCCGCAGCCTACGGCTTGTTCCGCGTGCAAAGAGTCCGAACCATGGCCGTTGTTCTCTGTTTGCTGCTGCTGACGCCGCTAATTTCAGGCTGCTGGGATGTTCGCTATCTGGATCGGATCGGGGTTGTGTTTGCGATTGGCGTAGATGATGATCCGACGGGCAAGCACAAGCTTTTACTAAGCGTTCAGGTAGTTCTGCCGCAGAACGTTAGCGGCGGCAGCAGGGGCTCATCGGCACAAGGGCCTGCGGTGATTACGTTCAGGGAGAGCGCCGACACCATGTTTGAGGGCCTTCGCCATATGGGGACGATGACCTCGAGAAGACTTTATTTTTCACACACTCAATTGTTTGTCATAGGGGATGCAATAGCACGACAGGGATTCTGGCCGCTGCTTGATTTTGTCGACCGCAATCCGGAAGTCAGAACCAATATCCAGATGCTGATTGCCAGAGGTACGCGTGCAGAGCAGCTGCTGAAAACAACGACGCTTATGGAGCCCATACCTGTCCAGCAAATTCACAGCATGGTGGAGACCACCCAGAAATCCTGGCCCCAATCATATAAAGTAACCGCACAGGAATTGATCAGGGATGCGGTAGATGACATGAAGCAATCGACGATGCCTTCAATCCTGTTAGTAGGAAATAAGAGCAGCGGCAACGACAGCAAGAATGTGGAGAAAATCAAACCGGATGTAATTCCCAAGCTGTCCACAATGGCCATCTTCCGCAGCGGTGAACTCATCGGATATTTAAATCAGCAGCAATCGCTGGGGTTGGGATGGATCATGAATAAAGTAAACGATACGATTGTTAAGGTGCCATGCATGGACAATGATAAGTCGCAGGGGGAAGTAACGATTGAAATTCAATCCGCTGTAACGAAGCTCAGTGTACGCCGTTCCAAGAAATCCGCCTATCCGGAAATCATGATCTCCGTGAAAACCAAGGGGATCATCTCTGAAATTACATGCAGGGACCTGAATGTGATTGACGAGACGACCTTTGAGCTTTTTCAAGCTAAAGGCGAGAAGAAGATTACCGCTGAGATCGAAGCGGCCATCAAGCAAATTCAAGAAGTTTATCATACGGATACCTTCGGTTGGTCAACCGTGATTTATAAGGGAATGCCGCAGACATGGAAGAAGCTTAAGCCCAGGTGGGATGATGAATTTGTGCATATTCCTCATCAACTGAAAGTAGATGTCAAGATCGGCGGCACGGGTCTCCGGGGCAAATCGATTGTGAAATGAAGGAGGGATCTGACAGATGATTGTTTGCGGGGTTGTAGTGGTTATGGGAATCATTATTGGCATCCGGATATGGACCCAATTGATTCAAGAGAAAACAAGAGAAGCCGTCTGGGCCATCGCGATTTTGACGCTCGGGGTCGCTTATTCCTGTGTGGTTATCCTTAAAATCCCTATGCCCAATCCGGTCGATGTTATCGACAGAATGACGGAGCCTGTATATAGAGTAGTCCTCGAGGCTATAGGGATAACCCCTTTATGAGCGGCAGGGACGAAATTAATAATGGGCTGCTGTCGGGCAGCCAATTGGGAAAATTGCATGTACTCTTCGCGCTTGGCACCGCTGTTCTTATTCTGCCGACGCTTGTCGTCCTGGTGGCGAAGGAGGATTCCTGGATAACCTTGACTTTGGCATGGCCGTTGAATTATATATTTCTGTTTGCGCCCCTGGCATTAAATAAGCGGTTCCCCAATTTTTCCGTGGTGACCTATTCCCAGAAAATATTGGGGCGATGGGGCGGAACCCTTTACATGTTGATGTATATCGGATTCTTCATTCTCTTGAGCGCCTTTACACTTCGTAACATGGGTGATTTCATCGGAACCGCGATTCTTCCGGAAACGCCGCGCTGGTTTACCCATATTACGTTTATGATTGTTATCGCTTATGGGGTACTGCTTGGAGCGGAAGTGATCGGGCGGACAGGTGAGCTGCTGTTTATGTGGATTTTCATTGTGACGGGAGTCATTTTCCTGCTGCTGTTCAATAAAATGGATTTCAACAATATGTTTCCGATTCTGGCCAATGGCTGGGGTCCGCCGCTGGGAGGGCTTTACCCCGTTGTCGGGTTTCCGCTTGGTGAATATACTTTCATCATGATGCTGCTGCAGCTCGTCCGGCCGGAGGACCGTCCCAAGCTTCGCCGTAAATTATGGTCATACGCTGTGGTTATCGGGGTATCCGCATTAGCGATGACGTTTTTGCTGTTGACGGTTCTAGGAGTTGAATTGGCAACGCGAAGCCCCTATGCAGTTTACGATATGGCCAAGGAAATCGATCTTGGCGACGTTGTGGAGCGCGTCGAAATTACGATTGCCGTCATCTGGATAAGCACGGTGTTTACGAAATTTGTACTTTGCTTTTATGTCGCCAATCTCGCTGCTGCAGAGCTGCTGCGGTTCTCAACCTACCGGTCGCTCACCGTGCCGCTTGCGTTTATCGTGGTTCCGTTATCCCTGGTGGTTTACCGGAACTCTGCTCAAATTACCCAGTTTGCTTTTGATTCATGGCCGGTCCTCAGCGTTTTCCAAGGACTGGTTATGCCGCTGGTACTGCTTGCCATTGCGGCTATGAGGGGCCTGAGGGATGCCTCACATCCCGCTATCAATGTAATACCGGGGGCTGGGGGGAACGCCGGTGGAGGGCAGCCTGATGCTCAAGCGGGCAGCAAAGCGGACGGGCAGGCGGGCGGTACCGAATCGCAGGAAGCCGAAAAGGGGGATTCGGAGCCTGCCTACAACCGGACCCAAAGCAGTCTCGTTTTGACACAGGATGGCAAGGATATCAGCGGGAATATGGAGAATTCCGGGGAAGAAAAGCAGCAGTGACGATATGGGCGGGAGAGATAAAGGAAACGCATTCAACTCCGACATAGACGGGGATGGGAGCATTTGTTATAATTGTGATGGAAATTTGACCAAGCGGTGCGGTCCTTCCCACCTGCAAACGGTTGTTCTATGGAGGCGATGGTGTGGAGAAGTACATCAATAATTATGTGATTGTAGCCATCTTCATTCTGCTTGGAATCCTTCTTCCGGTGGTGGCTTTGAGTGCCGGCCGACTGCTTCGTCCCCATAAGCCGACAGATGAGAAAAAGACGACGTACGAAAGTGGAAATGAGCCTGTAGGGGAAGGGCAAGTGCGGTTTAATGTACGCTACTACCTGTTTGCCCTGATGTTTGTCATCTTTGATGTGGAAACCGTTTTCTTATACCCCTGGGCCGTTGCATATAAGCAGCTCGGCCTTTTTGTGCTTGTTGAAATGGCGATATTTGTGGGACTTTTGCTGATCGGCCTTATCTATGCCTGGAAGAAGAAGGTGCTCAAATGGAATTCAATTTAGAGTCGATCTCCCCTGAAGAGCGGAAAGAGCTGGAGCGCAATGTATTTATGGGCACGCTTGAGGAGCTGAAGGCATGGGCCCGCAGCAATTCGCTGTGGCCGCTTACCTTCGGACTTGCCTGCTGCGCAATCGAAATGATGGGTACCGGGGCTTCGCACTATGATCTGGACCGGTTCGGAGTTATGTTCCGCACGTCGCCGCGGCAGTCGGATGTCATGATCGTAGCCGGTACGGTTACGAAGAAGATGGGGCCCCTGCTGCGAAGGCTGTATGACCAGATGCCTGAGCCCAAGTGGGTGATTGCCATGGGCTCCTGCGCGACTGCAGGCGGACCTTATGTGAAGTCGTATGCGGTGATTAAAGGCGTTGACCAGATTGTTCCGGTGGATGTTTATATTCCCGGTTGTCCCCCTAACCCGGCGGCGCTGATCTATGGGATCAATAAGCTGCAGGAGAAGATCCGCTATGAGGCGAAGACCGGGAAGCGGGTGACCAGCCGATGAGCGACGAGAAGGACAAAGAGCCTGGACAGCAGGCTGATCAGGAGAAAAAGGAGCCTGTGGAAAGCGGCGGGCAGCCGGAACAAGGCGCGGCTGCCGCTCCGGATCGTCCTGCGGAGGAGCGGAGCGATCCGGCTGCAGCTGCGGCGCAGGAAGGCGGTGCCGCTGCTGTGCGCCAAGCTTCAGCAGACGGGGCTCCGGAGGGTGCGGCGCAAGAGTATATCGCGCCGACTGCGGATGAGTCCGCTTCTCCTGCAGGTTCGGCGGGCGAAGGTAAACCGCCAGCGCCGGCGGCAGCCGATCCGGAGCGCGAAGCCAAGCTGAAGGCGGCAGCGGAGGCCCGCGCCGCGCGTGCCGCGGCCAAAGCGGCGGCTGCCGGTGCAGCGGGTGAGCCGCCCGCGTCCGCTCCGGCGGCAGGGACCGATCCGGAGCGGGAGGCCAAGCTGAAAGCAGCGGCAGAGGCCAGGGAGGCCCGCGCTGCAGCCAAAGCCAAGGCAGAGAGCGAAGCCGCGCCCGAGGAGCCCAAGGCTCCTTCACACAGACAGCCCCAGCTCGATGAGGCAGTCGGCCACGTCCGGGCTCTTGTGGCGGAAGATGCGGTTGATGAAGCCTTGATCAACGAAATGAATGACCATATGCCGACGATCGTCGTGAAGGGAGATCGTCTGCTTGACGTCGCCAGAGTATTCAAGACGCATCCGACGCTGGACTGCAGCTATCTTCGCAATGTCTCCGGCATCGATTACGAGACGCATCTTGAAGTTGTTTATCATCTGGTTTCACTGGCGACCAGGCATGAATATGCGCTTAAAGTCAAAACGGACCGGGAGGCGCCGCAGATCCCTTCGGTTGTATCTCTGTGGGCCACTGCAAACTGGAACGAGCGGGAAATATTCGATCTGCTTGGCATCGGTTTTACCGGCCATCCCGATCTGCGGCGCATTATGATGCCTGATGACTGGGTGGGTCACCCCCTGCGCAAAGATTATGAACCGCTTGATCCGGAGGTGTAATCAGCTGTGATCCGTACTGAAGAACTGCTGCTTAACGTCGGGCCGCAGCACCCGAGCACCCATGGTGTGTTCCGTATTATCGTGAAGCTGGACGGCGAAGTGATCACCGAAGCGATTCCTGTCATGGGCTATTTGCACCGGGGCACCGAGAAGCTTGCGGAGAACCTGACCTATACCCAGATCATTCCCTATACCGACCGGATGGACTATGTATCGGCCATGACAAATAATTATGTGCTCTGCCATGCGGTTGAGACGATGATGGGGCTCGAAATTCCTGAGCGCGCCGAATTTATGAGGCTCATTGTTATGGAGCTTCAGCGGGTCGCAAGCCATCTTGTCTGGTGGGGCACCTATCTGCTGGATATCGGGGCGATGAGCCCGTTCCTGTATGCGTTCCGCGACCGCGAAATGATCATTGATTTCTTCAATGAGCTGTGCGGCGCACGGCTGACCTACAATTATATGCGTGTAGGCGGAGTCAAGTGGGATGCGCCGGAGGGCTGGCTCGACAAAGTGCGTGAATTTATCCCGTACATGGAGAAGAAGCTGAAGGAATATGACAGTCTCGTCAGCGGTAACGAGATCTTTTTGGCCCGGATCAAAGGAGTCGGACAATACGACGCCCGGACCGCAATCGATTATGGATTGTCCGGCGCTAACCTGCGGTGCACGGGCGTAGACTGGGATTTGCGCAAGGCGAAGCCATACAGCTTGTACAGCCGGTTCGAATTCGATGTGCCGCTGGGCTCCAAAGGAGACTGCTATGATCGCTATCTTATCCGGCTAGAGGAGATCCGCCAGAGCCTGCGTATTCTGAAGCAGGCGCTGGAGCAGATGCCTTCGGGCGGCGAAGTCATGGGCAAAGTGCCCCGTGTGATCCGGCCTCCGGCAGGTGAGGCTTATGTCAGTATCGAATCGCCCCGCGGAGAGATCGGCTGTCATATCGTCTCCAAAGGGAAGGCGGAGCCGTACCGGCTTAAATTCCGCCGTCCGTCCTTCGTGAACCTGCAAATTCTGCCCAAGCTGCTGGTTGGCGAAACGATGACCAACCTCATTACGATTCTGGGCGGCATCGATATCGTCGTCGGGGAGGTAGATGCTTAATGGGAGCCTGGCTGGATGAAACTCTGACATGGGGCAATGCCCTTATTTTCTTCCTATGGGGCGTTGTGCTGCTTGCGGTTGTGCTTGGTTTTGTAACCTATGCGATCTTTTTCGAGCGGAAGGTGATCGGCTGGATGCAGCTGCGGATCGGACCGAACCGTGTAGGGCCATTCGGGCTGCTGCAGACGGTGGCGGATATTACGAAGCTGCTGATCAAAGAAGATACAATACCGCGCAAGGCCGACCGGATGCTGTTTATTCTCGCGCCTGCGCTGGCCTATGTTCCCGCCTTTGCGGTGCTGGCGGTCATCCCCTACACGCAGAAGCTGTATTTTGCCGATATTAATGTCGGCTTGCTGTATTATGTGGCGTTGTCCGGCATATCCACGATCGCGATTGTGCTCGGCGGGTGGTCGTCGAACAATAAATATGCGCTGCTTGGAGGAATGCGCTCTGCTGCGCAGATGATCAGCTATGAGGTGCCTCTGGTCATATCGGTAGTGGGTGTCATTATGGTATCGGGCAGTCTGAATCTTCGCTCCATCGCGGAGCAGCAGGGCGACTGGTTCTGGCAGTGGAATTTCCTGCCCCAGATCATCGGATTTGTCGTGTTCGTGATTGCAGCGGTATCGGAACTTAACCGTACCCCGTTCGACCTGCCGGAGGCGGAGTCGGAGCTGGTAGCCGGCTATCATGTCGAGTACAGCGGCTTTCGTTTTGCATTCTTCATGCTGACAGAGTATGTTTACGTCTATGCGATCGCGTCGCTGACGACTGTGCTCTTCCTGGGCGGCTGGCATGCGCCCGCCCCTTTTCTTGATTTTGTGCCGGGAATCATCTGGTTCCTGCTCAAGTTCTCCCTTATTGTGTTTTTCCTGTTCTGGCTGAGAGCGACGATGCCGCGTATCCGGGTCGATCAATTGATGGGCTTCGGGTGGAAAGTGCTGCTGCCGCTGGCTATACTCAATGTATTCATAACAGCCGTTTATCTCGAGCTGTTTATTAAAGGGTAACGGAGGGATAAGGTATGAAGGGTCTCTTTAAAGGGCTGGGCGTTACATTCAAATCCATGACAGCAAAAAAGGTTACCACCTCCTATCCCGACAAGCCGATTATTATGCCGGACCGCTTCCGGGGCATTCAGCATTTCGAGCCGGACAAATGCATCGTGTGCAATCAGTGCGTGCGGGTTTGTCCGACGGAATGCATTACACTTACGGGCGTTGCCAACCCTGATCCGGATAAAAAGGGTAAAGTGATCGATACGTACGATATCAATTTTGAAATTTGCATTCTATGCGATCTTTGTACGGAGGTTTGTCCGACGGAAGCGATTGTCATGACGGGGAACTTCGAGCTGGCTTCCTACAGCCGCGATGACCTGTTCAAGGACCGCAAATGGCTGGATGAGAATAACAAGCTCGTCCGTCAGGACAACAACAACATCGGTGCCCCTCAAGCAGCCAAAGGGGGGGCCAAATAACCATGTTCAATGTGGATTTGACCGGCGAGTTCGTCGCGTTCTTCCTCTTCTCCATTATTATTATCAGCGGCGCGGTACTCATGGTAAGCTTTACCAAGGTTGTGTATATGGTTGTTTCTCTGGCGGCTGTATTCATCGGAATTGCCGGGATGTTCATTCTGCTGAATGCGGAGTTTCTCGCCTTCGTGCAGGTGCTGATTTATGCGGGGGCTGTCTCCATTCTGATGATTTTCGGCATCATGATGACCAGACATGAGGATAGTGAAACGGAGAAATCCAGACCGCTTCAGGAGACGCTCACGGCGGTAGGCGCCCTGGCGCTGTTCGGCATTCTGTTCTACGCGATCCGCCAGAGCGATTTCCCGGTTCCCCCGGCAGCACAGTCTGCTGCGGACAACACGATGGAAATCGGCAAACAATTGTTCACTGCTTACGTGGTGCCGTTCGAGCTGGTTTCGGTTCTGCTCACGGTTGCGTTTATCGGAGCCATTGTGCTTGCGAAGAAGGAGGCGGACTAGCATGTTATCTTCCTATTTGACGATGGCGGCTATTCTTTTTTGCATCGGCTTGTATGGCGCGCTTGTCAAGAAGAATGCGATTGTCGTGCTGCTGTGTATCGAGCTGATGCTCAATGCGGTCAACCTGAACCTTGTCGCCTTCTCCAAATACGGCGTTGTTCCGTCGCTGACCGGGCAGATGTTTGCGCTCTTTACCATTACGGTTGCCGCTGCAGAGGTGGCGGTTGGCATTGCGATTCTGATCGCATTGTTCCGGGCGCGGGGCTCGATCAATGCCGATGATTTCGACGAGATGAGGAGGTAAACCGATTTGGAAACCATGTTCTCACAGGTTGCCTGGCTCATTCCGCTGTTTCCGTTCGTCGCTTTTCTGCTGCTGCTCGCCTTTGGCCGCAATCAAAGCCTCATTGGCACAACAGTAGGCATTGTCGCTTCCCTTGCTTCGCTGGTCGTGTCCATTCTTGTGCTGGTGGAGCATATGAGCGACGGCGCATCCTACTACCAGTACAGCTTCAAATGGATTGACCTGGGTAGCATTCAAATCAATGCAGGCTTCGAGGTAACGAACCTGACGGCCCTCATGCTTGTTGTGGTGACGGCAGTCAGCTTCCTGGTGAACGTCTATTCAGCCGGTTATATGAAAGGCGACGAGAGGATATCCGTCTTCTTCAGTTATGTCGCGCTGTTCACGTTCTCGATGTTGGGACTTGTGCTCGCGGACAACATGCTGACGCTTTACGTCTTCTGGGAGCTTGTCGGCGTATGCTCGTTCCTGCTCGTAGGCTTCTGGTATACGAAGCCCGAGGCCGTGGCTGCGGCCAAGAAAGCCTTTATCGTGACGCGGATTGGCGATGCCGGCTTGCTGATTGCCATTCTGCTGCTTTACTGGTATATGCCGGACCACGCGCTGGATTTTGTACATATTCAGAACGTCTTCGACGGACAGACAGGCGCAATCGCCGCAAGCGTCACGACGCTGATTGCCATTCTTATTTTTGTCGGCGCTATCGGCAAATCAGGGCAGTTTCCGCTGCATGTGTGGCTGCCCGACGCCATGGAAGGTCCGACGCCGATCAGCGCCCTGATTCATGCCGCAACGATGGTTGCCGCCGGCGTGTATCTGGTTGCGCGCACGTTTGATATCTTCCAGGCTTCGCAGGCCGCAATGGATACAGTCGCTTATGTGGGTGCCTTTACGGCGATTTTCGCGGCGACGATTGGTGTTGCGCAGAACGATATCAAACGCATCCTGGCGTACTCGACCGTCAGCCAATTGGGCTACATGATGATGGCGCTTGGTCTTGGCTCGCTTACCGGCGGAATCTTTCATCTGTTTACGCACGCATTCTTCAAAGCGCTACTGTTCCTTGGAGCGGGCAGCGTCATCCATGCCGTGCATACCCAGAATATCCATGAAATGGGCGGTCTGGGTTCGAAAATGCGCATTACCGCCTGGACCTTCGGCATTGGCGCACTGGCACTTTCGGGCATACCGCCATTCTCCGGATTCTGGTCCAAGGACGCGATCCTGACAACGGCGCTGCACGAGAAGCCGGTGCTGTTTGTTGTCGGCGTGGCGGCTGCCTTCTTTACCGCATTCTACATGTCCCGGCTCTTCTTCTTGGTCTTCACCGGCAAGCCCAAGGGAGAGCAGCATGCGCATGAGTCGCCTTCCTCCATGACGCTGCCGCTTATTATTCTCGCGGTATTCGCAGTTATTGCCGGCTTCGTGCAGACGCCGTGGAATAACACGCTTGGTTCATGGCTGACCGATGGAGCGGAGACCGAGCATGGGGGCGGGGGCCTTGTCATGATCATCTCTACGGCGATCGGAGTGCTGGGCATTTACCTGGGCTGGCTGGTGTTTGTGAAAGGGACGATTTCCCGCGACGCTGTATCATCCCGTGCCGCATGGCTGGTCAGATTGCTGGAACGCAAATATTATATCGATGAGCTGTACCATGTGCTTATTGTCCGCTCTTTGCGGGCGTTCGGAGCTGGATTGGTCGCCTTTGACCATTATATCGTTGACGGCATTGTCCGTCTGGTTGGCGGAGCCGCGCTGCAATTGGGCCGCGGAGGTACCCGGCTGCAGAATGGCCAGGTGCAGACATATGGCCTGATTTCAGTGCTTGGACTTGTAATTCTCATTGCTGCAGTAGTCGGAAGGAGGTTCTGGTAATGCTGTCCGATCTTCCTATCCTGTCCTTTATTGTTTTTTCGCCGCTGCTGGGCATCATTGTGCTGCTTTTGCTTCCCAAGCAGAGCAGCCGCTGGCTGAAGGTAACGGCGATCACCGCTACATTTATTCCGCTTCTGCTCAGTCTCTGGCTGTATGCCGATTTTGAAGGAGCGAGCGGCGGGAAGCCGTATGAAGAGAATTCAACCTGGGTTGATGCGTCGCTGAGCAAAGAAGTAGTCGGCGAGGTGACGTCCTATGCTTTCAAATTTCAATATCATTTGGGCGTCGACGGGCTGTCGCTGCCGCTGCTGCTGCTGACAACCATTGTTGCCGCGATGGCGGCGCTCGCCTCAGTCAATATTAAAAAACGCTGGAAATCCTTCTACTTGTGGTTTCTGCTGCTGGAAATCGGGATGCTCGGCGTATTTCTGGCCAGAGACGTGTTTCTCTTCTTCGTCTTCTTCGAGCTCACCTTGATTCCGATGTTCTTCCTGATCGGAATCTGGGGCTATATGAACCGGGAGAAGGCAGCCAATAAATTTCTGATTTATAATGGTGTCGGCTCAGCAATCATGCTGATTGCCTTTGTTCTGCTTGTATCCACGGCAGGCTTCACCGTCGATCAGCCGGGAGGCGGTCAGGTCACGCATCTGTCCTACAGCGGTGATTACGCAGTGATCAAGGATAACATGGTCAACCCCGACTCGTATGTCAATATGCCGCCGGATGCCGCGCAAGGGCAGTCCAATCCATTTTACATGACGGATACGATGCGCTGGTCGATCTTCATTCTGCTGCTGATTGCGTTTGGCATCAAGCTGCCGATCTTTCCATTTCATACCTGGATGCTGCGTGTCCATGCGGAGGCTCCCCCTTCGATTGTCATGATTCATTCAGGCATCCTGCTCAAAATGGGGGCTTACGGGCTTATCCGCTTCGGCGTGTTTCTCTTCCCGCTCCAGACGAGCCACTGGGCCGTGGTGCTCGCCATATTGGGTGTCATCAATATACTGTACGGTGCGGTGCTGGCGCTGGTGCAGAAGGAATTCAAGCTGGTGCTTGCCTACTCGTCGATCAGCCATATGGGGATTGTCATGCTGGGTATTGCTTCCCTGAATGAAATTGGCCTGCAGGGGGCTATGGTCCAGCTTGTGTCACACGGCTTTATCTCTGCGCTATTGTTCCTTATTGTCGGCATTCTCTACGAGCGGACCGGCACCACGGAGCTCAGCGAGCTGGGCGGCCTGGCCAAGAGCCTGCCGTTTATCAGCGGCATTCTTCTGACGGCTGGGATGGCCTCGCTGGGACTGCCAGGATTATCGGGCTTTATCGGAGAGTTCCTCTCGCTTCTGGGATTGTTCGAATCGATGCGTATCCTAACGGCGGTCGCTGTGCTTGGTGTGATTCTGACCGCAGTGTATGTGCTGCGAAGCGTGCTCGGGATTACATTCGGTCCGATATCGGAGCGTTATGGATCACTGCGCGATGCCAGGCTCATCGAGGCTGTGCCGATGATTGCCCTGCTGGCATTCATTGTGCTGATCGGGGTGTACCCCGCCGTGCTGACCGAGCCGATGAAGCATGGCTTCGACGCTTTGCTGCAGCAACTTAACGGGAAGGTGGGGAGATAGACAATGGATGTTACCCAACAGCCGCTTCCGGCTCTTCAACCTCTTACCTGGAGCGATGCGGCCTATCTCGCCCCGGAATGGATTCTCATTGTTTTCACAATTGTATTGGTCATTATTGATCTGGCGATGCCAAGACAAGCCAGCCGGGCGGTTATTGGCTGGATCACGCTTGCCGGTCTATTGACGTCGCTTGGTTTTGTGATATGGCGGTTAATCGATCTGGTCAATCATCCGCTTTCTGCGAATGCCAACGGTGAGCCAACAGGCGGTGCGATCCGTCTGCTGGCTGACAGCTACCGGATCGATCAATTCTCCAGCCTGTTGAAAATCGTTTTTCTGGTGGCGACGGTGCTGATTGTGCTCCTGAGCCTGGGAACAGTCAAGCGCGCGGAGATTCCCGACAAAGGCGAATTCTACTACCTGCTGCTGCCGGCGGTCGTCGGTGCCATGATGATGGCCTCTTCCGGTGATTTGATCACCTTGTATCTAGGTCTTGAGCTGCTCAGCATCACAACCTATGTGCTGGTTGGAATTCGAAAGCATGCCGTCCAGTCTGCCGAGGCTGCATTCAAATATGTGGTGACCGGCGGTATCTCATCCGCGCTGATCCTGTTTGGAATGTCTTATCTGTACGGGATCACAGGCGCCACGAATCTGGGTGCCATTGCGATTGGTGTCCAGCAGCATGCTGCGGATTTCAAAGAACTGCTCTATATCGCCTTTTTCTTCATTATCGCAGGGCTTGGCATCAAAATCGCAGCAGCGCCGTTTCATCTTTGGGCTCCGGACGTCTATCAAGGCGCACCGACGCCGATTACGGCTTTTCTCGCGGTTGTTTCCAAGGGCGCCGCGCTCGCTGTTGTCTTTCGGATCGTCTATAATGTCGTGATCTTCGCCAATACACCGGATGCCCCCATTGCCGACGATATGCTGCTCGTGCTGCTTATTATGGCGGCCGCTGCGATGATCGTCGGCTCCACGGCAGCACTGCGTCAGGTGAATCTGAAACGGCTCATGGCGCTCTCGGGTGTAGCCAATGCAGGATACCTGCTCGTGCCGCTGGGGATCTCCTTCAAAGGCTATCACACGTCCAATTTCAGCGAGTTTCTGTTCTACCTGGCGGTATATATGTTGATGAATATCGGAGCGTTCGCCGTCATCACTGTTGTGAGCAAGGCATCCGGCAATGATGAGTTGAACGGGTTCGCCGGATTGTATTACCGGGCGCCCTGGACAGCGGCGGCCATGATTGTATTCGTGCTTTCACTGGCGGGACTGCCGGTTACAGGCGGGTTTTTCGGCAAGCTGTTCATCCTGCTTGGCGCTGCCCAGTCCCAGGCTTACTGGATTGTGGCGGTCATGGTGGCAACCAGCGCCATTTCGTATTATTTCTATTTCGGAATTGTCCGGCAAATGTTCATGCGCTCGGCGACTCAGGATACTGAGGTTCCCGTGCCGGTGACGACAGGCATTGTGATTTGGCTGAGCGCGGTTTTGACAGTTGCGCTTGGTATTGTTCCCGGTCCTGTTCTGGGCTGGATCAATGAGCATTTTTCCGTCGTCAATGACTTGTTTACGCGTATTGGCAGTTAGCTTGTCTGCAACCTACATGAAGTACGCTGATCTGGAAAGCGGTTCAGGCCCTGAACAGGGGACTTGGACCGCTTTTTTTTCCTTATCCCGGACCTTTCCGTGAAATTTAACATTTCGGATATTTCAAAAAGGTAATGAAGCGGGTTTGCAGATGCATAGTATCGATAAGTAAATGGAATCCATGTAGGTCTATGGTCTCTTTATGAAGATTTAAAGAAATTGGCAAAAGGAGAATGTACCATAAAACGCGAAAAGGTTTCATAACACTAATTTGCAGGTTAAAGGCAGAATATGATGAACGAACCATACTGGGATCCGCATTCGAATAATAACCGAAGTCCAGAGGGCGAAGCCGGAAGGGTTGCAACTGGAGCGCAAGGCCGTATTGGCCAGGCTTGTTTGCCCATGCTCCAATCCGGTTACTTCTGTCCGCCAGGGGTTCACCAGGCCCTGATCAACGGGAATATACATGCAGCCTCGGAAGTTGACCAGTATGGAAATAAACGTTTGGACGAGTGGAAACGTTTGAAGCGGAGATCTGATTCCGCAGTCACTGTGAATGCCCATAAAGCACAGTCAGGACGTGCTGCACGCAGATGGTTTTTTATGCTGGCCGTGCTGCTAGTCTGGAGTCTCACTCTGGGCACTATATCTCCAGTTCTAAGCCGTCCGGGAGGCGAGTCTGTACAAGTTGATCTATCTGCTGCTGAAGGCCCGCTGACGACGGCAGGAGGCTCCTCAGGGGAAACGCAAAGCTGGCTCCTCAAATGGGACCCCGGGCAGGAGAGAATACTTCCCGGGACCCATGTCATAAGCCGGCAGTCATTGTCTGCAGCCGTGGATGTCGTTCGCCCTGAAGATCCGGGGACCGACACCGGGGAATGGCTCCGTACGCTTCGTCAAACGCCAGGTGTTGCGTATGTGGAGCCGAGCAGCACTGTCACGCTGCTCGGCGTGGTCAGCACCAATGACCCTGAGCTGCCCAAGCAGCATTTTCTGGATCAGATCGGGGCCAGGGAAGCATGGTCGACCGTGCATGACCAGACTGGTCTGACGATTGCGCTCGTAGACACCGGAGTCGATCTGGACCATCCGGATCTCAAGGACAATCTTGTTGAGGGCACCAATCTCGTTCATCCTGGCTACGCCCCTGAAGATGATAATGGTCACGGCACGGCAGTGGCAGGTGTTCTGGCGGGTAGTGGCAATAACGGAAAGGGGATATCCGGGATTCTGTGGAAGGCCAGGATTATGCCTATCAAGGCGCTGGATGAAGAGGGCTACGGAGATGAGGAGCGTCTAGGTGAGGCGATCTTGTATGCCGTGAAGCATGGCGCGAAGATTGTTGTTCTTTCCGTTGGACTGTACAGATATTCGCCTTATATGAAGGACATCGCCTTGTATGCCGAATCCAAAGGCGTGCTGCTGGTTGCCGCAAGCGGCAATGACGGAGCAACATTGGGATCCAGAGCCAAGGTGAAATATCCCGCAGCTTATCCAAGCGTGCTGGCTGTAGGCGGTGTAACGGCTGATGGCAAAGCGGAACCGCGTTCCAATAAAGGGCCGGAGCTGGATATCGTTGCTCCTTGGAGCGTATATACTACTGCGGTTGGAGGCGGTTATACGCGTGAGGAGGGGACCTCGATGTCTGCTCCGCAGGCTGCTGCTGCTGCCGCGCTTATCTGGGCGGTGCATCCGGATTACAAGCCTTACCAAATCCGGGAGACGCTCAGGCAGAGCGCGGAAGATATCGGGAAAAAGGGTGTCGATGACGCCTCGGGCTATGGGCTGCTCAGCGTTGACCGGGCCGTTACAGCTTCGCTCAAGACCGATCAATATGAGCCAAATAATACCCGTGATAAAGCGGCAGCGTTCCCTGCAGGAACCAAAATTGCCGCAGAAATCAGCGGGAATGCCGACCGTGACTGGTATAGAATTGATGCGCCTTATGATGGCACAATGTCTATCCAGTTTCAAGGGATTACGGCTGGAGAGGGCTCGCAGCCATCGGTTACCATGACGCATTATACCGGGGACGATGCCCAGAGCACGAAGGAGACCAGGCTGGGCAATGAAACCGCAGACTGGAAGGTTAGGAAAGGGATTAATTATTTTGAGCTTCAATTAACAGACAACCAGAATCAAACAGTGCTTCCTTATCTGCTTACCTCGAGCTTTGAGATGAGCGCAGACGCCTATGAGAACAATGATAAACAGTATTCGGGATTCACTTTGTCTCCAAGGTCCCAGACCATTGCCGGCAATTTTCATCAAACGGGTGACCGTGACTGGTATGTGGTCCATTTCGAGACCGGAGGCACGCTCAAGCTGTCGTTATCGACGGATTCTGTCCGGATCGACCCCTCGCTTTCCATTCAATCAAAGGATGGGCCGCTGCTTGAAGTGGACGAGAATGGCGAAGGTGCAATCGAGACCTCCGAACTGATGAGCATTACTCCGGGGACTTATTATTTTCGCGTATATAACGCCATGTCCGCACAGGCAAGTCCGGTCATCGGGCAGTATACGCTGGCAATGGATTTCAGAACCAAATATACGGATCCCAATGAACCGAACAACAAAACCTATGAAGCGACAGCAGTCAGTTCAGGTTCTGATTACACAGGTGTAATTGGCGATGCGCAGGATGTAGACTGGTATCAGCTGCGTCTTGGGGCTGGAAGTGTCGTAGGTCTAAAGGTAAGCGGCATCCCTGCCGATGTAAGATTAAAGGCAGTTATCATGGATAAGCACCAAAAAATAATTTCCACTCTTCAATCCAAACCGGGCGAGACCGGAATCGTCGCAGAGACCAAGCTTGAAGCAGGCTTGTATTACATTAAAGTGACTGCAAGCGCCCCGTTCGACAAACAATATTACGGACTTCGCATCGATGCGGATCAAATCGTAGCGGGTTACCGCGATATTGCCGGACATTGGGCCGAAGGAGCGATTGTTGCCTTGAATAAAAAAGGGATTATCGCCGGCAGCGGCGCTTACCAATTCCGGCCGGATGAGAGCATTACCAGAGCCGAAGCGGTATCCATGCTGGTCCGCGCTTTTAAACCGCCTAAGGCAGGTGCGGTACAATATAGGGATGTTCCCGCGAAATATTGGGCAGCCGGAGCTATCGCGCAGGCGGTAACAGCCAGGTGGGCGAGCGGTTATCCGGACGGCACATTCGGACCGGAGCGTTTCATTACACGCGAGGAGATGGCCGCTATGCTCGTCAAGGCGCTAAGTCTGAGTACAGTCAAACCGCTGAAGGCACCCTACAATGACGTGGACATGAATCACTGGTCATCTGCATCTCTTGCTGCACTGAAGCAAAAAGGCTTGATTGGCGGTTATCCCGATCAGGAGTTTAAACCGGAGCAAACCGCGAGCAGGGCTGAATTTGCTTCTTTGCTGCTGCGGGCTTTACAATAGTATTTGCACGTACGGTCAAACCTATGAGGTCAGGTGAACAAGGAAATGGATATGGACAATGTTGTTGCCACTGCAGGCCTGCACGCGCTGGTGTCCATCGTCATCGAGCTGATGTGCATTACACTGGCTTGGTATGTCATTCAAGATGTCAAACTGGATTTATTCATGCGTCGTCCCAAAAGCACCCGGGCCCGTCTCCTGCAGGTCATGATCGCTGTTATTTTGGGACATCTGTTCGCTGGATTTGTCATTGATTACTGGCAATGGTCCAATCTGCTTAGAGGAATTGTCGAATAACATCGAGGGAACATGTCAACAATGGGTAGTATATGACGGCACCAAAAACCAATCATGCTCCGAATGGTATAAAATGACGGTAATTTTGACATTCTGAAAATAAAGCTTGTCGCTTTATGTTGGTAAATGTTATGATGAAAGTTGGGTGCCGAAAACATGGTATCATATATTACACAATCAGTTAGACGAATCTACTGCGCGCGGAGGGAAACCTAAGATGAGCAAAATAATCGTCCGCGGCGGCCAGCGATTATCCGGAAATGTACGAGTGAGCGGGGCAAAAAACGCCGTTCTGCCGATTCTCGCTGCCACGTTATTGGCACAAGAAGGCGACAGCGTCATTTATGACGTGCCTAATCTAGACGACGTTACAACGATACAACAAGTGCTTACCGCATTAGGCGGCAAGTTAACATACGACAATGAGACGATGCGGATATCCGCGCAGCAGTTAACCTCCTTTGAAGCTCCATATGAGCTGGTCCGCAAGATGCGGGCATCATTTTTGGTAATGGGGCCTTTGCTTGCCCGTCTTGGCCGTGCCAGAATTTCGCTGCCGGGCGGCTGCGCGATCGGTACGCGCCCTATTGACCAGCACTTGAAGGGCTTTGAGGCCATGGGTGCAGAAATCATTTTAGGTCAAGGCTACATTGAAGCACGTACAACCAACCGTCTTAAAGGTGCCAAAATATATCTGGACGTTGCCAGTGTCGGCGCGACCGAAAATATTATGATGGCTGCAGCATTGGCGCAGGGAACGACAACCATTGAGAATGCGGCCAAGGAACCCGAAATCGTGGATCTTGCCAATTATCTGAATGCGATGGGCGCAAAGGTCCGCGGAGCCGGAACCGGAATTATACGGATTGAAGGCGTTGAACAAATGTCCGGCGTTGCACATACGGTGATTCCCGACCGCGTTGAGGCGGGGACTTATATGATTGCAGCGGCAATAACCGGTGGAGATATACATATAGATGGTGCGATTGCCGACCATCTGGCCCCTGTGATCTCCAAGCTGCAGGAGATGGGCGTCGAGATCATGGAGACTGATAACGGTCTTCGTGTCAGTGCCCCGGGCAGGCTGAAGGCTGTGGATGTCAAGACATTGCCTTATCCCGGATTTCCGACGGATATGCAATCGCAGATGATGGCGCTGCTGATGATGTCGGAGGGCACAAGCATCGTGACGGAGACCGTCTTCGAGAACCGCTTCATGCATGTGGAGGAGTTCCAGAAGATGAGTGCTCAAATCAAGGTAGAAGGCCGCACAGCGATTGTCAGCGGCGGATTTGCCCTAACGGGCGCCAAAGTATGCGCCACCGATCTGAGGGCGGGTGCGGCGCTAGTATGCGCAGCGCTCTGTGCCGAGGGGGAAACGGAAATTACCGGTATCCATCATGTCGACCGTGGTTACGTGGATATTACGGGCAAGCTGGCGGGACTGGGCGCCACGATTTTCCGTATCGACGAGAATAAAGAGCGGGACACGGAAGTGGCAGCCGTCACACAGGAACCGGTTTATGCGAAGGCGCTGGAGGATGTCATTATGTTTCCGGCCCAGCCTGAGATGACGCCCGAGGTCATCATATCGGCAGTGTCGGCCGAGCCAGCTGCCGAGAAGCATGATTACAAACGCGAAAAAGAAGTTGCCCGCATGAAGGTTCAGCCAACCTGGGCGTAATCAGACATTATTTACAAAATACCCCCTTCACCGCTTGTTACAGGCGGTGAAGGGGGTATTTATTTTGCCTCCAGATCGCTTTGCAGGTAAGGTAAATCCCCCCCCCCATTGATCAACGTGATTCGCTGCCTCTTTCTATCGTTTACGCCTCTGTATCTAATGACCGTATCCCATTCCTTTCGGTACTATCCTACTAAAACACCTCATAGACTATAGAGCAGCGGATGTCTTAAGAGAGCAGGAAGAATAGAACCGGACAGGTCGGGGAAGGAGTGTGCAATGAATCAGATGAGATGGCAGACCGGACGGCGCCGCAGCTGGCGGAGAGGGGCAAGGCGTTGGTGGGGCGGGTTTGCGGCGGGCCTGATAGCCATTGTCCTTTGGAAAGGTACTTTACTGATGAACGCTCAGCGGGATATAAAGGAAACGAAGATTGAAGAGATAGAGTCTGCTCTTGTAAAAGCGCCGGATGAGAGTATAGGGGAACAGGTTAGCCCGCAACCATCTGAAACTGACCGGAAAGGTTCCGCCAATGGGCCCAATGGGGATGTTTATACAGGCTCCAAAGGGAATTCTCTAACGGAGTATGAACGGACGAGGGTTCAGGTTTTTCTCACGGCGGACAAGCGTATCGAGACACTGCCCATTGAACTTTATGTGCGCGGCGTAATTGCGGCGGAAATGCCTGTTGAATTTGAACTGGAGGCGCTCAAGGCGCAGGCGATAGCAGCCAGGACTTACATCTACAGACGCCTTGCCGCGGGTGAGAGAATAACTCCTCCGTCAGGCGGAGCGGCCGATGTGACAGACACCGTGCAGAATCAGGTTTATTTGTCCTTGAACAAGCTTTTAAGCCGCTGGAACGGGGCGGAGAGGGAAGCGAATCTGAACAAGCTGAACCGTGCAGTCGAGGAAACGAAAGGGCAGATTATCACCTACAAAGGCGAGCCTATAGAGGCGGCTTTCTTCTCTACCAGCAACGGCTATACCGAGAATGCCTCCGATTATTGGCAAATAGATGTACCCTATCTGCAAAGCGTGGCGAGTCCCTGGGATAAGGAGATCTCTCCGCGTTACAAAGAAACGGTAACGATGAAGCTGGGTGACTTTGCAGACAAGCTGGGAGTGAAGAAAAGCGCAGCGAGATCGATGCGGATTCTGGAAACCACCGAGGGCAAACGGATCAAAACGGTTGCTGTAGGCGGAAAGACTCTCAGCGGCCGCGAGGTGCGTGAGAAGCTTGGGCTTGCATCTTCACAGTTCTCGTGGTCTATCCAGGACGATGATGAAATTACTTTCACCACATTTGGTTATGGACACGGCGTGGGCATGAGTCAATGGGGAGCCGACGGAATGGCAAAGAACGGCATCGGTGCGGTGCAAATTGTGACTCACTACTATTCCGGAACAAAGGTGGAGCAAGCTTCGAAGCTTCCGTTATCGGCGCTAGTCTTGCAGCAAAGATCCAGGTTATTAGGCGCAGGAGGTTAATAGGATGTACGCTGCGGCCAGGCAGGCCGCGAGATCAACTGCCACGCCCGCTTTCTGACAATCTTTCAAAAATGTTTGGCCCTCACGTATAAACTGCTAGGTTGTGGCAACAATGGCTAGTGAGGTGATAGAACAATGAATGATCAAAACAAACCAAAGCTCAATGAAGACTCTCCCAAAACTGCTATGGGAGGAACTGCCGTCAAACCTTCTGCATGGAGAAAGCTGCTGTCGAAGAAATGGACAGCACCAGCAGCGTTCATGGCCGCGGCAGCAATTATCGTAACCTTAATGTGGATTTACCAGGGGGCGGATGAAACAACTACGACTGCACCGACAACCACCGACTCTGCGGTAAGCCAAGGTACGACGGATGAAACTGCTGACACGACCGAAACGGAAGACACGCTGGAAGTCATCGCTTCTGCGAACGAGACTATGCAGTGGCCGGCTGACTACACGCAGCTGGAAGTAGTGTCCCCTTTCTATGATGAGAAGGCGCCAAGTGAAGAACGCCAGGCGGCTTTGATTCAATCAGGGAATACGTTTATGGGCAATATGGGGATTGATCTGGCCAACGCGGATGACAAAACCTTTGATGTCAACGCAGCGCTCAGCGGTAAAGTAACGGTAGCGGAGCAGCATCCGCTGAATGGCAGCATTGTTGAGATCAAGCATGCGGACGGTCTGGTGACCGTGTACCAAAGCCTTAGCGATGTACAGGTCAAAGTCGGTGACGATGTGAAACAGGGCACGCTGATTGCAAGAGCTGGCCGCAGCGAGCTTGAGAAGGATCTGGGTACGCATTTGCACTTCGAGGTTCGTCAAGACGGCAAGGCAATCAACCCGAGTACGCTGCTGACCCTGGCCTCCGCGGACGCCGCTCAATAAAAAACAGAATAAAATTGAGCAGGTCAAGAGCGAAAGTGTGAAAAGGCAGGGGAAACCCTGTCTTTTTGCTTATTTTCGGGACCTTGGGATAAGCCTTGCGGCCTGCGTTTTTGAAAATATTTGCATAAGTTGAGCTTGTCAGGCTTGGACATAAAGAATATATACCCGTACCCCTCATATAATGTACCAAACTATCTCGAGTAGGGAGGCGGGAGCGTGCACGATTACATCAAGGAACGGACCATAAAGATCGGCCGTTGTATCGTCGAGACGAAGCATACGGTACGAACGATTGCCAAAGAGTTTGGCGTCTCGAAAAGCACGGTGCACAAGGATTTGACGGAGCGATTACCGGAAATCAATCCCGATTTGGCGGACCAGGTGAAACACATACTGGAATACCATAAATCGATCCGGCACCTAAGGGGGGGAGAGGCGACAAAAATAAAGTATAAGAAAACAAGCGGTCGTAAACGCGAAGTCCTTGCCGCAGCAAAATCGTAAGCGATTTTTTCTACAAAAATAGAGGAATTTCGTTCAATTCAGCGAATACAGTACGATATGATTTTTGCATCGACTACTATTCGTTCTGGGGGACTTCAGACTTATGTTTAGCAAGGACATTGGAATTGATCTAGGCACGGCTAATGTGTCCATTCATGTGAAAGGAAGGGGCATTGTATTGGATGAGCCTTCGGTCGTGGCGATCGAAAGCGAAACAAAGCGCGTGCTCGCTGTTGGCGAAGAAGCGCATCGTATGGTGGGGCGTACGCCCGGCAATATCATTGCCATCCGGCCCCTTCGCGACGGCGTTATCGCAGACTTTGAAATTACCGAAATCATGCTGAAGTCTTTTATTGATCGTGTGGGCGGCCGTTCGTGGTACAGCCGCCCACGAATTCTTATTTGCGCCCCCACTAATATAACATCGGTGGAGCAAAAAGCAATTCGTGAGGCAGCAGAGCGGAGCGGAGCAAGGGACGTGTTCTTGGAGGAAGAGCCTAAAGCGGCTGCGATCGGCGCCGGAATGGATATTTATCAGCCAAGCGGCAATATGGTCGTGGATATTGGTGGCGGAACGACAGATGTAGCCGTTCTTTCTATGGGCGATGTCGTTACCGCCTCTTCTATTAAGGTCGCCGGGGACAAATTTGACGAGGCGATTATGAAGTATATCAAAAACAAGTACAAGCTCCTGATCGGCGAGCGGACTAGCGAGCATATCAAGATACAGATCGGAACGGTTTATCAGGACGGCCGCAGGGAAGAAGTCGATATTCGCGGAAGGGATATGGTATCGGGCTTGCCGCTTACAGTCACGATTCACTCCGAAGAAGTAAGGGAAGCTCTTTGGGAACCGGTCTCGCACATCGTGGCGGCAGCCAAATCCGTGCTGGAGCAGACTCCGCCCGAGCTTTCGGCAGACATTATTGACCGCGGCGTTATTCTTACCGGAGGCGGCGCACTGCTCAGCGGGTTGGATACGCTGCTGGCAGAAGAACTGCGCGTTCCGGTTCTTATCGCTGAGAACCCTATGCATTGTGTAGTAAAGGGAACAGGGCTGCTGCTGGATCATTTGGACCGGATGAAGAAATAAGCTAGGTTCTCTAAGCTCGCCAACAGATGAACAGAGCCAGGTTGCGCTGCGCTTGGGTAGGACGCCAAAAGGGGGGCGTGCCGAGAAGCGTAAATGAGCCTAAAGACATAGGAATATACTATTCACCCTGCTCGTTTTTCTGCCGATATATAGGTATATGTATTCGTTTCGCCCGTTTCATGTGTTTCTTTGAACAAACACAGCATATACTTACGAAGTCAGCGCTCCTAGCGAAAGCTTGAGTTGAGGTTTGCGAAGCCAGCTTTCACGGTAGAAGCTCTCGGGAGGTTCCAAGTCCATGTTAAGAGGTCTATACACGGCTGCAGCGGGCATGATTGCCCAGCAGCATCGCCATGATACCGTCACGAACAATATCTCGAACATAAATACCCCCGGTTATAAGCAAAATAACGCAGTCACCCGGTCATTTCCGGAAATGCTGCTGCAGCTCACAGGAACAGAAAATTCAAACGGTCCGATCGGGAAAATCAACACTGGTGTTTTTGCCGAGGAGAGCTTGCAAATTCAGCTGCAGGGCGATTTGACGCAAACCGGTCAGCCGTCTGATTTTGCCATACTATCGGATATCGAAGTGCCGGGCATTCAGTTTGATGAATCCGGCAAATATGTAGCGCCTGATGGCCAACTGACTTTTCAGCCTCAAGCCTTTTTCACGGTACAGGATGTGAGCGGAGAAACGCGGTATACGCGCGATGGTTCATTTAAGCTGGACGAGCAGGGATTTCTGGCTATGGCCGACGGCTCAAGAGTACTTGGTGTGGATGGAGCGCCGATTCAGCTGCCGCAGGGGATTTCGATGGACCAGCTGACGTTAGGGGATCAAGGTTTCCTGTCTCTGTCGGCAGGTTCAAAAGTGCTGGGAGCGGGTGGAGAGCCGATTGAGTTTCCTCAGGGTGTTGCGATGAATCAGGTCAGGCAGGACGGGCAGGGATTTCTTGTTCGGATAGCCAATGGAACAAGAGTGATTGGAACCGATGGAGCGCCGATTCAGCTGCCGCAGGGAATCGTATTGAACCAGCTGGAGTTGAATGGACAGAATCAGCTTGTTCATGGACCCGATTCCAATGTCGGTCAGCTTCTGCTGACACGGGTTGACGATCCGAATGAACTGGTGCGTGGCGGTGACGGCAAATTCGCGTTGAATGGCAATGCCGGCAATGCGCGTCCTGTGAATGCGGCTGACCGTGTGGAGGTTCGCCAAGGCTACATAGAGCGTTCGAATGTCGACTCGGCACAATCCATGGTTGATCTCATGTCAGCCATGCGGGCTTATGAGGCGAATCAGAAGGTGGTTCAATTCTACGACCGCAGTTTGGACAAAGCAGTTAACGAAGTGGGCCGTGTTTAGACCTTATCGTATTGTATAAGCCCCGCAGGCATTCCAAGCAGATGGAAGCCTGGATAACAAAGGAGACGGCGCATGAACAGTTCAATGATCAATGCCATGGTATCCATGAACGGATTGCAGCAGAAGCTGGACATACTCGCCGATAATATTGCGAATGCTAATACAACCGGTTATAAGCGCAAGCAAGGCTCATTCGAGGATCTGCTTACCACCTTGAAGCAGCAGCCGGAGGCTTTCGCGCAGCCTGGCAGGCTCACGCCGCTGGGCTTCAACCAGGGATGGGGCTCGCGCCTTACAATGGTCCAGCCGGATCTGTCGCAGGGCCAGCTGCAGCAAACCGATCAGCCTTACGATGTGGCGATACAAGGCGATGCATTGTTTGAGGTGATGGCCGATGACGCGGGTAATCTGGCGTATACGCGCAACGGAGCTTTTCAGCTGACATTTGACAATAATGGCATGAATATATTAACAACCAAGGAAGGGTATCCTGTTTTGGATACCAATGATCAGCGTATTGAGATACCGGCTGAAGTGAAGTCGGTTAAGTTTGACAAGGATGGCTCCGTACTGGGAGTATTGGCTGACGGAAATACATTGGCGCTTGGCCAGCTGAAGCTCGTTCAAGCAGTAAAACCGGCTCTGCTCTCGCCGGTTGCCGATAATCTATTCGCCCTTGCGGATGGATTAAACGTAGCGGATGTTCTTCGCACCGTGACGGCTGCTCCTGACATTGACATCTCTGTAAACCAGGGTTATCTGGAAGCATCCAATGTTGATTTAACCGATGAGATGACCGAACTGATTAACGTGCAGCGCGCTTATCAGTTAAGCGCTAGAGCTTTGTCCTCAAGTGATACCATGATGGGACTCGCAAACAACATGCGCGCTTAGAAATGAGTGAACTGAAATGGAAATAAAAAAACAGACGGCTATTGAAACGGAAGGTGTTTCACGGCCGGAACGAAAAAGTCTGCTCCGCGCCGCTCCGGATAACGTCAAAGCGCCGGAGGCGGAGGATGATTCGCGCAAGCAGCGTGGCCAGGAGGCTGGCGACGAGCGGCAGGTGGGCAAGAATACGCGTTCCAAAAGGAATCTTGGGCTGCGCATCCTGTTTTGGCTGCTGCGGAAAAGCATCGTACCCGCGCTTTGTATCATTGCGATACTCGGCGGGATGTATATCGGCTATTCCATGCTCGGAAAGAGGCCTGGAGAAGACATATTTGTATGGGACACCTGGAAGCATATGTATGATTTAATATTTGCTGATTCGTAGAGTTTGGTCCCATTTATTTCCTTCTGCTCGCCTGGAGCAGAGGGTTATTTGCATGTCTGAGTAAGGTTCTCAGGTGACTGAGAAAAGCCGATCGCGGAGCATTCCGCGATCGGCTTTTTGAATTGTGTCAAATATGATTAATTGACGGTAACGAGAATTTTGGCCTTCTTGCCTGCAAAGCTGACGGTTATGGTCGCTTTCCCTTTCCCGGTCGCTTTGATGATGCCGTCCTTGGCGGTGGCAACCGTCACTTTGGAGGAAGCCCACTGTGCGGCTTTGGAAACGTCGGCTTCAGTCTGATCGGCGTAGGTTGCTGTTGAGATCACCTGTACTTGCTTGCCAGGAGTGAGCGTCAGGCTGACCTCGCTCGTTTCAAAATATTTTAAGGTGTCCACATCAATCGGTACTTTGACCGTTTTACCCGCATAGGTAGCAGAGATTGATGCTTTACCGTAGCCGACTGCCATGATCTTACCGCTTTTGGCGGTGGCCACCAAATAATTGGATGTCTTCCATTCTGCGAGTGCGGTGACATCCTTGATTTTACCGTTGTTATACGTCACTGTAACGGCAATCTGCTCGAACTTGCCGGATTTGAGCGAAACGTTGAATACCGATGCTTCGATTCTGGTGATCTGGTCGACTTCAACCGCGATAGCAGCGCTCTGCCCCCCGTAGGTGGCTGTAATGGTTGCTGTTCCCTTCGCTATGGCTTTGACGAGCCCTTTCTTCACATCAGCAATCGTAGCTCTGCTGGAGCTCCATTTTGCGTCTGCAGTAACGTCTGTGACTTTTCCGGAAGCGTCGGTTGCTTCCAAAGTAATTTGCTCCGTATCGTTAAGAGCCAATGAGACCAATGTAACATTGGCTTCAAGCTCTTTGGCTAAGCCAACCTTGACGGTTATTTTGGCAGTCACGCCATTATAATCGGCTGTTATTGTAGCTGTGCCTTCAGCAAGTCCGGTAATTTTGCCGGCCTCGACTTCGGCAATAGCTTCGTCCGATGTTGTCCATTTTGCTTTGGATGTTATGATTGCGGTCGAATCGTCGGAGTATACGGCTGTTAGAGTAGCTTGGTATTCACCATTAACCTCCACATTCACTTCCTTGGAGCTGGTAGTCAATTTACTTGGTACATCAACATAAACGGTTACCTTGATCGTTTTTCCGCCGTAGGAGCCGCTAATCTGGGCGGTACCTGACTTATAGGCCGTTATCAAGCCTTTGGATGCATAGGCTACATCCTCATTATCCGAGCTCCAATCGGCTTTTTCGGTTATATCTTCGGGTTTTCCATCGGCATAGGTCGCAATCAGTGCGAGATTGCCGGTATCACCAGCACTCATTACGACTTTAACCGGGCTGACATCCAGATGATTGACGACTTCAACATCGACGTCGATGTCAACCGACTTGCCGTTGTACTTGGTCGTTATGACAGCTGAGCCCGACTTGTAACCGGTGACCAGTCCATTGCTGACATATGCGACCGTTTCGTCGCTGGAGGTCCACTCTGCGTCATTGGTGATATCTGAGTTGCGGCCATCGGCGTATTGGGCAGTTACCTTCAATTGCTGGGGTGTGCCTTTAATATGAAGGAAGATGCTGTCCTGGTCCACATTCAATGCGATTGTCTTGTCGACATCGACAGTGATGCTTGTCGTTTTTGTGCCATAGGAGGCTGTAATAACAGCTGTTCCCGCTGCATAGCCGGTAATGACGCCCTTAAGCGCATCAGCAACCTGATCGTCGCTGGAAGACCATTTGGCATCGGCCGTCACATCTTTGGTAGTGCCGTCCGGGTATGTCGCTGTAAGAACCACGGTTTCTGATCCTTTAAGCAGCAAGGACAATTTGGATTTGTTTACGGCAATGCGATTGACCAGCTCTACATTGACATCTATGGTCACCGTTTTCTTGCCGAGTGTGGCGCTTATGGTTGCCGAGCCGGAGCTGATTCCGGTCACGCTGCCGTTCAGAACGGTCGCAACCTTCTCGTTGCTGGAGGACCAATCCGCGATGCTTGCCACATCCTGAGTCGAGTTGTCGCTATACGTGGCGGTCAACTTGATCGCGCCCGATTCATTTTTGCGGAGATTGAGAATTTGCGTATCTTTCGTCAAGGCTTTAACCTTCTTGGTTACGGTAACTTGAACGGATTGCACCAAGTCTCCATAAGCAGCAACTATGGTTACGGAACCTTCGGATTTGGCGGTAATGGTTCCATTATATACGGTGGCTACCGATGCCTTCTCGCCGCTCCAGTCTGCGAGGGCCGTCAAGTTCTTGGTCGTTCCGTCGGAATATACCCCAGTGGCTGTCAAAGTAGAGCTGTCGCCGACTTCCAGTGAAAGCTCATTTACGGACAGCAATAATTTGGACAAGGTGACTTCCGCTGCCGCACCGACGACGGATGCGAGCCCGGTCATGCAGAGAACGAAGACCAGTGCGGTAACAGATAGTTTACGGATGGTTTTTTTCAAAATGCTTTAATCCTCCTGACTCAATTAGCTTGCTTTCTTGACAGAATTCAAAGTAATACACTTAGGTGTACTATCATTTTCGGTCAGTATGGAAGGAAAGTTTAGACCAGGACAGTATCTTTTTTGTAAACGGGCGTTACGTTTTCATTTGGATTGACTTTGGCGGGGCGGATTGAAAATGGGATGAAAAGCATAAAAACCGTGGGGAAACGAGGGCAGCGCCATAGCCAAGTAGTTTTATTTTTCCTGGGCTAGAGGTATAATGGTTGAGGAACTTTGAAGCGTCATCCAGTAAAAATAAGGAGGCGTGAGCGTTTGAATCTGCCGAATATGTTGACAATGCTGCGGTTTATATTAATTCCGGTTTACGTCTTCATTTTTGCAGCAGGACATATGATTACGGCATTTTTCATCATGGTGGCCGCCGGTTTGACCGATATTCTGGATGGATATTTAGCGCGCAGGAATAATCAAGTGACGAATCTGGGTTCCATGCTGGATCCATTGGCAGATAAAACGATGATGATCACCGTCATTTTGTCGCTGCTCTTCACCGAACTTATTTCCTGGAGCGCGGGTGCGGCTATCTTCATTAGAGATTTGGGGATGATCATAGGTTCTGCTTTCTTTCATTTTCGGGGGAAAAAAACGGTACCGGCCAACTGGATGGGCAAGTTGACAACGGTGCTTTATTACGTGGCGATCATGTTTATTTTCTTTGAGCTTTCATATGCCACTGCCTATCTGTGGGCTGTTATTATTTTTTCGTTTATCACATCATTTATTTATATTTTCCTGTTTGTCGCTCTCAACAGGGAGGAGAAACTTGGCAAAGCCGAATAAATCGGCTTCAGGGCTCTTCCCGAAAACGTGTCGATGGACATTCCTTCTCTTGCCCCCATCCTTTTGAGGAGGCTCGTCGTCTTACAAGAGAGAAATAAGTAAGCGCCGTCCTTTGGCGAAGGCAGGCCTTTCCCCTTGAACTATAAGCAAAGTATGATGGGAATTATACTTTGCTTATACATTAAAAAAGGAGCTTGGCCATATGACACTTCGGTCATTTGGCCAAACCCCTTATCTCAACCTCCACGACTGCAGTTTCATGAAGGATGACATTATTGTGGCACAATTCGAGCGATTTTAAACGTGAAACGCGAAAGGAGTTTTTTCAGCTGCTTGATATTAGACAAATTCAGGAGATTATTCCGCACCGTCCGCCGTTTCTGCTGATTGACCGCATTCTTGAAGTGGAGCCGGGAAAACGGGCTGTAGGCATCAAAAATGTAACGATGAATGAACCGTTCTTCACCGGTCACTTTCCCCAATATCCGGTTATGCCGGGCGTACTGATCGTTGAAGCGCTCGCCCAGGTGGGGACAGTTGCCATTCTGATGGTGGAAGCCAATAAGGGGAAACTCGGGTTTTTCGCAGGCATCGATAATTTCCGTTTCCGGGGACAGGTTACGCCAGGGGATACCTTGACGCTTGAGGTTGAGATCACCCGGTTTAAAGGCATCATCGGCAAAGGACAGGCTACCGCCAAGGTCGATGGGAAAATTGTCGCAGAAGGCGAAATTATGTTTGCCCTTAAAGACCCCAACGAATAAGGAGTCAAACGGTCCATGGATTTGTCCATTCCGACTATATAATATAGAAGAGACTTTATTTTTTGTGGAGAGAAGGGAATGATAGGAATGGTACAAACGGCAATGGAACGCTACGAGGCATGGTTGAACGATCCGGCCATCGATTCGGCGACAAAGGAAGAGCTTGCAGGCATTGCAGGCAACGACAAAGAAATCGAAGACCGCTTCTATCGTGATCTTGAATTCGGAACCGGCGGTTTGCGCGGTGTTATGGGAGCGGGCACGAATCGCCTGAATGCCTATACAGTTGGAAAAGCAACACAGGGCCTGGCAGCATGGACGCTTGCCAAGAGCAGCACTCCCTCTGTTGTTATCGCCCACGATTCACGCAACTTCTCGCCGGAATTCGCCTTGGAAGCCGCGCTTGTGCTCGCCGGAAACGGTGTGAAGGCCTATTTGTTCAAAGGATTGCGTCCAACTCCGCAGCTGTCTTTTGCCGTGAGAGCACTCGGTGCAACAAGCGGTATTGTCGTAACGGCGAGTCATAACCCGCCGGAGTATAATGGTTATAAAGCCTATGGTTCTGATGGCTGCCAGCTGGTTCCCGAGGATGCCGAGCAGGTAATCGCCGCAATCCAGCAGGTGAGCGGTTTTGATAAAGTTCTTCGTATCAGCCAGCAGGAAGCAGAGGCAAGCGGACTGCTCATTTGGCTGGGGGATCAAGAGGATCAGGATTATGTTGATACGGTCGTTTCGCATAGTCTGAACAGCGATCTGCTTAAAAGCGGGGCGGGAGCAGAATTTTCGGTTGTCTATACGCCGCTTCACGGCGCAGGCAATATGCCGGTTCGCCATGTGCTTGCGCAAGCAGGCTTCACCAATGTTCATGTGGTTGCACAGCAGGAGCAGCCGGACGGTTATTTCAGCACAGTGAAATCGCCAAACCCGGAGGAGCGTGAAGCATTCACGCTGGCCATTGAGCTGGCTCATCAGGTTGGAGCGGATATTATAGTAGGAACAGATCCGGATTGCGACCGCATGGGCGCGGTTGTCCGCAACAATGAGGGCGAGTACGTGGTATTATCCGGAAATCAGTCGGGGGCCATCATGGTTCATTATCTGCTAAGCACCCTAAAGGAGCGCGGGCAGCTGCCTGACAACGGCGTTGTCGTGAAGACGATTGTAACGAGCGAAATGGGCGCTGATATCGCCCGTCATTATGGAGCCGGCGTTGTTAATACGCTCACGGGCTTCAAATATATCGGCGAGAAAATGACTCAATACGAGAAAACCGGGGAGCATTCTTTCCTGTTCGGATATGAAGAAAGCTACGGGTATCTTGCAGGTACATATGCTCGTGATAAGGATGCAGTCATCGCATCCTTGTATATTTGCGAAGCGGCTGCCTACTATAAAAGCAAAGGCAAAACGCTGTACGATGTTCTGCTGGAATTATATGCACAATTCGGTACTTACCTGGAGCACCTGGAATCACGTACTCTGAGGGGGATCGACGGTGTTCAGCAGATCACCTCTATTATGGAAAACTGGCGTAATCATCCGCCTGTGGAAATCGCCGGAACGGCGGTCGGCAAAGTGCTGGATTATTCCCTTGGAATTGACGGTCTGCCCCGGGAAAATGTATTGAAATACATGCTGCAGGACGGTTCATGGTTCTGTCTGCGTCCTTCCGGAACAGAACCGAAAATCAAAGTATATTTTGCCGTGCGGTCAAATAACCAGAACGAAGCAACGGATGCCCTCAAACGTTTGACGCAAGCGGTCATGGCTAGAGTGGACAACAAGGCATAGGGAGTGGAAGGCGTGCAACGAAGGTGGCAGCAATGGAATCGCAAGGCGCATACGGTTTTGTGGGCGCTTGTTGTAATTGGCATTATCGCGGCTTTGCCGCTCGGCGTAACCCGCTGGCAGATGGAGAAAACCTCCAAGCAGGTTGAATATATATTCGACTACCGCGACTTGGTGCAAATCGCTTCCTATAAAGCGCGTCCGCAGTCGTTTATCCAGGAGCAGCTCGGTCGTATGAAAGATGCAGGCTTTACGACGATGGCTTTGTATGAAAGCTCCCTCCAGGAACTGCGCTGGGCTGGACGCCTTTCCCTGTATAATTCCGACCAAGCAGGAGAATTGGAAGGCAAGGCACCGGAAAGCGATGAGAATTTCACCTATGTTCTGTTTAATGGGCCGCAGGAGGTTCAGGCATACCGGGATCTCATCACAAGTACATTCAAAAGCTGGGATATCCAAGCTTCTCCATGGTCCTACGGAGGACACGAAGGGCTTGTGATTGAAACGCCGATGGAGGATGCGGTGTTAAAGCAAATGAATCCCGATCCGCTTGCTGTGCAGACGCTGCATGATGCCGGATTTCAAATTCTGCCGCGTTTGTCCGACCGGACGCCTTTTGACGCCGCGGCGGTTGAAAAACTGTTTGCCGGTTATAAAGAACTGGGTGTGACGCGTGTATTGTTTGACGGAGATGCTGTCAAAGGTTACGAGGACAATGCCGAGAAGAGCACCTTATATACCTTTGCCGAAATTCTGAACAAGAACGGGATCGGCATTACGGCAATTGAGAACTCCAAGCAGCAAAAAGGGATGAGCACCCTCGCCTATCTGACGCATTATAATGTAACCCGTTTATACTCACTTTCGGAGGGTGATGCTTATTCAATGGAGTCGGAGGCCATTGCCGACCGCTTCCATCTGGCGGCGAAGGACCGCAGCATCCGCATGTTCTATATTAATGGATCGCCGATAAGCAGTGCGAATAAATCCGCCATTACGGATCCGCTGGACAATCTGTACACAGCTTTGGCAGGCAATGACGAGGAAAAAGGGGCAATCAAGAAGCTCGGTGAGCTTGGTTTTCAACCGGGCAAAGCAGTGGCTTTCGATTATGAAACGCCATCCTGGCACAAACCGCTTAAAGCCGTTATCGTCCTTGGCGCAATCGCCTTTATTACGCTCCTGATCAGTGCGTTCATACCGGGTGTTGCTATACCGGTATTCGTATTGGGTCTCATCGGCAGCGCAGGATTATATGTTCTTTCCAAATCGTCACTGGAGCAGGGACTGGCATTAGGAGCTGCCATCAGCGCCCCGACGCTTGCTATAATATGGGCTATCCGGCGCGTGCAGGCGCATACGGTGGGCAACCGGAGGCCTGTAGGCGGAGCTTCAGAGTCCGTCGTGCAAGCGAAGGCACAATGGCTTTTTCCTGGTATCAGAGCCGGACGCCGTCTTGCCATGGCGATTGCTTTGTTTGCCGCAACGGCCGTCATTTCTCTGGCAGGCATTCCATTTGTCACCGGTTTATTGAACAATATCACATATTCGCTCGTTCTTGAGCAGTTCCGCGGCGTAAGCCTGCTTCATCTGGCGCCAATCGGATTATCCGCCTTGTATGTATTTCTCTACACAGGCGAATCTGTAATAAGCAATTTACGCCGGCTGCTAACGATGAAAATTACGGTTCTTGGCGTTGTTGTGGCCGTCATTGTGGGCGCAGCCGGCATGTATTATCTGTCCCGGACTGGCAATGAAGGACAAACGACATCCATCGAAGTGCTGCTGCGCAATACGTTGGAGTCGACCTTCGGCGTGCGGCCGCGCAATAAAGAGTTTCTGTTTGCGCATCCCTTATTTTTCCTGGGCCTGTTCCTGGCGCTTCGTTATCGCGCGGCGTGGGTATTGTTTATTATAGGAGCGGTTGGGCAGCTGTCTATGGTCGATACTTTCGCCCATATTCATACGCCGCTGCATATTTCCATTATCCGCGTGCTGCTTGGTCTGGTGCTGGGCGCTATTATCGGATTTGTCATGATTGCGGTCTGGCAGGTTCTGGAGGGGGTCTGGAAACGATGGGTACCCCGCTCCGCGCAGGAGAAAATGAAGTTCAAACCCGGCGCATAGTTGTTTCCGGCTACTACGGCTTCCGCAACAGCGGCGATGAAGCGGTATTGAAATCGATTCTGTTCGCCCTTGAAGAAGAAGGCGCCAAGGCGGGCCTCAGGATTGTACCGGTCGTTCTGTCGGTCGATCCGGCGTGGACCACGGCGATGTACGGCGTAGAAGCCGTACATCGCATGCGTCCCGGCGCGGTTCTGGGCGCGCTCCGCGGCAGCGACGGGCTGATCAGCGGCGGCGGCAGCCTGCTGCAGGATGCGACAGGCGCGAAGACAATCCCTTATTACACCGGCGTTATGCGCCTGGCGCAGCTGCTTCGCAAGCCGGTCTTTGTTTATTCCCAGGGCATCGGACCGGTCAACCGCCGGTGGATGGATCGGTTGATCCGCGGCGTGATGCGCCGCAGCGCATACGTCAGCGTCAGGGACGCCGAATCCGCCGCTTTGCTTGGGCGGATGGGCGTGGCTGCGGACCGGATCGAGGTTGTACCCGATCCGGTTATGGGCTTGCCGCTTCCCGGCGCGGCGCATTCGCGCGCCGGGGCGGCCACCGGCCCTGGGACCGCTGGCGGAGCCGCGAGCCCGGGCCCTGCGCCGGCGGCGGCATTGCCGCTGGTCGGCGTGTCCGTGCGCCCATGGCGCACTGACGGCGCCGACCTTGCGCGCGTGGGCGCCGCGCTGGGCGCGCTGGCCCGCAGCCGGCCGGTGCGGCTGCGGTTCCTGCCTTTTCACACGCCATCTGATGCAGAGGCATCAGAGCGGGTGATCGAGCAGCTTGGCGATCTTACCGGAAGCGGAAGCTCCGTTGAGATCGCCGGCTCATTGGATGATCCCCAGCAGATGCTGCTGGAGGTTAGTCAGTGCGACGCTCTGCTTGGCATGCGCCTGCATGCGCTCATCTACGCGGCCAACCAATTGGTGCCCATGCTGGGATTGTCCTATGATCCCAAGATTGATCAATTTCTCAACCGTATCAACCTTCAGCCGATTGGAACAACGGAGCAGCTGGATGCGGAGAAATTCGTTGCCGGAATGCTCAATCTGCTGGACGATCCCGAAGATTGGCATGCAAAGCACGACAGGGCGATTGAGCTCTTAAAACAGGAAGCGCGCAGACCCGCGAAACAAATTATTGAGCTTTTGCGTTTAATCTAATAGAGGTGACAACCATAAATGAGTCAGTCTGCCTTGGCAAGTGTGCCGACGGTTTCGCTATACGGCATCCGTTTTTCCAAGCTGAATATGCAGGATACTGTAAATTTGCTAACTGAATGTATTGAACAGCGCCAACCGACACAAGTTATAACAGGGAACCCCATTATGGTGATGACGGCATTGGAACAAAGTCATTTCCACGACGTGATGGCGGGTGCCGACCTGGTGGTCCCTGATGGCACGGGTGTTGTATGGGCAGCCTCTCATATCGGCCAGCCGGTTGCCGAGCGGGTGCCGGGCTTTGATTTGATGCATCATCTTTTTGAAGAAGGACATGTTCGCGGATGGCGTGTGTTTTTGCTGGGGACTTCTCAAGAAACCATTGAGAAGACCGCCGATATTCTTCAGCAGCAATATCCGGGGCTAACGATAGCGGGTTATCGCAACGGATTTTTCGGGCCGGATGAAGACGAAGCGGTCATTAGGCAAATCCGGGACTGCGCGCCCGATATGCTGTTTGTCGCACGGGCAGTAGATAATCAGGAGCCATGGATAGCCAAACACAAACGAGCACTCCATGTACCGGTTATGATGGGCGTTGGAGGAAGCTTTGATGTTATTGCCGGCGTATTGAAAAGAGCGCCAAAGCTTTTTCAAAAGCTGCGTTTGGAATGGCTCTACCGGCTTTTGCAGCAGCCCTCAAGATACCGGAGGATGTTCGCTCTGCCGAAATTCGTCGTGAAAGTGATGCGAGATAAAGGAAACATTGGAAAACACCGCAAAGCTGCCTAGAAATCGCAAGTAAATCGCTATAATCGCTTGAAAATGGGAGTAGCGATTCTTTTTCATTCGGAGTATAATTCATTCCGGCGGTATTGGAAGAAACGGCTGGCGTCATGCACGACCGACTTGATAATGAAAGCTTTTGTCCCGGTACGGTACTGCTGCGAGTGACGACGATAATTGTTTCTTCGCCCCAAATGTAAGCGTGACAGAAGCTTGTATCATGCTTATGTTTTACGAAAGGGAGATGGAGATGGCTGAAGGCATTCTTTATGGAATCGGATTTGCAGTTTCACTTTGTATAGCGCTTGTGTTAACCCCGTTTGTTATTAAATTGGCTTTCAAGATCGGGGCTATAGACAAGCCTAATCATCGCAAAGTTCATACGCGTATAATGCCTCGTTTGGGCGGACTAGGTATATTTGGGGCCTTTGTAATTGCCTATTTCGTCATCAAACCATTCATTCCTGAAGGAATGCTTCGCCATTATGATTTGAATATTATCAACGCCCTTCTCGCAGGAGGCTCCATTATTGTCGTAATTGGCATGCTTGACGACCGGTTCGAGCTCTCCGCTAAAATAAAGCTTCTCGGTCAAATCGCGGCAGCGTGTGTGGTTGTATTTGGCTTTGGCGTCAAGATCGACCTGCTTAATATTCCATTCGGTGAATCGATGCAGCCTATTGCCGCATGGATCAGTATTCCCTTAACGATTTTGTGGATCGTTGGCGTCACGAATGCCATTAATCTTATCGACGGATTGGATGGGCTGGCTGCCGGCGTATCAGGTATTGCGATCGGCACAATCCTGATTATGGCTGCTATCATGGGATTTGCACCGGTCATTCTGTTATGTGCGTTATTGCTGGGCGGTGTAGTTGGCTTCCTCGTCTATAATTTTCATCCCGCCAAAATCTTCATGGGCGATACGGGGTCTTTATTCCTCGGATTCGCTTTAGCCACCTTATCCATGCTGGGCTTTAAACAAGTGACAGTCGTTTCCTTTGTCACGCCGCTTCTCATTATTGGCGTGCCGCTCTCGGACACCTTCTTTGCCATTGTGCGCCGCTGGGTCAACAAGAAACCGATTTTCGCACCGGACAAAGGCCATTTGCATCATTGTCTGCGTGAGCTTGGATTCAGCCACCGCCGGACAGTGCTGATTATCTATGCTATTGCCTCCTTCTTCGGGCTATGCGCGATTATTCAATCAACGATCGTACAGTCCGTCGCGGCCAACTGGATCACCTTTGTCGTTATTCTGATCCTGGTTTTCGTCTTGCAGATAGGCGCTGAGCTGATTGGAATCGTGGACAAATCCAGGCGACCGCTCATCAATTTCATTCAACGCCTGTTCATGCGGACGGAGCAATCGCGAACGAAATAATGCCAATTATAATTGGCTTCCAATAAAATAGGGTTGGATAAATATAACTCCTCTTCCATCGCGAAGTGGAGTTTTTTGTTTTGTAAAGGAGCTTTTTTTATCCGAAATGTCTAAACTTTTTCCAGTTTCGCACCGATAACAACATTACAACTAATTGAAATTTGGGTGCAAAAGAGTGAGGAGGCTTACTGTGATTAAGAAATTAGGCATGTGGGTTATGTTGCTGTCCTTAGTCATTTCACTACTGCCTATGAGCAGCGTTAAGACGGCAGAAGCAGCGACAGGGAATTTTACATTCCCGTCAGAGAGCGATCAGATCGGTTCACCGCGTATTACAACAGACGAGCGTGTCACATTGCAAGGAACGATTAACAACGTAGATCCGTCGTCTATTTCTTATAACGTCTATCAAATTGTCAATCCTTCGACCGAAGAAGTTGGCAGCGAACGCGAAAACTTAACAAGTAATGTTTCCCTTAACGGGTTCAGTATCCAGATATTCAACGTACAACTCTTTCCTGGTCTGAACAAGATTACGTTTAAAGGTACGCAGGGCGGCGGGGAAGTAACAAACTCCATTTTTGTTGAATACCGCAATGGCCCAATGCTGTATGACTTAACAGCAAGTCTGGATGGTAATCAGTATCCGATTATCGAGAACGGGACGACTGTCGTGCAGTCCAATGCTTCAAAAGGTCTCAACACGGCTGATATCAGCATCACGGGTAAAGCCCCAAATGCGCAGCAAGTGACGGTTGTTGTTAATGGCAGCAGCAAAACCTATTCGGTTAATAATACGAATGACAATACATTCGCCGCAGCACCGATCAATCTTAAAAAAGGAAAAAACCTGGTTACCTTCAAAATAGCGAATGGCACCCAGATTATCCAGACAACACGTGAAATCGCCTTTTATAATGGCAACGTAACCTTCTACGATGTAAATATCAATGAAACGACAGATCCCGCTTCACCAACGGGCACGATTGATACGGGAGAGATGGAATATAGTCCGAATCTGGTAATCGACGAGAATAATGAGCTCACGATTACCGGTAAGGTTATAGTCCCAAACAGCCGATACGAAGTTACTAGTGGAACCCCTCCCACTACAGTTATGCTGCCGCACCCGAATCCGATTGCTTCGATAGGGGGGGATCCAAATGCTCTCAGCTCACTGAAAGCAGGTATCAAGCTGACAACCGCAGGAACTTATACGGATATCACAGGTGATATATCTTCTGTGTCAGTGGTAGGCACACCGCTGGAAACAGACAGCTTCTTTATTTATGAATATCAAATTGATCTTGGCCCTGCATCAGGGATGTCATTTGACCAATTATACAATGTCAAACTGACTGCGGATAATGAATACAATCGGCATGTGGGGTCGACGGATATCCAGCAGGGGACAGACGCTTTATATTTCTCGCTCCGCAATGGAGATACGCCATTCATCAGCCAAATCAATTATTTGCCTGGCTATAAACCAACAACCTTTGAAGGAATAGAAGGTGTCCCTCTTGAGGGAAAAAGCATCTACGGGCTTCCGATCGGGGTGGAAGTATTAATTGGGAACCCCGATGCTGCTAATAGTGATGATCTTATAATCACGAAAATTCAGGATCTATATGGCAACAAAAAAGACACATCATCGACCCCGACTGCAGATTCATTTGGTGTGGAGAAATCTAATACGATCGTCACCAAAATGGTTGACGGGCAATCGGTTTCATTCCGGCGCATTGTGCTGGAGTTTGCAAAAATGCCATTTGAGGGCACTCAGACGATCTTTATGAAAGTCGCTACAGGAGCAGAATCGACTGCCAAATTCACACTGTTATTCGGACCATTCGCAAGCTACAACAAAATTTATGATACAATGACGATTTATGATGATTCCACCAAAGTGCTGGGGGATCGTGTAGCTGAAATTATTGGTACAACAGCGAATGCTAATCCAGACAATTCGAAGCTGGGATTGTTTAGAGGTGAGCTACAGAATATTAACAATACAGATGAAATCCGATATGAAGCTGGTACAACAACTGGACCACGTACGGTTTACTTCTACATTAATAATGTTCCATTTGCTCTGGACCCAGTTGATGGGGAACATGACACCCATTTTATATTGGCTTCCGATCCAACTGCTGCATTTAACGCAATGTTCAGTGGGGAAAATATAATCAAATTCGTATTCCAAGGCACAACAAGCTACTATGAAAAAACTGTAAAAGTAAACATCGTGCCAACCAACTTACCGGTAATTCCGGCTCAAGCATCAGGTGTCTATCCTTTTACATACGATGGTGCAGTGACAGATCCTAAACCGCTCGCAAATGATCCGAAGTTCCCTAAGCAGGGATCGATTTATACAACAACAGAGCCTTATATGAACATATTTGGAACTTTTGATTTTATTGATCTTGGTGAAACCTATGATCCAACAAACAATTCGGGATCAGTTAAAAGCAAGATGGATACTCTTCGAGTACCGAATAGTAATGGTCATAGACCTGCCGACGATTATATCCTGAATATCAGTGGAGCATCGCTTGCAAATGATATTCAATGGAAGCTCTCTGACCCTTTTATGGTTGTTAATGGGGATACGCCAGTAGGCATCTACCCAGCGAATGCAACCATTAATGGCGATCTGGTTGTGCAGTATAATCTGGCTAACCAGCAGTTCTCTTTTATTCTGAAGAGGCAGGAGCTTAATGCTGATGGCAGCTCGAGCGTTTATCTGTTTAATGTTTATAACAGCGGTACAACCGGTCCCAAAGCAACCTACCGCATGGAAGTTGATCCAACGACGCTTCCATACAAGGTTTTACGTCCATACCTGCCAGCTGAAGGTATCGTTAATAAAAACTTTGTTGATGTGATTATCAATGCCAGAGGCGCTGATAAAGTTACAATTAATAAAATAGCAGCTGAGAAGTTCGAATATGATTACAATAACGATGGCGTTATCACGGACGAATTGGATTATCCGAATGCATTCAAATCAACGGTTACCGGGCTCAAAGCCGGTGTGAACAAAATTAGCTTCACCATCGAGAATGCAAGTGATAAAATCACCAGCTTTATAAATGTGACATACACACCAACGAATATACCCGGTGCTGAAATTCTGGACGATATGAAAAGCTCCAACAAGGTTTTTGAAGGAGCTTTAACGCTTACTTTCCCTAAAGGTGCAGCCCTCATCCGACGTGATTTCAATGTGCCAAGCAATTTCAAGAACCAGGTTTTCTCCGGCCATAAACTGCTGTTTGCAATTGCCAATCCGGAAGATGGCGTGGTTGACCGTCGCGAGTATGACAATCCGCCAGCAGACTTTGACTTGATTATGCAGAACTTTGGGACAAGATTTAAAGTTTCCTTCCCAACCCGTTTCTCCAAATCAAGTCCTGTTTTCTGGGTAGATGCCGGATTGGCGGATGACTTGACAACACCTGGCTACGACCCCCTAACAATGGGTGTGGATCCATATCAATATCCAGGAGCCAAAGGTCCAGGCGGTACTAAAATACCAACTTATGATGACAGGCCGGATGATCGTGAACTTGTATCATCCAAGCGCGGAAGCTTGACATTGGCATTTGATCCAAGTATTCGCGATACAACAGGAACGATCATCACGGTGTTCCGTTATGATGTGAAAAACAAGTTCTGGGTGAATCTTGGCGGTGTTGTGGATACCAAGAAAAATACCATTACCGTTCCTTTTGATCAGTTTGGATATTATGTTGTTGCCAAAATGGTTTACTCATTCTCTGACATTACCAATCATCCATACGCCAGAAATTATATGGAGGCTATCTTCTCCAAAGGTGTCATGAACGCAGCAAATTTTGATGACTTTGGAGCTGACATGTATACGGCGCGCGGAGAATTTACCCGTATGATGGTAAAAGCATTGGATATTCCGCTTAACTACGAACTTAGCAAACCGCATTTCGATGATGTTGCGCCAATCATTAATCAGGATGCATTATGGGATTATAGTTATATTGAAACAGCGGCTAGAGAAGGGTTAATCCGGGGAACGCAGCCTCGTACCTTCGAACCGAATGCTAATCTAAGCCGGGCAGATGCAGCTGTATTTATAGCTCGCGCTCTGGATCTCAAGCTTGAAACGGATCCAGCGAAGATCGATAAAGCTTTGCAGAAAACATTTAAGGATTATGGCGATATCAGTTACTATGCCAAAGCGTCTGTGCTCGCTGTGGCGAATAAAGGATATATTCAGGGTTCACCGGTTGATGCAACTGATTTGAAAAAAGGTTATGTATTTGAACCGCAATCTAATCTGCTTCGCTCAGATGCATCCATTATCGTCGGAAAGCTTCTTGCTGATACGAAACGTTTACCTAAATTAACTTAATTAAAGCTAATCAAGGCTGTCTGGATTGCCAGGCAGCCTTGATTCCGTTATAAGGACCACTACAACAATGACATAATACGTATGCGGCAAACTCTCATTAGAATGGGAAATGTTTGATATCGACGGAAACAGGGTATTCAAGCTATACTTACCAATGTGCGAAAGCAGGGAGACTTCTACATAATACGTCACCAAACGATATGTCTAAGCAGATGCCGAATGAAATTATTTTGAAAATTTTTTTCCGGTATCGCAACTTTTTAAAACCTGCTGCGTTTAATTACATGAACGAGACGCAAACACCGACAACAACCGGTGGAGAATACTTTGGAACATATTCACAGATTCCTCTTTACGCTAGTATTGACCCATTGTATAATGTTATAGTGGCAGAGGGACTCTACCAAAATTTTCTTGCGTTCATCAGTTTACAAGTTTCTGCGACATGTTCCTACAAGGAACGCCTAATGCTTGCAGACATCATTTATATGAATTGTGCTCTACTCTGGAAAGGGGGTGAATCAACAGATGAGTGAAACGGGCAAACAATATTACAAACACAACTCTCAACAACCGAAGGATTTAAGAGGAGGAGAAAAAAAGGTTATGAAAAAAAGTTTAGCTGTAATTGTAGCCGGTGCTATGGCTTTCTCGATGTTCGCTTCCGCGGCATTTGCTGCTGACGAGCAGAAAGACCTGACAGCACTTGAGAAATTCAACGCTCTGAAAGAACTGGGTGTATTTGAAGGTTATCCAGGGGGCGGCGCTGGTCTTGAAAACGAAATGACTCGCGCAGAATTTGCAAAAGTACTTAGCAAAATCTCCAACCTTACAGAAAACGCAAGTGCAGCTAATGTATACAGCGATGTATCCGCTACTCACTGGGCTAAAGGCTTTATCGGCGCTGTAACGGCTGATGGCATCATGGAAGGTCTTGGCGGCGGCAAATTTGGCCCGTCCGGCAAAGTCACAATCGAGCAAGTTGCTAAAGTAGCAGACGAAGTTGCTGGCTTGGAGCAATCCGATGCAGCAGTATCCGGTGCAGTATCCGCTTGGGCTAAAGGCTATGTAGCTGCAGCAATTCAAGCAGGTCTGATTGCTGAACTTCCTTCGTACAAAACAAACGCAACGCGCGAAATGCTCGTTAACGTTACTTACGACCTGGTAGAGAGCGGTACTAACCTTGTAACTGTTAAATCGACGAAAGTTATCGATGACAAGAACATTGAAGTAACCTTCTCCGACGATCAAGTTGTTAAGAAAACTCTTGATACTGCTCTTGTAGCTGGTCAAGATACGAAAGTTTCCGTTGAGTACAACGGCAAAACTTACGAAGTTACAGTTAAACTGGATGTTCTTCAAGCAACTGAAGCAAAACAAACAGGCGCTAAGAAAATCACAGTTAGCTTTAACCAACCAGTTACAGAAGCTAACAAAACAAGCTTGACTTATGAGCTGAAAAACACTCTGAGTACTTACCCTGTAACACCTACGTACGCAGAAGATGGTAAGTCAGTTGTTCTGTCTCTTGCTTATCTGCCAGTTGGTGATTACACAGTGACTGTTAAAGACAGCCCTGCACTTAGTGTTAAAGTAGTTGCTGAGGCTGCAACGAAACTTGACATCACTGCACCAGCTCTTCAAGCAAAAGCTAATCAAAGTCTGGGCGTTAAGCTCTACAATCAGTTTAACGAAGAAATGGTGGCAACTCCACAAATTACTTCGTGGAACTTAACAAAAGGTAAAGCATTGCCTGCAGGTAACACTCTAGACCTGTCATCAGCTAACGATGCTGTTATCGGCGATACAATCTCCGTTAATGCAGTGTATCCACAAACTGGATTGACTGTTAGAAAAGACCTGAAAGTTATCAACGGCAGCGCTGCTACGTCGATTAAATTTACTGATGTACAACCGCTGAAAGATTCAGCTCGTATTTCTGTAAATCAAACTGGTTTGGTTCTGCCTTTGACGTTGATTGACCAAAATGGTCAAACAATTAAATTGCCGAATAAGACTGATATTAACCCTGACAAACGCACTTCATTTGAATACGAAGGATTGTATTTCTTCGTCAGCAACCCAGCTCTGATTACTAATCTGGCAGTTGACACTGACGGCGTTATTCACTTTAATACTGGAGCAAACTTAGCTAATGCACTTCCATCTGAAACTGTATATATTACAGTAACGAATGGTGCGACTGGCGCAACTGCTCAAACATCTTTTGTAGTTAATGCAGCTGCAACTGCTAAAGAGTTCCAACTTGGACTTCCTAGCAAACCAGTTGTTGTAAATGAGAAAATTGCTTTCCCATTCACAGCGGTTGATACCTACGGCGCTGCGATTGCTGGTAAGGATCTTAAACTTACAAATATCACATTTGCTGGTTTAGGTCTTAGCCCTTCCAATCAACCAACAATCAATGCTAAAGGTGAATTGGAATTCACATTCACACAATCAGGTTCTTCTACTGTCATCGTTTATGTGAATGGAGTACCACAAACAACAACTGTTCCAGTAACAATTCAAGAACCAACGTACTTCACGGCAATCAACGGTATTAAAGATGTTGCTACGACCTATGAAGAGGGTGCAAGCAATGCATTTGATACAGATAACATCACGATCGTTGATAGCTTGGGCCGAGTTTCGAACGTAACTGCAAATACTTACAATGTTTCGAGCTCGAACGAAGGTATTGTTAAGTACGAAAATGGTAAATTGGTTGGCGTCAAAGCTGGTTCTGCAACAATTACAGTAACTAGCTCTGCAAACAGCAATAATGCAGTGCCTGCTAACCGTAATAAAGAAATCAGCAAATACACGTTTACAGTGAACGTTGTCGCTTCCAGCGATATCAAAACTTACGCAATTGATACCGTTGGTACTGTATACGGTAAATCAAGTGCAGCCGACGACGGCAACGCTTATAAAAAAGCGGTTAAACTGATTGGTAAAACGGCTAGTGGCACAACTGTTGCATTGCTCTCAAGCACTCCAACCTTTGTGACCAGTGTTAATGAAGATATTCTTAAAGTAAGCTCTGATAAATCATCCGTATACGGTTTGAAAGCTGGTAAATCGGTAGTTTCTGCTTACTTCAACGGCTCGAAAGTTGCTGAACAAGAAGTAACAGTTTCCGAAGATGCACCAGTTGTTAAAACAGTTGAATTCGGCGCTGACGAGTACACAACTACTGTTGGTGGTACTACAACAGTTGCTGTAACTGTAAAAGACCAATATGGAGTTGTTCTACCAGGAACATTCTCAATCCTTTCCAGTGACACTAAAGTTGCTACTGTTGATGGTTTGAATGTAAAAGGTATTGCAAAAGGTAGCGCAACATTGACTTTTGTTTCGTCTAACGGAACACAAGACACAGCTACTATCGTAGTTAATCCTTAATTAATACCTTTTTAACAGAAACAGGCGAGGAAGTCCTCGCCTGTTTTTTGTTTTTTTTTGAACTTGATCCAAGCGCTTCACATTCATTTCATTTTGATTCTGTATAGTGAAACTATAAAACTTTATCGAAAGGACGAAACAAAGTAAAGCTGTCAAGCGTCTAATAGAATATACAGAAACAGGAGGAATGAACGTGAATTCAAAATGGATCAAATATGGTGTCGTGACATTAACGGCATCGTCCTTACTCACACCTAATCTGATATTGCCAGCGGCTTCAGTATCAGCAGCAGCCCAATCGGCGATATCATCCAAAATTGTAAAACTGACCGGCTCCAGCTATTTGAATATTCGTGATGCTCATTTCTTAATGCAGGAAAAAGGAAAGGTGCTGGCTTTTTCCGTAGCGATTACGAATAATGGTTCCACCCAATTGGATCTTATTGATTATTGGCTTCGAGTGAAGACAAAATCAGGCAAGTCCTTTAAATCGACCATTACGGAAGCGGATAAAACAAAAACAACGGTCGCTCCGAAGTCCACGCAATACTTGACGTACTACACCGTTGTAGATAACCAAACAAAGATTTCAGATCTTACTTTTGAAGTTGTCAAATGGGATTTTTCCGTAGCGAATTACGAGCGCAGACTGGGAATGATTCAATATCCAGCGAATACGACCGATCAGATTCCTGCCTTCAAGGATACGGTTATGCTCTATAACAACAATAAAATCAGAAGCGCTATCAAACAGTCCTACATAACAAAGGATGCCAATAATGCTTACTTGACCATCAATTTCCTTCTGGAAAATGTCGGTCTTCAATCGGCGGATTTGTCTAAAATGAATTTCTTCATTCAAACAGATAGCATGTCCGTCTATAATGTGAGCTCCAACTTGGAAGGAGCCTCCATTCAGCCAAAAGAACGCAAAATCGTTACCCTGCATGCGACGTTACCGCTTGTTGTGGCTGATAAACCGCTCTCCTTTATTGCATCACTGAATGATGATGTATCCAAGGTTCAGCTGCCTTCCGGCGTGTTCGCTCTACCTGCGACCAAAGCCGCTGCTGTAACGCCCGCTGGAGCGACTCGAATGTTCTACATGGATGGAACACCAATCAATACGAAAACAGCTTCTGCCTTTCTCACACAAGGATCGGATAAGAACCAGGTATCAATTGATTATACATTGACGAATACGGGGACCGCATCGATTGCCAACCCGAATCTGGATTATTTTCTCGTAACCTCATCCGGAACAAGCTATCCGTTAACGTTTACCAAAGAGGAAAATGGTGTGCTTCTGCCGAAGATCGACAAGGTGGTTACATTGACCGGGGAAATCCCATCCACGATCAAGCCGGAATCATCGCAGCTGCTCGTAAAAACAACTGCCACTGAGAAAGAAAAGTCGTATATTATCGGCAGTTACTATCTCAAATCGACATCACAGCAGGGATCGCTGCAAAGCTCATTTGCTTATAACGATTACACCGTTAAACTCGATTCTGTTGCACGTTCGCCGCTGGAAGACAATGATGTTCTGATGGCTAATCTGACGATCACAAACAATAGCGATGTAAGCAAGCAGGTTCCTTCACTTAGCGGTTATTTTATGGTGAACGGTGTCAAAATAGGCACTGAACAAAAGGCTGTCGGGCTTGATGAATCGGTTACAATTGCTCCAGGCGCATCCTATGAGGAAGTCGTATATTCAGAAATTCCTTATACAACCGCAATCGATAAAATTACATTCGTAAGTACAGAACCGGTACAGGATAAAGAAGGCAAGCAGCTTTATCAATTCTCTGGCCAGACGCTTAGCGAAACTCCGGTACGCAATATTGACGTGCCTTATGATGTCACAAGTGTCGGAAAACGTGCTTCGGTCAAAGTTACCCGTTCGGCTGTATTTGCCGGTGAGCAGAAAAATAATTTCTATGTAGAACTGGAAGCTGTCAATAAAGAGACGCGAGCTGCGCTAATTGCTAACTTGGGTGGTTACATTCAGGATAAGAATGGCGTCATCGTACCTGTACAGTTTGCAGAGGTGAAGGAGAAGCTTTCACCAAATGGCAAAGCGCTGGTCTCAGCATGGGCTCAGGTTTCCAAAAATTTTGACACAACTTCCTATCAATTCATTATTGGACAGTCTCTCGTGGCTACTAATGACACTGGATCTCCTCCGGATACAGGAGGCGGTACGGGAGGTGGCGCAGGTACGGGTGCTGGCACCGGAGGAACCGGAACAGGCTCGCCCACTCAAATCCCTGTTATTGTGAAGCCTGTCTCCTACACATTAAGCGGAACGGATGCTCAAGGCACGAAGCAAGGTCTCACAGGCATTACGTTTGGCGGCTATACGCTGGATATTCACCACGTTAATGCTTACTTGAATGTAGCGGGTGAATACGATGTGCAGGGCTTGAAGATGATGTTCGACTATAATTTGTCCAAAGACAAGCAATATGATTACATTGCCGGCGATCATAAATTGATGTTTGAATTTGTTAATAAAGACACGTTGAAAACGACCTATTCTAAACAATTTGCATTGGGAACGGCAGGAACCGATGAAGAGCTTCTGAAAGAAGCGGCGGAGAGCACACCTCTTACCATCATTTTCGCGGATAAAGATATCCAGGCGAATGTTCAGAAATATGAAGACTATACCCTGAATGTGTATGATGTCTTCCAAAATACCAAGCTGCTGATTGCAACAAAAGATTTAAAATGGTTTACTCCTTCCGAATAACAGCAGCGAACCCCGTACGGGTCAAACGGACCAGTGCGGGGTTTTTCTTCCTTTTGCGTGGAAGAAACACTTGAAATCTAGTAAACTGACATGAGAGATAACTAGCTTAGTCAAGCTTAGTTGCAGCACGGATGTTGAAAAAATGAGAATAATTGAGATGATTGATTGTAAATGCAAATGCAGCTGGGGACCTTCAAGTAGAAAGGAGATTAATGATATTGCGATACAAAGGATGGAAACTAACAGCGGCAGCCGTTGTAATTGGTGCCGGATTATGGGCGGGTTTTCAGTGGCCGTCAATGGCCGAAGGTGATGTGACTGCGGTTACACCTGGCAGTGTGGATGACCCGGTAGTAACAAAAAGCTACGTGGATCAGAAAATTGCCGCATTAAGTGGTGGGAGTTCAAATAGTGGCGGCACCGCTTCAGAGGATAAGCCAGTTCCAGAGGAACAAGAACCGGGAGAAGCCAATAACACAAACACAACCAATATTGTTACAGTACCTGTTGGAAAAACACTCATCGCCAAGGATGGCGCACAAATGGTTGTGAGGGCCGGTAAAGCGATCGCTTACAGTCCTGATTCGAATGGTATCGCTGATGTAACGGACGGAGCAGACATAAAGAGCGGCAGCCGCGTACTTAACAATCACCTTATTATGTTTCCACGCGGCGGACGGGGCATACTACCTGAGCCAGGGCAAAAGTACAGCCTCACGGTCATGGTAATGGGCGGCTACGAAATTAAAGTGTTGGATGACCAAGGCAAGTAACATTTGCAAGTCCTGACAAATTGTTTAGCGCGTCAAAGCTTAAGGATGGAGGCACAATAAAGCCATATCCTTTTTTAAAACTTTGGAGGTGCTTAGACGATGGCAAAACGTTCTTCTAATAAAGTGTTGGTAAAAGAAAGCAGAGCTGCTCTTGAACAAATGAAATATGAAATAGCAGCTGAGCTGGGATTAACGATAGGCCTGCTTTCGGCGGATCGCTTGGGTCATACCGAGTTTGCAACCGAGTTAGGCGGTATCGGCCAGGCATCGTCTTCAGACAGCGTGCCTTGGTCACAGCTGGCTACCAGGGATGCCGGGTCGGTTGGAGGCTCGATGACCCGTCAGCTCATTCAGAAGGCAGAGCAAGCTCTGAACGGATTGTAAATAAACTTACAACCATTGACACAAAGCGACAGTTTCGGTATCATACTGTTCTAGAGACTTGTCATTCCAGACCTTTTCCACTTGGAAAAGGTTCATTTTTTGAACCAAAGGAAAGTGTGGATTTTCATTTGGCTTTTCTCTGAGTATTTAGAGAAAGATGGTCTTATGAAGTATGGTGCCGATAGCCATTTCTTCTTAAATCGGGACGTTCAACGTTAGATTTGACGTGACCTTGATTTCTTTATAATCTCGATTCGACTGCTGTTTTATTCAAAATATAATAAAGTAGTCATTTATACTTTTCATATTTTGAAAGAAGAAATTGAATATTTCAGCCATGCGCGATTTTAAGGCCGCGTCAGCGGTTTTTCGCATAACGATAACATTTCTTCGAATGGATACTTAACTTATTATGTTGCAGGAGGTTGATATTGAATGTCGCTTAAAGGCAGTCATTTGTTTACATCGGAATCCGTTACAGAAGGACATCCCGATAAAATTTGCGATCAAATCTCGGATGCGGTATTGGATGCTTTTCTGGAGGTAGATCCATATGCCCGCGTAGCTTGTGAGGTTTCGGTTGCAACCGGTCTGGTACTTGTAATTGGTGAAATCAGCAGCAGGGCGGATTATGTTGATATTCCGGCTATCGTACGCCGTACGATCAAAGATATCGGCTACACGCGTGCCAAATATGGTTTTGATGCCAGTACATGCGCCGTATTAACCTCGCTCAATGAGCAATCCGCAGACATTGCCCAAGGCGTTAACGCTGCGCTGGAGTCGCGTGACGGCAAGGATATGCTCTTGGAGAACGAAGATATCGGCGCAGGCGATCAAGGCTTGATGTTCGGTTTTGCAACTAACGAAACTCCGGAACTGATGCCGCTTCCGATCGCCTTGTCGCACCGGATTGCCCGTCAATTGTCCGAAGTGCGCAAGAATGGCAAACTGGACTACCTGCGTCCGGACGGCAAAACTCAGGTTACCATCGAATATGTGGATGGCAAGCCGAAACGAGTGGATACCATCGTTGTCTCGACACAGCATGCTGAGGAAATTTCGCTCGAACAAATTCAATCCGATATCCGCGAGCATGTCATCAAGCCGGTTGTGCCGGTGGAGTGGCTGGATGAAGAAACCAAATATTTTATCAATCCGACAGGCCGTTTCGTTATTGGCGGTCCTCAAGGGGATGCCGGTCTGACAGGCCGCAAAATAATCGTGGATACGTATGGCGGTTACGCTCGTCATGGCGGCGGGGCGTTCTCCGGTAAGGATCCGACAAAGGTTGACCGTTCCGCAGCTTACGCCGCTCGTTATGTAGCGAAGAATCTAGTTGCTGCAGGACTTGCGGACAAATGCGAGATTCAACTCGCCTATGCTATCGGCGTGGCCAACCCGGTATCCATCAATGTGGATACCTATGGAACAGGTATAGTCAGCGAAGAAAAGCTGGTTGAAGTCATCAAGAAGAATTTTGATCTTCGTCCCGCAGGCATTATCAAAATGCTTGATCTTCGTCGTCCCATTTATGGTAAAACGGCTGCTTACGGTCATTTTGGCCGTACAGATATCGAGCTGCCGTGGGAGAATGTAGACAAGGCCGAGCAGCTTAAAGCTGATGGCTTGGCTTAAATTTTTATCCTCCCGGACCAACCTGTACTCTTTAATAAATAATCGATCAAATACAAGCCGCTCCTTATTGCTGGGGGCGGTTTTTTTCTGTTGACTTATTGGCATATCCGTTTTTTTGAAGGGCTGGATTCGAACAACATGGAGATTGCCGCAGGCGAGTATAGTCCCTTTATTCTTGAAAATCATTAAAAGTCTTCATTTCAAGGTGTACTTGACCGAAAAAGATAATACGAGTGTCTTCTATTGGGGAGTGGTAAAGTTGGTTCGAAATCGTAGCTGGCTATTTTGTTTAACTGTAATGATATTCGTTGTACAAATCGGATTTGGATCGGTTATGGCTGGTCCATCCGCAGCTTCAGCCGCATCCGGAGGGCCGGAGGTACTGAGTAAGTCTCCTTCAGCCGGAGCAACCAATGTACAGTTAAGTGAAAAATTGGTGTTGACCTTTGATGAGAATGTGGCAAAAGGAACGGGATCGGCTGCCATATCGATTCGAAAGCTTAGTGATAATACGCTTTTTGAATCGTATATCGTATCTTCGGACAGCCATGTGCAAATAGGGGCGTCCAGGAATGTTGTCACCATAACACCAAGCAAATCCTTCGAGGCAAATATGAGCTATTATGTGTATATTGATGCAGGAGCCTTCCGGAATGAAGGCAATAATGCCAATTTTGCAGGGCTTACAAGCACAGCCGCCTGGAATTTCACAACAATTTCAACAGCAGACACATCGCCTCCGGCCCTAACGTCTGTATCCCCTGGAAATGGCGCATCTGCAAGTATTGGTACAACACTTGTATTATCCTTCAATAAGGCTGTTTATGCGGCCAGTGGCAATATTCAAATCAGCAATGTCAACCAATCCGGAGACAGCCAATCGATTGGAGTTGTTTCGGGCAGCGTGACAGGAAGCGCGTCCCCGAATATTACTGTGCAGCTTGGCACTACGCTGCGGCCAAGCAGCACATATGAAGTGACCATTCCAAGCGGTGCTTTTCAAGATGCCTCGGGCAATAGTTTTGCGGGCGTCAGCTCGGGACAATGGCGATTTACAACGACGGCTCCGCCTCTCGGAATTCCTTCCCTGCAGCCTGCTGACAACGCATTTTCTGTGGGAATTGCGAGTAATCTGATCATGAATTTTCCTGTCAACATAGCTGCGAATACGGGAAATATCAGAATCAACAAAATCTCAGATAACAGCACGGTTCAAACGATCAGCGTCAATTCGTCACTGGTAAGCGTCAGCGGCGGCTCGGTGACGATTAATCCGCAGGAGGATCTCTTGGGCAGTTCCGGCTATTATGTGCTGATCGATTCCGGCGCCTTCAAGGACACCGGTAATCCGGGACTTCTTTATGAAGGCATTTCGGATGCGTCAGTCTGGAACTTTACAACGGATGCCGGCAATGATACGACACCGCCAACGCTGGTTGGAGACCGGAAGCCTCTCAATACGCAGACAACGACCACGCTGGACATGGAAATGAACTTTAGTGAGCCGGTCTATCAGGGTTCGGGCAGCATCATCATCAAGAATGCAGCCAACAATGCTGTGTTTGCAACAATCCCGGTTACTTCAGATAAAGTCAGCGGCGGAGGAACGTCCAAGATCACGGTTAAGGATACCAGTCTTGTTTTTGTGAATAATACTTCTTATTATGTACAAATTGGCGGACAGGCGTTTCGCGATTTGAAAGGAAATTATTTTACCGGAATAAGCGGAACAACCGATTGGCAATTTATCGTGACGCAGGATACGGAGAAGCCTTCGATCGTCACCCTTCTTCCTCCTAATAATGAATCCGCAGTAGCTTTGTCCGGCGTAAATCTGGAGCTGCTGTTCACCGAGCCGATTCAACTCGGATCAGCTCCGTCGGTCAAGATAAAACGCAATTCGGGCAGCGCCAACGAAAACACGGTAACCACGAAACTATCCGTTGATCCGCAAAACAATCGGAAGCTGATTATAGCGCCAGAGAGTGCAATGACTGCTAACACGAACTATTTTGTGGAGATTGCAAGCGATACGGTTACAGATTTGGCGGGAAATAAATTTGACGGGATCCTGAATCAGTATCAGTGGACATTCAAAACAGCCAGCTCCTCTACAGGCGCTCCCTCTGTATCAAAAGCGGAGGTGCTGGGTACAAATCAGATTGTACTCACCTTCAATAATACACTTGATCCAAACTCAGTACCCGTTCCAGCCAACTTCTATGTTACCGTTAACGCGGCTTCCAGACCGGTGACGAATGTACAGGTCAGCGGCCAGACGGTCGTGCTGACCCTGCAGGGGACACTGGTCTCTGGACAGCTGATCAAAGTATCGTATTCGGCAGGCGAGAGGCCGATTAAATCTACAGGCGGTACAGCCGCTGCGAATTTCTCAGGCCGGGATGTTTCCAATAATCCCGACACAACCGTGCCCAGACAGCTCAGCGGTACAATTAACGGCAATACGATTATTCTGACCTTCAGCGAGAACCTGGCTGCTGTTAATTCGGGCGCCTACAGCCAGTTCTCGGCAGCCATTGGAAGCTCTACACGTACGGTTACACAGGTATCAGGAAGCGGCAATATTGTATTTATCACGTTTAACGGCAGTCCGGCAGCGAGCACGGAGACTGTAACTTTGTCTTATTACGCTTCAACCTATGCGTTGAAGGATTTGGCGGGGAATGCTGTTCCTTCCTTTAGCAGCTTCTATATTCAGAACGGGCAGGATACCCTTCCTCCGGTTCTGCAGAGTACAGCTGCTGCGGGTAATCTCGTAACTCTGACCTACAATGAGACCATGAACCCGGCAATGAAGCCGCCGACAAGGGCTTTTAAAGTCCTGGTTAACGGGACAGCGCGAGCGGTAACGTCAATCAATATCTCAGGGCCTCAGGTCGTTCTCACCTTGGCTTCTGCGACGGAGACAACAGACAATGTGAACGTATCCTACTCCGGGGGCTCACCGGCATTAACCGATATGAGCGGAAATGCCGCTGCCATCTTCAATGGACAGCTTGCAAATGGAGGGAATGGGTCATCGGCCGCCTCCATATCTCTTAGTGGAGTATTAGCCAAAGCAAGCACGATCACGGTCACCTTTTCGACAACGCTGAATGCGTCTTATCTTCCTTCATCCACTCAATTTACGGTTAAAGTGAATAATACGACTCGTCCGGTATCTTCAATTGCAATAAACGGCGCCGCTGTTACACTTACGCTGTTCACGCCTGTGGCCATCGGCGATACGATTACGGTAAGCTATACGGCCACAGGAACGATACTGCGTTCCACCTCCGGTGTGGAAGCAGTATCGTTTACAGATATCAATGCAGCGAACCAGACAACCTGGGCGGATAATACTTCAGGGGATTTCGAAGAAGCCCAGGGCGGCGGAATAGCCATCAAGACATCTGCCGCCGCCGTCACAACCGCTGTTTCTCCTGCTGGGCAATCAACCCATCTTTATACCATCACATCGGAGAAGATTACGAGAGCCTTCTCCACGATACGGACAGTCAGCGGAATGGCGCCAAGAGTCGTGTTCGTTGTTCCGGACAGCGAGAATGCCGCCATGGTTTCTGTGCCGCTGGGAGGATTGGAGGAAGCCAAAAAAGCTGCCTCCAACGCTTCTGTCGCAGTTGTATATAAAGGTGCTACCTACGAGATTCCACTTAGTGCACTGGATTTAACAGAGCTGGCAAAATTGTTGAATGCAGCCGGTGCTGCAGGACAGCTTGTCATATCCATCGATACCAGCGCCACAAACATGGCTTCGCCGCTTACCACAGCGTTAAATGCGAGCAAGGCCCAGATGATGATAAGTCCGGTCAACTTCGATCTTACGGTTACCAATGGAGCCCTGACGAAAAAAGTGGACAGCTTGAACGGTTATGTAACCCGGACTTTGAAATCAACTATGCCGTTGAACGGACATGAAGTGGCTGTTGTCTGGATGGATATGGTAACGAATAAGCTGTCTTATGTGCCTACCAGAGTAACCAGTGAAAATGGGCAATCTACAGTAACCTTCAATAGCAGAAGCAACGGTGCTTTTACTGTAGTAAAAGGCTCGGTCGCTTTTTCAGACATCAACAAGCATTGGGCACAAAACGATATTCTGCTGATGGCGAATAAATATGTGGTTGAAGGGACCTCTCCTACTACCTTTACTCCGGATAAATCAATCACCCGTGGAGAGTTTGCGGTTCTTATCGTCAAAGGTCTGGGTCTGTCCGGCGATAAGCAGGGAGCCTCCAAGTTCAAGGATGTCAACACGTCCTCGATACTGGCGGCGTATATCGGCGCAGCGGCGAACGCCGGAATTATACTGGGCATGCCGGATGGCACCTTCATGCCAAACAGTCCGGTGACCCGGGAGCAGATGGCTTCGATGATGATCCGGGCATCCAATACAGCCGGCGTACAGGTGGTTCTTTCGCAGGATGTGTCGGCCGTGCTGAAGAAATTCAGCGATTCCAACAAAATCGGCACCTGGGCACAAAGCGATGTGGCCAAAGCCGTTCAGGCAAGCATCATCAACGGCATGTCTTCCACAAGCTTTGGCGGCAAATCCAACGCGACACGGGCGCAAGCGACCGTTATGGTTAAGCGTCTGTTGGATTACGCCGAGTTCCTGGATCTTTGATCCAACCCTCTCTACCATAATAGTGATACTATGAAAATTGCTGAAAAGCTATCCGAGAGCCAGAATCGGATAGCTTTTTCTTTTCGTTCTTCGCCCGCTGATAGGACTCTTCTATCAAGCGTAACTTTTTCCAACTAGTAATAGTCTATAGCTAATAGACTTTTATGATGGGAGAGTTGCAGGAGAAATGCGCAAACTTGATAGAATAAAAAAGAAAAATGTCGTGAACACACGGAATTTGACGAAAAAACAGGTACTTATCTTAACGTTGGGTGTCTCTATACTTGCTCAGCCGCTCTCTATAGCAATTCCAGCGGTTGCCTCTGCCGCCACCGATACAAAGTCCGCCAATGCCTCTCAGAGCACGCAGGAGCAGCTGGTGCGTGTCTACGAGGAGATGATCACCTCCGGAGCGAAGCGTGTGGATTACAAATGGGCAAATAAAACAGGCTCGGGCGCCGAGCAGTCCAATGTCCATGTCATAGAGGTGGATTTGACCAATCCCAATGTGAAACTGGATGTCATGAACGGCAAGACAGGTGCGATTACCGGCTATGCCTCGACCGGAAACATGGTCAAGAACAGCGGCGCTGTCGCAGGCGTGAACGCGGACTATTTCAACACGTCGGGAAAAGGCGTGCCCATGGGGGCTGAAGTCCTCGGAGGCACATTGGTGGCAAGCCCCTCCAAGCTTAAGGGGATGTACGCCTTCGCGGTGACTGCCGACCGCAAACCGATGATTGACCTGTTTGACTTCAACGGAACGGTAACCGCGGCGGATGGCACGGTATTTCCGCTTGCCGGCATCAATAAAGCCTCTTATACGATCGAACCGGAGAATACATACAGCCATGCGAATGCGATGTATATCTACACGAGTGCCTGGACGGCTCCCCGCCCTGATGCCAAAGAGAGCTCCACAACACCGACGGAAGTTCTGGTAGTGGACAATGTTGTCACTCAAATTGCCGAGAACTCGATGATTCCGGGGACTCCGCCGGCCAATGGCTATATTTTGCGGACGCACGGCAAAGCGGCAGAATTTGTGCGGGATCATCTGCAAGTAGGTCAGCCCGTTACTTCCATTTACGGCCTTGTTTCGCAAACAACGGGGAAAACATATGATCCGGGTTCTCTGCAAATGCTGGTTGGCGGACATACGATCCTGGTTGATGATGGCAAAGCGTCAGCTTACTCCAGAAGCATCAGCGGGATCAGCGGCACAGGCGATCGTGCGCGTACTGCCGTTGGATACAGCAAGGATGGCACCAAGGTATATATCATCACCGTTGAAGACAGCGATAACAGCGAAGGGGTCACGATTGCCGAGCTTCAGAAGCTGATGGTTCAGCTTGGTGTGTGGCGGGGCGTGAATCTGGACGGCGGAGGATCGACCACGATGATCACACGGCCCCTCGGTGAATTCAGTGCAGGGCTCACATTCCCTACGGAATATGGCACCGTGCAGCGCCTGATTCCAAGCGGCTTGGGTGTATTTACGACAGCCCCGCAGGGACAGGTGAAAGGAATCAAAGCAAGTGGGAGCGGCGTCCTCTTTATCGGTCAGCAGGCCACCTATGAGATGAAAGCCTACGATACCTACTATAATCCGATCGATCCCGGAACGCTGACGCCGACCTGGAGGTCATCCAATACGCTGGGTACATTCTCGGGAAATACGTATACAGCTCAAAAAGCGGGAAAAACAACATTAACCGTCAAATCCGGCAGCGGCAGCGACGAGCTTCCAGTGGAAATTGTCGGCGGCGATCAGCTTGCCCAGATGAGCGTCGATGTGAGTTCGCCGGTCCTGGAGCAGGGCAAGACCGGCACGATTTCCGTTGAGGCAGTCCTTAAGGACGGTCGCAAATTGACGGTGCCCGCTTCCTCTATCAAGTGGGAGCTCCGTGGCTTCAAAGGCACAATTAGCGACGGTACACTGACCATAAATTCAATTGATGAAGGCGCCAAGGCAGGTTATGTGATCGCCCGTTATGACGGCTTCTCCTCGGTAGCGGTTCTGGCTGCCGGAGCGGATAAGAAATTTGAAGATTTCGAGCAGACGACCTACCCAATCACCTTCTCCAATACGAATGCTGTAGTGGGGTCTGCGACCCTGGTTGCCGGATTGTCCGAAAATGCGGCATCGAAGGCGCTGCAGCTCACTTATGATTTCACAGGGGGCAGCGGCACGAAAGCAGCCTACGCCGTCTTCAACACGACCGGCAAGGCATTGGAGGGCAAACCGTCTGCCATTACCTTGGATGTCCTGGGCGACAACAGCCTGAACTGGCTGCGCGCTGAATTCATTGATAACACGGGCAAAGCTCATCTTGTGACGCTTGCCAAACAGGTGGACTGGACAGGCTGGAAGCAGCTCAAAGTCAATCTTCCGGCTGGCGAGATGGCGTACCCCGTGAAGCTTAAACGGATATATATGGCCTCACTCGAGGATGGCCAGGATGAGCGGGCATTGGCAGGATCTGTAGCGTTCGATAATATAAGCTTCCAATATGCGGCACTGGTTGCGGAGCCCCCCCGCACCACAATCCAGCTGGTGGTCGGCTCCAAGTCGGCGAAGGTTGGAGGAGTGGCGATGAAGCTGGATGTGGCTCCTCTGGTGATTAAAGGCACCACGTATTTGCCGCTCCGCTTTGTTACCGAAGCGATGGGGGCACAGGTTGTGTGGGAGCCTGCGAATAAGCGGGTATCCGTCCTTCGCGGCGACAAGCTGATGGAAATGTGGATCGGACGCGAGGAATTCCTGCTAAACGGACTGCTCAAGGAATCAGAAGTAGCCCCAATTACCCGGTCAGGACGGACCTTGGTCCCAATCCGCCTTGTGTCGGAACAACTAGGACTTACCGTAAATTGGGATGGCAAAATGGGCACGATTACCGTCGAATGATAGTGACGCGTTTGCGTAATTGTGTGCTATGATAGAAAGTAGATATTTTTTAAGAAAGTGGGCCGAGTCTAACGTGGATTATCGCATTAACGATATCGATCGCGTGATCAAAAACGCCGTTCTTGTGATGGAAGACAGTAAATACCAAATTTACGAAATTTGCGAATCCGCGCGCAAAGAGCTTTTTTCGCTCGGCCAGGAGCTTACCCAGGTCATTAAAGAAGCAGCTGAAATTATTGATAAAGTGGACAAGCTGGAGCTCGACTATCGTCGGGCCCGGATCCGGCTTACGGAAGTAAGCCGTGATTTTGTAAGGTTTAAAGAGCAGGACATTAAGATTGCCTATGAGAAGGCTACCCAATTACAGCTGGATCTTATGGTTTTTCGGGAGAAAGAAAGCTACTTGAAGGCGCGTCGCGATGATTTGCAAAAGCGGGTTCGCAATGTCGAGCGGTCTGTTGAACGGGCCGAGTCGATCGGATCCCAGATCAATGTCGTCCTCGAGTATCTGTCCGGCGATCTGAATCAGGTGACCCGGATCCTGGAATCCGCCAAAAATCGCCAACAGATCGGGCTGAAGATTATTTTGGCCCAGGAAGAAGAGCGCAAACGGATTGCCCGGGAAATTCATGATGGTCCCGCACAATCACTCGCAAATATAGTTCTTAGGACGGAAATTGCGGAAAGAATGCTGGGAAAGCAGGAATTTCAATTAGTACAAGAAGAATTAATAGACTTGAAGGGACAGGTTCGCTCGGGAATTGAGGAGATCCGTAAAATCATCTTTAATCTGCGCCCAATGGCCTTGGATGACCTGGGACTTATCCCGACCCTTCGCAAGTATGTCCAGGATTTTGAAGAGAAGACCAAGATTCGGACGATATTCGACACAATCGGAAAGGAAATGCGATTGCCCTCCGCTATGGAAGCAGGCATGTACCGGCTTGTTCAGGAAGCCTATAGCAATGCTTTCAAGCATGCAAACCCTACTTTCGTCGCGCTTGAATTTACGTTTCAGGCACAGATGGTGAAGATTGTCGTTAAGGATAATGGCGTCGGTTTCCATGTCGATCTGATTGAATCCCGGACCAAGGACAACGCACATTTCGGTTTGATCGGAATGCGTGAAAGAGTGGAACTGTTGGAAGGGAGGATGGAGATCGAATCGGCAATCAACGAGGGAACAAGAATTACGATTCATATCCCTATCAACGCGGAGCAAAGAAAGGAGTAAACTGACGATGGATCAAAGAGCAACGACTGCCAAACGCAAGATTAAAGTATTAATTGCAGACGATCATCAACTATTCCGCGAGGGACTCAAGCGGATCCTTAATATGGAAGATGATTTGGAAGTCATTGGCGAATGCAACGATGGCATACAGGTGCTAGAGTTCTGCAACGAGAACAAGCCGGAAGTTGTGTTGATGGATATTAATATGCCCATCGAGAACGGCGTTGTCGCAACCGAGCGGCTGCGCGACATTTTCCCCGATGTGAAGGTTATTATTTTATCCATTCATGATGATGAGAGCTACGTGTTCGAGACCCTTCGCAAGGGAGCATCCGGTTATTTGCTCAAGGACATGGAGGCGGAGGCCTTAGCGAATGCGATTCGCTCCGTCGTGAGCGGCTATGCATACATTCATCCCAAAGTGACGGGCAAGCTGATCAATCAGCTGCGCCGGATGACTTATCTGGACGAAATCGGTTCGACTTCCGGCGCTGCGGCAAGCCGTGAGGCCGGTGTGAAATTTGTCCCCAGCGAGAATAATCCGCTGACTCGCCGTGAAGCGGAAGTGCTTCGCTTGATGGCTGAGGGCAAAAGCAATAAAATGATCGGCGAATATTTGTTTATCAGTGAAAAGACGGTCAAAAACCATGTCAGCAGCATTTTGCAAAAAATGGAAGTTGACGACCGGACGCAAGCGGTTATTAACTCCATCAAGTTCGGCTGGGTGACCCTCTAGCATTAACGTTTTACATACAAAGGAGAAGAGCTTCCGCATCAGGCGGAAGCTTTTTTCATTTTTTTATCAGCTATCCCGTACAGAGGCCTTTTTATCCGACTTGTCCGTTGGTGTCCCGCACTTATAGGCTGCTGGCGGCATATGATGTCACAAAAAGGAGGTGGCCGCCTTGATCCCGATTTTGCTGGGAATCATCGGTTGTTACGCCTTGGCGGCAGCTGCTGTGCATCTGGCTTATGTCTTCACGAGGAAAAGGAGACGAGCTGAGCGGCATTATGTCCTGCTCGCCCGGAATGAACAGCATATGATGGAATGGTATATACGGTCAATCCGCCGGCTATCCCACCGGACAGGAGAAGAAGTAAAGGTTACAGTGATCAATCAGGGAAGCGAAGACGATACCTTGAAGATTGCGGGGAGATTTGCAAGAAGCGGGATGAAGGTGGACATAGCTGCCGGGATGCAGCCTGCCGTCACCAGTGCCGTATCGGACGATGAACCATATGAAGGAGAGCAGGTGCTCGTGGATCTGGGAAAACCTGAGGAGCTGTTGAAGCTTCCTCTATGACAGCCTGGAGGACAAGAAAAGAACCATTCATGAGGATTGCTTACGCAGAGGAGGGCGGGGTATAATCAGCTATATACAATTATCGGACGAGTGAAGCACACACGTACCGCTGCCCCAAGGCAGCTGGCGGGTGTGCTTTTTTTGTTCGATTTATACATTCTGAAGGGAAGATTCGCTTCGCTATCAGTGACGGTATCAGCGATATCTTCTGGCTGACCACGAATGCAAGCGGCTTTTATCGTTTTTCCATGCGGCTGGTGAAGGAGCTTGCCTGTTAGGATGCCCACTTATGTGGTTTAGGACAGTTTGAAAGTGGTTGTTTCACGGAATAACCGGATATGGAGGAGGAGGAGCCTTTGAAAGTTACTTTATACATAATGAGTTCCGGGCAGGAATCCCGTGCGTCATGGTCGATAGCGCCCGAGATTGATTTTGCCTACTGGCTGGATACCGCTTTCCGGAATGAGGCCGATCAGGAGACCAAGGGGATTCTATTGGGTTCCGGGTATGGGAATATGAATACTATCGCGAATGAATTGAACGGGCGCTTGCTTGAGGCAAAGGTCATAGAACTGATTGTTTGGCCATATATGCTGCCGCTTGGTCTTGCGCAGAGGATTTCAAAACATTGGCCGGATTCTGTCCGCAAGGGGGCTAACAAGAAGGAAATAATCAGCCAATTGACACGTCAGATTCGCGAGTCAAAGCTGATGGACATGAAGATGGATCACGCTCATCCAATGGCACAACCCGTCGAGATAAGAACACCGGATTCCCCCACTTCCACGGACGCGGTGGCTGCCCGGGAATTGGCGCGGCAAGCATGCGGCGCCGCCATGAGAGTGCAAGGTCGGCTGCTTCTTACCGGCGAAGTCCTTGCACTAATTGCGGCGGATGCCCGTGAGATCTCTGAAGGCGTGCCCGTACAGGCGTCTTGGGACGCTGTTGTCCCCGCACTCCAGTTGGCCGCTTTGCAAGGTCTGATGGGTTTGGAAAGCGCAGTTTCCCAGCAAGTCTCAGATTCGCAGCCGTTATGGCGTTCAATGCGGCGTAAGGGTGCGGGAGTACAGCTTCAATGCCGGCGCTGCGGCAGCACGGCTGCCCGGATGAGACGAACGCCATGCGCAGTATGCGGGCAGTCGTGCGCCTATTGCGAGGCGTGCTTGACCATGGGACGAAGCCGCGAATGCAGCCTGCTTGTCAGCGGCACTCCGGTGCGGGCGGCCAGAGAGGACGAGGTCAGGCCTGCTGTTGAGTTTGGCGCGCCTCATACGCTTTCACAAGCACGGGGCACGGATGACCGGCTTGCACGCTGGGGCCTGAGTCCGGCGCAGAGTGCTGCGACTGCGGCAGCGCTAAGTTATATGGAAGGCGGCGATGCTTCTGGTCGGACCACATGGATTCAGCGTATTGCCGGGCTTATTGGAGGCACTGCGCCAGCCAGCCAGCAGCGACGCTTCCTGCTGTGGGCCGTGACGGGGGCGGGCAAGACGGAGATGATTTTTCCGCTGATTGAAGCCTGCTTGCAGCAGGGGGGCCGGGCGCTTATTGCGACACCAAGGCGCGATGTTGTGCTTGAACTGGATCCCAGGCTGCGCAAAGCCTTTCCAGGCACAACCGTTGTTACCTTATATGGCGGGAGTACACAGCGCTGGGAATATGGGGAGTTGACGATTGCCACTACACATCAGCTGTTTCGTTTTTTTCATGCTTTTGATCTGGTGGTAATCGACGAACTCGATGCTTTTCCTTACCATAACGACCCGATGCTTCAATATGCGGCAGGCCATGTATGCAAGCCTGGTGGAACAACAGTCCTGCTTTCTGCCACACCGCCTGCGCAGTTGAGACGTGCTGCACAGCTTGGAGGCCTGGCGCATGTCCGTGTTCCCGTGAGATTTCACCGGCATCCGCTGCCTGTGCCAAAGCTAATCCGGATTCCGCCGGTAAGCAAGCTGCTGCGGCAGCGAACTTTGCCGCACCTCCTCGTCTCAGCTTTGAAAATATCAATTGGGCGGGGCGCTCAGGTCTTTATGTTCGTCCAGCAAATCCGTGACGTGCAGCCGCTTGTCGGGAAGCTGCAGACTTTATTTCCCGACATTGCGATTGAGGGAACCTCCTCCAAGGACGGGGACCGTGCCGACAAAGTGCTTCATTTTCGCGACCGCAGCATTCGTTTATTGGTTACAACGACCATTTTGGAGCGTGGTGTGACCGTTCCCAAAAGCGATGTCTATATTCTTGACGCCGATGGAAAATTATTCGACGATGCTTCGCTTGTACAGATGGCAGGACGTGCAGGCCGATCCAAGGATGACCCGGCAGGTCATGTCTATTTCTGTGCTTCAGCACGAACAAAGTCTCAGAAGTCTGCGATTGCCCAAATCAGAGGAATGAATAGAATCGCAAGAAAAAACGGTTATCTTGTTACACCAGGGAAGGAGTAAGGATCAGAGCCCATGCCATCCTTTTGGAGCCTGCTGCACCAAACATTACCGAAAGCTATTCATAGCATTACCGCTCTGTTGGCACCATCGTCCAGCCAGTGTCTGATGTGCGGCAATGCGTCACGGCGTGCGGCGGATGCCCCATTCTCCGCTCTTTGCGGAGACTGCCAGCAGGCTATACCGTGGATCAGGCATATTCATTGCCCGGTTTGTGGACGGCCCGAGCACTGTCCGGACTGCATGCGCCGCGAGGATACGGCATTTATATGCAACCGCAGCGCGGTTCGATATAGTCCGCTCATAAGAGAATGGCTCGCTTTATATAAATACCGCGGCCATGAAGCGATTGCGCCGCTGCTCGGAGAGATGCTCTTCACTGCGTATTCACAGACGGTCACAGAGATGACAGGAAGGTCGGAAGCTTTTGCCATCAACGGATTTATTCCCGTGCCGGTGAGCGAAGAACGTCTTCTTGAACGCGGGTTCAACCAGGCCGAGCGGCTCGCCAGGATTATGGCAGAACGCAGCGGACATCCGGTATTCGATATTTTAAGACGAACGCGACATAGCGGCAAGCAAAGCTTCAAAACCAGGGGCGCCCGTATAAAGGATGCCGAGAATCTATTTGCAGTGGATCATGATAGTTTTACATCTATGCTGCTTCAGCTTTCATCGATTCGTCCGGAGGGAAGTTTACAGAATCATAGACCCCGGGTGATGATCATTGATGATATTTATACGACGGGAAGCACAGTCAATGCCTGTGCTCATGCGATCCAGGACGCGTACCGCAGGAGCTCTTCAGACGGCATAATCGAAATTTTTATTTTGACACTAGCCAGGTCCTGAGTTAATTACCGTTATATGGGAGATGGGGATGACGCAATCATTTGAAAAAGATGATGAATATTGTCAAATTATGAGTTAGAATAAAGGTAAGTGTACGTGCTGTAGAAGGAGGCAAGAGGCATGGAGCTCGACAACTGCCCGCGATGCGGCAAATTGTTTGCCAAGAACTTTCGTGAAGTATGTCCCGCCTGCATTAAAGTCATCGATCAGGAATACCAGACATGCGCCGATTATTTACGAAAAAACAGAGGAACAACGATCAACGAATTGTCGGATGAGACGGGGATTACGATTAAACAAATTACCAAATTCATTCGTGAGGGCCGGATCTCTCTCATCGATGCCCCTAATTTATCTTATCCATGCGAGGCTTGCGGAACGCTCATTCGGGATAGCAACATGTGTCTGGACTGCAAGACCCGGCTTCTGGCGGATGTCAAAAAATCAAATGTGCAGCAAACAGCCAAAGAAGAGCCGGAGAAACCGCCTTCCTCCGCAGCGGCAGCCTACCGGATTATGGACCGTCTTCGCGATCGAAAATAACGATATCCATTCTTCTATAAATTTTTATACAAAAGTGCCGATAATACTCTTATACAGAGTTATCGGCTTTTTTACGTAGTAAAATATACATCTTCTCTGTACTTTGATTTAATATATAGGGGACGGCACCTGCCTGCCGATCCTGATGATTGCCTTACATTTGGAGGGATTACAATGAAAATCAATGAAACACAGAGAATTGGAGCAATGAACCCTTATCAGAAGCAGAACGAGCAGCGGACTGAGAATGCAGGACGCAAGCGGCAGATCGATGAGGTACAAATTTCAGCAGAGGCGCAAGAGATGCTATCATACAGCCGCACAAGCAAAGCCGACCAAAGCAAGCGTATCGACGAACTGAAGCAATCCGTAAGCACTGGGAGCTATCATGTTGACGCCGGTAAAATTGCCGAGAAGCTGCTTCCGTATCTGACAGATAAGAAGAAAGACAACTAAACAACCATTATGAAAATAGGTGAGCCCTGTGTCAGTTGAAATCATCGTCGAAACGCTGGAGAAGCAGGCGGAGCTGTATGCACTGCTTTTGGAAACGGCCAAGCTGAAAACTCCCGTGCTTGTGAAGAACGAAGTGGAGCAGTTGAATGCAATCATCCAAAAGGAGCGCAAGCTGCTGGTGCAGGCCGAGAAGCTGGAGCTGCAGCGGATGCAGTATTCGCACAGCTATTTTCAAAGCATTGGCGTGATCCGATACAAGGGCGGCAAAATAATTGATATCATTCGAACCATCACATCTCCGCAGGAAAAAAAAGAATTAACCGAGCTCCATGGAAAGCTGACGGGATTGCTGGATGAGCTTCAGAAGGTCAATAAACTCAACCAGGAGCTTACGATGCAATCGCTCAAATTTATTGATTATTCAATTGATCTTGTCATCGAGGATCCCAATGATTCGGTTACCTACCAGCATCCGATGAATACCGGCTACGGGAATCAACGAAACGGTTTTTTCGATACAAGAGGGTAGATAGAGGAGGCAACCTGCAATGGCGTCAACTTTTCATGGCATTGAAACGGCCAAAAGAAGCGTATTGACTCAACAAGCGGCAATCAATACGGTAGGCCATAATATTTCGAATGCAAATACGGACGGATACTCCCGCCAAAGAGTGACCATGGTTGCGAGCCGGCCTATGGAAGCATTCGGCATGAACCGCTCTACGGCTCCGGGCCAGCTCGGGACAGGTGTGGAGTTCACGGCAATCAACCGGATCCGTACGGCTTATCTGGACGATCAATTCCGCAATCAGAGCAAATATCTGGGAAGCTGGTCGGTCCAATCCGATACGCTGAGCAAGCTGGAGGCTGTCGTCAACGAGCCATCGGACACGGGGATCCGCACGGTTATGGATAAATTTTATCAATCGTGGTCCGATTTGAGCAAAGACCCGGAGAATGTTACAGGACGTAAAATCGTTCGTGAAACCGCTTTGGCTTTAACGGATTCCTTCAACCAGACCAGCAAGCAGCTTTCCGATTTGAGCGCCGATCTAACGAGCAGCATCGATGTGAAGGTAACACAAGCCAATACGCTGCTCAGTACCATCTCTTCGCTCAATTCTGAAATCAAACGTATTGAATCTCTTGGCGACAATGCCAATGATCTGCAGGACCAGCGGGACTTGTTAACAGATCAGCTGTCGCAGATCGTGAATATTCAAGTGACCAACACGCCCGATGGCTACACGATCGCTATGGGAGCTACCAATCTATTGACCGGTGATACAGCGACTCCGTTAACCGCCGCTTCTGTGGCAACCGCTTATCAATCGGGAGATTTGAATAACGGCGAAGTATTTGGGATGATCGTTTCCCGCGATGTCTACGTGGCCGACTATCAGCGCCAGTTGGACGTGCTGGCCAATACACTCGCCAATGGCGATATTAATGTCACCGTGCCTGCCGGTTCCATTCTTCCGGGAACGACAACTCCGCTTGCCGCAGATACGGTGATGACGGTTAAAGGAATCAACGGCTTGCATAAATTGGGTTATACGCTCGAGGAGCCGGCAACGGCAGGGCAGGATTTCTTTACTTTCAAGGCGGGGACGACCGCTATAACGGCATCCTCCATTCAGCTTAATACGACTATCAGCAATGACGCCAATAAAATAGCAACTTCCATGCGGACGATTACGACAGGCGGCGTTGCATCGGTTGTGAAGGGCAATAACAGCATGGCTCTTTTGATGTCCGAGCTGAGCGACGTAAAATTCAAATTTGACCAGTCCGCAACGGGCAACGGGATTTCCGAAGCGACAATCAGCAACTTTTACAATTCGATGGTGGGTTCGCTTGGCGTGCAGTCGCAGGAATCCCAGCGTCAATACCAGAATGCGCAGGCACAGACCGATCAAGTTGAAGGCAGCAGACAGTCGGTCAGCGGTGTCTCACTTGATGAGGAGATGTCCGACCTGATCAAATATCAGCATGCCTACAGCGCCTCTGCGCGATTTATGACAACTTATGATGAAATGCTCGAAAAATTAATCAACGGAACCGGAACGGTCGGCCGTTAAGAATAGGAGGGGATCATAATGTCACTGCGAGTCACTCAAAGCATGATGCAAATGCAGCTCTCGCGCAACCTGAACCGCAACCTCTCCCAGATGGAAGGTTTGCAGGATCAGTTGACAACAGGCCGTAAGATCAATAAAGCATCGGATGATCCAGTCGGTATCACCTATGCATTGCGTTACCGCGGGGAGCTCGCATCTAATGAGCAATACCAGAAGAACGCGGACTCCGCCCATTCTTGGCTGGATTTTAACGATACCGTGCTGAATCAGGCGGGAGATGTTCTGAAAAGGGTAAAAGAGCTTGTTGTACAAGGTTCCACGGGAACGAACCCTCAAGTGGCTCTTGATAATATCAGAGATGAGGTCATTCAATTAAAGGATCAGATTATTGATATCGGAAATAGCAAAGTGAATGGTAAATATGTTTTTAATGGTCAAACCTATGATAAAAAGCCCTATGATGATACCGCAGCAGGATTCGATGCCAAGGCTGTTGTTACGGATGGCGGCGATGTCTCTTATGCGATTGGTGTTGGAGTTGTACTGCCGGTTAACGTTTCAGGAAACGAAGTTTTCGGTAATCCCGGCGATGCAGACAATGTGTTCACTGTACTGGATAACATCATCTCTTCTTTGTCTTCTGGTGATTACGCTGGTACATCAGCCCAATTGGATAACCTGGATTCAAGAACGAACAAGGTACTCAACGCCGCCTCCGAGATAGGCGCCAGAGTCAATCGTGTGGAATTGATGCAAAACCGCCTGGATGATTTGGGTCTTAATCTGACATCTATGCAATCCAAGGTAGAAGATGCAGATTACGACAAGCTGCTGATCGACTCTAAAGTTAATGAAAATATTTATCAGGCTTCCTTGTCCGTTGGAGCCAAAGTTATTTCGCCGTCGCTGGTAGATTTCCTTCGATAGAGGGTGGGTTTGAATGAAACTGCCATATATCCAGGCGGAATCGGTGAAAGGACGAATTGGCATTGAGACGCAGCCAGGTCAGTATGATATACAGACCCAGCAGGCAGAGATGCAAATAAACTCGACACCCGCACAAATGAACACACATTCGCAGATGGCTTCGATAGAAATTGACTCGGACCGGATGTGGGCGGCGTTCAATGGCGGCAAGCCGACCGAATTCATCAATCGCATATATTCGCAGATGCCGGATATCGCTCTGCAGGGAATTGCGCTCATTGTGGAAAAAGGAAACAGAATGGGTGATCTGCGGAATAAGGAGGATCCTGTTCCGGATATTGCACTGGAGGGTATGCTGGAAGGGCCTTCAAGTGTTGAAGTATTCGGCCCTGCATCATACAAAAATGTAGATGTATATATAACCCCTCATTACGCGGATGTTCAGGTTGACGTCGGGGGTGTAGATATACAGGTACAAACTCATAAGCCGGATATTGAATATCAGCGAGGCAAGATTAATGTATATATGGAGCAGTATGCATCCGTACGCTTTCAAGTGGCGAATTTGGACATGCTGGTTTAGGTAGTGTGATTATCAGTAATAAGCTTAAGCTATAGAGAACCGGAATCGGTTTCATTCTATAGCTTTTTTCTTTCGAATTCGATAAGATGTCATCAGAATGGAGTGTGAGTAAATTCATGCAGCTGCGAACGAGCCGCTTCGGCGAAATAAACGTTTCGAAAGAGGATATCTATATTTTCACAAAAGGCATTCCAGGGTTTGAGGATCATACCGGTTTTGTTGTTATTGCTCCAGAAGATGATCAACCGTTTGCTTTTTTACAATCGGTTACTGATGAGAAGCTAAGCTTCCTGATTGCTGATCCGTTTCTTTTTTATCCCGAATATGATTTTGAGATTCCGAGTTCTGCACTTGCGGAGCTGGACGTAGATTCCATTGAGCAGGTGATGGTGCGGTCCATTATTAATATAGATAACAGTCTTGATTCGGCAACAATTAATTTAGTCGCACCAGTCGTATTTAATACCAGACGTCGGGTTGCCAAGCAGGTTGTTCTGGGCAGAACATCATACATGACCAGACATCCGTTATTTGCAACTGCGGAGAAATGATAGAGGAGGTGCTTTCATGCTTGTTCTTTCGCGTAAGAAGGGTGAATCCATTATTATTCAAGATGATATTGAAATTACGATTCTTGAAGTGAATGCGGATACGATAAAGTTGGGATTTAACGCACCTCGGGATGTGGAGATTTTACGAAAAGAAATTTATACCATGATCGAACAGACCAATAGAGAATCAGCTGCCCATACGATGGATATTCAGGTATTGAAAGACAAGATGAAGAAAACATAAAAATAACGGATTGCTCTAACAGAGCAGCGCTTTCCTGCCGATATAGATAATAGAATCGGTTAAGGGTGATCGACCTTATCACGGTTTACCACAAGGATGTGGTAAAAAACCATTTCAGGGAGGAAATTAAAATGCGTATTAATCACAACATTACAGCTCTAAACACACACCGCAACATGACATTGAACAATACGGCAGCAGGCAAATCGATGGAGAAACTGTCTTCGGGTCTTCGCATCAACCGTGCGGCCGACGATGCTGCCGGCCTGGCGGTATCCGAGAAAATGCGCGGTCAAATCCGGGGTCTGGAACAAGCGCAGCGCAACGTTCAAGATGGTATCTCGTATGTTCAAACGGCTGAGGGCGCAATGAATGAAGTTAGCTCCATGCTGACCCGTATGAAAGAGTTGAATGTTCAGAAGGCGAATGGAACCTATTCTTCCGGCGACAAGGACAACATCGATCAAGAGCTGGATCAATTGGGTGAACAAATCGATAGTATTATTGACGATACGAAATTCAATGGTATCAATATTACTTCCGGTGCAACGATCCAAAGCGATGATGCTTCTCAACAGATAACGATTTCTGGTGTTGCTACATCAGGAATTAAGAGCTTGACTAGTTCGGCCACATTAACAAATATCGAAACAGCAATCAAAAACACTTCGACGGAACGCGCAAAATTGGGTGCGAAACAAAACCGTTTGGAATACACATCCAACAACCTGGGCACAACGGTTGAGAACCTTACAGCGTCCGAGTCCCGTATCCGTGATACAGACATGGCTTCTGAAATGGTGAACCTCACGAAGAACAATATTCTGCTTCAAGCTTCGCAAGCGATGCTGGCTCAAGCCAACTCGCAGCCGCAAGGCGTACTTTCCTTGCTCCGTTAATTCATATTCAAGTAGAAGGCTCTGGGATTTCCAGAGCTCTTTTTTTTATACTCTTTAATTATTGATAGGGTTAATTGTCGCCCTTTGACCAAATGGAATCAACCGCCTGTATGAGAATATCAAAGTTTAAAAAAACAAGCTTAAAAATCTAAAGAAAATACTAATTGCTATAACAGAGTAGCGTTTTATTACCGATATAGGTTAATAGAATCGGTTAAGGACGCTCAACCTTATCACGGTTTACCACATGGATGTGGTAAAAAACCATTTCAGGGAGGAAATTAAAATGCGTATTAATCACAACATTACGGCTCTAAACACACACCGCAACATGACATTGAACAATACGGCAGCAGGCAAATCGATGGAGAAACTGTCTTCGGGTCTTCGCATCAACCGTGCGGCTGATGATGCTGCAGGCCTTGCGGTATCCGAGAAAATGCGCGGTCAAATCCGTGGTCTGGAACAGGCACAGCGCAACGTTCAAGACGGTATCTCGTATGTTCAAACAGCTGAGGGCGCAATGAATGAAGTTAGCTCCATGCTGACCCGAATGAAAGAGTTGAATGTTCAGAAAGCGAATGGAACCTACTCTTCGGGCGACAAGGACAACATCGATCAAGAGCTGAATCAATTGGGAGAACAAATCGATAGCATTATTGACGATACGAAGTTCAATGGTATCAATATTACTTCCGGTGCAACGATCCAAAGCGATGATGCTTCTCAACAGATAACGATATCTGCTGTTACTACATCCGGAATTAAGGGTTTGGATAGTACAACGTCATTAACGGGTATCGAAACAGCAATCAAAAACACTTCGACGGAACGCGCAAAATTGGGTGCGAAACAAAACCGTTTGGAATACACATCCAATAACCTGGGTACAACGGTTGAGAACCTTACAGCATCCGAGTCCCGTATCCGTGATACAGACATGGCTTCTGAAATGGTTAATCTCACGAAGAACAATATTCTTCTTCAAGCTTCCCAAGCGATGCTGGCTCAAGCCAACTCGCAGCCGCAAGGCGTGCTTTCCTTGCTTCGTTAATATTATAATAAAGCGAGGGGTCTTGAGAATTTCAAGACCTCTTTTTTTATGTTGTTTATTAATTGAACAAATCACTAAGTGCCAGCTGCAAATCCCATTAATATTCAATTTTTAAAAGGAAGATAGAAAAAGGCTCAATACCAAAATTAGCGGTTGCCGAATTCGAATAAGATAGATCAAGGAGAACAATCGTATCAAAGCTTACCAGCGTCGGCACTGCTTCACATGTAATGGTGAAGGCTGCAAAGCTGGCATTTTAGTAAAATGCAGTCGACTTTGGTTAATGAACTGAAAAGATCAAACGCTAATTTTAGATTGAGCCAGAAAAAACAAATAGAAAATATGCAATTGGTATAATAGAGTAACGGTTTCTTACCGATATAGGTAATAGAACTGGTTAAGGGCGATCGACCTTATCACGGTTTACCACAAGGATGTGGTAAAAAACCATTTCAGGGAGGAAATTAAAAATGCGTATTAATCACAACATTACGGCTCTAAACACACACCGCAACATGACATTGAACAATACGGCAGCAGGCAAATCGATGGAGAAACTGTCTTCGGGTCTTCGCATTAATCGCGCGGCAGATGATGCTGCAGGCCTTGCGGTATCCGAAAAAATGCGCGGTCAAATCCGTGGTCTAGAACAGGCACAGCGCAACGTTCAAGACGGTATCTCGTTTGCTCAAACAGCTGAGGGCGCAATGAATGAAGTTAGCTCCATGCTGACCCGGATGAAAGAGTTGAACGTTCAGAAAGAGAATGGAACCTATTCTAGCGGCGACAAGGCCAACATCAACCAGGAACTGTCTCAATTGGGTGCTCAAATCGATAGCATTATCAGCAATACAAAATTTAATGGCATCAATATTACTGCTGGAGCAACAATCCAAAGCGATGATGCTACTCAAACGATTACGATCGCTGCTATTTCAACAACAGGGATTACTCAATTGACCAGTGCATCAACTTTATCGGCTATCGAAACGGCAATTAAGAACACTTCGACAGAGCGGGCCAAATTGGGAGCAAAACAAAACCGTTTGGAGTATACGTCCAATAACCTGGGTACAACGGTTGAGAACCTTACAGCATCCGAGTCCCGTATCCGTGATACAGACATGGCTTCTGAAATGGTGAACCTCACGAAAAACAATATTCTGCTTCAGGCTTCGCAAGCGATGCTGGCTCAAGCCAATTCGCAACCGCAAGGCGTTCTTTCCTTGCTTCGTTAATAACAATAATAAACTGAGAGGCTCTGGAAGTTCCAGAGTCTCTTTTTTTGTGCAAATAATCTAATAATGCTGCGGAATAATTCCGATATAAACAATAAGAACGAAACTTGAGGCGGGGTGCCAATATGTCGATGAACATTCATTCTGCAAACACGACAACAAGTTATACACCAGAGAGAAATTTAACTGATAGCGGACAAGGGCAATTGAAATCAATAGAAAACGTGAGTCAAATTAATTCGGTAAGAGCATTAACGAAAGCAGAACTGACAGGTGTTAAGGTGACTACCGGAGATGAGCAGACGGTCAAAAATATTGAGCGTGCACTCAAGGTCATCCAAGGGCATGACACATCATTTGAAATGTCGGTACACAAGGCAACGAATACCATCACGATTAAAGTGTTGAATAAAGATACCGGTGAGTTAATAAGAGAGATTCCACCAGAGAAAACGTTGGATTTAGTTGCGAAGTTTATGGAGATTAATGGAATCCTTATCGACGAGAAAATTTAAGGGGGGTTTGTATGAGAATTTCAGGTTTTGCCTCAGGTTTGGATATCGATGCAATGGTCAAGGAATTAATGAAAGCCCAGCGTGCGCCGCTTGATAAACTCTCCCAACAACGAACAGTGGTGGAGTGGCAGCAGGAGCAATATCGGGATATTAATATTAAAATGGTGGATTTTCGAAACAATAAGTTATTCAATTATGGCATGAGTGATCAAATGAGCGCCAAACAAGTCAATATTACTGGTAATACAAATGCAGTGGGTGCAACAACTATTTCGGGAGCTACAGATGGTTCTTTGACTATAGAGGTCACGAAGCTTGCCAGTGCGGCATCTTTGTCAAGCGGAGCCGGTACGGGGCCAGTAGATACAAGTCTCACGCTTAAAGCGCTCAAAGACGGAGGAGCCGTCAACTATGATTCTTCAGACCAAAGTATCACTATAAACGGGAGCAAAATTACGTTCGATGAAAATACCGATACTTTGGCGAGTTTAGTAAAAAAAATTAACGGAAATAGTGGAGCCAATGTCAATGCGTTTCTGGATAGCACAACCGGTAAGATGTCCATTACATCAAAGACGTCTGGTGCTGCCAGCGCAGTTGCTGTCTCGGGGGATGTGCTTGGAAGATTCAATTTAACAACGGCTTCAGCTGGGGCGGATGCTGAAGTTAAGATCAATGGGATTGCTACCACGCGCTCCAGCAATACATTCACAGAGAACGGTGTCGCCATTACATTGAAGGCTGTCTCAGGCGGCGCAGCGACGACATTGAATGTGACCGGCAATACGGATAAAACACTGGAGACCATTAAATCATTTATTGCTGATTATAATTCCTTGCTTGATACGGTCAATGGCAAACTGAATGAACAACGTTATCTCAAATACCCTCCGCTGACTGATGAACAGCGAACCGGCATGAGCGATGACGAAATTAAATTATGGGAAGGCAAAGCAAAAAGCGGATTATTGTACAACGACTCCACTCTTTCCCAAGCGATCAGCAGCATGCGGCTCTCATCCATCACGGATGTAGTGATTGATGGCAAGAAAGTCAATTTGACATCGTTGGGAATTACCACGGGTGACTACACCAGCCGCGGTAAGCTTGTCATCCAGGACGAGAACAAGCTTCGGGCAGCCATTGAAGCAAACCCTGATGAAGTCATGAAATTTTTCACGCAGCAAACAAAGGAAACAGACCCGGCGAAGAAATCGTCGGCCACTACTCCGGATAATGGTTTATTCAATCGTTTATCAAATGATATTATGGCAGCACTTGATGGTATGAATCAGAAAGCGGGAACATCCAAATATAGTACGGATGCCAACGCCGCATTTTCATCGACCAGTTTGTTAGGGAACCAGCTTAGAGATATAGATACCAGAATGAGCAATCTGACCGATCGATTGGCAGATATCGAGAATAACTATTATAAGCAATTTACGGCTATGGAAACAGCAATGAATCGTTATAATGCGCAGGCGTCAAGTCTATTCGGTGCTTCGCAATAAGAGGAGTGAAAAGATGATCCCGACACCATATCAGAAATATCAGCAATCCTCTGTTCAGACGGCATCACCGGGACAACTGATCATTATGCTGTACGATGGAGCAATACGTTTTGTCAAGCAAGGTATTGAGGCTATAAACAAGAAAGATATTCAAAACGCCAATCATTATCTGATTAGAGCTCAAACCGTTATCAATGAGTTGATTGCATCTTTAAACAGTCAATACCCGATATCCAGACAACTGCTGCAAATTTATGAGTATATGTTACATCAACTCATTCAAGCAAATATAAGTAAAAGGTCAGAAGCAGCGAGTGAAGTGCTTTCTTATTTGACAGATTTGAAGGAAGCCTGGTTAGTCGCGGCCAAATCATCTAATCAGACAAGTCATAATTATAATGGATAAATTACTAGAGCAACTCTTGGCGGAAAGCTGTACATTAAGCCAATATGATCCATCTATTACTTATGAACGTTATGAAAAATTGGTAGATCTACGTCAAAGCGTTATGGATTTAATTGCTCAAAGAGAACTGACTCTATCAGAAAAGCAGTACCTGCAAGAGATTTTAAAGTACGAATCAATGATATGGAAGCAAATGCAGCGGCTGAAAAGTGAGGCTGCGGAGGGAATAAATCGTCTAAATATTTTTAAGAAACAAAGAGTCGCTTACGATCAACAAGGAGCATATGAAGGTTTTCTGCTTGACAAGAGAAAATAATGAAGCAAGCATCCTGAGTCATGCCGTCGTTCTATGAATCGGCAAGACTGGATTTATCTTTGTTAATTATGAATTGAACACCTGGAGGTATGGCTTATGACTAGTGCGACAATTGAATTGGATCTTACACTGGATGAATTGAGAGTTTTTCTACTCAACCTGATTGAAGCATGTGATTATATGGCCGAGCAACTATACGTTCACGTTACTGAGGGTACCTGGCAGGAATTTAGTCAATTATTACAAGCGATGAACGATTTATATAAATTATCGAAAGACATCCGCTTTGAACTGGAAAACACAGATGGAAACTCCTATCTTCATATAGTTTTGGGACAATTTATTTCCGAGATGGAGCAAAAGTTCAAGGCTTTAAACCAATATATGGATGAAGAAGCTTATATTCATGCTGCCGACTCTATCCGTTATGAGTTGTCCCCTTTATTTATGGGCTTGTCTTCAGCACTGGGGGAGGAGACATCAGTTGTTAAACAGAGATTCTCTGAAAATTTGCTTTATCTTCAGCAACATTATCCGGATGTTTATAGCGTTGTTAAGGATTTGAAATGGGATCGTGAAAAATTTCAAGTTACGAGGTCGATAAACGGCCAATCCAATATTTATACCTATACATTCAATGGAAATATGAGCTTTTTTTATAGTAATTACGACCAATATCATGAAATTGAACGATGGAAACAGTCAATAAGAGTGAACTTGAATGAGAAATCAAATGTCATCGTATATGGATTTGGTCTGGGTGCCCATTTAGTTCAATTATGTCAACAATATCCCCATCTTCAACTGGTAATAATGGAACCGGATGAGCAGTTTTTGCTTGCTGCGATGAGAGCAATCGATATTGGGGAAGTATTCTCCAAGCTTCATATTAAAGAATTTTTTGTAGGTGATGATAAGAGACGGAGGGAGGGAGTGTTTTATCGCTTTTTTACGCTAGCCAAGGGGGAAACGGAAGTTTTATCCATTCCTTTTTACGATCAATGGAGTCCTGCAAAAAAGAAAGTATTTGTTGAAGATGCTAAAACGGCTGTTCTGGATTATATTTCCTCTGTGGCCACATACAGGATTTTTGGGATGCAGTGGATTCAAAATCGCTTGAATAACTTTTCGCAGATTTTAAATACACCCTCTATAGAAGGCCTGAAAGGGACTATGGAAGGTGTGACAGCCGTAATAGTAGGAGCAGGGCCTTCCTTGGAGGAGGATATTGAGCAATTGCGTAAATTGAAAAGTCATGCACTCATTATCGCAGCAGGCACCGCTATTCAGTCTTTAAAGCATTTTGGTATAGATCCTCATTTAATTGTCTCAATGGATGGATCAGATAGCAATTATGCTGCATTTAAGAATCAGGATATTCAGGATATCCCTTTTTTATTTGCTCCACAGGTGCAGTACAAAATTATTGAAAACAATAATCGGTTATTTCACTTATTCTTGAATAACGATCTCGTAACTCGATATATGGCAGGACTTACTGATGAAGATCCGGTTTTTGGTGTCAATCATTCTGTTTCAGGAATTGCTATTCGAGCAGCTATATACATGGGGTGTAGCAATATAGTATTTACCGGGCAGGATTTATCTTATTCTGGCGAAAAGAAATATGCCGTAGGTGCAATTCATGCGAAACAAGAAAATATCGATAAGGAGATTCGGAACGCTGAGCTTACTGTGAAAAACGTTCAGGGCACAATGAATCGATCTTCGAATGCGATGTTCATTACATTAAGGGATATTGAAGATTTACTTTCTGAGCATCCAAATGTAAAATTTATTAATACTTCCCAAAGGGGAGCTGCCATCAAGTATACGGAATGGCGTTCATTAGAGCAGGTTCTTGATGAGTTAGCAGACGTCATTATTCCTCCGGATTTTATGATAGAAAGTATGGCTCAATATTTACAACCTTATAATGAGATACGTATAAAAAAAATGTATGAGCGCTTATTTAACATGCCAGAAGAACTCAATAAGCTGGAATTGAATCTGAAACGAATGGAAAACAAACTGAAGGAACTGAAGCTTCAAAGTAGAACGAAGCCTAAGAAATGTTTAGATACGATGGTGGATATTGAAGACATCTGGGAGATCGTAGTAAGCAGTGCACCGTTTATAACTTTAATTACAACAGTTTTTATGTATGAAATTCGTAATTTCGACCGTGATCGTCCCGAAATGGAAAAGGAAAATAATATAATAAAGAAAGCGGACTTGTTTGATAGCATATTGGGTACGCTTATTTCGAGCATACAAGCCCGCTTACCAGAACTAAGTCAAATTGTGTATGAGGCAGCAAATATAATGAAGGTTCGCAATGAATTTAAACTGGCAACAAGCTGAATACGACAGGGGTATATATGGAATGGCAAAGAACAAGAAAGTTCTTATAACCGGTGCTGATGGATTTATTGGTTCTCATTTGACAGAGGCATTAGTCCGGGAAGGTTACGATGTTCGCGCTTTTGTATTATACAATTCCTTTAATACATGGGGATGGCTGGATCATTGTGCCGAGGATGTCAAGGGGAATTTCGAAGTGTTTGCTGGCGACGTGCGTGATCCATATGGAGTAAAGCGGGCTATGGAGGGTTGTGAGATGGTTTTTCATCTTGCTGCACTGATCGCTATTCCTTATTCATATCATTCACCGGACACCTACATTGACACCAATATTAAGGGGACACTTAATATCCTGCAGGCTGCACAGGAGTTAAATGTATCTCATATAATCCATACTTCAACTAGCGAAGTCTATGGGACAGCTCAGTTTGTGCCCATTACAGAAAACCATCCGCTCCAAGGACAGTCTCCTTATTCTGCATCTAAAATCGGTGCTGACCAACTGGCGTTGTCTTTCTATAGGTCATTCGATACGCCGGTTTCAATAATTCGACCATTTAATACTTATGGGCCAAGGCAGTCTGCGAGAGCCATTATACCGACAGTTATTAGTCAAATCGCTGCTGGTGTTAAAGAAATAAAACTCGGTGCTTTGCATCCTACAAGAGATTTCAATTACGTTGAGGATACTGTTAGAGGTTTTATCTCTGCCGCAACACACTCACAGGCGATTGGGGAAGAAATTAATATCGGCAGTAACTACGAAATTTCAATTGGCGATGCAGTAAAACTAATTTCTGAAGTGATGGGACGGACAATAGAGATTATTGCGGATGATGCTCGAATACGCCCAGAGAAAAGTGAAGTCACACGTCTATGGGCCGATAACTCGAAGGCGAAACAATTGATTGAATGGGAACCGGAGTATGCTGGGATCGAAGGTTTTAAAAACGGTTTAAAAAAAACAACAGAGTGGTTTTTAAATCAAGAAAATTTAATTCGCTATAAGAGCGATCTATACAATATATGAGGTAAATATGAACATAGAAGAGTTCTCTACTAATGTGGTGAGTAGATTAAAATCCAATCTCCCAGAAGGACGCGAATTTATCGCACTTCACGAGCCAACGTTTGAAGGCAATGAATGGAACTATTTAAAAGAATGTTTGGATTCTGGGTGGGTATCATCAGTTGGTAAATATGTAGATCTATTCGAGCAAAAAGTTTCGGCTTTTACCGGAATGAATCATGCTGTAGCGGTAATGAATGGGACCGCGGCGCTTCATATCTGTTTAAAGCTGGCGGATGTTCAGCAGCAGGATGAAGTGCTCGTACCGTCTTTGACTTTTATTGCTACAGCTAATGCTATTTCATATTGTGGAGCCATACCACATTTTGTCGATGTTTCCCATCAGACACTTGGCTTAGATCCTTATGTTTTGTCCGATTATTTAGAGTCTATATCTGAAATACGTTCAGGCGCTTGTTATAACAAAAAAACGGGCAGGAGAATAAAAGCTGTTGTCCCGATGCATACATTTGGCCATTCGGTGGATTTAGATCCGCTTGTCATTTTATGTGAAAAATACCGCTTGGAATTAGTGGAGGATGCTGCGGAGTCACTAGGCTCTTATTATAAAGGACGCCATACTGGCAGTTTCGGCCGGACAGCAGCTATAAGTTTCAACGGTAACAAAATCATTACGACTGGCGGTGGCGGAGCAATCGTAACGAATGATGAAAGCATTGCAAGGAAAGCCAAGCATTTAACGACTACATCTAAAGTCGCTCACCCTTGGGAATATGATCACGATCACATTGGATACAATTACCGAATGCCTAACATAAATGCTGCACTCGGTTGTGCACAATTAGAGAAATTACCAAAATTATTGCATAAGAAACGAGACTTAGCTGCTCGTTATCATATAGTATTTGCCGATATGGACGGAATTCAGGTATTCAGGGAGCCTGATTTTTCAAGTAGTAACTATTGGTTGAATACTCTGATTTTAGACCGGAAATATGCAGCCGCCAGAGATATTATTCTGAATGACTCAAATAAAAACGGTATCATGACTAGACCGGTCTGGAAGTTGCTGCATAAACTAAGCATTTATGAGCATTGTCCTAAAATGAACACTCCTGTCGCCGATGATTTGGAAAAGCGCATAATCAATATTCCAAGCAGTGCTAACTGCCTATAAATTATGACTGCTATAGTAGGGGGGAGAACGATGAAAGTAGCGGTAGTTGTTGGGGGGGGCATTGCAGGGTTAGTCTCATCTATCCTGCTTTCGAAAAAATATGTTACCTATCTTATCGAGAAAGAAGAAGAATGTGGAGGATTGTTAAGATCTATTAAAAATTCTGAAGATGTTTACTTTGATCAAGGAACACATATTATCAGTGAAACCAACATTCCGGAATTGGATAATTTACTTTTCGGTACATTGCAAGAAAATGATTGGGAGTCTTTTAATGTTTTAAAAACGGGAAACTACTATCTTGGTAAAATGTATAGCGATAATAATTATGTGTATGCACCTTCATTGCCGAGAGATTTATTTAATCAAGGGCTAGCTGAGTTGCTATCAACCGAATCCGCCTGTGTGGAAACACATAACATGAAGGCTTATACGGAAAAGCAATTTGGCAGCACATTTTCAAAACATATATTTGCACCCATTATGAAAAAGATAACAGGTTGTGCTTTGGAAGAACTTCATCCATCAGCAGTGAACTTATTTACGTTGTCCAGAATTATTGTTGGAGATGAACATATGAGCCGCGAGTTAAAAAAATCACCATTCTTTGATTCGAAGCTTTCATATAGCAGTTATAATGAAGGGGTTTCAGCGATCAAGAAATATTATCCTCAGAATAAAAGAGGAATCGGACAATGGATATCCATGCTCGTAAATCGCGCTATATCCTCAGGTGTTAAAATAATGAATGGGAGATCTGTAAAGTCAGTTGGCAGTTACAATAATAATGTCCGTTCTATAGAATTGGATGATGGAGCTATAATTAATTGTGACCAATTGATCTGGACCATCTCAGCGTTTCCTCTGCTGCAAGCAGCGAATATTCCCTTTAATGGCACCCGGCCAATATTTAGACCTATGACGCTCCATCATTATATGATTGATCAACCTTTTCTTGATTCGAATTACTACGTATATTGTTATGATAGTGATTTGTTAAGTTATCGAGTTACAATATACCCCAATATTACAAATAGTGCGGAAAAACTGTCGCCGCCGTATACATGTACCGTAGAAGTATTATCTGATCAGACGGATGATTTGAATGTATTGAACAATACGATATTTCAAGAACTGAAGCATATGGGAATCGTGAATTCCACCTCTCGTTTGTTATATCAAAATGTACAGGTAGTGAGAGATGGATTTCCTGTTCCTACACCCGAGTTTATAGTTCAAACTAATGAAATGAACAATATTGTGAATGAAAGATTCAGTAATGTAGCACTGCTCGGAAAAGGGAGCGGCAATGGTTTTTTTATGAGAGATATATTAGAACAAGTTCATCAAGAAACGACCCGGCTGCTTGAAATGTAAAAACATTGGAGGTTTGTGATGGAGCATAGTGTAGAATACAGCAGAGAAAAAAATATCAATATCTGGGAAAACCTCTATTCTCAGCAAGAGGGAGATTTGTTTTACCCAAATGAATACCTCGTGAGAGTTAGTCATCGCTTATTAAATAAAGAAGCACATCATAAAATACTGGATTATGGATTTGGCAGCGGGACTAATCTTATTCATTTCTTGAAAAAGAGTTTTGCTGTAAGCGGGGTTGAAGTCAGCGAAAGTGCAATAGAGCAAGTAACCTCTAAATTGGAGCGCTCCGGACTTGAAGCGATCCTCAAACATGATAAATCCGGAATAATTCCATTTGAAGATGACTCCTTTGATGTTGTGATCGCTTGGCAGGTATTAATTTATAATGATTGGGCGACATTTCATAAAGCTATGAATGAAATAAATAGAGTTTTGCGTTCTGGAGGAATTTTTTTAGGAACAATGGGAGCTGTGGGAGATTTTTCACATTCCAATAGTATCTCGCTTGGAAATAATCTTTTTGAATCAACTGTTCCGGGCCAGGAAGGTGCGATCTTAATGATATTTGAGAAGGAAAATCTGCAGCAATGCTTTCCTGACAAGAATATTACGATAGGAATGTATGATTTTTCCTTTGCAGAACGCCATAGTAAACACTGGATTGTAAGTTACGTGAAGTAGGGGATGATAGTAATGGATGATCCGAGACAGAAGAACATTTCCATATGGGAAGATATTTATAATAGCCATGAAAGCAATTTGTCTTATCCAGATGAGAACTTGGTAAGAATTAGCCACCGGCTATTTCAGAAAGAAACACATGCAAAAATTTTGGACTATGGATTTGGCAGCGGCAGCAATTTGATCCATTTGGCCCAAAAAGGGTTCGAATTACACGGTGTTGAAATTAGTGAAACTGCTATCAGAAATTTAAAAGATAAGTTGTCGAAAATGGACATGCCCGCTCATTTGCACTCGATAAGGGATAAAAAAATACCCTACGAAGATCAGTTCTTTGATGTCGTTGTTGCATGGCAAGTTCTTTATTACAACGACTGGTCATCCCTTGAGATGGCAATCAAGGAAATAGACCGCATCCTGCGGCCAGGCGGCATATTTCTGGGTACAATGGGGGCTATAGGCGATTTCTCCCATAGGCACAGCAATCCTCTGGGTGATAGTATCTTTGAATCCACGGTCCCAGGACAAGAAGGCGCCATTGTCATGATTGTCGAACAGGACCAGCTGTATCGCTGTTTTAAGAATAAAAATATTACCATTGGTAAGTTTGGATTTGAATACGATGATCGTCAATCACATCATTGGGTAATCAGCTATGTGAAGGAATGAAACGAGGGTTACGATGATTAAGGCAGCTATTCATCAAAGTCAATATATCCCCTGGGTCCCTTATATTAAGAAGGTGGCTTCAGCAGACATTTTTATTATTATGGACAACGTTCAATTTCAATCTAACGGTGTACAAAACCGCAATAGAATTCGCAATAAGGCTGGTCAGTTCTGGTTAACGGTTCCGGTCACAGGCAATCTCGCAGATACGATTGGGGAAAAACGTATAGTGGGAAGAGATTGGGCCACAAAACATTGGAAATCGTTACAGGCTTCCTATTCGAAAGCCCCTTTTTGGGGAATGTATAGAGATGAACTTTTTCAACTCTATGAGCAGAATTGTTCTACGCTTTTGGAAGTAAACCAACTTTTTTTTACCTATTTAATCAAGAAAATGTCTATTGCCACTAAAATTATTCATCTTTCAGATCTTAACATAAACGCAAAGAAAGCGGATTTGGTACTGCAGGCATGCAAAGATGTAAATGCAGAAATTTATATTAGCGGAACGGGTAGTAAAGCTTACCTAAATGAAGAAATTTTCCGTCAGGAAGGTATCAGAATTGACTACCAACCGTCGATACCTCCGTCGTATGATCAATTTCATGGAGACTTTATCGATGGATTATCCATTATTGATATGTTAATGAATGTAAGGCTTGAAGAAATTGTTGCTTACGTGAATACACAATGAAACTGAGGATATTGTCATGACAACAGAAGCAATCCTAAGTAGTTCTGACGGTCTTATTAAAGTGCTTGCCCTTACAGGCATTCGATCGGAATATGACCTATTATATCCATTATTGAAGGAGCTTCAGGAAGATTCGGAGTTTGATTTGGGGGTCATCGTTTCTGGCGTTCATCTCACTGAGCTGCATGATTACTCGGTAAAACTTATTGAGAGGGATAACTTTCGAATTGCCGATAAAATTGAAAACATGATTTATTCCAATACGGCAAGCGGTAAGGTGAAATCCGTAGGTATACTTATTCAAGGTTTAGCACATGTCCTTGAACGGGAAAAACCAGATCTACTGCTGATATTGGGTGATAGAGAAGAGGTTGTAGCGGGCGCTATGGCTGGGACTTACATGGGTGTCCCTGTTATCCATATAGCGGGGGGAGACAACACATTCCCTGAAGGCGGTGACGTTGATGAGGAGATTCGTCACGCCGCAACCAAATTAAGCCATGTTCACCTTACCATGCATGAAGAACATTCACGACGCATTGAAAAACTTGGTGAAGAGCCATGGAGAATTTATACCGTTGGTAACGGCGGAGTAGATCGATTAAGAATGGGAACAGAGTTAACGTTACAAGAGATGGCTAAACAATTTCATGCGGCAATTTTAGAAAAATATATCGTATTTATTTATCACCCCTTAAGTTCAGAACTGGACACTTGCGCTAACGATGTAAGAATATGTTTTGAGGCATGCCTGGCAACCGGACTTCAAGTATTTGTAGGCGCTCCTAACAGTGATCCCGGGTATCAGGATATTGCTAGAGTTTTTCAAGAGTATGCAGAGCACCCAAATGTCCACATGTATAAAAATTTACCAAGAGACGAATTTGTAACCTTGCTGAGACATGCGGCATGCTTAATTGGAAATTCATCTCTCGGCATTCATGAAGCTCCTTACCTGGGTTTGCCCGTTATAAATGTCGGACAGAGGCAGCGGGGCAGAGTTGCAGGAAAGAATGTCCAATTTGTATCTGCTGAATATAATGCTATCAATAGTGGGCTTGAACGAGTTCTACATGATCATGTGTACCGAAGCAATATCAAGGTAGGAGATCCTATTTATGGCGATGGACACATGGCGGAAAAAGCCAAAGTAATCATTAAAAATCTTCCTAATAGGGCGCAATTGCTTGCAAAAAAAATAACGTATTGAATTGATCCTTCAAGAGGTGCTAAATGACAAAAGTAATCGTCATTGCGCCGCATCCCGATGATGAAACGCTAGGGTGTGGTGGAACATTATTAAAGCATAAAGAGCAGGGGCATGAAATTCACTGGGTAATCATCACAAAAATTTCTGATCTCTTAAACTACTCCATTGAGCAAATTCAAGAACGCGAATGGGAAATAGACGAGGTTGAGCAGCTCTATCAGTTTGATTCTGTACGGAAGCTCGCTTTTCCGGCAGCAGGTCTTGATCACTCCATGATATCTGATTTGGTCAGGTCAATTGGGCAAGTGTTTAAGGAAATTCAACCAAATGTTGTATACATCCCATACAGAGGTGACGTACACACAGACCATGCCGTTGTTTTTGATGCAGCTATCGCTTGTTGCAAATGGTTCCGTTACCCGTCAGTAGTAAAAGTGCTTGTCTATGAAACATTATCGGAAACTGAATTTGGCATTAATTCTGATCTTAATGGCTTCAGACCACAAGTTTTCCATAATATTGACAAGTATTTAACTGCTAAAATCAATATCATGCTTAAGTTTAAGAGCGAGGTAGCAGAGTTTCCTTTTCCCCGTAGTGAAGAAGCTATAAGATCTCTTGCTAAGGTTCGGGGTGTAGCATCTGGTTGTAAAGCTGCAGAGGCCTTTATGCTGTTAAAAGAGGTGTGGATGTAATGAGTAAGCATACTTATATTATCGCGGAAGCGGGAGTCAATCATAATGGCTCTTTGGAAATGGCAAAGCAACTGATAGATGCTGCTGTTGAAGCCAGAGCGGATGCGGTTAAATTTCAAACCTTCAAAGCTGAAGGATTAGTAAGTAAGCATGCTTCAAAAGCAGAATATCAGAAGAAATTCACAGATGCTAACGAATCACAATATGAAATGATAAAAAAACTCGAACTTAACGAGGAAGCACATCGCGAATTAATCCAATATTGTTTTGAAAAAAATATTGATTTTTTGTCCACTCCGTTTGATATGGATAGTGTTGAACTGCTCGCACATAAATTCAATTTGCCGGCATTGAAAATATCTTCTGGCGATTTAACAAATATGCCTCTACTATACAAAGCGGCAACTTCTCAAAAATCCATTCTATTATCCACTGGTCTTGCTACATTAGGAGATATCGAAAGTGCACTTGGTGTTATTGCATTTGGTTACGTTAATGAAGATGAACAACCCTCATTAGATAACTTTAATAAAACCTATTTATCTCAAAAAGGTCAACTTGCGCTGCAAGAAAAAGTAACACTGTTGCATTGCACTACCGATTATCCTACCCAATATGAAGATGTACACCTTAATAAGATGATAACGTTGGGCCATGCATTCGGGTTGAGAGCAGGTTACTCTGATCATACGATAGGAATTAGTGTTCCAATCGCAGCAGTTGCACTAGGGGCTGTAGTAATCGAGAAGCATTTTACAATGGATAGATCTCTGCCGGGACCTGACCAACAAGCTTCATTAGAACCGGATGAATTACAACAAATGGTGAAGAGCATTCGAGAGATAGAAAAATCATTAGGGTCGTTTGTAAAGGGACCCGTAGAATCGGAATTGAAAAACAAGAATGCTGCCAGGAAAAGTATTGTAGCGGCTCGAGCTATTCGTAAAGGCGAGTTATTTACTGAAGACAATATTGTCTTGAAGCGTCCCGGAAATGGTCTATCTCCAAACCTTTACTGGGAAATGCTTGGCCAGATATCCGGCAGAGATTATGAAATAGATGAACTATTGAAATGATGAGCGTTCTTCCGGTCATCATATTAGGCAATGGAGGACATGCCAAAGTTTGTTGTGATTTATTAATGTTATGCTCCGTCCATATAATTGGTTTTGTATCCCCGGAACCATCGAATGAAACTTACATGGGCGTTCGGGTAATTGGAGATGACCCAACAATAAATCAATATCAGCCAGATGAGATATTACTTGTGAATGGTATTGGATCTATAACACAGCCTGTATTGAGGGAGCAAGTCTTTAACCGTTTTAAGGATAGGGATTACAGTTTTCTTTCTCTTTTACATCCATCATCCGTCATTGCCAGTAATGTGCAGCTGGGCGAAGGGGTGCAGGTGATGGCGGGCTCTATCATTCAGACTGGTGTTCATATAGGCAAAAATACAATCATTAACACCAAAAGCTCGATTGATCATCACAGTAAAATTGGAGATCACGTTCACATTTCTCCGGGAGTCACAATCTGTGGAGAAGTCAATGTGGAGGATGGGGTACATATTGGAGCGGGATCTACTATTATACAAGGCTTGCAGATTTCCAAAAACAGCATTGTCGGAGCAGGGTCTTTAGTTTTAAAAGAGGTTAAAGAGGGCGCAAAGGTTTATGGAGTTCCTGCCAAGGAGGCACACAGGTGATAAACATCAAGGATATATTCATATCTCCGAATGCAACCATTCTCGATGCATTGAAAATTATTGATGCTGGTACCCTTCAAATTGCATTAGTCGTTAATGAAGATAACAAGCTGTTGGGGACACTTACCGATGGTGACGTCAGACGGGGTATTCTGAAAGGGGGGAGTTTGGATTCAAGTGTCACAACCATAATGAATTCTACTCCAGTCACAGCAAGAGCTTTTGATAATAAACATCGTATACTTAGATTAATGAGAAACAAGCAGCTTCGACATATCCCAATCGTTGATGATAAGGGCATTGTAATGAGGCTCGAATTGATTGACCAAATCATTGGGAATAAAAAGAGAGATAATTTGGTGGTTCTGATGGCTGGTGGATTAGGGATGCGATTACGTCCATTAACGGAAAACTGCCCAAAGCCACTATTGAAAATAGGAGCAAAGCCCATTCTGGAAATTATAATTGAGAACTTTCTTGAATATGGTTTCTATCAGTTTCTGATCAGTGTTAATTATAAAGCGGATATGATTAAAGAGTATTTTGGAGACGGTTCAAAATGGGGTGCGGAAATTACCTATATCGATGAACTGGATCGTATGGGGACCGCAGGATCGTTGAGTTTAATTAAAGAAAAACAAACCAAGCCAATTTTAGTTATGAACGGTGATTTATTAACAAAGATCAATTTTCAACAACTAATAGATTATCATATGGAAATAAATGCAACAGCAACGATGTGCGTCAGGGAGTTTGAATATCAAATTCCATATGGGGTCGTTAATATTGATGATCATCGTTTAACACAAATTGAAGAAAAACCGACTCAACGTTTTTTTATTAATGGGGGTATTTATATACTCAATCCGGAAGTGATTGAATATATTCCGCAGGATCGGTTTTTGGACATGCCCGATTTATTTCAGGCATTAATCGATCAAAAAAAATTAACATCCGTTTTTCCAATTCGTGAGTATTGGCTGGATATCGGTAGAGTGGACGACTTTAATCGGGCTAACGGTGAATTTTCAGAGGTTTTTGGATGAAGGCGCTTGTTGTAGGTTATGGTTCAATTGGGGCGCGTCATGCGAGGCTACTTCAAGGTTTAAATATTGAAACAGCCGTGGTGAGTAAACGAATAGTTGAATTTCCAGTTGTACTTGGAGATATTGCGGAAGCCATAAAGAGGTTTAACCCAAATTATATCATTATTGCTAATCAAACATCCGAGCATATTGTAACATTAAATACACTCTTGGGGCTTCAATGGAGCGGAAATGTTCTTATTGAAAAGCCACTTTTTCATCAAAAGGAAACTATCGCGAATAGCGGAAGAATGAATATCTTTGTGGCCTATAATCTTCGCTTTCACCCTGTTCTTTATCGGCTCAAGGAATTGCTTAAGGAGGAACGGCTGCTTTCAATTACAGCCTATGCGGGACAATACTTGCCAGATTGGCGGCCCGACCGGGATTATAGGTTAAGTTACTCCTCACATAAAGATGAGGGTGGTGGAGTGCTGAGGGATTTAAGTCATGAACTGGATTATTTAACATGGATCTGCGGATCATGGCTGACACTCACCGGGCTTGGTGGGCATTACAGTTCTCTTGAGACTTCTGCGGATGATTTCTGCAGTGTGATGATGCAAACCGTGAGATGTCCATCAGTAAACTTTCAGCTCAATTGTCTGGATCGGCCTGGAAGAAGAGAAATGGTAGTTGTTACAGATTGTCACACGTACAAAATTGATTTTGTCAAAGCAACGTTAGAACGAGATGGCAGCGTAGAATCTTTTAAAGTGAATAGAGATGATACTTATCTGGCTCAGCACAAGGCTGTAATGGAGAACGATTGGGAGAATTTGTGCAGTTATGAAGAAGGACAAGCAATTGTATCCATGATCGATGCGGTTGAACGATCTATTCTATCCAGGGAGTGGGTACACAATGAAAAGATTATGCACCATCTGCGCTAGAGGAGGCTCTAAAGGAGTCAAAAATAAAAACATTCGCGATATGCATGGAAAGCCGCTGATTGCTTACAGCATTGAGCAAGCGAGGCAATCTGGCTTATTTGATATTATCGCTGTTAGTAGCGATTCACAGCTTATTCTAGATGTCGCGGCTGACTGGGGAGCAGATATCCTCGTAAATCGCCCGTTGGATATGGCCGCGGATACGTCGGCGAAGCTTCCGGCTATACGTCACTGTGTACAGCAAGCAGAGGAAATTATGCAATATAAGTTTTCTACTCTTGTTGATCTGGATGCCACATCCCCGTTAAGAACGGTTCAAGATCTTAGAAATGCAGTTGAATTATTTGAATCGAGAGGCGTATCCAATGTTATCACAGGGATGCCGTCTCGGCGCTCTCCATATTTTAATCTTGTAGAATTGAACGATGAAGGATTCGTTCAGTTATCCAAGCCGCTAACCGTTCCTATAGTAAGAAGACAAGATGCACCGCTATGTTTTGATATGAATGCTTCTATATATGTTTGGAAAAGAGAAATTTTGTTAGGCGATTATGGTTTGTTTCAAGGGGATACCCTGCTTTACGAAATGCCTGAGGAACGCTCAATCGATATAGACAGCGAGTTGGATTGGAAATTTGTAGAATGGATTTTGGGTGGCAGGGAAGGAAAATGATGTTATGAATCAATCATTTAAAGGCTCATTCGATCTGACAGGTAAGACCGCTATTGTAACGGGAGCACTTGGTATCATTGGAAGTAAAGTTTGTGCTGGATTTGCTGAGTTTGGGGCCAACGTAATGGTAGTGGATCTTGAGAAATCGGCGGCTGTCGAGTTTGCTGACCACTTGATCTCCACATATGGTGTCAAGGCGGCAGGGATAGGATGCAATGTTGCTGATCCGGCACAAGTGGCGTGTATGGTTGAGCGTTCCGTTAGTATCATGGGTGGCATTCATATTTTGCATAATAATGCAGCTAGTAAATCCTCAGATTTGGATCAGTTTTTGGCTCCATTTGAAGAATATTCTCTGGAACAATGGAGAGAAGTTATGTCGGTCAATCTGGATGGTATGTTTCTGGTTGCTAAAGAGGTTGGCAAGCAAATGATAGAACAGGGAGAAGGCGGATCCATTATCCAGACTGCTTCGATATATGGGATAATGGCGCCGGATCATCGGATTTATGAAGGCTCTTATTTTATGGATCGTCCTATTACATCTCCCGCAGTGTATGCTGCTTCGAAAGGAGGCGTAATTGCTCTTTCGAATTATTTATCAACATATTGGTCTAAACATGGTATTCGAGTTAATACCCTCACTCCTGGTGGAGTAGAAAGTGGTCAGAACGAAGAGTTCAGACAAAAATACTCTGCACGCGTCCCTTTAGGAAGAATGGCAGAAGCTGATGAAATGGTAGGAGCCGTACTTTATTTGGCTTCGGATGCTTCTCGTTATGTCACGGGACACAACATTATCGTCGATGGCGGACTGCATGTTTGGTGAAGAAATGAATTTATGGTTTCAAAGAGAAAAAAAAGCTTTATAAAATAGTAGGGATAACTGCCGTTATAAGTGCAATGTATTCGCTTACACAAATTCGTTGACAATTGTGTGACAACGGTGGTATATTCGATTTGCGGGCCACGCTTACCGTGATCTCGCAGCTATTTGAAGATGAAGGGAATGTTATGCATGCAAGGTAAAGTAAAATGGTTTAACGCTGAGAAGGGTTACGGATTTATCGAGACTGAGCAGGGCGGCGACGTATTTGTTCATTTCTCCGCAATCCAATCCGAAGGGTTCAAAACGCTGGAAGAAGGCCAATCGGTCGAATTCGATATCGTGGAAGGCGCTCGCGGACCGCAAGCTGCAAACGTTAATAAACTGTAATCATCCGGCTGTTAAGCGGCCACACCATATATGGTTCACGCTTAACCAAGAATGCAAACAGTGCCCTGGGAAACCAGGGCTTTTTTGTTGTTTTCGGTAACAAATACTCATATAAAATTCTCTAATTGCCGATATATAAAACATGAGAATTTATGTGGTTTTACATCGTAAACCACATTGTGAGGAGATACATACTTATGGAAACAACGCAAAATGTTAAAGAGCAGCTGAATTATTTAAAATCACTTAGTCATGAAATCAGCATACATTTAAATCAGAACCGATTAGCTGAAGCCCAAGAGAAGATCGCCGAGTACTTGACATATAGTACAGATACGGAGATTTATTCCTTGCAGGCGACTTGGCATTACCAAAAGGGAGAACACGACAAAACCTTGAATATTCTTCTGGAGGGTCTACAAAAGTTTCCCTATAATTTTGAAATCAATTTTAATCTTGGAATTATATATGAAGCATTGGGCAGAGCGGAAGAAGGTCTTAAATATCTTGCCTCTGCCGCTAAAATTTCACGAAATCAACAGGAAAAAGAAGAATGTATCGAATCAATTAAAAAACTTACGGCTCAAATTATTAGATCGCCACAAAATAATGAAATAATCAACGAGGCTAAGAAAATATTAAGCAGTGTAGATGCCAGAGAATTTCCGCTTGATCATAACCGTGAGAGCATGGTGCGAAATGTTATGAACAAGGGAACCAGTGATGAATACATGGTAAATATGTATAAATCATTTCTTGCCGCCAATATTAATCAAGATTCTCGGATGTACTTTAAAACAGAGATGTTTAAAGGCATAACTGTCGTAGGTGAAGCAGAAATCGACATAAAAACGCCCTCAATGATCCCTTTATCACTGATTGCAGCGCAGACAAAAGTCGATTTTTGGATCAATAATCGACAATACAGTTTTTCTGAGAAAGTTTTACACATCAATAAATATCACTATATCCGGCTGGATGAGACGGGAACATTAAAAATAACTGCAAACAAAAATATATTTGTCGGTACACCGATTCCTCTGGAAGACAAGTCAAAAGCCCCGAAACTTGTTTTGAAGGTGTTTATCGACGGTCTCTCCTATAAATTTCTTGAACAGCACGGTTTGGAAAATATTATGCCTAATACATATGCCTTTTTCAAAAAAGGATTTACAGCTGCTAATTGCTACGCCACGAGCGAATGGACTTTACCAAGCAAAGCGAGCATTAATACAGGAAAGTACTCCTATAAACACAAAATGCTTCATCCCAGTTCTTGTGTAAGTATTGAAAAGTACAGCAAGCTAATGGCTGAATATTTCAAGGAATCAGGACTCTTCACCGCTAATATTAATAACAACTGGAGAACAACACCTACATTTGGTTACTATAAAGGTTTTGATCGAATAGTGTACCAAAATATGCTGGGTGGAATGGATTGCAAACAAGTTATTACGGAGGCCATCGAGCACTTGGAAGCGTTCCACATGAAGAATAATTACCTTTCCATATCTCTGATGGATCTTCATTGCGTTCCCGATGAAATTGAGGACAACTTATACTCCCAGATGAATACTGACATCCTCTACCGGCTGGGAAACAAGAACCAAGGGGAAACCTCCGTCCAAACCAAATATGACGAAAACAAAATCGTGAAATATTATGAAGAAATTAAGAGACTCGATATTTTCTTGGGCATTTTGTATGACTTTATTACGAAGAAATATGTTGATGAAGACATTGTGGTCCTTATGCATTCCGATCATGGGCAGACCTTTCTGGAAAGGGATAACAGCATTCTGCACGACAGCCGGAGAAAAATTCCATTAATGCTGAGAGGCAGAGATGTTCCTGAAATGATATCGCATGAACTGATTGAGGCAGTTGATATACTTCCGATTCTAATGAAATTATGTGGAAATGAGATTCCGACTGATATAGACGGTAAGTTGCCATACTGCTTCGGGGGTGTGGAAGAACGGAAATATGCGATGACCCAACTCATTCATCCGGGACAAAAATACCAAGTGGCAATATCAGATGATCAGCATATCTTTCAATTTGAAACAGCGGATAACGTTCTGAACGATATGACAGTTAGTCTAGAACAGTTCAATACTGTGCTTCTGAACAAGAACAGTAAAGTCGATGAGACCGCAATGTATAGGGAAAAGTCAGACTTATTTGAGAGAGTGGTTTTTGAGAATAGTAAGGATTTATTGAGATGGAATAAATAGAATGTCTAGGGGGCAGACAAATGGACTATCTAACAGCGGAAGTCAATGAAAAGGATAGCGTGGAATATTGGGACAATTTTTACCGGGAAATAAAGATTCAACATGAATCGAATTTCTGTTTATTAATTAAATCCATGTCTACAGATCAATCCGTTATTCTGGACATTGGCTGCGGTTCCGGAAGAGATGCGTTTTCTTTCGCAAAGGATGGGTATGAGGTTGTTGGCATTGATCGTTCTAAACAAGCGATTAGCGCGAATAAAACGACTAAGAATCATCCGAAATTTAAGAATTTGAATATTGAATTCAATGTTGTGGACTTGGGAAATGTCAGAAAATTGAATGATATTATAATTGCTGTCATCCAAAGAACGAAAAAACAAAACAAATCGGTAATTGTATATGTCCGATTTTTACTACATTCTATTAATGAAAGAACGGAGCAAATATTACTTGACACTCTTTCGTCAAACCTGCAGAAAGGGGACCAATTCGCTGCAGAATTCAGAACGATTGAGGATGAGGGTCGGAATAAGGTTTACGATAATCACTACCGCAGGTTTATAGACGCTGATCATTTGCTGGACAAGCTGGTTACAAAATATGACTTTTCCCCGATTTTATTTGAGAAAGGCACAGGGTTATCCATTTTCAACAATGAGGATCCATTTTTGGGCAGAATTGTGGTTGAGAAAAATTAAGAAAATTCAGAAAAAAACAACAAAATGCTTTTGAGATCGCCCAGAGGGGTATGATATAATAAGAACATGTAAAGGAGGAGTGCCCATGAAATACAATGTTCGAGGTCAGCACATTCAAGTGACAGACGCTATGCGTGATTATGTCGTGAAGAAGCTTAGTCGCCTGGATAGGTATTTTGAAGAGCCAATCTCCGAATCAACCGTGACGATGTCCGTCACAAAAGGGAAACACGCCGTTGAGGTGACGATCCCTCTGACCAATGCTTTTCTCCGCGCCGAAGAAAAGAGTGATGACATGTACGCCTCAATTGACGTTGTGGTGGACAAACTGGAGCGGCAAATTCGTAAACATAAAACCAGAATCAATCGCAAGTTCCGCCAGGAGAGCGGAATCAAAATGTTGTTCAAGGATGAAACTTCCCCGGTCAAGGTGCTGGAGGAGGATGATTATGAGCTTGTCCGCACCAAACGCTTCATGCTGAAGCCGATGGATGTGGAGGAAGCGATCCTTCAAATGAATATGGTCGGCCATTCGTTCTTCATGTTCGCCAATGTGGATACCAAGGAAGTGAACGTGGTTTACAAAAGAGACGATGGCAAATACGGCTTGCTTGAACAATACTAAACTTAACTTCTATCATTCATGAATATTCAAGGGCAGGCTTCCTCGTGAAGCGCTGCCCTTTTACAATGCAAGAATAACCATTGGCGGAAAATGTCGCTGACGCTATACTCGCATTGCGGGAAGTGCCGCAAACTGATACAATTTATCCATTAGGCGTAACCACGAAAGGGGAAGACCATGCTCGGACTTGTAAAGAAAATATTCGGAGATGCGAACGAACGGGAAGTCAAGCGTCTCATGCGCACTGTAGAGCAAATTAATGAATTGGAACCAAAGATTTCACAATTATCTGACGAGGATCTTCGGGGAAAAACCGCCGAGTTCAAGATCCGTCTGGCCGAAGGCGGCGATGAGCTGATCGACCTGCTGCCGGAAGCATTTGCCGTTGTACGCGAAGCCTCAGTTCGCGTGTTTGATAAACGTCATTATGACGTTCAACTGGTTGGGGGAATGGTTCTTCATGAAGGCAAAATTGCCGAAATGAAGACAGGGGAAGGGAAGACGCTTGTTGCGACTCTCCCGGTCTACTTGAATGCACTCCTCGAAAAAGGCGTCCACGTGGTAACGGTCAATGATTATTTGGCCTCCCGCGACAGCCAGCAGATGGGGCAGCTTTATAACTTCCTCGGACTCACGGTAGGCTGCAATATGCATGGCTTATCCCATGCCGAGAAACAAGAGGCGTACGCCTGCGATATCACATACGGAACGAATAATGAATTCGGCTTCGATTATTTGCGTGATAATATGGTGCTGTACAAGGAACAAATGGTACAGCGTCCGCTTTATTTTGCCGTTATAGATGAAGTGGATTCCATCCTGGTCGATGAAGCGAGAACGCCGCTTATTATATCCGGACAGGCCGCCAAATCGACAGAGCTTTATTTTGCAGCCGACCGTTTCGTAAGCCGGCTCCAGGCGGAAGATGATTACACGATCGATGTCAAGCTCCGCTCGGTAACGTTGACGGAAGCGGGCGTGGAGAAGACCGAACGGGCTTTTGGCATTGAGAATTTATTTGACCATGCCAATGTGCTGCTGTACCACCATATACAGCAAGCGCTCAAAGCGCATGCGATTATGAAGCGCGATGTCGATTATATCGTGCAGGATGACGAGGTTATCATCGTCGATGAGTTTACCGGACGTCTGATGGCAGGTCGCCGCTACAGCGATGGCTTGCATCAAGCAATTGAGGCCAAGGAACAGATCAAGGTTCAGAACGAGAGCATGACGCTCGCAACGATTACATTCCAGAACTACTTCCGGATGTACCGCAAGCTGGCCGGGATGACCGGTACGGCGAAGACGGAGGAAGAAGAGTTCAAGAAAATCTATGGTCTGGATGTCGTCCAGGTTCCAACGAACCGGACCATGATTCGTGAAGATATCGCCGATGTCGTCTACAAAACCGAGAACGGGAAGTTCAAGGCGGTTGTAGAGGAAATCGTGCAGCGTCACGGCAAGAATCAGCCGGTGCTTGTCGGTACCGTCTCGATCGAAAACTCGGAAAAGCTGTCGGAGATGCTCAAGCGCCGCGGCGTGGCCCATAAGGTACTCAATGCCAAATACCATGCCGAGGAAGCGGAAATCATCTCACGCGCCGGGCAAGCCGGATCGGTCACCATCGCAACGAACATGGCGGGCCGGGGTACGGATATTTTGCTCGGTGATGAGGTTGCCGGTATTGGCGGACTGCATATTATGGGCACGGAGCGACACGAGAGCCGGCGGATTGATAACCAGCTTCGCGGTCGTGCCGGACGTCAAGGCGACCCGGGTTCCTCCCAGTTTTATTTGTCGCTTGAAGATGAATTAATGCGCCGTTTCGGTGCGGACAACATTATGAGCATGATGGAGCGTCTGGGCTTCGAGGAAGACCAGCCCATTGAGAGCCGTCTTATTTCACGGGCGATTGAATCCGCACAGAAGCGTGTGGAAGGAAGCAACTTTGACACGCGGAAGATCGTACTCCAATATGATGATGTTATGAATCAGCAGCGTGAGATCATATACAAGCAGCGCCGTGAAGTGCTGTACTCGGATAACATCCGCCAAATCGTGCAGGATATGATTACACCGGTTATCGACCGGATTGTCGGCGCGCATTGTCCCGATGATGAGGTGCCGGAGAACTGGGAGCTGCAGGAGATCGTCGATTATGCCCAGGGCACATTCCTGTATGAAGGCATGATCACGAAGGACGATCTGTGGGGCAAAGAGAAGGAAGAAATTGTAGAATTTCTGAACGAAAAAGTGAGTGCCCTGTACGACCAGCGCGAGGAAGAAATCGGCGTCGAAACGATGCGCGAATTTGAGAAGGTTGTCGTGCTGAGGGCTGTTGACAGCAAATGGATGGATCACATTGATGCGATGGATCAACTGCGTCAAGGGATTCACTTGCGTGCATACGGCGGAACGGATCCGCTGCGCGAATATCAATTTGAAGGCTTTGAAATGTTCAAGGAAATGATTGATAACATTCAGGAAGAAGTCACCAAATATATTATGAAGGCCCAGGTTGAAAGCAATCTGGAGCGTCAGGAAGTTGCCAAGGGACAGACGGAGACCGGAGGCAGCAGCGAGCCGAAGGAGAAGCGCCCCGTTAAGAAGGACGAACGTGTAGGACGTAATGACCCATGTCCGTGCGGCAGCGGCAAGAAATACAAGCAGTGCCATGGTCAACAGGCCTAAGCGTGCTGCAAGATGCAGGGCAATCGACAGGATGAGGTGAAGGCGTAACATGATAGATATTACAGTGAAACAAGATATGCGTGAAATGGCTAAGCGACTCCAGGAACTTAGGGGGTCTCTTTGACTTAGATCTTAAGCAAGAGATGATCGCCAACTTCGAAGAGAAGATGACAGCACCTGATTTCTGGGATGATAATGACCGGGCGCAAAGCACCATTGCGGAGCTGAATGCCGTTAAGTCCGTAGTCGATGACTACAACCAAATGAACAATGAGCATGAGGATTTGTCTACTATGCTGGAATTGGCCGAGGAAGAGGGAGATGAGTCCCTGGAGGCTGATTTGGCCAAGAGTGTGACTGCGCTTGTGAAGAAGGTAAGCGACTTCGAGCTGCAGCTCCTTCTCAGCGAACCTTACGACAAGCTGAATGTAATCCTTGAGCTCCATCCTGGAGCCGGAGGCACCGAGTCGCAGGACTGGGGTCAGATGCTCTATCGGATGTATACGCGCTGGGCTGAGAAGCATGGCTTCAAGGTGGAAGTGCTGGACTATCTGGCAGGCGATGAAGCGGGCATCAAAAGTGTGACCATCTCCATCAAGGGCTATAATGCCTACGGGTATTTGAAAGCGGAGAAAGGCGTTCACCGTCTCGTGCGCATATCGCCTTTCGATGCCTCGGGACGCCGGCACACTTCGTTTGCCTCATGCGATATCATGCCGGAAATTGATGACACCATCGAAATTGATATTCGCTCGGAAGATCTGAAGGTCGATACGTATCGGGCCAGCGGCGCAGGCGGACAGCATATTAACAAAACGGAATCGGCTATCCGCATCACGCATATTCCGAGCGGTATTGTTGTATCCTGTCAAACACAGCGCTCCCAGATTCAGAACCGCGAACGTGCCATGCAGATGCTCCGCTCCAAGCTCTATGAACGCAAGATCGAAGAGCAGAAGAAGCATCTGGCGGAAATCCGCGGCGAGCAATCGGAGATCGGCTGGGGAAGTCAGATCCGCTCTTATGTATTCCATCCCTACAGCATGGTCAAGGATCACCGGACCTCTGTAGAGACAGGAAATGTGGGAGCTGTGATGGACGGCGATCTGGATATTTTCATCGACGGCTATTTGCGCAGCCAGATTCGCCACGAACAAACATAAACTTACACAATCCATGCATAGGCAAGGGCAAGAGTTCCGACACTGTTAAAGTGTTGGAACTCTTTTTTTTGTGCTGTGTGCCCCAGGCACGCATCGTCCAAGCCGATAATGCTCCGATCGCAGGAGGGGGCAAGACCCTGAGCACCCAAGAAGCCTGCGGAGCTTCCTCATATTCTTTAAACAGTGAGATCTGTGTGTACATACGAATCAATGATGATTCTACAAACGGAGAGCTTGGTATTGTTCACGATAAACTGAGAAAAGAAACTAACTTTGCCGCCAGGGGATGGCGGCACTTCATCGTTCGTACCCTCTGCCGCACAGGAAGATGCGAACATACAACCATATTATAAATTGAGGATGGTATCCTCAATTTGAAGAAGGAGGAGCCCCCATGATCGAAAAACAGCAAACGAGGAGCAGAAGCGAGACGTTCTCCCCGCAACGCAAAAAGCCAAACAAAGGTAACGGCAGCAGAGGCCGCTACTCGGAGGCAACGATCAACATCGCGCTCCTGCTGATCGGCTCTCTGCTGATTGCGGCGAGTTTCAATCTGTTTCTCGTTCCGCTGGGTATCGCATCAGGCGGGGTGTCCGGTATCTCCATCCTGGTACAGCGGGCGGCGGGTTTCCCGCCGGCGTATACGCAGTGGGCGATCAATGTGCCGCTGTTTCTGCTGGGTCTGTGGCTGCTGGGCGGTCGTTTCGCGATGAAGACGGCGCTGGGCTCTTTTGTTTTGCCGCTGCTGGTCCTCCTGACCTCACACTGGCCGGCTCCCACGGACAACGCGCTGCTTGCGGCGATCTATGGCGGCATTGGTGTCGGGGCAGGTCTGGGCCTTGTTTTCCGCGGGCGGGGGTCCACGGGCGGACTGGATCTGGCGGCACAGCTGCTGCATCGTTATACGGGCATGCGCCTGGGGCTTGCCGTGGCTTGCTTTGACGGTTTTGTCATCGCCGCTGCAGGAATATTGATTGCGCCTGAGAATGCGCTTTATGCTCTGATCGGCTTATATGCGACGAGCAAGACGATTGATTTTGTCCAGACCGGAATTGCGATCTCCAAGGTGGCTTTCATTATTACCGATTGCCCGGAAGCCATCATCCAGGTGGTGCTTCATGATTTGGACCGCGGACTGACCAGGCTTGACGGCCGCGGCGGATTCACCGGCGATGAGCGCTCCGTGCTGATGGTAGTGGTTGGGCGGGGTGAGGTGTCCAAGCTGAAGCAGCTGGTGAAGGCGGTTGATCCGAAGGCTTTTGTCATCATCAGCGATACGGCTGAGGTTCTGGGGGAAGGCTTCAATTTGCCCTGAAACAAGCTGTGGCGACCAGGAATTTAGTATTGAATTATTATAATTATGAATGTATAATAATACAAAAACCTGGCTATTTCCTCTGTCTCTCGCTTCGTGTAAAATGGATAGTTAGGAAGTTAGCGGATGGGAGAGGGCATGTATGGGTTCAAAACTGAAAACAGCCATTATTGGTTCTACCGGCTACGGGGGCGTGGAACTGATCCGGCTGCTCGCCAGCCATCCTCTGGCAGAGGTGACATCAGTCATATCCTCGTCGAGCGCAGGATCGCCAATAGCCGAAGGTTTTCCTCATTTAACAGAAATTCGCACCGATTTGCTTGATGATGTGGATCCTGCACTTATCAAAAGCAAAGCGGATGTTGTTTTTATAGCGACACCCTCCGGAATCGCCAGCAAGCTGACGCCATCAATGCTTGAAGCAGGTCTCAAAGTGATTGATCTTTCCGGCGATCATCGTTTGAAGTCACCCGAAGTCTATGAAACCTGGTACAAAAAAACGCCAGCCTCCCAGAATGCTCTGGATCTTGCCGTATACGGGCTTGCGGAAATATACGGCGATGCGGTGCGCGATCAGACGCTCATCTCAAACCCTGGCTGTTATTCGACAGCCACGCTGCTGGGTTTGATTCCAGCCGTTAAGGCGGGCTACATAGATCCGGCAACGATTATTATTGATGCCAAATCCGGTGTATCCGGAGCGGGGCGCGGCGTTAATCTGGGCTCGCATTATTCCGAGGTTAATGAGAATTTCAGCGCTTATAAACTGAATAAACACCAGCATATTCCGGAGATTGAGCAGGTGCTCTCAGCGGAAGCCGGTTATCCGGTCGTTACCACATTCTCCACCCATTTGGTGCCGATGACCAGGGGCATTATGAGTACGATGTATGCCTCGGTCAAGGATGGAAGAAGCACCGATGAGTTTATTGCATTTTACCGCAGCTTTTATGAAGGACGACCTTTTGTCCGCATTCGCCAAGAAGGAACCTGGCCTTCCACGAAGGAAGTATGGGGATCCAATTACTGTGATATCGGCTTCGCCGTTGACGAGCGGACGGGGCGGGTAACCATCGTATCGGTCATTGATAATTTGGTCAAGGGCGCAGCAGGGCAAGCCATCCAGAATTTAAATCTCATGATGGGCTGGGACGAGACGCTTGGCCTGCAATTTGTACCCGTTTATCCGTAAGTAATCATTCATCTATCCACCTGAAGAAGGAGACTCGATCAAATAATGGGACAGGGGAACATAGCGGCCGCCTACACGGTTGTGCCGGAGGGCTCGATTACAACTCCCAAGGGCTTCACGGCGGGAGGTCTTCACTGCGGCCTGAAAAAAACGAAGCGCAATGACTTGGGAGCAATCGTCTGCGAGGTGCCGGCTGCTGCAGCTGCCGTGTATACGTTGAATGCCTTTCAGGCAGCTCCGATTGCGGTAACCCGCGAAAGTATCGGCTCAGGCGGCATACTGCGCGCCGTCATCGTCAACAGCGGCAACGCCAATGCCTGTACGGGCAAACAGGGCGATGCCGACGCTTATGAGATGCGCAGCCATTTCGCTGAAACCGTTGGAGTGCCGTCCGATCAAGTCGCCGTCGCTTCGACGGGGGTCATTGGCGAGCCGCTCAAGATGGACCGCGTCCGCCAGGGGATCGCGGAGCTTCCGGCGAGGCTGGCTGCGAGCAGCAAGGGCGGGGATGATTTCTGCCAGGCGATTCTGACAACGGATCTGGTGAAGAAAGAGGTCTGCGTTTCGGTCATGGTGGACGGCAGACCCGTTCACATTGCCGGAGCGTCGAAGGGCTCGGGCATGATTCACCCCAATATGGCAACGATGCTGGGGTTCGTCACCACGGATGCGGCGATCGGCAGTGCGGCACTGCACACCCTTCTGCGTCAAGTGACGGATCTTACTTTCAATATGATTACGGTGGACGGCGATACAAGCACCAACGACATGCTTTTGGCAATGGCAAGCGGCCTGGCGGGCAACCGGGAGCTGGATGAATCGCATCCGGATCTTGCGGCGTTCTCTTCCGCGCTCCGCTATGTTTGTGAAGTTCTGGCCAAAGCGATCGCACGCGATGGCGAAGGGGCAACGAAGCTGGTGGAGGTTCAGGTGAGCGGTGCGGTATCGGATGCTGCGGCGCAGGCCATCGCCAAAACCGTCGTCGGCTCGTCCCTTGTGAAGTCTGCGATCTTCGGCGCGGACGCCAACTGGGGCCGCATTATTGCCGCAGTCGGCAGAGCCGGCCAGCCGGTCAATCCGGATACGGTCGATATTCGGCTGGGGGACATTGTGACGCTTGCAGAGTCGCGGCCGGTCGCTTTTGACGAGGAAGCGGCGCTGGAATATTTGAAGGGCGATACGGTTGTCATTTATGTCGACCTGCATATGGCTGAAGGCTCCGCAATAGCATGGGGCTGCGATCTAACCTATGATTATGTGCGCATTAATGCGGCATATCGGACGTAAGGGAAAGGAACGAGCGGAGTATGGAACAGCGGTTTGTCATGAAATGCGGCGGAAGCACGCTTGCCGCGCTGCCTGATTCTTTTTTTGCTGATTTGCGCGGGCTTCAGGAGAAAGGCGTGAAGGCGGTTATCGTGCACGGGGGCGGTCCGGCGATTTCCGAGACGCTGCAGAAGCTTGGCATTGAGAGTGAATTTGTAAACGGCCTGCGCAAAACCAGCGAAGAAGTGCTGGATGTCGTGGAGATGGTGCTGAGCGGACGCATTAACAAGGAGATTGTCCGTAAAATACAGCAAAGCGGCGCCCAGTCTCTTGGCCTATCGGGCGTGGACGGCAAGCTGATTCAAGCGCAGCCGGTTGCCAATGCGGCTGAAATCGGTTTTGTAGGTGATGTGACGCAGGTGAACGCATCCATTATCGAAGGTGTCATGGATATGGGCTACATACCGGTTATTGCTCCCATTGGTATTGACGAGGCCGGTCAACGCTACAACATCAATGCAGATACCGCAGCCGGTGCGGTAGCTTCCCATCTTGGGGTGGAACGGATGATTGTCGTTACCGACGTTCCGGGGATTCTGAAAACCGTGGACGGCGAGAAACGGGTACTTTCTTCGGTCACAATCGAAGAGATAGAAGCCATGATTGCCAGCGGCGAAATATACGGGGGCATGATTCCGAAGGTACGCGCAGCCATTCAATGCATACAGGGACGCGTGCGCGAGGTTGTTATTGTCAGCGGCGATGAACATGGCGTGCTGAGCAAGGCGGTGCTTGAGGGCGGAATCGGAACGCGCATCGTACAGTCCTAGATTATCAGGCACCAGGCGGGCTCGGCAGGACGCTATAATATTCATGAAAGAGGTGTGCCAATCATGAGCGATGTCAAAAATACAGCAGCGGATGGTCAGAAGACGGGCGGAATCGGAACGAAATTACAAGAGCAATCCGAGGCTAGCCCTCAGGCCGGCTTGAACGCTCAAGCCGCAGGAAGTGTGAACAGCTCGCTGCTTCCAACCTACGCCCGATATCCGATCACGCTTGTCAAAGGCGAAGGAAGCTGGCTGTGGGATGATAAAGGGAACAAATATCTCGATTTCATGTGCGGTCTGGCCGTTACGAACCTGGGCCATGCCCCTCAGCGCATCAAGGAAGCGTTGATCAAGCAGCTGGATGAGCTGTGGCATGTGTCGAATTTATTCCATATTCCAAACCAGGAGGCAGCGGCAAAGCTGCTGACTGACAACAGCAGCGCGGATGCCGTATTCTTCTGCAACTCCGGCGCCGAGGCGAACGAGGCGGCGATCAAGCTGGCCCGCCGCTACCATCAGAAGGTGGCCGGCACCGGGCGCTATGAAATCATCACCTTTGAACAATCCTTTCACGGGCGCACGTTGGCAACGCTGACGGCCACGGGCCAGGAGAAGGTCAAAGAGGGCTTTGGCCCGCTGCCGGAGGGGTTCCGCTATATTCCGCTGCATGATATAGAAGCGCTGGAAGCAGCCATTACAGACAAAACAGCAGCTATTATGCTGGAAACAATATTGGCCGAAGGCGGCGTAATACCTGTCGAGCCTGCATTTATACTGCATGTTGCGAAGCTGTGCAAGGAGCGCGGCTTGCTCCTGATCATCGATGAGATTCAAACCGGAATGGGACGTACGGGCAAACTGTTTTCATTTGAGCATTATGGCATTGAACCGGATATCTTCACACTTGCCAAAGGATTGGGAAGCGGCTTTCCAGTGGGCGCTATGCTGGCGAAGGGCCATCTTGTCGAAGCATTCAGCGCCGGCAGCCACGGTTCCACGTTTGGCGGCACTCCGCTCGCAACGGCAGTGGTCAAGGCAACGGTCGAAACCATCGTAGGCGATAATCTGTCCGCCCGTGCTGCGGAGATGGGAGATTACCTGATCGCCCAGCTTCATGACAAGCTTGACGGACATCCGCTGGTTCAGACTATCCGCGGCAAAGGGCTGATGATCGGGATCGTCTGCAAGGAGCCGATCGCGGCGTTAATTGCGGAAGGACAGAAGCGCGGTCTGCTCGTCGTGAGCGCCGGCCCTAACGTGATCCGTCTGCTGCCGAACCTGCTCGTATCCCGAGAGGAGATTGATCAAGCGGTGTCACTGCTGGCCGCCATCTTTGCGGATCAGACGGCTACGGCTTAATCAAGAGAGTCACAGAAGGGAGCAACAGCTATGCAGCAAGCATTGAATGAACAATTAGCGGTCAACCTCAAGGGGCGCGATTTCCTCGCTTTGGCCGACTACAAGCCAGAGGAAGTCCGCTACCTGATCGACCTGGCCATAGAGCTTAAGAATAAACAAAAAGCGGGCGAAATCTACCATCCGCTTCAAGGCAAAACACTGGGAATGATATTTGAGAAATCCTCAACCCGTACCCGGGTATCCTTCGAGGTCGGGATGTACCAGCTTGGGGGACATGCGCTGTTCCTGAGCGGCAATGATCTGCAGATCGGACGGGGAGAGACCATCTGGGACACGGCGCAGGTGCTGTCGCGTTATCTTGACGGCATTATGATCCGCACCTTCGCACACCGCACGGTTATCGAACTGGCACGTGGAGCGACTATCCCGGTTATAAACGGCTTGACGGACGCTTCCCATCCTTGTCAGGCGCTGGCCGACTACCAGACGGTGCTGGAGCATAAAGGCCGCCTGGAAGGCCTGAAAGTGGCCTACATCGGGGATGGCAACAATATGGTGCATTCCCTGCTCATGGGGGCTGCCAAGCTCGGCATGCACATGTCGGTAGCGACTCCCGAAGGCTACGAGCCGGATGAAGAGATTATCCGCTCGACGAAGGATATTGCTTCGGAGACGGGCTCGCGCATTCATATTTGCTATGATCCCAAAGAAGCGGTTGCCGATGCAGACATTGTATACACGGATGTTTGGGCGAGCATGGGCTTTGAAGCGGAGCAGAAGGACCGCGAAATCGCTTTTGCCAATTATCAGGTCAACGAAGAGCTGGCCAAGTATGCGAAGAAGGATTTCTTGTTCATGCACTGCCTGCCTGCGCATCGGGGCGAGGAAGTGAGCGAAGGCATTATCGATGGCAAGCATTCTATTATTTTCGATCAGGCTGAGAACCGTCTGCATGCGCAAAAAGCCATCATGGCTGCCATTATGTAGCATTCTACAGACAAAGACACAAAAGGCTTCGAATCCAAGAGGGACGCGGATTTGCCAGCCGGGCATTTAGAACAGCGGAGTGCATGCAGACATTTTTTTCACTTATAAGGAGTGTTAACTTACACAATGGCAAAAGACAAAATAGTATTGGCATACTCGGGCGGTCTGGATACGTCCGTTATCTTAAAATGGCTCAAAGAAACCTATGATGCTGAAATTATTGCCTTTACGGCAGATATCGGGCAAAAGGATGAGCTGGACGGCCTGGAGGCCAAGGCGCTCGCTACTGGAGCTTCCAAGGTTTATATCGATGACCTGCGCGATGAGTTCGCACAGGATTTTATTTACCCGATGTTCCAGGCTGGAGCTTTGTATGAAGGCCAATACCTGCTGGGCACATCGATTGCCCGCCCGCTGATCGCCAAAAGAATGGTCGATATCGCCCGTGCGGAAGGCGCTACGGCCATCGCACATGGCGCTACGGGCAAAGGCAACGACCAGGTCCGCTTCGAATTGACGGCTGCGGCGCTTGCGCCGGATATTGAAGTGATCGCGCCATGGCGCATCGAAGAATTCCGCCAACAGTTCCCGGGACGCGCAGAGATGATCGCTTATGCCGAGAAGCATAACATCCCGGTTCAGGCCTCGGCGGCCAAACCGTACTCGATGGACCGCAATCTGCTGCATATCAGTTTCGAGAGCGGCTTGCTGGAAGATCCGTGGTTCGATCCGAGCGCCGACTCCAATAAGGATATGTTTGTTTTGAGCGTTGCCCCTGAGGATGCGCCGGACCAAAGCGAGTACATTGAGCTGTCATTTGATGCAGGCAGCTGCACCGCGATCAACGGGGAACAATTGAGTCCGCTTGCCGTGATGGAGAAGCTGAACGAGCTTGGAGGTAAACATGGTATCGGGCGCGTTGACATGGTGGAGAACCGTTTCGTCGGCATGAAGAGCCGCGGTGTATACGAGACTCCGGGCGGCTCCATTCTGTTTGCGGCACACCGCAAAATGGAATCGCTGACGATGGACCGCGAGGTTATGCATCTGCGTGATTCGCTCATTGCCAAATACGCGACGCTGGTATACAACGGCTTCTGGTTCGCTCCCGAACGTCTTGCCATGCAGGCGCTCGTGACGGAGAGCCAGAAAAATGTAAGTGGCGTTGTACGCCTGAAGCTGTATAAAGGCAATATTATCGGAGCAGGGGTAAAAAGTCCGGTCAGCTTATATAATCCGGATATCGCCACCATGGAAGCCGATCCTTCCAAAGCGTATGATCAAGGCGATGCAACAGGTTTTATCCGTCTGAACGCGCTGCGCCTGAAAGTATCCTCCGGTGTGGAGCAAAGCAGGAAACAATAATAAGTGAAAAAACATCACGTTTAGGTCGGACTATTAGGCATTTCGGTAGTCCGGCCTGCGTTGTGTTCGGAATGAACGCGATGCAAGAGGTGAAATGATAAAGGGGTGTACCAGCAGTGAGTAAATTGTGGGGCGGCCGGTTTACCAAGAAAACCGACCAATTGGTAGAGGAATATACAGCGTCGATCATGTTCGATAAAGAGCTGGCTGAAGAGGATATTCAAGGCAGTATTGCGCATGTGACGATGCTCGGCAAGCAGGGAATTCTGTCTGCGGATGATGTGGAGAAGATCAAGGACGGGTTGCATCGCGTTATGCAGCGCATCCGCCGCAATGATATCGAGTTTTCGATTGCCGACGAAGATATTCATATGAATATCGAGAAGACGCTGATCGACGATGTGGGCTCAGTGGGCGGCAAGCTGCACACCGGGCGCAGCCGGAATGATCAGGTTGCTACCGATATGCATCTTTACCTGCGCAAGCGCGTGGTTGAATTCGTGGATTTGCTGAGCAAGCTGCAAGCGGCGTTGACCACACAGGCCAAGGCCAATCTGGATACGATTGTTCCCGGCTACACGCATTTGCAGCGGGCGCAGCCTATCCTGTTCGCGCATCATTTGATGGCATATGTCTCCATGTTCGGCCGGGATATCGAGCGGCTTCAGGACAGCTACAAACGCATCAATACGCTGCCGCTGGGCGCGGGGGCGCTGGCGGGGACGACGTTTCCGATTGACCGCCATTTTGTGGCCAGCCAGCTGAAGTTCGACCGTGTCTATGAGAACAGTCTGGATGCGGTCAGCGACCGCGACTTTATACTGGAATTTTTATCTCAGGCTTCGATTATAATGATGCATCTCTCGCGCCTTAGCGAGGAGCTTATCCTGTGGTCCAGCACGGAGTTTCGTTTCATAGAGCTTGACGATGCTTTCTGTACGGGGAGCAGCATTATGCCGCAGAAGAAAAACCCTGACGTTCCCGAGCTGGTCCGCGGCAAAACGGGCCGTGTATACGGCAACCTGGTCGGCCTGCTGACTGTGCTCAAGTCACTGCCGCTTGCCTACAACAAGGACATGCAGGAGGACAAGGAAGGGATGTTCGATACGGTTCGCACCCTGCAGGGGGCGCTTCAGTTGTTCGCACCGATGATTGCGACGATGAAGGTCAACAAGGACCGGATGCGCCAGGCCGTGAACCAGGATTTCTCCAATGCGACGGATATTGCAGATTTCCTCGTAGGCAAAGGACTGCCGTTCCGTCAAGCGCATGAGGTGATCGGCAAGACTGTGCTGTACTGCATCCAGCAGGAGAAGTATTTGCTTGATCTGACCCTTGAGGAGTTCAAGCAGTTCTCCCAGCTGTTCGATGAGCGGATCTACGACGTACTGCAGCCGGAGAATGTCGTCAATGCGCGCAACGTTTACGGTGGCACTGCCCGCACGCAGGTAGAAGAGGCGATCACACGCGCCGAAAGCGAGCAGGAGCAAACTGCTGCATGGACGGTCGAATATATCGAACGCAGCCGTTAAGTGATGCCTCAACACATATAGATTTAACCAAAAGTTGTCCGGGATTTTTCTGCTTGAAGCAGAAAAGCCCCGGATAGCTTTTTTTTAAATACATGTGTTTTATCCTTTGCTGATATTTTTGCGGAAGAAACTAACTTTGCCGCCAAAGGATGGCGATAGCCTCATCTTACTCAGCAACACCATCTTCAATTATCTGCTTGCCCTTGCGCACATTGTCAGTTCCGCTTCCCGACTTATCTGCATAAACGCCATAGACGGCAGGCTGCGCCCGGTATGTATCCCGTGATATCCGCTCCCGCGAGACGGTCTTGCCGTTCTTCGTCAGAGTGCGGTAGGTCTCTACGATGTAACCCGGCTTGCCGGATGAAAGCAGGAGCCGTCCGCCGGATGGAACGGCTTTGGAGGGAACCTCCCGAACGGGCGGATCTATGACCTTCACGGTTTTGGAATCGATGCTGTATTTCACGTTTGCGGGCATGGTCCCGAACAGCTTCACGGTCAGCCGGCCGTTCTCGACTACGGTCCGTATAATCAGATGCTTCCCGGTCGTATTTTTGAAGCGGAAATTGATTGCGCCCTCGGCAAAGGTGGCGTCCTGTCCTTTGGGAAGATAAGAAACAGGAAGGGAGTGGTTCCGCCGCTCCACCATTTCAAGGCCAGCAAGCAGGGCGGCATTGTACAGGGTGCTCGAGACCTGACAGATCCCTCCGCCGATGCCTGGCACCAGCTCGCCGTTCAGAATGACCGGCGCCTGCCGGTAACCGTATTTCTCCCTCGTCAGGGCGATGACCTTGTTGTAGTCGAATACTTCGCCGGGAGCCAGCTCCCAGCCGTTCAGCGTCTTGGCGGTCATGCTTACATTAAATGCTCGGCCGGCTCCGCTTGCGCTGAAGTCCGTCGTAAAGGAAATGATTTTCCGTTCCACTCCCTCATTTTTTAAGCGTTCCAGCGTCACATTGGGGGAAACCACGCGTACGGCAAGCGGCAGCGTAATTCCGGCGGGTCCATTGGCATCAGCCCCTCCACTGCCTTCCGGCCCCCCCTTGTCCGAATCGGGACCAGCCTTCAGACGATTTTTCCAATCTTTGGCGAGGAGTTCCTCTACTGCCTTCTGCGATTGTGCGAACAGCTTCTCCGTATCCAGCCGGTACGCGTCGGAATGGGGCTGATACACAACTTTATCATCGTTTGTAATGGTCCGCTTGGCATTGGCCGGTTCATTGGCGTCCAGCCATCCCCACTGCCCGCGGATCTTGTTCATAAATACGGTTTTATTCCAGCTAAGCTGCCCGGTCAGCTCCTTGGGAAAATGCCACCTGAACTTCGCCCTCTCCCAGACGCTGCCCTCGTGCAGCTTCATGAGGGCTTGTTTGGCTTCCCCCAAATCGACGACCACGCCCATGTCGGCCAAAGTCCAGATGCGCTGCTGCTGACCGGATTCATTGGCTTCGATGTGCAGAGGAAGGCTCATAACGTTGTTCATTCTGTTGTCCAACTCCTGAAGGGCCGTATTGATGTTTAGTCCGCCGAGATCAACGGTTTCGGTATTCTTCAGAACGATTGCCCCGTCTGCCGTCTTCGTTGGTACGGGATCATGTCCAATCAGAATAACGCCGCCAGGAACGGTATCTCTGGAAGCATAAATCCATAGGTAGCCCCACCCGGCGGAGCATACAAGCAACAGGGCAGAGGCAAGGATCAAGGCCAAATGCAGTTTCTTCATATCCACAATCACCCCAGGTCTGCAATTCATACATGTATATGCGAATAACCCGCGCTTCTTTCCTCGGGTTTTCCGAAAGCCAAAGGGAGCAGACAAATTGTATAACGCCAATATCCACCTGGGAGAAGGTGGGTTTTTCCTTTTTAATGTCGAATGAGATGTAATTATTTGGTCGAAAGCCGCAGGCTAATGAATTATGAAATATAGGAAAAATGCAGAAAAACAGGACAATCATAGAGGATTTGAAGCAAACGTGTCGAAATCCTATAAGCTGAATATCTACAGGATGTGATAATGTGATTGAATTGCAAGACATTTGGAAGACGTACGCAGACGGCACTCATGCGCTGCGCGGCGTTTCTGTTCTCATAGACCGCAATGAATTTGTTTACCTGGTCGGGCCGTCCGGAGCGGGGAAATCAACCTTCATGAAGCTGATTTACCGTGAGGAAATACCGACTAAAGGGCAGATCTCGGTCAATGGCTTTAACATCGGCAAGCTGAAGCCTCGTAAAATTCCTTTCGTGCGCCGGAACATAGGCGTCATCTTTCAAGACTTCCGGCTGCTCCCTAATCTGTCGGCTTATGAGAACATCGCCTTCGCAATGGAAGTTATAGAAGCCCCAAGACGCGTCATCAGGAAAAGGACATCCGAGGTGCTGGAGCTCGTAGGGCTCAAAAACAAGCAGAACAGCCTGCCGCAGCAGCTATCCGGCGGAGAGCAGCAGCGGGTGGCCATCGCTCGCGCCATCGTGAACAATCCGGCGGTCATTGTCGCGGATGAACCGACCGGCAACCTTGATCCCGAAACTTCATGGGGCATTATGAATCTCCTGGAGGAAATCAATTTCCGCGGAACGACGATTGTTATGGCTACGCATAACAAGGAAATCGTCAACACGCTTCGTAAACGGGTGATCGCCATTGAGCATGGCACCATTGCCCGCGATCAGGCGAGAGGAGAATACGGCTATGAAATTTAGCACTTTTCTCCGGCATATCCGCGAAGGTCTGAAGAACGTGATCCGCAACGGCTGGATGACGTTTGCCTCCATCAGCTCGATCGTTATTTCGCTGTTTATCCTCGGTGTCTTCCTGCTGCTGGCGCTGAATGTGAATAATCTGGCTGACCAGTTTGAAAGCCAGGTGCAGGTACAGGTATACCTGCAGCTGGATACGGACCAGGCCAAGATCGATGAGCTCAAGACAGCGATCGGGGACATTCCGGAAGTGAGCAAGGTGGAGTTTGTATCCAAGGAGAAGGGTCTTGAGCTGATGCGCAAGAACCTCGGCGAGGACGCTTCCCAGATACTGGATGGCTATGACAAGGACAATAATCCCCTTCCCGACAAGTTTACGGTTGATGTATACGAGCCACAGACCATCGCGTTCGTGTCCAAAAAAATCGAAGCGATCGGCATGGCCGATGAATCGAATCCCTTTACCAGCGTGAATTACGGCAAAGGTACTGTAGAAACGCTGTTTAGAATTACGAACGCCGTCCGCAACATCGGGCTGGTTATCGTGATCGGTCTTGCTGTTACGGCGATGTTCCTGATTTCCAACACCATCAAGATGACTATACTTGCACGCAGGCGTGAAATCGGAATTATGAAGCTTGTCGGAGCAACCAATAACTTTATCCGCTGGCCGTTTTTTATTGAAGGCACATTGATCGGAGTCATCGGTTCGAGCATCACGATTGCGATCCTGTTGTTTGGTTATTCAAGGCTTGTGCAAGTGTCCGAGGTCGAGCTGGGACTTATGATGATCAAGCTGATTACCCTGAAGGACGCCGGTTGGCTGGTTGCGGGTCTGCTTCTCGGGCTTGGAACACTGATTGGCATCTGGGGCAGCACGTTATCGGTAAGAAGATACTTGAAAGTGTAGGTGAAGGTAGACGTGAAAAAAGGACTTGCCCTCCTAGCCGCAGTCGTATTCGCAGTTTACATCTTTCAACCCTTCGGCGGAGAAGCTGCATCACAGGTAGACAAGATTAACAGCGAGCTGGATAAGGTTCGCAAGGAAATGAATGCCGCCGCCGATAATCGCAAAAAAGCGGACGAGAACAAGCAATACGCGCTTACAATGAAGGAAGAGACCGCCAAAACAGTTAATGAAATCATAGCGCAGCTGAACGATGTTGGAACCCAGATGAACTCTGTTCAAACGCAAATCGATACAGCGGAAGAGAAATTGTTGAAGGCGGGGGAGGAGCTTCAGGCTACGGAAGACCGGATCAAATCCCGGGACAAGCTGCTGCAATCCCGCATTCGTCTGATGTATACGGATGGTGTTGTTTCTTATCTGGATGTGCTGATGAGCTCCACGGATTTCAGTGACTTCATTGACCGCTTTGACTCGCTCAAGTCAATTCTGGGCCAGGACCAGGAAATTCTGGAGGGCCACAAGAAAGACAAGGAGCTGATTACGGAGCAGAAGCAGGGAATTGAGAAATCGCTTGCGGATGTCAAGGTCATGTATGCGAAGCTTGACGATTACAATGAACTGTTGAAGGACAAGGAAAGCCAGAAGGAAGTCATGATTCTCAAGTATAAAGACCAGGCCGAGGAATCTGAGGAAATCAGCGCAGAGCAGGAAAAACTGCTGATTGATCTGGCTAAGAAAGCGTCTGATCTCGAGAAAAAGAAAAAGTCTCTCAAGACCTACTATACCGGCGGTAAGCTTGGGATGCCGCTGCGGGCGGAATACCGCTTGTCTTCCCCGTTCGGCTACCGCATCCATCCCATCACGGGCGTGAAGAAGCTTCATGCCGGAATGGATATGGCGGTGGGAAGCGGCACTCCGATATATGCGGCGGAATCCGGAGTCGTACTGGTTGCGCAGTGGTGGAGCGGCTACGGGAACTGTGTCATCATTGATCATGGAGGGGGACTTTGGACCGTCTACGGGCATATCCGCAATGGCGGCATCAAGGTAGAGAAAGGTCAAACCGTCAAGCGCGGGCAAAAAATCGCGGAAGTGGGCAGTACCGGCGATTCCACCGGCAACCATCTGCATTTTGAAGTGCGCAAGAACGAAGTGCCGGTGAACCCGGCGCCTTACTTGAAATAACCGCATACAGCGCAGCGAACCCGTGCTTTTTATGATGCCGTACCCGTTTATGCAAATAATTGGGTGCGGCTTGTCATATACTAGGAAGGTTGCAATCGGATACATATGCCAGCCTTACGGCTCGTTGTGTGAAACGCAAACATTTAATGAGGTGAGGAAACATGCATTTCAAAGGTCGTACAGTGGCGGCATTCATATTGCTGACGATGGTGGCGTCGGTGCTCGTTACGTTGACGCTTGCCGACCGTTGGATTGCGCTTGGCAGCGGGGGAGTGGCGGCAGGCTCCGCTTCAAATTCGCCGGGGCAGGATGACCTCAGCGAGAAGGAGCTGGGCAAGCTGAACACGGTGATGGAGCTGATCGAGACCAAATATTTCCGTGAGGTCGACCGGACGAAAGTGCTGGACGGTGCCATTAACGGGATGATGGAGGCGCTTGACGATCCCTATTCCGTATATATGGAGAAGCATACCGCAGATCAATTTTCCGAATCCATTGAGGGCTCGTTCACTGGCGTCGGAGCCAGCGTGACGATGAAGGACGGCAAGATCACGGTGGAATCGGCGATTAAGGACTCTCCGGCCCAGCGTGCCGGTGTGCTTGCGGGCGATGTGCTGCTGAGCGTGAATGAGGATAAGCTCGAGGGACTTTCTCTCAGCGATGCGGTGGCTAAGATCCGCGGTCCCAAAGGGTCGAAGGTGAAGCTGGGGATCCAGCGCCCCGGGGTGGCGAATCCGATTCATTTGACGATCGTCCGGGATGATGTTGATTTTGAGACGGTATTTGCGAATTTGCGCAGCGACGGCATCGGCGTCATTGAAATTCGCCAGTTCTCGCTTAATACGGGCGAGCGGTTCATTGAAGAGCTGGACCGGCTGGAGAAGCTGGGGATGAAAGGACTTGTCATCGATGTTCGCGATAATCCCGGCGGTGTCCTTCCAGTCGTCGTATCGGTTGCCCAGCCGTTTGTCCCCAAAGGCAAGCCTATCGTGCAGGTCGAAGACCGAGGCGGCAAACGCGAGCAGACCTTGTCCAAGGGCGGAGGCAAATCCTATCCGGTCACGGTGCTGATGAATAAAGGCAGCGCAAGCGCCTCCGAGGTGCTTGCGGGCGCTTTGAAGGAAGAAGGAAATGCGGTGCTTGTCGGGCAAACCTCTTTCGGGAAGGGAACCGTTCAGGTGAGCTATGATAAAGTGCTGGATGATGGCGGTCTGGTCAAAATGACAATCGCCAAATGGTTGACGCCGCTTGGCAACTGGGTGCATGAGAAGGGGTTGAAACCCGACGTGGAAGTACTGCCTCCGGATTACTACACCGTTGCCCGGCTATCGAAGACCAAGACGCTTGCCCGTGATACCATTGATGAAGATATCAAGAGCCTGCAGATCATGCTTGCCGGGCTCGGTTATGAAACAGACCGCAAGGATGGTTATTTCAGCGAAGTGACGGAGAAGAGCGTCAAGACTTTCCAGCAGCAGACCGGATTGCCGGTCACAGGAAAAGTCGACAAAACAACAGCGGAGAAGCTGGAAGAAAAGCTCATTGAGCGCGTTCGGGAAGACAACAATGATACGCAGCTGCTGAAGGCGGTAGAGGTCTTGAAAAGCAAGCTGGATATAACCCCTTAAAAAGCAGGCAGGATTTTGCTTGGGGGCGTCGAAATTATAGAGGGTTGAAGCTGCGAGTGTTGCCGGCAGCTTTAGCCTTCTTTTTTTGACCTTATGGCATTTAAAAGGCATCACTATCTCGATAAGGGAGTTGAAGCTGTGGATGTATTGTTGGAAATGCTCCGGCAGGCGGGGTCAGCTGCAGTTCAGCTGTTGTTGTCTCCTTTTTATTATATTTCTGTGATTCTGATCATGCTTCAATATATGCGGCAAACCCGGCTTGAGCGGAAACTGTTCCATGTCCGTCTGCATGCCTGGCCGGGGCAGCTGGGCCGCACGATGCTGGCGGGATTGATTATCGGGGTGCTTCTGTCATGCATAGGTCTGTTTCTGGGTATCACCATTACAGGCGAAGCTGTGCTTTGGATGTGGGGCGCTGCTGTGGTGCTGGCGGTTATCCGTATCCGTTTTTTGTGCTTTGCCTACAGCGTTGGCCTTCTTGGCATACTGCAATGGGCGGTCGGCTGGACTGCTATGGCAGAGCGAAGTGACTGGATGGGCCGCGCAGCGGCTTCGCTGGACGGTCTGGACATCCCTGGCCTGCTGCTGCTTGTCGCGCTGATGCATTTGGCGGAGGCGCTGCTTGTCCGCAAACAGGGAGCCAAATTCGCAAGTCCCCTGTTCCTGGAAGGCAAGCGCGGCAAGATCGTCGGCGCATACGCCCTTCAGGGGTACTGGCCGGTTCCGATGCTGATGCTTGTTCCGGCAGTTTCGGGCGGTTCTGGTGATATCCTGCTCCCATGGCAAACGCTGCTTGCCGATACCTCCATGTGGAGCGGAGGCTTCACGATGATCGGTTTTCCAATGATGATCGGGTTCTCGGAGCTGACGCGGACGCTCCTGCCGGAGGCCAAAGCCCGCAGCACCTCGCAAGGTCTGCTGGTGTACGGTTTGATTCTCGCAGCCGCGGCGCTTGTGTCCGTCTACTGGTCCCCGCTGACGCTTGCAGCAGCCATATGCGCCTTGCTGCTTCATGAGGCGCTGATTATCGCCGGGAGGGTGCGTGAAGCGGCTAATAGCCCGTTCTACGTACATGACGAGCAGGGACTGCGCGTGCTGGCGGTTATTCCTGGAACACCGGCGCACACGCTTGGCATTGAAGCCGGCGAGGTGCTGCAGAAGGTCAACGGCGTTCGTGTCCGTACGAAGAGCGAGCTTTATGCCGCGCTGCACATCAACTCGGCATTTTGCAAGCTGGAGGTGCTCAATCACGAGGGTCAAGTCAAATTCGTGCAGCGGGCGCGTTATGCCGGAGAGCATCATCAGCTTGGCGTCGTGCTGGCTCCCGATGACAAGGCAGACCAATTTGCAGCGCCTGGACCCGCATCGTTATTTGAATTAATCAGCCATAGGCGGGCCGCCCGGCAGCGGGAATCCTCATCCACCTCGTTGTAAGTGTACTTCCAGTGATCAGTAATGACAAAAATCCCCGGTTCAGTTCAAAATCGAGCTGAAAGCGGGGATTTATTAGGATAATTAAGTATATTAAACCTTTATACAGCTTATATTTAACAAGGAAGAAGCCTGCTTCACCGAAGGGGCACACGCCGATCGGGGGTAGATGGCTGGGTTCTACCCATGTCTCCGGGTAAGAAGAAACCATCTCAGCCGCTGAAGCGGGGCATAAACGCTTTTTCTCGCTTGCCTATATTGGCGTTTTTTATGACTGCTAGCCTAAATTCCGCAGTACCGTAATTTCTACGCGACGGTTTTTTTGTCTGTTCGCATTGGAGTTGTTCGGCACGATGGGACGCGTGTCCGCGTAGCCTGCGATTTTGAATTTTTTTGGATCGATTTTGGCGGTGTCGACAAAATAGCGGAGCACCGACAGCGACCTTCCCGCCGAGAGCCCCCAGTTATCCTGAAACGTGCCCCCTGTCTGAATGGGCAAGTCGTCGGTATGGCCTTCAATGCTGATAATATTATCAAGCTTTTCGAACAGACTGGCCAATTTGCCAAGCACGGGGTTAGCGCTGGTTTTCAAATCCGCCTTTCCCAGGTCGAACAGAAACTGGTCGGACAGCCGGATGTTAATCCCTTCGGGCGTATCCGCAACGAAGACCTTGGTTTCCAGATGATTTTGCTTGATATAGGATTGGACGATCTTCAGCAGTTCCTGCAGCTCCTGCTCCATTAATTTCTTTTGCTGCTCCTTGAGCGTCTCCTTGTCGGGTGTATCCACCTTTTCTGAGGTTTCCGCGGGTTTGGGCTGCTGCGCCGTCTGCAGGCCGCCTGTAATGCCTGAGCCCATTTCCAATATTGTATCGGATTTGAGGAACTCCAGCTGGAGGGCTTGGGACAGAACTTCATATTTTGCTATGTCTATACGGCTCATGGAGTACAGGATGACGAAAAAAATCATCAACAGCGTGATCAAATCAGCGTAGGTAATAAGCCATCTCTCATGATTCTCCGGTGCCTCACCCTTTTTTCTTCTACTCCGCCGACGCATTGTCTTCCACCCTCTTTGCCTGCTGATTTTCCGGTTCAAGCAGCATAAAGGAATTCAGCTTCTTTCGGATAAGCTGCGGGTTTTCGCCCGCCTGAAGCGCCAGTACGCCTTCGAGCATAAGCTCCATCAGCTGGATTCGCTCATGGGTATTCGTTTTAATTTTCGTAGCCAGAGGTAAATAAATCAGGTTGGCACTTGCAACGCCGTACAGAGTGGCCGTGAACGCAACGGCGATGGAGGGGCCGAGCGAGCTGGGATCGGACAGATTGCTCAGCACGTGGATAAGGCCCATGACTGTTCCGATGATCCCCATGGTCGGGGCGAAGCCTCCCGCCGTTTCGAAGATTTTGGCCTGCTGCTCGCGTTCGCGCTCCACCGCATTAATCTCCAGCTCCAGAATTTGATTCGTCAGCTCCGGATCCGTGCCGTCGACCACCATGAGAAGGCCGTTGCGCAAAAATGGCTCTTCCAGCTCATTTGCCTCATTCTCAAGCGCCAGCACACCCTCGCGGCGGGCTACCGTTGCCATGTCGACGATCCGGTCAATCATCGATTGCGGGTCAATATCCGCTTTACGGAACGCGTGCCTGAGGGCGCCCGGTATACGTTTGAGCTTGGAAAGCGGGAAACTGACGGCAGTAGCGGCGAAGGTTCCGCCGAACACAATTAGGATGGCCGTTTTCTCAAAAAGGCTGGCCGCATGTCCGCCTTCCCAGATAAAACCGAAAAATAAAGCGCATAATCCCGCGATGAGTCCTATGACCGTAGCTAAATCCATTTGATTGCTTCACACTCCATCTCCAAGGTTGACAACATTTACTTCCTTGCCGGCGGTTGTTTGTCAAGATCCACCGATTGCAACCGGCACCCAAAGTCGTTATAATAAATGGGAACACATATTCTTATGATTTTTCCCGCAGCGGTCAGAAGCCGCCACGCGTTCATTCATAAATAGCAAATATGAAACATTAGCCAGTTCTGTCTATTTTATCGGGAAATATGGGCATACATTTTAATAGGTCTTTTTTCATAGATACCATTGAATTGAGGTGTATAAAGACATGGTTGAGAAAATAACGGAGCCGAAACTGTTTGATTTGCAGTCGGAATACACGCCCCAGGGCGATCAGCCGGAGGCAATCCGCCAGCTTTTGGAGGGAATCAAGGAAGGCAAGATGCACCAGACCTTGCTGGGAGCAACGGGCACCGGGAAAACCTATACCATTGCGAACACGATTGCGCAGCTTAACCGGCCGACGCTTGTTATTGCGCACAACAAGACTCTCGCAGCCCAGCTGTGCAGCGAGTTTCAGGAATTTTTCCCGAATAATGCGGTTTCTTATTTCGTCAGCTACTACGATTATTTCCAGCCGGAAGCGTATATCCCGTCATCCGATACGTATATCGAGAAGGATTCCAGCATTAACGATGAGATCGATAAGCTGCGCCACTCGGCGACGAGCTCGCTGTTTGAGCGTCGGGACGTCATTGTCGTAGCGAGCGTTTCGTGCATTTACGGTCTGGGTTCTCCGACGGAATACGGCAGTCTGGTTCTCAGCCTGCGCAAGGGAATGGAGAAGTCGCGGGATCAAATCCTGCATAAGCTTGTCGATATTCAATACCAGCGCAATGATATCAACTTTGTGCGGGGAACATTCCGTGTGCGCGGCGATATCGTGGAGATTTTCCCGGTGGCCAATAATGAGCGGGCAATGCGCGTCGAGCTGTTCGGAGACGAGATCGAGCGGATAACCGAGATCGATGTACTGACCGGCGAGATTGTCGGAGAACGCGATCATGTTGCAATTTTTCCGGCCTCTCACTTCGTTACCCACGAGGAGAAAATGAAAATCGCGCTCATTCATATCGAAGCCGAATTGGAAGAGCGGCTGGCCGAGCTTCGCAGTCAGGATAAGCTGCTGGAGGCGCAGCGGCTGGAGCAGCGGACACGCTACGATCTGGAAATGATGCAGGAGATGGGCTTCTGCTCAGGCATCGAGAACTATTCAGGTCCGCTGACATTCCGCGAACGCGGGGCCACCCCGTACACCTTGATGGATTATTTCCCGGACGATATGCTCATAGTCATCGATGAGTCGCATGCAACAATTCCGCAAATCCGGGCGATGTATAATGGAGACAGGGCTCGTAAAGAGGTGCTGGTCAACCATGGCTTCCGTCTGCCGTCGGCAATGGACAACCGGCCGCTGCGGTTTGAGGAATTCGAGGAGAAGAGCAGGCAGACCATCTTTGTCTCGGCGACGCCGGGACCTTATGAATTGGAGCTTTGTCCGGAGATGGTGCAGCAGATTATAAGACCTACCGGCCTGCTGGACCCTGTTATAGAAGTGCGTCCGACCAAAGGACAGATCGATGATCTGCTGACAGAGATACGGGACCGGATCGCCAAGGATGAGCGTGTTCTGGTGACGACTCTGACCAAGAAGATGTCGGAGGATTTGACTGATTATCTGAAGGAAGTAGGCATAAAGGTGCGTTATCTTCATTCCGACATCAAGACTTTGGAGCGGATGGCCATACTGCGGGATTTGCGGATGGGGACCTTCCATGTTCTGGTGGGAATCAACCTTCTTCGGGAAGGTCTGGATCTGCCGGAAGTATCTCTGGTTGCGATATTGGATGCGGACAAAGAAGGCTTCCTGCGGTCGGAGCGTTCGCTGATCCAGACAATCGGACGGGCGGCGCGTAATTCCGACGGTCGGGTTATCCTGTATGGCGACAAGATCACCAATTCCATGGAGCTTGCCATACGCGAGACTGAGCGCCGACGCACCATCCAGATTGCATATAACGAGAAACATGGCGTGACTCCACTGACCATTCAAAAGAAGATTCGCGCTGTCATCGAGGCAACGAAGGTTGCCGAGGAGAAGAGCGATTATTTGACAGGCATCGGTGCGAACAAAATGTCCAAGAAGGACCGCCAGTCGCTTATCCAGCGTCTGGAGGCAGAGATGAAGGATGCGGCGAAGAGCTTGCAGTTCGAGCGTGCCGCCGAGCTTCGTGATGCCCTGCTGGAGCTTAAAGCGGAAGCGGGATAAGCATATAAGCAAACTGGATAAAAGAAATATATTCATACAATTTGGAAGGAGCAATAAAGTGGCCAGCGATTCCATCGTCATTAAAGGGGCGAGAGCCCATAATCTCAAAAATATCAATGTTACCATTCCCCGCGATAAATTCGTCGTTCTTACCGGATTGAGCGGCTCCGGCAAATCATCGCTCGCCTTTGATACGATCTACGCCGAGGGACAGCGCCGCTATGTTGAATCGCTGTCCGCTTATGCCCGCCAATTCCTTGGTCAAATGGAAAAGCCGGATGTCGATTCCATCGAGGGGTTATCCCCGGCTATTTCAATCGACCAGAAGACGACGAGCCGCAATCCCCGCTCAACGGTTGGTACCGTTACCGAGATCTATGACTACCTGCGGCTTTTGTTCGCGCGAGTAGGCAAGCCTCATTGCCCGGATCACGGAATCCAAATTACTTCGCAGACTGTCGAGCAGATGGTGGACCGAATAATGGAATATCCGGAACGGACGAGGCTCCAGATCCTGGCACCGCTTATTTCCGGCCGTAAAGGGGAGCATACCAAGCTGCTCGCCGATGTTCAGAAGCAGGGCTTCGTACGGGTTCGGGTCAATGGCGAGCTGCGCGAGCTCAGCGAGAAGATCGAACTCGAGAAGAACAAGAAGCACAGCATCGAGGTTGTCGTGGACCGGATTGTGGTGAAGGAAGACGTTCATACCCGTCTTGCCGATTCACTGGAGACGGCCCTCAAACTTTCGGACGGCCAGGTGATAGTGGATGTGATGGAGAAGGAAGAGCTGCTCTTCAGCTCCAACCTCGCTTGCCCGATTTGCGGGTTCAGCATTGATGAATTGGCGCCGCGCATGTTTTCCTTCAACAGTCCTTATGGCGCCTGCCCGGAATGTGACGGACTCGGCGCCAAGATGATCGTGGATCCGGATCTGCTTGTCCCGCATCCGCACAAATCGATTGCCGATGGCGCATTCGAGGCATGGGCGGGAAGCACCTCCAATTATTATCCCCAGTTTCTTGATTCGGTCTGTCAGCACTATGGAATTAAGCGGGATATTCCGGTAAGCGAGCTGACGGCTGAGCAGATGAAGAAGCTGTTATATGGAACAGGCGGCGAGAAAGTCCGCTTCCGTTATCAAAATGACTTCGGCCATGCCAAGGAAGCTTTTGTCCCTTTTGAAGGGATTGTCAATAATCTGGAGCGCCGGTACCGGGAGACCGGTTCCGACGGCATCCGGGAGCATATCGAGCAATATATGAGCGCGAAGCCCTGCGGCAGCTGCAAAGGCAAGCGGCTTCGCAAAGAGAGTCTGGCTGTCACTATCGACAGTGAGAACATCGCCCACGTCACCTCTTTATCCATCGGCGAGGCGCAGCGCTTCTTCGATTCGCTCAACCTCAATGAGAAGGACAGGACGATCGCCCATCTCATATTAAGAGAAATCAACAGCCGGCTGGGCTTTCTGGTTAATGTGGGACTGGAATACCTGACGCTCAGCCGGGCGGCAGGCTCCCTCTCAGGCGGAGAAGCCCAGCGAATCCGGCTGGCGACGCAGATTGGCTCTAGCCTGATGGGTGTGCTATACATCCTGGATGAGCCGAGTATCGGATTGCATCAGCGGGATAACGACAAGCTGATCAAAACGCTGGAGCATATGCGTAATCTTGGCAATACGCTTATTGTGGTCGAGCATGACGAGGATACTATGCTCGCCTCCGATTATATTATCGATATCGGGCCTGGCGCGGGCATCCACGGCGGCAAGGTTGTGTCCATGGGCACGCCTCAGGAGGTCATGGACGACGAGAATTCACTTACCGGCGCCTATCTCAGCGGTCGCAAATTTATCCCTGTCCCCATGTCGAGACGCGAGACCAGTGACAAGTGGCTGGAAATCCGCGGCGCCAAAGAAAATAACCTGAGAGGGGTCAATGTCAAAATTCCTCTGGGTGTCTTCTCCGCCGTAACCGGGGTATCGGGATCGGGCAAATCGACGCTGATTAACGAAATTCTCTATAAAACACTTGCCCGTGATCTGAACAAAGCCAAGACACGTCCTGGCCAGCACAAGGAAATTCGGGGTCTCGAGCATATCGAGAAGGTTATCGATATCGACCAATCTCCGATCGGGCGTACGCCAAGATCCAATCCGGCGACCTATACCGGCGTATTCGATGACATTCGCGATGTTTATGCCTCGACGACCGAATCGAAGGTGCGCGGCTATAAGAAGGGGCGTTTCAGCTTCAACGTTAAGGGCGGGCGCTGCGAAGCCTGCCGCGGAGACGGCATTATCAAGATCGAGATGCATTTCCTGCCGGATGTCTATGTTCCTTGTGAGATTTGCAAGGGCAAACGCTACAACCGCGAAACGCTGGAAGTGAAATACAAAGGGAAAAGCATTGCGGAAGTGCTGAAATTAACGATCGAAGATTCCTGCGAGTTTTTCAAAAACATTCCGAAAATCCACCGCAAGCTCCAGACGCTGCTGGATGTCGGCCTCGGCTATATGGACCTTGGACAACCTGCCACGACATTGTCCGGAGGCGAAGCGCAGCGTGTGAAGCTGGCAGCGGAGCTATACCGCCGCAGTACAGGGAAGACGCTGTATATTCTCGATGAGCCTACTACCGGCCTTCACGTGGATGATATTGACCGGCTGCTCATTGTATTGCACAGGCTAGTGGACTCCGGCGAATCCGTGCTTGTAATTGAACACAATCTGGATGTCATTAAGACGGCGGATTATCTGATTGATCTTGGTCCGGAAGGTGGCAGCGGCGGCGGGACGATCGTAGCAACCGGTTCGCCGGAGGCTGTAGTCAAGGTGAAAGGCTCTTACACCGGCCACTACCTGAAACCCATCCTTGAGAGGGATCGCCAGCGTACGATTGAACAGCAAAGCTCCGAAGGCAGCGTGGCGGCCGGCATGGCAGATTAACCGCCTGAACAGCCATCTGCATGTAATCAAAACCTCCAAACGAGCCTGATCGTTTGGGGGCTTTTCAATGAAAGCCCGGTTATAGTTACATGTTGGATGCCCGGATCATGGATATTTTGCTTGCGTCTTGTTATAGATGCTGGCAGAGATGGACATTTTATAGGTACGGGGCCAATAGTGGAAATAACAGTTCAACAAGTGACAACTGCAAAGATTGTTTTTCCTTCACCGGTTGGAAAATGGCAGCTATGAACGTATGCTTTCTGATTTTTTATGCAAATGGTGACAAACTTGTTACGATTCGCATTTCGGACTTGCAACAAAGGCCCGCTCAGGCTAACATAAACTAATATAGGCTATGTGCGAAAATGAAGGAGGTTCACCCATGTTTCATCTTGCTGCCGAGGCTGCCGCAACTGCAAGCACCATCAAAAAGTTCGATCCCTTCGATATTATGATGCTGGTGTTCACGATTGTTTTGCTGATTGGGCTGGTTCGTCTGTGGAAAGCCCGTTCGAAGAAAAACATTTTTGCTATCGGATTTACAGCGCTCTCGACGCTAGTGTTCCTTTTTGCTGATTATGTCATGATATTCAAAGTATGGTTAGCTTAGGTCATCGACGCTGACAATAAGAACCGCATGCCCACATAACAAGCCGTTGAAGTCTTGCATGACAAGACTCCAGCGGCTTTTTTAACTGAGTATTGTATACGATGTCACATCCACAAAATTTTTTCCGCAAGAGGACGGCGAAGCCGCTTTTTCATGCGATGCCTGCAATAATGCTGTAGGGGCGGCTTCCTGCCGCTCTGTTTGAAGCTATGCATCGGCCCGGCTCTGGGAATGGCCTCGTTACAGAAAAAGAGACCAACCCCTTATTGCGGTGTTGGTCTCTACAGGTCAGTAATCCATTCCCTTCAGATAAATCCTGGCGGGTCCGGCTGCGGATTGAAGGAAGTATAAGTCAGCCCAGGGGGATCCGGCTGCGGGTTGAAGGTAAACATGAATGCGAGTGCGGCTAGAGGAATGATCAGAAAAACAAGCAGTTTCCGTTTCATCATACGTCATCCTTTCATGAGGCTTTGTTTTGCCGTGGAGCGGCACTTCGAAAGTTAGCTTACAACAGAATTGAACAATGCCGATATACTCAAGTTTTTGAGTATGCTAATTTCGTTTGTCCCGTTCCAGGAGGCCCAGCTGTTTGGAAAGCTCGATCAGATGCCGGGTGTTATGTTTTTTCAGCCGCAGCCATTCCAGATAAGGAAATTTGCCTTTTATAATCTTCTGCGCCTTGTACAGCTCGTTATTGATGGATTGCCGTGTATAAAATAGAGCTTCCGCTACCTCATTTCGGGAATATCCCTGGTCAAGCTTCCTTAAAATATCGATTTGAACAGGAGTCAGCATTTGTTTAAGCTCGTCATGCCGGGAGACAATGAATCTGTTCAATAATTTCCCTGCCGAAGAATAATGCAGATTTGGTCTGCCCGTGTAAGCGGCCCGAATTGCATCGGGAATATCCCGAAAATGCTCTTTGGTGATGTAATTGTTGACGCGGGCATAAGCGAGAGCATGAGTCATCACTTCCTCACTGTCGAAGGAGGATAATACGATAATCTGCAGTCCGGGTTGCATCGCTTTAATTTCTATGGCGGCTTCTATGCCGTCAAAATTCTTTTCCGTCAAATTCAAATCCAGTAAAAGCACGTCCATACTCGCATTGCGAACCTCATTAAGCAGCTGCTGCTTATGGGATGCGGTTCCAATCACTTCCATATCGGACTCTCGATTAATGTAGTCCGTCAGCATCTGGCAAAATAACTCATCATCCTCGCATATGAACGTTCTAATCCGGGTCATCATCATCCCCCCATCCAACCTGATTACACCGTAAATCCTTAGTGATTCTGTTGTTTTATCCCAGTATCCCATTCACTATAGCTTAAGTTTTTCACCCTTACAAGATTCTTGTTTCATCTGTCAATCATCACTATTCTGAGTATATTTCCACCCGGGCCATTGGATTATGATAAGGATCGGATCAGCCAATTTGGGGAGGAATGAATAATGAATGTGATTGGAAAACTGCACGAGGTTACAAATGTGACGTTGTTTATCTCCAGCTACTCAACGAATCCTGCGCACCCGAACCCGGCATCGTACAAACCTATGGCGGATGCTCAGATATTTTTGGGAACCGACTTTCCCGCAGGATTTGCAAATAGTTTCATACCGGGCTTTTCCTTTCAAACCAAAACGGATGCAGCCGGCTCATTCAATATTGCTGTACCCGATGCCTATCCCAAAACCATTAAGGGTTACCTGTTGGCAACACATACGATCATGAAGATCCCGCCATTCAACATTCCGATCTACGCTCCCGTGTACCGCTCACAGACCTTCCAATTCAATCAGATCAATTCCAAAGTCCAGGATATTTATGTAATGCGGGTGGACGGCACAACGCAGCAGAGCTTTACGCAAGCGCAGATTAGCGCCATGACCACGGGAGTCCAGCAAAAAATGGGCCTGGATAGCCTTTCGGCATTCATCAACGACGGTTCTATCGGCATCGTGGGTAAAGATCAAGGGGCGACACTCAAAGCTGACCTTTACTTAAGTCCATTTACAGGACCGGATCTGAACACTTTTATCAGCGAAAAGGTGGATAATATCGATATTGATCTTCCCGGGCCGGATTTCATCGTCGGGCTTTTCGTAAGCAAGGATGAAATAGCGAAACAATTCAAGCAGGGAATTCATAATATGATGCCTTCGCTGAACAAACAAATTATCGACAGAATTCAAAAGGAAATGGGCATGCTGATCAGCCAGCTTGAAACGAGCACAAACAGCAAAGTAACAATGACCTTCGAGAAGCTGCGCTATCCTGTGGTGGAAACCAAAACCATCGGCGGTCTTTTCACGATAAAAACCCGCGCGATCATACCGGATCTTTTCGTTGGTATTTCCCGCAAACTGTTCAGTTAATATTCGAACCAAGCTCGCAGCAGAGAAGGATCGGATCGCAGCTCAAAATAAACAATCACGCACGCCTGATGCCCCATGCATCAGGTGTTTTTTCTATTTATCATCACCGCGTATATTTCCGGCAGATGGCAAGCCCAATATGGTGGACAGCATCGCATATACGATATAATAGGAAAATGTGGATGTGTGCACTTGTGAACGTTCTCTATAAATAGCCGTTTACTTAAGGAGAGTTGAGTACGCGATGACGTGGAAATCCAAAATATTTTTCCTTGGACTGTTAATGACCGTTATTATTAGTGCTGCTGGAGCAGCAGCCGTGAACGGCAATAATGTGCAGGAGAGCTCTCAGCAGCGCACCAAACAGGATATTATGCAAAAATGGAACCAATACAAGCCAATGGCCATCGGTTTCGATTATATGAACACACCCGAAATTTATGAAATGCAGCCTAAACTGACATCGCCTTATGCGGCAGGCAAACTTGAATCCGGTTACATATTGGATGGAATCAAAGCCGTTAATTTTGTGAGATATTTGGCCGGCCTCCCGGATGACATTCAACCGGACTGGAGCCTGCAGCTGCAGCAGCAGACAACGGCGCTGGTCAATGCCGTCAACGATAAGCTGACACATACGCCGACAAGACCTCCGGATATGGAGGAGGAGATGTTCAATCTCGGCTACAAAGGTGCAGGCTCCAGTAATTTATACGCCGGGGATCCGACATTGTACAGCAATGTTCTGGGTTATATGTCCGACAGCGATACGAGCAATATTGACAGAATCGGACATCGCCGCTGGATTTTGAATCCGGCCATGAAGAAAACGATGTTTGGATTCGTACCGTTAAACAGCGAGCATTTATACCCCTACGCGTCCATGTATGCGTTTAATCATGATCGCCCGAAGGCGGAAGTGAGCTATGATTATGTAAGCTGGCCCTCCTCCGGATATTTTCCGCGTGAAATATTTGCGCCGTGGGACGCTTGGTCGGTATCGCTTAATCCCGATATCTACGACAATCAGCAAACGGCCGGGATACGCGTCACACTCACCCGGACGAAAGACCAGAAGACATGGAGCTTTCAGACGCTGGATAAAGATAAGGAAGGCCAATACATGAACGTGGAGACGAGCGGCTTCGGCATTCCGTTCTGCATTATTTTCAGACCGGACAAGCTTTCCGAGATTGAAGACAATGATCAATTCAGTGTCCGCATAACGGGGATTTACGACAGAAGCGGCCAGGCAGCCGAAGTGAATTTCAACACGACTTTTTTTCAAATGCTGCCGGTTGTGAAATCTAGAGCCCAGGAAATGAAGCTGAATCAGGGAGAAGAGGTCCAACTGGCGACAAGGATAAAGGCAGGCACGGATTCCGCCGAGGGAGCATTCAGCTTTGCATCGGAGAATCCCAAGGTTGCAGCTGTGGATAGGCAGGGAAATATTAAAGCGGAGGGCATCGGGCAGACGCGCATTGTGCTGAAATCATATTTTCAGGAGAAGCAGACGATTTTTGTCGATGTGGTAAATCCTGATAAGAACAAGCAGGTGAGCGCCTGGGCGCTTGGCGATTACCGGAAAGCGAAAGGCAACGGAATCATCAGCAGCTTCTTCGATGAGGCTTATCAGGAGGTGATCAGCCGCTACGGTTTTGCCGTGATGGCGGCCCAACTATGCGAGAACATACTTGACAGGCCTTTGGAGTCGACCCCGACACCTTTCAAGGACATTGATGACGATTACATATCCAAAGCGGTTCATGCCGGAATTATCGTGGGGACATCCCCTGATGCCTTTGCTCCAGATCAGACCATTACAAGGCAGGAGGCGGCAGTAATGCTTATCCGGCTGTTTGATCTGTTGAATAAATCCGTAGAGGGGACAGCGGGAGCAGAACAGGACAGAGCTATTTCGGCTTTTGCCGATGAAGGACAGATTTCACTTTGGGCACGCGGGCAGGTCTATCGGGCAGTCGAGCTGCAGCTTATGAATGGAACGGGAAAAGGCAGCTTTGATCCGAAGGGACGGCTCACACATGAGCAGACCTATATTATTTTACAGCATATATTCGAGTCTTTCGTGAAGGAATAAGGGTCAAATCGGCAGTCATACCACCCCGGAGGATAGGGCTTGTATGCTCTCCTTCTCTTGTATACTCTTCTTCTATTTCAAAAAGACGTGTGTCAGCACCGCAGTGAATGCGTCCGCAGTCTCAGAAAAAAACTCCAGCGCCGCCTAATAAAAGCGGGACTGGAGTTTTAATATTTTTCTTAAAGGAACTACACCCACCACATATCGCCAACAGGCTCGCGAATGAGGATTTGCTGCAGATTTTCGACCGCTTTGGTAAAGCCTTCATCAACGGACATCAGGCCGTCTTCATGCTCGATGCTTACTACATAATCATAACCGACAAGACGAAGAGCGCTGATGATGTCAGCCCAGGTTTTCATATCGTGGCCATAGCCGACGGTGCGGAACTGCCATGCGCGGTCAAGCATTAACGTATAGGACTGCATATCGGTTACGCCATGGCTGTTGACATTGATCGGATCAATCGAAGTATCCTTGGCGTGGAAATGGTGAATCGCTCCGGCACGGCCCAGAATATGTACAGCCTGTACAGGATCGATGCCCTGCCACCACATATGGCTTGGATCAAGATTGGCGCCGATTGCGTCACCGGCAGCTTCACGAAGACGAAGCAGCGTAGCAGGGGTATGGACAGAGAAGCCGCCATGCAGCTCAAGACCGATTTTCACATTATGCTCGGTAGCAAGCTTGGCGATTTCGGACCAGTAAGGAATGACCTTCTCTTCCCACTGCCATTTCAAAATATCCTGATAGTCATTTGGCCAAGGCGCGACAGGCCAGTTCGGATATTTGGCATCCTCATGGTCGCCCGGGCAGCCGGAGAATGTGTTGACAACCGTTACGCCAAGCTTCGAGGCCAGTTTAATGGAGTTGCGGATCGCAGCATCATGCTCGCTGGCAATCGCTTTTTGCGGATGCAGCGGATTTCCGTGGCAGCTGAATGCGCTGATCGTCAGGCCGCGTGCGTCGATGGCATCCTTGAACGCTTTGAGCTTGCTTTCATCGGCCAAGAGCTCAGCGGGATCGCAGTGGGCGTTGCCCGGGTATCCGCCTGTACCGATTTCGATGGCATCCAACCCTTTGGATGCGATGTAATCGAGAGACTCTTCAAATGTTTTTTGCGCAAATAATACAGAAAATACACCAAGTTTCATAAGTTTTCAGATACCTCCCAATCGTATTGGACAGCTTGTGAATGACATTATTATAACATGTGCCATTAATGAAGTATAAGGGCCAGAAGAGGCAATAGCAAAATGACATAAAAAGAGGGCCAATAGTTGAAAGCGCTCACTCCAGCAGCAGAAGGCGCTCTGCAGACGAAATGCTGGTAACACTTGCATGAGTTGCTGGTGGAATCATCTTGTCTGCTCTGGTACAATTATAGAAATAGGAACGAACAGATAGGATGGCGAGAAGGAAAGATGGTAACATTGAACAGGCAAGATGTTGAGCTGCTTGCACCGGCGGGCGATTGGGATTGTATGCGCGCGGCGGTGGCCAATGGAGCGGATGCCGTGTTTTTTGGTGTTGAGAAATTCAACGCGCGGGCGCGGGCAAACAACTTTTTGACGGAGGAGCTTCCGGAAATCATGGCTTTTCTTCACAGCTATGGTGTGAAGGGCTTCTTAACTTTTAATATATTGGTGTTTGAGAGTGAACTGGAAGATGCCAAACGTCTGATCGAGGCTTGTATCGACGCGGGTGTGGATGCCGTGATCGTGCAGGATCTGGGACTGGTCAAGCTGATCCGGGAGATTTCCCCGGATTTTCCGATCCATGGGTCAACCCAGATGACGATTACTTCGCCGGAGGCGGTCGAATTCACCAAGCCGTTCGACATTGAACGGGTCGTGCTGGGGCGGGAGAACAATCTGAAGCAGATCAAGACGATTGGTCAACAGGCCAAGCTTCCCATGGAAGTTTTCGTTCATGGCGCGCTATGTGTCTCCTATTCCGGTCAATGCCTGACCTCCGAAATGTGGGGCGGACGCTCGGCGAACCGCGGTGAGTGCGCGCAAGCGTGCCGCTTGCCTTACGATCTGATGGTTGACGGCGTGCACAAGCCGATGGGGGATGTGACCTATCTGCTTTCGCCCAAGGACCTGGCCGCTATCGATATTATGCCGGAGCTGATTGAAGCGGGCGTCACATCGTTCAAAATCGAAGGCCGGCTCAAAACTCCGGAATACGTGGCGAACGTGGTGAGCAAATACCGCAAGGCGATTGACCGTTATTTCGACGGCGACCGCTCGGCTCCTTCCAGGGAAGAAGTCAGAGAGTTGCAGCAAAGCTTCTCCCGCGGCTTTACCCACGGCTTCTTGAGCGGAACGAACAACAAGCAGCTGGTCGAAGGCACATTCCCCAAGAGCCGCGGCGTTTATCTGGGCCGGGTTGAACGGGTGCTTCGCGACGGCGTTGTCTGCCGCCTGGAGGCTCCGCTCAAACGCGGCGACGGCATTGTCTTCGACGCCGGAGATCCGACCAAGAAGGAAGAGGGCGGACGCGTCTATGATATCCGCCGGCAGGGCGTGAAGCTGGAGGGCGAAGCCCAGGAAGGTATTCTGCTGGATATTGTGCCGGGACGCAGCGATGTTGATCTGCACCGTGTTCATGTCGGTGACCGTGTCTGGAAAACAAGTGATCCGGCCCTGGACAAGCGGCTGCGCGCTTCCTTCGAGACGGAGAAGCCGTATCGGGTGTTCCCGCTTCATATCTCGGTCCGAGGGCAGCTGGATCAGCCCCTGCATACCTGGTGGACGGATGTACAGAAGGGTACAACTGTAGAGGTTGTATCCGATCTGCCGCTGGAGCAGGCGCAAAAACGCCCTATGGACCAAGCGCTGCTGGAAGAGCAGTTGGGCCGTCTTGGAGGCACGGTGTATCAGCTTGAATCGCTGGAAGCGGAGCTTATGGGCGATTTGATCGTGCCTATTCGGGAGCTGAACCGCATGCGCCGCGAAGCGGTGGAGCAGCTTACGGGTGAGAGACCCAAACCTCCCGTCTATGTAAAACGGACGGTTGATGTGTACGCGGATTCGGCGGGATCAGCCGCCAGTCCGTTGATGAAGTCGCCGGGCAGCGGCATATCGACGCCGCAGGCCGCACCACGGGCAGCAGCGGCGCCGGCTGGACGCGCAGCTGCGCCCCGCTCTGAAGCGGCCAGGCTGACGGCGCTGTGCCGCAGCCTGCCTCAAGTAGAGGCGGCGGTGCATTCGCAGGTCGGCATGGTTTATGCCGACTTCGAATTCATCAAGCAGTTCCCCGCCGCCATTGAACTGGCGCGAAGCGCCGGCATGCCGATCGCGCTCGCCACTCCGCGTATCCATATGCCTGGTGAGAACGGCTACCATGCGAATATTTTGAAACTGCAGCCGGATGCTGTGCTTGTCCGGAATACGGGAGCGCTTTATTACTATTTGAAGGCGCTGGCCGAGCGGCCTGGAGAGCCATTCCCCCAATTAATCGGGGATTTCTCGCTTAATATCGCGAACCATAAGGCAGCCTCGCTTTTCACCGATGCGGGCTGCAGTCTGGTTACACCGTCTTATGACTTGAACGTTCAGCAAATGTTTGATCTGCTGGGCAGCTCTGACACCTCGAAGCTGGAGGTTGTCATTCATCAGCATTTGCCGATGTTCCATACCGAGCACTGTGTGTACTGCACCTTCCTTAGCGAAGGGACCGATTTCACCAACTGCGGCCGTCCCTGCGAAGAGAAGCGCGTTTCCCTGCAGGACCGGATCGGCATGTCGCATCCGGTCCGTGTGGATGAAGGCTGTCGGAATACCGTCTATAATGCCATTGAACAGTCGGGCGCCGAATATGTAGGGCAGTTCATGGATCTGGGCGTATCCTCCTTCCGCGTTGAATTTCTGGAAGAAACAGCTGAGAAGGTGCATGAAGTTATCGATCTCTATAGCGACGCCATTGCCGGACGGATCAGCGGTACCCGCGTATGGCGCAGCTTGAAAGCGACCAATCAGCTGGGAGTCACACGCGGTCAACTGGTAAAATAAAGAAAGAGGAAGAGGGAGACTGCAACCGGAGTCTCCCTCTTCCCCTCTTCATGCCGCTTCAGCCTGCCTGCAAAACGCTTATGGCAGGGAAGGAATTTCGTGAAACAGGGCGAATAGTAGCATTAATTAACTCTATTCTGCAAGCTTTTCAGGGCGATTTTAGTGAAATGCTTGGCAGGTAAAGGTGAATGTGGCGAGGATGCATAATGGACAAAACGATAAACCACTGCTGCATAACGATGCTTGGTTAAGTAAAACACTGAATATGGAGCAGGTATTGCTTGATGGAAGAACCCTCTCCATGGAGCAGTTGGCTGAAATTCCACAAGACATTCGTCTGAAGTCACCGCTGCTGCTGCGGGCGGAGTGCGAGGATGGACTGCTTCACGGGCGGCTGGTCGAGACGCAGCAGCTGCTGGAAATGGCTTTGAAGGGCTTCGCCGCACAGGCGGACGAGGCCTCGATGCTGGCGATGCTGGGTATGCTGGCGCTCCTCTATGAGCAGGTGGGCGACGTCCAGGAATCACGTCCGTTAGTAGAACTTCTCCGTCAGGAATGGGCGCGCACACCCGAGGCATGCAGCGGTTTCGTGCCGTGGGCAATCGCAAGGGCGGAAGCCAATGAAAGCGAAACCCTGGAGAAGAACCACTCCGTCCCCGAAGTTCTTTTCCTGGCATCGGCCGAGCGCTTTCGGCAGGAAGGCAAGCCTGTGTGGGCGGGTTTTGTCCTGCTGGACCGCCTGCTCTTTAATAATCAGTCGGTTGCGGAGCCCGAATGGAACTTGTGGATGCATTGGCTGAACCGGAACATGACAGAGCAGCCCTACAGCGAAGCATTATACCAAATTCTGAAAGACCAGGCAGCTACAGAGCCACTTATCAAGCAGCTGCCCGCCAGATATGCTTACCTTTGCAGGGCTGTGCTTATGGGAGCGGCAGACCCCAACCCGGAGTCGCTGTTTGATGATGATATCGAAATTCAGATCTATTCGGCTGCGGCCAGAGCCAGCCAGTCGATTACGAAGGGAGAGGCAGAGTCTGCAGAGGTTGCGCTTGAGACGGTGGAGCGATTGCATCAGCTGGTGGCAACTCCCGCAACATTAAGGGCAGCGGCTTACCTTGGGTCTTCCCTGCTGGAGATGAAGTCTTTGTCCACCGGTACGGCGGCAGTTGACCCGGATGCCGGCCCCAATCAGCAGCCGATTACTCCTGACCCGGCCGGTCGTGACGGAAAATCGAAAGCATCCCTGGGAGCAATCCAAGAGGCGGATGATGATTTCCCCTTGGCTCCACCGCGATGGCGGGTCAAATTGATCGACGGAATCAGTTTCACTTCCCTGCAGAACGGCACTGTAGCCGAGCCTGTATGGAAGCGGCGCAAGGCAGGCGAACTCCTTGTTTATTTGCTGCTCCAGCCCGGCTATAAGGCGAACCGGGAGCAGGTCATCGACCGTGTGTTTGGGGAGGGTGACCCGGCCAAAAGATCCAATCAGCTGTATGTTACTCTCCATGATTTGAGGCAATCCCTGAAGGATATGGGAATATCCGTGGATCCTGTTTATGCCAAACGGGGGCTGATTGCCGTGGATGAGCATATGGTGGACCAGGTGGATGCCGAAACCTTTATGACCCTGTCCCGGGTTGGCGACCAGCTTTGGGTGGACGACCGGGAAGCGGCCTGCCGCTTGTACGAAGAGGCTCTTCCGTTATACGGGCAGCTGGGCACAGAGCTTCCAGGCGCAGAATGGCTTGATCGGGTGCGCGATCAGATGATGGATAGACAGACGATTATGCTCAAGCGGCTGGCTATCTACTATTCGGACATGCAGGACGATATGATGGTGGAGCAGTGTCTGGGTGAATGGATTGCCCTGCGTCCTGAGCAGGAAGAGGCATATGAGACGATTATCCGTCATTATCTGGATAAAGGCCGCAGATCGGAAGCCATCGGATGGTACAAGCGTCTGGAGAGAATGTGCATGGAGGAGCTGGGTACAGAGCCGGTTGAGGAGATTAAACGATTGCTATGGAGATGAACCCGATATCCTCCTCTCCATTATCGATACTCCCCGGGCGGAAGCTCATTAAGCGTCTGCTGCTGGTTTATTTTTTTTCGCTGCTGGCGGGCATGCTGATTTTGCATGCGGAGAACATTTTCATTTTTAACCGCTCCATACACGATCTGCTGCCTGTTACTCTGCCGGCGACGCTGCTGGGAATTATTGCGGCGGCTTTCGCCTTGGCCGCTGTTTCGAATTGGCGCCTTGGGCCGGTTTTTCTGGCAATGGGCGGCCATAATTCGGAGCAGCGCACCCGCAGCGCGCTTGAGCGGCTGTTTCGTCTCCCATACGAGCTGCTGCTTGGTCTGGCCGTTTCCGGCATGATTGTGTTGATCATCTATCACGGGATTCTTCTGATACGTACGGGCGTGGTTCAAGGCTGGGAGCAGATCGATTGGCTTTCGGTTATCGGCGTGGTTGCCGGCGAGGTAAGCTTGGCGATTACGGTTGCCATTCTTATTTTCACATCGGTCCGGTGGCTGCTGCGTCCTATTATTTTGCAGCTGCAGCCTTGGCCCGGGAGCTTCGTCGGCCGGGCATCGATTGCGCATCCGCTCCTTTTCACCTTCGCCAGCACCTTTCTGGTGGCCCTGCTGAATTTGTTTCAGCTTGCCGTTATGGCCGAAGCCTCGCATGATCCGGAATACACGATCAAATTCGGTCAGATTGCCTTGTTTTATTTCGTCATGGGGCTTGCGTTGTTTTACTATGTGACGCTGCAATTCAGACGAGAGCTGCGCGGGCTTGTCCGCAATATCAGGGGGCTGGTCGGTGGGCGCAAGCAGTTGAGCGGCAAGATGCCGGTCATCTCTCATGATGAAGCCGGTGAGCTCGCTGTGGCCTTTAATGAATTGCAGAGCCGGATCGACCGGGAGTACGAGTCACTGGAGCGTGAGCTTAAGCTTGCGTATAATGTACAACAGAAGCTGCTGCCGCCAGGGGATCTGACGATAGGGTCCTATCGGATTGCGGCGCGCTGTCAGCCCTACCGGGAAGTGGGCGGTGACTTTTTTGATGTGGTGTCGCTCAGTCCCGGCCGCTTTGCCGTCATGATCGGGGATGTTTCGGGAAAAGGCATGCCGGCAGCTCTGCTGATGTCAGCCCTGCTGCTGCTGTTCCGGGCGGAAATCCGGCGAAACGGAAATCCGGCCAAGGTTCTTCAGCGAATGAACCGCCAAATCTGTGAGGCCATGGGCAACGAAGGTTCGGTTTCCATTGGGGTCGGGGTCATCGATCTGACGGCGGATACGGTTCAATATGCCAGTGCAGGGCATCTTTCTCCTTATATTGTTAAAGCGGATGGAGGCGTCCGCGCCGTGGATTGCAGCTCGCTGCCGATCGGATTCGATGCCGAAGCGGCATATGAGGAAATTTCGCTGCAGCTGCACCCCGGCGATCGGTTTGTGCTTTATACGGACGGATTGATTGAGGCTGTGGATGAGGAAGGACAAATGTACAGCTTCGAAGGACTCGAAGCGGAGCTGTCCACCTGGAAAGCAAATGAGGATATTGTGCGGCTCGTAGACAGCTGGCTCAAGCGGATGGACCAAAGATGCGGCGCCGGCAGCGACGACCGCACCGTTGTGATTCTGGAGCTTGCCGGACCTTACAGAAGCGCTCTCTCCCAGCTGGATGTGGTGGCATCAGAACGCGGAGATGCCGCGCAGTTTATCCAAAACCAGTTCATGTCCCGGGAGTGGTCGATATCCAGCCGGCTGGGCGAGGAACGGGCGGTTGCCCTGGAGCTGGGCGAATGGATTGAGGAAAGCTGGCCGGAATCGAAAATTCGCGAGGATGTGCAAAGCGCCATGGCCGAAGCCATGATTAATGCGATCGAGCACGGCAACAAACTTCATCCCTCCACGAATGTGACGGTGCTTGCCCAGATCGGCAGCCGCCTGGCGGTTTGCAAAATATATGATGAAGGCGGCGGCTATTTTCCACGGGCTTCCAAGGAAGAAGAAGAAATGACCAAGAAACGCGAGTCCGAGGATCCCAGGGGATGGGGACTGGTTATCATAGATTCGCTGGCGGATTACTGGGCAACAGGCCGCGATGAACGCGGATTTTATACAGAGCTTTATTTCTTGAGAAAAATCAAACCGTTCTAAACATACTAAATTGGGAAGGAGGCGGCAAAAGCGATGGAACAACCCTTTAAGATGGAGATCCGGGAATTTCCCAACGGCATCGTGCTGAAGCTCAGCGGCGAATTGACCAAATCCGCAGAGAATGGTTTGTTATCCGGAATGGAGAATGAGGTGGAGCTTGGCAAAAGCATTCGTTTCATGGCGCTTGATTTGACGCAGGTGACCTATATAAACAGCGGAGGCATGGCTGTTCTCATCCGGCTCGCCAGAATGGGCCACAAGGTTGGCGTTCATACATTTGCCTGGGGAGTGACTCCCCATTATGAGAAACTGTTCCGGATGGTGGGGTTGACCGAATACCTCATGCTCTATCCCAATGAATTTGCCGTCATCCAGCGGATCGAAGCATTGGAATTGTAGAAGTTGGAGGTAGGAAAACCATGCAAGCGGCGATTTACAGCACGTGGAGACATATATTCAAGCTGGATCCCGACCGGAGCCTGACGGATGAAGCCCTTGACGAAATTTGTCTGTCAGGAACGGACGGCATTATTGTTGGCGGATCAACCGGCGTTACTTATGACAATACAGTGGAGCTTCTATCAAGGATCAGACGGTATGAGGTGCCGTGCGCGCTGGAAGTTTCAGACGAGGATGCGGTTGTAGCGGGATTCGACCATTATTTCATACCTTTGGTGCTGAATACGCCGAGTGCGGAATGGATGATGGGACGTCAAGTACAGGCGCTGCGCAAATTCGGTGCCTTTATTCCCTGGAAAGAGACGAGCGCACAGGGATATTTGATCTTGAACAGTCAAGCGACAGCGGCCAAACTCACTGAAGCGAGTACAGAGCTGAGCATCGAGGATGTGGAAGCCCATATTTATATGGCGGACCGGCTGATGCATCTTCCGGTGGTTTACATGGAATACAGCGGGATTTTTGGGGACATTGCTTTGGTTGGACGGGTACGCGGGCTGCTGCAGGGTGCGCAATTATTTTATGGCGGCGGCATCGATACTCCGGAGAAGGCGCGGCAGGCGGCAGAGGCAGCCCATACGGTTGTTGTCGGCAATGCGGTATACGAGAACCTGGAGCAGGCATTGCAGACAGTGGAAGCTGTACGCGGTGTGGAAGTGAAGTTGGGATAAAAACGGTTTTCGTAAGCGAATCAGGTTCGTAAGTTCGCCTACGAAAGCCGTTTTCATTTAAATATAAGAAAGTATAAAATCCCTCCATACTTTGCTTATATTTCTAAGGGAAGAAACTCACTTTGCCGCCAAAAAGGACGGCACAGCCGTTTCTTCTTGCCGAAGGAAATTTGCTTTTTGCGAAGCAGGGCTTTTTGTACCTAAAAAAATCCTTCAGGCAAAGGATTACGATTGACACTGTCCCCCGTGTTGTCTATCCTGAAGATAGGCGAACAAATGCGAACACAGATCATTTCATCCCTACATGCAATCATAATGAATCGGGTTTCCCGACAAGCTGAAAGGAGCTTGTTTAACTCTATGCTAAATCATATTGGAATCGACGCTGCGGTTCAAAAATTGAATCCCCCGCAGCAGCAGGCTGTGCAGGCAACGGATGGCCCTCTGCTCATTATGGCCGGCGCAGGCAGCGGCAAGACCCGTGTGCTGACGCACCGGATTGCCTATTTAATTGAGAAGAAGCGTGTAGCGCCATGGAGTATTTTGGCCATTACATTCACGAATAAAGCGGCAAGAGAGATGCAGCAGCGGGTGTCGGCGCTGGTAGGGCTGAGCGGACAGGATATCTGGGTCTCGACCTTTCACTCCATGTGCGTCCGCATCCTGCGCAGAGATATCAGCCGGATCGGGTTTTCCTCCAGCTTCTCTATCCTGGATTCGGCCGATCAGCTCTCTGTTATCCGCAACTGCATGAAGGATCTCAATATTGATATCAAGAAATTTGAGCCCAAGAGCGTACAGGCCGCAATCGGCGGAGCGAAGAATGAACTGATTACGCCGGAGCGGTTTGAGAACAAAATCGGTGATTATTTCGACGGGATCGTCGCGAAAGTATATAAGTCGTACCAGAAGCGGCTGAAGAGCAACAACTCTCTGGATTTCGACGACCTGATTATGATGACGATCAAGCTGTTCACCGATGAGCCGGATGTCCTGAATTTTTATCAGAACAAGTTCCGCTTTATCCACGTGGATGAATATCAGGATACGAACCGGGCCCAATATATGCTGTGTAAAATGCTTGCCGACAAGCATCACAATATATGTGTTGTCGGTGACAGCGACCAGTCGATTTATCGCTGGAGAGGCGCGGATATCACCAATATTTTGAATTTTGAAGGCGATTATCCGGAAGCGAGAACGATTTTGCTGGAGCAGAATTACCGCTCTTCGGCCAATATTCTGAATGCGGCGAATGCCGTCATCAAGCAGAACAGCAGCCGCAAGCCCAAGAAGCTTTGGACAGACCGGGGAGAGGGAGAATCGATTACGGTCTACCAGGCGGATTCGGAGCATGAAGAAGGCTATTTCATCACTTCGGAAATCCGCAAGAATGTATCGGCAGGGCGCAAGTTTGCCGATCATGCCATTTTGTACCGGGCCAACGCCCAGTCACGGGTTATAGAGGAAACGCTGATCAAATCCGATATCCCTTATCAGATCGTGGGAGGCATTCGCTTCTACGACCGAAAAGAGATCAAGGATCTGCTTGCTTATCTGCGGCTGATCTCCAATCCCGACGATGACATCAGCTTCGCGCGGATCGTCAACGTACCGAAGCGGGGGATCGGCGATACAACCGTCGCCAGACTATCGGAGCAGGCGGGGGAGAAGGGCATCTCCATATTCGCCCTCCTGGAGCAGCTGGACTGGCTGGATATCACCGGCCGGGCGCGCGGCGCACTGAAGGAATTCCGCGATGTTATCGACAACGTGACGCGCATGGTCGAGTATTTGTCCGTGACCGAGTTAACCGAGAAGGTGCTGGAACTGAGCGGATATCGCGATGAGCTGGAGCGTGAGAATACACTGGAGTCCAAGGCGCGTCTGGAGAATATCGACGAGTTCCTGTCCGTAACCCAGGATTTCGAGAAACGCAACGAGGACAAATCACTGGTATCCTTCCTGACAGATCTGGCTCTAATTGCGGACATTGATTCCATGAACAAGGAAGAGCCTGATGGCGGAGTCAAGGATGCGATAGTGTTAATGACCATGCATAGTGCCAAAGGCTTGGAGTTCCCGGTTGTTTTTATTATTGGGATGGAGGAAGGCGTCTTTCCTCACAGCCGTACACTAATGGACAATGACGAGCTGGAGGAAGAACGCCGCCTCGCGTATGTAGGCATTACCCGGGCGGAGGAGCGGCTGTACCTTACCTGTGCGCGGATGCGAACGCTGTTTGGGCGAACCAGCGCGAACCCGCCCTCGCGCTTCCTTGAGGAAGTGCCCGGCGAGGTGAAGGCGGTCGCCTCATCCTCCTACGGGGGGCGGCAGGCCGGCGCCGGTATCGGCGGGGGCAGCCGCTATGGCGGAGCCGCAGGCGGCAGCGCGGCCGGGTTTGGCTTTCGCGGCGGAGCTGCGGGCCGGCAGGCGGCGCAAGGCGGGCTTGCGGCCGGCGCAGGCGGCGTAAGGGTCAGCACGCCGCTTGATGCAGCCCGCGCGTCGGGCGGCGCGGCAGCGGCCAGCGGGGAAGCGGCACGCGATTTCGCGGCAGGCGACAAGGTTTCGCATGCCAAGTGGGGTGTCGGGACGGTGGTCGCCGTCCGCGGCAGCGGCAACGACAAGGAACTGCAGATTGCTTTTCCGGCCCCGGTCGGGCTTAAGAAGCTGCTGGCCAGCTTCGCTCCCATTACGAAAGTATAGGCTTGCATGATGCCGAAGAACTATAATTCAGGCGCTGCGCCATGAACCTTTAGTGACAATCTCGTATTACTTTAAGAGCTATATATTAAGGCTGCCTCCTCATTCAGTGATAAATATTATGACGCGCTCTATTATGAACTGGTTTCATTAGAGCAGACAACTCTTCATGTGCTGCCCGATTCGCCTACTCTGCATACAAGACAAGTCGGCGCAGCTGATGTCTAAGAACAGCTTTTCACTTAATCAAGCCGCTAGCTGGGGTGCGCTGTCCCCGTGCCGATGCTGATCCTGCGAGCAGAAGCGGGTTAAGGGTATGTTATAAAGCCTGTTGGCTTATGCTGGTTTATAGAAGGATAAGACGTGTAGAGAGGAAGATTCGTCCGATGACCACCCCAATCCAGCCGGAAAACAGCATCGAGCCGCAGCAGCTGGCACGTATGCGGGAGCTGATTGACCTAATTGAGCAGCACAATTACCACTATTACACACTGGATAATTCAACCATCAGTGATAAAGATTATGACGCGCTCTATTACGAACTGGTTTCATTGGAGCAGACAACTCTTCATGTGCTGCCCGATTCGCCTACTCTGCGTGTAGGCGGGGATATTCTTAAAGGATTTTTGCCGCATCGTCATCTCTCGAGGTTGTGGAGTCTTGACAAAGCGCAGGACCAGGATGCGTTGGTTACATGGAATAACCGTGTATGCAAGTCAATCGCCGACTACAATGCCAAGAACCCTGATTTGGCGCCGCTTCCTGATCCAACCTACGTCATCGAGCAGAAGTTTGACGGTCTTACCCTTAATCTTACCTATGATCAAGGCAGGCTTGTTCAGGCAGCGACAAGGGGAAATGGCGTTACCGGAGAGGGCATTCTGGCCCAGGTAAAAACGATCAAATCCATTCCCCTTACGATCCCGTTCAAGGATGGGGTTATAGAGGTCCAGGGTGAAGGGATTATGAATCTGTCTATCCTGCATACCTACAATCAAACGGCGGCTGAGCCTCTCAAAAATGCACGCAATGCCGCGGCGGGAGCTCTGCGCAACCAGAATCCGCGACTGACGGCTGAACGCAAGCTGAGCGCCTTTTTCTACAATGTGGGTTATGCGGAAGGTGTTGCCTTCGATAATCATCGTGAAATGCTGGATTTTCTGAAGGAGAACCGCTTCAAAGTCAATTCGTATTCGGCTTATTTCGATTCCATCGAAGAGGTTCAAGAGGAGCTGGAGAGGATTGCTCTTAAGCGTGCTGAGCTCGATTATCTGATCGATGGTGCTGTCGTGAAGCTGACGGATATGCGGACCCGCCAGGTACTGGGCTATACGGACAAATTCCCCCGGTGGGCCGTTGCGTACAAGTTCGAGTCCGAGGAAACGACGACACGACTGGAATCAGTTTCCTGGGAAGTGGGGCGTACAGGCAAAATCACCCCGGTTGCGCGTGTGGAGCCGGTTGAACTGGCCGGAGTCACCGTGCAGAACTGTACGCTGAACAATGCTGGTGATATTGAACGTAAAAACCTTAAATTTGCATTGGGCACCCATGTTTTCATTCGCCGCTCCAACGATGTTATTCCCGAGATTCTCGGCAAAGTGGATGAAGAGCCCGGGGAGGAAATTACGATCCCTACCGAATGCCCATCCTGCGGCACAAAGCTTGAGCTTCGCGGCGCTCATCTTTTCTGCCTGAATAAGCTGAACTGCAGGCCGCAAACGATTGGACGGATCACTCATTTCTCATCGCGCGATGCCATGGATATTGAGTCATTCAGTGTAATGACCGCGGAACAGCTGTTTGAAGAATGCGGTGTCCGTGATCCTTCTGACTTATATACGTTAACGTATGATAACTTGATCGGTCTCGAACGGTTTGGCGAAAAAAAAGCGAATAATCTGATTGCCGCCCTGGAGAAATCCAAGGAGCGTGATCTTGCCGCTTTCCTATTCGCGCTTGGAATTCCCAATACGGGTAAGGCGACGACCAAGATGCTGGCTGACAGCCTTGGCAGTCTGGAAGCTATCCGGAATGCCTCTATAGAAGAGTTAATAGCTCTGCCGGATGTCGGAGGGATTGTAGCCGAGAGCATTTACAATTACTTCCGCGATCCTGTTTCGATTATGAGCATAGAGCGCATGCTGGAGTTGGGTGTGAAAGCAGAAGCCGAGCATGCCGCCCCGATCCGGACCGATAGTATTTTCAACGGCAAGACCGTCGTCTTGACCGGAACCTTGACGTCCATGACCAGGGAAGAAGCGGCCAGAAAGCTGGAAGCTTGCGGCGCGAAGGTGAGCGGCAGCGTCTCCAAGAAGACGGACTACGTTATTGCCGGGGAGAGTGCGGGGAGCAAGCTGACCAAAGCCCGTGAATTGGGTGTGACCGTTATCGAAGATGAGGATGAGTTTGCCAGGCTTTTAGGCGAGTAGTCAATTCTTTCGAGAATGCTGGAAGCAAGGAATCGCATGCGGCTTGCCGTAACCGATTCCTTTTTTGATTTTTCAGCATAATGAACTTCAAGCTTATCTATATTTCGAATAGTCTCCGAGCTTAAAAGAGGTTTGTTATTCAAAAAGCAGTGATTAACGATTCTATTTGCCTCTAAAATATATCTATTGGAAAAATGAAAATTTTCTCTACTTAGTATCTCATTTGCTGCAAAAGGAGGTATCAGACTACAGCACGAGGTCGTCACCTGGTTATTGTATAAGTTCGAGACTAGAACTTTTCGGAACCTGTTGGTAGCATTAGCATTCAGGGGATTGATCATCCGGACAGATGATTACAAGGTAGCATTCCTGGTTCCTATTACAACAGTGTATGCAGCATCACATCTGGACAATAATGCATTCTTGATTTCAACTAAGGGAAATAATGATGCTGAGATCCTATTTTTCCAAAATAATTGTTGTGTTTTGTTTACGGCTGTGTTACATTATTTCTTGTCGCTTTTGAAGCAAACGAAAACACTCAACTCAAGCAATTGAAAGAAAGAGTTAACAAAGTGTTGACATCATCGACAAAAGCTGATAATATAAACACTTGTCACCGCAGAAAGTGACAAACAAGTTCCTTGAAAACTGAACATATGGATCGCGTCGATCCGACAAGATATTTGTTTTAAAGAATGAGCTGTTTTAGCTTATCTGTAAGGTATGAGATCTTCGGATCTCTTTTATGGAGAGTTTGATCCTGGCTCAGGACGAACGCTGGCGGCGTGCCTAATACATGCAAGTCGAGCGGATTTCGTTGAAAGCTTGCTTTCAAC
>NZ_JBWDNQ010000029.1:0-50916 GCF_056269285.1 Paenibacillus sp. JT31N11
ATAGAGAGCGAGAGGTTCCGGATTACAAAAACATCCGGGTTCTGGAGCAGATAGAGAGCGACAGGTTCCGGATTACAAAAACATCCGGGTTCTGGAGCAGATAGAGAGCGACAGGTTCCGGATTACAAAAACATCCGGGTTCTGGAGCAGATAGAAAGCGACAGGTTCCGGATTAAAAAACATCCGGGTTCTGAAGCAGCGGAGCGAGCGGCGCTGGTTTCGATCCTGAATCTGCAACCGAACAAGACTCGGATCAATTACATGCTGCTGCGACGAATGGATACTCAATGGAGCATACAAAACATAAGGAATACCGTAAAGAGGAACCTTGTTGACACGAATAGGAGAGGGAAAATAAAGTTTTTTAATTGAAAATAAGTTCTTTAGCGTAAAATAAACAGCCCCGTTCAAATCGCTTCCGTGAATGAATTCGCTCTCAAGGCGGAAACAACTCATGCGTAGGCAGCAACCATTATTTATCGTTTATGTATTGAATCAATAAAGGCTATAGCATCAAACAATGTTAGGAGCCGCCAACCTGAACAGCCGCTTACTTTGCGTAGGCGGCTGTTTTTTGCGTTTCGAATGCGACAACGTTCATCACTTGTGGAATAGCGGCTCGATGAACACGTGAAAGAGTTTGTTTTTAATCTCTTCTGTTGAATAACCGCGATGCTGCCTTTGGAAAATATAAACGTCCGGACGCAGCGTCGCCATGATGGCATCCGCCATGAAAACAGCAACGAGGGCGAGCTTCTCGTTATTCGTCGCGAATTCGTTCAATAATCGGACGATAACGGAATGAATGGACTCGTAATGCTCCGAATAGAAAGGGACGTTTTGCTGCTTATCGCCGCCACTGTTCGCCTGAATGGCCGCCAGAACGGGAGAATGCGTCTCAAGCGATTCCAAATGATACAGAAGCACGGTTTCCAAACGATCTTTAATCGGGCTTGAGGTATGATCGCCTAAAAACGATTGGATCCGATCGTAGTTCTGGATGCAGCTTTCGCCGATGAGATCCCAGCACAATTCCCCTTTGTTCGTATAGCTTCGGAAAGAGTGCCTTGGCCGACTCCGGCTTCCCGTGCGATCTGACGCATGCTGACATGCTCGACCCCATATTCGGCGAACAAAGCGGCTGCCTTTTCTAAAATGATTTGTCTGCGTTCTTGCGCGTCTTTGCGAAGGTTTCTCTCCAACATTAAATTTCCCCCGTTTCCAAAGCATTATCCAGTTGACAACCGGACTTCGGTCCGGTTATATTGTTTAGCAAGCGGACCGCGGTCCACTAACGTGTTCGAATAACTGTTATTAGAACATATCTTATCCATCTTTTATAGGCGGGTGAATATTGCAGGGAATAGAGTCAAGGTCCGCGATCGCCAATTAGATTAGAGGAGGAAGTAAAATGTCAAATCGACAACAGCAAGCTAACCATAAGAAAATTGGTGTAGGTGTTATCGGTGCAAGTACGTCTAACCCTGGGTGGGCCGTCGCGGCGCACATCCCGGCGGTTCAAGCGCTGCCGGACTTTGAACTGGTCGCGCTGAGCACGAGCAACCGTGAATCTGCGGATGCAGCCGCCAAAGCGTTCGATGTTCCAGGATTCGATAATTACCAGGATCTGATTAATTATCCTGAAGTAGACCTTGTCGTAATCGCAATTAACGTGCAATACCATTACGATATCGCTCGTGCTGCGATCGAAGCGGGCAAAATGGTATATAGCGAATGGCCACTCGGCATGTCCACGGAACAAGCGCAAGACTTGGCGGACCGTGCTAAGGAGGCGGGCGTTCGAACGTTTATCGGACTGCAGGCGCGTTATTCTCCGGCGATCCAACACGCTCGTGATTTGATCGTTCAAGGTTATATTGGCGATGTGCTTGCGACTACGCTATCCGGAACGGCTTTAATCTGGGGACCCGTCACGATCCGGAAATTCGCTTATACGTACGATGTGAACTCAGGCGCGACCATGTTGGCGTCCGCAGGACTTCACGCCATCGACGGACTGAATTACGTACTCGGCGATTATGATAATGTGTCCGCGAAGCTGGAAGTTCGTCACCCCGAAGCTCAAATCGCAGACGATGGGACGACGATCAAAGTGACGGCTCCGGATCACATGGCCGTTATCGGCACACTTGAGAGCGGCGTGTTGGCGACGACCTTATACCGCAGCGGGACATCGCGAGACTTCGATTTGCGTTGGGAGATCATTGGTACGAATGGCGAGCTCGTCATCACCGCCGATTTCAACGGCAATATGCAAAATACCGAACTGAAATTGAGAGGCGGTAAAGGCGAAGACAAGACGCTCAGCGAGATCGTCATTCCAAGCCAATTCACCGAAGATATCAAAGCGATTCCCGAAGGACCGGCAAGGGCAAGCAATATCGGAAAATTTTATGCAAGCTTGGCTAGAGATCTTCGCGAAGGCACGAATGAAACGCCGGACTTCGCACATGCCGTCAAATGCCACCAGCTGTACGACACGATCATGGCGGCCTCCCGTACCGGAGTCGCGCAACAAGTAAACCACACGAACACGCACTAAAAATAACGGTTATGATGCGCCCGGAGAGGATAGGGGATGGGAATGTTCCACGTTCCTCCTCATCCGGCATGCATCCAGAAATCAGGAGGAAATAAGACGGAAATCGTGTGTCCATACTGTTGTATCGGAAAGCGGAAGTTCGAAGAAAGGTTAAAGAAGTTCGGGCATCGCGATTCGGTGGATATCGTGTACCGCAGCTTTGAACTTGATCCTCACATGGAAATTAACGTAAATGACGATATCTATGGGCTATCGGCCAAGAAATTCGGATCGACGAGAGCACATATGAAAGCTGTACATGACGATATCACAAAGCGAGCAGAACTTGAAGGCCTTACAATCCATTATGATACTGCGAAACACACGAACACGTTTAACGCGCACCGTCTACTGCATTATTCGGCGCAATTCGAAAAAACGAACGAATTGTTGGAACGGTTGTACAAAGCCTATTTTACCCGATTCCTTGCATATCGGGGACGTGAATACGCTTGTGGCGATTGCCCTAAAAGTCGGACTGGACGTCTCATAACATTTGATTGGGTTTATCTTGAGCGTTGAATTGCTGAAGTTGAATTTCAACTGCTGTACAGTACGTCTTTACAAGGGCATGGGACTGTTCCTCGCTGGCTCGGGCCGCAGGACATGACACAGTTTAACGCGCCATCCAGGGGATCGGGCTTCTTGATGGGGATGGGCATATTCGGCGCAATCACCTGCATTCCGCTGTTCTCGCAAGCCGTTTTGGGTTCTGGAGGTTCTTTATCACTTCTAATTAGTGGTATATTTATTTAGAAGCGGATTAATAGACTTAAATCCGGGAGCAAGCTGCAAATAACCCATTTGGAGTTGGTGGAAGGAGGAGTGAAAATGAACTTTTCGAAACTGGAGGATTATCTGAATCGTTTTTACATGGAGAAAAACATTCCCGGCGTAGGTTTTGCAATGTATTACAAGCACAAGCCTGTCTTTGAGCACTATGCAGGATTTTCCGATGTAGAGAATCAAATCAAATTCGGACCCGATACGATTTTCAGGCTCTATTCAGCGACCAAAGTCATAACCTGTACGGCGCTCCTGCAATTGTACGAGGCTGGAACGTTTAAGCTCAGCGATCCGCTATATGCGTATATTCCCGAGTACAGGAACATGACCGTCCGGCACATACTGAAGGATGGGACGGAAGAAGTGCGTCCCGCGCAGAACAACATCACTATTGAGCATCTGTTTAGCATGACGGCAGGTCTTGATAAACGGGATACCGGGGAGACCCGAAAAGTTATCGAGGAATCAAACGGCGAGGGCAAAACGCTGGATGTTATCAAGGCGCTTGCCAAAGAACCGCTGATCTTCGAGCCGGGCACACATTTCAAATACGGTGCCTGCCATGATGTATTGGGTGCGCTTATCGAGGTGCTGTCGGGGAAGACCTTCGGGACCTATCTCAAGGAGAATATTTTTGACAGGATCGGCATGAGTGAGACTTCTTTTGCTCTGAAGGATGAGAAGCGCTTTTGTAAGCTTTACAATAATTTCAACGGAAAAACGCATACTGCAAAGAGCATAGGGGAGACATTTGTCCTCCAACCAGGCAGGGCTTATGAGAGCGGCGGCGGCGGACTCTACTCTACCGTAGCCGATTACATCTTGTTTGCCGAGGCGTTATGCAATTATGGCTTGGCGTCAAACGGCGAGCGCATCCTAAGAAAAGAGTCAGTCAATGAGATGAGGACAAAGCGCTTATGCCAAGAGGCGCAGCAGGATTTCGCCAAATTCGGCGGAGTGAGCAAGAACGGCTACAGTTATGGTCTTGGCGTACGGACGCTGGTGGATAGGGAGGAAAACAACTCTTTGAGCCAAAATGGCGAATTCGGCTGGGATGGCGCCCGCGGATGCTATGTTGTCATTGATCCGGAGGCAGAAGTGGCATTGTTCTATGCACAGCAAGAGGGAGGCTCGCCATGGTATCGCTGGCACGGGACGATACGAAATTACGCCTATGCCAGCGTCTGGGGAGATTAACCACTATAATATTGGTTATGAAAGCGGTTAACCAGTGCAGCAAGATGAGCAAAAGATCCCGTCAAACACAATATTACATAAAACAGGTTGGTGCCTTGACCGGGAGCCTGGGCTGCCTGTTGAAGCCATTAGGCAAATCTATCAAGGGATCAACAAAACAGGAAAAAACCTGAAAGAGGGCGTATCCAGATATACGCGCTCTTTTTTAGCGCAGTAGAATATATGGAATTTATTTACATTTAAAACAATCTCTCGTCTACTTCCATTTTATATAGTTTTGGAGCTTTTCTATCTTTCCAGGCAGAGGAGCTCTGACAGGGGGCTGTGTTTTTCGGTAACTTATGGCTTAATAAGGGAGGGAATATTTTAGTATAAGGAAGGAGATGGCCTTTGAAAATAGTCGGCTTTTGGCGAAGATCGATATTTATACGGCTTGTCCTTACCTTTCTGATCGTTATGGTACCGCTGTACGGGATCGGCATCAGTATGTACAAATGGGGCGTGACCGCGATCAAAAGGGAAATTCTCAATACAAAGGCAGCTCAGATGTCCTACTATCTGGATAAACTCGAAAAGGAGATTCAGGGACTCAAGCTGGTACAGTCTGATACGCTTTACAATGACGATATTAACCGGCTGGCCAATAGTGTTCCGTTCATGGACAATTACGAACGCGGCTATTATTTAAACAAGCTGCAGCAGAGGCTGAGTGCGATTAAAAACGGCAGTAATTACATTGAAAATGTAATCGCCTACATTCCATCCATAGGGCGGACAATTCCTGCAGAAGGCAGTATAGAAGATTTGCAGGAAACGGATTTGAAATGGATGACGTTCTTCGACAACTCGACTCCTTCGCAGTTGATTTATAGCGATAAGCAGCTGCTTCTTAACGCTTTTTTTCCGCCGAACTACATCAAGAAAAGCCCTCAGCCTTTATATGCTGTGCAGATCAAGCTATCCCTCCCTCGGCTCAAGGAGTCTCTGCAGCAATTCAACCTGAACGAGAATAGCGGCTCATTCCTTATGGATGCCCGCAAGCAATTGCTGATTTCAGACAACAGAGTAGCGCCAACTCAGGAACGTATCCGCGTGCTGGTAGGCATTTCCGACAGCGGCAGCGGTTCAATTACGATTACAGATGAGCGTTACCTTTATATTTACCGCACTTCATCCTATATGGGTCTTACACTGGTCAGCTATATTCCGGAAAGCTCTCTGTTTGCCGGGCTGGGAAAATACGAATTCTCGTTCTGGCTGCTTTCTGTAGCGGTACTATTGATCATTATTCTTTTTTCGCTGACGATTCTCCGCTTTATCAGGATGCCGCTGCATACACTGATCAGAGGGTTTAAACGGCTTGAAAACGGAGACATGGATTTCTCGATCGGTCATCGCTATGAAGATGAGTTTGGTTTTCTCTACGACAGATTCAATTCTATGCTCGGGCGGTTGCGATCGCTGATCGACCAGAACTATAAGCAGACCATCATGGTGCAGCGGGCGGAGCTGAAGCAGCTGCAAGCCCAGATAAACCCGCATTTTCTCTATAACAGTTTTTTTATCCTTTACACGATGACCAGGCGGGGCGAATATGAGCAATTAATGAAATTTCAGCTTCAGCTGGGGGAATATTTCCAATTTGTAACCCGAAATGCTTCGGATGAGGTAACTCTCGAGCAGGAAGTCAACCACGCGCGAACCTATTGCGACATACAGTCGATGCGATTCTCCAACAGAATTCAGGTGGAGTTCGCCGAGCTGCCGCCGGTCTATGCAAACGTAATTGTGCCGCGGTTAATTCTGCAGCCCATTATTGAGAACGCTTTCGAGCATGGATTGGAGAATCTGGAAGAGAACGGTCTGCTGAGAGTCCGGTTCCTTCCGGAGAAAGACGGGTTGCTCATTGAGGCAGCGAACAACGGAGCGCCAATGACAGACGAACAGCTCCGCAAATTCGAGTCCGATATAGAATCGAACGAACACGCGGAAGTCACAGGCTTGAGCAATATACACCGGCGGATCAGGCTGCTTCTCGGGAACGGGTGCGGTCTCAGCATTGCAAGCGGCGAGTTCGGTGTCGTGGTAACGATCCGGCTGGCAACAATCTGAACAAGAAGGGGGATTCCGATGTATACGCTTTTGATAGTCGATGATGAACCAATTATCGCCGACGGCTTGTATGAAGATTTCAAAGATTGCGGTGAATGGGAAATGGATGTGCATCGCGTCTATTCCGGGAAGGGAGCGCTCGAGCTATTGGGCCGGATGAAAGTCGATATTATCATTTCGGATATTCGTATGCCTGGCCTGGATGGAATCGGATTGCTTCATCATGTTAGAAGCAATTGGCCATCCTGCCGTGTGATCTTTTTAACCGGTTATAAGGAGTTTGACTACGCGCATCGCGCCATGGAGAACGGTGCAGTCCGATATATTCTGAAAACGGAAGGGTATGGCAAGGTAAGAGAGGCCGCTCGGCAGACCATCGCGGAGATTGAACGGTCGCTTCGTGACGAAGCGCTGATTGCCGAGGCGGAAGAAAGGCTTCAGGTGTTGAACGAGATGATGCTGCAGGACATGCTGGCAGCCGCGCTGTGCGGAGAGATGGAGCCCGGTTCCGCCATTGCCGAAGAGCTGATGCGGATCGGCTTGCCTCTCAATCCCTTCAAGCCGGTCTGGATGGCTGTATGCCGATTCGACACGCCATTCTCGCCGGTACCGTCAGGATATATGGCCAGGAAGGCATCAGTCGAAACGATCCGTCTGATTGCCGAGCAGTATTTTTCGCCACTTGTGGAGAGCGTCATGACCGCTTCCGGTTCGAATCTGATGGCATGGCTCCTGCAGGCGAAAAATACAAGCAACGGGTCTGAATTCTCCGGCAATCGGGATGAGCAAATCGGACTGTTCATCCGCGGAACGCTCGAAACCATCCAGAGGGCAGCAAAGGAAACGACGGAGCGGACGGTTTCGTTTGCGGTCTGCACGGAGACTATTGAATGGGAGCGGATTGCGGAAGCGTATCAATCGCTCGCGCTCCTTCTTGACTACCGGTTGGGCGCAGGTACGGAGATGCTTCGTACCGATAAGCAGGAGACCCGCTCCCAGGATATCGTTACCAAAGTCAAAGTCTATATTGACGCGCATCTTCACGAGGATATTTCTCTTGTGAGGCTTGCGGATCTAGTTCATTTCAATCCGACCTATCTGTCCCGCTTCTTTAAACAACAAACCGGTCTTAACCTTTCCGAATTCATCCAGACTGTCCGCTTAGACCGGGCCAAGCAGCTGCTGGCCGATTCCGAGAACCGCATCCACGACATAGCAGCATCGCTCGGTTATGGTTCCGCTTCGAACTTTGCCCGTTCCTTCAAGAAGTTGACGGGTCTCGCCCCACAGGATTACAGAGATGCATTTTGCAGGTAAACAAATGAATGGAGCGTAAAGAAATGATGATATGAAAACGCTTTAATCTTTTCTATAATGAAAACACGGTGGCCACTGTAAATAATGATTAAAGGGGAACGAGCATGGAAAAGAAATCTTCATACACAAAAATTTTCCTGATTGCTGTCCTTACGGCTGCAATTCTGGTTCTTACGGCCTGCGGAGATAACGCGACAACGAACAAAGAAAGCGATGATTCACCGCAAGCAAGCAATACATCGAACGACAACACGGGGGAAGCAGCCGTCTCTAATGCGGAAGACGCGAAGGGAATATACAGCCCTCCGATTACCGTTACATCGGTTATGGGCTTAAGCGATCAGGTCCAGAAAGCCGTCGCCATCAAGCCGGATGTTGCAAGCGACAACATATGGACCCGAGGCTATGAGAAGGAATTGGGAATCAAGGTTAACTACCTCTGGACGGTACCCGGGGCACAGATGGAACAAAAAATGAACGTGGCGATTTCTGCAAATGATTTGCCGGACATCATCCCTGCCAACTCACGTCAATTCAAGATGCTGGTTGATACGGGTGTGGCCATGGATATTACGAAACTGTTTGATCAGTACGCCTCCGATTTTACAAAGGAAATGATGGAAGCCGACAAGCAAATCGGTTTAAATCAGGCTACTGTGGAAGGCAAACTGATGGGTCTCCCGCAACTGAATGGGGCTATTGATGCAGCATCGATGATTTGGATCCGGACGGATTGGCTGAAAAATCTCGGTCTGGAGCCTCCAAAGACAATGGACGATGTAATGAAAATCGCGGAGGCGTTCACTAAAAACGATCCGGACCAGAACGGAGTCAATGATACCTACGGACTTGGGCTCGTGAAGGACTTGATGGGCGGTTTTGCCGGGCTTGACGGTTTCTTCGAGGGCTATCACGGTTACATTAACGGGTGGATAGATGACGGAACGGGCAATCTTGTCTTTGGGGGGATACAGCCGCAAATCAAGAGCGCACTCGCCAAGGTGGCGGAACTGTACAAGAACGGATATATCGACAAGGAATTTTCCGTCAAAGACACCGCAAAGGTCGCAGAGTCGGTAACGGCTGGCAAAGTCGGAATGCAATTCGGCCAGCATTTCAACCCGTTCTACCCGCTGCAGGATGCGAAGAACAAGGACCCGAAAGCGGATTGGCAGGCGTTCCCGGTTGTCTCTGCAGACAGTGAGCCCGCTAAGCCGATGATTAACGGCTCTGCAGGCACGTTCTACGTCGTCAATAAGAATATGAAAAATCCGGAAGCAGCGATCAAGCTTTACAATTATTTCTATGCCAAAGACCCGGCGATCAGCCCGGAATTCGATCCCGCTTATCACGGTAAGAACGGCGAGCTCGAAAAAGCGCCGGATCAAAGCTTTCAATTGGCCACTATGTCGACGTTCTACCCGCAGCAGAACCTGTTCATCCATCAGAGCGTGAACAAGTATTTCAAGGAAAAGGATCAATCGGTCTTGGAGAATTACTGGGTCAAGGATAACGTGGAACAGATCGAGAAGTACAAGGCTGGCGATAATAAGCTCTGGAGCGCCTACGCTTGGGCGGGCCCAGACAACAGCGCATTCAACGTGATCGACTACTACGACAAGAATAGTCTGTTTTTGCAAAACGGCTACATCAAAACCGATACGGACTCGACTACTCAAAAGGGAGCGACGCTTAAGCAGATGCGCGACGAGACATTCACAAAAATCATTATGGGAACGGCGCCCGTCGATGAATTCGACGCTTACGTGATGAAATGGAAGAAGCTCGGCGGGGACGACATTACCAAAGAAGTCAACGCAGCCAAGTAAGGTCAACGAAGCCGGTTGGGTGGATGAATTCAATCCTTCAACCGGCTACAAATAGAACGGGGAGTGTAAAGGGAATGGCGATTAGACAAACCGCGGCTCAAATCGGCGGTTATACCAAACGTGCGCGTGCCGCAGCGAAATTCAGGCAGCAGATTCCAATGCATCTCATGCTGCTCCCATGCATTCTGCTGGTCGCGGTCTTCAGCTACTATCCGATGGTTGGCATACTGATCGCATTTCAAAACTACAATCCGACGAAAGGGTTCTTCAATTCGAAGTTCGTCGGCCTCGAGAATTTTAACTATGTTTATGCGATGCCGGAGACGATGCAGGTGCTCTGGAATACGATCTTTATCGCGCTGCTAAAGATCATTTTCGGGCTGCTCGTACCCGTCATATTTGCGATATTGCTTGATATGGTCCGCCGCAGCTTCGTGAAGCGATCCATTCAGACGCTGATTTATATTCCGCACTTTTTGTCCTGGGTCATTCTGTCGGGCATCCTGGTTGACATTTTGTCCCCGACTGACGGCATCATCAGCTTCATGCTGAAAGGAATGGGGATCGAACCTGTTTTTTTCCTGGCAAACGAGAAAATATTCCCTTATATCCTGGTCGTTACCGATGTTTGGAAGGAGTTCGGCTACGGGACGATTATTTATCTGGCGGCGATCACTTCCATTAACACCTCGCTCTACGAGGCTGCCGTCATGGACGGCGCCAGCCGTTTCCGCCAAGTACTGCATGTCACCATTCCGGGTATCATGCCCATCGTTGTGCTGATGGCGACGCTCAGTCTCGGCAATGTGCTGAACGCAGGCTTCGAGCAAGTGTTCAACCTGTACAGCCCTGTCGTATACAAGACCGGCGACATTCTGGACACGTTTGTTTACCGGATCGGATTGCTGAACAGCCAATATGGCGTTGCTACCGCGGTCGGGCTGTTCAAATCAGTCGTTTCGTTTGTTTTCATCGTCGCGGGCTACAAGCTTGCCTCCAAATTCGCAGGCTATCGCATTTTCTGACAAAGGAGCGTGCAGCATGCATCACCAAACGTTCGGCGGCAAAGTATTCGAAGGCGTAAATTATCTACTCCTTGCTGTCAGTGCGCTGCTATGTATTTTTCCGATTATCCACGTGTTGGCCGTGTCCTTCAGCAGCAGTACCGCAGCTGCTGCCGGGGAGGTGACGCTATGGCCTGTCGACATTAACCTAAGCTCTTATAAATATGCGCTTAATAATCCGCAGTTTCTCACCTCCTTCCTTGTAACGCTGGAGCGTGTGGCGCTCGGCGTTTCTGTCAATATGCTGTTAACTATTTTCGCGGCCTACCCCTTGTCAAAGGAACGCGGTGACCTGTATGGTCGGAATGTTTATTCGTGGTACCTGTTTATCACGATCATTTTCAGCGGCGGACTCATTCCCTGGTATATGACGGTTAAGCAGCTTGGCCTGCTGGACTCGGTGTGGGCGCTGATTCTGCCGGGTGCGGTCCCTGTATTCAACGTCATCATTTTGCTTAACTTTTTCCGCCAGCTCCCGAAGGAAATCGGCGAATCGGCCTTCATCGACGGCGCGGGTCATTGGACCATTCTAAGTCGAATTTATTTGCCGCTTTCGAAGCCGGCTCTTGCGACATTAGTGCTCTTTACCTGTGTAGGGCACTGGAACTCCTGGTTTGACGGGCTGATACTGATGAGCTCGCCGGATCATTATCCACTGCAATCCTATCTGCAGACGATCATCGTCAACCGCGATATGTCCCTGTTTACGACCGCCTCGCAGGAGGAACTCAAGACGTTGTCCCAGGTGTCCGACCGCACATTGAAATCGGCGCAGATTTTTATCGCGGCCGCCCCGATTCTGGCCGTGTATCCGTTTCTTCAGAAGTATTTTATGAAAGGTATTGTACTCGGCAGCGTGAAGGGTTGACGCCAGTTTGGCAACTATTGCTTTTCATACGTTTATATCAGGAGGGCTTCTCATGAAGAACATGAATAACTATGATGTAGCCGCTTATGTCTGGCCGGCTTATACGGGGGACGAACCCAGAACCAGGATGTTCTGGCCCGAAGGAATCGGAGAGTGGCAGTCCGTCAAAAATGCCGTGAGAAAATTTCCGGAACACGATTGGCCGAGGAAACCTTTATGGGGATATGTCAATGAAGCGGATCCTTATGTGATGGAAATGCAAATTAATGCTGCGGCAGACCACGGAGTCAATGTGTTTATCTATGATTGGTATTGGTATGACAAGCGGCCTTTCCTGGAGCAGTGTTTAAATAACGGCTACTTGAAAGCGCGAAACAATGACAGGGTTAAATTTTACTTGATGTGGGCGAATCACGACGTCAATCATACATGGGATATCCGGCTTTCTCATATGCAGGATACGGTCATTTGGGAGGCGTCGGTGGACCGGCCCGAGTTCGAACGAATTGCCAGCCGGTTGATCGCCGATTATTTCAAGCACCCTTCCTACTACACCATCGACGGCAAGCCTGTATTTATGATTTACGATCTGGCAAATTTAATGAAGGGCTTGGGAGGAGCAAGCGCAACCAAAGACGCGTTCGAATGGTTCCGAAACCGGGCGGTAGAGGAAGGGCTTCCGGGACTTCATCTTCAATTGACCCTATGGAGCGAGATGAGTTTCAATCTTAGCGGCGTCGATGGCGGCAAAGAGGCAACGACAAGCGAAGTTGTCACTCTGCTGGGATTTGACAGCTTGTCCCACTATCAGTTTGTGCATTTTGCAAATATCGACAGAGACTATGATGACATTATGAAGGATGTCGTTCAGGAATGGCAGCGTATTGACCAAACCTATGACATTCCTTATTTCCCGCATATTTCAATCGGATGGGACAACAATCCGCGATTTCAGGAATTCCGTCCCGGCATTGTGAAGCAGAACACACCGGACAATGTGCAAAAGGCGCTTCAGCTGGCCAAGCAATATGCCGACAGTCATCCAGGTCAACGTCCATTGATCTCCATTAACAGCTGGAACGAATGGACGGAAACCAGTTATCTTCAACCGGATGACCTATATGGGTACGGCTATCTTGAGGCAGTGAAGCAAACCTTCAAGAAGTAACAGGGCCAACTTCTATTAAATAGAAGTGATGTGGCAGAGAGAGTGTCAAACTTCCTTTATAAGGTAATTCTCGGTGGTTTCACACCTACTTTTTTCGTGTTTTCAAGCGACGCGTCGAACTCAATTAATTCAACAAAGCAGCTGGTTCCAGACTTTTTTATCACGTGACAGAGGCAGCCGGGTTCAACCGGCTGCCTTTTTGGCGCGCGCGATTGGGCAGCATTCCTGGGGAATGGTTTTGGATATCGAGATGGGATAGGCCTTGGACTTACGAAGGTCTGCAGGTAAGCTTTTACGGCAACGAAGTTTACGACCGGCATGGTCCGGGGCTGCATAGAGCTCCTGCCGGGCACTGGGAAATGATTGTCGAATGTGCTGATGTTTTGATATACTGACCATAACTTTCTTGAAGGACGTCTCTCGTGGGCTGCACAATCAGCCTCGCGGTTAAGAAGAGACGTCTTTTTTCCACCTTACAGGAATCTATTTAATCAATTCATAGAGTTTTGGAGGCGCATTCATTGAACCGCAGCTTATTGACCAGGCTATCCCTGAAGAAGCGGCTTCTCATCATTATTCTGACCAGCTCGCTTATCCCGTTGGCCTTAATTGGAACTCTTTCATACTATAAAATGTATTCCATGCTGGACAACAAAATCGAGTCAGGCGTGCAAAATAACTTGCAGCAGGTTGAACTTTCGCTGGAGAACACGTTATCCAACCTGAATCATGTTACACAGCAGCTAGCATTTAACGGAAGTATTGGACAAGATTTACAAAACTATCTGGATACAGCGGATGTATATGAAAAATCGCGTTTAGAGAAGGAGCTCGTCAATGAGCTCAATATTATCAACTTTGCCAATCCGTCGATCGGGCTGACCTTCTATTATTTTAAGAACGACCATCGCTTTTTATTTGAGAACTTCCCGATCAAAAAAGATTTTGATTTGGACAGCTTGCCCATTCTGCAGCAGTATGACAGCATCACTTATTATGGTCCGCACAAAGCCAGCAACCGGTTTGACGACAATAACGTCATCTCCGTCTTCCGGCAGGCCAATATCCCGGATCGGGACGATGTGTACGTTTATATTGAAACCGGATTCAAATTTGCCGAGAAAATATTGGAGAGCAGCCAGGATGGCATGCAGGTCGACCATCTGATCGTCAATGATCAGGGTTTGGTCAGCTACAGCGAGAATCCGGCTGATTTTCCTGTCGGCACGATGTATCCGGACGAGAATGTACCGGGCAAATCCTTGAAGCATAAGGGATATTATTTATTTCGGAATGTCAGCAATCAGGGCTGGAGCGTTGTTTCCGTCATCCCGCAGTCGGAGTACAGCAAGGAAATATCGGAATGGATCAAGCAGTTTGCCGGCTTCTCCCTATTGTCGATTGCCGTCAGTCTGCTGCTTGGCTGGCTGCTCTGGCGGATGGTGTACGTGCCTCTTACAAAATTCAATAAAGAGATCATGCAGCTGACAAACAAAAACTTTCATTCTGAGATTAAGACTTCGCAAATTCCCGAGTTCGATCATTTGCTGCATCAATTTTGGAACATGCGCAGGCGGATCTGGGAGCTGCTTGCCGAAGTAGAGCAAAAGGAGAAACGAAAAGCCGACCTTGAGGTCGAAAAGCTGATGTACCAGATCAATCCGCATTTTCTCTATAACACGCTCGATACGGTTTGCTGGCTTGCGCGCCTGAACGGCCAGGACGAGATCGACGGTCTCGTTACGTCACTCAATAAGCTGCTCCATTACAATCTGGACAAGCAGGGTCAAGAAACGACGATCCGGCAGGAGATCGGCGCCCTGAAGGAGTATTTGAATTTGCAGCAGATACGCTATGATTTTCGCTTTGGCGTGGAAATTGATGCTGACGCAACCATCGAAAATCTGGACATTCCCAAGTTTATTCTGCAGCCTCTTGTGGAGAACGCCTTATATCACGGATTGGGAGACGATGGGGTGATACAGGTGCGGGTCAGCCTGGAAGGATCGTCCCATGTCGTCCTCTCGGTAACCGATAACGGAATCGGATTATCCGGGGAGACCATTCATAAGCTGCTTCATAATGAGCGCGGCGAGAATAAGAAGATGGGGTTTGGCATCGGTATCAATTACGTCAAGCGCGTGCTTTCATCGCGATATGGATCGGAAGCCGTAATACAAATGAAAAGCAACGAGAGCGGAGGTACCACCGTTCTGCTTCGCATTCCTTTACAAAAGGCTGGTGTTTGAGATGAACGTATTGATCGTGGATGATGATAAATTGGTCCGCAAAGGGCTGATGGTTCTGATGCCCTGGGGGCAATTCGGGCTGCAGGTTATCGGAGAAGCGGCTAATGGCGAGGCAGCCCTTCAATTTCTGCAGAATAATGATGTCCATATGCTCGTTACCGATTTGGCCATGCCGGTCATGTCGGGCATCGAATTAATGCGCACCGTCCGCATCCGCTTCCCGGATATTTGGTTGATCGTCCTGACCTTCCATCAGGATTTCGAATATATTCAAGAATCGCTACGGCTCGGCGCAATCGACTATATCGTGAAGACGCAGCTGGAAAAAGAGAAAATGGAGGATGTGCTTGCGCGCATTATGGGGAGGATTGCCGAAGAAACCGGGAAACGTCCGCCAGCGAGCCGGTTCCTGCCGGAGGAGAACGAGAAGCTTCAATTTCAGAGCGGGACCGGTCTTGTTTTATTATCCCTGACTCCCCGGCAGGACAGCGATTGGACTAGACGGCTGCCGGTTAGGCCGGGAGACTATATGACGGAAGTGGAACAGGATTTATGGCTGTGGGTCCAAGGCGATAGCGCTGCCTTGTCGCTGCAGGGTGAGGATTTGCCGGAACGGCTGCAGGTCGAGCCCGATATTGTCCTGATACGACTGCCTGATATTGAGGGCTTCGACAGAGGAGAGGCCGTCAAATGGCTGAGGGAGTTCCGCAACCGGGGATTGTTGTACGAATTGGAGGCGGGTAAGCGGTTGTACAATATATCTATTGTATCGGAGCAGGAGAACTGGCCGATCGTGTTCGAAGACGATGTGCGTGAAATGCATAAACGGTGGTCATCGCTCAGCTGGGTAAACAATGATCCGGTATTCAACGAGTGGTTGACTGATCTGAAGCTGATGCGGCTGCCGAAGGAGAGGCTGGAGAGTATCTTCTACTCCGCTGTCCGGGAATGGGAACGGACGCTCTCCGCCGATACGATATCCGGAAGCCACCGGATCGGCAGCTTATTGTATTGGTACGAGTGGGAGGAATGGCTCCGCGAGACGCGGCGGAGCATGATCGATTTAACGAATAAATCGATGTACTCCGGGTCGATCGTGGACAGCATTCTCAAGGCGGCCGACTTGATTGCACAGGATATTACGCTGCAAACCGGTCTTGTCGAAATGGCCAGCACGGTTCACATGAGCCGCAGCTATTTCAGCCAATGCTTCAAGGATATTATCGGGAAGCCCTTCAATGAATATGTCCGCGACCGGCGGATTGCCAAAGCGGAGGAGCTGCTCGGACAGACGGGAATCCCGATCGTGATGATCGCGGAGAGAACCGGTTACCCGAATGAAAAATATTTCAGCCGGTTATTCCGCGAGCAGACGGGTCTGACGCCAAGCGAATACCGCCAGAAGCAGCGGGGTGCACTATCATCCAAAAAATAGCCATGAATCATCTTTTAGATAGGGATAGAGGACGTATATATAAGTACGATCGTATACGAGATTATGGACGCTTGAGCTCCCGACGGGAGTTTTTTTCTTTTATAATGAAAACGCTAGCAAAATATTCAATCCAAAAAAGGGTGGGAGAATATGAAAGTTGTGAAAATGCTCGGCCTTGTGTTGGCCGCCTCTCTTGTTTTTGCGGGATGCAGCAGCAATAACGCCTCAGATACAAACACGGGAGGGCAGCAAGCATCCGACAATACGCCTGTGGATCCGTTTCGTTTGCCTGAGCCGGTAGAGATCCAGATCATCAAGTCCGTCCTTCCGGACCTGACCATGAAGGAAGGCGAGACGATCGAGGACAATGAGTATACCCGATATGTGTTCGACAAAACGAACATTAAAACCAAGGTCATGTGGTACGCTTCTTCGACCGATTATGATCAAAAAATGCAGCTGGCCGTCGCAAGCAACGACATGCCCGACATGATGGTGGTGGATGAGAAGACATTCCGCGCCATGGCGGCATCGGATCAGCTTGAAGATTTGACGGATGTGTACGAGAAATACGTGACGCCGGAAATCCGGAAGTTTTACCAGGCTACCGACAACAAGGTAATCGATGCCGCGACCTACGGCGGGAAATTGCTGGCGCTGCCGAGCGTAGGCATTCAAGCCGATGCCCCTTCCATGCTCTGGGTCCGTCAGGATTGGCTGGACAAGCTGGGCCTTCAGCCGCCCAAGAACATTGAGGAATTGAGGGCCGTGCTCAAAGCGTTCGTGGAGAAGGATCCTGACGGAAACGGCACCGCCGACACGATCGGCTTAACCGGCAACAATGTGACGCTCTCCGCCCAGGGCGGCGGCCTGCATGATTTCAAAGGAATCTTCAATGCATTCAATTCGTATCCCTTGACCTGGGTAAAGGATGAAGCAGGCAATATCGTATATGGCTCGACGATGCCTGGAGCCAAGGAAGCGCTGAGCGTTATCCGCGATATGTACAAGGAAGGTCTTATCGATAAGGAATTCGCGCTGAGGAAAAGTCCGGATGAGCTTGTAGCCAGCGGCAAAGGAGGCGCGTTCTTCGGCCCCTGGTGGACGCCCTGGGCGCTGACCGCCTCAGTAAAGAATGACCCGAAAGCGGATTGGCGGGCTTACATGATTGGGGATAAGGACGGCAATTACAATATCTCGTCACTGCCTGCAGCCCAGTCTTACCTTGTCGTCAAGAAAGGCTTCAAGCATCCGGAAGCGGCTGTCGTCTATGCCAACATGTATGATCAGGTGTCGCATACTCCGGATGAGAAGGCCAAGAATCTGATCGTCGGACATTCCCTGTGGCCGCTTACGATGATTACGGATTACCCTGATGCCGCAACGAAAAAACACGAGCTGCTTCTCGATGCATTGGCAGGCAAGGTGAAGCCGGAAGAATTGGACGGGGAAATGCAATTGGTATACGAGCAGGCGCTCAAGGATAAGGCAAATCCCAAAGCGAATGCCGACGATTGGGCAGCGCCCCAGGCTTATTTGGTAGGAGCGGGCGTACTGGAGCTGGAAATGAATGCGATCGATCCCGTATTCAGCGCTTCAACCAAAACGATGGAGCGGCGGTGGGCCAACCTGCAGAAGCTGGAAAACGAAACGTTCTATAAAATCGTGCTGGGCAGCCTGGATTTGGATGCGTTCGATAAGTTCGTGGAGGACTGGAAAGCCGAAGGCGGCGATACGATTATTAAAGAGATTGCGGAAGAAATACAGAAATAATCCAATGGATTGCATAAAGCGCCAAGGATTGACCGGCGCTTTATGTCCCTCTGCTGTTTCTTCAGGAAATGAGGCGTTAATAGAATGAAGCATAATACTTTTCAGAAGCACTACCACATGATGTTATTGCCGGGAATGGTTCTGCTCATTATTTTTAGTGTCATTCCGATGGTCGGCATTGTGCTCGCCTTTAAGGATTTCAAAATGGGGCTGGGCTTTACGAAATCGCCCTGGGTCGGATTGGAAAACTTCAACTATTTATTTGATATGCGAGACAGCAAAACGATCTTTTTCAACACTATTAATATCGCTTTTTGGAAGATTGTCGCCAATAGTGTCCTGCCGTTGATTTTCGCCATTTTATTGAATGAAGTAAGGAAAGTAGCCTTCAAACGTTGGGTGCAGACGATCGTCTATTTGCCGCACTTCTTGTCCTGGGTTATTTTATCCGGCATTATAATCGACCTTCTCTCGCTCGACGGGGTGGTTAATAATGCGCTTCAAGCTTTTGGCATGGAGCCTATTATGTTCCTTGGAAGCAATACCCTGTTTCCGTGGATTATCATATCAAGCGATGTTTGGAAGGAATTCGGTTTTAATGCGATTATCTACCTGGCTGCTCTGACCGGAATCAGCCTGACCTTATACGAAGCGGCTGAAATCGATGGCGCGTCATGGCTGCAAAAATTAAGACATGTTACGCTGCCGGGTATAGCACCGACCATCGTGCTTCTCGGAACGTTAAGCATCGGAAACATCTTGAATGCCGGATTCGATCAGATCTTCAATTTGTACAATCCGCTCGTGTATGACTCTGGCGATATCATCGATACGTACGTGTATCGCGTTGGTATTGTACAAGCCCAATTTGGTTTGGCGACTGCGGTTGGATTAATGAAATCGGTAATCGCATTGATCTTGATTTTCATCTCGTACCGGTTGGCCAGCAGATTTGCCAATTATCGCATCTTTTAACCAGAAAGGGGTGGCAAGCTCATGGTTCGGAACAAAACAGGGACGGCGCGTCTGTCACGAGGCACCTTATACCTCCTGATGACCGTTATAGCTGTTCTCTCATTGGCTCCGATTTTGTATACGGTCGCAGTATCCTTTAGTGATAAAGCGGCAGCGGCGGCGGGTAAAGTAACCTTGTGGCCCGTCGGTTTCAACACCTTTGCGTATGACACGATATTGAACGACAAAAATTTTCTCGGCTCTTTTTTCATATCCGTGAAGCGGGTGCTGGTAGGCGGCATCATCAATTTTGTGATAACGGTATCAATGGCATACCCGCTATCCCGTCAGGTTGCGGAATTTCGTTCCCGTGATCTGTACATGTGGTTCATCATTGTGACAATGCTGTTCAGCGGCGGGATCATTCCTCTCTATATTTTGATGAAATACTTGGGAATGTTCGACACCATTTGGGCTTTGGTGCTCCCGACTGCAGTACCGGTATTCAACGTTATTCTGCTGATGAATTTCTTCCGGAGCATTCCCAAGGAATTATCGGAAGCGGGCTATATCGATGGAGCAGGTCCATGGTACATGCTGATGAAGGTATTCATTCCGCTGTCCACGCCGGCGTTGGCCACAGTCACATTGTTCAGCATTGTCAGCCATTGGAATTCCTTTTTTGACGGTCTCGTATTTATGCGGAGTATGGATAAATATCCGCTTCAAACGTATATTCAACAGTTTGTCGTTCAAACGAATCTGCAAAATGTATCCTCGGCAGAAAAGATTGAAATGTTCAAAAGGCTGTCCAATCAAACGTTGAATGCGGCGAAAATCGTGATCGGCATGCTTCCGATTCTTCTTATTTATCCATTCCTGCAAAGATATTTTATTCACGGCATCATGCTCGGCTCAGTCAAGGAATAGAACGCCCAGGGAGGACAGGTATGAACGGACAAATTCAACTGACAGGGGACGAACTCGCGTTCTATCGGGAGAACGGATATTGGATAAGCGGCCGGATCTTCAATGACGAACAGCTGGAACGATTGCAGAGAGCCCATGACCGTATTTGGGACGGTGATTATGACGGGGACGGCTTTCCGCTGTCAGACTGGCATCCAAACGGCAATCCGCTTCAGCTTCGGAAGATGGACAATGCCTGGTGGATTAACGATGAAGTGAGAGAAGCGGTTACCAGCCCGCTGCTTGGGCAGATCGCGGCGCAGTTAATGGGCACTGGCGAAGCGAGGCTGTGGTACGACCAGGTCATTCATAAACCGGGAACCGGGCAGCAGGCCGCGGAGAAATCCGGGAATGTGGGCTGGCATCAGGATTATGCCTATTGGCAATGCACGGATACCGCTAATCTGGTGACGGCTTGGGTGGCGCTGCAGGATACGGAGGTACAGAACGGCTGCATGCTTGTCGTTCCGGGTTCGCACAAGTGGGGACTGATCCCGGCCAGCGATTCGTTCTTCGATCAGGATCTGGATTCCCTGAAGGAGCGGTTCGCCAAGGAGGGGCGGGTGTGGAGCGAGGTGCCGATGATCCTGAAGGCGGGAGAAGTGAGCTTTCATCATGCGTATACGCTGCATGCTTCGGGCCCTAATCTGTCCGATCATCCGCGCCTGTCAGTCGTTGCGCATCTGATGCCGGGGAATACGGTTTACCGGAACAAAGGGCAGAATGTCGATAACATCCGCCTGCTTGGACCGCGGCCCAAAGAAGGGCAGCCTTTCGATAATGCCTACTTCCCGAAATTGTGAATGATATTAAATCGAATAAATGGAGGAATTCAAATGAAAATTCAACTGACGGAACAAGAACGTTCGACCAGACAATTAAATCCGGAGACATTGGAAATTGCGGTTGAGCAGGTAAAAACCAATGGGTATATTCTATTCGATAAAGTGCTGAGCGATGAGAAAATCGCCCATATCCGCAAATCGTTCGATCCGCTTTTCGATGAATTTATCGAACGTAAAGGCTTCAATACGGGGACGAATCGCGCGCAGATGTTTCTCCCATTCATGCAGCCTTTCATCGACGAGGAGATTATTTGCAATCCGATTGCCACAGCCGTGCTCGACAGCATTCTCGGCGCTGACAACCGCTGTACGTATTTGGCTTCGGACACGCCGATGCCGGGCTCCGACTACCAGCATGTACATTGCGACATCATGCCTCTCTTCCCGGATTTGTCGATTCCGCTGCCAACCTTCAGCCTGGTTGTTAATATTCCGCTGGTCGATGTTACGGAAGAGAACGGGCCGCTTGAGGTTTGGCCTGGCGGTACACATCTGAATCCGGACCGGGCAAACCACGACACGCTGGACGGAAGCGTGAATCCGCATCTGCATATCGTGCGTGCGGCTGAACATATGCTCTCCGAGAAGGTGCTCATGTCCGCCGGTTCGATTGTGATTCGCGATATCCGGATGTGGCATCGCGGAACCCCGAACATCTCCAACGACCGCCGTACGAATCTGGCCATGATTTTTAACAGAAGCTGGTATGGCGGAGGCTCTTATATTCCGATCCCGCAAGAAACATATGATCAGCTGCCGCAGAAAGCAAAGGAAGCGTTCCGCATGGAGAAAATCGGTTTCCCGGCCAAGATGCCCTGGGAGTAATGGAGGATATGATGAGAATTTATCTAATTGGCGCAGGTGTAATCGGCCGGTATCACGCGGAGGCCATACGCAAGCTTCCCGCCGGCGGGCCTGTGGAGCTCAAGGTTGCTGATCCGAACGCGCAGGCGCTTGCCGGGTTCACAGAAATGTTTCCCGAGGCAAAAAGCTATTCTGATGCGCGTACGATGCTTGCTGAGCCGGCGAGAGAGGACGATATCGTCATAGTCGGCACGCCTCCGTTCACGCACTTTGAATTATCGCGGATGGCGCTGGAATCCGGCCGTCATGTATTATGCGAGAAACCGCTGGTGATGAACGGTCAGGAAGCCAAGGTGCTGCTTGAGACCGCAAAACGGCATAACCGCATGCTGGGATGCTGCAGCGACCGCTTCCTGGGCCTTTCCAAGACCGAGGAAATCAAATCGATGCTCCACTCGCAAACATTGGGCGAGGTTTATAAGGTGACATTCGTATACCGGAACCAGCGCGCCCGGGCGGGCGTGGAATACCAGAAGGAGAGCAGATGGTTTCTGGACCGCGCCAAGAGCGCGGGCGGGATTCTGATGGACTGGGGTCCTTATGATTTCACAGTGCTCAACGATCTGCTGCAGCCTGAGTCGATTGAAGTTGCTGCAGCCTGGACAAGCAAGCCTGTAACGGCAGCCGATCCGGCGGATACGAAATACGATGTCGAGGGTCATGTCGGCGCGATGCTGAAGTATTGTCTTGCCGGCGGCAAATCCGTATGGGTTCAATATGAACGGGCATCCTGCACGCACGGCGAGCCGTATCATCATGTTGAGCTGGAAGGCACACTGGGTGCGGTGAAGTGGTCGCCGTATTTTGAAACTGATCAGATTGATTACAAACGGGATAAAGAAGGGCAAGTGGAAACGACGGAGAACCAAATGGCCCATAACGGCCCCTTCACCGTTATGGACCATCCGATCTATTACTTTTATCTGAAAGTCAAAGGACTGGACTCGCAAGCAACCATTAATGAGCAAGCGGTTTTCAATTTTCAATGCCTGCAGGCCATCTATGATTGCGCGGAATCGGGAACGCCGCAGACGGTGCCCCATTCCGTGTTATAGGAGTTTATCAATGCGGCTGTCATCGGGAGGTAAAAGGAGAGTTGAGGGATGATCATAAAAGGATTTTCGACCGCGATGTACGGTTGGCATGAACGATACCGGTTCGACCGAAGAGAGGCCTCCTGGGATGAAATATTCCGGGAGTGTGCGGCAGCAGGAATGAACGCCGTTGAAATCGATCCGGAGCCGGAGCTCGTAAGTCTGGCCCGGATGTACGGTTTATCCGTCTCGGGTGCCTATATCGGGCTTAATCTTCATGAACCGGCGATTCCTTTCGAGGAGAGCGTCATGCCCTTGGCCCGAAGGCTGGCAGAGGCCGGAGGGACGGATCTGATTGTAAATGCGGATCCCAAAGGCGGGTGGGGCGCGGCGCTCCCCAAAACAGAGGACGAATTTAAACGGCAAGGCGAGCATTTGTCGCACATATCCGCTGCCGCAGATGAATGGGGGCTGAAGGTCAGCCTGCATAATCATGCGGATGAGAAGCATAATGCGGAAGGCGACCTGCGCAGCGTTATTGAGTACGCCAGTGCAGATGTGGGACTATGCGTGGACACGGGATGGGCGCATGCTGCGGGATACGACCCGATTGAATGGATTCGGACCTACCCGGAAAGAATCGATGCCTTCCATTTAAGAAATCAACGGGGGCAGACTCCAACGGAAGATCTCCTTGAAGGGGACATCGATATGGAGAAGCTGCTTCAGGCACTGTCGGATATCGGATATAACGGCTGGCTGGCCTTCGAGCTGCTGCATAACGAAGAGAACCGGGCTGTGCGGACAATGGCCGAAGATGTCAGAAGATCGGTTGAATTTTTGAAGCCGTTCATCCGCTAGGCAAGAGGGGGCATTTGCTCAAACGGCAAATGTCCCATTTTATAATCAATATCGGAAGGGGACCGGAAATGCACACAGTGAAATCTTTTCGCACAAGTTAAGAGCATTTATAAATTATTTGCCCAAGAGCCGGCTGTTGCAGCCGGCTCTTTTTGCTGAACTTGGGCCGTGCCCGGTCCGGAATCAGCCCCTTTATGTATGCGGAAGATGTAGGGCGCGCGATATGTGTGCCCATTAACCTACCGCTACAATGGGACTGGGAATACTTGCCAAGCTATATTAGTTGTATGAGAATAAAGTAGACAGACTATAGGACTCCCTAACGAATATATAGGGATATTGGAGATGACTGCCCATGCGACCAAAATCGTGAAGTAAAAATAGTACACCAAATCCAAAAATATGCACATTATATAAATCCTTTCGCTTCTGTAAAATGGGTCACAACGGGCAGAGGGATGGGGGAAGGGGGGATATGACGGAACGGATGCGAGATACCAAAGATATCGATAGATTGAGGAGGACACTTGAATGTTTAAACTCATGATTGTGGATGATGAGCTTTGGATCCGGGAAGGTTTGAAACAAACCATAGACTGGGGGGCATACGGTATCCAACTTATTGGAGAAGCCGAAGATGGACGGAAGGCGCTCCTGCTGATAGATGACAATATCCCGGATATCGTTATTTCCGATATTAAAATGCCCTCCATGAATGGGTTGGAATTAATTGAAGAGCTAAAATTACGCGGCACAGATATTAAGGTGATCTTTATTAGCGGATTCAGCGACTTCGCATATGCCCAAAAAGCTGTCAAACTAGGTGCGTTCGATTATATTCTCAAGCCGATTGAGGAGAAGGTGCTGCTTGAGATCATTGAACGGTGTGTCTGCGAAATCATGAAAAAGAAAGAGGATTCTTACCGCTTGGAAGAATTGTCAAGCCGGATTAGAGAGAGTTTACCACTCGCGAAACAGAAGCATCTGGAAATGTGTCTAACTCAACCTATGCCGGACAACGAATTACAGATCAAATGGAAAACGTTCCAGATTGAACTGGATCCGAATCGCCTCGTTATTTTGGCTGCCGTAGTACACGAATGGGGTGAACGAGACATGAATGAGAAGGAATGCTCACTTATTCGATACGCTCTTGGCAATCTGATGGAGGAGATGATTTCAGGCGATGGCATGCGATGCATCGCATGTCCTTTACATGAGAACGAGTTTCTTGATTTGGCGCTGATTGTTTCTCCACAAGAACATGACAAGCCGACAATGTATGAGCAATTATTCAGATGTGCTTATCGAGTCATCGAAGGAGCACAAAAATATCTGGACATCCGAATTACCATTGGAATCAGCGATATTTCGGATAGAAAGAATCTTTATTCTGCATTTAAGGAAGCGCTTACAAAAAGTGCGGGTTATTTATCTGAAGAATCCGGTCATGTCTATGGCCCGGTAATCATGGAAAGCAGTTATATGGATGTCAATGCGCCTCCACAACATCCATTGCCGGCAGCGTATGCAGCATTCCAAATGCCGGGGGCGCGACAGTCAGTATCTTTTGCAGGGAGCATACCCGTCGCAACGATTAAAACAGATGCGCTGGATGCTGCACGCTCTAATCGACTGCTGCACGCCCTGAAGCTGATGGATGAACATAAATGTTCCGAGATGCTTGACGATCAGACTGAGCATCTAAGAGAGCTCGTCAAACAAACATCCGCCATTGCGGTTCGAAGCGAGATGAACTTGTATATTGGTATTCTTCTTTCCAAATGGCGAGACCTATGCGCCGCTAAGTATACCTCAGAACCCTTCAGAGTTACTCATCAACTGAAGCTTCAGCTTTATCGGTGTCCCCTTAATGAATGGACATCCACGATCATGAGTGTCTTTTTAACAAAGAATACCACTGTGTCTGTGTCTGGACAGAAACGCATCATCGAAACAGCATTACGTTACATTCATGACAATTATCACCTTGGCATTAGTCTCAATAGTGTAGCGGAACATATATATTTGAACCCCTCTTATTTCAGCAGGCTGTTTCACGCAGAGGTTGGGGAAACGCTTAGCCGTTATCTCATTCGAATTCGGATAGCAAAAGCAAAGGAGCTGCTCGAGCAGACGCTGCTTAAGATTTATGAGATAGCAGATCGCGTAGGTTATAAGGACTTTCGGCATTTTGTAAAAATATTCAAAGAATATGAAGGGATGACACCAGCTCAGTTCCGCAACCACGGTATGTAGAAGAGGAGGAATCAGGACTGTGGCATTCATTAGGAGAATAAAGCTTACCAACGTAGGCATGAGGGTCTTTGGGTTGTATGTCGCCAGTATGCTTATCATTATTACGGTGATGGGGTATCTCTCTTATGTCAAATCCACCGAGATGATGGAGAACAAGATTGGCGGAATGGCTCTTCAGAATGTCCAGCAAATGAGTAAACGGATTGAAAAAATCATCGAAGGATACGAGGATCGCTCGCTGCTGGTCGTAGGCAACAAGGAAATTCAGAAGCAGCTGGATGGAGAGCTGTCTGACGAAATGGAACGAATCGAGAACAACAATAGCAATACGGCCTTTCTATCTAATCTGGTCAATTCAAGAAACGATGTGGATAGCGTTTACTTGTTTGGCGAGAAAGGCTTTTCCTATCATTACTCGCCTAGAGATTCAACCCCTGCCTATAATCCCTATATTTACGATCATTCCCTCGAGCTCTGGTACAAACAAATTCGCGAAGCAGACGGACAAGCGGTTTACTTCGGTATCCGTAAGTCGTTTATTACGCCATGGAAGGCGGAATCCGGGCCCGTGTTCTGCTTCGGGCGGGCGGAGAAGGATTTTAATAGCCGCGGAGAAATTATCGGTGTTACGTTATATGAGATAGATCCCAAAGAGATTATGGATATTCTATCGGAAATCGATTACGACGGATCGGGCATGAATGTCATTATCGACGGAACCGGTCAGATTGTCGGCGACAAGGACGGCATACGCTTATCCAGTATGCTTGGCGTTCAATTGGAACAAAAGCATCAGGGTATATTCAGCAAACGAATCGATGGAGAAAAGGTGCTCGTTGTTTACAACAAGTTGGAAACAGCCCCCTGGACTCTAGTCGGTATGCTCCGCGGCTCGGAGTTGATGAAGGAAGCGAACGATATCCGCTTCTACATGTTATCGCTCGGAGTCCTGTTTTCCGCAATCGGTATCCTGTTGGCCTTGATTATTGCTTCGACGGTTCACCGGCCGCTGCAGAAGATGATTCGGGCTATGCATAAAGCGAAAAACGGCGATTTCGATGTACGTCTCGAGGACAAGCGGGAAGATGAATTCGGTTACTTGTTTATTCATTTTAACGAGATGGTCGCTCATATCAAGGAATTAATCAATGAACTATATGTGCAGAAGTTGTTGGAGCAGGATCTTCAGCTCAAGATGCTCGGCTCTCAGATTAACGCTCATTTCCTATACAATACGCTGGATTCGGTACACTGGATTGCACGGATTAACAAGGTGGACGATATCAGCACTATGGTCTTTGGGTTATCCAGGTATTTGCGGTTGAGTCTCAGCGAAGGCAGGGATGAGGTGTACGTCAGTGAGGTCGTACAATTGATCGATAGCTATATCATGATTCAGAAGGTTCGCTATCAGGATAAGTTCACTCTTCTCTTGAAAGCAGACACATCGCTTGCGGATTTTAAGGCGCTTAAATTTATATTTCAACCTATCGTAGAGAACGCGATTTATCATGGGCTGGAGAAAAAAACTGGCAAAGGCAGGCTTGATGTAGCATTTATTCGGGAATGCAATTGCATGAAGTTCATTGTAGCTGACGATGGGGCCGGGATATCGGATGATAAGTTGTCTGAGCTGCAGCTTATATTGAAAGGGGCGGAACCGCAGGATAATCGGAATTTTGCGCTGCGAAACATTAATTCACAGATTAAAATCGCATACGGGCCTCAGTACGGGATTGAGATCCACAGCCGATACGGGGAAGGTACTACGGTTACGATGACGATACCGCTCACGAAGAGGGATCAGGTTAAGCATGCCAGCTGAACTCGTCCCATGCAGCAGACACCGCAATATGCAACGGATTCCATTAATTGTAAGGGGGATTTATGTAAAGATGAGAGAGCTTTTACTTGGTGAGAAAAGCCGTGTATCTTCCATTCTTATCCTCATGATAGCCGTAATCATGTTATTGGCCGCTTGCAGCAGCAAAGAATTTTCGTATTCTGAAGCGGGCACGGGGACGGCCAATGACAATGATGATTCGAGTGATGTAAAGAAGAGCAGCGAACCTGTAACGATAAGCTTCTGGTTTCCATGGGGAGGAGGATTTCAGAAAGAATTTTACGATACAGTCGTTAAACCGTTCGAAGCGGTTAATCCGGATATCAAAGTCCAAATGACTTTTGTTGAAAACTCTGATAATACCCAGGCTTCGGGTAAATTGCAGACCGCGATTGCAGGAGGCCAGGCACCGGATGTAGCAATGTTTGACCGGTTTATGGTCGGACAATGGGCCGAAATGGATTCTCTGGAGGATTTAACCCGGTATGCCATCCATGATGATATGGCAAGCCTCTATTACCCTAATGTATGGTCGGAAACTCAATATAAGGGCAGAACGTACGCCCTCCCTTGGAATATGGACAGCCGTGCTATGTTTTACAACAAATCCATGATGCAGGAAGCGGGCCTTGACCCGGACAAACCGCCGACAACGATAGCAGAGCTGGATGCAATGGCTGAAAGAATGTTCAAAAAAAACAGCAATGGAAGTTATGATCAGGTTGGTATTATACCTTGGATGGCTCAGGGGTTCTTATATACACATGGTTGGAACTTTGGCGGCCAATGGGAGAAGAACGGAGAACTTATGCCAAACGATCCGCAAATTGTCAAGGCGCTGGAATGGATCCAAAGCTATGCCAGGAAATATGACAACAAGAAAATGACGAATTTCTCGAATAGTTTGAGGCAAAGCGGACAAAATCCGTTCATGTCCGGCAAAGTAGGTTTTATTTTTGAAGGCAACTGGCTGCTTAACGATATCGATAAGGCTAATTTTGAGTGGGGTGTAGCGCCGATGCCTTCAGAAGAGGGTAACAAATCGGTTACTTGGGCGGGAGGCTGGTCTTTCGTTATGCCCAAAGGAGCCAGGAACCAAGATCAGGCGTGGAGGTTTATTAAATTCATTGCTGGTAAAGAGGGGGCGCTTCTTTGGTCAGGCCGACCGGCTAACAATTATGATCTGACCTGTATTCCGGAAGTGAACGCACAGCTTGGATTGGATAAGAAGGAAAAAATGAACGTATTCATCAAGCTGCTGGAGCATGCATATATTCGTCCGGTAACGCCTGTAGGCGGATTCATGTGGGATGAGATGTATCGCGTACAAAAGCTGGCAGTCAATCTGCAGGGTGAACCAAAAGCCCTCCTGGGCGAAATGAAGAAGAATCTCGATACTGAGCTTGCAAAAGTGAAGGCATTGGAAGGGTCGAAGATTGAGCGTACCCATAAAACAAAAATACTACACTAAATACAAACATAGGCACATTACCGAATTGAATTAAAGCGTTTACACTAAGGTGGTGTCAAAGATATCCATTGAGATGATTAAAAAGAGGAGGCTGGAAAGTGAGGAAAAAGAGTGTTGAAACTCTACATTTTAAAAGCAAAATGATTATGTTTGTTGTGGCTGCACTATTAGTTTCCATTGCATTAACAGGCTGCGGGGGCACGAATGAAGCAAGCGGAACGAATACATCAAATGGAAATAATAAAAAAACCGGAGACAGTACAGCAAATGGAGATGATGCAAACAGCAGGGCAGATAACGGGAATAGCAAAGACAGCAGCAAGCAAGTAACGCTCGATTTTTGGTCATGGGGCGGCAAGTTCCAGCAGGATTATACGAAGATTGTTATTAGTGAATTCGAGAAAACGCATCCTAACATCAAAGTAAAATACATTACCGAACAAGGGACCGAGAAATTGACGACTCTGATTGCCGGAGGTACGCCTCCGGACGTGGCCTTACTCGATCGCTTTATGGCGGGAGCGTGGGCAGCCAAGGGCTCTCTCGAGAGCTTAACTCCTTATCTCGCAGACGGCACGGTTACCGCTGATGATTTCTACCCCAGCGTTTGGGCAGAAGGGAATTACAAGAATGAATTATATGCTATGCCGTTCGGCACGGATAATCGCGCGATGTATTTCAACAAAACATTAATGAAAGAAGCCGGTCTTGACCCGGAGAAGCCACCGACTACTATTAGCGAGCTTGACGCGGCGGCTGAGAAGATATTCAAGAAAACAAGCAGCGGGTATGAGCAGGTCGGGTTAATTCCATGGATGAATCAGGGCTTCTTATATACCCAGGGATGGAACTTTGGCGGAGAATGGGCAAAAGACGAGGAATTAACGCCGAACGACCCTCAAATCGTGAAAGCGCTTGAATGGATGACTGGTTATGCGAAGAAGTATGACATGGCCAAAATTAACAATTTCAACGACGTAATGGGGAAAACCGGAATCAATCCATTCTGGACTGGGAAAGTTGGATTTGTGTTTGACGGAAACTGGATATTGAACGATTTGATCAATAACGCAAAGGTGAAACCGAAATTTGAATGGGGCGTCGCTCCGATGCCTGCAGAGGATGGACAAGCTCAATCCACCTGGGCAGGAGGCTGGTCTTGGGTTATGCCAAAAGGAGCCAAGCATCCTAAAGAAGCATGGGAGCTGCTCAAATATATCGGCGGTTATGAAGGTACGCTGCTCTGGGGAAAACGTGCGGATGCCGGAAATGATATTACAGCGATGCCGAAGGTGAATGAGGAGCTAAAAATAGCGGATAATCCAAAATTGAAAGTGTTCCTGGATTTGATGCCAACCGCGCATACTCGCCCTGTTACCCCGGCAGGTCAAAAAATGTGGGATGAAACATTCCGTGTGACGGATTTAGCACTGAACGGGAAAGGCGAGCCCAAGAAACTGCTGGATGAAGCAAAAAAGAACGTGGATAACGAATTGAAAAAACTAGAAGCTGTCAAATAAATGATCAGACCGGTAAAGGGGAGATACGAAGCTGCCTCTTTCCTTTACCGATTTACCTGTAATGACAAATAAGACAACTGCCTGGATGAATTGAACGACAATGAGGTGACGGTTCTTGAAACGAAGTTGGAACAAAGCATTGAACTGGAAGAAATTCATGCTGCTATCGCTTGCCTCTCTTGTTTGTTCTGTAACCTTTGGTGGAAATTTTCAATCTTATGCCAGCGAGCGTTTAAGGGATCGGAATCAAAATCAAGGCATTCCGCAATCGGATAAAGATCATTTGTCGATAGACGATATTTTACAGCCGACCTACGGGAAGACAATAGCTGCTTATAACAAAGAAGGCTATGTACCTGCAGCGGGAGCGGAAATAGTCATCCCGGCAAATGAATTTTCGGCATTTGGCGGTACTAAGCCTGCTTCGGAAGCTGTCGAAGGTCATTCATCCGCTCTGGTATGGGATAAAGGTACGACATGGCTGGAGTGGACGGTAGATATACCCTCGAGTGGACTTTACAACATAACGACGAATTATTATCCAATGCCGGGGAAACGGCTGCCGATACAACGTGAGCTGCTAATAGACGGACAGAGTCCATTTCGCGAAGCACAGCGGATCTATTTCTATCGCAACTGGATAGATCGAGGAGATCCCGTTCAGAACAATCAGGGAGATGATGTTCGCCCCAAGCAAGTGGAGGAGCCGGAATGGATGAGTTTGCCGGTCATGGACGGTAACGGGTTATATCCGGGACCCTTTCAATTTTACTTCAGTACGGGCAAACATGCCATACGGATGAATTATTTAGTAGAACCCATGGCATTGGATCAAATTCGGATAACAGCACCGAAACAATTGCCAAGCTATGACGCTATTAAACAATCCTATGGGGCGGAAGGATATGAATCCGTTTCGAATATAAATGTGAAGGTACAAGCGGAAAGCAATCCTGCAAAATCCGATCCGACCATTCGTAGAGAATCCAATGGCGATCCGCTAATGGAGCCGGCAGGGGATGGGAGTATACGGCTGAATGCATTCGGCGACTGGCGCTGGAGAAAAGGTGGTCAGAAAGCCACATGGGCATTCACAGTCCCAAAGGACGGATTATATAAGATTGGCCTGAAATTTGGACAATGGTGGGGCGATGGGCTTCCGTCCTATCGTCAAATTCTCATAGATGGGAAGGTACCTTTCAAAGAATTGGAATTATACCCGTTCACCTATTCGCGAAGCTGGCGAATCGAAACACTGCATAAACAAGGCAGCAAATCTGATCCTATGCTTATGCATTTATCGAAGGGGGAGCATACGCTCACCATGGTTGCCGAGGTCGGGCCTTACCAGCCGATTATCGAGGACTTAACGGCGGATACGCAGAAGCTGTCCGACCTGTATAGGCGCATCATTATGGTAACGGGACCTACTCCGGATCCAAACTTCGAATATGAACTGGGCAAGAAAGTGCCAAAGCTCATTGAGGATTTAAAGGTGATCGCAGACGACCTGATCGTTCAAATGGATGCATTGAAGGCATTATCGGAGGAAGAGCCAAGCACGGTGAACAGTCTTCGTATGATGAATCATACATTCGAAAAAATGATCAAGAATCCGGATTCGATTCCAAGGCAGTTATCGGAGCTAAGCAATAGCCAAACGAGCTTGAGCACGCTGCTGATGGGTTTGCAGAATGTACCGCTTATACTCGACTACCTTGCAATCAGTTCACCGGATACCGAATATCCCAAAGTGAAGTCCAGCTTCCTGCAGAAGTCCATCAGTACGTTCCAAAACTTCATAGCCTCCTTCACGAAGGATTATACGGGCGTTGGCAGTGTCTACGCTACAGGCGAGCCTGCTAAAGAAACCGGTCCGGTCATTGAGGTCTGGGTATCGCGAGGCAAAGAATGGGCGGAAATCATGAAGGATATGGCGGAAGAAGATTTTACTCCGAAAACCGGTATCCGGATTAATGTCAATACGCTTCCAGCGGGACAATTAAACGCAGGCTCGGTCAATACGCTGCTGCTTGCGGCGAGTTCGGGCAAAGCGCCTGATGTCGCTACAGGTGTCGATGCACATTTACCTGTCGAATTTGCAATTCGGGATGCCTCGGTCGATTTATCGCAATTCCCGGATTATGCGGAGGTCAGTAAACGATTCTTGCCAGGATCGCTAATTCCGTTTCAATATAACGGGGGCAACTACGCACTCCCGGAGACACAGGATTTCAACGTACTTGTTTATCGTAAGGATATATTGAAGGAGCTCGGTGTCAGCATCCCGCAAACATGGGAAGACACGTACGCCATGCTTCCGATCCTGCAGCAAAATGGGATGCAGATGTTCTACCCGATCTCGTCACTTGGATTTATGCCTTTCCTTTACCAGAATGGCGGCGAATTCTATCATGCGAATGGGATGAAATCAGGACTTGATACTCCTGAAGCCTTTCAAGCCTTTACGGAGTGGACAGAACTATACACCAATTATAAATTTCCGGTTACAGCCAATTTCTTCAACCGTTTCCGGACGGGGGAAATGCCGATCGGCGTTGCCGACTATCTGACATACGTTCTACTCTCCACTGCAGCACCGGAACTAATTGGACGATGGGGTGTTGCACCATCGCCTGGCCATAAGAAAGCTGACGGTACGATTGACCGAACGAGCGGCGGTGCCGTTCAATCCGTTGCAATCTTCAAACAATCGAAGCATCAAAAGGAAGCGTGGGAATTTCTCAAATGGTGGACCAGTACAGAGAGCCAGGTTCAATTCGGTCAGGAACTCGAGGCTCTGCTCGGCGTAGAAGCGCGCTGGAATACAGCAAATATGGAAGCCTTCTCTCAGCTGCCTTGGCCAGAGGATGACTTGAAGGCTTTAACCGATCAGTGGAAGTATTACAAGGAACAGCCGTATGTGCTTGGCGGATATTTCACTGCGCGGAACATTGACAATGCGTGGAACCGCGTTGTTCTTGGGGGAATGAACATCAGAGAGTCGCTGGAACAGGGAATCAAGGATATTAATAAAGAGCTTGAAGCCAAACAAAAAGAATTCGGTTTTACTCCGGATTAGGGCTGCGGAAGGAGGAGCGAGATGCAAAGCAGTGTCGAAGTAAAAAGCCCGTTTCATCTGGCATCACAGAAGGTAAGCCGATTCAAATTATCCCATGCAGGGAAGAGAGTTGCGCTTGGTTACTTATTTCTCAGCCCGTTTCTGATCCTCTTCATCGTGTTTACCGTTATCCCTGTCGTTCAATCCGTTTACCTCAGCTTTACCTACTACAACATGCTTCAGCCTGCCAAATGGGTCGGCTTATCGAATTATAGCGTCTTATTTCTGGAAGATGATATTTTCATCAAATCGCTCAAAAACACGTTCATCTTTGCTGTTATCGCTGGACCGCTCAGCTATTGTTTATCGTTTCTGCTTGCCTGGGTCATTAATACGCTTCGGGCTAGAATGTTATTTTCATTGGCCTTTTATGTGCCTTCCATTACAAGTGGAATCGCATTATCCATCGTCTGGCTCTACATTTTCTCTGGCGACCGATACGGCCTGTTAAACAATTGGATGTTGAACTGGGGAATGATCAGCGAACCTATTCTATGGACGACCGACCCGGATACGATCATGCCTGTCATCATTATTGTTTCCTTATGGATGAGCATGGGGACGGGGTTCCTGGTCTTTCTTGCCGGGCTTCAGAATGTTTCGCCTGAGTTGTATGAAGCGGGGGCAATCGATGGCGTATCAAGTCGTTTCCAGGAACTCTGGTTTATTACGCTGCCGCTTATGAAGCCGCAGCTGTTGTTTGGGGCAGTGAACTCCATCGTGGCTGCCTTCGGTGTGTTCGATATTGCCGTAGCCATGGCCGGCATGCCAAGCCCCAACTATGCAGGGCATACGATTATTTCCCATCTCTTCGATTATGCGTTTATTCGGTTTGAGCTTGGGTACGCTTCTGCCATCGCGGTATTCCTGTTTTTTGTTACGCTTGGTTTGGGACGGATAGTCATGAAATTATTATCGTCCAAAGAACAATAAGGGGGCAAAGGACGTGTCGATGAACTATGCGAAATTTGTTACCCGCTTCAACAGGGGACTATTGTATGTCTTTATGATTGTTTTGGTCGGGTTCACGGCAATGCCGATCATTTATATGGTTTCGACGGCATTCAAGCCACTCGATGAGCTGTTCCTTTACCCGCCGAGATTCTTTGTGCAAAAGCCGACGCTGCGCAGCTTTTATGACTTGCTTACCGCTACGGACAGCTCTATCGTTCCTTTCTCGCGATACATCTTCAACAGTGTGTTCGTTTCAGGCTCGATCGTTGTTGCCAGCTTGATTGTGTGCAGCTTGGGTGCTTATGTGCTATCCAAATTCAGGCCGCCTGGCGCCGGGTTTATCTTTGCGATGATTCTATCGGCTCTGATGTTCTCGCCGCAGGTCACGCAAATTCCGACCTATATGATTGTTTCCAGTCTGGGTTTGGTCAACACATATTGGGCATTAATTCTGCCGAAAATCGCGGTGGCCTTTAATATTTTCTTAATGAAGCAGTTCTTTGATCAAATACCGGACGCGCTAATTGAGGCGGCACATATTGACGGCGCTTCGGAGTGGACCATTTTCTGGAGGGTCATCATGGCGGTAAGCAAGCCCGCTTGGTCGACACTGATCATTTTCTCTTTCATCGGGAACTGGAATGATTATTTCTCTGCCCTTGTTTTCACTACAAGTGAAACCATGAAGACTCTGCCGCTTGCGATTCAGACGCTTGCCGGGGGTCCGGGTGTGGTAGCTCGATCGGGTGCACTTGCTGCCGGTACCTTCCTGATTACGCTGCCCCCCATATTAATCTTTCTTTTGTTTCAGAAAATGGTTATGAATACGATGGTTCATTCCGGCATCAAATCCTAGGGGGGCGGACACAATGGTCAAACGAATATCAGCGGTCCTGCTCGGCTGTCTGCTGTTTCTTATTTGCAGTTTGCCAGCCTATGCTCTCCCGCAAATGTCCTACACACTTGACCCGATGCATGGCTATAAGATTCCGATCCCACTCACGTATACCGTCGATAAGGTCATCCTGGATGTGGGCAATCCGGGATTGAATAAGCCCAGGGACCTGTTTATCGATGAGAAGGGTCTTTTGTATATAGCAGACACAGATAATAACCGGATTGTGAAAATGAACACCGATGGGAAGGTGCTTGGCATCTACGGCAAGGAACAGGGAGTTGTGCTCGATCAACCGAGCGGCATCTTCGTAGATGGGCTGGGCGATATGTTCGTTGCGGATACGGGGAGCGGTAGGGTGATCCATCTGGCTCCTGATGGCAAGCTGGTGGAGGAATTCGTAAAGCCGGAATCCACGTTGATTAGTCCGGAAATGGAATTCGCTCCCGATAAAGTCATTATAGACCGTCGCGGCTATTTGTACGTGCTGAATAAGACGGATTACAGCGGGTTTATGATGATCGATGCCATGAATCGGTTTCGCGGTTATATTGGAGCAAACCGTGTTCCATTTGATTGGAAGAATCTCCTCATCCGGTTATTGGCAACGCCTGAGCAGAGGGAGCAGTTAAACAACGCCGTGCCTCAACAGAACGCTAATTTGACGATGGACAGTAAAGGATTTATCTATACGCCTACCGTTCTGATCGATACCGATCAGATTAAAAAGTTTAATGCGATGGGTGAGAACATCTATAAAAAAGCTTTCTTCGGCGAGTCCTCGATTGATAGCGGAACGTTGGAGGTTCCGTATTTCGTCGATTTGGCCGTAGATCAATACGGTATTATTAATGCCTTGGATGCCATGTCGCGTAAGATTTATCAATACGATCAGGAAGGGAATTTGCTTGCTGTATTCGGCGGTCAAGGGGATGTAAAGAGCCGATTCGAATATCCAACCAGCATCGTAATCGATAAAAGCGGTACGATCTACGTCCTTGACCGTGATCGGAATAATATTCAAATCTTCAAGCCGACGCGGTTTGCGGAATTGATTCATCAAGCGAGTCAATTACATTTTAATGGGCGTTACCAGGAAGCCCTGCAGCCGTGGAAGGAAGTATTGAACATCGATGAAAATTATCCGTTAGCCCACCGAGGCGTAGCCAAGGCCCTGATGAAGGAAGAGAAATGGAAAGAGGCTATGAAGGAATTCAAGCTGGGTGAAGATCAGGATGGTTATTCGCTTGCTTTTGCCGAGTACCGGCATGACTTCATGCGTCAATACCTCGGCTGGATCCTGCTGGTGGCTGTTCTCATCATTTATGTGGTGTACCTTATTGTGAAGGTCATGATTCGCGTAACGAATTCCGTCATAAGGAGGTATGGCTATTGAATAGAGCAGCATCAATGAAACAGTCCTCCATGCGGTCCTTTCGGCTCGGGATCGCAATACTGTTTCATCCTGTGGACGGATTTGAAGAGCTGCAGAAGAACAAGCACCTGATCTCAGCCTTTGTGCTGATCCTTCTGACCTTATGCGTCAGAATCGTGACGATATATATGACGAGCTTTCATATCACTTCTCTTCAGCCCAGGGACGCCGATTTGAATTTGGAATTAGTCCGATTTGTACTGCCGTTATTATCAGGGGTCATCGCTTGTTATTTGATTACGGCAATTATGGACGGTGAAGCTTATTTCAGCCAAATCCTCACGGCCATGTCCTATGCGCTGATTCCGTATATCGTGTTTGCGATTCCCTTGGCAGCGCTCTCCATCGTCATATCGAAAGGCGAGATTGGACTCTATAACAGTATCAGTCTCTTGATTTGGCTGTGGGTGGCCTTGCTCATCTTTATACAGCTCAAGGTGCTTAATGATTATTCCTTTAAGAAGTCGATTGGCGTCGTCCTGTTATCCATTTTTGCTTTCCTTACCTTCTGGGGGACGATCGGCCTCGTCTTTGCCCTTACGAACCATGTCATCCAATTTATCAACGAAATTGCCGTAGAAGTTCGATACTTGCTGGATAATTAAGGGGGTACCATGATTACGGAAAAATCCAAAAAGTGGATATACAATGTCGCGGTCATCCTGATATTTGCAGCGCTCGTGCTCTTGGCCTTACCCTCTCTGCAAAGAGCCATTGACCGGGCACATCAGGAAATAAAACCGAAAAACGGGGTCGTGGAGGCTTCTGCGGAACCATCTGCCTCGGATGCTCAGCCGGCGCATGAACAAAGCGAATTTGAGAAGGTGGGGGAAACGGACCGCCTTGAGTTAATGTTCCGCTCCTCTGATTCCGCCATTGTGGTGAAGGATAAGAAGAACGGATATAAGTGGGAATCTGCAGTACCGCTCGAGGACGTGGAGACAGATGGGAATGAGCTGTGGACGGCGAGTAGTCAGTCGGCCTTTCATCTGACGTTCACGGATCCAAGCTTGCCTGCCCTGGAGACCCAGGAAACAAACTCGGTCATGGAGCAGCCGAAGATGAAGGCCGTTTCTCTGGAAAACGGGATATCCGTACACTACGATTTGCCCAGATTGCAAATTAGTTTTGATATGAGCTTTCAATTGAAGGGGAACTCGCTTGAGGTCACAGTACCGGGAAAGTCTATCAAGGAATCCAGCGATAATTGGGTCATGGCGATTGCTCCGCTTCCTTTTTTCGGAGCGGCATCGGATCATAAGAAAGGGTATTCCATTTATCCTGACGGTCCCGGCGCGCTGTCTACGTTTAAAACCAATCATCCCAACTATTTGAATCCTTATCGGGCGAGTGTCTACGGCCCGGATACCATATCATTCAACAATTATCAAAGGCAGCAGAATGCGCTGCTTCCCATATTCGGTCTGAAGGTCGGTAATAACGCATTCCTTGGGATGATTACGGATGGCGCTTATGATGCGAATATTCTCTACTCGCCAAGCGGCTATCTGATTAATTTAAACCGGGTTTCCTCCGAGCTCGTCTATAGACGGGAATATGAAGCTGTCAAGAAGGACGGGAATTTGACCAAGAAACCGGAGAAAAACTTGATACGGGAAGATCATACGATCCGCTATGTTTTCTTCAGCGGGGAGGAAGCCGACTACAGTCACATGGCCTCGGCATACCGGGAATACCTGGTCAACGAACAAGGGCTGACTTCAAAAATCAGGAAAGAGGATCCTATTCCGTATGGTCTTGATTTGCTGATGGGGATCAAGAAGCACCAGATCCTGTTCGATGATTTCATTGCTTCCACTACATTCCCTCAGGCGCAGGAAATGATGGAAGACTTGAAGAAACGGGGTGTGGAATCCATTTCCGCAAATTTGCTTGGATGGACGAGAAAAGGTTATCTGGAATATCCTTCTGGAAGCGTTCCCTCCGGTCAATTGGGCGGTTTGAGCGGCTTGAATAAATTAAGCGTTTATACTAAAAATAACAAATTCCAGTTATTTCTTCAGGATAATTACGTCGACGCCTGGAAGGGAAGCGGAGGATTCTCGACACGCAGCGACGTCGTTGTCGGAGCCAACCATTTTGCCGTGACGGATCGTTATAGTGAAACGTTTAATCTGAATGCAGGTAAGCAAAATTTGAAATTTCAAGGAGACGTGCTTGATCCGCTAAGTAAACTGGGTATTACCGGCATTAATTTTGATGGCATTGGTTATCAGGACTACTATGACTATAACAAGGATTACCCCCTGACACGAGAAGGAACGGCCATGCAATGGATGGAGATGATGGAAAAGTCGAGCAAGCAATTTGGTGGTGCCGCTGCTGTAGGCGGGAATGGGTACAGCATTCTGAAAGCGTCCCGCTTATTCGATATTCCAATGGAGGACAGCGGTTATTTCTTCACCGATGAAACCATTCCATTCTACCAAATGGTCGTACACGGACTCATTCCCTACTCGGGATATCCGCAAAATTTGTTTTATGATCCCCAGCTGCAGTTCCTTAAAATGGTGGAATATGGTTATATGCCTTACTATCAATTGACGAAGAATTTCTCGGAAGAGCTAAAAGACACCTACTATAGCGATTTATTCAGTTCCTCGTACAACAACTGGGTAGATCAATCGGTCCAACAGTATAAAGAGATGAATGAGAAACTGCAGCCAATATGGTCTCTATCGATCCAGGTGCATCGAAAACTGCAAAAGGATGTTTATGAAGTCGTTTATGGAGATGGCACTCGTGTCATTGTCAATTATTTACCGCGGGAAATTGAAATCGATGGTCTTCGTGTTCCGGATAAAAACTATATCGTCGTGCCCAAGGGGGGATAAGCGTGAAAGAGCGAAGAATCGGCTTGGAAAGAAAAAAAATGCTGGCAGGCTACGTGTATATTGCCCCATGGGCCTTAGGCTTCGTCTTGTTTATGTTTTATCCGCTCGCTTACTCCCTTTGGCTTAGCTTTCATGAAGTCGTAGGCGTTGGTAATTTCCAGCTTGAATCTGTCGGCTGGAGAAATTTCAACAAAGCCTTCGTACTCGATACCGAATTCATTCCTTTATTTATCTCCGTCATTCAAGATGCCGTTATCAATACACCGCTCATTTTAGTGTTTTCTTTATTTATCGCCATTCTGCTCAATCATAACATCAGGGGAAGGGCATTTTTTCGTGCCGCATTCTTTCTTCCCGTACTTATTGGTTCGGGGCTGGCCATGCAGCAGCTGCTGTACGCGGGGGTTGGAAAAGATACACTGGTGAACGGAATCGGCGTGCCTGATGAAGTGTTTCTTTATATGGGTCCGACATTCTCCCAAATCGTCTTTGATATGTTGAGCCGGTTAACTGTGATATTTTGGAAAACGGGTGTGCAGATCCTGCTCTTCCTTGCCGGATTACAGGGCATTTCCTTATCTCTGTATGAATCCGCAAGATGCGATGGAGCCACAGAGTGGGAAATGTTCTGGAAGATAACCCTTCCGCTCGTTACGCCAATTATTCTACTGAATCTGGTATTCACCTGTGTTGACTCTTTCACCGACATTAACAACCGGATGATGGTTTACATTAAAGATACGGCATTCACCAAGATCGAGATGGGCTACGCTTCGGGAATGGGCTGGATTTACTTCTTGTTTATATTTCTGCTGCTCATTATTGTATTCGTGTCGACCAAACGCTTTGTCATTTACACAGGAGAAAAATAATTGAGGAGGTGATCGCTGCGTGAAGAGGAATAATAGTCTATTAAGCCGAATAGGCAGCAAAAGCCGCTGGATTGCGTTGATTTATCGTATTTTCGTCTATATGATTCTGATCGACTTGGCCTTTGTATTCCTATATCCTTTCATTTATATGATTACAACGTCGCTCAAGCAGCCGGCCGATCTTATGGATTTTACGATCAAATGGATTCCTACAAGTCTGGCTTGGGAAAATTTCTATTATGGGATGGCTGGTCTTGAATATTGGCCTCATTTTAACAATTCCGCCCTTATCTCTGTCTTAAGCGTGGTTGGGCAAGTATTGTCATGTTCCTTTGTTGCCTATGGATTTGCCCGAATCAAGTTTCCCGGGCGCGAAGCACTGTTTGTTTTGTGTATGTTTACGATGATCATTCCGCCGCAAACGATCATTGTGCCTTTATTTATCCAATACAAAACTATGGGATGGCTGGACAGCATGCTGCCTCTCGTCGTACCGGCATTTTTCGCAAACGGGCTTAGAGGCGCCTTGTTCATTTTTATCTTTCGTCAGTTGTTTCGAGGGCTTCCCTGGGAGCTGGAGGATGCCGCCAGGGTGGATGGCTGCGGGAGCTTTAAAGTGTACTGGAAAATCATCATGCCACTTACTCCTCCCGCAATTGTCGTAACAACGCTGCTTTCCCTAGTCTGGCATTGGAATGACTTCTTCGAGCCTTCTATCTTTCTTACATCCCAGGAAAAGTTTACTTTGCCGATGATGCTGCCGCGGCTCTACCAGTCACTGGATACGCTAACGGGCAGCAGCTTTGAAGTATTCAGTCTGCCGGTCGTTATGGCCGCTACGTTCTTTGCCCTGGTTCCGATGCTGCTTGTCTATCTCTTTCTACAACGGTATTTCATTCAAGGCGTGGAACGTTCCGGATTGGTGGAGTAGGGTTACGGGTGGTCTTATAGTAGTGTCTTTAGTTGGAAAGATCCAGACTGGCACAATATTATATTTAGCGCACGGAATCATGGTCTTGCGGGCAGTTAGGTCCGACTCCTGTTGTCTTTTACCAACCCAACGAATTAAAAAGAGATCAGCCAGAAAAAACGGGCTGATCTCTCTTTTTTGTCCGGCCAGCGAAAACGTCAGCAGGTGAACGCGTGCAGGCGGGCAATGAACTGCGAGCCCCTGGCTTATCCGGGTTGCTTATCCGAGTTAAGGTTTGTACGTAAGCGGCGGTGCGAAGGCCGATAGCTGCCGCCCGTGGAATTTTTGCTCGAGGGCGTAGCCCATTCCAAGGATTTTACCATCATTCCACTCACGTCCCACAAGCTGCATGGAGATCGAATACCCGTGCGGATTTGTGCCCACTGGGACGATCACAGTCGGCAGACCGACGTTCGAAGTCAGAACGCCAGTGCCCCGGTCGGAAGACAGCTGGGAATCGGCGCTGCCATTGTTGTACATGTCGCTGATAAATCCGGGATATAGTACGGCATCAACATTAAAACCATCCATCCAGTTCGCAATGATTTGTTTATAAACCGCACGATAGGTGAGATAGGAGTCGACCTGGGCCGGAGTCATTCTGGCGGTGTCACGAAGCTCCCGTTGATTGTACGGCAGGACGAGAGGAGAAGCCAGCAGCTGGTCTCCGTCAGCGAATGGGAAGTCTTCATGCAGACCGATATAACGTGCCCAGCCTTCTTCGCTTCGGCTGCCCTCGGGGCTGCTTCCTCCGCTTGGCGGCGGCGTCATTTCGATCATCGTGCCGCCTGCAGCTTCGATCTCAGCAAATTTGTCCATTAACGCGTCTCCAGTTCCATCGTCTGCGTAGCTGGAGACGAAGGAGGCAGGAATATAACCGATTTTTTTGCCATTAAGCGCATTGGCGTCGAGGTAATCCGTCCAATTATCCGGCTTGTACGTATCAGCGTTCTTAGTCAACACATCAAGAGGGTCTGTCCCTGTTGTCGCGTTAAGCAAATATGCCAGATCCGTGACAGTCCGGGCGATAGGACCTCCGTAGTCCTGCCCCCAAGTAAGCGGCATGACTCCGCGGGTACTTGCCATACCGTCGGTGCCTCTGAACGTTGCCAAGCTGGCACCCGTGCTGGGAGCATATAATGAGACGCCTGTCTGGCTGCCCAGTGCACCGGCTGCCATGCTCGCAGCCACTGCTACAGCGGAGCCGCCGCTTGATCCGAAGGATGTCTTCGACGGATAGAGAGCGTTCCAGACCTGTTTCCAGCCGCTTTCGCTGTAGCTGCCTGAATTGGCGAACTCGGACATGTTGGTCTTCCCAATCAGTACGGCGCCACTTTCACGCAGCTTCTCTACCTGGTAGGCATCCGTATCTGGCTGCCAGCCTTCAAGTGCAAGAGTCCCGCCAGTAGTTGGCATATCTTTGGTATCGTACAGATCTTTAATCGCAAGTGGAATACCGAGAAGTTCACCGGTTTCCCCGTTCTTACGAGCCTGATCAGCGGCTTTTGCCTGATCGATTGCATCGGTTGCGACGTACAGGAATGCATTAAATCCAAACTGTCCGCCGTCGTACGCAGCAATCCGGTCGAGATAGGCGCGGGTGATTTCTTCCGAAGTGGTTATACCCGCCTCCATGTCCTTTTGCATCTCTCCAATAGACTTGTTTACAATGTCGTATTTGGACGTTGTATACGGCTCAGCTGCCTCGGGAGATGCTGGAATATCGAGCCGGGTGACATCAGGACAAACACTGGCGTCAAACCATGGCAGATTGGATACATCCCAGTTCACTAACGAGCAGACTTCTGGTGAGGACAGATCAGAAAATTCCGGATCCACTGAAAGTTCCTTAAGTTCTTTAGCAGCGGCGCTCACTGCAGATGAACCAGTCGCGCCCAGGAATACAAAGTGGGCCAATGACTTTGTTTCGTCCGGTTTGACGGTTAAGCTGTTTACGTATCCATAGAAATTTGCCTCATTGCCGGAGGCAGCCAGAGGCGTTTCAAACGGGTTCCGTTCCTGGTTGCCCATTTTTGTCAGCGCGCCCGGGTATGGACCAGGTGTTCCCAGCACCACGCCGACCGGACGCTGCTCCTGGTTAGGAGTCGCCGCCAGCGTCCACGAATCTTCCGGAGTGATCGTTTTATCGCCGCTCGAAGTAGCTTGTATTATACCTTGAGCCTTGCCTGAACCGTAACCGAGATCCCCTCCAAACGAAACATCAACCGTAACGGGTTCTTTGGTGGTATTCGTGAAGGTGTCAAAGAACCTCGTCCAGCTGCCGTCACTATCAACCTTTATTTCGCGGGTGATATGTACGCCCCCAAGATCAACGGCCTGCGTGGTTGCAAAAGTGTCAACTCCGTCGAACTTAAGTCCAAAACCGCGTATCATTTGACCGTTCAAACGTGGTTCAGGCTTCGTTGACACGCGGACAAAAATATTGCCAAACCCCTGAAGCGAAGATTCACTCGCTGTTCGGATGCTGCCGGTATCAAGTCCCGGCGGAGCAGCGTCATGGATCTGCCAAGTGATACCATTGTCGGAAGGTATGCTTGAAACTGCGGATACGGAGTTAGGGGATAACCCGACACTCAAAGATCCAAATGCGATCATGCCAGCAAGGAGTATAGACAAGTTCTTTTTTCGTCTGCTCGAGGATCCCGACGAATCGTGCGACGTGACTAGGTTCATTTGAGAACCTAGTCTGGGTGAAAGTGCTGCAATCCTCATTTTCTTTAAGTTGTTGGTCAAAATCTCACAAACCTCCCTTTTAATAGGTACATAGATTACTATAAAATCTCTACAGCAAGTGACCCACATGACTTCATGTGGAAGTTAATCTGACAATTGTATCCTATGCAATTGGAAAATTGTAGTCAATCAGGAGTTCAGTCGATGAAAGCGCTTAAAATTATGTTTATCTTCCTATTAATCTATTTCTCTCTTGTTTACATATAATTCATATATTTTGGTGTTATCAGAGGTTTATATGGATATGGGGTTGACGAATATTTGCACTCCTTAAAACTCAAGAAATCATAAACGTTTTTATAAAATAATTATTTTTGTGTCATATTACATGACTTAATAACACGCGGGTCAAACTGCCATCATTCTCAGAGAATGAATCCCGGAACAAAAAATAACGTGACTGGAGCTGGTCAGCTACTAACTATGAGAAAAAGCTTGGATGTCCTGAGAACCGGATTGCCGAGGCGCAAATGTTCTTTACTCAATTATGTATCTTGACAATCGTCAGCGGGATGATCGTTACCTGGAGCGATTGCACGAGCTGCGGCAAATCTGCACTGCGTTTAAAGTCGAACTCTGAAGACAGGGCATTGACAGCAGGATGGCCTGTATAGGTATTCAGCAGGGACCGATGTCAACACCTGGCAGCAGAAATACTTTCATGTAACCTCAATCGAGCAGACGCTCGTATGGTCTGTACATCATATAAAGGGCCGGGACTTTCTCATTTTGAGGATCCCGGCCTTTGCGCAAATATTATAAAATAAATGTTATTGCACTATTTACAACAGTGTGTGGCATACAGTATTATGAAATCAGGAGTTGATGAAATAAATGGATATCAATGAAACGATCAGCGGATTAACACAGGAGTTGCGGCGTGGAACGATTATTATCGGCGTGCTCAGTCAATTATCCGAACCGCAGTATGGTTATTCCCTGGTCTCCATCCTAGAGGAGAAGGGCATTAACATCGATCCAAGCACCTTGTACCCGCTCTTGCGTAGATTGGAGAAGCAGCAATTGCTTGAAAGCAAATGGGACACCAATGAAACTCGCCCTCGGAAGTACTATTTGCTCAGTTCTATGGGGAAGGAAGTTTACCTGCAGCTTTGTCTAGAATGGAGGAGCATGAACATGAGCCTTGAAAATTTAATTGGAGGAGACGATGGGGATGGAGTTAGTTAATAGATACATTTTTGCGGTGACGCAAAGGCTGCCTGAGAAACAGAGGACGGATATAGAAAAAGAGCTGCAAGGTTTAATCGAGGATATGCTTGAAGAGCGCGTCCAAGGCAGAGAAGCGACCAGAACGGATGTGGAAGAGGTGCTTCTTGAACTCGGGAATCCGAGTGAATTATCTGAAAGGTACAGGGGAGATAAGAGATATCTGATTAGTCCGGCAATCTTTTCGACCTATCTGTCCGTTCTCAAGATGGTAATTATCTCGATTGCAGTTGCAATGGCAGTCGTGTTCACGATTGAAACGTTCATGAATCCATCGCAAGTCCTTCACCATTTGGTGAGCAATCTGGTTTCCTTCCTTATCGTGGGTTGCGTTCAAGGCTTCGCCTGGGTGACGATCATGTTTGTCATAATAGAGGTTGTAAATGCGAAGAAAAGGAAGCTGGGAATAAAGGGCACCCATGACTGGAAACTGTCTGAATTACCAGCCCTGCCTGATCGTCGGATTCGAATTAAGCGTGCAGAACCTATAGCAAGCATAATCATTACCGTTTTATTCTTCGTGCTGTTTACCTTCTCAATCGACCTTCTTGGTGTATGGAGGTTTGAGGACGGCGGTTATTCGACGGTTGTGTCATTCTTCGATGAAGAAGTGTTTCGCGGGTTCCTGCCGATGATATGGATCCTGCTGGCCTTAAGCATCTTGAAAGATATCTTGATGATGATTTCAAGGAAGTGGACAGTAAGGCTAGTCGGCTTTGAAATCTTGCTCAATATGCTCTATTTCGTCCTCGCGCTGTTCATGTTTTCGGATATGGCGATATGGAATTCCGATTTTATGCAGCAACTAGCGCAATCCGGTATAACGCCGGTCCGCAGCGAGGCATTTGAAAGAGTGAGTGAGATTTGGGCTCGTATCAATGAAGGTTTAATCTATCTGATAGGATTAGTTATTGCCGTACACGTTATCTTCATGGCTGTTAAAGCATTTCGGATCAAACAGATCTCTTAATGTGTATCGATACTTGATCGGGCTGGCTTCCTCCCGGCTGTTGGAGGGGAATGCCACCAGCACGAAGTGCCGGTCAGGCTATGCAGCTACTAAGATTCAATAGGCTTAGATCGGGCAGCTGTAAACGTTAAGTCTTGGCATCACCTCTACGTGTGCACAATGGAAAACGCCAAATATAAACGTCATATCCTTTTTCGAGATTATTTGAGAAGTCATCCAGAGGACGCCAAAATGTATGGTGAATTGAAGTTGGAACTCGCACAACGATTCCACAATGACCGTTTGGCATACACAAATGCTAAGAGCGATTTTGTGAAAGGGATACTACAACGTGCTGGTTGGAAATGATGTGTATCTCAGTCAGGTGTTATTACGCTAACGGGTACGATAGTGGAGGAGCTTGCCAAACGGCAGCTCCTCTTTTGGTTTTTGAGTTATGACCACTTAACGATCACAATCCTAATCCTTAAATGCGCGAATCTACCCAAACCTTCACCGTAAATAACGCCTTGAATAGTCATGAAAAAAATGCCCCTATACAAAAATGTATAAGGGACTTGGACTTGCTTCAGGTTAAGTACACATTACGAGACCGGAGGCGTATCGGTAATATCAAGATCGCTCGGAGAAACAGCGTCAATGTACTTCATGCCTTTTCCCTCCAGCGTTCTGCTCACTTGCAGCGTTTCCAGGGTTGGCTGTTCCCAGACATTCTTAACTTGTTGTTCCATGTTATCACCTCCCTTCAAAGTGATTTCTTACAGTCTTTCATTGTACTCAGTAGTGGCAGTACAACGCCGCCAAACGGGCACGGCCGGTCCTTCTTATTTCAGGATATTGGCTGCAAAATTAACAAATATATCTTTTATATCTTCTTCTACGACCGTGCTCCCATAAATGATCTTGCCTATATTGGTTGTATTTCCTTGTATAATAGTCCGCCTCCCGTATAGGAAACGTATATTCCGGCGTTCGGTTCTCCTTTACGGGGACTCATCGCGTTGTTCTTGAAAATAATAATACCGTGTCTTTAAAGTGGAATAGCTTTTCCCATAATCCGTATAAACAATATGCTCCGGATTTTTATTAATATTATAAACTCCAGGGGTATGACGATTTTGCCTCCGCTTGGCGCTTCATCGATCATTTTTATGAATAGCCGGGGTATCATCCCTGATGGCTGGAGCAGCGGCTGCCGCGAGCTTATTGTTAATGTCAGCTATCTGTCCGGTAAGTTGGAAGACGGAAGTTTGTCTGAGACAGCCATAGGAAACAAAAAGAGCGGATGTACACGGGTTGCGAAGCGATTTCTGATCAAATTTGATTACCTCCAATGTTTAGATGTCTTGTCCGTTGCATAAACGTTCTGAATGATCTCATGAAAAGACAACAGCTTAATACAGATAAATTATGTATCGTTATATGGAATTGATGATACCGATTGTATCATATAATGAATTTGAGAGATCACTTCTATCAAATGAGTTTTTTTTAAGAAAACAATAGTAAAGCGGGTCTCGGTGCATGTTCAAGATTTTCGAACATCAAATAAAAACTTCAACCTGTAGGACAGAACTGCTAGTAATGCAAGCTGATTGATGAAAAAGAGGCGTCGAAGTCGTTTTCCTCTCCTTCGAATATAAGCAAAGTATAAATCTGTACTTTCTTATATTTTTAAAATTTTTTCATTCTCAATAAAGTGGAATTTACTCTTAATGAGAGTATACTTAAAGGATCAAAAACAATTTGAAACTGAGGTGATTGAATGGCTGTACATGAGTTGGCGCCAAGCAGGTATTGGAATACGATCGGCTCGCATGAGCCGGTACTGACCGTCAACGACGGCGACCGGATAACGACCTCGACGGTGGATGCCCGAGGATGGGATCGGCACGGAAACTCGGCTGCGATGGCGGGTAACCCGATGACCGGACCGTTTTATGTGAAAGGCGCGGAGCCCGGGGACACGCTTGTCGTCCGCTTCGAATCGATTGTGCCGAACCGCGAGTGGGCATGGTCGATGGATGTTCTTGCTCCCAATGTCGTCGATCCGTCCTATGTTCCGAACCTTCCTAAAGCGGAAAGAAAGAGATGGAAGATCAATACCGAGAGCCGGACGGCTCAGCCGGAGCTCGAATCCGACATGATCGCCGGCTTGCAGCTTCCGCTTGCTCCCTTTTTCGGCTGCTTCGGCGTCGCTCCGGCGTTGGGACAGGCTATCGGTACCGCAACCTCCGGCCAATACGGCGGCAATATGGACTACAGAGGCTTTGGAGCTTGCGAGACCATCTACTTGCCTGTATTCGTCCAAGGTGCGCTCTTTCATCTCGGGGATGGCCACGCCGTGCAAGGAGACGGCGAAATCGTGGGCACAGGGCTCGAAATTTCAATGGATACGACATTCTCGCTTTCATTGCTCAAAGGGCAAACGATCGGCTGGCCGCGCGGAGAGTCGGAGGATTCGATTTTTACGGTAGGAAACGCCAGACCTCTTGAGCAGGCCCTTCAGCATGCATCGACGGAGATGCTTCGCTGGCTGACCGATGAGAACGGCTATGGCTTAAGCGTACAGGAAGCAAGTCAATTAATGGGTCAGTGCGTAGAATACGAGGTAGGCAATGTTTTTAATCCTGCCTATACGATGGTATGCAAAATGAAAAAACGTTGGCTTCCTTCGAAGAAAGCAAAGTAACCCGCAGTGATATTTATTGTGGCTGTACTGATGACCCGTGCATACATAAATGTTGTCCCCAGTGGTATGCGAAATGATCTTATCCTTCAAACAATCGGCTCTTTGCTTATTATCGTTTCGTCTTCGGATTCGGGGTTTGTTGATCAGTACGTTGGCAGTCAGTCTGTTTTCTCTATAGGGGAAAGCTCGTGATCGGTAAGAAATGAATAATCAACAATAGTTCAAACCGCCTTATAATAGGCGGTTTTTTCTTTTGCAATTCAATACCTTTTCCCCTTTAAACCAAATGATGGAAGTGATTATATTTATGGATCCGATGGAAATAAAAAAGACGATTCATGATGAACCGTCATCTTAGGTAAGTTATGGCGGAGAGTGATTTTTTTGGGTACCGATCCTTGATAATAGGACTGAACATCCTGCAGCTTTATATTATGCTGGGAAAAGATGAGTCAGATGACCCCTACCAATTTTGACCGCTATATGATAGGACGGAAAAGTTAAAACTTAAAAAGTGTTGAATGCATGAAAGTTTGTACTTTATCCATGTCATTTTGAGGTGTATCTCCAATATAAAACAGATGTAATTTATAATTACTACGTTGTGGTTTTAATCCCTTCATAAACTATTCTGAGTTAATACTACTGCACCCCATTAAGAATGATTATTTCAAAAAAACCTATTAATATATATCTAATCACTTCCCCTTTTAACTCCATTAACAACCTCCTTAAATTAATTTATACGTTCAATTTCTCACTAGATACAGCAAAAAATTTAAAAAAAACTGGAATACATTGATTACCGCGTAATTCTGGTTAACGTAACGGAAATGGCTGGTCATTCTGAAAATAAGCGCTTGAATAAAAATCTAAAAAAGTTGGGCATAAAATCATATCCAATGTACGTCCTGGTGAATAAGAATGGGATCGTTTGTAACTCCCCTTACTTAAGTGAGATGGAAACATTCATAAAAGGGGAACTGAAAATTTCCGATAGTTAAGCTAACGAGTTGAGGAGCTTGCCGCGCGGCAGCTCTTTTTTCGTTTGGCGTGCCCAGAGGCACGCATTATCTAGTTGGTGAAAGTCCAACCAAGGGAGGGACCAAGCCACCCTTGTAGCTAGGATGCTTGCGCATGGCGAAATCTGT
>NZ_JBWDNQ010000048.1:0-5294 GCF_056269285.1 Paenibacillus sp. JT31N11
TCCAGGTCTATGAATTGGTCACCCGAACGACCTTCATACATGTCTAACAAGGGTGAAATCCTGCGAATAAGCGAGCATTCGTGAGAAAACTTAATCGTACCGAGGGAGTTCAACAAATACCAGGAAGGCATCCGACCAATCGGATGCCTTTTCGTTACGCAAACCGGCGGTAGTGCAACTTTAAGATAGAGAAAAACGGAATCGAGGTGTACCTTGAGAAGATATACTTGCCAATGTTGTGGGTACAAAACGTTAGACAGTAACGGAAATTATTATATATGTCCAATATGTTTTTGGGAAGATGACCCCTTCCAAGAAATAAATGTATATGATTTAGGAGCCAATAAGATTCCGTTAGTGGAAGGGCGAAAGAATTATATTCAGTATGGTGCTTGTGAAAAGGAAGCGACCCAATTCGTTAGAAAACCAAAGGATGATAAAAGAGACCCTGATTGGAAGCCAATAAGCGATGATATTTATGAGTTGAAGTTAGCTTGTCGCAAGTTTATCGAAGGTATATATAGTATTGCTGAGTTAGAACATAATTTGTCATGGATAGCCGTACCAGATAATCTTACAGGACTCGTAACTCTTCAGGTCCTTCACGAGCCGGGCGGCGCAAACCGAATCCTATCTATGGCTGTATCGTACAGGACGCCTGGGTCCGCCCATCGTCCTGTACGATTACCGCCCGACACGAGGCGGCGAGAATCCGCGGAATTTCTTACAGGGATTCAGCGGCTACCTGCACGTGGACGGATATGCCGGCTACCATATGGTGAAGGACGTAACCTTGGTGGGCTGCTGGGCGCATGCACGCCGAAAATTTGACGAGGCATTAAAAGCGCTGCCTGCTACGCAAAACCAAACAGAAACGGCTGCTCATCAAGGACTTACGTTTTGCAACCAGTTATTTACCATTGAACGCGAGCTGAAAGAGGCATCGCCTGAAGTTCATCAGACCGCGAGGCAGGAGAGGATCCGCTCTGTTTTGGAGGCTTTTTCGGCATGGTTGCGTCAGCAGTGAGGCCGTACGTTACCGAAGAGTCAGCTTGGAGAGGCGAGCATCTATTGTATGAACCAGGGGGTCAAGCTGACGGCATTCTTGGCGGATGGGCGATTGGAGTTCGATAACATTCGCAGCGAGAGAGCGATTAAGCCTTTTGTGATTGGGAGAAAGAATTGGCTCTTTGCCAACACGCCTCGCGGCGCAAAGGCCAGTGCTACTATTTACAGTGTGATCGAGACGGCAAAAGAAAACGGCCTGAACCCGTTCCAATATTATAAGTACCTGTTCGAGCAGCTTCCCGATCCCAGAGATCCTCAAGCGTTGGATGATTTCCTGCCGTGGTCACCGAAGCTGCCGCTGACTTGTCGCGTGTTCAAATCTTGATTCCAGCATAGCTAAGCCCACATCTTGAGGACAAGATGTGGGCTATTTGACGCTTAAAAATGAACAAAGAACAAGTATATGAACCATTCATGGAAAATAAAGCAGGGGCATACTGACGAGCGTCGAATCTATAATTGAAAAATCCGGTTCATAATCGAATATGATGAATCGTTACACTCACCCTATTTAAGGAGGTTTCAAACATTGAAGGTCCATCGTCTCCTTTCTATCGTTATGCATCTGCTAAGCCGCAAAAGAATGAGCGGACAGGAGCTGGCCGATTTGTTCGAGGTATCCCTGCGGACCATCTATCGTGACCTGGAAACCATCAATAGCGCCGGGATCCCAATCATCTCTTATTCTGGTACGAACGGCGGTTATGAGATCATGGAGCAGTATCATATCGACAGACAAATCGTCACATTCGAAGACCTCCATTCCATTATGAATGCGTTAAAAGGCATTCAATCTTCTCTTGATGATCCTGATCTGGCCGATCTGATGGTGAAAGTTGGCGCACTTGTGACCAAATCTGAGCAAAGCCGGCTTGAGGAAGCTGGCGAAACACTCATATTCGATACGAACATCTGGCGAGGTGGCCATGTAGACAGGTCTATGATTGCAAGGCTCCGGCAGGCAGCCAGGAATCGATTCGTCGTTCTTTTCGTGTATACGAATTCCGAAGGGACGGGAGAGCTACGGACTGTGGAACCCATCGGCTTGGCGTGGAAAGGCTATGCTTGGTACTTATACGCATATTGCAGGCTTCGAAGCGACTATCGAACCTTCAGGTTATCCCGGTTGAAAGAACTTGTTGTATCGGATGAAAGGTTCATGCGCAGAAATATGAGCTTGGAGGAACTTGACGTCAGATGGGGCAAACAACAAGATACGGCGAATCTGATAAGCATGGTGCTGCGCTTCCACCCCCGGGTGCGAGTCAAGGTCGAAGAATATTTCCCTCCTGAGGAAATTACTATCGCAGAGGATGGCTATTTCATCGTGAGAACGGAGCATGCCGAGGATGTATGGTTATATGGAACCTTGCTGAGTTATGGTATAGATGTTACGGTCATCGAGCCGAAGCATTTGGCCAATAGCATCAAAGAACGCTCACTACAGATTTATAGCCTTTACGAATAAAGGTTTTACACTGCTGATGACGCTTTGCCATAGCTTCGGATCTGATGCGATTCTTCGCTTGATCATCCGATACATATTCTGCTGGGCTTCACTAAAACCGCTTGTTTCGGTTGGGGGCAGTTGCCCCTTCAAGGAGCCCATCCATGTCTGCATCTCCGGTGATCTTGGTCCCCAGACGAACTGTTCTTGACCTTCTGCATTCATAAAGATGAAGATAGGAATCATTCGGGATGTCCATTCGTCAGATACTGGTCCCCATCAATTCCATGTTGTCATCACGAATTAGAAACCGCGAATCCAACTTAGCAATGCGTTGAATGATGGGGACGCATAGGGCAGCATCTCCGCACCAATCCGCCGTCAATACGATTCCTTTCCAGTTTCGCCCAGCAAAATTGCTTGAAGATTTTCTGATCTTCTTCACGGAATTTAATCTTTTCATAGATTTGTTGCATTTCCTGCTGAATCAGCCTCATGCCATCGCGATACTGTTCAAACGTGAATCCTTAATTGTATCAGTCTTCCAATAACATCAATATTTACTCCCATTTATATTAAAGTGAAGAAAGCGTGCATCTTTAACCGTCAACATAGAGAGCGCGCCTTCATTTATGTTTAAACCGGGGCTTCCATCCCCATGCTGATCCACTCTTCTTTGGAAGGACCGTAGATTCCGATAACAGGAAGTCCCGCTTGGCGCATCAAGATGGTTAACTGTCCGCGGTGGTGAATTTCGTGCTTGAGGAAGATCGCTAACGTGAAACCGTTCTTCCATTGTTGACCGAACATATTCACTGATTCCTGCAGCTTCTCATTTGTCCACTGTTTCTGCACCGCCTCGATGAGGGCAGCGGAAGCGGCGCGATACACTCGAACAATCTCCGCTGCGGATTCAGGAGCCATGCTGTGCTCGGGCGGCGCTTCGAAATCGAGACCAGTCGGTTTCAGAATGCCGCCTGACGGCACCAGATGCCATGCCAGAGTTCCGAGCGTACGGACGCCTGATGCGATCTCTTGCTTCAATGACGCGTCCGTCAAGGAACTCAGAAGTTGCTGTGTAAACTTGGACTCATTCTGGTACTCGGTAATGAAGCTTTGAACGGATTGATACATACGGGAAAACCTCCTAATTTGGTCTTTGTTGTTTGTTGAGTTATTTGAAAACTCATTTGCAATTCCTATTATAAGAAGCTCCGACTGACAACTGTGTGTCAGCAAATTTTAAATCAAACAAAAGAACGCTTACGATGATGGGATTTAAAGGGCTATGACCCGTTGCGTACTTCCATCGTACCGAGGCGCTCGTTTTTTTGCAAAGCGGTAATTTAACGCTCTACAGGAATGCTAGCGGGTACAATAGCACAATGGTGAAAGGCAGCCGCGCGGCTACCTTTCACCACGCCAACGAGCAGGATAGCGTGGAAGTCGCGTAGAAGTTTACTTAATAAAGACGGGTTTCGGAGGAAAGAAAATGGACAGGGAAGTTACTAAATCGGAGTTTATTGATATGCTCGAAAAAGGGCAGAGGATTTTCAACGGAATTTGTGTCGACTGATGAACTGACTGAGTACGATGATATGATTAAAAAGGCAGTAAAGGAGCTTTAGTTAATGGTTACAAGGGAGATTCTTCTTGGAACAGCCGTGGGGACTGCAGTGTAATGATGCTACTCAAGCTCATAAAGCGGTAGCGTTAAGCTAACGGGTACGAACGGGTACGATAGTTGAACGGATTTTGGAGCGATTTTTTTAAACGCTGAGTTATAATAAACAGGAACATATAGCCCCTCGTTGTGCTACATGAGATAAGTTTAATTATGAACACAGGAGATGTGAGATATGAAGATCGCGGGAGAGCTCGTCACAGAGACGCTCGAGTATGATGGTGGTCGGCAGGTTACGGTGTACGTCCCTCCGGATCCACCCCAGGCAGTCGTGTTCGCCGGTGACGGTCAGCTGATCTCGCAGTGGGGCGGGTACCTCGAGGCCGCCGACGTACCGCCCACGATGATCGTCGGTGCCTACCGGACGTCCGATGAGGATGAGATGGTGCGCATCCATGAGTACTCACCGCCGTTCGACCAGGAACGGTTCGCAGCACACGAGAGGTTCTTCGTCGAAGACGTCCGCCGATGGGTGCGATCACGCTTCAGCGTCGCGCTGCCCGCCAAACGCACCGCGGTGTGCGGCGTGTCGGCGAGTGGAGAGCTCTCACTCGCCATAGGGCTTCGGCATCCGGACATCTACGGTACGGTCTTCTCCGCGTCGCCAGGCGGGGGCTACCGACCGCCTGCCGTGATGCCAAGCCCGCTACCGCGCACCTACCTTGTAGCCGGCACACTGGAGCCGTTCTTCCTCGAGAACGCGACCCGGTGGGCGGCTGCGCTGCGCGATGCAGGTGCGGACGTTGAAATGAGAGAGCGGGTCGCGTCGCACGACGATGTGATGTGGCGAGAAGAGTTCCCGCTGATGGTGGCGTGGGCGTTTGGACGATAAACATCCGCCGAGCCCGGGTCAAGTGGGTTTGACTCGCATCCGCCCCGCCTACTCCGACGACATTGCAAGCCCTGATGGTGAGCAGCCCAATCGTCCTTGCTTGCATCGTCAGCGGATCGTCCGGTGGGGACCATTGCGCGAATCATCATTACGCTACCCCGAAAATTAATATTAGCTCAGACCTAAAAATGGCAGCACGAAACTAAACCCAGCTTTTATGGTTTTTAAAAACTGTGCTTCTTCGCAATCTATGAGACATTGAA
>NZ_JBWDNQ010000047.1:0-5404 GCF_056269285.1 Paenibacillus sp. JT31N11
CCAGCTAGCAGCTTAATCAATACATTTACCGTTTCGTTGTACGAGTTTTGGCTTATTCGCGGGATTTCAAAGAAAGCACGGCGTACCGGATGCGTTAAACCAAAGGGCACCGACCCGTACCGATAGCAAGACCGGCCTCCACCCCTTGGACAGGTGTAACGAAGGAATGAGAGGGCATCGACCCGTTGAGACATGGGAGTGAAAACCTCCAGGGGCAGCGTGGAGAAACGTGCAGAATATGGAAGAACATGGGAGGGAATAGTCGCCCCCTCTATTTCCTCACGCCTTCATGTTGTCCAGGTCTACCACGTGAGTTCTCTTACTATCTTTCTGTATTTCTGGCAAGGGTGAAATCCTGCGAATAAGCGAGCATTCGTGAGAAAACTTAATCGTACCGAGGGAGTTTAACGCGCCCTAAGCTAAGAAGTTTTTAAGCGAGATTGGCTTAATGACAGTCGGTACTAGGATAAAACGGAATCGTTTTTTGGAGGATCATAGATAAAATGTAAAAAGTATTTGACATACGGGGTTGGTGAATTTCTACCGGTGGCTTCAACGTGATACTCTTGGTGTCGTTGACGATTTTATACGCTTGGCGATTCCGCTCGGAGTCGTCATGACCGCTTTGACATGGGGACCCCAACATCAGGGTTTCAGCCCGGACGACGAATTAGGCAAAATGATTCAATTGAAGAGCGCAAGAATCAGTTACCACGCCCTTCTAATTGCCCTGGTTATCGTTCTCGTTGTCGAGAAGTATGTGAATGGACAAGACAACATTCCGTTAAGCCTCATTCTGAGCTTCGGCTTGGCCGTGTACCCTGTTGCCGAGTTTCTGAACTCTAGGAGATATAGATAAAGAGGTAAGCTCCACTTCACTAGCATCTTTAAAAGCCGTTGTTGCAATAAACTGCCCGTTACTTCAAGGAGATGCATGGATGGCTAACGGGAACGATAGTGGAGGAGCTTGCTTCGAGGCAGCTCCTCTTTAGTTTATTGAAATAACGAGCATTTTAGTGGGATATAGTAGGCTTAACTCAGTTCGCGAATGACTCCTAGAACAAACGAAGGTCGCTCCAAAACCGGGGACTCGTGAAGTGGCTGCCTAAATCGTTGTTGAATTTCATGCTGACCCTTTTTTGTTTACTTCATTCCAAAAGCTTTTGCAATGAGTCGATAGGATCGAAGTCTGGCTTCGAAATCATGAATTGGAGATAACAGGAGCAATTCGTTGGTCTGATACTCCTCAGCCATCTGGGAGAGTCCGCGTTTTACTTGCTCGGGATTGCCGACCACTCGTTTTGCACGACCAGCCTTAAGTTTTTCAAGTTCTTCATCTGTGTAGGGGTATTGCTCGGCTGTTTCGACTGTAGGGAAGAATGGTATTTCCTTACCCTTTGCCAGTTCTTGATAATAAAAACCTACGCTGGAATCCAGTTTCTGTGCTTCCTGTTCGGTGTCGGCGCAAATGACAATGACAGCAGCCAAAGACTGTGGCTTGCTCTTCATTCCTGAAGGCTTAAATTGCTCGCGATACAACGCTGTAGCTTCAGGGCCGCCAGTAGCAAAGATAATAAAATGGGCAAACGCATAAGAAGCACCTAACTCAGCAGCAAGTTCGGCCGTTTTGCCGCTTGAACCAAGCAACCACAGCTCTGGTACTGTTGGCACGGACGGAGAAGTAATAATATCAGGAAATCGATGATCTGCCGGTACTGCATCATGCAGATAAGCAACGAGATCAACAACCTGTTGCGAATAGTTAGTTTCTAGTTGGTGGCCTTCTTGAAGAACGCTTGTTGCTAAGGGAAGACTACCGGTTGCGTGGCCAATACCTAAATCAATTCGGCCGGGGTACAGAGCTTCCAACAGCTTAAAGTTCTCGGCAACCTTATATGCACTGTAATGGGGCATCATGATACCGCCAGAGCCAACGCGAATCCGGTTGGTATGTGAAGCCAGATAACCAATTAGTACCTCTGGGCTTGAGTGAGCGAGTCCTTTGGAGCCATGATGCTCGGAAACCCAATAACGGGAGTAACCAATATTATCAGCTTCAATTGCTAAACGGGTAGTAGTTGCAAGGGTCTCGGTAGCAGTATGGCCCTCTCCGACAAGAGATTGATCTAGTATTCCAAGTTTTAACATAATGTTCACCTCAAAGTCTTTTTAGCCGAAATTTCGAATAAAAGGCTGCAGCTATTTATCGCGGTCAGAACGAATCATGGCTGTCTTGATTTATTCGATAGCCTGAATTCGCGAAAGCGGATATTTGACCCAAAATCCATCTCTTTCCTTTTAACAGGGTGCCCTGAAAAATGCATATTGATGTATTGTTGCACAACTGTGTCTTATTATAAACGGAAATAGAATCACTTCAATGTCCAAATGACGACGATGTGTGTATTAGTGCACAAATTGCTTGATATTGTGCGATTATTAAGGAAGGTTGGAGGATAAAATGTCTAAAGCTGATAGAAGAATACTTAAGTCACAAGAAGTAATAAAAAGCGCACTTATTGCATTAATGGCTGAAAAAAATTAGATCAAATTACACATAAGATACTTCAGCGATCGTTAATGTTATTCTTTTGGGGCGATTTATTTAAAGTTTGAATATTAAATAATCGAAGAGAACTGGTGCTCATGAGGTTTGGCCAACTAAGGAATAAGAGCATCATCGATTCCATGGCGCTTGAGCCAGGATAGGAAAAAGCGAAAAAGATGGGAACCTACTGAGAGCAGTAACCATGCCCGCGGCTAATGGCCCTCATTGTTATGACCGGTTAAGTAGGCTTCACACCCAGAAAGCGGCGACCAGGGTATCCGCTATTTTTATTATGGAATTGGACCAAGCGCAACGATCGCCCGACAGCGCTGGCAGGTGCTAAATCCGCTGGGCAGGTGACGGGCACATAATTTCTAAGCAGGCGTGTCCAGTTTAGAGAAACACTCGTTCCTTTCACAACCAACTATAGATTCCTATCTAACAAAAATCCCATTTGGCTTGCCACAACATGAGCTGGATCCGATAATCCATTGTTAAGCCACGTTTCGACTACCCCTACGACGGCTGTTCCAAGAAAATTTAATAATACATCCTTACTTAAACCCTGATTTACTCCTTTGGTTACATCTACGTAATGCTTTAATCGTTCGATAACAAATTCAAAGAAACGGTCGCGAAAGGAAGCTACTTCTTTACTTTGTAACATAGATGAAAAAAATGCATAATTACGCTCTAAGTAATCAAACCAAATGGAGCCACCGTCAGCAAAATTCATATCGGATGCCGATTCACAAATTTTCCTTAGTTCATTAATATGTTCCAGGATGAGTTGATCCAGCAGATCATACTTATCCTGATAATGAAGATAAATCGTTCTCCGACCCACATTAGCCGTGTCGGAAATATCTTGTATTGTAATTTGATCGAAATTTTTTTTTTACATCAATTCAATAAGAGCGCTCTTTATTGCTTCTTGAGACTTAAGTATTCTTCTATCGACTTTAGACATATTATCCCCCAACTTTCTTAATACTTGGTGCACTAATGCACCAATCGTCTTCATTTTTGTCATTGAAGTGATCCAAATACTGTTTGTAATTATACACAGTTGCGCAGCAATACATCAATATGCATTTTCAAGGCGCCCTGTTAAGAAGAAAGGAACTATCAGAAGTAATAAATTGCCTGTATCCCTATGCTGCTTGCCGTTCCACAGCATCGCTTGTTATGCGGGATCATCGTCCCAACCAGCTTTAAACATGGTTTCCACAAGTAGGGGGCGAACAGTTTTAGCGACGGGATTACCATTTTCCACGGGTACGATCGTTCTACCCTGCTATCTGTACGAAACTCCTTCGAAAAAGAGTTCAACCAGTAATAACTGGCTGAACTCATAATACGACGGGTATGATAGCGCAACAACCAGGTCATTAAAGTAACGGGCACTATAGCACAATACAAACATGAGACAGCCGACCACGATCGATCGGCTGACTTTGTTCAACTAAGGAGACAATAGCATCATGACACCAGGCTGCCAACAAAATTGGCGGTCTGTTCCACTAACTTGGTTATACATCAACCTCCTCCTTCAATACCAAGAGCATCTGTCCCACCTTAAAAATAAGCTCGATGCTCTCGCTAAAGAAGTTGAGGAATTTAGAATGATCCGGTCAATACCCGGGATCGGTGGCAAAATCGCGGCAACGGTTTTGTCTGAAATCGGGGAGATCAGCCGGATTAATCACGCCAAGAAAGTAGTTGCCTTTGCAGGCGTAGACCCTAGTGTCTTTTCGTCAGAGAAGTTTACCGCCACCACCAATCGCATCACGAAACGTGGCTCCGAGCAGCTGAGGCATAGCTTTTATCTTGCGGTCATATGTGGGTTAAAGAATTCCCGGAATAAAAAGCTTCGTGAATACTACGATATGAAGCGTGAAGAAGGAAAACCATACCGAGTCGCCGTTGTTGCCTTTATAAACAAGCTCCTACACTGGATCTATGCTATTTTAATTTAGCTTAAGAACCACACTTTCCATAAAGACCAAAAACCTTTCAACACTCATAAGGAGGGCTCTTAACCATGCCCATTTTTCAGTATAGTGCTTTTGCTTCTAAAACTTAAGAGAAAAATCTTGACAAGCTATTAGCTGGTTTTAGCTGAATGATGCTACAGAAAATAACTATGAGATATGGGCGATAGCGTCAATTTCCAACTATGACGGGTCCCATTGTAGCAGGTGCTATCGTTCTAGCGGGATATGGCAGTGTAAAATACTCCTTATAAACTTGATTGAAGGAGTTGAATGCATCACCGTCACCTAGATATACGGTTACTGTAACGCGTCCGATAATTTCGCCCCGGACTCCTCCTGAATTGCTTTAATGTTGTCCATTGTTCTTCTTACTTGTACTTCAAGAGTGTCTCCAACCAACGCGATCGAAAGGTCCCTGCAGTTTGTCTCTTCATCCTTACACCTCGCTACGAAAGAATTTAGGCTGATCGCATCTGGTTGCAGAAGAATCTACCCTTATCTTATCAAGATTCCCACAAATGGATACTATTTACTTTGCGGTTCAATCCGTAACGTACCGATAAACCCCATTGCTGCGGGCTACAGCTCAACTCAAAATAATTCTTTACTGATCGTTCTCGATATGATAATATGGGTTTGCGGACAGGAGCTAGGGCAGCAAAAGGGCGTGAGAATGATCATGGCGAGAAGCAAAGAGTATGAAATCAACGTGGTATTAGACAAGGCAATGGACTTATTCTGGCGGCAAGGCTACGAAAAAACCTCCATACAGGAGCTTGTCGACGGCATGGGTATTCACAGAAGAAGCTTGTATGATACGTTCGGAGACAAGCATCAGTTATTTATGGATGTCTTGAAC
>NZ_JBWDNQ010000046.1:0-5600 GCF_056269285.1 Paenibacillus sp. JT31N11
AATGAACGCGCAAACCATCATTTCAAATATAGTTGACAATTAAAAAACAAATTCTGCGGAATAAGCACTCTCGTTCCGGCGGTTCAAGAGCAAAGGGGGCTATACGCCCTGACTCTGATATTGATATCGGTATTTATTACGATTCTGAAAAAGGGCTGGACATTGCCAGTCTTCGGCGGGTTGCGGCTGCAATTGATGACGATTATAGAGAAGACGTAGTGACAGAAATTGGCGGCTGGGGACCATGGATTAATGGCGGGGGCTGGTAGAACGTTAATCAAATTCCGGTTGATTTTTTATATCGTAATCAATATCAAGTGTTAAAGACATTGATTCAATTTTTCTGTTCAATACGGCATTACGCTAACGGGTACGATAGCTTGATAAAGATATCTGACGAGGGAGCTGTCGCGGCATTTGTAATTAGAATGAAATTTGGTTTTCATCTGGCGTTAATGAATCGAGTCTATAATAGAACTCGCCCCCCTTTAACATATAAAAAAAGACCTACATCAACGGGAGAGGCCACTGAAGAACTAAAGCTTTTCCAGTGACCCAAGTTATATTTAAAGAAAAGCGACACTTACCCCGGATTTTTCGGGTAGGTGTCGCTTTTTATGTGGTATTGCTCTGTTTTTTCTTAGTCCGCTAACTTCATGATTCGTTTTAAATTCACTGCAAATATCGCCATAGCTCCTTGTATTTGCATCCCTAACAGACCCGAGGACGACGCTACGTCGTACCCGTGCCGATGTTTAAGCTCACTGTTTTTCGCTTCAATTTTGTAGCGTTCTTTTGCTTTTTCCTTGAAATACTCACTTTCCTGGAAGGCCATCTGTTCCGCATGTTCCCCGGATTTAATACTTACGGAGTACGTTTTGGTTTTGGATCCTTCTTTGTAACATCCCACTTTGAAGGGGCACCGTTTGCAAAGCTCCACATCGAAATAGTAGGTATCCGTCTGGTTTTTTCCTTTGCCCTTCGTTCCTTGCCTCGCTTTGCGGATCGCCATATGGCCGGCTTTGCATACGTACATGCCTGCATCTTTGTTGAATTCGAACTCGTCTTCCTTCTTACGCATACCTTGCGAAATTTGCGGGTGAAGCCTTGAAATCAGTTCGATTTCATTTTCCTTGCTATACGCCAAGTTGTCCTTCTCCGAATACGCCGTATCGCCGATCACAGTCGTTATTTCCATACCCGTGGCTTTGCTTTTCTCGATAAGGGCCTGCAGTTGTTTTCCGTCGTTCTTCTCGCCTGTTGTTACGATTGCCGCTGTAATGATTCGTTCCTCGGTCATGTCTATATGCGTCTTGTAGCCAAAAAACGAAGAGTCAGCGCTCTTATGTCCGACGCGGGCGTCTTGATCTTGCGAAATGCGCAGTTGCTCCACGTCATCTTCAACGGTTTCTTTGAGCATGTTCAGCGGTTCCGTGATCTTAGGCAGTTGAGCGATGCCAAGTTTCGTTTCGGTGGCCTCAATGAGTTTCTGGCAATAGTCGATCTCGGCCTCGAGCGTATCCACCGTATTTTTGGCGGGGAGTTTGGCTTTCAACGATTCGTCTATGGTGTAAATCGCTTTTCGTAATTTACGGGAACGGTCCTGCAAAATCTCCCTTGGGGATTTCTGATTGTAACGGGCTTTTGTATGCGTCGCGTCCACGATAATGGCGGTGCTCTTTAGGATTCCCTGTGCGATAGCCAGCTCGACCGTCTTGCTGATTAACAGATCCAAAAGATTGAGGTCTTTCAACCGCATTTTGCGGAACTTTGTGAGCGAGCTCGGGTCAATGACCGGCTCTTCCGGTGCCATCTGAAGAAAGTATTTGAATGACATGTCGTACCGAGAGCGTTCGACTAAATCGACATCCGACACCTCGAAAATGGCTTTAAGAAGCAGATATTTAAACATCCGTAAGGGGTCAATGGCGTTTCGGCCATTGTCCAGACAGTAGTTCGCTTTCAATTCATTGTAGACAAAGGAGAAGTCTACCAGCTCATTAATTTGGCGTAGCATGTTATCTTTCGGCACAATGAGGTCATACAGTGCTGTATAAGGGCTAAATGCAAATGAGATTTGAGGCTGGAACAATGGGTTCACCCTCTCGCAATGATACTTAAATTATACAAGAAAAAAAGGCACATCCCCTCAAAAAAATGAGGGGATGTGCCTTTTTTTCAGAAGGACTTTTTCAGTGGCCTCTCAACGGGATGTGGGTCTTTTTCTGCTTTCTGTAGATCTTCACAAAATAAGAGATTTTACACATATGTACAAAAAAAGACCCTATTGCTTAAAGAAAGGATTCTAATAGGTGTCATTAACATCCAAGGGTTTAGAGATAATTGTCGGAAGACAACATCGATTTGGGTCAGCACATTGGGCGGATTTTTCATTTTAAGGCTATAAGTACTTATCCTCGAATTTGGATAAGAACTTATAGCCTTTTCCGATTGAGGACAAGAACATGAACTGCAATGATTCGGTTGTCGAATCATTAAGTCAGTTAAACGATGGAAAATGGACTACTACTGGGTTAACGGCTTCTCCTACCGGCAACTAAATTATAGATTAGTGAAATCAAAGCTAATACAAGGAGAATGTGGATTAATCCACCTGCGATATGAAAAGAAAAGCCCAACACCCATAGGATGATTAGAAAAACAAAGATGCTCCAAAGCATTTAGCAACCCCCTCTAGATTTTGTAATTCTTATTTAGTTATTACCACGCATAAAAGGAATTAAACCTGCTGCCGCGGCAGCTCCTTTTGCTTTTTCGCAAATGACTGATGTAGAATCAGTAGATTTGATTAAGCATCTAATTGGTTAATATGGATTAGTTTAGCAGGGGAGGCACCAAAAATGAATCATTCCGCATCTAAATATAGGGAGAGTGCCTTTTTGGTCCATAATTCACAGTTCTCTGAGGAAGAGAAAAGGAGACATTACCGTGAGCTTCTTGTTCATATGAGAGCGGAATATTCCTCCGAATTATACGATCGGAATAACGAAGTGGTTGAAGTATACAATTCCATTAAATCCATGCTATCCGATAAAAATTGAATTGGAAAGAAATGCTTTGCGCATCGAAAAGAGAGTGAATTCACTCCAATGCATGGGTTGCAAAAGGGCTCGGTCGAGTGGAGCTCTTTTATGTTTTTACATCGTGATTACGATGCGATGCGGCAGCTAACTTTTCCGTATGTTGACATTCGCAGAACCTGTCAAATTGTGATAAAGTAACATCAAACTCTGAATTTCGCCCGAAAGCTAGACGAGCAGTTGAATCGCAGGCGCACATAAGGAGGCTGTCATGAAAGGAAATATACTTGCCCGCAATAACGTCAACATTTTGGGCAACGGAACACGGACAATGATTTTTGCTCACGGCTTCGGCTGTGACCAGCATATGTGGCGTTACGTTACGCCGGCATTTGAAGAGAACTACCGCATCGTATTATTCGATTATGTCGGTTCGGGGAAATCCGATATTCAGGCATATGACGTCGACCGATACAGTAATCTGGATGGCTACACGCAAGATGTGCTCGACATTTGCCATGCACTTGATTTGAAAAACGCTGTCTTTGTCGGTCATTCCGTCAGCGCCGTTATTGGACTTCTGGCTTCTATAAGGGAAGTGGACTTGTTTGACAAGTTAGTGCTGATCGGACCATCCCCTCGCTATCTGAACGATCCCCCCGATTATATAGGAGGCTTCGAGAGGAAAGATCTGGAGGAATTGCTACTTCTGATGGAAACCAATTATGCCGGCTGGGCAAATTACCTTGCGCCAGCGATCATGGGGAATCCGAACCGACCCCAGCTCGCTCACGAATTGGAAGAAAGCTTCTGCGCGATGAACCCGGAGATCGCTCGGCAATTCGCCCGGACTACTTTTTTCGCCGATAACCGAAAAGACTTGACGCAGGTCACCGTTCCTTCTCTTGTTCTTCAGTGCACGCAGGATATTATCGCCCCGCTTGAAGTGGGAGCCTATGTGCATTACCAGACGCCTAATAGCACCCTGCAGTTCATGGAGGCTACGGGGCATTGCCCGCATATGAGCCATCCCGAGGAGACGATACGACTGATCAAGGAGTATCTGGAGAGTTATATCGCGTAAATCCTGGTTCGGAAGGAAAGATGCATGACAATCAACGGACAAGCGAAAGAAGAGTTGAACGCAACATTATGCCTGACAGAAGATCATGTTATTCTGGATGCCGATGACACTCTTCTTCGTTTGCTCGGCTATGATCTTGAGGGCTTGCGTGGATGCCAGTTTGAATCGGTTCTTACCCGCGCCAGCTCGGTTTTTCTTCATTTACATTTTGAACCGTTAATGAATATGCAAGGCAGGGTTGAGCAGATGAGACTGTCCCTGAAGACGGCAAATGGGCATGAGATACCGATTCTTTTGCATGCAGATCGGCAAGTGCGGGATGATCGGATCGTTCATCAATGCTGGATTAATTTTCGGAATGAGTATCATTAAGGATTATAATATTGCTGTGCCGGAGTATACGGGTACCCATAGACGGGACACTTTGAAAATAGGTGTTCAGGCTGTGGGTACCTTTTTGTATACTGGAGTAAGCAATGGAGGGAGCACAATGATACCAGGCTGCCGGTACGATCGGCAGCCTATTCAGGCTTGTGCCAAATGAACTCGAATGTCGTCTTTTAGTGTGCTGACGAAAGCTCTTGGAATCCAAAGAGAAGTTATCATCTTTGGCAGCTACTCTCGGTCTTGAAGCGGTTGGTTTGAATGGGAAATTAAATAAGGTCAATGTTTACATTTCTAAAGATGTATTTGACAATAAGAAACAGGAAGTATTAAAGTACATCGATGAAGATATGGTTAATTGAGTTATGGGCTCTTTAGAAATACGATTACAAGCAGCAGTTTAGTCTGGTTAAATGTGGTAAAGTATGATTGGAAGTTTAGTCCTGAGGATGGGGGCCAATCTAATGAATGTAAAAGAAGCATCCATTGAAGATGCAGAGAGAATTGCATTTGTACATGTTAGTAGTTGGAGAACAACATATACAGGCATCATAGATGAAACATATTTATCAGGTCTCTCCGTCGAGAGTAGGACAAAGAACTGGGTCTGGACATTTGAAAATCGCGCGGAACATGAAAAAGTTTTTATCGTTGAAGACAGTGATGGCAAGATTGTTGGGTTTTCATGCGGTGGCCAAAATCGAAATCAGGAATTCTTGCATGACGGTGAGCTATATGCCATTTACCTGTTAAAAGAACATCAGGGTTTAGGAATAGGCAAAACACTCTTCAATGCAGTAGTTGAATCATTGAAAAATAATGGTTGCTCGTCGATGATGCTTTGGGTACTAAGGGATAATCCATCTCTAGGCTTTTACAAATCTCAGGGTGGTCAACCTCTAGGGCAGAAAAATATTACGATCGGGACGGATAGATTGGTTGAAATGGCGATCGGTTGGGATAACATATAAACGATTTTCATTAAGCTCCCTCGGTACGTTATAGTTTTCTCACGAATGCTCGCTTATTCGCAGGATTTCACCACAGGATGAATTGTAACCCGGATGGAATGGGACGAGAGCCGTCAAATT
>NZ_JBWDNQ010000028.1:0-57158 GCF_056269285.1 Paenibacillus sp. JT31N11
CATGCCGTTTCATCAGTGATTTCCAACCTTGTATGACGTCTTGGGGCTGTAAGGTACACACGTCCTCGGGTGTAGGAAAAAGACGAAGTGTGGCCAATGAACCCGTGCACATGATGTTTTTGAAGACTTGCCGCAGCTCCGGGAAAACCACGTCGACCCAGCGATGAATTTGGTTCTTCGCACTCACGAGTCTCTTCACGACAAAGTCGCGATTGGAGAGAAAGACACGTAGTTCTTCAAAGGCTGCTGGTGTCGTACGAGTGAAGGAGTAGTATCCGTTTTTGACCATGTCAGCGATGACCAGAGCATCCTTTTTGTCGCTCTTGGATGGTGTATTGTCGCGGTTCTCCTTGTTCTTTTTCACCAGATGTGGATTGACGAGAACGACTTCAAATTGGCGATCCGAGAGCCACTTGGATATGTTAAGCCAATAATGTCCGGTAGGCTCCATGCCAACTATGGCCGCCGTTAAAGCATGGGCAGATTGCAGCGTCTGGATCCACCGAAGAAGATTGTGAAAACCTTCTTCATCATTCGAGAAGGATAGGGGATTACCAAGCACAATACCTCGAAAGTTCACAGCTCGTGCGACATGTGTTTGCTGGGCGATGTCAATCCCGACAACTAGATGTTGGGCCGAAATTTTTTCAAGGAGTTGATTTTGTTTGTCCTGCGATTTAAACTTCATAGTAGAGCGTCCTCCTGGATGATGGGATTTAAAGGGCTATGACCCGTTGCGTACTCCCATCGTACCGAGGCGCTCGTTTTTTTGCAAAGCGGTAATTTAACGCTCTACAGGAATGCTATCGTACCCGCTAGCTTAAATCAGTGTAGTAAATATCCTTTTGTTTAAGCCAGTTGACGATTATATTTTTAAAAGTTTTTGTTGGCAATTCGCAAAATGCTTCATTATCAGAATAAGGGTCCATAATCTTTACAGATGTATCATTAAGCTGAATTATAAAGTATTTCACATTGGTGAGAGTTGTATCTTCAACCTTCCCATTTAATATTTCATTTATTGATTCGATTAGACGGACACCCTTCTCATCTTTATCTTGAAGATTTGTCCCAATAAATGCTTCTAACAAATCGTAACCTTCACAAGTTCATCCCTTAACCCCTGAGAATCTTCCTATTTAAACTCATCTTATCCGTGAGGAATTCATGTAGTGATACTGAAGCCTCTTGAGCCATCGGCGATAATCGTAGAGATATGGATTGCATTCTGCAGCAGCTCCGCTGACTTGTTCGGACCGGAGGCGAATAAGCGCTTCGAGTCTGCCCGTTAATTCAATAGAAAAAGGAGCACAGTATCGCCCAGTGCGGCCAGGTTATGCGCCTGCGCTACTGCCTCGGCTAGCCCTTCGCAGTGAACGATAGGCGGGCAAATCGGCACTTTGCGCGCTGCAGCCTCGATTTGATGGCCGCTTCCTTACGTCTCAAACACAAAATCCTTTAATGTAGATCTGGCATAACGAATTCAGGGACTATATGATAATTATCTAATTCATCCATATGGACCCACTTATTAATAAAACCATCTTCAACACCTGTAAACTCACTTTCCTGAAGATAAATTGAGAAGAGGCAAATGAAAAAGCCTCGGAGTAATTCCCCCGAGGCTTCCGTCTCACCGATTTGTATCTGCTTACTGTTGACTAGCCAGGTAATTGGCAAGTTGCTCGAACGTGCCTTCGAACCCTTGTGCAACCATCGGTGCCATCGCGTCGAATGCTTCCTGTTCCTCAGCAGAGGCATTGAGCGGTCCGCCCTGCAGCGTCAAAACCGTCGTTCCCTCGTTTTCTTCGAGCGTTAGAATATTCAGAATCTCAAGCGGCCAGTTCGGATTGAACGGGGCGCGAACGGTGTTCCCTTCTTCATCGGAAAAGGATTGGACCCATACCAGTTTCTCCGGCGCCTGCACTTCCTGGTAAACGAACTTGCCCCACATGGCGTGCTGCCCATCTGGAGACTTCTGGCAGCCAAGGAACATACCGCCGGGACGGACGTCCATCTTTCCCACTTCAAGCGAGAAACCCTTGGGTCCCCACCAATTGCCAAAATGCTTCGGATCGGTCCACACCTTAAATACCAGTTCACGAGGGGCGTTAAACTCACGTTTTAATAAAAGTCCTTGTTGTTGGTTGTTCATTAGATTTCCTCCTTGGGATTTAGGGATGATTCGTTCTTTTCAAATGAATGAGATAATCGGATAGACGTTCAAAGCGTTCTTCCCACATGCCGCGAAATGATTCAAGCCAATCATCCATCTCTATTAAGGGTTCCGGGCGCAGTCGGTAGATTCGCCGGTTGGCGTCCACCCGTACTTCAACAAGACCTGCTTCACTCAAGATTTTCAGATGTTTGGAGGCCTGCGGTTGCCGAAGTTGCAACCGATCCGCTATTTCCCCGACCGTAAGCGGACCTTCGCGCAACAGTTCGATGATCTGCAATCGGTTGGGTTCCGCGAGCGCGTTCAAGGTTGTCGTATTCATTGGCCCCTCCCGATGAGATGATTTCTGTTACAGTGTGCTGGAGGCTTGCTTCAGAAGCCCCGACAGCAAGGCAAGATCCGGAGTGTCGCCTTCCCGCAATTTGATCCACTTCCGTTCGGCAGGCCCTTCAAATCCCTTCGGAAAGTCGATGCCGTTTGCATTCATGATCATGAACGCAATGGCGTCCTTTGAAGGCGAAATAACCGCTGCATACTGTCCGTTTTTCAGAAAATGAGGTTTCTTGTACTGAATGCGTTCTTCGGCTTCCGGAATCGTCTCATGAACCATGTCCCTCAGGGTCGAACTGAATCCACCCTGCCATTTCGGCAGATTTTCGATGTAGGCCGTAACTTCCTGATTCATTTTGTTTTTTCCTCCTATTGGATAGTTCATTGCTTATGGAGTAAATATACCACTCCCGGAATATTCCCGTCAAGGAATATATAAATTTTTCCTTATTTATGCCGATTCAACCTGAACTTCTCCCACCGCGTAGTGCCCGGACTTCTGAAAGACTGCCACGTTCCTATGTACTGGAGAAGTGAAGATCGGGTCTAATGAATTTTTACATGCTAACCTGCCCATAAGAAATAGGCTGCCGCCGGCGGCAAAAATATAAGAACTCCCCATGTCTGGAGAGTTCATTTTATGAGTAATGTATCAATATTTTACCAATTAAATTAAGGCAGCTAGCCACTTTCAAACATTCACGTTTCCTTGCAAATCAAATGCACCTAAGCTCATTCCCGGTGGAGAAGCATTACTATAGCCTACCGGAAATACCGGGTCTACTGTGTCGGTCGGACTTCCGTACCCGTTGGGAAAGTTAAAAGTATTCGTGTATACTTTTATTTGATTTGCTGAAGGAATAAACGTTCCCCCTCCTGCAAAATATACAGCAAGTCTTGTTGGAAAGATATTCACAATGGAATTGTTTTGGATCAGAATATTATTCATTAGAGCGTAATTCACTCTAGCAAATAAAATAATGGAGCTACCCGAACGATCTTCATGATCTACGCTGTTGTTCTGAATAATTAAACTAGTCGGACCTTCAAGAATACAGAAAAAGTTTACGAACTGAGTAAATCTGGTCATCGTGTTACCTGTTACATTTATTACGCCTGATACCGTATATGAAGCTATATTAGGTTCAAATACGATAGCTCCTATACTGGTACTTCCTCCCCTAAACGTATTATTGAGGATATTCGTTGTCCCTCTTACCATTTGAAATCTCAAACCTTGGGTATTAACAGCATTATGAATGAATTCATTGTTATCCAATGTCATATTTTCCGCCCAGATATATCCACTACGTGTTGTCCCTTCGATTATACTATTCCGAATCGTTATATTATTGTATAGCTGCGCCAGCGTCCTGAGCGGGACTCTAAACACTGCGTTATCTCCTGTCACTGCCCTATTGCTTATAATATGCAAGCTGTCGACCATAACCTGATCAGCTTGGATGACGAGTCCATTCAGGTTCGTTGAGGGATCGAATACGATCTGCGGAGTGGAAGCTGCTAATGTTCCGTTTAAAGATAATGACTTGGAAATGATGAGCTGAGTGGCTATGTTGTAAATACCCTCCAGGACATATACGGTACCACCTTGTGCCACAGCAGTGATTCCTTCCTCGATGGTTCCGAAAGGAGCTTCCAGGCTTCCATTACCCCCAAAGGAACCCGCTCTTACATAAATATTAAAAGGATCCGAAGTGATTTGAGCAACAGCATTCAAAGCCCGGTTCGTCACTTGTAAGGTCGTTATATTAACGGAAGCGGTCGCCATTATTTCAATTCGGTAATTGTGAATTCCGGGAGGAGGACTATCCAGCCATGTGATATTGGGAAAATAGGTATCACTCGTTGTGGTAGCAGTACTTAATTGTCTGACACGATTGATAGGTGCACTTGTAAGCAAGGTCGGTAAAGTGCCTAATCGTCGTAAAATATAGGAAACATCAAGTGTATGGGCAGTAGAGTTTGAAGTGATGAAGAACAATCTGAATGTGGAATCCAATTTGATGCTCTCCCCTTCAACCGTCGATAAAGGCGGGAGCTCGAGAGAGACTACCGTATTTACTGGAAGGAGGGAGATTGTATCGTTCGCTTGTGCTGCGAATAAACTAGAGCCCACTCCTGACGGTCCTTGCTCTGGCCCTGCTTCTCCCTGAGTCCCTGCTGGTCCTGCTGGTCCTGCCAGTCCATCTGCACCAATTGCTCCTGCAAGTCCTGCTAGTCCTTCAGGTCCAAGTGCTCCTGCAAGTCCTTCGGGTCCAAGTGCACCAATTGCTCCTGCAAGTCCTGCTAGTCCTTCAGGTCCTAGAGCTCCTGCAAGTCCTTCGGGTCCAAGTGCGCCAATCGCTCCTACAAGTCCTGCTAGTCCTTGGGGTCCAAGTGCTCCAGCGAGCCCTTGAGGTCCAGCTTCTGCAATTGCTCCCGCAAGTCCTCGAAGTAATTGCTGTCCTTTAGGCGGAGGACACTTTTTACAAACTATCTTTTTAATTACTCGAAGACGACGTTTCTTTTTTTTTTCTTTTGGATGATACACAATTATGGTTTTCTTTTTACAACGTTTTTTTTTATCGGGACAACTCAATAACTACACCTCCCTATAAGATGGTTCAGTGTACGTGAGTTGTTTAATTTAGGTATGGACAAATAACTGGCTATTGGCTAGACTAAAAACTATTTCTGGAAAAGATTAGGCGTTTGTAAACAATATTCAAGATGTCCGGGCTCGAGCATGCTGCTGATCCCACCAAGCAAGCGGCCGCGCAGCGAGCTGCTCTTTTTAGATCTTCACAAAGTTAAAAGGTAACAATGATGAGATACTTCAACTCCTTTTTCTTTCGCTTGTTGTTCCATATACAATCACTTCACAATTTGCGATAAATTTCACTAGAATTGCTATTTTACTTATTGGGACGTCTGATCCTATTGCTATTAGCGGCTAGGGCTTTCTAGTTATTCACCCACACCGATTCTTTTGGTTCCACATATGTTGTGAGAGTACACACCAATCGAATTGAGGGAGTGATAGCTATGCCCGGACTGCTACGCACAGTCAACGGAACGACCACCCTTTTTGCAACAGCAAGCATAAAATCCAAGCAAGAAGGCATATTAAGCGCGAATATCGAATTGGTTTTAAACGCCAGTCGAGGTGTCTCCGACATCATCCTAAACATTACGCAGAATGCATGTAACTTAGTAACACTCAAAATACAATCTCTGAATCGCACAAGCAGCAGACTCACTGCTTCCTTTGGTAAACAAGTGAACGGCGTCTCCAGTGCCAACATCATTCTCCAAGATAAGAACAGCAATATCACTGCTAGAGGATTCATTAATAAGAAAGCAATCGTTCCCGTTAGACTTGAAAGCGGCTGTAAATGTGGTTGCTCTTCCACCCGTACAAAAAAAATAAGATTCAAAGACGGCACAACATTAAAGATCAGCATCGATAAATCGCTCCAACTTGCCCTGAAACGACTATTTACTAAACTTGAGCGTGTATTAAAAAAGCTAACTCCGCAGAGAGGCAAAGGCGCGACCGCTGATCCCGAATGCAATGCAAGATGTATTCGTATTGGAAACTCCTGCCGGGCTGCATGCGGCATCTTCGCTGTCTTATGCACTCCAATATGTTTGAGCGCGCAGGCGGTTTGCCTCATTAGCTGTTTGCCGACATAGCGGTTGAATATCACTCGTTGCCTATTTGGTTCGTTATAACGCGAAAAAGGCCAGCAACAGACCACTTGCTCATAAACTGTCATAAATAAGCTCCCATCGATAATAATTATTTTATCTCTTACTTGTAGTGATAGGCTCTTATATTTTGCCTGCTCCACCAGAGTAATATGAAATAAGAGAGAAGTTCTATCCAAAGAAACCACTCCATTGGCAAGAGTGGCTTTGTCTTTATATGCTGATATAAATATTCTGGTCAAAATAAACTTTGTGCTTAGATACATTACGGTGACCCTTATCACAATAATGATAAATAGTCTTTCCACCACGCTCTACTGCCCGTTATCGTAGCGAAGGGCTGCGCGCGGCAGCCCTTCAGCATTGTGCTATCGTATCCGTCGTATTAACTCTGCGCTAATTCAACACGATTCCGAACCCCATACTCAAAAGGACCACGGACATCAGACCTAAGATAACTCCCAGTGCCAACGATTTAAGCGTAAACCAGCGGAATTGCCCCGGCTCTGTTTTATCGATTTTGTGAATGCGGTATAGGATGGCCGAGTTGCCCACTAGGGTAAAGATTAAAACTAGAATAGCCATAATCGTCCAAAACCCGGACACATCCCGAATTTGCATGGGATCGTCATCCCTTATGCGAGTAAAGGCCACTAATTGATTCCCTAGCAACAACGTAAAGGCAAATAGTCTCACGATCCGCCCTTTTCGATCTTGCTTCTTGCCTAACTTTTCCCGTTCATATTCCGCAATTTCACGCATAAACCGGGGGCCGTGCATGAAGAGCAGATGCTTCGGAAAAAAGAGGCTCCAAATTTCAAAAAGCAACAAGGCCCCATACAAAAAAACGCCTACAAGATAAGTGTCCGAAGGCGACGGCTCTAGAACAAGTAAGAGACCGCCGGTTAATGGGATGAGGATGCAAACACATGCATTGATGAAAAAGATTTGTTTCACGCGCAAGGATTTAAGTCTACTCGTGTCCAGGCTGACCCACTCCTATCCGGCCCATTTTACAGCACCGCCCCATTTTACCATATGAAGGAATTTTGGGGGATAGGAGATTAGTCAGGACCTGATGGAGGGTAGCGAATTATTTCTCCCAAAAGTGTAACTTTGCCGCAACAACTTAGCCCCACTCGACCCTTCAGCACGTAACAACTCGCACCCACTCGCACCTTATTTACTGGTTGACAATAACTTTATCCCAATCCCGATTTGTCGCCTTGTTCGCCCGTGAATTTCCAAAAGAACCAATATGCATTAATTGGTGGCTATCTTAAAAATCTTGTTGAGCAAATCCGCCCTCTTGCGTAACACGGCTGCCGATCACTGACCGGCATGAATACTACGGTCTACCAAGCTGCTTCCTCCGCCAAGATACCTTGAAACAACTTGATGGCATCCGCCTTGGTTTCTTCCCCTAAATCATCCCTGATCCACACGTTTCGAGCGCACTCAATTAGATCCTGAAGGACCCTTTCCAAGCGGTAGTAGGTGAGCGCCTTCTCATCAACCTCTACGGCTCCGTACCCCTGAAAAAATGCCTGGTCATGTGGATGACTGACAAAGATGAAATCACGCTCTTTGGGAGCGAACATCACCTCGTCCCAATCGATTACAAACACTTGCCCAGCCTGATCTCGGATCAAATTGGCCGGATGCAGGTCCGCGTGACATATTACATACGGGATTGTTCGCGATTGGAGCAACCCTGCCAGCTTTTCCAATAAGGTCAACTTCGTGTGTATCATCAACCTATGCTCTACCCAAGAAGCATGAAGTGTACGCTCCAATGTACTTCCGCCTTCAAAGAGTGCAAGTTGATCCTCAAAGGTTCGTATCCATCGAACATATTCCGTCGGATCAAAGGTCTCCTGCCGGAGCGATTTAAATCCTTCAGGAGGCAAAATGATCTGGTGAATCCGTTTAAAGATGGTCCCCAACTTATTCCACTGCTCGGCTGACATCCCCTTGAAGCTCGACTCCCCATTGATAAAGGGATAGACAACGACAGTCCAATCCTCTGAATGAGTCCACAGGATACCGCTTCTGGTAGAAATGGGAGCCACGACACATGTAATCCCCTGATCGTTGAGATATCGAGGAACCAGATATTGTGGTTCGTATAAAGGCCTGGACGTGACTTTGAGCAGATAGGCAGTTCCCTGCTCGCTAACCATATGATACACTGCGGAGCTGTAATCAAGTCCCAGCGGAAGAAACTCAAGTGTGGCGGGAGTCAAATCATACTGCTCCTTTAGACAGGATCGAAGGTGTCCCTCTGAAATCCTCGGTGAATTACGCATAGCTCCATTCATCCCTTACTGTATATAGTTAAATATCTCATAGCACGTATATCATTAGTCTAAAAAACTCCATAATTGGCAAGTAAGCGGCAAATAGCTGCTCCGATCCCTGCTGTTCGAGGAAAATAAGGTTTTAGACTGCCGCTTTCTCATTCAACTTTATCCCATAAATATGGAATTATCCAGTTTAGGCAAATCAGGCATTCTCGGACGACTCCTTCGATTTGGTTGTTGTATACAACATAATTAGAATTTCGGCGTTCGATCTGTCAAGACATTTTTAAATACCTGACGGAGGCGGGCTTTCTGCGCACAAAAAGCCGCCTCTTTCGGCGGCTCTCCGGTCAATATGCAACTGTCATCTTGCGACGGCTGGTTAGAGATTAAGTACTAGGCTCTGATCCTGAGCATCCGGACAATAGCCGATGCAGCTTCCGCTCGGGTGGACAAAACCTGCGGCGCGAATTTGTTATCCGCAATGCTCCCGGCAGCGATGATGCCGTTTTCTCCGGCCGTGGCTGCAGCGGCTTTCGCCCAATCCGGAATATCCGCATCGTCGGCGTAGCCGGTGTGCTGCGAAGGGCTCATTGGGAGTCCGGATCCGCGCATGACCATTGCAATCATCTCCGCGTGCGTAATGTTCGCGTTCGGCCGGAATGTGCCGTCCTCATATCCGCTTATGATGCCGAGCTGCACCGCCTGAGCGACCGGTCGGGCTGCCCAGACTCCGATATCCTCCTTATCCGCAAAGAAAAGCGGCGAACCTTCCGCTGCCGGCATCAACCCATTCATAAGCATGACCGCAAATTCGGCACGGGTTACGCGGTTATCCGGCCGGAACGTGTCGTCCGGATACCCGTTCACGATTCCGATTGCTGCTGCTTCGGCGATTTCCGTACTCGCCCAATGACCCGAAATATCGGTAAATCCCGGAGCGACGACAGGTTCTTCCCCAGCCGGAGGCTTACTTTCCGGTCTTGCGGTTACCGTCACGATGCAGTCGAAGGTGAATCCTCCATCCTCCGTCTTGACGGTTATTTTGGCCGTGCCCGGTCCGATTCCCGTCACCTTCCCCGTTTGATCCACCGCAGCCACCGTATCGTCGCCGCTGCTCCATCGCACCCGCTTGTTTACGGCGTCTTCCGGGACGACGTTTGCCGTCAACGTCGCGCTGTCGCCCGCCTGCAGAGTCATAGTCCGCTCGCTTAGTCCTACGCTGCTTGCGGCGACGGTACCGAGCGCGAACAAAGAATCAAACGATGCCGTATAAACCGTGTTGTCGCTTCCGACAGTAGGATCGAACGCCCCGAAACCGTTCGCATTTTTTTCCCACTTTAATTTCCCCGAAGAATCCACCGCGTACAGCATCGAGTTGTCGGCTCCCGCATAAATCGTGCCGTCCGCGCCGATCGCCGGAGTCGTTCTGACTTTATTATTTCCGGTCCCCAACGCCCATTTGATCGTCCCGTCCGAATGGATAGCCATCAGCTGCTTGTAGTTGCCGGCATACAGCGTGCCGTCCGCTCCGATGGCCGGAGAGCTGTACAGCTCGTAATTGTAGCTCCAATTTTTCGTACCGTTGGGACTGATGCTGTAAAGCATAGCTCCGTAAAAATTTTTAAACGAATTCACATAAATCGTTCCGTCGTCTCCGATTACGGGACCTTGATATATGGGCTGATTTGTTTGATAGCTCCATTTCTTCAAGCCATTCGGTTTGATCGCATAAAGATTGCCGTCGGTCGTTCCCGCATAAATCGTACCGTCCGGCCCTACCGCGGGGGAGGCTACGGAGCCTCCCGTAACATATTCCCATTTCTTCGTCCCATCCGGATTGACGGCATACAGCTTCGTATCATCGGATCCGCCTACAAAGACCGTCCCATCCGCCCCGATTGCCGGCGCGGAAAACGATCTTGAAAGTAGGGGAACAAGACCCGATCCTCCTCTTATGAATTCCCATTTCTTCGTCCCGGCGGGATCAATGGCGTACAATTTATGAATATTGTTTGCATTCACGTAGATAGTGCTGTCCGATTCGGAGACGGAGATGTCTTTCGGATAATCCTCCAGTTGAATCTCCCACTTTTGCGTTCCGTCCGGCCCGATCGCGTACAATTTATAGTCGTTCGTGCCCGCATAGATCGTTTTGTCCGGACCGATGACCGGAGAAGCGGTCAGGTTGCTGCCCATTTTCTTTTCCCATCTGACGATGCCCTGAGGATTGCCGTTTAATAAGGAAGGATACGGTTTGGTGATGGATTCGATCAAATTGGGTTCAGCCCGTTCAGACTTTACCTGGAGCTTCCCCTCCGCCACCGCGGCAGCTGAGGGGAGCGATCCGGAAATCGATGCCGCAGCCGACAAGAGGAGCAGCCATCTTAACCGCTTGACCTTCATGCAGTTTCATCCTTCCGTCATGTATTGAACAGCCGACCGTACAGACAACGACATCAAGCTTGGCGATTGTATTCGGACTAAATAAAAAATCCCCCTTTTGATTCATCCTAAAGGAGGGAGCGCTTCAAAAGCGTTTCAAGCCGTATAAATAATGATCGATCTCTTCCAGCATTTTCGGAGTCATCCTTTAGGAGCGCGTGTAACCGGTCAGCTGAAATCAAAAGGCAGACCCTCCGAGGATCTGCCTTCTCTCTGTTTCGATGACCAGTCCAATGTTTAACGACAAGAACATTTAACGTCGTTTCATCGTTGGCCTGGTTCATTCAATTTACTCATCCCATTTGGAATGAAGGACATGATGGCAAAAGTTAGGGCGCTTATATCCCGCTTTCGCACACGTCGGCGTTAATCGATTGCAAATTTTGAAGCTGCTTCTTCGGCTTCTTTATATGCTTTCTGTAAGACTTCATCTTTATCTAATATAGAGGTTCCTTGAACCCGAAGTATTTCATAATCCTCAATACCAAGAAAATTAAACATCGACTTCAAGTACTTATGTGAGTATTCAACTTCGGTATACCAGTCATTATTGGTATAAATTGCTCCACTTCCTTGTATGACAATCATACTGCGTCCATCCTTAAGAAGACCCACTGACCCATTTTCGGTGTACTTGAATGTTTCCCTTGCAATCATAATATTATCCATATAATCTTTTAATTTTGACGGAATATTAAAGTTATGCATTGGATATGCGATTACATATTTATTTGCGCTTTTAAATTGTTGTAATACCTCGTTCATACGCCCGGTTACTTCTTGCTCTTCGCTTGTTAACTCTTCTCCATTTCTTTGTCCCCATGCGCTTAAAACAGTTTGGTCTATCATGGGTATAACGTCACTGTATAAGTTTATTTGTTCAATAACCTCGTCATTAGAATGATGCTCTTTATAGATTTTCAAGAAGTAATTTAATACATTTAGACTGAATGAAGAAGTAGAGTCCACTTCTGGGTGTGCATTAATGACTAGCAGTTTGCTCATTGAATGGTTCCTCCCTTTGTTTTTAGTTTGTCCATCAAAGAAGACAACTGAAGAAACATATCTGTGACAATGATCTATAAAAAATTTAGGATTGCCTTTCGAACAAACGGGCAAACGGGCAGCACCTTGAAGTTTGTCCGGATTCATCATGACATATACACGAGAAATGGCCGAACCGTCAGGATTTAAAGCGAGGGAGTAAACGGCGAACGGTTTACCATCAAACATCACCATAAATCTGTCATGGCCATTGACCACTACCTTCTTGAATGGAATAGGTCAGCAAATCCTGGACGCGATTCCGGCCAGTAATCGGGTTAATGGCAGCTCTTACTTTGCCGCCGCCGTCTGTCAGCAAGATGGCGTCTTTACTAAGTAATTCAACAATGGTTGCGGTATCTCCAGCGCGAAAAGCTGCGCTGAACGATGCACTAAGTGCCTGGAATTCAGGTTTTAATGGCGAAATCGGCAGCCCGGCTCTGAATTTTATCCGTACCCTATGCTGTAATCTTAAACTTAAGAATAAAGAAGGTGGCAATTGGATTTCCAATTGCCACCTTCTTTATTCTAACCAACAAAAATGACTCCCCCATATTCATCTATTCCTTAAACTAAGGGGCCATCTACGGTATTTCCATCTTGGTTTGGCATTTCAAAGATAACTGACCAACAAGGATATCTACTTTTATTAATCTTCAATAGTGTCAGTTTAAACGCAGGAGACCGGTTCTCATTATTGCCCCAATAAACGGAAAGGCGGCTCAGCTCGTCCAGCCGACGAACGTTGAAACTGCTTGGGACCGGCAACACGTAAGGAAGATGTCGGTGCTCCAGCTGATAGACAATTCGAAATAGAAGCAGGGCAGAATATGAAAAAACTGCCCTGCTCTTCTTATTACCCAATCATTGATTCTCGATTCTATTTTATCCTACCGACTCCGCATATCCGATATCCCGGAATAGCTTCCGTTCGGTGCAGCAATGCTCAAGCGTTTTCATAACGTCTTCGGGTATACCCTGCGGATAAATGCGATCCAGATCCATTAACAGCGCCCCGACTACCGGTTCGAACCGTGCGTTTATACAGTATGCCCCGGGTATTTTTCCCTTGAGGTGTTTTTCAATAAGTTCCTGAATGATGTTGTCGCCCTTACACACGCCTCCCGAAATGACCACAGGCAGCGGACTGTCAACGATATTCAGTTTTTTTGCGGCAACCACTACATAATTAGCCAAAGCGGCGCAAAATTGATCAATGTACTGCAGCGACACGGCGTCTCCGAGACGTATGGCCTCAAAAAGCAACGGGCAGAATTCCTTATACACCGGCTGTTTGGGAGGCTCGTCTTCGGTTCGGCCCGTCGTACAGAGCATATAAAACTCCTCTACGGAGGAAAAACCCGTAAAATCCAGCAAAAGGCGCGTTAGTTCGGTTTCCGGCGCAAGGCCGGCGCTGGCGTCCACCACAGCGTCCACAATGAAGCGGCCTATGGCGTCGCCGCCCTGATGTATGTTCTTTAAATAATAGGCATACTCATAACTCTGGCCTTCCTTGTTATAGACCGCGCAGTTGGCGCCTGAGCCCAAGCAGATGACTGCGCAATCGCGCCCGATAATCTCAGTTCCGCCCCTAAGCGCGCCTATGCAGTCATTAAAGTAAGAAACATTCTGGACGCCCAAAGTCTCGCGAAGATGTCTGACTCCAAGGGGAAATTCAAACGACCAATCCGCTCCGGAACAGTTAGCGGATACCCGATCTATTTTTGACATGGGCAATCCTGCGTCGGCGAGAGCTTTGTCCGCGGCGAAACGGATACGTACCATTTTAAATATCCGCCTTTCCAGCGCTTGATATATCCATTCCTTGTCGTCTCCAAAGCCCAAAATATTGCCCTGGTGGTCGGCGATGATAGCATGGGCTTTCGTTCCACCTAGATCAACAGCTAATATCAATGACATGATTAACACTCCATTTTATTTACTGAAAAAGTTCGGCAGGTATGCGCGGTTAGCCTCCAACACACGCTTTAACAGTTCTTCCGCCACATCATAGTCGCAAGAGTAAGTGACAAAGCCAGTACGGCGGTTTCTTAACCATAGAGACAAGCCCCCAAACCGCCCAAGACGGTTTTTGAGGGCGTTTTTTGATCGAATTCAGGGTGGGCGCTTACATCGAGTCCAATGGGATTTTAGCGATGACGGCGCTTCTTACGTCATCATGCTCCTGCATGGTACAGGCGATATACAGGAATCCTTCCTGCTCGCAGGCGCAGGGATAAAACCAAATCCCCCCCCGGCCATCGAATTCCGCAGCCCCGCCTTCGAATAACTTATAAACTTTTGTGTATTCCACCTCTCCCGGTTCGGTGAGAGCCATGCAGAGCAGACCGCGTTTAAAGTAGCCCTGATCGTTGTTGTAAATCATGTAGCGCCTGCCATCGGACAGGATGCCTGCGAACATTTTGCAGTTTCCGACCGGCATGTTAATTTTGGCCGGCTTTGACCAGCTCTCACCGTAATCCCCGCTCGTAAAGACAAAAGACGCTCCGCTTGTGGGATCGCCATGCTTGCCCTCGTCATTTCGGACATAAGCGGTGACTGCGCTTCCTTGCACGACCAAAGTAATTTCGGGGCACCTGATCTTCACGGCGCCTGGAGCGAGCGGATCATACAAGAAAGAGCATCGCCACGGCTTCGCGATATCCGAGCCCTGGCTGATGAGCACTGCCGGAAAAGCGGGAGTTTCCCCCTTCAGCGGCATCCACACGCCGGCAATGTAATCGCCCGTATCCATCAGGATTGGGGGAGAATTGCTAAGGAACCCCCCGGATATGACGGAGACTCTTCGCCAATCGTCAAGAGAAGACTGCGGAGCCTCGAACAGGTCAAGAGAAATCGACAGATTCTTGCCGCCCATCTCGGTGATCAGAGAAAACAGTTTGTCTTCGTGCACAAAGAAGCTCGCCGGCACAAAGTGCTCCTCGGCGCTGCCGATCTCGCCCACCACGTTGAATACCTCCGACCAGCTTTCCCCTCCGTCCTCGGAATAGCGCCCCCGGATCAGGGAAGAACCGCAGATTTCCGCGTCGGTGGAGTTATACCAGCCCAAATACAATCTGCCGCCGTGCGAGGTGATCGTGCAATCGTGAAGAAAGGGCAACAGATCGCGCCGTCCATCATGCGCGAGTATCCTTGTCATGCCGCTGGGATAAGGCATTTCGGATGGTTGGGGGTATGGGAGCTCCTCCTTCCAGACGGGTAGTTTCATGCCTTCCCCTCCTCCGGCCGACTTGTCCAAAAGCCCGGATCCGGCTCATCCCCGGCGATGGCCTGCCATACGGCGTCAAATGCGCGCCCAGAGTTGCTCATCCATCCGGAACATATTTTTTTCGCGGTGTCGATATCCCTGACGATAATATTAATTTTGAGGACAATCCTTGAGCCCTCGCGGATGGAAAGGAATACGGGAACAACCCCGGTGGACGACTCGGTGTACTGGGCAATATAGTCTTTCTCCTGCTCAAAGACACGCTTGTACTCCGCGCTTTTGGCGGCTACGTCCGCTTTTATCCGCGCAAGCGCCGCGTCGCCGCTCACCAAGGTCCGGCCGGCGTCCGTGATTTCGTAGACGACGCCACGCAAATTCACGGCCTGACAAACAAGTCCCTGCTCCTTGAGAGAGGTAAGCGGCAGCTTGAGATCGGTTTCCGCGACAAGGCTTGTTTCAAATAAAAAACGTGAAAGCTCTCCCACACTCAGCTGATCCATCTGCGCCAATGCGCACAGGACATACGATTCTTGGCTCGACATGACGATCCATCCTTTCTTTGTTGACAACGGTTGGGGCGCACGCATAGCGTTCCTCCCCTATGGTAGTAATTATAGGCATAATGGCCTTGCCGCAATTATAGGCATACACGCCCGGGCAGTCGAGGATGAATAAATTCACTCCCCTCGCAAAAAACCGATTTGGTAGGAAATTTTATCATTCTTTATTATCTGAAAATATTTAGTTAAAGTGTAAAAAATGAGATATGCTCTTTTTCCGGAATTGCCGGACAAAGGCTCGCTCCATTATCAACAGCATGGGAGGAAGGTACGGATGAAAAAGACCCTGCTTGTCATGATGACCTTTTTACCTGAATTTCGCGCTAAACTGGAGGCGCAAGCGCCCGGGCTCGATATCGTTTACTGCGAGAAGCAGCCTCCTTCGGAAGAAGCGCTCAAACGAGCCTCCTATATCTGGGGGAACCCCAACGAAGAGCAGCTTTCCCTATGTGAGAGATTGGAATGGCTGCAGCTCCAGACAGCCGGGCATGACCAGTATGTGCAGCCGGGCGTGCTGCCGAAGGACGCTTTGCTGTGCAACTGCTCCGGCGCTTACGGGCTTGCCATCTCCGAATTTCTGCTTGCCCATACGCTCGTCCTCATGCGCAAGCTTCACCTGTACCGCGATCACCAGCATGAGCGCAGTTGGAGTCATCTGGGACGCATCGGGATCGTAGCGCGCTCTTCCGTGCTGGTCGTCGGCATCGGCGATATCGGCGCCTGCTATGCTCAAAAAATGCACGCGCTGGGCGCGAGGGTTTTCGGCATTCGCCGGCAAGTCGACAAAAAACCCGATTATCTGGAAGCTCTGTATCGTATGGATCAGATTGACGACATCCTGCCGCAATGCGACATTGTAGCTCTGTGTCTGCCGAATCACCCGGACACGGAGGGCTTGTTCAGCCGCGAGCGCATCGCGAAGATGAAGCAAGGGGCTTTCCTGCTCAATGTGGGACGGGGTTCAGCCGTCGACACCGAGGCGCTCTGCGACGCGTTGGAAAGCGGCGCGCTGGCGGGCGCTGGCCTCGATGTGGTGGAGCCGGAGCCTCTTCCTAAAAGCCATCGCCTGTGGAATATCAAAACGGCGATGATCACTCCCCATTGCGCCGGCGGTGACGAATTCGGTGAAATCTATCCTTCCATCATCGAGGTCTGGTTTGAAAACCTGCTCCATCTGCAGGCGGGCGAACCCCTGCTTAACCGTGTTGACACTGAAACGGGATATCGCGTGTAATTGCGAGCCGCCCCTTGCCGCCCGGAAGCACGCGCTGGAAGTCGAATAGATCCCGTGTGCCGGATTTGACGCTTATGCGGAAATGAAGAATCAGATGCCCTTGTAAACCTCTGCAATACTCCACATTACGCGCGCAGTGCTACACACCCATACCTCCTTATAGGTGCAGTTGTTTTGCATGGGCATGTATGGCTCGTCTTCGTTTTCGAAAGTCTCGAAGCCGACAGGCACTGCGCCCACAGGTTGGCCTGCAAAGCCGCCGTAGAGCAGAGGATAATCATAGCCTTCTCCATACATGGTGCTCATGGCGAAGGGGTTGAAGCCCAGAACATATTCCAGTTGCCTGGCCGCTATGTCATAAAGCTCGCGGTCGCCAAGGAACCTGGCCAGGGTGAAAACGTTTTTGGCCTTGCTCAGTAAGGTCGCATGAAAGCCACGGAACTGGTAGGACACCGGAAATCTGCGCAGATACGTGTTTTCGTTCAGCTTGATCCCGTTTTTCACCTGCGCATTATATTCTTCGAGCGTCGGACCGCCAATGTCCTTTGACCCCTCGTGCGACATCTTGGAATAATCGGTGTTGCCGACTTCGTATACGCCTGCCGGCAATATGCCGTAGGGCTCCATTACGTGTGCGGTTTCCTTGATGTAGTCGGTGTAAGCATCCACGCACTGCCTCCACAACCCAGCATCTGCGTGATCCGGTGCGTCGACGAGCAGCAGTGTGAAGCCCTTCATGAAGAAATGCTCATAACTGCGGTGGTAAAAGCTGATGGGCCTTGTTTTATCACGATCTTCGTAGAAGTAGCCGTGCAGCGGAAGGGAAAAGTCCGTCCTGCGCTCCAGCTGCTGGCATTGGGCTAGCTGCCGCGCACGGTTCGCCGCCGCATCAAGAAAGCGTGTCTCGCCAGTCACGCGGTAGAGCATGGCAGCAGCGGAAGTGGCCACTGCGATACGCTCAGACATCAAACTGTTATCATTCGAAGCTGCAATCGTATCTTCGGCAAAGAAAAAGTCTTCACTGGCGCACTTGACACACCAGTCGTAGAAATTCCTGTCCCATTTGTAAAACGGCGCGCCGTAGGCGCAGGTATAGGCGGCGGTGTAGTTATGAATGGCGGTATTCTTCGCCTCCCCCGTCATGTCGTCCTTATCGCCTCGGTAATTCTTGGTCCAGATGCCCTTAGTGAGGCTGGTATGACGGTAGCCGTCGCCAAAACGGGTGCGCATCGCCCAGTTTAGTCCCCAGCGGGCTTCTTCCAGTACGCGGTCGGAAAGGTCCGGCTGCGTTTCACGGGTGGCGTCGCCGAGGTCCAGCATGGCGACAATGACATCTGCGGTTTTATCTATAGCCTGCGATAAATCTGCAGCATCGTGCCAGCCGCCATGTACAGGTATAGTGCGCCCGTCGGGGTGTTTGCAGAAGGTATCGAGGTGGCATTCTATGTGAAGCTCCGGTACTTCGAAGCCGCAGCGCTCGGTGAAGAAGAAGCTAAGGCTCTTCCAGGCGGCGGCGAGAAATGCGTCCGGGCCGATGGGAAAGGCTTTGGAAGTGAAATCCCCTGCAGTAATAGTATAGAAGCCGGGTGTTTTAAAACCGGAGAAATCCACAAGGCCAAAGCCGTTTTCGCAAGTCGTTACTTTGCCGGTATACACGGCTTTACCCTTGTCATCGGCCAATGAAAAGGTTTCAGCATCGGAGCCCTGTACCAGCGCCTGTTTGCGCGCATCACTCAGGTAGCCGCTGTGACAGTATGCTATGGTACCTGATGGAAGGTCCCAGCCGCGGCTCTTTTCGGGCTCTACCGTTTCAATCCGCAAATCGTCAATATAAAGGGACATGCTGTCCGAGGCATTCATGGGTGATCCGGGCAGGAAAGTGTATACCGAGATGCCGGTGACATTGTCGCGGTAGATATCGGGGAGTTCCCAGATAATCTGTGTCCACTGGCCGGGCGTCATGTCAGCGTGATGCATGCCCTCAAAACGGCCGGGCACGGGCATGATGTGCTCACCCTCATTGTGCAGTGCCACCAGGACAAATTGGTTGGAAAAACCGGGAGAGTCCACATAGACCCACAATGAGATGCGGTTGTACTCATAGAGGTTTTCGTGCTGCAGCGGAAATAATATGCCGGGTTCGTCATATCTGCGGTTGTTTGGTCTTTTGATGGCGGTTGAAGTGGGTGTGTCCAGCCGGACGCTTCCCTTGCCGGATATGGTGTTTGTAAAATCCCTGTGTATGGTGCCTGGGCCCTTTTGGATCAGGGTATCAAAATTTTCGCACAGTTGAAGCTCACGGGACTTCAAAATGGGCTTCTTGCGCCAGCGTTCATAAGCGGAATCCGATTCGTCCACTTTCATGGACCTGCGGATGTACCGGCTCTCCTTGAGCTGATCGAGTAGGGGTTGATACATTGTAAAACCACCTTCCTTTTTTGTTAAATCCGGTCGTACGTTTCAAAAGGGCGATCGATCGGGCCGTTCGTGAAAAAAACGGCCCATTGATTCGGCGAAATCGGATCATTGCGGTATCGTTGCACAACAACGACGTTAATCGGGTTTCAGTGGTTAGAATGATTCATTCGAAATTCAGCTATTCCAGCCCCATATCGCGCTTCAAATACCGAATGAGCTCCTGCTCCCGGGCCTTGGTCATTTGCGCGGAAAACGCTTCGTCCCACTCGTAAAAGCCGGCGCCGGTTTTTAGCCCGTACTTGCCGCTGTCAACCAGCGCGCGCATAGCGTCGAGCGATTGATCGGCCTTGCTCAAATCGGAGAACAAATAGCCCGAAATGGCGTCAAACACTTCAAGACCGCCCATGTCGGCCGTCATGAACGGACCGGTTATGGGGAGCCGGCGCCCGAGGCTGTACGTCACGGCGGCGTCGATATCCTCCATGCTGGCGATGCCCTGCTCTAAAATATACTGCGCCTCCCGGAACAGCGCATACTGAAGCCGGTTACCGACCGATCCGAGCACATCCTTTTTCACGAGAATCGGTTTTTTGTCCATAGCCCGCATCAGCTGCATCGCCCGATCCGCCGTCTTGTCGTCGGTTTTCTCCCCGCGTACGACCTCGACGAGAGGCAGCAAATGCGCAGGATTCCAAAAGTGTGTGACGACCATCCGCTCCGGCCGCTTCATCCGCTCGGCAATCGCCGTCGGGCTCAGCCCGGACGTATTGCTTGCCAATACAACGCTTTCATCGCACAACGCATCCAACTGCTCGTATAGCTGCCGCTTCAGCTCCAGCTGCTCGGGAATCGATTCGATAACGAAGCTCGCGTTCGCTACAGCGTCCGGCACCGAAACCGTTGTGCGGATTCGCCCGCGCACCGTCGCAATGTCCTCCTGCTTGATCAGACCGTTGTCGGCCAGCAACGCCAGCTTGTCGCAAATTCCTTTGTCCGCGCGCGCCAGACCGGCTTCACTGTTCCCCTGCAAAACGACCGAAAAACCGGCCCATGCCGCCGTCAGCGCGATGGAATGGCCCATCAGCCCTGCGCCCAGCACGCTTAAGGTTTCTCTCAACCGTTCCCCCTCCTTGTTTCTTCCAAATACTACATGTTCAAGAACGTAAGAAGAAACGGGTCGCCGTCCTTTGGTGGCACAGTAAGTTTCTTCCCTCAGACCTTATAGAAATGAATAAATGTGAAACTTATAAATTCTATAAGGTTAAGAAGAAACGGCTCTGCCGTCCTCTGGCGAAAGAGTTAGTTTCTTCATCAAAAATAGAAGCAAAGTATGACGGAATTTTATACTTTCTTATATTTCAAGAAATCGCGCCAAAATGTTTTTCTCCTGGCGAACAGGACGAGCGGCTGGAAGCCAAGCCCGTCCGTTCCCGGCGCGCATGTAATAGATTTTGTACGAATCATGCGCATGGATTTCGGCTATCAACCCAACAGTTCCTTCCGTGCATCCGCTATCGATGTCGCCAGGATGTCTATGAGCGACTCCACCTGATCCTTCTGAATGGTCAAAGGAGGACATAGGGCTATAATGTCCGTATTATCGATCGTGATCGCGCGCGTGATCAGACCTTTTTCCTTCGCCTTGTCGAATACGAGCTGCGCAGCCTTCTTGGCTGCCGGAAACGCCCGTTTGTCCGCCTTGTCTTCGACGAGCTCAACCGAAGCGAGCAGCCCCCGGTACGTGACGTTGCCTACAATATCCGAATCCCGCTTCAACTGCTCCAGTCCGGCGCTAAGAACTTGGCCCATGGCGGCAGCATTCGCGACCAGATTTTCCCGTTCGATGATCTCCAGATTTTTAAGCGCCACTGCGCAAGCGGTCGGATGTCCGCTATAGGTATATCCATGAGGCAATACCGCGGTGGACAGCTCCGCAAGTTCCTTATGCAAGCCGTCGTTCAAAATCACGCCGCCAAGCGGAACGTACCCGCTCGTAATCCCTTTCGCGAACGTCATCAGGTCGGCAACCACACCCTCGTGCTCCATGCCGAACCATTTCCCGGTTCGTCCGAAGCCGGTAATGACCTCGTCGGCGATCATCAGAACGCCGTACTTGTCGCAAAGACGGCGGATTTCTTTCATGTAGCCGGGTGGCGGAACGATGACCCCGCCTGCTCCCTGAATCGGTTCGACAATAACCGCCGCCACTGTGTCAGGACCTTCCCGGAGAATCGCCTCCTCCATACTTTGCACCGCGCAGGCGGCGCCGCCTTCGGCGCAAGATTCGCACTTGCCGCAGCGATAGCTGTATGGAGCGTCCGCTTGCACGAATCCATCGGCGAGCGGTCCGCCCATCTGGCGGAATACCGGGATGCCGGTTGCGCTCGTCGCGCCCATCGTCACGCCATGGTAGGCGCGATAGCGGGCGATGATTTTATAGCGGTTCGTCTCGCCCTTCAATTTGAAATAATGGCGAATCAATTTAAATACAGTATCGTTCGATTCCGAGCCGCCCGATGTGAAATGGCAGACGTTCAAGTCGGCTGGCGCGAGAGACGCTATTTTCTCGGCCAGCAGGATGGCTGGCTCATGGGAAAACCGGTTGAAGGAGTGGCTGTAGGCCAACTTGCTCATTTGCTCCATAGCCGCTTGCGCCAGTTCCTGCCTCCCGTGGCCCACATTGACGTTCCATAGGGAGGATAACCCGTCGAGATACTGTTTTCCTTCGGTATCGTACACATAAATGCCTTCGCCCCGCTGCATGATGACAGACGGTCCCTGTTCGTAATGATCCTTAATCGGGCTGGTCGGATGCAAAATATGCTTACGATCCAGTTCCATCAATCGTTGATTATCAGCCATCTTTCTTCTCCTCACGCCGAATTTATAATGAAAAGGGTACAATTCAACCCATTGCTGCTCTCTTTAATTCAAACGACGAAGCCTTTCCCGGATCGCTTCCCCGACCTCTTGCGTCGATGCCGTTCCGCCGACATCCGCCGTACGAATCCCGCTTTCCATGACATCTTCGATGACCTGAAGAAGCGAGGTTCCGAGTTCCTCTTCGCCAAAATAGTCGAGCATCATCTTCGCCGTCCAAATCTGGCCGACGGGATTTGCGATGCCTTTGCCGTATATATCAGGCGCGGAACCGTGTACCGGCTCGAACATGGATGGATATTTGCCGTCCAAATTGATATTGATGGAAGGGGCGATTCCGATGCTTCCCATAATGGCTCCCCCAAGATCGGTCAAGATATCGCCGAACAAGTTGCTGGCCACCACCACATCGAACAGCTGCGGACGGCTGACAAAAAACGCGGCAAGCGCATCGATATGATACGAGCTGGTTTTCACTTCAGGATAGTCGGTTTGCACTTCCTTGAAAATCTGATCCCAGAACGGCATCGTATGATAAATCCCGTTCGACTTGGTTGCACTCGTCACATGTCCGCTTCTTTTCTGCGCCAACTCGAAGGCATAGCGCATCGCCGCTTCGGACCCTTTGCGCGTAAATACAGCGTTCTGGATCGCGACTTCATCCTCGCCTTGATGAATCCTCCCGCCAATCTCGCTGTATTCTCCTTCGCTGTTCTCCCGAACGACAATCAGGTCGAAGTTTTTGGGGTTCACCAGCGGCGAAGCGACGCCTTTTAATTGCTTGGCCGGGCGGAGATTGATCGTCTGGCGGAAGCCTTTGCGGATTTTAAGCAGCAATCCCCAAAGCGAGATGTGATCCGGCACGAGCAGCGGATCGCCGACCGCACCGAGAAAAACGCCATTGAAGCCCGCAAGTGTGTCCAACCCGTCATCCGGCATCATTTTGCCCGTCTCGCAGTAGTATTCGCAGTTCCACGGAAACTCGACAAAATCGAATCGAAGACCGCCGTGAATCTGTGCGATGCAGCGCAGCACTTCGAGCGCTTCCGGCATCACTTCCTTGCCGATGCCGTCGCCCGGCAGGACGGCGATTTCTAAAACGTTCACGTTGTTAACCCTCCACTCCCGCTCCCTATTTCCCTGGGATCCGGTTTATTTGGTGTTTACCAGCAGTATCTTCTCGTAAGGAACGTAAGGGAAGCCGAGATCTCTTGCGACCGGAGCGCAGGTGACCTGTCCTTCCGTTACATTCAAGCCTTTGGCCAAGGCAGGATTCCCGTTCACCGCGCTTGCCAATCCCTTGTCCGCGATTTCCAGGACATAAGGCATCGTAACGTTGGTAAGTCCGATGGTGGAAGTCCGCGACACCGCACCCGGCATGTTGGCGACCGCGTAATGAACAACGCCGTGCTTGATATAAGTAGGATTGTCATGCGTCGTCACGCTGTCGACCGTTTCAAAAATACCTCCCTGGTCTACGGCGACGTCGACGATGACGGAGCCGGGTTTCATCGTCTTGACCATTTCTTCCGTGACGAGTCTGGGCGCTTTCGCACCGGGAATGAGTACCGCTCCGATGACCAGATCCGACTCCTTCACGCATTCCGCGATGTTCGCCGGATTCGAGATCACCGTGTTCACGGATTTTCCGAACAGATCATCCAACGCGCGAAGCCGATCAGGATTGGAATCGATAATTGTGACTTCTCCGCCGAGCCCGATCGCGATTTTGGCCGCATTCGTTCCGACGACGCCGCCACCGACAATTGTCACCTTGCCGCGTTTGACTCCCGGGATGCCGGACAATAAAATTCCGATTCCACCGTGCGGCTTTTCCAAAAATTGCGCGCCGATCTGCACCGACATTCTGCCGGCCACTTCGCTCATCGGGGTAAGCAGCGGCAACCTCCCGCCTGTCTCCACCGTTTCATACGCAACAGCGGTAACGCCGCTATCCACGAGAGCTTGGGCAAGCTTGCGCTCGGCTGCCAAATGCAAATACGTGAACAGAATCAGCCCTTCTCGAAAATACATGTACTCCGACGGCAGCGGCTCCTTGACCTTGAGAATCATCTCCGCCTGCGACCAAACATCGGACGCCGCCGCGATCTGCGCTCCGGCCTTCGAATAATCCTCATCCGCAAAACCGCTGCCCGCTCCGGCGCCCGACTCGACGAATACCTGATGACCTCGTCCGACCAAGCTCAACACTCCGGATGGCGTAATGGCGACACGGTTCTCATTATTTTTGATTTCTTTTGGAATCCCGATAATCATGGTGAATCCCCTCTCATTGACGGGCGTGCGTTATATTATGGTTAATCACGATCAACTTCATTTCCGTCAATTCCTCAACGGCATATTTGACTCCCTCGCGGCCCATGCCGCTGTCTTTCACGCCGCCGTAGGGCATTTGGTCCACCCGAAAAGAAGGTGTATCGTTGAGCATCACACCTCCGACATGCAGTGTTTTTGCCGCGCTGAAAGCATTATGCATGTTCGAGGTATAAATGCCGGCTTGCAGTCCGAAGCGCGAGTCGTTGATGTAATTCACGGCCTCCTCAACGGATTTCACCTTATTGATTAGCACGACAGGCGCAAAAGCTTCCTGGCAGGAAACTTTCGTCTTCGGATCGACTCCGAGCAAAACCGTAGGCAGAACAATATTGCGTTCAGCGGTTCCCCCTGTGGCGATCACCGCACCGTTCTGTTTGGCTTCCTCAATCCAGCTCAACGTTCGCTCGACGTCTTTCCGGCTGATCAAGGCGGAAAGATCGGTCCTTTCGTCCAGCGGGTCTCCGATGGTCAGCTTGTGTGTCGTTTCTACGAACTTGTTGACAAACGTGTCGTAAATCGCTTCATGAACGTAAATCCGCTGCAGCGAAATGCACACCTGCCCCTGGAAACTGAACGAGCTGATGACGCAACGGGCAATAATTTCGTCGATGTCAACGTCCCGATCGACGATCAACGCCGAATTCGAGCCGAGTTCCAAGGTCGCCCGCTTTAACCCCGCTCTGCTGCGAATTTCCATTCCGACTTCCGGACTTCCCGTAAACGTCACGGCTTTGATACGCGGGTCCGTCACGATCTTGTCGCCAACTGTCCTTCCACTCCCCGTCACAACATTTAATGCTCCGTCGGGGAGACCGGCTTCAGCAAACAATTCCGCCACGAAAAACGAACTTAGCGGGGTTTGCGAAGCGGGTTTCAAAACGACCGAATTGCCGGCTGCAATCGCAGGCCCGACCTTATGGGCGACAAGATTCATCGGAAAGTTGAATGGCGTAATGGCACCGACGGCTCCCAGCGGCTCCCTGACGGTGTAGGCTGTCCGGTTTTCCCCGCCAGGCGCGGCGTCAACCGCGAATTGCTCACCGTGAATGCGCCTTGCTTCCTCTGAGGAAAACTTATAGGTCATGATGGTACGCTGCACTTCCGCGCGGGCCATGGCAAGCGGTTTGGCGGCTTCCGCGGCGATCAGCCGGGCTGCCTCCTCGGCTCGCTCGGTCAGGAGCGATGTAACTTTACCCAAAATTTCGGCTCTCTGATGGCTCGACATCGCAGCCATGACCTTAGCGGCACGATCGGCGGCGGCGATAGCAGATTCGGTCTCCTGTATCGTAGCTTGAGGAATTTCAGCGATCGTCTCCTCTGAGTAGGGCGATTTGAGACTCTCGTAGTTTTGAGCTTCAACCCACCTGCCATCAATGAATAACTTCTTTCTTCCGCTCACTCCACATCGTCCCTTCGGGGTAGTTGGCCGTTCTACCATACATAGCAACAATTTTCATGCCAACATTACCCCCAGCTGCAGGTTTATTATCCTGCAACCGGGGGCTTCTTGTTTATTGTCTGTTTTACCGGATCAATCAAACGGGATGGTGTTTTTGACTTTTCTCTTTATCTCCTATTTTTTCTTCATCGCGGTAAGCTCATCCAGAACAGGCTGAATCAGTGGCATCTTTGCTTTGACCCAAGCTTTCCAGTTGGCCTCTACATCAGGTCCTTTCAGAACAATTCCCGCTAATTCTGCATTGAGGTCCATGACAGCGCGGGTACGCGCGGGTGAATTATAAAAGTATACGTCCGGGTCGAGTTTCGCAAAAGTCTCGGGATTATTGAAATCAATGACCTTGGCTTTCTCAGTATACTGATTGAGGCCTTTATCGCGCCAAATCTGCGGCAATGTCGGATTAACCAACTGATAATCGTCGCGCAGACGGACCAGGTTGGGCCATAAGTCCTGGATACTCTTGTATTTGTCGGAAATTTGGATGTCCCCGTTCAAGTTAGCAATCGTGCCGTCGGGCTTTGTTTCCCAGTCAGTGCCTTCAATACCCATGTTAATGAGTTTCTGCCCTTCCTCGGAAGCGGACTCGTCGAGAATGTCGAGTATGCGTTCAAACTTGGCATCATCCAGTTTCGGGTTGAATATAAGACTACCGGCGAAGTTGGGGGCTTCACTGGCCCGATATGTGCCCTTGTCATCCGTAATAAACGCAAAGTTCAACGCCTCGTCAGGATCAACGTCTAAATTCGTGCTCATAAAGCTGGCCTGCCGGGTGCCCACGGAGCCCATACCCGAGGAGGCATTCATCGCAGCAACGCCGGCGGTACTCAGTTGCGCTTCCGTTTCCCTTCCGCCTGGCAGATTGTAGAATTCAGGATGCAACAGCCCCTCGTCATAGGCCTGCCGCCACAGCTTCAACCCTACCAGGATATCCGGATCGGCGAGTCCCCAATGAAACACTCCGTCAGCATCCTGGTAGAACTGAGAGACATCCCGGTAATGTGTAGCGTTGGGGTGAATGAAGAGATGAGGAAGGTCCGATGTGGGAAAGATAATAGGAATCAGCGCCTTGCCTACTTTACCGGGATCCTGCTGCTTGACCTTCATCGCGATATCCATGAGTTCAGTAATGCTGTAAGAATCCTTTATTTCGGCGCCAACGGCACGGAACCAATCTGCGCGGTACCACATTCCCGAGTTGTCGATCAGCGTGTCAAGCGGATAGTTGTCACCCATGATAGGCTTAAACAGAATATTGTCACTGCCCACTTGATCCGAAACATATTTGGCAATTCCTGTCGCATCTTGGGATGCGGCGAGGTTCGGCCACTTCTCACGCCAGCCTTCAGGCAATTCCTTAAGCAGTCCCTGCTTTACATAAGATACATACTCTGAATGATTATAGTTCCAGCTCCCGATATCGGCCATATCGCCGGAATTGATCCAGATGCGAAATGTTTCACTGTTGTTATTGGATGCTACCGGCCTGATTTCCCAATCAAAGTTGAACTTATCCTTCCAAATTTTCGCAAAATCATCGTCGTTTACTTCAAGGTTATTACTGCCGACGGCATACGAAATTGTCATATGCTCGGCATACTTATTTTGTTCTTGCCCCGTGGCTCCCGACGGCGCCGGTGCGGATGCGGCCGGGGACGTGGTCTCATTTGACGAACATGCTGAAACAACACCGGCCAGCATGACCGTCACAAGCAGAGACGTGAGTGTCTTTGTTTTTTTCATAAAAAATTATCCTCCCTTTTTTTTATATATTACAATTCGGCGCAATATTGTTATTTTACCGCGCCGACCATAATACCCTTCACAAAGTATTTTTGCAGGAACGGGAAGAATAGCATAACCGGAAGCATGGTACATATGATAGCGGCCGTTTTTACTCCCATAGCGAAATTTGACGCCAGCTCGATCGTGTTCCCGCCGGTTTTCACCATGTCCATTTGCGCATCGATTACAATGCTTCGCAGCACCAGTTGCAGCGGTTGAAGCTCCCCTCTTTGCAAAAAAAGCATAGGGTGAAACCATTCATTCCAGCGGTCCACTGTGTAGAACAAGGTTATTGTGGCAAGTACGGGCGCGGACAGCGGCAAAACAATATTGGCAAGAATCCGCCATTCCCCCGCTCCGTCTATCCTCGCTGATTCCATAAGCGAATCAGGCAGGGCTTTGAAAAAATTGTGCATGAGAATCATGTAAAAGGTACTCACTGTGTTTGCCAGAACAACAGCCCATAAATTATTGGGCACCAGGTGCAGATCCTTCATTAGCATATACAAAGGGATGATTCCGCCGTCAAAAATCATAGCGATCAACACAAAGTAGAAGATGAATTTGCGCCCGGGAAAATTTTTGCGGCTCATCCCGTAAGCAAAACTTGTGGTAAGAAATAAACTGAGCGGCAACGACATTGCCAGGAGCTTAAATGTAGTAAAATAACCGCTCGCGATACGCCCGTCCTCAAATATCCGTTTATACGATTCCAGCGTCGGTTCCATTGGGAAGAGAAGCAACGGGGTTTTAATGTATTCGGCCTCTGATGTAAAGGAAATGACGATAACGCTGAAAAACGGAAACAAAACTATTAATCCCCATATAATCAAAATAGCAGGAATAAGATAATCGCCTATCGTCTTTCTTTTCAAGCTTTTAGTTGATTTCATATGACCCTCGCCTCCTCTCTAGCCCATTAAGCCATCTTTACCCATCAGTTTTGCGATGCGGTCAGCCGCCAATAACAATGCCATATTAATTACGGAACGGAAAAGGCTTACCGCCGTTGAGTAAGAAAAATCCGGCGCGCTTTGGAATGAGATTTTATAAATATACATATCCAAAGTTTCAGCTACGCCGCGTACCGCGTCATTGCTCAGATTGAAAATCTGATCAAATCCTGTGGACATCAGACCGCCCATGGTGAGGATAAACATAACAATGATCGTGGGCATAATACCGGGCACCGTAATGTGAAACATTCTTTGAAACCGGTTTACCCCATCAATGGCCGCGGCCTCGTATTGCTCTGCATCAATGCCAGATATGGCCGCCAGGTAGATGATTGCCCCCCAGCCTGAACTCTTCCAGATCTCAGTAATGTACAGCAAGGGGACAAAAATGGATTCATTTCCTAAAAAATTAAAAGATTTAAGGCCAAACGCCTTAATAATGCCGTTAACAAACCCGTCGTAAGACAAAATAGTAATCAGGACGCTTGATAGTACCACCCATGATAAAAAATGCGGAAACGTGAGTATCGTTTGCAAACTTTTTTTCATCCTTAGGAAAATCACTTCATTTAAAAGAAGGGCAATCACAATTGCCATCGGGAACTGAAAGACCATTCTTCCCAAGTTGATTTCCAAGGTACGAACTACCGAATGTATAAACGCCTGATCCACAAATATATATTTGAAGTTCTCCATGCCAACCCACGGGCTGCCCCATATTCCGCCGCTCACCTGATAGCTTTTAAAAGCTAAGGTAAGTCCACCCATGGGTCCGTAAACAAAAATGATATACCAGATAAGGCCCGGAGCCAATAAGGTGTAAACCATCCTGTATTTCCAAATCAATCTCAAAAGGTTTCTGAATTTTTGCGTTTGCGTTCTTTCCGTAAATGAGGTGCTCAATACTCTGGCCTCCTCCTATTGGTTATTTTTCCTCAAGCTCAGTTATAAACGGTATTCCGCCGCCTAAATAATCCAAAGCCATCTGGGCCGCGCTGTCCGCGCCATCAACCTGTGGACATACCAGGCTGGAATTAGGGTATTCCTGCAAAAAGAGCCGCCTGTACTCATCCGCAAAGATCGCTGAATCATGAAATACGCTACCCCACATTCCACACACAAAAGCGGATTCTTTTTCAAATTCCAGCTTCTGAACCACTTCCCGCGACACATTGACGAGTTCCCTGGCACCTTTGCGCAAAATATCCACGGCAGCCTCGTCGCCATCGATTGCCGCGCTATATACCAGAGAGGCCATTTCAGGCTTAATCAAATTGCGTCGGAGGCTGTTTGCGCACTTAATCAGTTTGTTTGAGTCAAATCCGTGGAAGTGTTCGATCATATTCATAACCAATTTTGTGGTGGGAACGCTTTCATCCACCCACCTTGACATATGCTTAAGGGCCATAACGGCGAGCCACTGAGCGGAGCCTTCGTTGCCCATAATGGTGAGAGGATATCCTCCTGAGCGCGTTATTTTTCCCGTTTCATTCCGACCGACCACAATAGAACCCGCGCTTGAAATTGCCACGACGCCGACGCCTCCCGTCGCCCCGTATAGCGCTACCTTTCCGTCGTTCATACAGAAGATGGGACAAGGAAAGCCCAGTGCTGCGTAAAAACTCTCTACGACTAAAAGGTCTCCGGACGAATCAATACCCACCGCGCCGACGACAACGCATTTGCAGTCTTCTATTTTAGCGCCGAAATCATTCAAAAGAGCTTCGGTCACTTCGGATACTAAGCGTTCGGCTTTTTTCTCTCCTACTATTTTGCGGTTGATCGCGCCTCTCGATTTTTCCGCCAGCGTCCTCCCTTCCAAATCCATTGCTTTAATTACATATTTTGTCATTCCGTCATCTACGCCGATTACGTATTTCATACAGAACCATCACTTCCCCGAATCCGATGTCTTAGTGTCCATATCAGAAGTTATTGAACGTATGGCAGGGTGGCGGACTATCCCCAGCTCCTGGGTTAGTAGCGACGATATAAGCTGTCCAAAATAAATATCCACGAATGGCGACATGAATTTACTGTCTCCCGCGTTCAACCGAAGTATATGATCGCCCTGCATGGAACCGGTTCGATCAATAATGTAACTGTTTTTGCTGGCCTTGCGAGTGATGTCCGCCATTTTTTTCATCCGGACGCTGTCTTTGTCTCCAGAATTGAAGAGGAATAAGGCGGTTTCCTCATTTATACAAATAGGCGGGCCATGCAAGAATTCCTCAAACTCATATCCGGCGCTGGGTAAGCAAAGGGTTTCCAACACTTTCAGCGCGTCTTCCTCGCCCACGGCCGCCGCCGGTCCCTTACCCACAAACAGGAAATGCCGAGCTGTTTTCAGATCGTCTAGATGAACGCGGTAAAAGTCCTCGCACGCCTCCAAGTTTTGCTCGCCATATCCTATCGTTTCTTCCAGCAGTCCGATTTCTTTGCCATACCCCGCCTCGCTTAAATTCCCGCATAACAGCGCAGCTTCGAGCGTGGCAAGGTATAGGCAAAGCACCGTTCCTGTAACACCTCTGGTTTTTGGGCCTACAGTCTCGTCGCCCACCGAGATGTCTACAGAAAAATCTGCTATGCGCGCAACGGGATTGTCAACGCCCGCTGTAAACGATACGGTCTGGACTCCGCCTCGCAGCTCTTCCAGCAAAGTCACGGTGTTAGACGACTTGCCGCCCTGAGATACCGCCAGAACAAGCGGGCGCGAACCCCGGATGACCGGCGGATTGCTGGGCGGCGCGCAGGTTATTTCCACCCCCAGGATAGTTTCCATATATTCACTTGCCGCTTTGCAGGCATTCAGGCTGGAACCGCTTCCAATCAGGTAAATCCGATCCGGTTTCTGTTCGTTATAAAAATGTGCGAAACCCCCAACTATTTCCTTTCTTCTAGAAAGCAGTCTCTCCATATATGAAGGCTGGCTGCGATAATATCTGTACATCTCCCGCAACATATCATGATACTGCTGCATTGCCTGTTCCATAAGAATCGTCCTTTCGATTGGTTGAATTTCATGATTTCATCTTAATTTTCAAACGACTTTATTGTAAAGGATGAAAAAACTTGCGAGCATACCCTTATCTCCAAGAACTATTAAGTTTTTCACAGATTAAGTTTTTCACTAGCTTTGATGTTAATAGATTGATAATATTGAGCATGTTTTGTGCATTTGGCTTAATTAAAGCATTATTAATTGAAATTTTATGCTAACTTCTACTTGTCAAGTATGAATTTTCATTAGACTTTTTGGATCTATATTAATAGAATAGAATTTATTTTGGAGCCATCCCGCCTTCAAGTCGTTCATCTTTCCTGTAAACGCTTCCAGATTCGTTTACTCTCTTTATCTAGCGCAACCTGCTGCCTACACAACTTCGTCAGGAAGGTGATCTCATGAAGACGACTGTTAACCCTATAAAAGTTCTAATTGTGGACGGCTCGGAACAAACGCGGAATAAGCTAACACGCATTATGGCTAACAATCCGGCTATTGTTTTGGTTGGTTCTGTTGGTAACGGGTATGAAGCGGTGGCTTTCGCCGCCAATAACGCTCCTGACGTTGCGGTAATGGATATTGAAATAGAGTCCAGACTCGCGGGGCTTTACGCTATGCGCGAGATAATCAAGCTGCGGCCAAATACCAAAGTTATCATCTATACAGTCCAGAATTCCGACTATTACATCTCCAACGCGTTTCTATTCGGCGCGTCCGACTACCTCATAAAAGGGGTCTCTGAACCCGATTTACCCGACACCATAATACGAGCTGCGCAAAACCGCTCTATCATACACCCGGAAGCCGCAGAGTATTTGAGGAAGGAATATATCCAGTTGAAAAACGCCCAAGAGAACCTTTCATATACTATTCAGGTAATTCTGAAACTCACGCCGTCAGAAATGGATATACTGCACTTGTTGCGATCCGGCATGAAGTATAAGGAAATAGCTGAAGTCCGTTTTACTGAAATGACGACATTGAAGACCCATATTTCAAACCTTTTAAGGAAATTTGACAAAAAGAGTGTTGTAGAGCTGCTGGAAACCATTGAGCATACAGGGTTCTTTTTGCTGATAGACAAATAGAAGCAGGGCAAATTACGAGCGATTACAAGCAAAATTAAACGGCCTCAGTCCCATGGCATTCAGGACCAAGGCCGCTTAAGCGTTCTTTATTTTTTGTACTGTCTACTTGACGGGGTACAGTTCAGAATCCCAGTAACAAGAGAGGTGGACCAATGAAAACCGATAAAGGGCAATAGTTCTTTCATATGTTGTCAAAAATCCAGGTGCGCTGCCATGTATTGCTTTGACCCGGCGCAAGCTCCAGCTTGTGAAAGGTTTCTACGCTTACTATATGATCTGCGCACCACATCGTCATGCCGCAGATATCAATCTCGTCCTTTACGTCTACACGGGCGCCGGAGGCTTCATTTATCATCGACCATTCAAATATTTTGGGGTTGCCTATTTGTATCTCTTCCAGCGTCACCTTTGCAGAGGCAGGTGAAGGTGAATATTGCGCAAAGGTAAATCCATGTCCATCACCTTTTATATGCCCGTTTAGCACGTCTTTCCCCATATCTTTGATCGAATCCATTCGTATTTTGTAATCCGGCCCAAGGGCCATTGAGTTTATTGAAAGGAAATTATGGCAATATTCGCGGATGCTTATCGGCTTTTCTCCCTCGTTCTTAACCGTGATTTGCATGATGAGCATGTTATCCTTAACCGATATATCTTTCTTTTGGCTTATTGCATAGCCAATACAAAGTCGCGGTTCCGTTATGAATCTGGCGCTGCCCTTACTTTCCTCAACACGAATGCGGTACTGCTCGACTTCGTATCTTTCCCAGAATTTATACGGTGCGTTTTCGAACTTCTTCAAAAGACCGACGCCGAATTTGGGAAAAAACTCACCTATCTTTGCCTCTGCGCTGACATCGAATAAATATTCGCTGCAAAGCCCGCGTCCACCGGAAGACGGATGGGAGAGATTATTAGGCTCCGTGGCGCAGAAACGATGCACTTCATCAAGCACGATTTCGGTTATAAATCCCGCCCGGTCGAAACGCGTAGTTATATTTGGTGCTTCATTCGGGTGCGCAATCTCAACACGCAAACGATCTGATTTTATTTCAAACATCACTTCCGCTCCTTTTTATTCATACTTTTGTGATAAAACCTTCTTTGCATAAGATAGTAGAATACAGGGTTACCATGAAATCGGACTCTCCATCCGAGTCAAAATGGGGTTGTGGTGACCATCCATACCAACACGGAATGCCATTTTCGCATCCAGAACACCAGCTTTGATGACATCTGGTTCCGACATATAAAGGAATTCTGTTCTCTTGCTGATATTCTTTTCTCCTTTCGAGCGTTAAAGAAATATTAATTGCGATGTATACATAACAAAATGTACTGTAATTTGAAAAAAATAACACGACATAACCCATAATGTCGAGGATGAATTATTTTCGCTGTGTTTAGGATTCGTGAATAAGAATTATTTTTTATATGCTTGACACTTGCAGGTTCACTTTATTGTAATAAGACATTTTCCGGTACATATTTGAGGAGGCGTTTGAATTGCACGGGTGTTAAACCACAACACACCTCATTGCAATTGAAAGGAGATGGAAAACGTTATGGAACATGAGCTGTATATATTGGAAGCAGTCCAACAACTCGGATCGCTGACCTATGAGCAGTAAGGAATAGATATATTATCGAGACTGAACGTATTGAATCCGCGCGGTTTTTCTAATTACAACACCGTGAGACTCCGAAAATAAGTATTAGACTGACTCAAAAAACGAAACAGCAGCAGCCATGGACGAGAAATAAAGTCCTGGACTGCTGCTGTTTTATTGAACAAAAGTACCCGTTAGCATGATGCGCCCTGCTACTTAATCATGAGAACACTAGCGACGAATAATGTGGCGATTGTCATCTCATTTTCGTGAAGAAGGCCACTGATCTGCAAAGATCCGCTCTGGCAAGATCAATACATAAGAAAAATGAGGGAGTGTTCAGAATGATCGGAAAAGCTATGCAATTCTAGTCGTTAACTGAACAAAGGCAACCGTTCATTCAAGTCAATTACTCATCCCATGGGGAATGAAGGACATGATGGCAAAAGTTGGGACGCTCAAATCCCGGAAGAAGCAGTTCGCACACGTCGGCGTTAATCGTTCCGTAGGTGGTTTCCGGTTTGTGCTTGAAGCCTTCCAAGAATGCATGTAAGATGTCGTGTTTGAACTGGTTGCGAGGAAAAGCCTTGACGACTTGCTGCCGCGCTTCTGCTGAGATGAAATCGAAGTTCTTCCCGACCACATCATAACCGACGCCAAAATTCATAAGCGCCGCTTCGGTTTCCTTATATTCGACGATTCCGATGGATGTATGCAGGGCAACAGCGTCCCATACAAGCCGAATGGAATCTTCCGGGACGCCGCGACTTTTAAGAAAATCGCGGGCAGCATTAGCCCCGTCGACCTCAAAGCGTTTGTCCGTGCTTCGGAATGCGGGAGTAAGGCCGAGATCGTGGAAAAGCGAACTGATATAAAGCAATTCAGAATCGTATTTCATTTGATTAAGGTTACCCTTCATAGCCGAAAACAGAAATACCCGGTTCGAGTGGTTCCACAGAAGGTCGTCGGCATGCTCACGCAATAATTCAGCCGCTTCAACGGCTAGTTTACTATCAGGAATCTTTATATCTGCGATTAAATTCGTCATCAATAACTTCCTCCTTAAACTTGCTTTTAGTTTGTACATCAAAGAAGACAACTGAAGGAACATATCTGTGACAATGATCTATAAAAAATTTAGGATTGCCTTTCGAGCAAACGGGCAGCGCTTTGAAGTTTGTCCGGATTCATCATGACATATACACGAGAAATGGCCGAACCGTCAGGATTTAAAGCGAGGGAGTATACGGCGAACGGTTTACCATCAAACATCACCATAAAACTGTCATGGCCGTTGACCACTACCTTCTTGACAGTCCCTTCCCGGAGATAATTAGAAATGGAATAGGTCAGCAAAGCCTGGACGCGATTCCGGCCAGTAATCGGGTTAATGGCAGCTCTTACTTTGCCGCCGCCATCTGTCAGCAAGATGGCGTCTTCACTAAGTAATTCAACAATGGCGGCGATATCTCCAGCGCGAAAAGCTGCGCTGAACGATGCACTAAGTGCCTGGAATTCAGGTTTTAATGGCGAAATCGGCACCACGGCGTCGTTATTTTTTGTGTCCAGCTTGCGTTTTCCGCGACTGAACAACTGCCGGCAATTAATCTCAGATTTACCGATCCATTCTCCAATTTCCTCGAAAGCGAAGCCGAGTGTTTCCCTCAGTACAAAGACGGCCCTTTCCATCGGCGTCAGTCGCTGCATCACGACTAGATAGGCGTAGGCGATGTCATCTTTAAGCTCAAACGCCTCCTCGGGATTGCCTTCTACCGCAGATACGATCGGCTCAGGCAGCCATGGGCCGATATAGGTGGTCTTTGCCTTGCGCGATGATTTGAGCTCGTTCAGGCAGCGATTGGTGACAAGTTTACAAAGATACGCTTTTATATTAATGAGTTCACAACTATTCTGTTGTTGTAATGCTACGAACACGTCCTGAACGATATCTTCGGCGTCCTGAGACAATCCGAGCATCCTGTAGGCGATAGAGAAAAGCAACGGGCGGTATTGGTCATAAAGGGCATGGTAATCATACATTTCGTCCAGTTCCAATCATTCAGGATTTAAAAGCTTTTTTGTTTGAAGCGAATAGTATCGCTCGCGACTGAGAATAACACGATTCAATATAGAATTCCCAATTTTACCGTGATTATTTTAGAATCAAAACGCAGCCGAACATGTTGACCAGCTGCCATATCACAATACCCGCTATTGGAACAATCCTGACCGTTCGTTCAATAGAATTTATCAACGTTAAATATCGAATAACCTTCTGCCAATCAAGTTTGCAGTAACCGGCTTCTTTCCAATTTCTCGCGACCATACAGACAATTGACCGATATGGTGGATCTCGTGGGCGATCACGTGCCGCATCACTTCCCCGTATTTATGGGCTTCCCGTTCCCCTTCATCCGTGATATCAATCATAATGCTGTCTTCCAGGCTGTCATTCCAACCATAGACAAATGGAGCGAGTTCCACGTGGCAACGGTCGGAAAAATCTTTTATTTGCTGCAAGCTGGCCACTTCCTCGAACGGAGGGATTTCAACCGCTTTTTCTTGTATTCCACCGCATATCCAGCCATACTCGACTGCCACAATATGATATAGCGTGGGAAGGATATATCCTATGCCGCCGGTCCGTTTTTTCATCAACTCTTCCTCGCTCACCGTATCGCACCAGTCAAACCAATCTTTGCGAACTTGCCAGTTATACTCGAATAATTTCAACATAAGCAGCCTCCTGTAATCATAAACTTTGTTACTCCTACCATTCGCGAAATAATTGTAATATTTATGCAAATAAACTGGTCCACTGGAAAAGCTCCACAGCACAGATTATGGAAGTAATTCTGATCCTCCTTGGAGCTCTGGATATAAATAAGGTAACCTTACATATCTGATATACCTGGGTTCCAGCCCGCTTCTTGCGACCAAATATGAGCTTTCTGTATAATATCCCAAACGATCTGTCCTTTTCCTTCAACATATTTTGGGCGTTCATTCTTAAAAAGCTCCATTAATCGATGCTTTTCCTGAGCGTACCTTACACAATCTGCAGGGTGTACGCGTAAATAATCTCTAAAGAGCAAAGTAATTTGTTCTGAAAAACTACCCGCTTGCCTTACATGAATATGAGTTCTTCGAGAGCCTTGCAGTTCCCGAAAATACCTCTTCGTTTTGTCTGGATTTTCTCCTCTTAATACGAAACCTACTTTTTCAATCTTGGTCTTATAGTTTAAAACGTCATAGCAATTTAAAACAGATATCTGGATATCAATGATTGGCTTTGCATCCAAACCAATAATCGAAGTGGAGCCGACATGATCAATACGAATTGCCAAATTTCCCAATGAAGTTCTTAATTTTGCAGCGATATCATTGAACAGCCTTTTCCATTCTGGATCATGTTTAGCTATCCTCCATTGCTCATCCATTGTAATCTCCTTTCATATTAGTTGTTAAAGAAAGCTTAGCTCAATTTTACCATTATCCGGTCAATCGTATTACACATAATGCTGGATCGGGACCGGCACTTCCATCACCAGTTGGATCTCTTCACTTCGTTCCTTTCGCAGCAAGATGACATCCGGAATTTCGCTGCTTTCTGTAGCAGCCTCCTCGATCTCATGTAATAAAACGTACGGGAGCGTGATATGTATACAAGCCCAACAAAAAAAAGGCAATCCCCGGCAAACACCGAAAAAGATTGCCTATCGCGACTGCCTTTCACCATTGAACTATCGTGCCCAGTTCGTTGAATCCTGTTATGGATTATTCGAGGTTACCGTAAAACCTGGAGAGTAAAGAACGACTGACGTCTCGATCTGCGCACTTCGTGTCAGCTACGCTGGTCATTCCCTATCTAGCTTAGAGAACCAAGCAATGGGTCGAACAATGGCTAGGACAGCGCGTCAATTGACACCTGCCACAAATGCGTGGCCGCTTCGGGATCAAGGGCGTAAGATGCGACGCCGGTTCGAGTTCCGGGCATATTTGGTCTTGCCTCGTTACAGTCCTCGAAATATCGGCCACCGATACCGTCGAGCAGAGGCGAGGTTGCCAACAGTACAGAGGTAGCTGCTCCCTGTTGGGGTGTCTTCCATACGAAGTCCTGGCCGCTCGCCCGTTGCTCGGCGGTGATCTGTAATCCGGCAACCCCTGGAGTATGAATGGCACCGGGCATCAACGCGTTAACTGTGATGCCATCGTCGGCCCAGCGTTTCGAAGCTTCAACGGCGAATAGTATGTTAGCAGTCTTGGATTGCCCATAAGCAAGAAATGGGTCGTAGGGACGAAGTAGGAAGTTAATATCGTCGAACACGACCGGTGAACGGAGGTGGCCTGCGGAGCTAACCGACACGACGCGGGCACTACCGGCTGCCACCAATGCCTCATGAAGGCCATTAGCCAACGCGAAATGTCCCAGATGATTGGTGGCGAACTGAAGTTCCCAGCCTTCAGGCGTTCGCGTCTCTGGCGTTGCCATGACGCCGGCGTTGTTAATCAATATGTGAAGCGGTCCATCCCACGACGCCACGAACGAGGCCACCGACGACCGATCGATAAGGTTTAACAGAGCCACCTCAACGAGCTGGTTGCCGGTAGTTGCAGCAATATCTTCGGCTACGCGGTTGCCAGCATTGAGGTCGCGAACAGCAAGCGTTATATGGGCGCCCGCCTCGGCTAGTGCTCTAGCCGTCTCAATGCCTATTCCAGACGCTCCGCCAGTAACGATGGCTCTACGGTTGGTGAGATCGAGCCCTGCAACAACATCGCTGGCAGTGGACGAAGCATCAAATGGTGAGGTGATAAGTGAAGTTTCAGACATTGTGATTTCCTTCCCTTACGTTAGATTTAATCGGCGCACTCCTAGCGTGGATTCGCTTCGCAAGCACAGTCTAACGATAATCAGAGGTGTGGACGACGAGACGTTTGCATACCTGTCTATTTTGGCATAGAAATGTCCGCAAACCCGACTTCAAAAGTTGAATCGTTGCTCTAAAAATTGCATCTCGCTTTTTCTCATTTTTGTATCTCGTGACTGTATAATAAACGATCATTCGATTTTCGTCAATAGAAGGTCAAGCTATCTCAAAACCTGTCCCCCCACAAATTTACACAAGTTTTTTTATTTTTTTACCAAAACTGCCCGTTAGCGGAGCACGCCGCAGAGATCATTTAGTCGGTGATGCTGATTCGAGGGGAATGGAAAAAAAGAAGGGACCATAATGGTCCTTTCCTATTGAACTCCCTCGGTACGATTTATCGTGCTTGTTATAAACAGGAAGAATGTCTGTCGGAGCCTCATGTAAGGATTTCCCAATACCGTGACTGCACAAATTATTTATAACTTTATATCCTCCTTTTTCAGCTTCGGTTTCAATAATCCTGCCGATTTCGTTCAGTTTTACTCCCTGTTTGAGTGAAGAAATAACCTTCATCATTGTATTGTGGGTATAGTTGCAGAGACGCGTTAAAGAAGAATTGTATGGAGGCATTTGAAAAGAATGCCCCGAATCTGCAAAATAGCCTAGCCGTTTAGCGGAAACATCAATATTTATTAGGTCGCCCATACCATGAGCAATTTCACGGTTAATGCTGATACACGTGGTGCCAGGAAAGTTTTTGGTTGTTTTTGGAGCAGACACTGCCCCATGGCTAATTAAAAACCGTTCTCCGATATCATCCAATGGGGTTGTAACCTCCCCCTCTATTTCCTCACGCCTTCATGTTGTCCAGGTCTACCACGTGAGTTCTCTTACTATTTTTCTGTATTTCTGGCAAGGGTGAAATCCTGCGAATAAGCGAGCATTCGTGAGAAAACTAAATCGTACCGAGGGAGTTCAATCAAAATTCACTCCATCTTATCCTTATCTTTTTGAATATTAATTAAAATGTCAAGCCTTTCAATGATGCGTTCATCATTCTCTAAATTTTTCTTCAACTTCCCATCGATATTGAGTATGGCTAAAACGATTACTGCGCACGCAATGATAATAATTATGCCCATGAAATCCCCCCATATATTCCCTTGCGAGACTCTCATACTACATCAAAAGTTGTAAAATTTATCCTATCCCTCTCAAGGTTAAACGCGTTAATTTAGATGAAGTTGCACTAAGCTGACCTTAGGGCATTGCGCTATCGTACCCCGTTAGCTTAAGATAGTGTCTGGTTCTCGAAACCGATTATTACTTCTCCCTCATGATGAAATTCGATAACAAATCTGGAAGGAGAAAAAACGAACGTGTCCGCACCAACTGCCAATACATCATCAATAGCGCTTAATACTGTTCGAAGTTGGGACTTCAAAGCAGGCTGGCTTCCAGTACTCCAGAGAACAAATACTTCCTCTTCAACCTCTCCGAGTACTTGATTAATCTGTGGTACAATCTCGATTATATTTTCAATTTTTATTTTGCCATCAATTTGTCCCCAATCTATCCGAGCTCAAGAAGTGATTGGATATGATTTTTGAAGATAATGATACATCTCTTTGCTCTTATCTTCAGATAAGATAGCCGTTGCCGCCCCTAGTGCCTCGATACATTCATCAAACAATATTCCAAATCCAATAACATCTTTCTTCTTCTGTTTATTAAGGAGCTGTTCAAGTCTCCACTTTCTTGCTTTTACCTCATCCATTTTAGTACCTCACTATAGAAAAACAAAATGTACTTTTCATATTCGTTAAATCATTTAACTATCCTGTCCGTTACTTCAACGAACGACGGCAACCGATCGCGCGACCGGTTGCCGTCATGTCGTGATGCTATCGTCTACCGATAGAGCTCAATAACAACAATGGATTAGGGAACAGAACAAACGAAGATCGATTGCTCTTTCATCCAAGGCGAAACGCGCTCTGCCGTCCTTTGGAGGCAGAGCGCGTTTCGTTATTCTTATGATGCTTCCGTATATCGTTTGAAACTATCCAGAATCGCTTGCCAACCCGCCTGTTGGAATTCAACGGGGTTAGTGCTCTCGGCGTCGAAGATTTCAACGACCTTCGTGGCCTCGCCTTGATCGACGAACGCAATATCCACTTTCCGTCCGTCTCCCAATGTGTAGGCAATCGTCTCATGCAGCTTCACTTCGTCGTAAATACCGCTAAAATCAAAACCCATGCTGCCATCCTTCGCTTCCATCCTTGTCAGGAATTCGCCGCCGACCCGCAAATCGTTCTCCGCTCTTGGCGCATGCCATTCCTCGGAAGGTTGATACCACTTCGTAATGTGGTCCGGCTCGGTCCAATAGCTCCATACTTTTGCTACAGGGGCTTGAACGACGGTCTCTACGGTTACTTTCGTTGGATTGCTTGTTTCCATTGTGAAGGACACCTCTTTACGGGAATTTTGTTTCTCACTAATATAGACGAATGCCAATCTCCGAATTCATCGGTCTATTTGTTCCGGAAGCCCTAATCGGGAAAATAATTTTGCATTTATGAAATTTTGAACATGGAATATCCGATTATCTTTCACTTCAATCACGTGAATGCCCCAAGGCACCAGGACGGATGCCTCCTTACCCGGCACATACTGCGCCAGAGCGGGATAACCGCCATTCACTATAGTTGGCAAAAATTTGGACCCCTCGCAATGCCAGCGCGTAAGCGCAAAAAACGCGGACAAATCTTCTTGCCCGCTTATCCACATGGCGAAAGGCGGCATGGACATACAACCTTCCTCATGGAACAACGACACAAGCGCATGGATATCGAATTGCTCAAACGCTTCCACATACCGCGAGAGAAGATTCTGGTCGGGATTGACATCCATCTTACTAAATTCGTCGGAGCGAAGCCGCGTTCGGTCCATCGTATCCCTGGCTCGTTGCAGGGCGCTGTTCGCCGCTGCCGGCGACATTCCCAACGTTTCCGCAATTTGTTTCGAAGACCATTCAAAGACATCCTTCAGAATAAGAACCGCGCGTTGACGAGGCGGCAAGGTTTGCAAGAGTGCGATAAAGCAGAGCTGAAGGGTATCCTTGCGAACGAGAGCATCTTCCGGATTTTCTCCAAATTCGGGTGAAGGCCAAATCCAGGACGAGTCTGGCAGCGTTTCGTTCGGTTCGACAATCTTGATCGCCGGGTCGGACAGGTCAACGGGAAGCGTACGGCGCTTCGCTTGCCTCAGCTTGTCCAGGCATAAGTTCGACGCTATGCGGTAGATCCATGTTTTAATGGATGAGTCCTGTCTGAATCGATCCCAGCTCTGCCATGCCCGAATATAGGTTTCCTGTACAGCATCGTCCGCATCATCAATGGATCCCAACATTCGATAACAATACGAGGTTAACCCCGGCTTGTAGCTCTCAAATAACTTCATATCAAAAGCGGCTTCGTTCATCTTCGCCTCCTTAGGTCGATCTACTTGAAACGTCCTCCTTCCATCATATTCGAATCATCCGGCAGCCACAAGGCGAAACGGCTACGTCGTCCTTTGGCGGCGGGACGCATTTCGAACCAAGAAGTATAGAGGATTGTCCTCATGTTCATGTCTGGTTAAGCTATTGTACCCAGTTAGCGCAACAAGGGACTATGATCCACCATAGGGATTGGAATCTTGTTCAGCCACGGAAGGGTCTTTTTCCACAATCGTAATGGTTCTCGTCTTGCCGCTCCAGTCGACGTACATGCGGCTCAGCATAGCAATAAATCTGACGCCGATCATTGTGTGGTTATTCACGATTTTCAGCTCACTAGCACTGTTTGTGGCACTGTGTCCGATGTTGTCAACGACCACGACTCCGCTTCCAAATGGTATTTGGATACGTTGAGCCGCAGTTACAGCTTTCACGGTGCGTGTTTTAGCATCATAGTCGACCTGATAGCCCAATTTATCGAACAGTGTACGAAATTCTACGTACGTTTTTCCGTTAATAACGACTGGGTTTAAGGCAAATGAAATTTTCTGTCCGTGCACCGTCAATCGGATCGGCTGAGATTTTGCCGTAGTCGCCGCCGATGCAATCGACGCAGTACCGCTTATTAGAGCGGAAGCAAGAACGACAGCACAGCTTGAAATGAGGAGTTTCATTTTAAACATGTGTCTTCCTCCAATTTTTAAATTTTTTCCAATTATGATGTAATGTTCTGACACATTTCAAGCGAGTTAAGTTGCGTTAAACTCCCTCTATGGAGAAACGTTTTTCTCTTAAATACTCACGTATTCTTAGAATTTGATCGTAATACGAGTGTACCAGATAAAATTCTAGTGGAACTAAATTGAAGATGAAGAAATATGTGGGGCTGGAAAATGCACAAAAAGTCCTTACCTAGACCACTCGCTGTAAAAAGTGGCTCCTTCGGTAAAATATGGTTGCACTTATTGGATCTCCACATCTGCTCATGGAGGTCAACCCTCCCATGTCTCACAGAGTCTATGCTCCCACATTCCTTCATTCAACCTGTCCATGAGGTGGAGGTCAGATATGCTGCCCGGCAGGATCTTCGTCCGTATGTTAGCGCCGTCCCGACTCATCCGTGCTTTTTTTTATCTGTTGTCGCTACGATCTCAATGTCTCGTCATTCCTGCATTCAAGCTGCCTCCAGTAACGCTGCGAATCGAGGGATATCTTGCATCATCTTGCTTTCATTGAATTCATGTCCCTTTTTCAATATGCCGAACAGCACCCGAATGAGCTTGTTGCATAAGGCGATGAGCGACTGCATCTTTTTCAAGGGATTATCCGGCCGTTTGGTATAATACTCGTGTAATGCTTTAAAGGCTCCGTTCTTAGCAACCAACGGCATCATGACTCGAAAGAGCAAGGCGCGAAGTCGCTTCCTGCCTCTCTTCGTAATTTTGGTTTGCCCTTTGTGTTTGCCCGAGGTGTTTTCTTTCAGGTTCAGCCCAGCGAGCTTTATGATCTGCTTTGGATGCCGGTATTGCTCAATGTCCCCTACTTCAGCGAGAAATCCAGCTATGGTGTCTCTGCCAATCCCTTTAATCGCTAATAATTACGGGACATACGGAATTTGCATCAGCTGTTCATCCAAGTGCGCTTCCAATTCTTCAAACTTCTTTTGGAGCCGTTCATATTGGGTTAAAAGAAGACGCAGCTCCATCTTGGCAAGCTGTGAACCTTGTTTTATGCCCACGGAACGGCTGGCAGCTGCTTTCAAATTCCTCACGCGCCCAAGTCCGAGTCCACGCTTTGCAACTTCTCTTAGATGCTGCAGCAAGGTTTCGTCCGACAGAGAAACAAGCTCATGCGGCAGTAAATAAAGGCTTAGTAAATGGATGGCCGATTTGCACTCCCAATCTTTAAATACCGTAAGGAACTCGGGAAAGTACCGATCCAGCCAATTATGAACACGTCCTTGTACCACGCTCAGATCACTCGACAGATGATCGCGAATTTTCATCGCTTCCCGTAGTTCAGCGTAGACGCCCTGAGGAAGATTGGGTACAGCGTACCTTCCGTCTTTGACCAGCTGAGCGATTATTTTTGCGTCCTTGATGTCATTCTTCGTGGGCGAGTTGTCGTCCAACTCTTTGCTTTTCTTAACGTGTAGTGGATTTACCACACCATACTTCACTTGCTGTTCTCTTAGGAAATGAGCAAGATTCAGCCAGTAGTGGCCTGTAGGCTCCATACCGACAATGACGTCCTGGAAGCCTTGCTCCGTACCCAGTTTCTTGAACCAATTAACGAAGTATTCAAAACCTTCTCGATTATTTTCAAACGCAATTGGCTTTCCGAACTCGACTCCGCGGTAGTCTTGTGCAGAGCCACATGTTTGAATTTGGCGATGTCTACACCGACAATTAAGGGTGAAGAACTGATTTGATTAATTCGTTCATTTTGAGTAGAATGCATGTTGTAGTCTCCTTGGTTTGTTTTTGGATCCGGTCGCTCACCAGCTCTAGGACCCACAAACATCATACCAAGGAGTCTTTTTGTTTCTCAAATCTCGTATTTCTTCATAATAGGAATGCTGCCCGTTACTTCAATTGAACAGCAGCCAGTCGCTTTGACTGGCTGCTGTCGCTTTTTGATTATGCTATCGTTACCCGTTAGCGTAATAATGTTTGGTCTAAAATTACTACAATTTTATTAGCGATGCTTTGATATTCACTATGACTGATGTTTAATTTGCCATCAGGATAATACATTTGAAGAATTGTGCAGATAGCTGATAATCAGTTCAGGATTTCTAGTTCTGCTACTCTGAATACATTTTAATATCTCAAATGATTCTATCCCATATATATTATTGGGTTTCAAACCATAGGGGTCCCACTCTTCAATAATCTCTTTTAAATTCGTTATTAAATTCCCCATTATGCTCCCCCGCGTTTATACTCTCATTTCCCTAAGTATTCGGTGAAGTAATTAAACTATCCTGCCCGTTCGTATTATGAGGTCACCAGATCTTTCTGGTCGACCTCTTTTTAGTATGGTCGTAAGATAGCGGTAGCCGGGGGTCGAACGATTCTGCCCGTGGGAGTTGGATCCCGAGAGCTATTCAGTTCATCCCCCCTACTTGTTCAACCATGGTTAGGCTGGTTGGGACGTTGATCCCGTATCACATGCGATAGTGTGGAAAACAAGAAGGTTAGGGGCTGCCGGTGAAAATACTAGGGGAGTGATGAAATGAATCCAGTCATAGGTTTGGATGTGTCCAAGGGAGAGAGTCATGCACAAGCTTTTTTAGACCGTGGGATACCTCATGGGAAGATTTTTAGGTTTAGTCATGATCTTGAAGGGTTGGCGTCTTTTCTAAATGTTTTGAAAGGAGTGGAGTCAGCTGCAGGGGTGCGTCCCTCCATTGTAATGGAAGCAACAGGCCATTATCATAGCCCTGTTGTTCAGTTTCTGGATGAGCACCAGTATGTGAACATCGTCATTAATCTTTTAATCTCACATAACGCCAAAAAAACCAATTTGCGACGGGTGAAGACGGATGCTGCTGATGCCCATCTATTAGGGACGCTATTCTATAAAGAAGAGCTTGAACCCTACAAAAAGCGGGGTCAGCATCTAATGAATTTACGCTATTTAACACGACAGCAAGAATCTCTAACGGGGATGTACGTTCAAGCAAAACTACAATTCCAGGCCATTCTGGATCAAGTTTTTCCTGAATATCATGGCGTGTTTGGTGACCTTTATTCGAAGGTTTCCCTTCGATTTCTGGCTTTACACCCAACGTCTAAAGAGGTCCTAACCATGTCCGAGTTGGAGATTACAACTGCAATCGGGCGTCTTACTGGACGCGGCAAATCCGTCTCATGGTGCTTGGAACGTGCTCAAAACCTAGCGGCTGCAGCAAAGCGAAATCCCTTTAGGGAGACGGCTTTTCCAAGCCATTTGATCTCCATGCAGTTGCTCATCCAATTGCTTCTTCAATACCAGGACCATCTAGCAACTCTTAATAAATCCGTAGATGCCCTGGCTGAAGAGTTGCTTGAATATGATTTAATCCAATCGATTCCCGGTATTGGTACTAAGATTGCGGCAACAATTTTAGCTGAGATCGGGGAAATCGATCGGTTTGATCACGCGAAGAAACTGGTGGCCTTTGCCGGTATTGATCCAAGTGTTTTTTCTTCTGGCAAGTTTACAGCAACAATAAATAAAATCACGAAGCATGACTCCAGGAAGCTTCCTACAGCCCTCTACCAAGCTGTACGGTGTGGTATTCGAAGCAATAGAAATAAAAAATTAAGGGCTTATTATGATAAGAAACGTGCTGAAGGGAAGCTGTTTAAAGTAGCGGTAATTGCTTGTGTAAACAAACTCATCCACTGGATTTTTGCCATCCTGACTAAGAAAGAGGCTTTCCGTTTGGAGTAAGTAGCATAATTTAGAAATATATGGTAAAACTGCCTGTGCGATAAAGGACGGTTCTTTGCCATACTCTTTTTTCAGTATATCACCTCATGGCATGCTTATTAATAATTAAATATTGACAAGCTATTAGCTGGAATAGTTGAATGACTTCTTCTTGTTTGAGATTATTATTGGCTATTCATTTTTTGACAAAACTCCAGTTAGCAACCAATCGCTGCTGTTTTTTCAACCCGTCTTGTCCTCTCTTCATATCAGTCTATGAACGAGGCGGGAAGGGTGCCATAAAGTAAGGACGACTAACTCAAGTAACGATTTCGGATGACCCCCATGTGATGAAGCTCGTGTCCTGCCATGCCGTAAGCGAGGGCGCGCGCCGTAATGCTTACGTTGTTGGCTTTGCCCTTGCGGGACCACGCCTCCGTCGGTAACCCGCGCAGCAGTGTGATCGTCGATTGCCGTACGGCCCGGTAGTCTTCGGCCAATTGAGCGGTTGTCCAGCTTCCGAAAGGGGGAATGAACAATTCCTGGTCGAAACCGGGCAGAGGCGTCTGATCCCCTCTTGCAAATCGGAGCAGGCGGTAAGACATGACGCGTTCACTGTCTGCGATGTGGCCCACGACTTCTTTCAGCGTCCATTTTCCTTCCGCATACCGATAGACGCTCTGGCTTTCGGTCAACGATGCCAGCAGCTCGGTCATTTGCTTTTCCTGGGCGAGCAGAATGTCGATGATGTTGCCTTCCGGCACCAACCGGATATACTCGCCGGCGTCCCCGGCGTATTCTTCTTCTGACGGTCTTTGGTTCATGCGTAATCACCTTTCTATGAAGATATAGAAAACTAAAATGTTCTTTCCAATGCTCTACCGCAATTTTTTTGCGAAATTCGTAACTTCGGCATATCTAATGAATTCGCGAAAGAATAGAACTTACCTTCCAACAATTGAGAGTAAGCAACCACTTAGTTGGTTGGCCGCCACGCTAAACTGCCAGTTAGCTTAATAAAAAGAGCAGGTCGCCACAGCACCACCTGCCCCTTCCTGCCCATCCATTTGTTATTCAACTATCGTACTCGTTAGTTTAAAAACTTTTTAATTTCATCTTTAAAACTTTCAGGCTCTTCAATATGTGGGCTATGATTGCTATTCTCAAATACCTGAAACTTTGACTCTGGCACTATACGGTGTATTTCCTCAGAAAAAGAAAGTGGACACTGAGCATCATATCTACCGCACATCACTAAAGTTGGCGTTTTAATTAATTTCAAAGATGTTCGAATATCAAACGAAGACAGATGCCGATTATAATAATTAAGCCGCTTATGAATAGTTCTACCGCTGCTTGGCTTACTGAAATATTCATTCCATCTTTCTGGATGATACAACGACATTTCAGTCCACTCTCGTGCTGCCTCTGCTTTTAATTCATCAGTTGTTTCGGTGGAATTTAGAATTGAAAAGATTTCCCTCAGACGTTCATTTTGAGGATTTTCTTTGCAATAAATACTATCTGAGGACTCCATATATTTGTTAGAAGCAGCCGCACCTACAATGACTAACTTATTAAGAGTATCTGCATGATTGATGGCATAAATAAGACCTAACATCCCACCAGTTGAATGTCCAGCAAACGACCATTTATCATAACCAAGTGATGATCTTATTGCCTCAAGATCCTCAATTGACTCCATCATACTAAGCTCGTTTTCTTTCGTAATGCGGTCGGAATTACCACACTCCTTTAGATTCACCAATATCACTTTTCCAAGTTCTGTGAACAAGTCTGCAAAATAATTCCCCCGGTTCGTGAAAGCCGAATAGTAATGTGTTACGCATATAGGATTACCCTCCCCAGCAACAAACATTTCGAAGGAACCCCGATTAGTTGTAATCATTTCCGATTCCCATGCAACCAAAAAAACACCTCCTATGAATTTAATTATAAAGTTTTTTTTGTTAATGCCTAATGCTTAAATATCATAACCACTTATTCGTTTTTAACTGCGAAAAACCAAAAGAAGGAACTGCCGCGGCAGCTCCTTCGTCACATGACCTTTGTTAATCTATCGTACCCGTTAGCTCAATGATCCGACATGATGCGGTTATGTGGTGCTGATGTGTTCGGCAGAATTCATACTCCTGTCAATTGCTCCATGATACCTGTCATACTTCGGCCGGCCTAGCGGCGAATGCTCCGAAGCATCTCATCATAGCTCGGTAGTTACCTATTTTTTAATAACCACAGGTCTGAATCCATGATCGTTAGTATCTCGTCTATCTGGTGGATAAAACAAACGCTGAGTACCTCTACTTGTATATGCCGGACTGGACCAGGAGCCGCCTCTCAATACCCTACAGGGCGCGTGTCCAGGACGACTTCCATGCTGTTCCGGACCCTGCGGGTTCTTTCGTTGGCTTCGAACATAATAATCTGGATCGTACCAATCTATACACCACTCCCGTACTTGTCCAGCCATATCTTGGACACCACACCAGGTTACATCTCTTTTATAAAATGCTGCGACAGTCGGCCCTTCAACTTGAGCGATGTGTTGCCCAAGCCATGAAGACGCAGGGTGTCTACCATTCGAGTCCCTTCCTGTCCCGATTAGCCAAAATCTCCATTCATCGTTAGAACGAAAAGATCGGTTAGCAACATCATCACCGCAACGGCATGCATGTTGTTCCCATAAGTCTCCCCAAGGAAAGATTCGGCCTTTAGGTCCCCTAGCCGCGTACTCCCATTCTGCTTCATAGGGCAGTCTCCCCCCTACCCAATGGCAATAAGCAACCGCATCTTCCCAGGAAGCAGAACTAAGGGGGAGTTTTTCTGTTCCATTCACAGGTTTTCCATCTTGCCACGCACTATTCCATGAGCCATGTATCGTTGCATCAACCGGTGCAAGATGTCCTGTGTCTTGCATAAAATCATAGTATTGACCAATCGTTACTAAATCACGATACATCCAAAACCCATCGATCTCAACTTCATGTGGAAATAATTCTCCTACCCAATCCTTACCTCCCACTTGTGCATTAAACCATTCTTCATGCCACTCATTCTCCCTCCAGAGTTGTCGAACTTCTGACTCCGTACTTCCCATCACGAACGTGCCAGATGGAACCCAAAGGAGGGCTGCGCCATCTTTTGGATGGATATGAATATCCAAACATACCGCCTCCAATCAGGTAGGGTTTTTAAAATCATTAAGTAATAATATTCGGGAAATTAAAATTATTCCCTTTTTCTACCTTTGATGAGTTGAGTACTTTCATTTATCTACTTACACAATGAAAAAGGAGCTGCCCGGGGCAAGCTCCTCACCTATCGTACCCTTTACTTTAATGACCTGGTTGTTGCGCTAACGTACCCGTTAGCGTAACGAATCAGCCATTTGTTTCATTTCAATGGTAGCCTCGTGATGCCTGCCAGTTAGCACAATAACCACCGTTCAGTTAGACTCTATAAACACAAATCGAACAAATAGGTGCACTCGATTCATCCCAAATCTGATGATAGTCATCAACATCCTTTAATTCAAATCAGATCCCTTTGACATTTGCTATCTTCACAACATAAGACTCGTGTACAGACATACCGAAATGCTTTTCTACATCCGAGATAGTATCACCGAGTCCAATTTTCTCTTCATACTTCCCAAGGAAACCGTCAAGTGCCATTATCTGATACGTCTTATTCTCTTCATCTAACCAAAACCACATTGTGGATGTTTTAACGACTTTGCAGTTGGATCTTTCCTCAATATGATACTTCTCAAGCAAATTTATTAGCTGCTCCACATTCATATTTATTTGAAATGCTCCTATGCTTTTCCCTGGTACAACATCTCCATAATTCAAAGCATCTATAGTGATCACCACCCAATATGTCTTTGGTTCATTTTAGCGAAATGCTTTCTCACACAGTGAACATCTTTTTAGTTTTCGAGATAGTTTGAATTATTGTGCCTTGTGCAACCAAACAAATAGCAGTTGCTTTCGATGCTGGGTTTATAATCTAACGGCGGGCACATGTCATCCATTATTTCTTTTAAAACGGTTGTGTATAAGGAAATATCGGCTTTTAATTCTGCGATGTACACCGCTTTTTGACCTTTTTCCCAGTCCTCATCATCATCCTTATTCGTCTCTTCAATTTCGTTCTCGTTAAAAAGCAGCACCTTGTCAAAAACTTCATTCATCTTCGCTTTATCGCCACACTGATGTAGGGCATACAAATACTGAGGGACCCAATAAGCGGCATAACGTAATTTGGTGTGCTGATACAATTTTATGACAGTGGCAAAATCATCGATTTCGTAAAAAATTGATGCAACGTCATCTTCATGCAAATCCGAATCCGATTCCTTCCAAAGATGGAGCAACTCATTGGCGACTTGCCTTGCTTCGCTTTGTTTTCCTAGTCGCGCCAAACAGATTCCGTAACTAAGCAAAGGATGCAACCTAGAATTGTTCTCCCCTCTCAAAAGGCTAGCCTGATAAAAACTATCAGCCGCCTCGTTTAGCCTAGAAGTGAAATAAAAACAGACCCCAAGGTTATTTAAATTTTCGAGGGTTGCTTTAAGTGTAATTGCTTGTTCAAGCAGCGGAATCGCTTTTTCGTAATCTTCTTTTCCGGCATAAATTCTCCCTAACAACGAATAGGGGAAGTGTAATGTTGGTTTTTGTTCAATGGCTTTTTCAAGAAGCTGGGCAGCTTTATCTTCGGAACTCGCCCTCCATCCATCTTCTGTGGGCTCGCCTTCCGCGTAATAAAAATACGCTAAGTTATGTAGAGTTTGAATAGAGGGATATAGCCGAGCTGCTTGTTGAAATTGTTCAAGCGAATCTTCATATCGGAGCACTTCCATCAGGGCTATCGCAAGATCATTCAGGACAATGATGTTGTCAGGTTCCTGTTTCAGTTTTTTTTCAAGCTCTTGTACAAGTTCGTGATAATCTGTCACGGCTTCACCATACTCTCGATTTAACTTAAACAACAATCTTGAACGAAAAAACAAATCCGCCACTTTTTTTGAACTATCGTATCCTGTAGTTTGACAGCCCAGGTCTTCATTGGACTCTAACAATTAACGTTCCGTGGAGCTTGTCATCAACATAAGCATTAAGTTTCCATTGTCCCTTTGTTGGTAAAATGACAGTAGAAGGGCTCGAAGCTGTTGCTCCCCAATTTGTTCCACCTAAAATGGACTCCACCACTGTCATTTCCTCACCCGTTTGGCTAGTTGAAGTTACTTTGAATGCTTTTCCAACCAGTTCATTTTTATTTCCCCATAGTAACCACATATATTTTTGTCTTTTTCCAGCAATAAACGGACTATTACTGATTGCTAATCGTCCTTCTTCTCCAATCCATTTAGTTTTAATTTGTTCTCCTTTATCATTTATAGTCGTTAACTCAAGTGTGCTTGTATCTTTCCAATCCTTAGATGTGATGGATACTTCTTTATTAATAGATCCAGCCATAAGAGTAACGACAACCATGAAAATCACCGTCGTCAGCATCCGATACAATTTGTACACCCCCATTACAATAATCTAATCCGTTCCAAATACTTCGGCAGTATACTGCTTAAACACCCTAATTTTCAAGTCATTTAACTACCAATATTATACTCTTTTAGGATTTGATTTGTTGCATTATTCTGCTCGTTAGCGTGGAGAAGGGCAGCCTCGTGGCTGCCCTTCTCCATTGTGCTATTGTACCCGTTAGCGCAATGAGCTTGGTGAAAATATCAACTTTAATCATTTCATATTTCCCCTGATTTTAGGTTAAGTTCAACATCTTCAACTTCTCCATCTAGTTCCTTCTTATATTCATCCTTACTGTTTTTTCGATCACCATCCGTCTGGTTATCACAAAGGAGAGGTGTACTTTACTGATATCATGCTGAAACGGACGCTGGATGGATGATTTAAGGTGGATTTGTTCATAGGAAAACGGTATATTATTTTGGGGTTAATAGCGCAGGGTGTTCGTGTTCGATATGTGTTATTGGGATAACGTGCAAGTCGGGATATACGTTTAGGCTCATATTATTTATATTTGGGGAGGGCGTCGGTATGGACAAGAATTCTGTTTATAAAACAAACATTATAGGCGCTGGCGAGGTTGGCTCCGCCATCTCGGTCGACATGAACAAGAATTCTGTTTATCAAACAAACAGCTTCTATTGGGATACAAAAGGAAATGACTTCTTAGGTGCAATCGTGCTTCCGTATTATGGAGCATTTGTCTCTGAAGAAAAATGCCAGCTTTTTGGCGATGTCTCAGGGAAAAAGATGCTGGAGATAGGCTGTGGAGACGGTCAATCCTTACAATATCAGGGGGAACGCCAAGCATCTGAACTATGGGCTGTGGATATGTCAGAAAAGCAAATCGAAAAGGCAACGCAGCATTTGAAGGCATGCGGTCTATCAGCAAAATTGATCTGTTCTCCCATGGAAGAAGAATGTGGCATACCAGTGGATTATTTTGACTTTGTTTATTCGATTTATGCCATAGGCTGGACCACCGACCTTGTGGGTACTTTTTGCCGGATCGCTTCTTACCTTAAAAAAGACGGTGTATTTATTTTCAGCTGGTCTCACCCTATACACAAATGTGTTGCTGCAGAAAATAATAGGCTTGCTTTTAAAAAAAGTTATTTCGATGAATCGTGGTATTCGGTATCGCTTGATGAAGGGGCGCTGACTTTATCGGATCGCAAACTATCAACCTATGTGAACGCGCTCGCAAAAGCCGGATTTGTAATTGAGCAAATGATTGAGGAATCTGATGATGACATTTTGCAATCGCGGGACGATCATAGTGATTTTGCAAAAAAAGCAAAGATGCTCCCTGTCACTTTTGTAGTCAAAGCAAGAAAATTATAGTTCTCCGTTAACGGAGGGAGGCTGCCGCTCGATCATGCGGCAGCCTCCTTGAGCTCAATAACATCTTTTTTCTCCAGTCCCTGATAGGGGCTTTTTTAGTTCTCCTTTAACAGTCTAGGCGATGCTTTTCCGGGTTGGAATGGAAAATAGGGAGGACCATTATGGTCCCCCCTTATTAAGCTATCGTACCCGTTAATTCAACACTCAGCAGTACATATGTACATAAACAAGCTTTTGTTTTTGAGTATTTGTCCCTCCCACCGAGAACATAACATCGGTGCAGATCTGAGCAAATCGAAGGAAACTGACGTGTTAGAAGTCGCTCGTTCTTGAACCAGCTTTTCCAATCACTTCCCCATTAACTTTATATGCGATACCACTCCACTGAAGCAAATAACCTCGACTACGCATGCCTTGTGGATTGCCTGAATTAAAACTTCTCCAATCCAAATTACCGCCGGCAGGAATCATGTTATATGCGTTTGGAATAACGGGAGTTGAGACATCCAAGATCGATAAATCTTTTAAAACGACCGCTTTTCGCATCAAAAGCATATCTAGTCAACCTACTGAAAAAGGGGCACGGACATCCCATACGAATCGTCTCTATTAATCATATAGTAGAGTATGCATTGACTTGATAGGGAGGTGTTTTTTTTGGCAGTTTATGATACAGGACCGATTGATAATAGGGACGCACCGCGAACGACCCAGTTAACCATACGTCTTTTTAATACGGGACGTATGCCTGCGATTGCGGGTATAGAAGCATACCATATTAATCCGACAGGAGCTGGGTTTGGGAGTGAAACACTTTATGTGGTTGAACTCGTTTCCCTTAATCCATTTGGAACCTCCGGCTCTTCTTTTACGGTAGACAACGTCTTTGCCAATCTTGATGTGTTTGGAGTTCGAGTGCTCACCAGCGGGCTTGGTGCAAATGATATCGCCATTACCATTTTGGAAAAAGAGGCAAACGGGCAAATCATCGATAAACACGTGCTGGAAGGTGAGTTAAGTCAAATTGAGGAATTACTGTTTGCCTATGTCGCAAATTCTGGTGATTCTACGGTTTCAGTGATTAACACGGGAACCAATACGACCGTCGCTACGATTCCTTTGCCTGCCGGAAGCGGTCCTCAAGGAATCGCAATCACCCCTGACGGCTCACTCGCCTATGTTACAAATGCTGGTTTTATCGGTAATTCGGTTTCGGTGATTAATACGGGAACCAATACGGTCATCACTACGATTCCTTTGCCTGCCGGAAGCAGTCCTCAAGGAATCGCAATCACCCCTGATGGTTCACGCGCCTATGTTCCAAATTCTGGTGATGATACGGTTTCGGTGATTAACACTGCAACCAATACGGTCGTCGCTGCGATTCCTTTGCCTGCCGGAAGCATTCCTTTTGGAATCGCGATCACCCCTGACGGCTCACGCGCTTATGTTACAAATGTTGGTAATGATACGGTTTCAGTGATTAACACAGCAACCAATACGGTCGTCGCTACGATTCCTGTGCCTGCCGGTAGTGGTCCTCGTGCAATCGCGATTACCCCTGACGGCTCACGCGCCTATGTTACAAATATTGATAATGAAACGGTTTCGGTGATTAACACAGCAACCAATACGGTCGTCGCAACGATTCCTTTGCCTGCCGGTAGCGGTCCTCGTGCAATCGCGATTACCCCTGACGGCTCACGCGCCTATGTTACAAATGTTGCAAATGTTACGGTTTCGGTGATTAACACAGCCACCAAGACGGTCATCGCTACGATTTCTTTGCCTGCCGGAAGCAGTCCTTTTGGAATCGCGATCACTCCCGATGGTTCACGCGCCTATGTTGCAAATATCAATGATTCTACGGTTTCGGTGATTGACACGGCAAGTAATACCGTTATTGCAACCTTACCGGTAGGATTAGCTCCTGATGGTCTCGCAATTACCCCAATTCTTTTGTTTTAAGTAAAATTCAAACAAGCCATTTCACAATAACGAAAGGCAGTCTTACGACTTGAAAATTAAGTCGTAGACTGCCTTTTGTTATTGAGCTCCCTCGGTAGGATTAAGTTTTCTCACGAATGCTCGCTTATTCGCAGGATTTCACCCTTGATAGACATGTATGAAGGACGCTCGGGTGACCACTTCATAGACCTGGACAACATGGAGGCGTGAGGAAATAGAGGGGGAGACTATCCCCCCATGTTCTTCCATATCCTGCACGTATTCTCCACGCCGCCCCTGGAGGTTTTCACTCCCATGTCTCAACGGGTCGATGCCCTCTCATTCCTTCGTTACGCCTGTCCAAGGGGTGGAGGCCGGTCTTGCTATCGTTACGGGTCGGTGCCCTTTGGTTCAATGTATCCGGTACGCCGTGCTTTCTTTGAAATCCCGCGAATAAGCCAAAATTCGTGCAACGAAACGGTAGGTATCGATTAAGCTGCTAGCTGGATTGGCATTGTTTTAGGAGGGTTGTAGGCTTCTCCGCTGCGAGCCATTCCAACTAATATTCTCGCTAACTTGCCACACCATTTCATAATGGACCTCATTTTCTTCATCTTCTTCACCTGCACATTGTATGCATGCATCGTTTTAAACTCCGGATTGTTCGCAACTAAACTCATCGTCATCATGAAGATGAAACGTCGGAGTCGGGATCGTCCCCGTTTGCTAATTTTCATCTGTCCCGTCCATTTGCCTGAGCTTGCTTCTGCGAGGTTAAGGCCAGCATGCCGCAGTAGGGCATTACCGTGAACAAAGCCACTTAAATCCCCCGCCTCGCCTAGAATACCAGCCAGTGAAATGGCGCTGATCCCTTTGACAGCAAGCATAAATTTCGCAAATGGAATGCGTTCTAAAACGGCAACAATCTCCGTCTCTACTGTT
>NZ_JBWDNQ010000027.1:0-59571 GCF_056269285.1 Paenibacillus sp. JT31N11
TCCCTTAAGCAAAAACTCGCTTCGTAAGCGTTACTTAAGTTTTGTGTGATACAACTTGATGTACTTCAGCGCGAGCACAAAACTCGCTTCGTAAGCATAATCCAAGTTTTTACGCGGCTCTGCCTAATGGAACCAGAACATGGTTCCCTTAAGCAAAAACTCGCTTCGTAAGCGTTACTTAAGTTTTGTGTGATACAACTTGATGTACTTCAGCGCGAGCACAAAACTCGCTTCGTAAGCATAATCCAAGTTTTTGCGCGGCTCTGCCTGATGGAAGCAGAACCTGGTTCCACCAGACGAAAGCTCGCTTCATAAGCATTTCTTGAAGTAATTGTGTGGTACCACTGGTGAATCCCAGTCTCGGCTCAAAACTTGCCTTGTAAGCATAAGCTAATATTTGACGAATATGCAAGACCCTTTATGTTCTTTCGCAAATAAGCACCGCTTACCCAAGCTATTTTAATTCAAGATGTCCTGTTTCGTAAAGACGGTGAATGACACAATTAGTCCTCCGACAGCCCACGCCGCCAAGGTGAGAAGCGAAAATGTAAGGGTCATCCCTTCAATCGGAGGCGGCGAGCCCGCCAGATAGTCGGTCAGCTGCAGATTGACGGCAAAGACATACTTGGCGCTCTCCCAGGAGGAGGACATGCTGGCCAGGATTGTTCCGGCGATAACAGCCGCCATCATCGTGACAATGCTTGCCGCTGTGCTGCGGACCAGGACTGAAACCATTAAGGCCAGTATCGCCACAGTCATCGATGAGAACCAGATCAGACCCGATTGCATCAGCAGGTACTGCCACTGCGGGAGCGCATGAACCAGGCTGTTGTCCACGTTTGCGCCATTCAGCACAAAGCCCGTAAATATCGGCATATTCCAGCCCTGATAGCCAAAGAAGAGTCCTGAAATGAGATAACATAGAATACCGCTCGTGATGACGATCAGAGAGACATAAAGCGTCAGCGCCACCAGCTTGCTGAACAATATTTTCCATCTTCGTACCGGTCTTGTCAGCAGCATTTTGATCGTTCCGCTTGAACGTTCACCCGACACCAGGTCGGAAGCAATGGCCAGCACCAGCAGCGGATAGAACAACGAGACGGAATTCTCCATAAATCCCCGTGTGAACGTTACCCCGTCAGGCGAATTCGGATTTACATCGTGATTCAAATAATACTGCAGCTGCTGCACGGCGATTTTTCGATACCGTTTCCACTCTTCCGGAATCCGTTCGCTGGAAAGCGTATTCTGATAATCATTGATTTGCTGGACGAGCTGGTTGCGCCAATCCTTGAAATTCTTTTTGTTGGTTTCGGCAATTTTCACCTGGGCATAAGTAAATACCGGAATAAGGACGAGCAGGACGAGAATGACCACGTAGAAGCGGTTTTTTTTCCAAATTTTCAGCGTCTCATTCTGTATCAGCGGCAGCAATCTATCCAATGCTCTCCCCCTCCGTCATTTTCAAAAATAGCTCCTCGAGCGTAGGTGCGACGCGCTGCACAGCCCGGACTCCGATGCCGGCCCGAACTGCTTGCTCAACGACGAACGGGATTCGTTCAAGCGGCATCGTTGTAATGACGGCCTGCTCCATTCCGGCCAATATCCCCTCATCGATCTGATGCTCGTGATCTCCGACAAAGACAATATCCGGCTCGCCTGCAAGCAGCCTTCTCCCCGCGTCAGACTGATCGAACTGCCAGACTACATAGCTGCCGGCCTGATTGACAAGCTCGTCAACCGTTCCGACGGCGAGTACGCGTCCATGGCTGATAATGGCGACGCGGTCGCACATCAATTGAATTTCACTGAGCAGATGACTGGAAATAAACAGGCTCATTCCCTGACCTGCAAGCATGCGGACAAATTCCCGCAGCTCCTTGATTCCTTTGGGATCCAGCCCGTTCGTCGGTTCATCCAGAATCAGCAGTTTGGGCCTCCCGAGCAGCGCTTGAGCAATGCCCAGCCTTTGGCGCATACCAAGCGAGTATGTTTTGACTTTATCGTGAATACGCTGGTCCAGCCCTACGACGCCGACAACCTCCTGAATGCGTTTTTCATCAATTCCGCGCTGCATCCTGGCAAAATGCTCGAGATTCTCCCACCCGCTCATATAAGTATAGACCTCGGGATTTTCAACGATACAGCCAATATGCTTAAGCGCATTCTCAGGGTCCTGGTGAACATTATGTCCACAAATGCTGATTTCACCTGAAGTCGGTTTGATCAAATCTACCAGCATCCGGATCGTCGTTGTTTTGCCGGAGCCGTTCGGCCCGAGAAAACCGAAAATTTCACCGGCACGGACATCAAAAGAAACGTCATGAATAATCATTTTACGTCCAATTCTCTTCTTCACATGTTTGACGGACATGATAATCTCGTGATTTTCCACTGGAACAGGCGGTTGGGGCGCTTGCAGCTTCTGATGGGGCGGTTGGGCAGCGGACATCGAACACATCGTATAAAGCCTCCTATTCCAAGGACTGGGCAATACGCGCGGCGATTTGCGCGTAGCCGTCATGATTCGGGTGAAAATGATCGGAAGAAATATAGGTTTGAATGGTATTCTCAAACAAATCGAAGGTTGGGATAAGCGTCATATTGGGATATTGATGAAGCAGCTCATAAGCCTGAGTGTTCCATTTCTGCACCTCGAGGCTGCCTTCACGCAAATCCTTCAGATCATAAAACGGGTTATAAATACCCGTATATACCACCTGTGCCGTCGGATTTATTTCATGCAGCTCCGCAACAACGGACTTCAGCCGCGCGATCCCTATAGGCAGCTCCTTCTGCAGCTTGTCGAGACTGAAATTTCCGGTTGCCTCGCTTGCCTCTTCACCGGTTGCAATCTGGAACAAATCGTTTCCTCCGATGGTAAATAAAATCAAATTTGCTTGTGATATGGAATATCGGTAGCCCTTATCCGTTTTCAGCTGTTCCACAAGCTGATCGGCTCGCAGACCATTGATGGCCAGATTATTATTCAGCTTAACAGGAATCCTGAATTTCTCCTGCAGGAGCCGGACAACCTGCTTCACGTATCCTTCGCCTGTCGCATCTCCGGTCCCCTTGGTCAACGAATCGCCAAAAGCCGTGATGCGAATTTCTTTACTTGCCGCGAGGCTCGCTGTTTTCTCCGGTTGAACGGCAGAGCTCTCGCCTTCGTATGCCTTGCCGGCCGGCCACAGCATATCTTTGACCGAGTAGCCGAATCCGAACAGGAGGAGAAGAGTGGAAGCAAGCGCGGTTATGCTTACGGCTCTCCAAAGCCCCGTCGACCGATTGCTCTTCATGTTATGTATTTCCCCCTATTACTCGAAAATGTAAAATGATGCCCGGAAAGGTACATCAGGCCTGTATACGTTTAAAATAAAGCTTTGCCCACGAATTTGCAAATTATGACGGATTTTGGAAAACAGGTAAAAACCCGAGCGGGCGTAAGTCCGAGCCGGATCAGATCATTTTCAGGACCTGACGATTCGTTTCACGCTGGCGCTCGGGCGAGATCATGATCACCACAAGTCAGCTGTATTCGATTGTTAGCGATTCCGCCGCCTGCCTTGCAAGCTCGCGCGCTTGCTCGGTATTATCCGCGGAACATAGCGCAACGGCCATACGTCGGCCCGGCTTGGTGACAGGCTTGCCGAACACACGGACTTGCGTATTCGGCAGCGACAGCGCTTCGCCAATGCCGTTGATCCGGAAGGAATCCGAATCCCGGTCCGCCTTCAGCGTATAGGAAGCGCCAGGCGTAAGCAGCCGGATCGTAGGTATCGGAAAGCCGAGAATCGCCCGGGCGTGCAGAGCAAATTCCGATAAATCCTGCGTCACCATCGTCACCATTCCGGTATCATGCGGTCTGGGTGAGACTTCGCTGAACAAGACGCCTTCGGAGGTCAAAAACAGCTCTACACCGTAGATGCCGTACCCGCCCAGCTCCTCCGTTACCGCTTTCGCTATCGCTTCGGCTTCGGCAATCTGCTTGTCCGCCATGGCGTGCGGCTGCCAGGATTCAATATAATCGCCGTCCTTCTGAACATGTCCAATAGGCGCGCAGAATGCCGTACCCGACACGGAACGGACCGTAAGCAGCGTGATCTCGGACTCGAAATGAATGAATCCTTCCACGATCACGCGCTGTTTCTTCGCACGTCCCCCGTCCATGGCAATCTGCCAGCAGCCTTCGATATCCGCTTCCGAGCGGCAGACGCTTTGGCCTTTGCCGGATGAGCTCATAATAGGCTTGACTACGCAGGGGGTACCCAGCTCAGCCACTGCCTGCTGCAGTTCTTCAAGCGTATCGGCAAAACGGTATGGAGCCGTGGGCAGGCCAAGCGTCTCGGCAGCAAGCCGTCTGATTCCTTCGCGGTCCATGGTCAGCAGAGCGGCGCGGGCTGTCGGAATCACATGAAATCCTTCCTGCTCCAGCTCCACAAGTGCGCTTGTGGCAATCGCTTCGATTTCGGGCACAATGAGATCGGGTTTTTCTTGCAGAATAAGCTCTCTAAGCGCCGATGCATCCAGCATGTCGATCACATGGGAGCGATGGGCGACCTGCATAGCGGGAGCGTTGGCATACCGGTCTACAGCAATAGTTTCGATGCCAAGACGCTGCGCTTCCATGACAACTTCCTTGCCCAGTTCACCTGAGCCAAGGAGCATGATTTTTCGGGCATGAGGAGTAAGCGGTGATCCGTAAGACATAAAAAAAGAACCTCCTGGAAGAAACCGATGAGAGCTAAGCTGCTGTCCTTACGTCATAATGGGACGCACAGCTCACATCGCTATCGTTTTCTTCCATTGTGGAGGTTCCTCGTCAAAAAATCAAGAATTATGCCGATAAAAAACGATATTGCGCTTCAATCAGGCCGTTATACGTGCCTCCATGCCGGATCAGCTCTTCATGACTGCCTTGTTCAACGATGACGCCATGATCCAGAACGACAATGCTGTCAGCATTGCGAATGGTCGACAGACGGTGGGCAACGATGAAGGAGGTGCGCCCCGTAAGAAGCGTCTTGAGCGCCTCCTGAATTTTGAGCTCTGTCTCCGTATCGATGCTCGCCGTAGCTTCGTCGAGAATGAGCACGCGGGGATCGGCAAGCAGCGCCCGGGCGAAGGACAGCAGTTGACGCTGCCCCATAGAGAGCGCATTCCCCCGCTCCTGCACCTGCGTGTCATAGCCATCAGGCAGATTCATAATAAAGTCGTGCGCGTCTACCGCCGTGGCTGCCTTCACCACTTCATCGTCCGTTGCATTCAGACGGCCATAACGGATGTTATCCCGGATGCTGCCCGAGAAAATAAACGTATCCTGAAGCACGATTCCGACCTGGGACCGCAGGCTTTCGATGCTTACATTGCGGATATCAATGCCATCGACGAGAACAGCGCCTTCAACGGGATCATAGAACCGGCACAGCAGGTTCATAATCGTACTTTTGCCTGAGCCTGTATGACCGACCAGCGCGATGGTCTGGCCTGCTTTTACGTCCAGCGTAATGCCCTTCAGAGCCGGTCTGCCCTTCTCGTATTCAAAGACGATGGAGTCGAATTTGACGTCGCCGCGGATAGCCGGGAGTTTATCGGCTTCATGCAGCTCCACGACCGTCGGTTTCTCGTCAATGAACTCGAATATGCGCTCGGACGAAGCCATGGCGACCAGCAGCTGCGCGTACATTTGGCCCAGACGGTTGATAGGGTCCCAGAAGTTCCCCACATAGTTGGCAAATCCGACCAGCACGCCTACTGTTATGACGTTGGCCTGGATGAGATGCGAGCCGTACCAGAACAGTATCAGCGTCCCGATTGCAGAGGTGATTTCGATAATCGGACCGAATGCCTGATTGAGCGCCGACGCCCGGTTCCAGGCTTTGATATTCGTATTATTGATATGATTGAAGAATGAGAAATTCGCTTTTTCCTGCGTATAGGCTTGGGTAATCTTCATCCCCTGGATCGCTTCATTCAAATGGGCGTTAATCCGCGACTGCTTCATCCGGACATCCTGCCAGGCAAAACGAATCCGTCTGCGCAGCGCTCCCGATACGATGAACATCAGCGGCACCGTGATCATAACGGCCGCGCCCAGCTTGAAATTCCACAGCAGGAGGATGATAACAATACCAATAAGCTGCACGCAGTCCATCAGCAGGTTGACGACGCCGTTCGTGAATAAATCCTGAAGGGCATTGACGTCATTGGTTACCCGGACAAGCACCGAGCCGGCAGGCCGTTTGTCGAAGAAGCGGAAAGAGAGCTTCTGGATATGGCGGAACAAATCCTGGCGCAGGTCATAAATAACCCTTTGTCCAATCAAACTCGTGTACTTGATCCGGTACGTGTTGGCTGCCCACTGAATAATATAGAGAAGCAGCATCAGCCCTGCGTACATATATAGCTTGGTCAGGCTGGTTTCGCCGCTCTTGGGCGCAATGGCTTCATCAATGGCTACAATGATGATGGCCGGAACGGCAAGTCTCGTCGCGGTTCCCAGAATCATCGTCACGATGACCAAAGGAAGCAGCTGCTTGCTGTACGGCTTCATATACTGGAACAGCCTGCTCAGCTGCGACCAGTTAAAGGGCTTTTCAATCAGTTCGTCATCCTTGTAAATAAACCGTTCGCGATTATCGCCGCGAGCCGTCTTCTGCTCACTCACTGGGCGACCCTTCTTTCTGCTGCTGCCGGCTCTGCTGCAGATACTTGCGGCCGGTCGGCATATTGAATGTTGTACGTATCCAGATAAGGGCCTGGAACCCGTATTAAATCCTGATGCTTGCCGCGCTGTACAATGTGTCCTTTGTCCATGACAAGAATCTCGTCCGCATGGCGCAAAGAAGAAATCCGGTGGGCGATTATGAAAGTCGTCCGACCTGCCATAACCTCTTTGAAGCCCGCTTGAATCTCATGCTCTGTCTCCATATCAACCGCACTGGTGGAATCGTCGAGAACAAGAACCTTGGGATTCTTGATCAGCGCTCTGGCGATGGCAATACGCTGCTTTTGCCCGCCGGACAGTCCCATCCCCCGCTCCCCGACAATGGTATCATAGCCCTCGGGCAGCTCCATAATGAAATCATGGGCCTTGGACAGCTTAGCCGCCTGGATAATTTGCTCCTCCGTCACTTGATTGATGCCGTAGGCGATATTGTCCCGGATCGAACAGGAGAACAGGAAGGTCTCCTGAAATACGATCGCAATATGTGAACGCAAGCTTTCGAGCGTAAGATCATTAATATTAAAGCCGTCTATCGTGATCGTGCCCTTCTTGATATTATAGGCGCGCATCAGCAGCTGAATGATGGTGGATTTGCCTGAGCCCGTTCCGCCCAGCAAGCCGATAACGGTTCCCGGAGGCGCCTCGATGTTCAGATTCGTAACAGCCGGGGCTTTATCCGGATAGTTAAACGTTACTCCGCTGAAGCGGACATGCCCTTCTACGATGTTGTCCTCCAGAACAACAGGCTCTTCGCTGGTTTTAACATGGACATATTGGTTTAATAACTCGATAAGACGCTCTCCGGAAGCCTTGGACTGCGTGTAGTTGTTGATCAGAAAACCGATATTCCACATCGGTCCGATAATGTACCATACCATACTGAAGAAGGCGACCAGCGAACCAAGGGTCAAAGACCCGTTAATCACCAGGGTACCGCCCGCAACGAGTAGGATGACGACACAACAGCTGGCCAGGAGCTCCATGACCGGGAAGAATTTGGACCATAACAGCGATGCGCCGATCTGATTTTCTTTATACAAATCGCTGCGTTTGGAGAACTTGTCGATTTCATGCGGCTCGCGGGCGAACGATTTCACCGTTCTCATGCCGGTGATATTCTCTTGAACCGTCGTCGTCAAATTGCTCATCGCCAGCCGCATTTCCCGGAAAGCCGGGTGGATCTGTTTCTCAAACCGGACTGCCGCGAATGCCAGAAACGGCATGGTCACCAAGGTGATCAATGTAAGCTGCCAGTGGATGTAAAACATCATAGTCGCCCCGAATACGATCATCAGAATCATGTTCAAAATTTGCGCAAACCCGAAAGCGATAAAGTTCCGCACCGCCTCCAGATCAGCTGTCAGACGAGACATCAGGTCTCCCGTCTTGGCCGTATCATAATATTGATACGATAATTTCTGCAGCTTCTCGTAACATGCGTTCCTCAGCCGGAATGCCACCCGGTTGCCGAGCTGGCCGGCAAAATAACCGTGTAAAAACTGCAGGCATCCTTTCAAACTAACAATGCCCACTACGGTTAGCGATAGCGCAGGCACCCACTTGAAATCACGAGGCTTGATGACATCGTCAATCAAGATTCGCAGCATGTTGGGGTACACAAGCCCTAGCGCTGTTGCACAGATCAGAAACGTGATCGATGCAATCATTTTCTTGCGTTCGACCCAATAATACTCTTTGAGTTGCCTAAAGACGTCCAATGGGTTTTCCTCTCCTTGTTCCTTGCTTTTTTTTATTGAATATGAATGAATATTAACAGCATCATTCCGACACGGCAAACAGAGCTTCGACGCATATAGATGGCAGAATCCGCTTTCTCTTCCATATTGACGATTTGTTAGGGGGTATTCTTCGATATCGTCGCAAATCATGACCAACATGCACACATTGCTCCGTTTTTGCATAATTAGTCTTTGTTTTTGCAAATTAATTTTTCACAGCAAAGAACCTTGCTTCATCCACAGGGATGATTGGCAAGGTTCTTCTTCTTATTTTCAGCTGGGTCTTTATAAAATCATCAATTGATTCTGGAGCTGTTTGAGCTTCTCCAGATCGGTATTTCCTCTGATCGAGGAAAGCTTGCCTGAAACAAACGACTCCATATCCGCCAAAAGAACCCTGATGATAGCCTGCGCCGCCATTTGCCAGAAGCCGTCATATCGCACTCCCCACTGAAGCTCTGCCTGGGCAATCCAGCTTTGCAGCGGCTGCGTCAATTCAGCCTCCAGGGCGCTGCGCAGCGCCCCCTTGCCCTCCCCTTCGAAGAAGTGGCGCGGCGATTTGAAGCGGCTCCACAGCCATTTGGAATCGATGGCATTCGCCTGCCAGGGAGGCTGCTCCTCCGGTGTAGGGATCTCCAGCGGTTTAAACGCAGAAGCGTGAAAGCCCTGGAGAGTCTCTGCCACCTCTCCGGTCAGATCAGCAAACTGCTTGGCAGCCAACCGGTTAAGCGTATTGTCCAGGCGAAGCGAAGTGGCCTGGAGCTCCTGGGCCAGCTCGATTTGCAGCAGCCGCTGGAGCTCCAGCCAGGCGGTCCATAGCGCTTTGCGCAGATCCCGGCCGTCATCCTGCAGAACAGCCGGATTAAAGGCAAAATTAAAGTGTTCGCCGAAGCGCAGCTGCACACGCTGCAGAACATAAAACAGCAGCTCTTTAAGCTCCTGCTCCAGCTGGGGATTGCCTCTGGATAAAGGCTGCTCCATCTCGCGGATCCTGCCGCGCGCAATATCGGCGCTTGCGAGCAGCTCTTCCCCCGCTTTCGCGCGTGAGGCCGCATCGCCCGAGGCCGCATCAATCCAGTCGGCCAGCGTGCGTCTGGCCCGCTCCAGCTCCAGTTCTGCCGAGGCAACAGCCAGGCGGCCCAGATCATCGCGGGTGAAGGAGAGAAACGCCTCTTCGAAGGCTGCGATGCCCGAACCGTTGATTAACGTCAGGTCGCTGCGCAGCTTGCCGTCCAATGCCTGCAGGCTGGATAACGGGAAAATCCGCGGAAAGCGGATGCCCTGCTGCTGCAAATTGCGCTGCACATGGGCGAGCACGCTCTCCAGCTCCTCGCTGTCGGCCGCGAGATCCGCGGCATTGACGATGAAGAACATTTTATCCAGCTCGAACTGGTCCTTCACACGGCCCAGCTGCAGCAGAAACTGGCGGTCCGCCTGCGAGAAGGCGTGATTATAATAGGTTACAAACAGAATGGCGTCGGCATTCTTAATATAATTGAAGGCGACGCCCGTATGCCTTGCGTTGACGGAATCGGCGCCCGGCGTATCTACAAGAACAATTCCCTGCGCTGTCAGCGGATTATGGTGGTAGAGCTCAATCTCACGGACAAAACAGGACTTCGCCTCTTCGGCCACATAGCGGCGATAGGCTGCGCTGTCCACATGCAGCTCGCTGCCAAGCAGAGACTCATGCTCCTGCCAGCCTTGGTAAGCGGCTTTGAGGAAGCTGTAATGCGGCCTGCCGCCGGCATGCACCCCGTCAGGAGACAGCTTGGCGATGCTTTGCATCAGTTGATCAGACGTCAGGCGCTCAGCCGCTTCTCCAAGCAGGGATAAGGAATAGCGAAGATCGTCGAGCATTTCTTCCCGCGTTTTCAATAATACGCTCGCAGTGCCGTGGACCTTCTCCCCTGCCGGAGCGACAATACGGTTGACAGCTGCCGTTGTCGGATTCGGCGACACCGGCAGGACGGAATCGCCCAAGAGCGCATTCGCCAGCGAGGATTTGCCCGCACTGAATGCTCCGAACAAGGCAATGGTGAAGCGGCTTCCCTGAAGACGGCCCGCTTTGTCGCGCATTGCCTGCACGGCGGATGAGAAATCCGGGTTGGGCGCAAGCAAATCCGCGGCGCGGTACAGCCGCTCGGCAGCCTGGCGCTGCGGGCCAAGCGCGCCGCTGTCCGGTTTGGATGGCGGCGCCACGCTCGGCCCCCCCTGTCGGCGGTCACTGTCGGCGGCGTGCGGCCGCGAATTGCTGCCGGAGTCCGACTTGTTATTCGGCGCCTCGTCCGGTTGCGACGTGCGGTCTTCAAGGTGCCCGACTCCGGCGATGCCATCCGGCGGTTCAGTCCTGTTGCCGGAGGCGAGAAGCGGAGCTGAATTGGGCTCTTCGGCAGCGTCGTTGTCCGCGACGGCGATGCCATCCGGACGCGGCTTGGATGTATTGCCGGCTGCGAGTGTTTGGTCCGCAGCCGTATTAGCGCCATGAGCATCGGCGTTTACCGTGCTGATGCTGCCGTTATTCGCGGGGGTATTCCCGCGAAGCATGCGCGCTGCGGAATCGCCCGGAGTCCCCGGCGATTCCGCGGCCTGCGGCACTGGCAGCGCCGGGCGCTCCGGCGCTGGCGGCAGCAGCGCCGCCAGGCGCGCCAGGTGCACGCTCGCGCGCTCCGCCAGCGCGGCATGCTGCGCCAGCGCCCCGGCCTGGGCGGCAAGCACGCCCAGCCGTTCGCGCACAGGAGCGGCTGCAGCTTCGCCGGCCGCCGCTGCCCGCTGCCCAAGCGTGTCGATCCACTCCATCGCCCGCTTGCGGTAAATCCCCTTCACATCCGCGGCAAGCTCGCGGCAGTAGTTCATCGTGTACTCGCTGCCGAAGACGGCGCCGGCTTTCACGTGATTCAAGAGCCACTGCGCTTCCATAGGTCCGGCAATCGCCGCGACCAGCTGCTGCTCCATCGCTTCCCCGCGCCATCCGATTTCATCGGCAGCCTTGCGGAGCAAGTCCAGCAAATGCCATTCAATCCCGGCTTTCACCAGGGATTCAAAATCCGCTTGAAAGGCCGCAAGGCGCCGCTCCTGCTCCGCGGCCGTTTTACCGCCGGAAAAGAGCAGCCCCATCTTAAAGCCGGGCTTACGGCTCTCCAGAAACGACTGCGCCAGATCACGCGTCGGAGCCGGCGTCACATTCGCATTGTCGAGCAGGCGCTGCATCTCGAGGCGCAGGCGGACGGGAAGACCGTCTGACTGCGCCTCCAGCTCTGCCAGCTGAGCTTTTAACCCGGACAGCTCCTCAGCAGCCTGCTGCGACCCTTCTTCTCCGCCGGCTGCCGCCAATAAAAGCTCCCGCTCGGGCTCTGCAAGCTCATCCAGCACTTTACCGTGGGAACGGATCAAGTGCCGCGCTGAAGCATCTACGCTGCAGAGAGCCAGAGGGCCGCGCAGCCCGGCGAGCTCCGTCAGCAGCCCCTCAAGCTTCGCCCACTCCGAATAGGGATGGCCGGGCTCCCGGAGCGACAAATAAACGATCCCGCTCGGCTCCAGATGCCAGTTGGCGAACGCTTCATCCACGCTTTGACGATAAGCTTCAAAACTTAGCTCGCTGTCGCGGTGCTTGTCGATTTGATTGACGATCAGATAGAGCGGCTTGCCCCAGTCCTTCAACTGCTTGGCGAAGGAAAAATTGATTTCCGACTGTACGTGGTTATAGTCCATAACGTAAAAAACGACGTCTGCCAAATGCAGCGCCGATTCGGTCGCCATCCGGTGAGCGTCATCAGTCGAGTCGATGCCGGGCGTATCCAGAAGTACAGTGTGACCGCCAAGCCGTGGAATCGGATAAGACAAGGAAATCGATTGAACCCCTTCCCCATCCTTACAGTAATCATCCAGCAGCTCCAGGGCAATGTCCAGCGTCTCTTCTCTGCCGCCCCGCATACGGGTGATGGTTGCTTTGGGCTCCCCGCTTTGGATTGTAACCACATTGGCGCTTGTCGGGATCGGACTTGAAGGCAGCAGCTCCGTTCCACAGAGCTTGTTGACCAGCGTCGATTTGCCTGCGGAGAAATGCCCGCAGAATGCGGCTGCAAGCTGCCCGGCATGTAATTTGCCGCGCAGCTCCAGCAGCCGATCCGCATTCCGCTTGTCGCCGGCCTCGGCCATGAGGGACCCTATTTGTTTCAGAGCGGCGTCAAGCGGATGAACAGCAGTTGCACTAAGTTGATTCATTTCTCTCTCTCCCATTATCCATAACCCTACCAATTCGCTATGTCAGTGGTTTATGATTAAGCTGTTTGCTCGGACGGCAAACAAATTTCAAATACTTCGCCATGCTGCAGGATCGTTACGCTGCGTTCCTTTTCTTTCATCACGACAACCTCGGGCTTTACGCGCATGCGTTCAATATATTGATCCGGAACATCCCCTGCTCCGCTGACTGTAACGCCTTCGATGATGACTTCTTCGTTTTCTTCGGGAGGTGCTTCCATGATTTGCTCGTAAATATCGGAAAACAAAGCAAAGTCCTTCGTGTACACAGAAATGCATTTCATTCTTAATCATCCTCTTCTCTAAAATTTAATTAGCTTTTGCCTTCCGGCTTGTGTTCATCTTCATGCGCTGCTGGCCTTCCTTGCACAGATCAAGCAGCGGGCATACAGGGCACTGCGGATTTTGAGCTTTACAATGATACCTTCCGAAAAAAATAAGCCGGTGATGTGTATCGGTCCACTGCTCTCGCGGAACAAGCTTCATCAGCTTCTTCTCCACCTCGAGCACGCTATCGTCCGCTTTGGCGATACCAAGCCGCTTGGACACCCGTTCAACATGCGTATCAACCGCAATCGCCGGAACGCCAAAAGCATTGGATACGACGACATTGGCCGTCTTGCGTCCGACACCGGGCAACCTGGTCAAATCCTCATGCCGCCGGGGCACTTCTCCACCGTATTCGTCCAGCAGCATGCGGCAAAGCTTCTGGATATGGGAGGCTTTGTTGCGATACAGCCCGATCCGGCGGATATCCTGCTCCAGCTCTTCAAGCGGAACTGCCAAATAATCGGCTGGTGTCTCATATTTCTTGAATAGGTCGGCTGTCACTTTATTAACCGTTTCATCCGTACACTGTGCCGAAAGAAGAACGGCTATGGTCAGTTCAAACGGATTTCGGTGGTTCAGCTCACAGTGAGCATCCGGAAACATCTCGCCAATGACCCGCAAGATATAAGCCATCTTATCCTTTGCTTTCAACTGTCTCTCTCCCCTATTTGGGCTATCGAATCAAAGTGTAGCGAAAAATGTCACAATAAGCAACCGTAAACAGGGGCTTCCTGCGACTTTTTCAAGAGATTTTCATAAAATTATTTAATTTAGCCGCAATTCCATAAGAATAACCTGTCCCTTCCAAAAATTAGCTCAATCCTCCCAAATGAAATTTTATAAAAAGATTTAAATGTTTTACGTCATGATCACCCTCTTCTGGAGGTGAAAATGGCCATAAGGTTTAAAAAAGCGCTGTGGGATGATCCCGCAGCGCTTGTTAAACCTGATTTAACTCTTTTTCACAACTTCCAGCAGCTCGCCTTGAACGATGTAAAGGGTAATGCTGTCTCCTTCTTTTAAATCCGACCACTGAATAGCCGCATCGCCTTGGGACAACTTGGTCCTCGACGTAACCTTGAAGGTGTAATTATTATCCGTAAGTCCTGTTCGCTTAACCGAAAGCAGGCTTGCCGAGCTGTCAAACTTCCAGAAGCTTCTCGCTGTACCGCTGTTTACAGTTATCAGAGTCTGCTCGGCGGCATCCTTGCGGACCTCGACCCGGTCACCTGCCTGCAGCACAGCTGCGGAGCTGCCGGACACTCCATTTTTGATAACCGTATAGGCTGCACCTAGCGGAACCTCAGTAGAAACACCGTTATAGTCGACGATGGTCACTTTATCGGCGGCAACCGCCGACACCCTGCCTGATTCAACAGCGACCTTCTTGAACGACGACGGCGTGGAACCTGTAAAGGTGATATTGCCTACTTGACCGGCTGTCAGGCCGGAAAGCGTAATAAGCTCTCCGCTCTCATTGTAGAAGCTCCAGCCGCTGACTGCCCATTCATTGGCAGTCTGATCGGCATTTTTAACCTTCAGCTTCTGGCTGTTCACGTCAACCGAGACCACTTCCACCTGTTTGGCGGAATGAATCTGAAGAGTGACGGCCTTATCCTGAGTGGTGTTCAATAGCAGGGTGACCACATCACCCGCCTTCACATCTGCGAGTGTAGCGTTCTTGCCAAACGCCTCCACTCCCAGTGCATCAAACCCGATTGTGAACGGAGAACCGCCGGTCAGCGTCAAATTCAACTGCCTGGAGGTTTGATTAATCGAAACAACCGTACCGGTGTACTTATAAACGAACTGAATGGATATCGCTTTGTCATCCGTATAGCCAATTGTAACCTTGCGGTCCTTGATCAGCATCGTTGCAGCACTTGTCAGCGGAATTGCTGTTCCGTTCATATCGATCTTCGTGCTGTCCGTCAAATAGATCGGAATTAATTTCGTGCCATTTTTGACGACCAGTGCTTTGAGCTCAGGCTCATAGCTAACGATTACCGCGCCATTGATTGTCTCAACCTTGCGGTTCAGCACTTTAATGGCGCTGACTTGATCCTTCTCGTTCAACGTCAGCTCGAGACGGTCACCTTTGACCAGATCAACGAGGTTGGTGGACGTTAGACCCTCGATCGTCACATTAATGGAATCCGCTACGAATTTGGCTTCCAGCTGAGTTCCGCCATCCCGAATATAATTGATGGTTTTATTGTCACTGCTTGCGGAATAGAACTCGCCCTGCACCGACTTCGCTGATGTTTGCTGAACGGTAATTTTCGTCACAATGCTGTTCTGAACCTCATAGGTCAGGGAGTCTCCGGCTCGAACCCCGGCAAGGCCGCCCTGCAAAATACTTCCCTGCCACAAGATGACCGCTTGCGGCGAGACGCTCAGCTGCTCCTCGGCATTTGATGCCGAATTGATGACGCTGATCGTCGAGGCTGCGGCATCTACAGCTTTTACGAGACCGCTGCCCGTTTTATTGATTGGCGCGGATTGCACAGCGATCGAAAGTACATGCGGCACTTCACGATAGGTATCGCGGGTGATCGAAAGCGTGCTGTCCTTGACCAGCGAAGCTACTGGAATCACAGAGCCGGCGGCATCCTTGACCGTTACAGAACTGTCGTAGGCCACTGCAACCGGAGTATCGTTGACCCATATCCACAGCTTGTTCTCAGCAGGAACTGCGCGGTCGAAGGTACCTGTAATTGTCTCCACCAGCTGCTTGTCATCGAGCTGTTCCACATATAATGCTTGATCCCCGTAGGTGATAACTGTCACATTCGTATTTGGCACAAGCTGATCCAGGCCTACAGCCTTCTCGGAGTCAAAGCGGTATACATTCGTATCCGGCGACAAGAGCAGCGTTTGATCGCCTTGCGGCTTGTACAATTGGATGGAAGTGTCCGACTTGGCGGATAAAATGCCTGTCTCCTGACCCGGAAAAGCAACGGGGAACTGGCTTTCCGCCCGGCTCAGCAGGGTTGCCATAGCTGCCCTTGTTATCGCGCCTTTCGGCTCGAATTTGTCGGCCGTCACACCATTGACCAGTTTCAGGGAAACGGCCGCATTCACATAGCCAGCAAACCCTTCGCTCACGCTGTTCCTGTCAGAGAAGGCCACAGGCGTGGAAGCCAGTTCAGCGGCTGCGGACTGTTTGCCGATCGCATTGACGACAAGCTTGGTGATCCATTCCCGTGTTGCTTTTTTGGCCCCCCACGTGACGGCCTCATTCTCTTCCGCCAGTTTGAATTCTTCATCCCGGTCAAGCAGGCCCTTCTGAAAAGCAAGTGCGACATAAGGCTTGAAATAATCGTTTACCTTGAATGCGCTGGAGAAGACGACAGCCTGATCTTCCTTGACTTCATTCTCAATGCCGATAAAACGGATAGCCATCGTGACCGCTTCCTGCTGGCTGACATTGTCATTTGGCTTGAAGACGCCATTGTCGCCCTTGACAATACCCTGAAGAGCCAGCTTGGTAATATGCTTCTGCGCCCAATGTGCGGCAGGAACGTCACTGAATTTCGTAATTGCAGAGGAATCCGCAAAAACAGCTCCACCAGTTATGGTGAAGCTTGAGAGTACGGAGAATATAACAAGCGATGAGACCCCTTTTAACCATTTGTTTGCTTTGAACATACCGGCGAACTCCCCCTAATGACTATTGTTGCTTAACGATTGGATGATCGAGCTCCACATGACCCATTAAACTTTCTTCTTTCTCGCCGTCGACAAGAATATCAAGAGAAGTCACATCTTCGAATTGAAACATGGTCTTCTGGACAGCATCAACCGCCATCTGTTCGCCCGGACCTCCTAAGCGCGCTTCATCGTTGATATGAATATCCAGCGTTACCGCACCGTTCTCCACCTTGGCGCTGAGCAGGTCGATATGCTTCCATAGCGACAAGCCTCCGTCTTTGCCATCCTGTTGAAGTGCTTTATAAGCATTTTCAATTTTTTCCCTGGTGTCCGCGTACTGAATATCTGCCTGCTGCTCCTGCAGCTCCGTCATTTGCTCATCGGTATAATAAACCTTGATCGTCTCGCTCTTCTTCTCTACTACCGGGACCGGCTCCGGAGGCGTCTGCACCTGATCGGAACTTCCCCCTTGCGTGTTATCCGGCCTGCTCCCGCATGCACTCATGGTCAGTATGGCTGCGGCAGCGATCAGGACAAGCAGTATGCGTGAAGCAGCTGGTTGTTTCATCGGCTTCCCCCTAGGTAATATTCAAGTATTCTTTAATTCCGGCTACAACCTGAGCTGCTATAGCATCCTGTCTTGCCGGATCGAAGAGTGCTGCGGCATCGCCTTTGTTGGAGAGATATCCCGCTTCCAGAAGAATAGCCGGCATCGTCGTTTTCTTGATAACTACAAAGCTGGCTTGATGGACCTTCCGGTCGGGGAGAGCGGTCCCTGCCACGAGATGCTTATGTATCACATTCGCAAGCGCGAGACTGCTGGCACGGTTATAATACGTTTCCGAACCTGATGCTGACGAGCTTGTAGCCGAGTTCGCATGGAAGGAAATGAATATATCCGCATTCATATCATTGGCGATTTTGGCTCTGTCATCCAGCTCGACGAAGGTATCGTCCGACCGGGTCAGGTAAGCTTTAATTTTCGGTTCATTATCCAGCAGCGCCTTCACTTTAAGCGTGATGGACAAATTGTATTCTTTTTCGTGCTTGCCGTTAACGGCAGGCGCACCTGGATCTTTGCCTCCGTGGCCGGCATCCAGAACGATTTTGTATACGCCAGGATCTGCCGGATCAACATTACCTGGAATGCCTGGATCAACATTGATAGGATCGGTCGGGGCTACAACATCAGTAGGCTCCAGAACGTCAATGCGGATCACCTTGTCCTCCCGGGCAATATTAATAGGCGTCGGCGCTGTCAAATCCAGCACGACTCTTACCGTTGAAGGCTTGTCCTTAAACAAGGAATAACGCACACTTACGAGCGACGGATGATTATCCATCGAAAATTGTCCGGAATAGCCATTTGATAGATTTGCCATAAACGTAGACGAGAAGGCCGTGTATGGAAAATCTATAGCGATTTTCTGCTGAATTTCTCCGCTTCCCGCAATCGTTTCTTGTACCAGATCGCCTATTTCGCCGTCATACCTTACATAGATGCTTCCTATACCGTCATATTCAATGGTATTGATCGTTCCGGTAGTTTCCGCGGACGGCGAACCATCGCTTCCGGTTTCCGTTCCGTCCTGTCCGGGGATTGTCCCGTCTCCAGTACCAGCGTTGCCATCCTCTTCACCTGGAAGCACTACTGGCGGTTTCTCGACTTCTTGTCTGGAATTGTCAAACATCTGGACCGTTCTTGTGGCGGTGTCCCAGGATACCTCGAGCCCAAACTGCTCTCCGACAAATCGAAGCGGTACAAGGGTAGTATTCTTCGATATGTATGCAGGCACGTCCAGAGAAACTTTCTGCCCATTCACCAATGCAGTTTTACTGCTGATCGTCAGGACCATAATCGTTTCCCCATTGGATATATTGACGTTCGGGGAAGACCATGCCACATCAAAACCCAGTTCTTCCGTTACTGTTCGCAGCGGCACCATCGTCGTTTGTTTGACTATTTGCGGCGCTGCAGGCGATTGTAGTAGTTTGCCGTTCAAATAAAGCTTGGGAACAGGCACAGCGGCGGCAGCTCCCACCAGACCAGGGAACATAGAGACGAACAACGTTAATAACATTATAGCGGTTACAAACTTCTTCATCTTTCACCTCGATGACTTGATTTTCGCCTCCGAGCAGAGCGAACAGGCCGATGCTTACAGACATTTATTAGACGCAGCTTGTCAGAAAAAGTTGCGTATTAAGGAAAATTGTAACTCTATCGCCAATGAAAAAAGAAACGGCTTGACGCGCACCAAAATAAACTGAATCTGTAGTTTATGATATTTGAAATGCAAAAGGCCTCCGGCAAGACCGGAGGCCTGTATCAAAACCTATTGTTTTGTAAATTAATCAAAAATTAATAAGCAACCCGGCTCGCTTCATAGGCTGAAATCGCCTCTTCATGCTGAAGAGTAAGGCCTATATCATCCAGCCCTTGCAGCAGGAATTGCCGGCGGTGCTCATCCAGATCGAAGGAAATTTCAAGCCCTGCGCCGTCAGTGAGTTTCTTGCTCACCAGATCCACTGTCAGCTTGTAGCCTTCTTCAGCCGCAGTGCGTTGGAACAGACCATCCACCTGCTCTTCGCTCAAGCGAATCGGCAGAATACCATTCTTGAAGCAGTTATTGTAGAAAATATCTGCAAAAGAAGGTGCGATAATAACTTTAAAGCCATAATCAAGAATGGCCCAGGGCGCATGCTCACGCGAAGATCCGCAGCCGAAGTTGGCACGGGAGATCAACACCGAAGCGCCTTGATAACGCGGCTGGTTCAGACTGAAATCAGGAATAACGTCACCCTTCTCATCCCAGCGCCACTCAAAAAAGAGGAATTGGCCAAAGCCGCTCCGTTCAATACGTTTAAGAAATTGTTTTGGAATAATGGCGTCCGTATCCACATTGACGCGGTCCACAGGGGCAACTAGCCCCGTCAGCTCTTTAAACTCTTCCATCTATGGTAACCCCTTTCGAATCTTGTTTCATGAAGTCAGGTCCGTCAAAACTAGCTCAGTACTTCGGATTTGATTTTCCAGTCGCGAACATCGGTGAATTTGCCCATAATGGCGGCAGCTGCTGCCATAGCCGGGGATACGAGATGCGTGCGTCCTCCGCGTCCTTGACGGCCTTCGAAGTTCCTGTTGGATGTCGATGCGCAGCGCTGTCCAGGCTGCAGAACATCGGGATTCATAGCCAGACACATGGAGCAGCCCGCATCGCGCCATTCGAATCCGGCGTCCGTGAAGATTTGATCCAGACCCTCCTGCTCGGCTTGAATTTTGACACGGCCCGATCCTGGAACCACAATGGCCGTAACACGGTCGCTGACTTTGTAGCCCTTGGCAATTTCAGCCGCAGCGCGCAGATCCTCAATCCGTCCATTCGTACAGGAGCCGATGAAAACATAATCTATCGGGATTTCATTCATAGGAGTTCCTGGTGTCAGACCCATATACTCCAAAGCCTTCTCTGCCGCTTTGCGCTCATTCTCCGTAGGAAGCTCAGCCGGTACTGGCACTTTCGACGTAATGTCTGTTCCCATACCAGGGCTTGTGCCCCAGGTCACTTGAGGAATCAGGGAATCTACATCAAATTCCAGCACGTTATCATAAGAGGCGCCGTCGTCCGTTGCCAGATCCGTCCAAATCCGGACAGCGCGGTCAAAGGCTTCTCCCTGCGGCGAATACTCACGGCCGCGCAGGTAATTGAACGTTGTTTCGTCAGGAGCGATCAAGCCAGCGCGCGCGCCTGCTTCAATCGACATATTGCAAACGGTCATACGCTCTTCCATAGACAGGGAACGAATAGCCTCGCCTGTAAATTCCATGACATAACCGGTACCGAAATCGGTTCCGTATTTGGCGATGACGCCAAGAATCATATCCTTCGCGGTCACACCAGGCTTGCGGCTGCCGACAAAGCGGATTTCCATCGTTTTGGGCTTCGATTGCTGCAGACATTGTGTGGCCAGAACATGCTCCACTTCGGAGGTGCCGATACCGAATGCCAATGCGCCAAAAGCGCCATGAGTCGAAGTGTGGCTATCGCCGCAGACAATGGTTTTACCCGGATGAGTCAGTCCCAGCTCGGGGCCCATAACGTGAACGACCCCTTGATCAAGACTGTCCAGATCAAACAGCTTTACGCCAAAATCCTCGCAGTTTTGAGTCAGTGTGTCAATTTGCTGCTTGGAGATCGGGTCCGTGATATTGAAGCGGTCCTTCGTCGGTACATTGTGGTCCATCGTTGCAAAAGTCAAATCCGGGCGGCGTACCTTGCGGCTCGTCAAACGGAGTCCTTCAAAGGCCTGCGGGGATGTAACCTCATGCACCAGCTGCAAATCGATATACAAAACACTTGGTTTGCCCTCTTCGGCATGAATGACATGATTGTCCCAAATCTTCTCTACCATTGTTCTTTTTGCCATTGTTTTCACCTCATAAGTTCAATAATTCGTTCTCTTTTTTATCGATGATAGTATCATAGCATTTCTTTCTTCATTGATCCAAGATATAATATCTATAACATCAATAGTTTTGGCCTATGGCATCCGTGTAACGAAAATATCGCTGAAGGAGCGTCACGCATCTTGGAATTCCGCCAACTGCAATATGTCATTCAAATCGCCAAAGAAAAAAACTTTTCCCGCGCCGCGGAAAAGCTTCATATCGCCCAGCCTTCCCTCAGTCAGCAGCTGTCGAAGCTGGAGAAGGAAATCGGTGTTCTGCTGTTTCGCCGGACCACTAATTCTGTCGAGATGACGCATGCCGGCTCCGTATTTGTGGACAAGGCGCAGAATATTCTCGACAGCATCGAACAGCTGAAGCAGGAGCTGGACGATATCGCCCATATGCGCAAAGGCAAGCTGGTTGTCGGCAGCCTGCCCATTACCGGCTCTCATGTTCTGCCGCTCGTGCTTCCGGTATTCGGCAGACGGTATCCGGAAATCGAGGTCGCGCTTGTCGAGGACAGCTCGTTCCGGCTGGAGCAGCTAACTGCAAGCGGACAAACGGACTTGAGTCTGCTGTCGCTGCCGCTTCACGAACCCTCTCTGGCCTGGGAGCCCTTGATCAAGGAGGAAATCTGTCTGGCCGTGCCTCCCGAGCATCCGCTTGCCCTTAAGAACGAGGCTGTAAACATCCATGACCTCGCTCAAGAGCCCTTCGTACTGCTCAAGAAAGGACAAGGCTTCAGGCAAATCGCTATCGAGCTTTGCGAGAAAGCCGGGTTTCAGCCCCGAATTGTATTCGAGAGCGGAAATATTGAAACCGTGCAATCGCTCGTCGCCGCCGGAATGGGCATCGCTTTTGTTCCCAAGATGGTGGCAAGGGCCAAATGGTACGAATTCGCGCCTGCCTATTTGCCTTTTGCCGAGCCTGCGCCTTCGCGTACGCTTGTCATTGCAAGCCGCAAAGGACGGTATCTTTCGAAAGCGGCGGAGGCGTTCATCGAGACGATGAAATCAACAATCGAAAGCCATTTTCATTCTTGAACTTCCTTAGTAAAGCGATGGACGGCGATCCTCAAAAACGGGAATTCTTCCGCGTATTTGATCGACCAGCTCCAGATCGATTTCTGCCCGCAGAATGGTTTCTTCCTCCCCGGCTTCAGCGATGATTTCTCCCCATGGATCAATGATCAGCGAGTGGCCGAAAAAGGAGCTTGTGCCGCTGGTGCCGCAGCGGTTGCAGGCGATCACGAACATCTGGTTCTCAATTGCGCGCGCCATAAGAAGCGTACGCCAGTGGTGCATTCGGGGATTCGGCCACTGTGCGGGAACAAACAACAGCTTCGCCCCATCCAGCGCCAGCTTCCGGGCCAGCTCCGGAAACCGGATGTCATAGCAGATCATCATACCGGCATCCGTTCCGGACACGCGCAAGCTGCCCACTTTATCCCCCGGCTGCAGATGCTTCTCTTCATTCATCAGACGGAACAAATGAATTTTCGAATACTGCGCCTCCACTACGCCCTGAGCATTAAACACATAAGTGGTATTATAAACGCCCTCGTCCCTGCTCTCGGCAATGGAGCCTCCCACTATTTGTATACCATGCCCGCGGCTGAATGCAGACAGCAGCGCCTTCGTCCGCTCACCCCCGCGGTCCGCAATTTCACTGATTTCTTCAAGCGCATACCCGGTATTCCACATTTCAGGCAGCATGATCAAATGCGGCTTGTCATTGCCTGCGGCCGCCTTCTCAAGCATGACTTCCAATTTCTTGAAATTCTCATCCGGATGCCCGGCCTCCACATCCATCTGAACCAGAGCAATTCGCAGTTTATTTTTCGTTGCCATAGCTTGCATCCACCTTCCTGTTCGGGCAGCATTATCTTTTCCCTAATGATACCGCCTCATGGTTCTCTGTCAAGATGGGCATCGTAACAAGGTAACCATCTAACATGAATCGTAAAGGAGAACTGAAAATGAAAGTAAGTGCCAAGCTGATTTCTCTTCTGATGCTTGTTTTCTGTTTAATGATGCCGGCTGTTGCCAGCGCCCGGTTGGCTGACGACGGAACCGCTTCTCAGAGGCCGGTTCAGGCCTTTGATATCGCAGCCGGAAAAGTCGTCAAATCCGTTCCAAACAGCAAGGAGTTCCAAACTTATGCGATCAATTGGCTCGGCTCGGTTACAGGTCTGGCCCCCCAGACCAAGCCGGATGACAAATGCGGCTACGTCTTCCGTATTCCGCTGAACGAGCCGGCAGTGGTCCAAGCCGGTTCGGTCACAGTGCGTACGGCAGACGTGTTTCTTTTTTATTGTCCCGGCAAGCCTCAGATTCTGCTCATCTTCGACGAGAACAGAAAGCCATATTTGCTGCAGTTTAAAGCGGACACCAAGCCTTTCCTGGCTCAAATGGGGCTTTAATGTGATTGTTGGCCAGCAGCAGCCCCGGCCTTTCGTCAGCCACTTTGCTCGACACCTCTTCCTATAATATGCTAAATTAGGCTTAGGTATTTGGTACGCAGCAAATTAGTGGAGTGATCAACGATGAAGGATATCAAATCTTTTCCAATAAGTCCGGCAGACCGGATGTCCGGCTTGCCGGCGCAATTTTTTGCAGCGCTGGTAGGCAAGGCGGGAGCCCAGGCAGCCAAAGGGCGAGACGTTATCAATCTGGGGCAGGGCAATCCGGATCAACCCACCCCTGCGCATATTGTTGCGGCTTTGCAGGAAGCGGCACCCAATCCGGAATTTCACCGCTACCCGCCCTTCAAGGGCTTTCCTTTCCTCAAGGAAGCCGTTGCCCAGCGTTATAAGGAGGACTATGGTGTTACCTTGGATCCTGAGAAGGAAGTCGCCATCTTGTTCGGCGGCAAGACCGGTCTGATCGAAATCAGCCAATGCCTGCTCAATCCAGGTGATATCTGTCTGGTTCCGGACCCGGGTTATCCCGATTACTGGTCGGGTGTCGCGCTTGCAGGCGGACGGATGGAATATATGCCGCTAACGGCAGACAATCAATTTCTCCCTGACTATGACGCCATACATAAAGACATCGCAGACCAGGCCAAGCTGATGTTCATCAATTACCCGAACAATCCCACAGGAGCTGTGGCCGGACCTGAATTTTACGCGCAAACGGTTGAATTTGCCGCGCGCCACGGCATTGTGGTGGCAAGTGATTTTGCATACGGAGCGATTGGCTTTGACGGCAACCAGCCGGTCAGCTTTCTGCAGACCCCCGGAGCCAAGGAAGTCGGGATCGAGTTCTACACCTTATCCAAAACCTATAATATGGCAGGCTGGCGGGTTGGTTTTGCGCTTGGAAATCCGGAAATTATTTCGCTTATTAATTTGATTCAGGATCATTATTACTGCAGTCTTTTCGGGGGCATACAAGCCGCATCGGCTGTTGCGCTAACCGGTCCCCAGGATTGCGTGGCCGAGCTTCGCACAACGTACGAAAGCCGCAGGAACGCTCTCTACAATGCTATGGGCAGGATCGGCTGGGAAGCTCCCAAACCCGGGGGCTCCTTCTTCTGCTGGCTGCCGGTGCCTAAAGGATATACCTCGGCCTCATTTGCCGATCTGGTCCTCGAGCGGGCTGATGTTGTCATCGCCCCGGGGATCGGCTTCGGGAGCTATGGCGAGAATTATGTCAGGCTGGGGCTGCTTGCTCCGGAAGCGCGCCTCGAAGAAGCGGTGGCACGGATTGGCAGGCTCGGTCTCTTCGGGTAGTTTGCCCCATATTCTTGGTTCTTCATCAGGTGCAGGATGAGGTTCAGGAATGACCCCTGTCCACCGCCTTTACAGGTCGTGTCAGATCATGATATGCTTGATTTAATTGAACACGAACGTTGTGATGGGGAACAGTACGCAGGTTTGAGTCGTGCACAGAGAGTAAATTCGTCAGCTGCGAGAATTTACCCGACCAATGCAGAAATCCCGCCCCGGAACGGCCGGCGATGAGCCGGACAGCACCTGCTGTTATCAGGCTTGATGAAGCGAATGCGGCTTGTTTTCCTTTTAGGAGTACAAGACCGTTTTAATTAAGGTGGTACCGCGGAGGTTATACTTTCGTCCTTTCTATTTATGTAGAGGGCGGAAGTTTTTTTATTTTATTCAGGGGAAAGGATTTGCGATAATGACGGAACGAATCGTGGTCAAAATCGGCAGCAGCTCGCTGACATCGGATGAAGGCGGCTTGAACCGGGAACGGATTGCTTTCTTCTCCCGTGAACTGGCTTCGCTGTATGATGCCGGATATCAGGTGCTGCTCGTCACCTCCGGCGCAGTGGCTGCGGGTTTCCGCAAAATTGGGTACCGGTCGCGTCCAAAGCTTGTTCATGAAAAGCAGGCAGCTGCGGCTGTAGGCCAGGCTCTGCTGATGCAGGCCTATCAGGAGGCCTTCTCAGCCTACGGTACAAACGGCGGAATCGGTGTTGCGCAAATCCTGCTCACCCGTGCCGACTTTTCCAACCGCAGGCGAATCCAGAATGCATTAATGACCATTGAGGAGCTTCTGGAACAGCGGACCGTACCGGTCGTCAACGAGAATGACACGGTTGCAACGGACGAATTGAAATTCGGGGATAATGACACCCTCTCCGCATTGGTCGCCAATCTCGTAAAAGCCAAGCGGCTGCTCATCTTAACCGATACGGACGGCCTGTACACAGAGGATCCCAGAATCAACCCCGAGGCAATCCGGATTGACCGGGTAGAGGTTATTTCCGAAGATCTCGTCAAGCTTGCCGGCGGCTCAGGATCTTCCGTTGGCACAGGCGGCATGCGCTCGAAAATTGAAGCCGCCCGGATTGCCATGCGCGGAGGCGTGCCTGCCTTTATCGGCCGGGTTCTTGAGCCCGGAGATATGCAGCTTGCGGTTGAAGGGGGCGGAAAAGGCACTTATTTTGATACAAATCTGCATAATCTGCCTATGAAAAAGCAATGGGTAGGCTTCCACTCGCATACCCAGGGACGGATTATCGTGGATGAAGGCGCCGAGAAAGCCCTTCTGCAGGGCGGAAAAAGCTTGCTTCCTGCGGGGATCCGGGAGATCGAAGGCGAGTTTCATCCCGGCGACGTCGTGGAAGTCGTTAATCTGCAGCAGCAGACCATCGGCCGCGGTGTCGTGAACTATGCCGCATGGCAAATCCAGGCCGTCGCCGGGCTCAGCACGCAGGAGGTCCGGCGGCGGGTTGAAGTCAACCGGATTGAAGTCATACACCGTGATGAATGGGTATCGTTCAGCGGATAGAGAAGTCACAGCAAAACTCTAAAGCCTATGCTTCCGAAGTGAGTTTTCCTGTTCAACGAAGAAGTATATTCCATGATGGATCACAGCAAAACTCTTAGGAGGGAACTATAAATGAGCGAAGTACGCGAGAAGGCGGCCCTTGCCAAGCAAGCGGCTGCCATAATGAACCGGATGACAACAGAGCAAAAAAATGCTGCCCTGCTGGCCATGGCCGATGCGCTCGTTCGCGAGCATGCCTCGATCACTGCGGCCAACGGGCTTGATATCAAACGCGGCCGTGAGAACGGAACGAGTGAATCATTGCTGGACCGGCTTAAACTGAATGAGCAGCGGGTTGCGGCAATAGCAGACGCGCTGCGTCTCGTTGCCGGGCTGCCGGATCCGGCAGGTCAGGTTCTGGAATCCTTCGACCGTCCCAACGGCCTGCAGATTACCAAAATCTCCGTTCCGCTTGGTGTAATCGGCATGATTTACGAAGCGCGTCCGAACGTCACGGTAGACGCCGCAGGCCTTTGCCTCAAAACAGGCAATACCGTTGTCCTGCGCGGCGGATCGGCTGCCATCGAATCGAATCGGAGGATCATTGAAGTACTGCGCGGCGCACTGGAGGAGACGGCGCTGCCCCCTGATGCGATTCAGCTGATAGAGGATCCCAACCGCTCATCTGTGGATGAAATGCTTAAACTCAATGGCCTGCTCGACGTGGTTATTCCCCGCGGCGGTGCTTCCCTGATTCGCAATGTCGTGGACAATGCGACTGTGCCGGTTATAGAAACGGGCGCCGGAATCTGTCATACTTTCGTCGATGAGAGCGCCGATCCGCAAATGGCCTCCGATATTGCCTTCAATGCGAAGGTACAGCGCCCATCCGTATGCAATTCGATGGAAACCTTGCTCGTGCATGAAGCGTTCGCCCCAGATTATCTGCGATTGATTGCTGACCGGCTATTAGCCGCCAATGTTGAAATTCGCGGATGCGAACGGGCCTGCGCACTTATTCCTGAGGCCAAAGCGGTAACCGAAGAGGATTATGCCACTGAATACAATGATTACATTCTAAACATCAGAATAGTAAATAATCTGGACGAAGCGCTTGCTCATATCGGAAAATATGGAACCATGCACTCGGAGTGCATCGTCACCGGGAATCAAGCGAATGCCGCGCGTTTTCTCCAGGAGATCGACGCTGCAGCTGTCTACCATAATGCATCCACGCGCTTCACAGATGGCTTTGAATTCGGCTATGGCGCCGAGATCGGCATCAGTACGCAGAAGCTGCATGCGCGTGGTCCTATGGGCCTTCCGGCTCTGACGACAACAAAATTCCTAATTTCCGGCAGCGGGCAAATCAGAGGTTGATGAGGAGGTTATCTTTAAAATGTCACAATTATTCTCTGCCGGTGTTTCTCCGCAGATCAGTTCGCTCCGGTTGTGCTTTTACGGTGCGGGATCGATGGCGGAAGCGATTGTTCGCGGCCTGCTGGACCAGGGGCTGACCGCACCCGGACAGATCGGAATGATCAATCGCCAGAATGCAGCCCGGCTTGACGAGCTTGCCGCGCGTTACGGCGTTCAGGCCGCGTTTGATAATGAAGCCAAAACAACCATGATCGGCGGAGCCGATATCGTATTTCTGGCAATAAAGCCGAAGGATGCCGCTGAGGCTTTGAAGCAGCTCCGCCATGTGCTTCGCCCCGATCAATTGATCGTCTCGGTTATCGCCGGCCTGTCGATCCATACGATGGAAACACTGCTGGGCCAGCCGATGAACATTGTCCGCACGATGCCCAATACGTCAAGCACGATTGGTCTTGGCGCAACCGGCATCAGCTTCTCCTCCACGGTATCCGAGGGGCAGCGCAGCCTCGCAGAGGCCATGTTCAAATCCGTCGGCATGACGGCAGTCGTCGAGGAGCATCTTCTGGATGTCGTGACAGGTCTCTCGGGCAGCGGTCCGGCTTATATTTATTATGTCATGGAAGCGATGATCGAAGCCGGCCGGGGCCGCGGTCTCAGCGAGGAGGCTTCCCGCGAATTGACAATCCAGACCGTTCTGGGCGCCGCCCATATGGTCAAGGCGACCCATGAGCATCCGGCGGAGCTGAGAAGAAAAGTGACTTCTCCCAACGGAACGACACAAGCCGCAATAGAGACGCTTGACGCGCACGGCTTCACCCAAGCCCTCGTCCATGCGATAGGGCGGGCCACCGACCGCGCCGCCGAGATGGGCAAAGACATCGAGAGGAGTGCCACTCATGAGTGATCAGGTATGCATCGCGACTTACCGCTGTTATGACGATAAAGCTGATTTTCACAAGAAAGCCCAGGGCATTGCTGTCGGGCTGACCGTTGGCAGCTGGACCGATTTGCCCGAAGCCCGCAAGGCGGAGATGGAAAAGCATCTTGGGCGTGTCATAGCCGTCACCGTTCATGAGCCGGAAGGTGCGGTGCCCGGCGAGCGGTTTGCCGACCTCCAGATCGCATATCCAGACATTAATTACAGCCGCGATCTCCCTGCCCTGCTCGTCACCGTATTCGGCAAGCTGTCGATGGATGGCAAAATCAAGCTGCTGGATCTTCAATTTTCCTCAGCCTTCACTTCGGCATTCCCCGGCCCCAAATTCGGTATTGCCGGGGTAAGGAAGCTGCTTGGCGTCCACGACCGCCCTCTGCTGATGAGCATATTCAAATCCGTCATCGGCCATGACCTGACCAATTTGCGGGAGCAATTTTATCAGCAGGCCCTGGGCGGAGTCGATTTGATCAAGGATGACGAAATTCTCTTCGAGAACCCGTTGACTCCATTGGAGAAACGGGTAGAGGTTTGTATGGATGCCGCGCGTCAGGCGGAACGTGAAACCGGACAGAAGCTGCTGTATGCAGTCAATCTGACGGGGCCGACCTCACAGCTTGCCGCTAATGCCAAACGGGCAATCCGTGCAGGCGCTAATGCGCTCCTGTTCAATGTATTGGCGTATGGCTACGATGCCCTGCATGAATTGAGCTGCGACCCGGACATCGCCGTCCCGATCGCCGCCCATCCCGCCATGGCAGGCGCTTTCTATCCGTCGCCGCATTATGGGATCTCCGCCCCGCTGCTGCTGGGCAAGCTGATGCGTCTTGCCGGGGCCGATCTGGTGCTTTTCCCTTCGCCTTACGGCTCTGTTGTTATGCCTAGAGAAGAAAATCTTGCTGTCCAGGCAGCTCTCGTCGATCCCGGCCTCCCCGTTCCGTCCAGCTTTCCCGTCCCTTCTGCGGGTATCCATCCCGGACTCGTTCCGCTTATTTTGCGCGACTTTGGACAGGAAGTCGTTGTCAACGCGGGCGGCGGCATTCATGGCCATCCCATGGGGACAGCGGCGGGCGGACAAGCTTTCCGTCAGGCCATAGCGGCAACGCTTGCCGGAATTTCACTGCCAACGGCAGCGGAGCAGCCGGGACAAGAAGCTTTGAAAGCGGCCATCGCCAGCTGGGGGTATAAGGAATGAGCCTGGAAATAACGAATCCGGTATCGTCCAGAGGGAAAAAGCGCATCATTTTTTGCGATTTTGACGGGACTATTACCGAGAACGACAATATCGTGGCCATCGTGCGGCATTTCAATCCGCCGGGCTGGGAGCAGATCGTCGATGATGTCGTGTCACAGCGCAAATCCATCCGCGAGGGTGTCGGCGAGATGTTCCGCCTGCTTCCGGCAGCGCGAAAAAAAGAGGTTGTGGAATACGCAATCAGCAATGCGCGCATTCGTGCGGGCTTCAGCGATCTGCTGGCATACAGCGAAGCCCATGATATCGAATTTTATGTAACGAGCGGCGGGATTGATTTTTTTGTATATCCCCTGCTTGCTCCCTTTGGCATTGCCGAGGACCATATATACTGCAACGGCAGCGATTTTACAGGAGAGCAGATCGAAATCACCTGGCCTCATGCCTGCGACGGAAACTGCAGCAACGACTGCGGCATGTGCAAAACGACCATCATCAGGCGCTTTCCTTCTGAGGCGTACACGCGGATATTGATTGGCGACAGCGTAACGGATTTTGAAGGGGCTAAGCTGGCTGATGTCGTATTTGCCCGTTCCCACCTGATCAGCAAATGCAAGGAGCTTGGACTGCCTTATAATGAATTTGAGACGTTTCATGATGTGATTGCCGTTCTTAAACATGAGGAGGATTCCCATTAATATGATTTTTGCAGACATTGCTACTGAAGAGAAACAACGGGTTCTGGCCGAGCTTGGCGAGGTCAAGCGTTTATTCGCTTCCCGCGGCTGGTTCGCCGGAACAAGCGGCAATCTGTCCATCCGGGCAGGAGAGTTTGCACCCGATTCGTTCAACTTTGCCATAACGGCAAGCGGGAAAGACAAGTCGCTCTCAACGCCGGAGGATTTTCTGTTCGTCGATCAGAATGGGTCGCCCAGCGAAACCACCAGGTTAAAGCCATCCGCAGAAACCTTGATTCACTGCGAGATTTATAAGCTAACCGGATGCGGAGCCATCTTCCATGTCCACACTGTTATGAATAATGTGATATCAGAGCTGTTCTGGGACCGCAAATCGATCCCCGTTGACGGCGTGGAGCTGATCAAGGCTTTTAATATCTGGGAGGAAGAAGCCCATATTGAAATTCCCATTGTCTCGAATTTCGCTCACATTCCAAGCATCGTTCCGGAGATCACTGACCGGTTGGATCCGCGAATTCCCGGTATCATGCTGCGCAAGCACGGCATCTATGCCTGGGGCGCCAATGCTTTTGAAGCCAAACGGCATTTGGAGGCATTCGAGTTTCTGTTCGAATATGTTTACCGCTGGGAGCTGCTGCAGCGAAAATAAGGAATCATTTCAGCTGCATACTTCAACCGGCGGATTGGGCGGCATAGATGGCTCTTGACCTTCACGCAGGGTCAACGTTTACAATCGGACATGAAGGAGATGGTTCATATGCCGCTGTACATCCATGAAACCGCAAAATGGCTCGGGACTACGCCCCGGGCCATTCGTTTATATGAAGAAAAAGGATTGATCACGCCGGACAAATCCCCCGTGAACGGATATCGCATCTATAGGAAGCAGGACCTTGAGCGTCTGCGGTGGATTATTGCGCTGCGGGAGCTGGGCTTATCCCTGGCTGCGATCAGCGACATGATTCCCGCCGCCCGGCCATTCCTCCGGGCAGATGAAGATTCGGATTCCATGGATTCCACAGACATCCCGGATCGTGCTCCCGGCATATCCTCGCATACCCGGAAAGATGCCTCTCTCGCGCTTCTTGGAAAGCTGGATGAAGCCAGAAAAGCGATCTACGAGGAATGGTCCCGTCGCTCGCAAGCGCTGCAGGCTCTGGACAGTATGCTTGCATCAGGATTTGTCCGGCAGGATCTGACTTTAACGGAGCTTGAATCAACCGCTGCCGAAATCAGGCAATTATCAGCCGTAAGAAGCTCCTGGCATGATCAATGGGATTATGACCGTCTGGCCGCGAGCCATCGCGAGCTGGCCGTTCTTCAGGCGCTTCACCCGCTGGTGAATGAACAAAACTATCAGCTTGCACATGATGCTATTGCGCAGTGGATCGATCCTGTCTCTGGCGATCGCGGGATTGACCTCGCCGCGGGAACCGGCAGTCTGACCGCCCGTCTGGCCCGGTCGGGAGCTGTATTAACGGCAGTAGAGCAATCCGTGGAAATGCTCGCCCTTCTGCGCAAAAGCCTGCCTGAAATCGAAGCAAAGCAGGGAAATCTGCTCGCGCTGCCCTTCCAGGGAGCGGCATTTGATTTTGCCTCCTGCGCATTTGCCATGCACTATCTGGATGAGCGTCAGCAGCAGCTGGCTCTGGCCGAAATGGATCGTATACTGCTGCCTGACGGCCGTCTCTGTCTGGCGGGAGTTGTGATTGAATCATCCCCCGCGGATCCTCCAGCGAAATCGCCAGCACAATATCCAACCGACCCCCAGCAGGTGGCTGCATGGCTCGGTCAGCTTGGCTATGAAACCATTATGCCGACACTCACGCCCTCGCTGTGGATCATTTTTGCCCACAAGCAAAGACGGAAACCCAACATGAATGGTTAAACTGCCATTTTAAGCAGCCTCGAATTATCACGGCATCCCGGATTGGAGACGCTCCGCCCCTATCACCGCCAATTCAACTTTGTTAATGCCCAGGCAATGTTCATTCGTAATTTCAAAAATCGGCGGCAAAGGCAGGCTTTCAAAATATTGCTCGATCCCCACTGCCCACTGCATCCAATCCTCACCGCCCGCCCGTTCGAAGGGCTCGTCGGCCCAGGCTGCCTCGAGCACCGGGCTGTAAAGCGGCTTGGCCCCGTTAATGAGTCCGCATCCATTCAGACGCTCGGAATATCGCTTGGGCTGCCGGCCGCCGCTTCTCCTGGAAGCAAACAAATGCTGAGCGTAATCGGCCCTGGAGCCCGTATGGGGAACTGCCCTCACAAAAGCGAGCACGCCTTCGAATACCTCCGGCACTCCGAATAGAATCGCATACAGCCGTTTACCGAATTCAATCCGCTCCTGCAGGCTGCTGAAGTCTTCAAGCACAAGCCCGGCGAGCTTCATCTGCCCAGCCACCGGCGAACCGTAGGGCATAAATACCGCATTTGTCTGAAGCGGGGATTGCAGCTGAAAAACAAGCTTGCTCAGCACATGCTCCTTGTAGAAAGGCTGCTCCACCACACGCTTTTCGATGTAATGCTGTTCGTTCACGATGAGCGCCGTCGTCAGCAGCGCTGTCTCTTTACGCTGCCAGAATTGAGCCCATACACAGCTCATGAAGCTGGATACTCCGAGCTCCGGGAGGAGATGCGAGTAATTCATGCCGTTCCTTTTCCCCGCCTCATACAGCAGCAGCTGGGGATAGGCATCCGAGAAAATCAGCGCATTCGCCCGCTCCAACAGAAGAAAATCTGACCGACGCTGCTCTTCAGGAAGCAGTCTTGGCAGCAAATCCCCCTGCAGGTCTGTCATGTTCCAGCCGCCATTGCGGGAAACCATATGAGCAAGCAGTGCCCAATGAAGCTCCGGACAGCGAAAATAAATGGCTCGGTAAGCCTCTGTGCGCGTCATATTGTTGCGGTTGGCCCGCTCGGCATCAAGCTGTATCCGATAAAGCAAAGTGCGCTCCGCCTTGTTGATTTCCTTGTGTTTGCCGGAATGCTCCGCCCGATCCGATTCAGCAGCTTTATTCATCTCCGTCCAGGCTGTATGAAGCCTGCGTACCGAATCCTCGTGCAGACGGGGAAGCTTGGCCGTATCAGCCAGGCGCCGCGACAGCTTCCGGGCATTTCTCTTCTCCTCCAACAATCGGATAGCTTTCATAGGGAGCTTTATTATGTTTTTGATTATTTGGTATACTCGTTTTAGTAATGAATGCTGATTCGCCAAATTCCCAGTCCCCATCCTGCCGCCCCTTTACACTGCTATTATTTATCAGTATGGGCAAGCCGGGGCGCTGTTAGCCATTCAGGAGGCCCCCTTCTTGAAGGACTGCGGCTTGCAGCCAACGGAGCAGGCTCATTTGTCATCTAAACTGATTTTATTAAATAAGGAGGCGCATTGGCTTATGTGCGGACGCTATACCATAACGGTATCCATCGAGGAGTTAATGCTGCGCTACTGGAATCTTGATACGGCCATTCCCTTTCATCATCCGAAGTACAACGTCGCTCCGGGACAGATGGTGACCGCCATCATTCACGACGGCAAGAAGAACCGGCTGGGCGAGCTGAAATGGGGGCTGGTCCCTTCATGGGCGGATGATCCGAAGATGGGCGGCAAGCTGCTGAATGCACGTTCCGAGACCGTATGGGACAAGCCGGCCTTCAAAAAACTCATTCAGCGGAAACGGTGCATCCTGCCTGCCGACGGCTTCTATGAATGGCGCAAGGATGCGGCCGGCAAGCAGCCGATGCGGATTGTTCTCCGCAATTCCAGCCTGTTCAGCATGGCTGGCCTGTACGATACATGGCTTTATCCCGATGGGCAGAAGCTCAGCACCTGTACAATTCTGACGACGGATGCCAACGAGCTGATGCAGCCTATCCACCACCGGATGCCAGTCATCCTGAAACAGGAGGATGAGCAGGCTTGGCTGGATCGTACGTTTCAGGACCGTGAACGGCTGAGCCAAATGTTGATGCCTTTTCCAGCGGACGAACTCCGCGCTTATCCTGTTACTAGTGACGTAGGCCGGGTATCCTTCGATGAGCCGGCCTGTATTGAACCGCTGGCCGACGACAGTACGCCCTGATACCTGAAATAGATGGATAAGCTCCATTGCTGCTGCGCAGGGCGGTCCACTGATTCGGTAATTCCATGAACAGCAAGAAGCCGCTCCCTCGTGATGGGAGCGGTTTTTTGCTTCTGATGCATTTTTTTGTGTACTTCTTGGCAGTGGTTAGAACATACATGATCGCATTCCAGGTTACGCACTGATCCGGTCGCCAGGCTTGCCGGGCTAACGGAACATCGCCCATAATTTAATCAGATGAATCGTATTCTTAGGATCTATGCGCTGTCCCAGGACAAATGAAATCATCTGATCCTCCTGTACCTGCGTGAGCGGCTCCTGTAAAATTCCCGCCGTGGTGCGAACCAGCTTCCGCACCTTCGTCCGGTCCTGCAAATCCGATTTGCTCAAACCATCCAGCGCTTTCTTGACACGATCCTTGGTAGCTTGGTTTTTCATTTTCACTTTGACGCGCTCGACCAATTCGGGCTTAATCCCGTATTTTGTGTAGCTCATCAGCAGCTTAGCACCTCCGTCCGGCTTTGAAAAGCCAATCGTTGTACTATATGCCACAGCTGGGCTGAAAAAAACTAGTCCAACAATTCGCCCTGAAAAAGTTGATCCTGCCTGAGCACCGCGCGCAGCCTTTCGTATGCCGCCGCCGTCCAGAAATCCGCCTGCCCCGTCAAGTCAGCGGCATCGTCGCGGGCCATCTCCAGCACCTCGAAATCCGCCGCCATATCGGCCAGCTTGAAGTCGGGAACGCCGCTTTGCTTGGTTCCAAAAAAATCGCCGGGTCCGCGCAAATCCAAATCTCGCCGGGCCACTTCAAATCCGTCGTCCGTCTCCGTCATGACCTTCATCCGTTCACGACCTGTCTCCGATTTGGGATCGGCAATGAGGACGCAGTACGATTGATGGCCGCCACGGCCCACACGGCCGCGGAGCTGATGGAGCTGGGACAGTCCGAAGCGCTCGGCATCCATGATGATCATGAGCGTCGCATTCGGCACATCCACACCGACCTCGACAACCGTCGTAGCCACGAGCACATGGATGCGGTTATCGCTGAATGAGCGCATAACCTCGTCTTTCTCCGCGGCCGGCAGTCTGCCATGGAGCAGACCGATTGCCAAATCGGGAAATGCCTGCTGCAGCTGGACATGCAGATCGATGGCGTTTTGCACGTCAAGCTTCTCCGACTCCTCGATGAGCGGACATATAAAATAAGACTGCCGCCCTGCATCCACCTCACGCCTGATAAAACCGAACACACGCTCCAGCATCCCGTGCTTCACCCAGTAGGTCTGTATCGATTTCCTGCCATGAGGCCGCTCGCGCAGCGTGGAGACATCCAGATCGCCAAAGGCCGTAATCGCCAGCGTCCGCGGAATCGGCGTAGCCGTCATCGTCAGCACATCAGGGTTCAAGCCCTTCCTGCGGAGAATGCTCCGCTGGTTGACGCCGAACCGGTGCTGCTCATCCGTTACCACAAGACCCAGACTGCGGAAATTGACGCCTTCCTGAATGATGGCGTGGGTCCCGACGACAATATCGGTTAAGCCCATTTGCAGGCTGGCGACGGCATCCTTTTTCTTGCGGTCGGTCAAACTGCCGGTTAATAAACCCACTTCCATCCCCACCGGTTCAAATAAACGCTGCAGCGAACGAAGATGCTGCTCGGCCAATATCTCGGTCGGCACCATAAGCGCCCCCTGATGGCCGGCTTTGACTGCAGCGAAGAGCGCAATGGCGGCGACCACCGTTTTGCCGGAGCCAACATCGCCCTGCAGCAAACGGTTCATGCAGGAGGGCTGCCGCATATCGGTCAGGATCTCATTGACGACCTTCTTCTGTGAGTCCGTCAGCTCAAAGGGCAGCGTCTGGGCGAACATCCGGATGGATTCCGCGTCGACGACATGCGCGATTCCATCCATCCGCTTCCGGTTTAATGAGCGGTAGGCCTGCAGCTTCAATTGAAAGAGGAATAACTCTTCATATACCAGTCTGCGCCTGGCCGCCTGTCCTTCCGATGTATCATCCGGATGGTGGATGCGCTGCACCGCCTCCCGCCGCGGCATCAGACGATGCTTGTCCACCAGCACATGCGGCAGCACCTCTTCAATCATCGACCCATACTGCTCCAGCGCCTGTTTAATGGTTTTCCTGATCCAGGGCTGGGTAATGCTGCCCCCGACGGAATAGACCGGCTGGAGCGTCCCTGAGCGCGCTGTGCCCTTATCCGGGAATTCCGAGTCGGAGACCGTAAGCTGCAGTCTGCGCTGCTCCCATTTGCCCGTCAAGATGATTTCCCGGCCGGGAGTCAGCTGATCCTGCAGAAACTGCCGGTTAAACCACACCGCCGTCACCAGCAGGCCGTCCACCATCACCTTGCAGGTCAAGCGCGATTTGGCACGCCCGTAACGCTGCAGCGAGGGAACGCTCATAATTTTCCCTTGAACGGTTCCTTTTTCCCCGTCCTTCGTTTCCGCCAGCCCTTTGATCCGGTAGTCCTCATACCGGAAAGGGAAATAATCCAACAAGTCGGCAATCGTATGGACGCCAAAGGCGTGAAGCTCCTGTTCCTTTTGAGCGCTCACGCCTTTGGCCTGCCGAACCGCTATCTGATCAAGCCTCATCATACTATTTTCACACCCGATTTATGAATAATGCGGCGGTACCAGGACCGACATGCGTTCCAATGACGGCGCCGATCTCCGTTTGCTTGATATTGCGCACATTCAATTGTGCCTGGGCAAGCGCTGCAAGCTCCAGTGCGTTATCGCTTTTGTAGGCCCAGGCGACCATGATTTCAATGGGATCATTACCGAAATCCTGTTTGAACAGATCGATGACCCGCTGCATCGCTTTTTTTTGTCCCCGGACCTTATCGATCGCAGTCACCTCGCCGCTATCATCCAGAGACAGGATCGGCTTCACATTCAAGATCGATCCGAACAGCGCCGCCGCTTTACCGATTCTGCCGCCTCTTTTGAGATATTCCAGCGTATCCACCAGAAAATACAATCTCCGGTCCTTGGCCAGACGGTCAATTTCCGCAAGAATTTCTTCCTTGGAGCTCCCCGCCGCCGCCATTTCCGCCGCTTTTACGACAAGCATTCCAAATCCGTAGGAGGCCGACTTGGAGTCGATTACTGTGATATCGCCTTCCTCTTCGAGCAGGGAGGCCCCCAAAGAAGCGGATTGATAAGTGCCGCTGACCGCGGATGACAAATGAATGGAAATAACCGATACGCCAGGCGTCTGCTTGGTCAAGCGGCTGTAAACCTCCATAAACTCAACAGGCGAAGGCTGTGAAGTTGTGGGCAAGGACTGTGAAGCCGCCATTTTCTCATAAAATTCATTATTTCCGATCGAGACGGCATCCTGATAGGTCTGCTCTCCGAACATGACCTTCAGCGGCACCATATCGATGCCAAGCTGCTCCCGAACCCGCCTGGGAATATCCGACGTGCTATCTGTCACAATTTTGACCGTGCCCATATCCAGTTCTACCCCCTACTCAACTGCAAATAGATAAGGATAAAGCGGTTGTCCGCCCTCATGCACCTCAAGCTCGGCATCCGGATAGGTTTCCCGCACCCAGGTTTCCAGTTCCGAAGTCTCTGCTTTGTCAGCCGGCTCTCCCGTCAATACCGTGATCAGCTCACCGCCGTTCTCCAGCATCAGCGTGAGAAGCTCCCTGCAGGTCAACTGCAGGCTGGGTGTGGCGCTGACGATCGCTTTTTCGAAAATACCCAAATAGTCTCCTTCGCGTATTTCGATGCCGTCAATGGTCGTGTCCCTGATGGAATGCGTGACTTGTCCCGAGCGCACCTGAAGGGCGGCCTCCGCCATCGCTTCCCCGTTCACAGCGGCAGAATGCTCATCACGGAAAGCCAGCATAGCTGCAAGACCCTGCAGAATCGTTCTCGTCGGCACGACCGTCACATTTCTTCCGGATAGCTCCGCCGCCTGCTCCGCTGCCAGAATGACATTCCCGTTATTGGGCAGCAGATAAATTTGGTCTGCGGACAGCGACTCGATCGCTTTTACAAAATCCTCCGTCGAAGGATTCATGGTTTGTCCGCCTGACAACACGATATCGACATTGTTTTCGAGGAAAATCGAATTGATCCCTTCACCCATGGCAACGGCGATAATTCCGTACGGAGCCCATTCATGAGCCTGCTCAACAGGTACGGAATCAGCAGGCGCGCCGGTCAAGACCTCGGGAACGGCAAGTCCAAGCGCTGCATCCTCTACGCTTATGGACTTGCTCACCCCCGCTCTCTGCCAGGCCTCTTCATGAATCTCTGCGGTTTCACCGGCCTTCATCAGCTCCCGGTGCTGTTCGCGCATATTGAGAATATGAATATCCGTAAGCTCGCCGTAGGGCAGAGCATAATTGAGCACATCTCCGGGCCTGCGTGTGTGCACGTGGACCTTGATCACCTCGTCATCGGTGATGACCAGGAGAGAGTCGCCATCCCTGGAAAGCAGACGCTTGAACGCGGTCTCGTCGAAGCGCCGCACACCAGGTCCGGCAAGCTTGCGGTTGATGAAAAATTCCATATCGTATAAGAATTCAATGGTTTCCGTTGATAGACGCGACTGGGCGCTTGCCGGCTGCTGCTTCTGCAATACAGGCGCCGCGGGCCGCTGTACTTCGTAATAATCAGACCGGATTCTTTGAAAATCGTTATCCTTCGATTGTTCAGCCAGTGCATCCAAAAATCCTTCATAAATATAAACAAGTCCCTGTCCGCCCGAATCCACGACGCCTACCTGCTTCAGCACAGGCAGCTGATCCGGCGTACGCGACAGCGCCTCGTCAGCTTTGCTATGAAGCTCGCGGATAAGATCAATCATATCGTTTGAACGCCTGGCGTAGGCAACCGCATGCTTCGCCGCTTCTTTCGCAACGGTCAGGATCGTTCCTTCTACCGGCTTTGCCACAGCGCGATAGGCCATATCTACACCGCTTTGCAAAGCGGCGGCGAACTGCACGGTATTCACCTCTTCCAGAGCCGATACGCTCTTAGCAAAACCACGAAACAACTGCGATAAAATAACGCCGGAATTGCCCCTGGCGCCCATAAGCAGCCCTTTGGAAAGCGCTTCCGCAACTTTGCCCACAGCCGGAGAAGGTTTATTTTGTAGTTCATTCGTTCCGGAGGTCATCGTTAAATTCATATTCGTGCCGGTATCTCCATCGGGTACCGGAAACACATTTAACGCGTTTACACGTTCCACGTTCCGCTGAAGAAATGCTGCTCCGCTGAGTACCATTCCCGAAAAGTCAGACCCGTTAATCAAGCGTTTATTCAAGTGCCCTAGCCCCTTCCTACCGAGATACACGTACGCCCTGGACAAAAATATGTACGTAGTCCACTTCCAGACCAACCACTTCGTTGAGCACATATTTTACTTTTGACTGGATATTGTGTGCGACTTCCGAAATTTTTGTTCCGTAGCTCACGATGATGTATAAGTCGATATGTACGCGTTCGTTCTCCCGGCGGACTTCGACGCCGCGGGACAGATTATCCCTACCGAGCAATTCGGTGATCCCATCCTTAAGCTGTTTGCGCGAAGCCATGCCAACCAGTCCATAACACTCCAACGCCGCCGAGCCGGCAAGCACAGAGATTACATGATCGGTTATTAAAACTTTCCCTACTTCCGAGTTCAGCTCAAGTGGCATGGAAAATCACTCCTTCTTTAACTATTATGGACTAAACAACATTGTACTATAAATAACGACGTTTTAGAAGTATAGACCCCATTTTACGTCAATTTTCTGCTAATTGCTCCATCTCCCGAAAGAAAATCCCCTGGGTAGGTGCTTGATGGATACTGGAGGATATGCTATTATATTTAAGTGTGTTTATTTGCAAGGAGCTAATTAATTCTTCTTGTGAACAAAAGCTTTAATTGTATTCTTTGAATTGTAATTCAAACAGGATCGCAAAAAATCCTGAGGAGGTGTATTTTCATGTCACGCAAATGTTTTATTACGGGCAAAAGCCCAGGAACGGGTAATCACGTTTCTCACGCCAATAATAAAAACCGCCGCACTTGGGGCGTCAACGTTCAAAAGGTTCGCATTCTTGTTGACGGCAAGCCAAAACGCGTTTATGTCAGCACTCGCGCTCTGAAAGCCGGTAAAGTAACCCGCGTATAATCGCCAAGAAGAAATAGGTGACGCCGTCCTCTGGCGGCGGAATCAGCTTTCTTCCCTCTGAAATATAAGCAAAGCGTGGAGTACGTTAACCTTTCTCATATTTCATGGAAAAGCACCCGAATCCGTTCAGGTGCTTTTTTTGTATTCCGACAGCTATGAACTTACGGTTGCTTCCAGAAGCTGCGCGAAGCACAGCAAGTGAGCCCCGGTATTCAATTCAATCCTGGTATCTCTACACAGAAAACAGCCGTCCGTGGCACGGCCGGCCTCTGCTTCCTGCGCGCTACCCGCGCACGCAAGTCCTTGCAGCGCGCTCTGCATAAGACCAGCGGGGCTAGTTTTTCTGGAACGTATTTAAGATCGCTTTGACGAATCCACCTAAAAATTTCGGCAGCTTGATTGTGTAAAATTTCATGCTCCACCCCTCCTCCAAAGCTTACAACAACAATTGCGAGTTCCTGCTGCTGTGGAAACCTGACGCACATCGTGAACCGTCCTTATCCTAGAGAAAGCCGCAGTTAACTTGTTCTCGAAAAACAGCTCTCTTCGCCTTCCCATACGCTGGGACATTACGACATAAAAAAAAGGCTACAAGAACGTTCGTTCATGTAACCATCCTATGCAATTCCGGATTGTCCTATTCCAACTTGGGGCTCCTCATGTTGTGAGCTACCCCTTCACCTGTTAAGGTTGAATAGGATTAGCTTTCATGTAGCTTACCATGGCAATGATGATGACAAACAAGAAGAAAAAGAACACCGCAAGCAGGATAAAAATAATGCGTGACCCGATTTTTGGGAATTTGCGAAAAAATAATACTCCGATCACCAGCGCAAGCAGAGAGAACACGATATTGATTCCCGTCTTGAAGGTGGAAAATAAACCAAGCATCAGGCCTGCTCCCAGGCTGTATATAAAGATCAGCAGGCCGTTTTTTATCCGCTCTCCCATGGATCCTGGCCCTCCTAACGCAATGCGGCTATGGCAGCCGCACGGTCTTTCTGTGAGAACACGCTGCTTCCGGCTACCAGCACGTTGGCACCGGCTTCCTGGACGAGCGGCGAAGTCTGGGCGTTTATTCCTCCGTCAACCTGCACATGAACGTCATGCAGGCCCCGGGCCAGCAGCATCGCTTGCAGCGCTCTGAGCTTGGCTACAGATTGCGGGATAAATGCCTGTCCGCCAAAACCGGGATTAACGGTCATAATCAGCACCAAATCCAGGTCGTCGAGCAGGTTCTCCAGCACATTAACGGGGGTAGAGGGGTTAAGTGCGACCCCGGCAGGCAAGCCCGCTTCTTTAATCATATGCACAACTCTGTGCAAATGAACACACGCCTCCGCATGAATCGTAATTCGATCAGCCCCTGCCTGTACAAAGTCGGAAATATATCTCTCCGGCTGTTCAATCATCAGATGGACATCAAACGGCAGCTTTGTAAATGGACGCACAGCGCTTATGACAACCGGCCCGAATGTGAGATTCGGGACAAAATGTCCGTCCATCACATCAATATGGATCCAATCCGCGCCGGCCTGCTCCAGTTCTTTGATATCTTCTCCCAATGTCGCAAAGTTTGCCGACAGAATCGATGGTGCAATAAGCGACATGTTTAATACCTCCGCTTTCTCTCTTTCATTTCATTCATGAAATGCTCGTAATTTTTATGTCTGGAAGGGGCAATTTCGCCGGCCTCCAGCGCCTCCAGAACGGCGCAGTCAGGCTCATGAAGATGCGTGCAGCCGCGGAATTTGCAGGAAGGCGCAAGCTTGCGCATTTCCCGAAAGCAATCTCCCAGCTCATCAATGCCAAGCTCCGTAAAATCCAGCTGGCTAAACCCCGGTGTATCTGCCACATAACCTCTTCCTGTATGGATCAGCTCGACCTGGCGGGTTGTGTGCTTGCCTCTTCCCAGCCTGGCGCTGATTGCATTGGTTTCAAGCGATAGGCCTGGAACCAGCGCGTTCAGTAAAGAGGATTTGCCGACACCGGATTGACCGGCGAATACGGCGATATGACCGTGCAGCCGTTCCATCATTTCAGAGGTTCCTTCGCCAAGCCTCGAACTTGTGGTGATTACATCATATCCGATCGGTTTGTATATTCGAAGCACCTCATCCATGGATTGACGCGCCTGCTCCGTTTCCTCGCCTTCCACGGTCAAATCCTGTTTGCTGAGGCAGAGCATGGCCTCAATTCCGGCATGCTCAATGTGGACAAGAAATTTATCGAGCAGCTGCAGATTAAGAGCTGGCTCTGTAACGGAAAAAACCAGGACAGCAAGATCGACATTTGCCACCGGAGGACGCGCAAGCTCCGAACTCCGGGGCAGGATCGTATCGACCGTTCCTTCGCCATTCTCCGTCCGCTCATAGAGCACCATGTCGCCGACAAGCGGTGATTCACCGCGCTTCTTGAAGATGCCGCGGGCACGGCATTGAATCGGTTTTGTCCCCGCGGCATCCTCTTCAGGAAGTACATAATAATAGCCGCTAAGCGCTTTTACAATCCGACCGACATGTTCTTCCCGCTTACTGGGGCTGGTCTGTTGTGTTCGTGCTTTGGTTGCCATTTATGTCAGTCTCCTCGTTTTGGTCCGGTTGATCCACAGGCGGATCTTCCGGTGGCGGTGCCATTCCAGGTATGGTATCCGGCGTAGAATCCGCCCCCGCCTTCACTTCTTCATAGGTGCGGGCAAAAGTATCGGCAAACTGCCCGTCCCGGAATACCGAAACCATCGCTTCCGTATTCGGATCCAGTACAACTTTTACATTGAAGGTCTCAGTATCATTAATGGTTTTCTTGCCCCACTCGATATTCTCCCCGCGCGCATCGGTAAATGTAATGCGCACTTCACTAGGCTGTCCTGCAATTGCTGGCGAAACCGTAATATTGAATGTGTATTCAAGTGCATCCTCAGGGTATCCGGAGCTGATCGTCAGCGTGATTTCATCACCTTTGGATACAGGCGCATCCGGTTCAAACGGATACTGGGTGAGAACCGTTCCTTCTTCTTTATAGCTGCCTTCGCGGACGATATCCTTGGCTTTGACTACCAGACCTTTTGCTTCCAGCGCTGCTATTGCGTCTTTCTCGCTTTTGCCCACTACATCAATCATGGGGAAGGTCTCCTTGCCCTTGCTGACCTTGAAGGCGAAGGTTGCTTTCTTCGGATCGAACTGCTGGCCGGCTGCCGGCGTCTGTTCGGTGACCGTGCCAGTTGCCTGATCACTGAATACATCTTCTTTGCTGATCCGCTCCTCGGAAACACCCAGTGCGATGAGCGAATCCACCACCTCTGTATAAGTCTTTCCTGAGTAATCCTCTACGCCTTCAAGCTTAGGTCCCTTGCTTACATACAGCTTGATGAAGGAGCCTACCTTAACCCTCTGGTTGACTTTGGACTGCTCATAGACCGTACCTTCCGGGATATCCGCCTTTTCCATGTATACGGTGGGCTCTTCGACCTTCAGGCCAGCCTGCTCGAGATTCTGGCGCGCTTCCGCCTCTGTCTTGCTGATCACGTAAGGCACGTCCACTTCATCGATATCGAACCAGCTCAGCACCGTTCTCGCGCCCCAGAAAACAAGCGCAATGACAATCAACGTTACAAATACTGTAATGACAGGCTTGACCCATCTGCGCCTGCGTTTGCTTTCAACGAGTCCTGTGGAATCCCAGCGGTTCTCCTCCGTATCGGTCGATACCGCCTTGTCGCCACGCCCATTCCCTCCAGTCGACGCCAGCGTATCGATAATGCTGCCGCGAATAGCCGGCATCACGCGCGTCTCTTCAAAATCCGAACCGCTGACAAAAGTGATCTTCGGCTCCTTCAGACGCTCGGGCTGCAGACAGGTTTCCAGATCGCGCAGCATCTCGTCTGCCGAATTATAGCGTTCACTCGGATTTTTACGCATCGCCCGTAAAATCACATTCTCAACACTTTGCGGGATATACGGATTGACCACCCTTGGCTCTTCGAATGTCTCCTGCAGATGCTTGAGCGCGACGCTGATCGGGCTCTCGCCAAGAAATGGCAGCTTGCCGGTCAGCATCTGATACAGCACAATACCCAGTGAATACAGATCCGACTTTTCTCCGGTGCTTATGCCTTTGGCATGCTCGGGGGAGAAATAATGCACCGAGCCCAGCACCGAGCCCGTTTGTGTAATCGTGGAGGAAGTAACAGCACGGGCGATGCCGAAATCGGTAACTTTCACACGTCCGTTCTTGCCTATTAATATATTATGAGGCTTGATGTCCCGATGAATAATTTGGTTATGATGGGCATGCTCCAGCGCATCGCATATCTGAATGGCTATGCGAACCGCTTCTTCGGGCTGCAGCGGCGCCCGCTCCTGAATAATTTCGTTCAGGTTGTGACCTTCAACATATTCCATGACAATATAATGGGTTTCGTCCTCTTGCCCTACATCGTAAATGCTTACTACATTGGGATGAGACAAGGCTCCTGCGGATTGGGCTTCCCGGCGGAACCGGCGGATAAACTCCTCATCGTGCACAAACTGCTGCCTTAAAATTTTGACAGCAACTTTGCGGTTAAGCAAAATATCATGGGCTTTATATACGAGAGCCATTCCCCCGCCGCCAATGCGGGTAATGATCTCGTATCGACCGCCTAATTCATGTCCAATCATGTCGGTCACTCCTCTTGCTCTGTGTCTTCGGCATGATGCAGCAGGACGACCGTGATATTATCGTCCCCACCGGCCAGCAGCGCCAGCTCAACGAGCTTGTCCGCTTTCCCTTCCAAGTCGAGCTCCTCCTGGAGAATCGTCTCGGTTATTTCCTGTTCGGTGACCATATTGGTAAGACCGTCGCTGCAAAGCAGAAGCAGATCGCCGGGCAGCCATGACAAGCCCTTTACATCAACCTCCACATCAGCGTCGGTGCCAAGCGCCCTGGTAAGCACATTGCGTCTTGGATGCCGGGCTGCTTCCTCCACGCTGATTTGTCCCGATTTAACAAGCTCATTGACCAGCGTATGATCTACGGTCAGTTGGGTTAATACCCCGTCTCGCCATTTGTACGCCCGGCTATCCCCGATATGACCAATTACGCCGTTATCCGGCTGCAGCAGCGCCGCCACCACTGTCGTTCCCATATTATGGTATTGATCATTGCGGGAAGCCATATCAAATACAACCTCATTTGCCTGCAAAATCGCTTGGCGGATCAGCATCTTCCTCTCGTCCATCGACAGCTCCGCAGATGTTCCCTGCATGGCTTCGCGGAACGTCTCGACTGCAAGCTGGCTTGCTACATCGCCAGCCTGGTGACCGCCCATGCCGTCAGCTACAATGGCTACGGCAATGCCGGTTTCCGTCATTTCCGCATATCCCCGGTCCTCGTTCACGAGTCTTATCCGTCCGATATCACTGCGAAAAGCTATCTTCATATATTCACCCCACCGCTCCGTCCATATGTTTGGCGCGTAGTTGTCCGCAGGCTGCCGCAATATCATGACCTTGTTCTCTGCGGATCGTCACATTAATATTATTACGTTCCAGTACCCGGTGAAATTCAAAAATCTGCTCGCGCGGGGTTCTGACATAATCACGCTCTGGCACGTGATTGACCGGGATCAGGTTGACATGACAGAGCATGCCTTTGAGCACATCTGCCAATTCCTGGGCATGCTCACTCTGATCGTTCACACCGCCGATAAGGGCATATTCAAACGTAATGCGCCTTCCGGTTTTGGCGATGTAATTGCGGCAGGCCTCGATGACATCCTCAAACGGAAAACGGCGGTTGACCGGCATCAGCTTGGAGCGCAGCTTGTCATTGGGGGCATGGATGGAGATGGCCAAGTTGATCTGGGTGTTCTCTTCGGCAAACTTGTACATGCTTGGCACAATACCGCTGGTTGACACCGTAATATGTCGCTGACCGATATTGAGGCCTTTCTCATGGATCATGACCCGCAGAAATGCCATGGTCGCATCATAATTCTCGAAAGGCTCTCCGGAGCCCATAATGACGATGCTGGACACGCGCTCGTTAGTTGCATCAAGCATCTGCTGCGCTTTCACCACTTGAGCCGTGATTTCACCGGCCGTCAGGTTCCGCTTCAGTCCCCCAAGCGTGGAGGCGCAGAAGGTACAGCCGATGCGGCAGCCTACCTGGGTCGTCACGCAAATACTGTTGCCGTAGCTGTGGCGCATAATAACCGTTTCTATCGCATGGTTGTCATGCAGGCCAAACAGGAACTTCACGGTTCCATCCTTGGATTCGAAACGCGTAATTTCGGAAAGCGTCACGAATTGAAACTGATCGTCAAGCTTCTGGCGCAGCCCCTTGGAGAGATTCGTCATATCCTCGAAGCTCATCACACGTTTGACATAAAGCCACTCAAAGAGCTGTGTGCCGCGAAAAGCGGGTTCTCCATTTTCTTTCATCCAATCTTGCAATTGGTCAATCGTATAGTCGTAGATGAACGGTTTCATCATTTCACACCTGTTTCTTATATTATGGAATAGGCAGTCTTCTTGAATCATCAGAAAGGAAATTAACCAACCTGATATTATAGAGTGAAGAAACTTGACTTTGCCTCCAGAAGACGGTGGGAAGTGTTTCTTCTTACCTGCCATCGCTTATTTTACCACAAACGCCCATGACAGACCACAGAGGCCGCCTTGGGCGTCATTTTCGCGCGTTTATGCACGATTTCACAGCTGTTCTGCCGGTTTGGATACGGCTTTAATTCGCCCGTTTGAACCGGGCTATAAAAAAGCCGTCACTGCCAAAATGCTGCGGCAGCAATTGAACCGCACCACTAAAATCTACACCGATCACGCCTGCCTCACGAAGAGGCGCAAGGACCTGCTGCGGCCAGTCGGCATCGGGAGCAAAGGAAGGGTGCCTCTGCACAAATGAAGCCATTTGCGCCTCATTTTCCTCTCTTTCGATTGTGCAGGTGCTGTATACGAATGTGCCTCCGGGCTTTACAAGCTTGACCGCCTCATCCAGAAGACGCTGCTGCAGCCGGGCAATCGATTCAATATCCTCAGGCGACTTCGTCCATTTGATTTCCGGCTTGCGTCGAATGACACCAAAACCCGAACATGGAGCATCAAGCAGTACAACATCAAAGTCAGCCCCGGGATATCGGCTCGCCAGATCAGACGCATCCCCGCTGACAGCCTCGACCACAGTGAGGCCAAGCCGCTCTGCCTGGTCTTCAATCAGCTTGCGCTTGTGAGGATGCAGGTCATTGGCGATGAGCCGCCCCGAGTTGTCCATAAGCTCAGCCAGATGAGTCGTCTTGCCGCCAGGAGCGGAGCAGCAATCCAGAACGGTCATACCCGGCTTTGGCGCGCACACCTGGGCAACAAGCATCGAGCTCTCATCCTGCAGGGACCAGAGACCCTCTCCATAAGCCGCAAGCTGTGTCAAATTGCCGCCATGGCCGCTCACAACCAGTCCGCCTGCCGCAAGCTTGGACGGTGACGCCTGAATTCCCGCGTCAGCAAGAAGCTCTGCTGCTTTCTCCTCAGAAAGCCGGAGCGGGTTCACACGCAAGCTGGCATGGGGAGATTCATTGCCTGCCCTGCATATCTCTTCCGCGACCGCTTCTCCATAGGACTCAATCCATCTTCTGACCAGCCAGTCGGGATAGGAGTAGGTGAGGCCGATGCGCCTGACGGGATCAATCTCGTCGATCGGGAGCTTCATCTCGGCAAGCCTGCGCAGTAGATTGCGCAGAACTCCGTTGACCATTCCGGAAATGCCGGAGTGACCCCGCTGCTTTGCGATCTGCACCGCCTCATTAACTGCTGCATGCGCGGGAATGCGGTCCAGATACAGAAGCTGATACGCACTCATGCGAAGCAGCTGATGAACCCATGGGGCCAGCTTGTCCAGCCCTTTGGCAACCAGCTTCGCCAGACGGTAATCAAGCGTACGCTGCTGCTGAATGCTCCCGTAGACCAGCTCAGTCGCAAGCGCCGCATCCTGGCGCGTCAGCTGTGCGTCCTGCAGAGCGCGATTCAGCTGCAGATTGCTGTAGGCTCCGGCCTCGGCAACTTTGACAAGAGTTTGAAGCGCTATCTCCCGGGCGGTATGCTGCCTGGGCCTGGGCTTGCGCTGGTCCCCTCGGCTGGGGTGAGGTGATCCCGTCTTCTTTGACCCTGAAGCTTTAACAGCATTCACTGGGCCGCGGGATGATTTTTTTCCCTGCTGTGTTTTCCCGGCTTGTTGAACCTTTGCGGAATCGTTCTGATCCGGTTTATTCACAATTGCACGCCTCCAAAAACTGTACCTGCTTCAAGTCGCGCACCCTTCAGCCATTCGGATGCAGGCATGGCTTTCTTGCCTGCCGGTTGAATGACAGTAAGCAGCAGCATGCCCTCACCCGTCTGCACCAATATGCCTTTTTCATCCGCCTTCATCACCGTTCCCGGCTGCCCGCCGGATGCTGCGGTCGGTGGAAGCGGCCGGCAGCCCCACACTTTGAAGGTTTCCCCATTTAGAAGCGTGAAAGTGCCAGCCATCGGCGATAGTCCGCGCACCTGATCATATAGACTTCCGGCTGACCGGGTCCAGTCAATCCGTTCATCTTCTCTGGTCAGATTCGGGGCATAGGTGGCGTCGTCGTGATTCTGCGGCACCGCCACTGCCGTGCCGTCGGCAATCGATGGCAGCGTGCGCATAAGCAGCTCCGCACCGGCCTTGCTGAGCTCTTCGAACAGCTCGCCGGACGTAATTACATCGTTAATTGGCACCTCTATACGGCTGATCATATCACCGGTATCGAGTCCTTCAGCCATATACATGATGGTGACTCCCGTAGTTTTCTCACCGTTCATGACGGCACGCTGTATCGGCGCACCTCCCCGGTACTTGGGCAGCAGGGAGCCATGCACGTTAATACAACCCAGACGCGGCGCATCAAGCACAGCCTTAGGCAAGATCTGTCCATAAGCTGCCGTCACAATGAGATCCGGTTTCAGTCCCGCAATGCGGGCAACCGTTTCAGACGTTCTCAGCCGTTCAGGCTGCTCAACAGGCAGACCGCGCAGAAGCGCCGCATCCTTGACCGGAGGCGGCGTCAATGTTTTTTTGCGTCCTTTGGGACGGTCTGGTTGGGTGACAACGAGTACAATTTCATACCCGGCGCCGATCAGCGCCTCTAGTGAAGGAACGGCAAATTCCGGCGTTCCCATAAATACAATACGCATAGCGTCACTCCTCGCGTGGTGGTCGCGGACGTGATGCCGCGTCATAAATCTCATCGGCAATGTCCGTAAACAGCACTCCATTCAGATGATCAATCTCGTGCAGAAACGCCCGTGCCAGAAAATCCGCCGCTTCCATTTCGAACGGTTCTCCGTTTCGGTCAAAGCCTTTTACCCGAATACGCTGGGCACGGCGGACATCTCCATTGAGATTCGGAATACTGAGGCAGCCCTCAGGACCGAACTGCTCCCCTTCGGCCTCCACAATCTCCGGATTGACCATTTCAATAAGCCCATGATCATCACCGATATCAACCACGATAACCCGCTTGGATATGCCGACCTGCGGAGCGGCAAGCCCCACTCCATCCGCATCATACATCGTTTCCGCCATATCTCTCAGCAATTTATGCAAATTCGAATTAAATTTGGTAACAACAATCGCCTTCTCCCTCAAAACAGGATCCGGATCCTTCACAATAAGACGTATTGCCACAACCGTTCCTCCTAAAAGTTATTGCGTGGTTACACCTGAATGCTCGAGGGGAACCCGAGCGATTCAAGCCATAACTCACTTCGTAAGCGATACTTAAGTTATTGCGTGGTTATACCTGAATGCTCGAGGGAACCCGAGCGATTCAAGCCATAACTCACTTCGTAAGCGATACTATTTTGCAAATCGCTATAGGATCATTTGTGGATCAACATCCACACTGATGAGTACAGGCGGTTGACCCAGCTTCCCCGAGAGTCCGTGGATGGCCTGCTTCAGCATGCCGACTGCGTCAACGTTTCCCCGATATTTTATCATACATTGAAAACGATAGCGATCTTTCATTCTGGGAATAGGAGACGCTACGGGACCCAGAATATCAATAAAACTGCGGCTTTCACCGGCGGTTCCGGATACCCCGCTGTCATTCGTCATCTCTCTGAGCCGGGTGGACAGCTTCTCTCCGACCGATATAAGCAGAGGCAGCTGCTCATGCGAGAGAGTTACGAGAATAAGCCGGCAAAAAGGAGGATAGGACATAAAACGCCTGTGCTCCAGCTCATGAGCAATAAATGCGGAATAATCATGCTGCTGTGCCGTAATAATCGCATAATGCTCAGGGTTATAGGTCTGGACAATAACTTCACCCGGCAGTTCATGTCTTCCCGCCCTGCCCGCAACCTGCGTAAGAAGCTGAAATGTTTTCTCCGCTGCGCGAAAATCAGGAAGATGCAGCGATGTATCCGCAGCGATAACACCCACTAAAGTAACATATGGAAAATCAAGGCCTTTGGCTACCATTTGCGTACCAAGCAAAACATCCGCTTTACGCTCGCCGAAAAGCGTCAGCCATTTCTCATGCGAGCCTTTCTCTGTCGTCGTATCGACATCCATTCGAATAACGCGAATGCCAGGAAAAAGCTTGGAGAGCTCTTCTTCAACTTTCTGGGTGCCGGTTCCAAAAAAACGGATATGCTCGCTTTCGCAGGTCGGGCATTTCGAGGGGGCAGCTTCAGCATGACCGCAGTAATGACACCGCAGCGCCCGTGATTTTTGATGATAGGTAAGCGAGATGTCGCAATGCGGGCAAAGTGCCGTATACCCGCAGGAGCGGCACATGACAAAGGTTGAGTAGCCCCGCCGGTTCAGCAGCAGCACCGATTGCTCGCCGCGATCCAGACGATTCTGCAGCTGCTCATGCAATTGACGGCTGAACATGGAGCGGTTGCCTTCGCGCAGCTCCTCCCTCATATCCACCAGCCGGACAGGCGGCATCGGTCTGCCCCCTACCCGGTCCGGCATCGGCAGGAGTCCCGAGATCCGCCCTGTGTCACGCTTATCCCGAAATGATTCAGAAGCATCTGATGCTTCGCGGTGATTTTCTTTGGCTGCGGCAGCGCTGAAATCCGCTGAGCTTGCGCTCGCCGTTCCAGGATGAGTGGCCGCGGCATAGCTTTCAAGTGAAGGTGTGGCTGACCCGAGGACAACCGTGGCATGATGCTGTCTTGCTCTTCGCACGGCAACATCGCGCGCATGATATTTCGGACTCTCTTCCTGCTTATAGGAGGATTCATGTTCCTCATCAATAATAATAAGTCCGATCCGCTCGAACGGAGCAAATATAGCCGAGCGGGCGCCAACTGCAACCTGTGCCCGCCGCTCGCGGATTTTACGCCATTCATCATAGCGCTCCCCGTTCGATAACCGGCTGTGAAGCACCGCCACGGCATTGCCGAAGCGGCCTTTAAAACGCTCCACCATCTGTGGAGTCAGGGAGATTTCCGGTACGAGCACAATCGCCTGCCGCCCCAGTTCCAAACAATGCTGGATCGCCTGCAGATATACCTCTGTCTTGCCGCTTCCAGTTACTCCATGGAGCAAAAACACGCGGGGGTCGCCAGCGTCGACTGACGCTTCGATTTTTTGATAAACAGCCCGCTGTCCCTCCGTGAGGGGCAGCGGGGATGTCCTTGTAAAGTCGCGCCCCGCATAAGGATCGCGGTCATGCTCTACCTCGCCAAGCGTAATAAAGCCTTTGTCTGCCAGTGTCCGCACGGTACTTGCCGTCGTTGGAACTTCCTCCACCACGACCTGCATGGCAGCCGGTTCTCCCCGCTTCATCATATACTGGAGCACTTCCCTCTGCTTGACAGCACGGGGCGGAATCAGGTTCAACGCTTCAAGAGCAGCCTCTCTGTCCACAGGCGGGAAGACGGTCAGAACCTTCCGTACAGCCATCCTGTCACGAATGGATACACGCGCAAGAAGCAGGCCGTCACGGATAGCAGCCTTTACGGAAGCCGCATCGGCGGGATACCGCTCCTGCAGACTCGTCATACGGACAGTTCCGCCGTTATGACGGATATAATCGACCCATCCTCCCGCAAGAGATAACAATGTATGCTCGGCTTTGACAGCATCCTCGGACAAAGTAACCGTCGTTTCCGCTTTCCCCTTGAGGGCGGCAGGAATCATCGCCTGCAGCGCGATCGTCAGCGGACAGCAATATTTATCGCTGATCCACTGGGCCAGCTCAATCAAGTCCGGAGATAATGGAGGTGTATGGTCAAGCAGCTCGGCTACCGCTTTAAGCTTGGACCGGTCTACATCCGCCCATTCCGCAAGGGAAATAACGAAGCCCTGAACAACCCTTCCTCCGAAGGGAACCCCGACTCTGCTGCCGACTTCGACCCAACCCGTCCACTCCTGGGGTACTTCATAATCAAAAGGCCGATCGGTCTGTCTGCTGGGGACGTCAACGATCACTTTAGCGATCATTCCCCGGCCCTCCGGGCTGACATCCGTTGAACAATAATTTCCAGGAGGCGGTCGGCAACCTGCCTTTTCTGCATCAGAGGAACCGTTTCGATAAGTCCCTCCTCACCGTAAATCGATACAATATTGGTATCGTGATTAAATCCGGCCCCCGCTTCGGCGACATTGTTGGCTACGACCAGATCGCAATGCTTGCGGTGCAGCTTGTCCATTGCATATTGCTCCATCTGCTCCGTCTCCGCAGCAAAGCCGACAAGATATTGCCCCTGCTTGCGTTCGCCGAGCGTCTGCAATATATCCGTTGTACGCTCGAGCTCAATCACCAGCCGCTCATCCGATTTCTTGATCTTCTTATCGGCTACTGCAACGGGGCGGTAATCGGCCACTGCCGCTGCTTTCACAACGATGTCCGCATCCTCATAGCGTTCCAGTACCGCCTGGAGCATTTGCTCTGCCGACTCGACTTTGACAAGCGTTACGCCGCCGATAGCTTCCGCCGTCGTTCTTGCTGCAATCAGGGTTACTTCAGCGCCGCGATTAGCCGCCGCTTCTGCAATGGCGAATCCCATTTTACCCGAGGAATCATTGGTCAAATAGCGGACTGGATCGAGCCGTTCCACTGTTCCTCCGGCGGTAACCAGAACCTTCTTTCCTCTTAGCGATTGGCTTTGTGCAAACCAGAGTCCAGCCGCATGAACAATATCTTCAGGCTCCGCGAGCCTGCCTTTGCCGACGTAACCGCAGGCCAGCTGGCCCGTACCGGGTTCAATAAACCGGACGCCGCGATCCGCAAGCAGCTGCATATTGCGCTCAACCGCAGGATGCGCGTACATATGGACATTCATCGCAGGAGCCACCAGGACCTGTGCGGTTGTAGCCAGCAGCGTCGTACTGAGCATGTCATCCGCCAGCCCCCCCGCCATCTTCGCCAGAATATTGGCCGTAGCCGGAGCGACAATGAACAAATCCGCACTGTCTGCAATATCGATATGGGATACAACAGACGGGTCATATTCATGGAAGGTATCGATATGAACAGGATGACGCGATAAAGTTTGCAGGGTCAAGGGCGTTATGAACTTGGTTGCGGATTCCGTCATAATGACCCGCACTACTGCACCTGCCTGAACCAGCTTGCTGCACAGCGCTGCCGCTTTATAAGCGGCAATCCCCCCCGATATGCCAAGTACAATCGTCTTTCCTTTCAGCATGCTTCTCCTCCTTTCTTTCCATTCCATTCAAGTAACAGCAGCCTTTATGAGTGATAGCGGCCATGAAAAACGGTCCTTGGGCATCCTCTGACGCCAAACACGTTTATTCCCATGGACCTCGTAGAAATCTATAAAATTGAAACTGATAAATGCTATAAGGCTAGAAGAAACGGCTGTCGCCGTCCATTGGTGGCGCACCAAGTTTCTTCCTTCAGACCTTATAGAAATGGATAAATGTGAAACTTATACATGATATAAGGTTAAAAAAATAACAACCACAAGGGTTGTTATTTCGGGCATGAAATCATCTTGCTTAATCCTGCCTGTTTGTACTTTCTACAACCAGTATATCGTGATAAATTTCCTCCAGCGCAACACCCACATACTTATGTGATCTCGGATTGCGAAGTTCGGATTTGGCGCCGTCCCGGATCATTCTTGCCCGTCGTGATGCAGCAACAACTAATGAATACTTGCTGTCCACTTTCTTCATCATCTCATCGATCGATGGATACAACATATTTCTTCACCTCGCTCGCTTAGGCTTTCTCGGAAGCTTCCTGCATCGTTGCAAGCTCGGCAATGAACCGGTCCTTGCGGCAATGCTCGGCCGTGATGATGCTTTGTATTCGATGGCAAGCCGCATCTATTTGGTCGTTCACGACTGCGTAATCGTAATAGCTGATCAGATTCATTTCCTCCACGGCTACTGACATCCGATGGTCGATCACATCCGCATTCTCCGTACCGCGGCACGTAATACGATGCTTCAATTCGTCCAGGGAAGGAGGAACCAGGAAGATAAAAACGCCTTCAGAGAATTTCTCTTTCACTTTCAATGCGCCTTGAACTTCAATTTCCAGAATGATGTCTTTGCCCATAGCAAGCGTACGCTCCACAAAATCCCGCGGCGTGCCGTAATAATTTCCGACATACTCGGCATATTCCAGAAGCGCATCATGCGCAATCATATCCTGAAATTGTTCTCTTGTTTTAAAAAAATAATTAATACCGTCTACTTCACCCTGCCTGGGCAGCCGAGTCGTTGCCGACACGGAATATACAAGGTCGCTCTGCCTTCGCCGCAGCTCAGAGCATACCGTTCCTTTGCCGACGCCTGAGGGGCCGGATAAAACAATCAATAATCCTCTGCTCATAATACTCCCCGTCACTATTCGTCGTGATCGTCATCCTTGGTTGAAAGCCGATGAGCCACCGTTTCCGGTTGGACCGCCGATAAAATGACGTGATCGCTGTCCGTTATAATAACAGCGCGAGTCCTTCTGCCATAGGTCGCATCGATCAGCATATGCCGGTCGCGCGCTTCCTGAATAATTCGTTTAATAGGTGCTGATTCCGGACTTACAATGGAAATAATCCGATTGGCGGAAACGATATTGCCGAATCCAATATTTATTAATTTGATAGCCACGCCAGGTTCCTCCTCCGACTCTCTCCTGTATGCAACAGCAATATATACATGATGTATAGATGAACGCAAGAACGAAAATGTATAATTTATCTGCCAAATGAAGGAAAAAGCAGAGCCATTGCACTATTCTTGACGAAAAAAGCCCGGAGCATACGTTTGCCCTCCTGGTTTAAAAGCTGCACAGATTCGGCCGGCATTGGCTTGTCTGTCTTTAAGTGAGCGCAATCAAACCGGCATGGCAAGTGCATCCATTGCTCTATTCTAATTCATTTTCTTACAACGAACAAGTGTTAAGAGAGCTCGCAATAAAAAATAACTGCAGACTGTCAAACCGTCATCTGGAGCAAAGATGAAACAGACGGAAAAATATTTATCGGGCGACGGTCGTTTTTTGCCATACATACCGGGTCAGCTTGACCGTCATATCGTAAGACAGGAACGGGGTAATGAGATAGATCCCTTTAAAATGCGGAAGGGCCGCTTCCAGCAATTCCTTGGCAATCCGGACGCCCTCTTCCCGCCCCGCTTCGCCTTCCAGACCCGCCATCCGTTTGCGTACTTCATCCGAAAGCTGGATGCCGGGCACTTCATTGTGTAAATATTCAGCATTACGGCCGCTCGCAAGCGGCATTATACCGATGAAGATCGGAACGGATAAATGGCGGGTTGCCTCGGCGATCTGGATGATTAAATCCGGATTATAGACGGGCTGAGTCATAATATAATCAGCGCCATATTCAATTTTGCGCTCCAGTCGCTGCACGGCTTTGTCCAAATATTTTACATTGGGGTTAAAAGCGGCTCCTGTGATAAAATTCGCTTTTTGCTTGAGCGCCTTCCCCGAAAAGGATACTCCCTCATTCAGCTGTTTGATCATTCGGATCATTTCGAAGGAAGTCAAATCATAGACGGAGCTTGAATCCGGCAAATCCCCGAATCGCGCAGGATCTCCCGTAACCGCAAGCACATGGTCGATCCCCAGCGCATCCAGCCCCATCATATGCGACTGCGTGCCAATCAGATTGCGGTCACGGCAGGCAATATGCACTAGAGGCCGAAGGCCCACCTGCTGCTGCACGATGGAAGCCAGCGCCAGATTGCTCATGCGCGTGACAGCCAGTGAATTGTCCGCCATCGTTACCGCGTCGGCACCGGCTTCTTTCAGCGCGGCTGCGCCGGCCATGAATTTGCGGATGTCCAGATCGCGCGGCGGATCCAGCTCAACAATAACCGTATGGCGCTCCTTCACCAGATCAACAATGGAAGGCTCTGCGGCATTCACGCCCCCGCTGCCCGTGACCATGATTTCCGCTTGAGGAGCAATGACTACGGGACGCTCGGCGGTCATGACCGCTGCCCGCATTTCCGCGCTCACTGGCCTCGGCACATAACCGTCCAACGATGCGGATATTGCGGCTATATGCTCAGGTGTTGTCCCGCAGCAGCCGCCGATAATCCGTGCGCCGCGGTCAGCGAATTTGCGTGCGGATTCTGCGAAATATTCAGGCGTAGCGGTGTAGAGATATTTGCCGTCCACATAATCCGGAATACCCGCGTTGGGAAAAATGGACATCGGCAGAGAAACCTCTGCGCCAATGGCGTCTATTGCACGAAGAATTCCATTCGGGCCGCTGCGGCAATTAAAGCCGACAACGTCCGCTCCTTCTTCTTTCAACCTCTCAAATGCAAAGGCCAGCGTATGACCATCCTGCGTCACCGCCTCCTTCTCAATGGCGAATTGGCAAAGCACGGGCACGGCCGATTGCTGGCGCACTAACTTGAGTACAAGCAGCGCTTCCTCCAGGTCATAGAACGTCTCCAGCAGCAGCCCGTCCACTTCCTCGCTCAAGAGTCCGTCAATTTGCTGTTGAAACGACTGCTTGAGATGATGGGAGCGGATGTTCTTCCTTTTGCCCGCACGGATTGAGCCGATGGCTCCTACCACATACGCATCGCTGCCGACAGCGGATCTGGCGATCTGTACGCCTGCCTTGTTGATTGCCGCGACATCCGAGTCCAGCCCGTACCGAATCAAGCTTTCCCGATTGGCTGAGAACGTGTTGGTTTCGATAATCCGTGCGCCGGCCTCATAATAGCGGCGATGCACATCTGCAATTACATTTGGTTTGAGAATATTAAATTCTTCATAAGAAACGCCGACCGGGAAGCCCATTTGGTATAAAAAAGTTCCCATCGCGCCGTCGCCGGTCAAGATGCGCGATCCCAGCGCTTCCCGTAAATCCGGTTTCATGGTCAAAACTCCTTCTGTCATTCGTTACAGCTTTCCGTTGAATACTTCTGCTGCCGGTCCTGTCATATATACATGGTTATCCGCTTCATTCCACTCAATGAACAAATCCCCGCCTTTGAGCGAAACGGTCGCTGTACGGTCCGTGTATCCGTTCAGCACGGATGCCACGACGGTGGCGCATGCTCCTGTGCCGCAGGCAAGCGTTGGCCCTGCGCCGCGCTCCCATACGCGCATGTCCGTAAAATCTCTGGACCGCACGGTTACGAATTCCACATTGATTTTACGAGGGAATAACGGATGAACCTCCAATTTGGGACCCCAGAGAGCAAGATCGAAATTGACGGCATCATCCACATAAATGACACAGTGCGGATTGCCCATGGAAACGGCGGTAAATTGAAACTCCCGGCCATCCACTTCGATTGGCTGATTAATCACCGGCTCGGCATCAATTGTCGTCGGCACCTGAAGACCGTTCAGAATCGGTGCCCCCATGTCGACGCGGACCGTTTGTACTTTGCCATCGCTCACCGTTAACTGCACCCGCTGGGCACCGGCTCCCAATGTTTCAATTGAAATGTCCTGTTTATCGGTCAGACCCTTGTCATATACATATTTGGCCACGCAGCGGATCGCATTGCCGCACTGCTCGGCTTCTGATCCGTCTGAATTGATGATGCGCATCCGAAAATCCGCGATTTCCGATGGCAGGATATAGACCAATCCATCCGCACCGATGCCAAAAAACCGGTTGCACAATTCCTCGGCAAGCTCTGCTGCGTTCGTTGGTAGACTTTCCTCGCCTGCGACAATGATAAAATCATTGCCCAGCCCATGCATTTTTGTAAAATTCATCAGCTTGCACTCCTTTATCCATAAGGGAAACAGTAGTTAAGATTTCTTATTAGCATAACGCAAAGCGTGTCTGATGGCTATTGATAATTTCACTCATTGTTTGCACATATCCCCCTAAGTCCCCCTTGGAAAGGAGGATTCCCTCTGGTTTTTCCTCCCTAAATCCCTCCTGAGGAGGGACCCCAAGGGCCCCGGCCCTCTGGACACCCGGATGGAATAACGTGGTTGGTAGAGAGATGTTCCCTGGTCAGGTATGAGCGTGCAGCGTTTACATCCCTTGCGGGACACACTACCATTCGATGTACCTTTGGTACCTGGTGCCCCGTTGGGGCTTGAATAACGTTGGATGCACAGAGATGCTCCCTAGTTAGGTATGAGCGTGCAACGTTTACGTCCCTTGCGGGACACACTTCCATTCCATGTACCTTTGGTACCTGGTGCCCCGTTAGGGCTTGAATAACGTTGGATGGACAGAGACGCTCCCTGGTCAGGTATGAGC
>NZ_JBWDNQ010000004.1:0-620285 GCF_056269285.1 Paenibacillus sp. JT31N11
CTCTCCCGCTCGCTCGAGCGGCAGGTGGTGACCAACTTTAACGGAAGCAACCTGGCGAAAAGCGACTTTGCAGGCGTTACGGCCCATAAAGGACAGTTTAAAGGCAGCGCGCTGCACGGATCCGACTTTGCGGGCGCAGACTTGACCGGCAGTTCGTTTAAGGGCAGCGACGTGCGTGAAGCCAATTTTGACGGAGCGAACCTGACGGACTGCAGCCTATCTGCCCTTGACCTGACGAATGCAAGCTTCGATCAATCGATCCTTGTACGCACGAGCTTCAACATGTCGGAACTGGCCGGAACAAAATTTATCGGTATAAAACTGACCGATGTCAAGTTGACCATGACCGATCTTAGAAAAGTGATCTTTGAAAACTGTATGTTTGACGGCGTTGACTTCAATTCCTCCGATCTGCGAGGGTTGCGATTTGACCGGCAGACCTTTATCGGCGTCAAATTTGATAAGGCGGCACTAAACGAAGTTTCGTTTAAAGGCGCGACACTCAAAAATACTTCATTCAATCCTGGTTTTACATTGTCCAAGAAGTACTACCGCGCCATCAAAACCATCTGCTTCGACGGTGCGATGATGGATAAGCTGACCTATGCCTCCCTTAAAGGCATAGGTGCCAATTTGTCAAAAGTTACGGTTATCTAAGGGAGGGGAAGAATATGCCAACCAAATCCATTCAAGTAAAAGGACTGCAAAAATCCTACAAGCAGCTTCAAGTCCTAAAGGGCGTAGATTTCGAGGTGGAAAAGGGTAGTATTTTCGCCCTCCTCGGCTCCAACGGGGCGGGCAAGACCACGGTTGTCAAAATCCTCACCACGCTGCTCAAGCCAGACAGCGGAACCGCCACCGTAAATGGATTCGATGTTGCGTCCAAACCCGACAATGTGCGGCAGGCAATCAGTCTGACCGGGCAATTTGCCGCCGTGGACGAAATGTTGACCGGACGGGAAAATCTGATCATGATTGCCAAACTGCGATACCTCAAAAATCCGCGTCAGGTTGCGGACGACTTGCTTCAACGCCTCGGCTTGACAGACGCTGCCGACCGCAGGGCGTCTACGTATTCGGGCGGGATGCGCCGCAGGCTCGACATCGCCTTGAGCCTTGTGGGAAAACCGTCGATCCTTTTCCTCGACGAGCCGACGACGGGGCTTGACCCCGAGGCGCGCATCGAGGTTTGGAAGATTGTCAAGGAGCTTGCCGGCGGGGGCACGACGGTTTTCCTGACCACGCAATATTTAGAGGAAGCTGAGCAGCTTGCCGACCGAATTGCCATTCTGCACGAGGGTAAGATTATCGCAAACGGCACGCTCGCGGAGCTTAAAAAGCTGTTCCCCTCCGCAAAGGTGGAGTATGTTGAAAAACAGCCGACATTGGAAGAGATATTCCTCTCCATCGTCGGCAAGAAGGAGGCCATGTAAATGGAGGCGTCAAAAAATCATTTCTTCACCGATATTAGTGTGATGCTCGGGCGTTCCATGCGCCATATTTTCCGCAGCATGGACACCATCATCACGGTCTGCATCACGCCGATTGCGATGATGCTGCTGTTCGTCTATGTGCTTGGCGGCGCCATTCAAACCGGTACGGATAACTATGTGAACTACCTGTTGCCCGGTATCCTGCTGATTGCGATTGCAAGCGGCATATCCTATACGGCTTACCGTCTGTTTTTGGATAAGCAGCGGGGCATCATTGAGCGGTTTCATACCATGCCGATTTCACGTTCCGCCTTGCTTTGGGGGCATGTGCTGACCTCGCTGGTATCCAATGCCATCTCGGTTGTCGTCATCATTCTCGTAGCGCTCATTATGGGCTTTCATTCGTCCGCCGGGATACTGTCATGGCTTGCAGTAGCTGGCATACTCGTATTGTTTACCCTGGCCTTAACCTGGGTCGCGGCGATTGCCGGGCTGACCGCAAAATCGGTGGAAGGCGCAACCGCCTTTTCCTACCCGATTATCTTCCTGCCGTTTATCAGCTCGGCGTTTGTGCCGACCGAGTCGATGCCGAAGGTCGTCCGCGCCTTTGCCGAAAACCAGCCGGTGACCTCGATCGTGGAAGCCATTCGTGCGCTGCTGTCAGGTCAGCCGGTGGGCAATGATATATGGGTCGCTCTTGCGTGGTGCGTCGGGATTTTGCTCGTAGCCTATTTCTTTGCAATGAGGGTGTATAAAAAGCGGGTGTGATAATGGTAACATTGAATTTGATGAAATCGAGAATAAACGTCTGACGAGCATATGGCTCTAAGCTAAGTGCGGGGACATATCTCGATTTTGATCACCCTGAACAGGAGGTGAGTCATCATGTGATTGCCAATAGTTATTCTCTTTGCTGCATCGAACACACCTTTTTTGACAAAGGGTTTTCCAGCATGAATAACGAATTAGTAGTTGAAAACAATAGGGCTGATAAAAAAGGAAGAGAGGGAAACCAAATGCAAAAGATTACAACAGAAGATTTTAGTTCGTCGGAAAATATGAAGAATGTTGTTGGCTTCTCCGAAACAGGGCTGCGCAGAATGCGAGAGGTGCTGGCACGGCATGTCGAGTCCGGGAAGATTCCCGGGCTGGTCGCCCTGGTCAGCCGGGGCGGTGAGACGCATGTCGAAGCGATCGGGACGATGCGCCATGATGGTGGCGCGCCGATGCGCCGGGACACAATCTTCCGTATGGCCTCGACGTCCAAGCCAGTCGCGGTTGCGGCGGCGATGATTTTGCTCGACGAGTGCAGGATACGGCTGGACGACCTGGTAGAGCAATGGCTGCCTGAACTTGCCAATCGGCAGGTGCTGAAACAACCTGACAGTCCGCTAGATGATACTGTGCCAGCACGGCGGCCGATTACCGTACGGGATCTGCTAACCTCCACGTTCGGGCTCGGTTTGGATTTTACGGCGCTGGGCACTCCGATCATGAACGCGATCCTCGAGAAGAATCTCGCGCTCAATGTACCGCCGATGCCCGATCCGGATGAGTGGATTCGCCGCATTGGCTCGCTTCCGCTGCAGTACCAGCCCGGAGAACGCTGGCAATACAACATCAGCAACGATCTACTCGGCGTGCTCGTTTCTAGAGTCACGGGCCAGTCGTATGGAACGTTCCTACGCGAACGTATCCTCGATCCGCTGGGCATGAAAGACACTGGTTTCTATGTGCCCGAAAACAAGATCGACCGGCTGCCGCCCCTCTACGCCCCCGATCCGCAAACCAGAGAGTTCATCGTGTGGGACGAGGCCAAAGGGGGACTCCATAGCCAGCCTCCGGCGTTCGAGAGCGGCGGTGGCGGACTTTCCTCCACAGTCGACGACTATCACGCCTACTTCCGGATGCTGCTGAACAAAGGGATGCACGGGAGCAAACGGATCTTGTCCCGGGCCGCCGTCGAGCTAATGACCACCAACCGCCTAACGCCCGAGCAACAAGCCGTCCGAAACGAAATGGCCACCAACAACGTCCATATATCATTCGGCCAAGGGCAGCACGGTGGCTGGGGCATGGGGATGGCAGTGCGCACCTACCGCGGCGACTACGCGCCCATCGGCCAGTTCGGCTGGGACGGCGGAAGCGGCACCTCGACCTACGCCGACCCAGAAAATCAGCTCATCGGAATCCTGATCACCCAGGTCGGGATGACCACTCCAGATTCAGCGCGGGTTATCCACGACTTCTGGACCACGGTCTATCAGGCAATCGAAGACTAAAACCGAGCCCGGCTCACATTAGCACCGACTCAACCTCTATGCTTGAACAAACCGATATCAAACATCCCGAAGTAGTTAAAAAGATTCAAGATAGCTGGAGTCGGGCGGAAATCAAACTTGATCAACAGATGGGACGATCAAACAGCCTTGCAAGTGAGTGGCAATTAATAGATAGTGGGGGATATTGATATTGAATTTACAAATACAAACAATCTGCCCCAGCATGAAGCATTTTCATTCAATAAAGCGTTTATGAGCCAAGAAAGACGTGATGCATTACAAGTCGGGGATGTTTGGCCGGCAGTACGTTTAAACACTGAAAAAAATAAGGTAGTATTATTTCGGGAAAGAAAAAATGGCAATGTTGTCTACATTAACATTTTGTCTCGTGAGAATGAAGATGGAACACGCGAATGGTTTGTGGAAGGCCCTGCAGAAGAGTTAACAAAATAATATCAATCATTGGCACGTTTAGATGAAAAACAAAGCAAAAACCCACCGTAAGGAAGCCATATGCGGTGGGTCTTTGCTTGTTACGAAGCTTCCGGCACCGAACTCACGGTCAGGATATAATAAAAGATTTTGATCCGACTTCTTCGCCGTCAAGCGCATAGCATCACCGTCAAGCTTCCAGAAAAGTGTGACATGTTCATCCAGTTTAAAATTAAATGTCTCCATTATAAACGCAAGCTCCTTTTGTGGTGTGAGATTGACATACAAGAACAAGCAGAGGAGGATCAAAATCAAAACCCCGAATAGATCACATTTAAGTGAGCTCTTCGGGGTTCAATGAAATAAAGAATACAGCTTAATTACCTTAGCTGAAATATTGCATCCTTACGGATTAGCAGTATGCCAGTCCTGCAGCAATTGATTCGTTGAGGAATCAATATTGGAAATTGTCGTTGCCATATCCTGACTGCCGTTGCTGAATTTAATAATTTCATCTTGGATAAGCTGGTCCATATCAGTGAAAGAAGGTACCCATGGTTCTAAATATTTCGTGTAATTTTTAGAATGCTCCATAATGGTTTGGATAATATTAAATTGCGGGTTCTTTTCTAAAAATTGTTTCGTTCCTTCCAGTTCCATTGCTTGGTTATTCATTGGATAGTAACCAGTGCTCTTAAACCATTCTGCCGATACTTCAGGTGTAGCTAAATATTTCAAATAATCCCAGGCACCAAGAATGGAATCCTTGTTGCCGCGGTCAAAGAGATAAACGGCGGATCCGCCAACTCCTGTACCTGTAGTGCTGTTTTCATTTAGACGAGGCAATTCCGCTACCCCTACATCAAATAATCCGGCATCAATGATGTTTTTTGTTACACTCCCCATAGATGCAGTGGATGCTGGCATAATGGAATACAACCCGGATTGAAATCCTGCCATCGGAGAAGTATCCGTGTATTCTACACCGCCAGTAGCAAGAACCTTTTCCCATTCTGTTAACAAGGTTTCGAGTGTACCATCACTAGTCATCGAAAGTTTAGTTGGTGTATCTAAATGTCCATCTTCGTTATTGAAAATATATTTGTTCTCGCCTTGCATAGGAATCCATGTTCCGAGCAGGAAGAAACGCAATTTAATACCAATGCCGTAACGAGTAGTTTTATTTTTCTCAACGACAGCCAGTTTATCTACCGCTGCAGCCAACTCTTCTAGTGTTGTCGGCGGTGATTCCGGATCTAAGCCCGCTTCTTTGAAGTGATCTTTATTGTAATAGATCATGATCGATGAGTTAGAGAATGGCAAGCCAAGCATCTTATCATTATACATGGCATATTGCATTGCATTTTGATTCAAATCATTTAAGTTAATCCCTTCAGAATCTTGCTCGATAAAATCTTGAACAGGTACAATATATTCGGAATTTTTTACATCAAAAATCCCTTTAGAGCTTAGCTGCATAATATCCGGCAGTTCCTTTTGAGAATCGGATTGCAGGATTGCCGCTAATTTGGTAGATGCTTCATCATAAGTACCTTGGAAGGTAGGCGTAATCGTGATTCCTTTTTCTTTACCGACCGACTCATTGTACTCTTTTGCAGTTTTCTCAATCATTTCTGCAGCCTCACCCGTCATCGAATGCCAAAAGATAACTTCTGTAGGCTTACTTGGCAATAAATTTCCATCTGTTGGAACGACCGATGAGGTTGCTTCTTCCGTAGCTGCGGCATTAGTTGGGGTCGTCGCATTAGTGTTACTAGATGAGTTTGTAGAAGCTCCTGACGTGCATCCCGCAATTAAAGAGAGAACTAATGCAATGCCAAAAACTTTAGATAACCATTTATTCATGTCTGATTAAGCTCCTTGTATTTAAGATTTTTAACATTATAATTTTGCTGCATGGGCATGAAATCTGTCGACACAATATTTGCCGATTTGATAAGCATAGCTTGCCGATATATCTTTCAAAGCTTCAGGCATTTGCTTTGTTAAACCATAAATTTCATAAGTAAAATCGCCTGAATAGCCAATGCTCCATAGTGCATCTATAGCATCTTCCCAGTTAACAGTCCCCATAAAGGGTGTAAAGTGTTGATCAGATATTGCCGTGTTATCATTAACATGAAGAGCAACTAAGCGACTGCCTAAAACCTTTACCGGACGAGATAAGTCTCGATACATACGATGCCCATGACCAAAATCCCAACATACACCAATTCGCTTATCGTTAAAAGAATCTGCTAATGCTGCTAATTCTTCGGCACGGGCAGAAAATTTACGGTGTTCCGGATATTCAATCATATTTTCAAATGCAATACCAACACCATTTTTAAGAGCCAGTTCAATCGAATCAGCGTAAAACTGATGGTTAAATTGTATACTTGCTTCCTCGTCAAATTCCGTTTCCTCACATTGAGTAAATGGATGAACAACACCCCATGAAACACCCAGCATACTGCTTGCAAGAACACTTCGTTCCATGTGTTTTACGTATAAAAGTCGTTGTTCTTCATTTTTCCAAGTCGGCATATATCCTGGGTTGTAAGGCAAGTGGGATTGTGAGAACGTCACACCGAGTCGTTCCGCTTCATTCCGGATCATATAAATTTCATTTTGCCAATCCTCTTCCCACAGCTCTGTTCGGGTAAAGAAAAATTCGACAAAACTAAAATCCAAAACTTTAAATCCAGCCTGTCTGCAGCGCCTAACAGATTCGATATACGGTGTATGCATACGTCCGTTGCGGCCTTTTCCAAACAAGTTTGTAGATGTCACTAATCTCATAAGATTACTTGACCTCTCCGGATTTAGGGGCATTACCCAAAGAAAGTAAATATTCCCCAACTTTGTAACAAAATTCAGCAGTCACATTTTTAAGTTCATCCGGCATGTAATTGTTCGTTTTGATCTCATAAACGAAATCGCCTTTATACCCAATCTCTGTAAGCAGCGACATAATCGTTTCCCAATCAATATTCCCTAAGAAAGGCAATAAATGGTCATCGGTCAAACCATAATTATCATCGACATGAAGGGCAATGATTCTTTCACCTAGAAGACGAAGCGGGCGAACTTGGCTTTTATACATGCGGTTTGCATGTCCAATATCCCAACAAACACCTACGTGTGAATCGTTAAAAGAGTCAACTAATGTAATGAGCTCCTCTGCGATTGAACCAAAGCGCCGTTTGATATTTGTATCCACCATATTTTCAAATGCGATATTTACATTCCGTTTTACAGCTTCTTCTACTATAGAATCGTAGAATTGATGGTTCAAATTTAAGTTTGCTTCTTCATTATGCTCTTCAAACACCTGCTCTGTTAAAGGATGAACAACAGCAGCTTTTACACCTAACTCATGGCTTACGATCAGAGAGCGCCAAGTGATCTCATTAAAGAATGCTTCTTCCTCGGAACCTGCCGGGAACAATTTATTTCCGGGCAAATAAGGTAAATGTGATTGAGAGAATTCAACACCCAAATTTTGTGCGGCAATTTTGATTTTTTCAAGCTCGGCTTCCCAATTGGAGCCATTTAATTCGGTTTTATTATGGATCATTGCGCACATATTGAAATCCAGCACAGAGAAGCCTGTATCTTTGCATCTTTGGATAGATTCAATATAGCTGATGTGATCATCGGCGCCTCTTTTTTCTCGAAATAGACTTGTCATTGTTGCTAAACGCATGGTTTTCTCCTCCACTATCTTTAGAATTGTTTAATTGTTCTTCACTTGAACATGTGAAAAAGAAAGAATACCGCAGCGGGATAAAAATAGTTATCGAAGTTTTATCGTCATAGCATTGGATTTATAATTACGAGTCGTACATCGCGTTCCGGATGGGTAACATCACCACCTCCTTAAAAGAATTCTATTTATTTTTAAATTAAGGATCTGACTGAGTTTCGCAAAATAAATGAGGGCTCGATAATTAATGTTACTTCTTGTGCATTTTGCTTTTTGATACGGTTAATCATCGTCATGCATGCCATTTCACCCAGTTGTATTTTATGTCCATCAATTACGGTTAAAGAAAAGGGAGCATGTGTTGAAAGCAGCGATTCTTCATAACTAATAATTGAAATATCTTTAGGTACAGAAATTCCCTGCTCGTATAAAAAAAGAATGATTCCTGCAGTGATTCCGTCACTGCCGCCAAAAATGGCAGTTGGCTTAACTCCATCATTCCACAATTGTTTCAACGTTTGATATCCACCCAAACCTGTATACGGCGAATGCATGAAATAAATTTGCTCCATGCTAATGCCTAGTTCGGCAACAGCTGCCGCAAAGCCATTTTGTTTGTCTTGAGAAATCGAACTATGTGCTGGCCCGCTTATAAATGCTATTTGCTTATGTCCTTGCTCCAACAAATATTTTGCTCCTAAATAACCAACTTTGTTGGCGTTAACAGAAACAGAATCAACCCCTTCTTGATGACGTCCTATAATGACGACATGAATCCCTTGCTTAAGGACCAGATTAATAAAGGCATCGTCATATAATCCACCAATTAAAAATACACCGTCTACACGTTTGTTTTTAATTAAATCAGGCAGTTTTGCGTGGCCCGATACTGAAAAGCGTTCAGTAAGCAAGCTGTAATCTGTATTTCTTAAACAAGCGTTGATTCCGTAGGTAACATCATAAAGCAAGGTTTCGGGTACGGAGTCCATAGCATAAGGAAGAGAGGTCTCATCTGAAGTCAAGAAGATCAGCCCCAATGTTTTCGTTCGACTTGTTGTCAATGCCCTTGCAGCCATATTAGGCACATAGCCCAGGTCATTAATCGTTTGCCATACTTTATGTCTCGTTTCTAATTTCACCTTATCACTTTCGTTAATAACTAGTGAAACTGTACTTTTTGAGACCCCGGCAACTTTTGCGATATCTAAAATGGTTACACTCATCCTCAAGCTCCTTTTATTAGAACGTTCCAAAAACTGTTTTTATCGTAAGGGATGACGATGGAATATTCAAATTAAGATATTGTGTAGATCGAATCGAATTTTTATGAGAAGCATCTCTTAAATATTAAGTATTTATTGATTCGTTGACACCGAATAAAAGCATCCTGTATATTGAATCCCATCGGAGCGGGGTTTATCACGTGCATTGGATTTTATTTACGATGTGTATCTTGTCAGGAGTTTGCGAGCTTAAATTTCGGGAGGATCATTACTCTAAAGAATTGGAACCTTCCAATTTTTCGGGTGATTATGAAGTCAATAACTAGCTGGAGGAAGTTTTTATATGACGTCTTTTACGAGTGCTACTAAGAAAACGAACACCTTTCCATCACTGGCGCAGCTGGCAAGACGAAGAAAAAGAATTCAGACCCTTAAAGCTTATTTATTTTTGGCTCCAATAATCCCGTTTATATTAGCATTTGACTACTTTCCGTTTATTCGGACCTTTATTTATAGTCTATCTACGGTTAATTCACGAGGTGAGATTGTCGATTTTGTTGGATTGCAAAATTACATTAATATTTTAAGCCGTAAGGATTTTGTGAATTCAATTCTCGTTACTTTGAAATTTACGGCCATGTATGTTCCGCTTGCTATTATTTGTCCCTTGTTACTAGCGTTGATTGCTTCACAGAAAAAACCTTTTTCTAACGTCTATCAGCTCTTGTATTCCATTCCAATGGCTGTATCCATGGCGGCAACCTGTTTAATATTTGAACACCTTTTGACTCGCAATGGGTTGTTAAATTATATTTTGAATTTATTGGGAGTCGCGAGCGATATCAATTGGTTAGGTGATTCTACATGGGCACTTCCGTCACTCGTGTTGATTTCAGTCTGGACGATGATGGGCTTTGACTTCATGCTGCTGCTTGCTGCTGTTCGTAATGTTCCGCAAGACTTAAGTGAATCGGCCGTTATCGATGGTGCCGGCTATTGGACAAAAACGTTAAAAATAACGATTCCAATGATTACTCCAACGTTGTTTTATGTCGTTTGTACGCAGATTATTGTAGGGTTGACAACCGTAGGACCCGTTATGATCCTTACCCAAGGAAATCCGCTTGGTCATACCTCTACATTAATTTATTATGTGTATACGTCAGGATTCCGCAGTCTGAATTATACGATTGGCAGTACAGCGAGTATTTGTGCATTTTTGCTTACACTTGTGTTTTTGCTTATTAACTTTTTATATGAAAAAAGAGGGGTTGTTTACGAATGAGAATGCAACGATCATGGAAAACCTCTCTGAACACTGTATTAAGCTTACTTCTTGGATTAATTGTGGCATTCCCATTGTTTTATGCTATCCTCGCGGGATTTAAAACCGAAGGGGAATTCGGGTCTTTTCCTCCAACCGTATTGCCGGATAGCTTCTCCTATCTGGAAAATTTTAAAGAAGTCCTTTTTAATACGATGATTCCCAGATTCATGTTGAATTCATTTATGATTGCGCTAATCGTGACCTTAGTCCGCTTACTGATATCGACCTTAGCCGCATATGCACTAGCGTTTATTAATTTTCCAGGTCGTAAATTTATGTTTGTTTTCATTCTTGGAACGATGATGATTCCTTCTGAAGCTTTGCTTATTTCGAATTTTATTACGGTTAGTAAATTACATCTGTTGAATAGCTATTTAGGAATCATGATTGTATTCTTTGTTAGTGCTGGACAAGTATTTATGTTTAGACAAAGTTTTAAGACCATATCCGGAACGTTAAGAGAAGCTGCTTTCTTGGATGGCTGCGGTGATTTCAAATTTTATGCAAGCATTTGTATACCTGTATCTGTTCCTGTCATTATTTCATTAGGGCTGTCCTCCTTTGTAGGTGTATGGAACTCTTATTTGTGGCCGTTGCTTGTCACTACCAAAGAAGAAATGAGGACCGTACAGGTTGGAATTACCTTATTATCTGCGCATGAAGGCAGCAACAATACACTTGTATTTGCGGGCATTGCCATTATATTGATTCCATCCGTTATCTTTTTTATGATTTTTCAACGCAATATGATTGGTGGTATTTTTAACGGCTCCATAAAAGGTTAACTGGCACCGTTCCATCGTACAAACTAGCTGAAGAGAGAGATGACATATGTGCATGGCAGGAGACTTTGGACAAAAAATTTCATAGCCATTTGCTTTAGCAGTTTTTTTATTTATATAACCGTCTATATGCTCAACACTACGCTCCCGACTTTTGTAAAGGAAGTCTTGCACGGCAATCAACAACAAATGGGATTGGTCATTACACTTTGGTCGGTGGGTGTTATCGCATTTCGTTTATTTTCCGGTCGGTGGATCGAAATGCTTGGCTTGAAAAAAACGGCAATTATTTCTTTTTTGTTATTTTTTCTAGCTGTTGCAATTTATTTGGGAGCGTATGGTATTTTATTTCTACTAATAGTACGTTTGATACACGGCGGCAGCTTTGCCGTCGCTGCTACTGCTACAAGTACCTTAGCTGCTGATCTGATTCCAGAATCTCAAAAAGGAGAAGGCATTGGGTACTTTAGTATGTTCATGAGCATTGCCATGGTCATTGGTCCAGCAATTGGAGCCTATGTGATACATGGATATGATAATAGCCAGGCCCTTTTTATCGTTAGCTTGATTTTATCTGGTCTATCCCTGATATGCTTAGTATTTGTTCGGCATTCTCAACAAACTTCTGTAAGACTAATAACGAATGAAAAAAAGTCCTGGCGTAATTTAATAGAGAGAAAAGTTCTTCCCATTTCATTCGTAGGATTTTTGCTGTCATTTTCCTATAGCTCGCTAACTTCATTTATCTTTTCTTATTCAATGGAAATGAATTTAAGCCGCTTCTCGGGTCTGTTTTTTGTTATTTTTGCACTCATCATTATTGTTTCAAGACCACTTGTCGGTATGGCTTTAGATAAATGGCGAGAGCATTTTATCGTGTATCCGGGAACGATCATCTTTGTAATCGGGGTGATATTGCTAAGTAAATCAGAAACTGGATTTCTGTTATTACTTTCAGCAGCGATTATTGGATTTGGTTATGGAGCACTATTTCCATGTTTTCAGTTATTAGCTATTCAGGCTGTGGCCCTTGAACGTCGAAACATTGCTATTTCAACCTTTTTTTTGTTCTTTGATCTGGGCTTTGGCATTGGATCATTTGTACTTGGATGGATTGCAAGCAAGACAAGTTATCAAAGTATGTATCTTGTTGCAGCAATCGCCGGCTTAGCGTGTAGTGCTGTTTATTTTGCAGTGCGTCATCCGTTTCTTAAGAGAGATAAATGAGAAAGTTTGAAATGTGCCACTTTATCAAGAACGAACCAGTTAACCCCGATATCGACTTTATTAAATGATAGAAGTCCCATGCTTCACATCATGATTGTGCTGGTGCATCCACTATGGAAGAAGGAAAGAGCCATGAGGAATCAATTCCTCACGGCTCTTTTTGCTCATTCCTATTCACTTCTATAAGGTCAGCGTAAAGCAAAGCGGGCTGCCGCTTCATACATCTGACGCTGATGCATATGGGTGCGATACAGTACGATCTCGTCGACCCGCCAACTTAGCGGATCGTTAACATTGCCATAAGCCTGCGGCTGCGTGCCGTCATCGGAGTTGTGACCGGGTCCGTTGACAAGCTGGCCGCTCGAATGGTCGGCCCGAAGGAGCTCCGGTGGGCTGAACTCATCCTTGCCTGTGTATTTACGGGCGATGGTGAGATGGGGGCTGTAGGGGCGTTTTTCCGCTACAAAGCCGAGCGGCGCCGTTGCTTCGACGATCATGCGCTGAAGGCTGTGCAGCTGCTCCAGTTCGCTGCCGATTCCTGCCCAAAGCACACTTGGCTGCCCGGGTCTGCCGAAGGTTCCCGTATCCCGGAGCGATAAGGTGAATGGCTGGATTCTGCCCGAGCCGGCTGCGGACGCCAGGGCTACCTTCAGTTCAGGGATCAGGGCCGGAGCCGTATCGCCCAGAAATTGCAGCGTCACATGCAGGTCTGCCTCGTCTGTCCACTTGCGAAAGGGAAATGATGTACGGATATCTCTCGTCCATGCGCCGATCAATCGTTTCAGTGAATCCGGCAGCGGTACGGCTATAAACAGCCGCTGAGATTCCTTGGTTGAAGCGGTTATCGGGGTGGTCATTTGGTTCTTCCTCCTTCACGAACAAGTCCGGTCTCATCCTTATTTTAACCTAGCCGGCTTTAAAGCAGACACTATATTGCATGTACAACCTCTTAGCATAGTTTATCATTGTGTGCTGGGCGTGTGCTGGGTATACAGAAGGAGTTGGGAATAGGGGGATGGTCCCGGTACGACACTTCTGAATGTCTGGACCGAAACATTTACGGTATGGTTGCGTCTTATGACTTGTAAGTAAATGGATTAAGCAAGATTTGGGAGAAGGAGGGATGTTTATGAAAAATTTTATAATGGTCATGTTTATAGGCATATGGTTTGTCAGCGGTTCTCTAACAACTTATGCGGCGGCTGAAGAGGGGGACAAAAAACCGTTAAACGAAGTTTTCGACCAGATTGTGATCGTTCCGTTCGATTATCAGAATAAAGTCTTTGCAAATGGACAAAAAACAGACTTCTATCAAGATTATCAAATCGTGCAGAGAGACGGACATATCCTGGTACCCATTCGATTGATGAGTGATCTGGCAACTCAAGCCAGCCAGTATAGCAGCATGTGGGAAGCGGTTTGGCAGCCTCAAAATCCGAATGACGTGCTCTTGAAGAATTCCAACTTAAACAAGATCATCAAATTTACGGTAAACAGCAAAACGATGCTGGTGAATAACAAGCCCCATGCCATCGACATCGCGCCGCAAAAAATAAACGGGAGAATCGTACTGCCTTTAAGGAGCGCGGCCGAGGCACTGGACAAAAAAATCGATTGGCTGGACGGTCTGGTCCTGATCGGCGACGAAAACGTAGATTTGCAGAACCCGCAGACGCTGGCTATCAAGGATCGGATCAAAGCCGAGTTGACCGACACCCGCAAACGGGTCGATTACACGCAAACCGTTTACCCTATTACGAAGTACGGAAATTCTGTTTACTATTTCAAGCGCAGTTATACAAACAACAGTGAAATACAAGCGTTGTACAAGAAAACAGACGGACAGAAAGAGGTTCAAGTCCGAATACAGGGAAATGCCATATTTGACTCTGCGAACGTGATCGATGACGAGCTCTATTACATATCCATGGTTAATAACAAGGCCGAGCTGGATGCATTCAATTTTGCCGAAAATAAATCAAGGAAAATCTGTGCAGTCGAGCAGTGGAGGCCAGGGGACGGATGGCTGGTGAGTATTGAGAAAATCGACAATGAATTGTATGTCAACCTGCATTCCGGGGATTTGACGATGGGAAGCGAGACGTTGTATAAGGTTGATCATGGCGCTCTGAAAAACGTTGCAGGTGCAAAAAGCTTTATCCGTTTTATAAAAGAAGGTGACTATATATACCAAACGGATTTCGCGCCAATGAACGGCGGAGCCGATAATTTAAATCGGGTCGATACGAAGACGGGAGAAGCTTCATCTATAGGAGAACCGGGGTTTGCCTACGGAATCAACCGGACGATAGACGACCGGGGCATCAGTTTTGGGACCAGCCGTGCCATGTATATTAAAGACGGTTACCTGTATACGTTGGGCTATAAAGAAAACGATCCTAAAGACGTAAGCTCGGTGTACAAAATCAATTTGGCCAACCAGACCCAGATCAAGCTAAGCTCTCCGGCAAATGAATTCTGGATGGCGGACAACCGGATTTATTATACCGACTCAAGCACAGGCTATTTGGGAAGTGTCGACTTGAATGGAAACAACAATCAGATTCTGGTCAAACGAGAACTGATGCAGGCGCAGTTCTTTAACGGGAGTTTCTACTTCACTGCAAGTGAGAATACGAAAGACAGCTCCGGCCTGGGAGAATTATACCGATATGATACTGCGAATGGGCGGGAAGTCAAACTAAGCGATAAATCGGTCAGTTCGTACTATGCGGGGAGTGCCGGCGTTTATTATCTGTCCAATGGCTATGACTTGGGATTATACAAAATCGATGCAGCCGGCCGCAATGTTCGTCTGGTTAAGGACACCATAAATTCTGCGGTATTAACGGATGAGGGGATAGTTTATACGATGGCTTATAAGGAGGGGATATATTCGGCGAAGTAGCATATCGTACGAAATCGCTATTCGTGTAAAATAAGCGGCATTGGGGGATTGTTGTATGAATGCTCGCATCCAAATCAGACAATTGGAAAATGAAGATATTAGCGTGGTTTTCCAGACACTTGAACACCATAATATCGGAAAACCAATGGACTATATAAAAAGGTGCTGGGAAGAGAATAAATCTGGGGAGCGGATCACACTTATTGCTTTATATGATCAGAGTTTCGCTGGATGGCTGCATCTTCTGTCCCAATCAAATTATCCGTATTTCGCAGACAAAGGGATTCCGGAGATCAATAATCTGGATGTTATTCCCTCTCGACGCCGACAAGGCATCGGCAACGCATTAATGGATGCGATCGAACAAATTGCATTTGATAAATATGGTATTGTCGGAATCGGAGTTGGACTCTATTACGATTACGGTAATGCACAGCGGCTTTATGCAAAGCGGGGATACATCCCTGATGGAAGAGGAATATTTTACGAAGGCCGACAGGTGGAGCCGGGTAGTTTTGTTCGAGTCGGACACGATCTGGCCCTGTATTTGACAAAAGACCGAACGATTTAAAAAGCGTGAAATTGAGTGTGAGTCCATCCTGTAAGGGATGGACTTTATTACAATTGTTCTGCCGCGGCAGAGAAGTGGAAGTGGTTTTAATATGTTGAAACTACTGAGAAAAATTAATCTGTGGGCGTTTTGGTTTTCTTTATTATGCTGGTTATTTTTCATGATATTATTTAAGCGTAATTTTGCTCAAGCAATTGAAAATGTAACGGGGATAGATCCTTGGTTTATTCTATTAGCATTGTCAGGACTAAGTATTACGATGGGGGCATTCGGAATATCCGGTATTAACGGTTGGCTTTCTGTTTTAAGAGGGATAGTAACAATGGTGATATCTGTCCTACTATTTTTTATTACCGTATTTATTGTGTGCATAGGTGGGCTTATTGAGAGTGTATAAAGGAGGAGTACATATGGATTGGATAACTGAGGTTCCATCACGCGGAAATTTTAATGAAAATAATGATGACATGTTTTCGATTCCTAAAATACGGAAGCTTGATTTAAGTGAAATCAAACCACGTTTTAATAATATTTCCCATTTCTTTTTGTCTTTATCTACAACAGGAGAACAGCCAAATGTTATTTATTTACCTATACCTAATGAAAAGATTTATGAAATGGCTTTGCAGTGTTTAGGGACTCAATTCGCGGATGTAAAATCCGTAGCTATCAACGGTGATGTAAAACAACTTATCTTAAGAGAAGTTGGATATGAATCAGAAAAAAAACTCCAGGAAGCAAGACTTAATAATGAAATTCATCCTATCATCATGGATTTGTTTTTCTCTTCAGACTCAGACAATATTACTAAACCACATGAAGTTCAAAATAAGACGGTGTATAAGATTATTAACTCAAAAATTGAAAACTATCAATCAACTGGTTTTGAAGCTACGTGGAATTTTCTTAGCAACTGCTATAGCAAAGAAGGTGATCTGCTAGTAACCCCTGGAAATTGGTATTTGAATGATGAATTAAAAAATTCTGTAGCGCTTAGATATTTTTCAGCAAAGGTAAGTAAATTAAATTTATGGGTTAATTCGGATACGCTCGAAGTAATTTATGTGCATATGAAATTTGATTGAATCTGTAAGGTTCTGAAAACCCATTTTAAATAGTTGATCAAACTCTTGTCAGAACAAGGTTTTCTATAAACTTACAATAGATACAATTTGTATAATAAAGCAATCATTTTAAAAATATGGTTTATTCTAAAGTCAAGGGAGGCAACTATGACAAGCTGGAAAAGTATCAAGCGCAGTTTTTGTCTTATCGTTATATTTATTCTGAGCCCTGGCCTTTTTCTTTTATTTCAAGGAACAGCGCAGGCCGCTTTCGATGATCGTTTCCAGTTTGAAAGTCCGTATTATGGGGTCAACGAGTCGGATGGTTCCGTTACATGAACGGTTTATCGCAAAGACTCATTTGAAGAATTGAACATAAGTTGAGAGTGAATAGAAACATTGAGAAATAGGGGACCCGCCGGACTAATGAAGCATGTTAACTCAACAAGGGAGGGCCATGATGGTCCTTGCGACCATGTGGTTTTTGTTTAGCGCGCCTGCCGATGTAATACTTGCAACGGATAGCCGATCGGGTTAACAACAACTTCGGGAAAAGCCCGGAAGAGCGAGACCTTATCCTGCATCATCTTACTGAAGTCGAACCCCGGATTACGGGCAACAGCAACTACTGTGATCGATGCCTCTGCACCGTTAGACGAGGTCGTTCTGCAACTGGAGCTGCTGGATTAGGAGCGAGAAGGAGCATGGCCACGCAGTCAAAGCAGCTCGTGAGGAGCTGCTCCACGTCCGGTCGTAAAATTTGCCGAGAGTACGAACGTTTAATCATGATGATAATGAAAAATGAAAATCTTGAATCGTCGAACATTAAATTCTTCCGATAAACTATCGAGGCAATCCTATCTCTTCCATAATGTTTTTTAATACAAGCAGATTATTCTTTACTTCAGTTTGTATATGCCCCTTTAAAAGCTTAAGCAACACACCGCTAATACCGTTCGGCTTCATTGTCGCATAATTGGCCAGCAACGTTTTATTTCCCAGTTGCTTGAGTTCATATTTCATTTCATAAGAAAATCTGCCTCCGGTCGCTTGAAATTGCAGAAATTTGTTTTTTTGAGCCTTAATGATAGTTATCGTTTCTATTTCTACATGTTGACCTAAATTCCTTACTAACCTGTAGGTATCCTTGTGATCTTCTACCGCCTCGACACGAATAACTGCATAATTCCAAATTGAAAAGTTCTCCATTTTACTCAGATAGTCATAAATTTGATCCACACTGCTATCCATGATAATTTCATTGCTAAATGAAATTTCCAACGCTGACTCCTCCTTGTTTTTCAAGTTATTATTTGAGGCGCAATCTCGGGATCGTGATTGACAATGACCATTCTGCAATCGTCCCTTTTGGAAAACTCGCCCAGCCACGTTAGAGATTTATCCGCTTCTTCCATACTTGTTGTCACACCTGGCAGTATATGTTGTTCCCACGATTTTCTGGCATATCCGACATCGCTGCCAAGCAAGACCCAGCCATCATCGGTTTTGACAAGTAAAGAGACCATGCCTGCACTATGTCCTGGTGTCAGTACGAGGTAGATCGAACCATCCCCGAATAAATCCAAACCTTTCTTGTAGGGACCGTGAGGAATAGATTTCATATCGAACTTTTCCATGTTTACACCTTCCCACATGGATTTAATATAGTTGCGATCTTTTAGCGCCGCTTTCCACTCCAAATCCGAAACAATAATGCGTTTTGCACCGCTAACATGTTTAATTCCGCTGACATGGTCGGAATGCAGATGAGTCATAATGACAAGATCAAGATCCTTATCCGTATACCCCACACGCTGCAGCTGTTCTCTTATGGATTGTCCTGGAGGCAATACTCCAGAGATCATAGTGCTTGTCAAGAAGCCGAGATGTTTGCGCACGTTCACGCGCATATCTTCATGCCAGCCGGCATCGACCAATAGGAGTCCCTTCGGGTGCTCAATCAAATAGGCAGAAACGGGGACCCACATTCTCCAGCTATTGGGACGCAGCCAACCCGAGAATGGCAGGGGGTGAAGTGTTTTCTCCTTAAACGGCAAAGCGCGGTCGACATTGACGCTTCCAGTGTGTAGTACGTGAATTTTAGTTTGGCTCATGTTTTTTTCTCCTTATAATTAAATGATGTGTCATCTATATTCCGATAATAAGTGATACGTCATCTATTGTCAAGGAAAATTCTGCACGGTAACGTCCACAATCGATCCTGATTGGGAAATTGCACCCCTCTATCTATTAAATTACGGAGCAGTATAGGTCTAATCTGGTAAAATATGATTGAGCAATGGAGTCATCGATTGTAGGAATCCAGATAGATGCTGATCTAGAAACTGTACGACTGGGCTGTGATAATGGCCCGTTGGTAATATGAGTAACATACAAGGAGGAATATAATGAACTGGAAGAATGACTATAAGATATTGCGCAAGTCATTTGAACAATCCGCGAGCCTTTATCAGCAGGCGCGTCCGGATTACCCGGAAGAATTGTTCGATGATTTGATTCATGCGGCGGATTTGCAACCAGGCGATCGTTTGTTGGAAGTGGGTTGTGCTACAGGAAAGGCTACTCTTCCGTTAGCCAAGCGCGGATTTAAAATTACATGCGTAGAACTTGGCGCTGAGCTCGCTGCAGCTGCCCGTCAAAACCTTGTCGGAATGGACGTTGACATAATCACGGGAAGTATCGAGGACTGGCAACCAGAGACGGAGAAAGGGTTTGATCTGGTATTCGCTGCAACCGCTTGGAAGTGGGTTGATCCCGAAGTTCGATACCTCAAGGCTTGGCAAATCCTTCGTCCAGGCGGACATCTGGCATTTTGGAACGCAGATCACGTTTTTCGAGACGGTGGGGACCCATTCTTCCGTGAAATTCAAGCCGTTTACTATGAGATCGGCGAGGGTAAATCGGTAGACAACAACGAATGGCCGCGGCCAGGCGAGCTGCGCGAGCAAAGAGATGAGATTGAGAAAAGCGGGCTGTTTGAGGTTGTTCACGTTCGACACTTCGACTGGGAGCGCATTTATCATGTTGATGAGTACATTAAACTACTCGAAACTTTCTCCGGACACATACTTATGGAGGAATGGAAACGCGATAAGCTCTTCAACGAAATCCGAGTTCGCCTTAATAGCCGTCCAGAAAAGTCGGTTCACCGCCACTGGGGCGCTGTTCTCCATGTTGCCCGCCGAAAGGATTGGGCGTTTGTGAAAGAGTTGGAACGAAAAGCATTGCATTGGTACAAAGCGGGCAAGGAACATGCAGCTGACGAAGCACGATAGCACAATGCAGGTCTGCCGCGCGGGGGCCCTTCACCACGGGCATTGCTTTCAACTTGATGGAAAGCGATATATCTCTGGATATGGAATAAAGCCGAACGTTTTAAACGTTCGGCCTTTTTCTATTCATTCACAAATCGGTTTAAAAGCTTTAGGATGACATCGCGCTTTACAGGCTTGCTTACATACTCGTCCATCCCCGCAGCTATGCACTTTTCCCGGTCGCCCTTTAGGGCATTGGCTGTGACTGCAACGATACGGGGACTTTGCTCCTTGAGCTCTTCTTTTATTTTCTTCGCTGCATCCAGGCCGTTCACAATCGGCATGTGCAGATCCATGAAGATGAGATCAAACGGCTCTTTGCGCGTTGCTTCGACAACATCGATGCCATTTGTGACAATGGTAACCGTATGCCCCATTTTTTCAAGCATTTTCGTCAGTACCAGCTGATTAATGGGATTGTCTTCGGCGACCAATATGCTCGCCTTGCGTGACGTTTGATGCACTTGCATGCGTTCATCTTCACGGTTGGGTTTCGATGATTGCTTTAGCGGGATGGTAAAGGTAAACGTCGAACCGCTCTTTCCGTCACTCTCAGCGTAAATCTCGCCATCCATCATTTCGATGATTTTGCGGCTGATGGCAAGACCGAGGCCAGTTCCTTCGTGTCTGCGCACCATAAAACTGTCAAGCTGCGCAAACGGTTCAAAAATGTCGTTAAGATGCTGAGGATCTATCCCAATGCCTGTATCCGTTACAATAAAGGCCAACCGGGGAGAACTTTCCTTCACTCGCATCACCTTAACCGAAATGCTGCCCTTGATTGTAAATTTGACGGCATTTCCGAGTAGGTTAAGGAGCACCTGTTTCAAGCGATCGGCATCGCAATAAATAAAATCGGGAACATCGTGATTGATGGTGTAGGAGAGCTCCAGTTGCTTTTCATCGGCTCTTGTGGAAATGACGCCGAAGCACTCCTTGATGCTGTTGCGCAGATCAACGGTATCCTCTTGCAGCTCACTTCGGCCTGCCTCGATTTTGGAAAGATCAAGGATGTCATTAATAATGTTGAGCAGGGTTTCCCCGCTTTTCCTGATGATCTCCAGATAGCCTCGCTGCTCGTCATTTACATCCGTGGAATCAAGCAAAATATCCGTCATTCCCACCACCCCATTCATAGGGGTGCGAATTTCGTGGCTCATCATAGCCAGAAACTCGCTCTTGGCTTTGTTCGTGGACTCAGCTGTCTCCTTTGCCATCAGCAGCTGTTTCTGCTCGGAGATATCCTTGCAGATGAGGTAGAACCCGATATTTTTCTGGTTCACAAAAATCGGTGCAAGACTTGTAAGCACTTCGACGACTTCATCGTCTTTGGTGACAATCGTGTCAATTTGCTGTTCAATCGTATTATCGTTAAGCGCCTTTTCTAAAATGAGGCTCACATTGGCCTGCCCAATTAAATTCGAAAGCTCCATCCCGATTAGATCCGTTTGGACTTGATAGCCTGTCAACTTTTCCGCCATCGAGTTGGCATTAATGATAACGCCGTTGAGGCCAAAGGAAATGACAGCGTCGTGGTTGTATTTTTTGAGCGACGTGTACCGTTCAACAGATTCCTGCAGCCGCTGTTCTGATTCTTTTTGCTTGGTAATGTCAATAATCTGGGCAATGTAATATATCGGCTGGTTCGCCTCGTTGCAGAACAATTTGACGGAGAGCAGTCCCCACAACGTGTCGCCGTTCTTTTTGATATACCGCTTCTCGAGCTGTATCTCCCTATTATCATCTCCCATCAGCGCCTTGAGATTGTCAAAGCTTGCCATCTCATCATCGGGGTGAGAGAGAGCGCCAAAAAACTTGTTTTCAAACTCAGCACTGGTGAGGCCAAAGATTCTCTCACAGGCAGGGTTTACTGTCAAAATCAAACCGTCTGGCGCAACAAGGGCAATTCCGAAAGAAGCATGCTCAAACACTTGCTGATTGAAGGCTTCCTGGTTCAGATTTACGCGGTGCATGGCTAACCTCCGTATAAGTATAGGAACTGGATACGTAAAAATAGACCCCCATTTTTGAAGGTCTTATCAATTCATAAAACAAAATGGTTTCTGCAATATAGATTACCCGCCTCCTAGCTTATTTAAACAGGTCACGCTAACCTGGAATTACTACAAAGCTTTCTGCTTTCAAGATATAGCTATCAATTTGACGGGCAAGCATTGATTCGAACGGCATTGCTATCGAGCGCACTCTATACTTTAGCATTGCACATGTAAGTAATCATTTTCATTTTAGGAGGAATTCTTTATGCGTGTTTTTGTCACAGGAGCGACGGGTTTCATCGGCTCCGCCATCGTACGCGAACTCATCGACGCTGGGCATCAGGTCCTGGGTCTCGCCCGTTCCGACACCTCCGCTGCGACTTTGGCGAGAGTCGGCATCGACGTGCACCGCGGTGACATCGACGACCTCGACAGCTTGCGTGCCGGAGCCGCTGCAGCAGACGCGGTGATCTACGCGGCGAACAAGCACATCTCCGAGACCGCCGACTCGACTGTACGCGCGCAGGTTGAGCTAAACGCAGTTCAAGCGATCGGTTTGGAATTGGAAGGAACTCACAAACCCTTCGCGGTCACCTCGGGAGTCATAGGCCGCACGCCGGGACGCCTGCTCAGCGAAGAGACTCCCGCCGTTCCCAACACAATCACAGCGCTGCGTCTCCCAGTTGAGGAGTCCGTAATCGCAATGGCCGAGCGCGGCGTGCGCTCCTCTTCGGTGTTGTTGGCGCCGACCGTGCACGGCGAGTGCGACACGCGCGGATTCATTTCGACCCTAATCGGCATAGCTCGCGCGACGGGCGTATCCGCCTTCGTCGGCGACGGATTGAACCGATGGCCTTCTGTGCATCGACTTGACGCGGCGGCCCTATTCCGGCTTGCTGTGGAATCCGCCCAGGCCGGTACGCGACTGCACGCGGTCGCCGAGGAGGGGGTGCCGTTTCGGGACGTCGCAGAGGCCATCGGCCGCCAGTTGAAAATCCCAGCCGTAAGTATGACGGCCGAGGAGGCAAGCCAGCACTTCAGATTTCTTGCCCCGTTGGTTTCAATCGACAACCCGGCGTCGAGCGCACTGACCCGGGAACGATTCGGCTGGCAGCCAACGCACCCTGCGCTGATCGCAGACATCGAAGAAGGCCACTACTTCAAACAATGAGCGCGACGGAAAACGAAAAACGGTCCACCCAGGCGGCTCAGTAGCCCGCCGGGGGCAATTGTAGGAGTGCACCGGCAGTCGTGGTCCTTGTTGGTCGAATGCTGCTTTGTAGGGATGGTCAGCGTCGTAGCTGGCTATTCGACCTTTGGATTTGATTACGGCGGCATGTACGACGAGGTGAGCATTAACGAGAGCTGGGCAAGGTCTTATAATGTTTCGCGGAATGGGGAATAAGAAAATTTGCAAGCCAACTGGGCACAATAAAAGGAGCGGCTGCTACGGCAGCTGCTCCTTTTTTCTACTGAAATAACGGGCAGGTGATTGGCGAATGCCAGTCAACAAATGAAAGGCGAAAAGCAGAAGAGTCGACTGTGGATTACCTTAGTATTGGAGATAAACATTATATCAACGCCTGGCAACTAGCATTGATCGATCCAGCACCATTGCACGTTAAAGGAGGAGCTTTAGTGAAAAAACAAGATCTTGTCATTTTCCAGGTCTTTGATGCGTCGATTGAAGAAGTTTGGAGAGCCTGGCATAATGCGCAGAGAGATCATTATTTGGGTGTAAAGAAGAAGACTTGAAGTTGTACAGCAACAACGACAATAACATAAGCATGGAGGCTACGGAGGTGGAGGCAGCCTCACCCAATCTGCCCCCTATCCTGCACGCTTCTCCTTGCCGCCCCTGCAGGTTTTCACCCCCGTGTCTCAGTTAGTCAAAGTCTGTTGATGTAGCGAGAGCTTCCCATGCTGCCAGATCCCGTTGAACGCTTTTGATCTTGGTGCGGGCGACTTCGTAAGCATCCTTCCCAAGAAACAGATGCAGCGGCGGATGTTCGGACTCCGCTGCGCGAATCAGCACATCCATCCCTTTCTTCGGATCACCCGGTTGATTCTGATCGTATTGTTTGAGGGCGGATTCCTGGGCTTCCCTGAGGGGAACATAATCGTTGATAAGATGGGTCGAACTCGTTTTCAAGGATACTGGGGATAAAAATTGGGTGCGAAAGTATCCGGGTTTAACAGCCGTTACATGAATCCCGAAAGGCTGAACATCCTGAGCCAGCGCTTCGCTCATTCCGTCTATGGCAAATTTGGTGGCCGCATAAATGGCGCTTCCGCCGAACCCGTGAAAGCCGGCTGTGGATGAGAAGTTGATAATATGTCCCGACCTCTGTTTTCTGAGCTGAGGCAGCGCTTGACGCACCACATTAAAGGTTCCGAACACGTTGACTTCGAAATTTTGCCTGGCGGCGGCATCAGGAATTTCCTCGAAGGGTCCGACCTGTCCGTAACCCGCATTATTAACGACCACATCCAATCGACCAAACCGATCGACCGTTGCGGCTAGCGCTCTTTTAACATCATTTTCATCCGACAAGTTCATTTGCAACGGAAGAAAATGATTGTTTTCACCCACAGCCCGCTGGAGATCTTGGGCGGTTCTCGACGTCGCGGCGACGTTGTATCCTCTTGCCAGCAGCATTTTAACCAACGTCAGGCCCATCCCCTTGGATGCACCCGTAACGAACCAGATTTTTTTCGTACTCAATTGAATTTCCCCTTCCAGGCAATGAATTTGTCAAGCTAGTAGAGCTATTAACAGCATACAGGCTAGAGTCTTGTCTAAGTCAAACAACTGAACCTCGATATCGGCGTATAACACATCGCCCCGTTCGGCGAATCCACAAATTTACCGGTTGAGTTTGCCCCACGGCTGAGCTTGCTGAGTTGCTGCCGGACATCGTTCACATGTCCGCCATCGTCCTCGCGAACGGCTCTTTATAGTTAAAACGGGGATATTAAGGTAGAATATCTTGGAGTAACTCTAATCCATAACAAGGAAGTGCGGACATATGGCCTACACGATTAAGGAAGTTTCCGAGAAAACGGGAGTTTCCCGTTATACTTTACGCTTCTATGAAAAAGAAAGTGTGCTGCCCCATGTTAGGCGGGACGACAACGGAGTGCGTTTGTATAGTGAATCTGATATCGACTGGATTGAAACGGTGCAAGTCCTCCGTTCAACGGGCTTGCCTCTGGCGGAAATAAAGGAGTATGTAGAGCTGTACAAGGGCGGGCGCAAGACGCTGCATCAGCGGAGAACGTTGATGATGCGTCAAAAAAACAAAGTAGAGGAGCAAATTTCACTTTTTATCAAAACCTTAGAAAAGATAAATTACAAGCTTGCATTATTTGACGCCCAGGAAGAGAAGCTAGTGAATCTGCCGTAGAAAAATTTGAAAGAAGAAATTTCTCTGATTCGATAATGGAAGCCGCGTCTGCGGCTTTTTTTATTTTTGGTTGCATATCTGGATTTAAGATAGTGCCCTTTACATGAACTTTAAATAGATGAGGTTGAAAATTAACATTAGATTGTTATGTTGAACGTTACATAAACGAAAGGAGCTTAACAATGCCAAGAAATAAGCTTTTGTCATCTTTGCTGGTAGTTGTGTTGCTGGTATCCTTCTTTGCGAATTTCTCCTCTAAAGTTTACGCCGAGGAGGTTATTGCGGAGGACAAGCCTGTTTTAAATAACGGAATCTACGAAATCAGCAACCCGGAGCAATTACTCTATATAAGCCAGAATTTTGGCGATCCCGATATTCCCAAAGACGGTTATTACAAGCTGATGAATGATATCGATATGAAGCTGATTACTAACTTTGAGCCATTCGGCAGATTTTACGGCACCTTCGACGGCAACCACAAAGTGATAGCTAATCTGAGAATTGATATGCCAAACAGCGGAACCGTAGGTTTTTTCAATCATCTTGGCGATTCCGATGTGCAGGCAGTTGCCAAAAACCTTGGCCTTGTCGATGTGTATATCCGCGGCGGACAAACGGTCGGCGGCGTGGCCGGCATGCTGTGGGGTACGGTCGAGAATGTATACGTAACGGGCGAGGTCATCGGCAGCGACCATAGCGTAGGCGGTATTGCAGGCAGAATTCCGGAGTACAGCTCCGGTACGATCAAGCAGACGCCCGCTCCGGACAAGGCCGCGCATCCCACGATCAGGAACAGTTATTCCCTCGTCAATGTCAGGGAAGAAGGGACCAAAGACAGTCAGGGCGGGCTGGCTGGACGTGTTCTGAACCCCAATACACTCATCGAGAACAGCTACTCGGCCGGCATCATTGACGGTTATACAAGAGTTGGCGGGCTTGTCGGCGATTTGAGAACCGGCGTTATCCGAAACAGTGTCGCTGCCAATCCGCTGATGACAGCAGCTACCAATTCAGGCAGTGTAGGTTCGGCCGTGGGGCGGGTAAAGGCAGTTCCCGATCCCGATCCCGACCCGGATGTGGATTTGTATCCCCCAGCTGTTGCCACGGACCTCTTGTCGTTCGATAAAATGAAGAAGGTTGGCGACGCCAGCGGCGAATCGTTTGACGGCACAACCAAAACGGATGCACAGTTGTATGACCAGGCTACCTATGAAGCTCTGGGCTGGGATTTCGGGCATACATGGGAAATGCTTACGGTTACTGACGGAGGCAAAACGTTCAGTTCCCCCGTGCTGCAGGGCTTCGAGCATCAGGAGCTCGCCTTTGATTTCGATAACTATCTCTCCAGCATTGAAGTAACGGTGCAGGCAGGCGATGTCGAGCCCAATTCTGTCACCATCGACGTCTATGCGAGCGATACGGAAGATCGGGAAGCCAAGATTACGGATTACAGCATTATTCAATCCGCCAAGCGGCCGACCAGCGATCAAATCAAATGGGAGCAGCAGCCGCACAAAACATTTACCGGCCTTGCTCCGTCGACGCAGTATACCTTTTGGATTAAGGTGCAGAGCGAAGACGGGAAGGAAAGCGGCTGGTCTCAGTTCAAGCAATACACCAAATATGCAATTCTGACCGATAAGATGCCCAAGGATATAAGTAATTCCATTACACTGGATCCCCAAACAAGCGCGTCGCTTGTCTGGTCGACAGACAATATCGATCTGGCGGACAGCACCGTTGAGATTGTGAAGAAGACCGACTCGGCATCTCTTCCGTCGAATCAATCCATAAGATTCAAGGGGAAGAACGAGGTCAAAGAGGTTCATATGACCCCGGGCGAGCTGGTCTTTGACGGAATAAGAAACTTCCACAGCGTAAGCGTGACAGGGCTGGAGCCCGGAACGGAATATATTTACCGGGTAGGAGATGCCGCCGAGAATGCTTGGAGTCCTGCCGGAAGCTTCAAGACGGCGCCTGCTTCGGATGACTCGGTTATGTTCACTTACATGGCCGATCCGCAGGTTTCTAACTCGAGCGCGGCAAGCGCGGCAACATTCAAGACCGCGCAAGAGATGTTTCCCGATGCGTCCTTCACCTATATTGCCGGAGATCACACTGAAAGCGGCAGTTCCAACGGACAGTGGGATGTGCTTTTTCAGGCGGGGCAGGACTCCTTCATGAAAACACCTGTCGTGTCTGCGCTGGGTAATCACGATGAAGAAAATATGATTAAATATTATATGAATAATCCGGACGACCCGGACGCGGGGCTGCCAAGTGTTTATTCCTTCGACTACGGTCCAGCCCATTTCTCTGTGCTTAACTCGGAGCACTACTCCGGGGAAGGCTTGGACAAGCAGATTGATTGGCTGAAGCAGGATGTGGCTGGTTCGGATAAACAATGGCATATCGTGATGCTTCATAAATCGCTATACGCCGCAACGGATCATGTAGACGATGAGGACATTAACGATCTCAGGGTCGCTCTTGCGCCTGTTTTACAGGAGTTGAACATAGACGCTGTGCTGATGGGACATGACCATAGCTTTTCGAGGGGCTTTGTCAAGGACGGCTATAATGCCAAGCCTGAAAAGCTGGCAGATAGCGGCAGCGAAGTGTTCATCAAGCCGGACTCGCCTTTGTACATTGTGAACGGAACGATGGGGAACTCGAAATGGTATCAAAAAATAAAATACGATAACACCTTGTATCATGTTTCGCCGGACTATGAATTTATCGATAAAACTTCGGCAACCTATGATACCTCGCTCCATCAGCAGAGCTTTACGGCTGTTAAAATAGAGGATGGCGTGATGTCGCTGGACACGTACTTCCTGGAATATGATGCGAACGATCCGAACGGGTATGCGATAGCGCCGTATCTGTACGACTCTATCAAAATATCGAAAAACGATTACTATTGGCCCAAAGACAGCCAGCTAACGGCAAGCGATGTGACGCAAAACAGCTTATCCCTGGCATGGACGCCTGCGAATACACATGCGGAAAACGCCCAATACCGGTTGTACAAGGACGGATCGGTCATGGATACGGTTTACGGCAATTCTTACGGCGTCACGGGCCTGACCAAGGATACAACCTATAATTTCAAGGTCGAAACAGCCGACGCTTCCGGCGGCTGGAGCAGCAACGGTCCGGCTATTACGGTCCGGACGCCAGGCGACAAACCAGACGCTTCCAGCAATGCCGCTTTAAGCTCGCTTGCTTTAAGCGGGATTACATTAGACCAGACGGTAACTGGGAATGTTTATGCCTATACGGCGACTGTACCAAACGCTGTCTCCGTAACCAGCGTTACCTATGAGACTGCCGACAGCCGCGCATCCGCGTATCTGCAGCTTGACGGCGTGAGGATTGATAATCCGGTTAATCTGAGTGTCGGCTCCAATGACATCAGCGTTGTCGTTACCTCCCAAGCGGGGACAACGCAAACCTATTCGGTTGATGTAACGCGCAGAGGCATTGACTCGTGGCCTTCTTCACCGTCTAATCCGGCGGCGCCTGGACAAGATGATTTTAAAGTGAGTGATGCGACAAAATCCCTGTTGGGGCAAGACGCTTCTTCCATTCTGACGGCTCCGGTCACCGTTCAGCAAAATGCCGATGGAGTAACCGTCAATACCGTCAATGAAACTGAGCTGCTGGCAATGATGGCTGATACAGCCAATATTAAAGCTATTGTTGTGCCTGTATCGGTTTCCAGGAATGGCAAGTCCATTACGAGCTTTACGCCGGATCTGCTGACGGAAGCCGGCAAACAGGAGGCTTCGGCGAAGATCGTGCTTCAGGGCGACGGCTTCGCCTACGAGATTCCGGCGGCATTCATGAACGTGGACGCTCTAGCGAAAAAGATCGGCCTGGATGCTTCAACCGTACAAAAGGCGACGATCAACGTGTCGATGAATGTAGTCTCGGATGCGGCTGCTCTTGAAGCCATCAGCAAGAGCGGAGGAAAGCTGCTGTCCAAAGCCGTTGAGTTTGCGATTTCAATAGCTTCCGGCGGCAAGAATTATGATTTCAACGATTTTGAAGGAACTTACATCAACCTGTCTTTTGAACTCGAAGATGCTGCAGATCCTGCAAAATCGGTAGGAGCAGTCATTCATGACGACAGTTCTGTATCGCCTGTCCCGACCGTCTTCCCGAATGTTGGGGATCGGGCTGTGGCAGTAGTAAAAGCAGATCATAACTCGACCTATGCCGTAATCGGACACAGCACTGCGCTTACCGATATCGCCAATTCGTGGGCCAAGGAATTTATCCAGACGCTTGCCGACAAGATGATTATTAACGGGTACGAGGATGGAACATTCAAGCCCCGCAGTAACGTAACCCGTGCTGAATTTGTCACCATGCTGGCCGGCGGTCTGGGACTGACCGATAAAGATGGAGCATCCAGCTTCACCGACGTATCGCCATCCGCATGGTATGGGGAAGTTGTCCATGCAGTCAGCGAGCGCGGATTCATTACCGGTTACGAAGACGGGAGCTTCAAGCCCAACCAACAAATTTCACGGCAGGAAGAAGCTGTCATTCTTCTGAGGGTATTGAAATACCTGAACAAGCAGCCTGCGTCTGTCGACGCAGATGGCTTTAAGGATTCCGCTGCCATTGCCGGATATGCCAAGCAAGCAGTTTCCGTTCTGGCAACCTTAAACATCGTTGGAGGAGACGAGAACGGAAACTTTAATCCTGCGAGCTTCGCGACCCGTGCCGAAACAGCGAAAATGATGATGAACCTCATGAAGGAAACAGATTTTTTAAGTGAATAACGGGGCAAGTAAAACGATTCCCCCATGATTTACGCATAAAGGAGCTGCCGCGGCAGCTCCTTTTATTTATGACGGATTGTCAAACTAAGTGCGGCAGTTCAACCATGATCTTGCACGACCTGATTTATATACCCGCTGCTATGAAGTTGAAAATCATGAAGAGACCTATAGAGTCATGGACTTCAGACATATCGACTGCAAGTGGATAATATGGTATTATTTGAGAATATAACATTCATATAAGGAGGCTATGTAATGGGAACAGGTAATCCGGTAACGATTACAGTAGAAACAATCGTTCATTCTCCCGTCGAAAGCGTGTGGGAATATTGGACGGAACCGAAGCATATCAAACAATGGAATAATGCCTCCGATGACTGGCACACGCCACACGCCGAGAATGATCTGAAGCCCGGCGGTAAATTCGTCTCAAGAATGGAAGCCAAAGACGGCAGCTTTGGATTTGATTTCGGCGGCGTGTACGACGAGGTGAGCATTAACGAGAGCATCTCCTATACGATGGCCGACGGCAGAAAAGTGAAGATCGCTTTTATTCGCCAAGACAACGACACGCGAATCATTGAATCATTCGACGCGGAAGAGACCAATGCCATCGAGATGCAGCAAGCCGGATGGCAGGCCATTATAAATAATTTCAAAAAATATGTGGAAACAGCTGTACAATAATAAAAAAACTTTCGCAGTTTTAGAAGCGCATGCCGACATCGGCATGCGCTTTGCTATGTACGCCTGGCAGGGGCGTTATCTAAGACGCCGCATAATCGCGGCTTTTTTCATTATATGGATATATATTCTTTTCCACGTTCTCCGGCAAGCTGTTATGGACCCCTGCATGGACTCTACATTCAACAGTAAGTCACCTGAAGGTTACCAGATGAGTAAATAGTGCCTCCTTGTGGGTGGCTAACCTCTAATTCATACTAGATTTACGCCTTGGTAGAACCAATCGCAATTTAAATCGAAATCGGAGGAAACCCTAAAATGCTAAAACGCAAACCTGGCCAAAGCAACGAAGCATTGTCGGCGATCGGACTCGGTTGTATGGGGATGTCGGATATGTACGGAGATGCGGATCGACTGGAGAGCATCGCAACGATCCACGCGGCGATGGGGGCGGGAATTACACTCTTGGATACCGGAGATTTCTATGGGTCAGGTCACAATGAAATGCTGATTAGCGAAGCACTGAAAGGGAGAAGCCGTGAGCAGGCTTTTATCGCTGTTAAATTTGGTGCCTTGCGCGATCCGAAAGGTGGTTGGGGCGGCGTCGATGGTCGCCCTGCTTCCGTGAAAAATTTCCTTGCCCAGACGTTGAAACGTCTAGACACCGATTATATTGATTTGTATCAACCAGCGAGACTTGATCCGAACGTACCAATCGAAGAGACGGTTGGTGCGGTCGCGGACATGGTTCAGGCGGGATACGTCCGGCATATCGGATTATCCGAGGTAGGTGTGGATACCATTCGCCGCGCTCATTCCGTGCATCCTGTCTCATGGCTGCAAATCGAATATTCTCTGTTCAGTCGTGGCAGTGAGCGAGAGATTTTGCCTGTATTACGTGAGCTGAAAATTTCGCTGAGTGCGTACGGGGTACTGTCCCGGGGGCTTCTGAGCGGAGCATGGACGAAGGAGCGATCAGGCAATCCGGCGGATATCCGTAACTTTGGGCCACGTTTCCAAGGGGATAATCTTGAGCATAATCTGGAGCTGGTCGAGAAGTTGCGCAGATTGGCGGAATCTCGCGGCACCAATGTGGCGCAATTGGCTATTGCGTGGGTAATCGGTCAAGGGGAGAACATCATTCCGCTGATTGGTGCCCGCAAGCGCACACAATTGAACGATGCATTGAACGCAGTGGAAATACATCTGTCTCCCGAGGAATTGAATGATATAGGCAGCGTATTTGCCCCCGAAGAGGTGGCGGGAGAGCGTTATGACAAACATTCGATGGCATTATTGGACAGTGAGAAATAAAGAAGAAGACTAAAAAAGAAGCTCTCAGGATTATGTTCCTGAGAGCTTCTGAATCATTTTCTAAATTATCAGTTTCAGATGACATCGAAGAGTCGAAGGCAGTTTTATGCGTGGGGAGTGCTGCTGCTTTGCGCCAGGCGTTGACGATGGTTTGCTCCCCATTCAAACATGATGTCAAACATAGGCCCTAACGTATGCCCGTATACCGTCAATGAATACTCTACCTTTGGAGGGATATCAGGAATGACATTACGGTTTACTAAACCGTCTTCTTCCAGTTCACGAAGCTGCTGAGTCAGCATTTTCTGGGATATGCCTGAGAGCCTCCGGCGCAAATCGTTGAACCGCCGGGTCTTACCAACCAATTCATACAGCAGCTGCAGCTTCCATTTCCCGCTGAGAACGCGAAGGGTTGCCTCGATATTGATATCGCATTCTTCCTCATGTTCAGTGTTTACTTCTCCATTTCGCAGCTGTTGCTCCTCAGTCGTCGTTATTTGATCCGGCCAAATGTCGTTAAGCTTTGGATTTTCTTTCGTCATATTCCCCACCCCCTTTTTGACAAACACACTCTACCAAGAATACGGTAAGTTACCAATAGAAAGCAACTTATGAGCAATCAACATGGGACTATAGGTAGAAGGATTATTCGATATACACAATATTCAAACAAAGGACTGAATATAGTTACCGACCCAGTTTGGGCAAATCGGATGGGGCTTTCCAGACGCTAAAAATTACATTATGATAACTTCGAGAGCACACTCGTTAGAAAAAGGCATCATTCCAGAATTTTCATCAATTATCTTTTTGCATGCAAATAATTTATCCATTTTCATGAAAAACGACCTAAGATGTAAACTTGATTTCCTTCCCAAAGTTCTGGAAGATATAAGAAAAGATTTAATACATAGAATCACTCGCCATTTCAAGAACTGCTGTCAATCTTGAAATGAATATAGAAAACGTAATTCAAACAAAAAGACTGATGGGAGAGAACTCCAAAATGACACTTTACGACAAAACGACATTGAAGCAAGCTTATAACCGATTCGCCGCACAAAGGGATAAGGCAGAAATTGAGCCTTGGAAGTTTGAAGAACGGGAACGTTTTGTCGGGAAAGTCCTTCGAGAAAACCGCTCAACGCTTCTTGAAATCGGCGCCGGAACAGGGCGTGACAGTTTCTATTTCGAGCAAAGGGGGCTTCGCGTCACCTGTGCTGATCTTTCCGAAGAGATGGTGAAGCTTTGCAGGGAGAAGGGGCTGAACGCTTATTGCATGGACTTCTCCGAATTAACATTTGCTGCAGATAGCTTTGACGCAGTTTTCGCGCTAAACTGCCTCCTCCATGTGCCGAAGGCTCGGCTTGATTCCGTATTGGGTCAAATCGCCAAGGTCCTCAGACCTGGCGGGCTGTTCTTTTATGGCGTATACGGCGGACAGGATTCGGAAGGGGTTTGGGAAAAGGATTTCTATGAACCAAAACGCTTTTTCACCATGTTTCAGGATGATTCCATCCAGGAAGTTGTGAGGTCCAGATTTCGGGTGGAAGACTTCCACTGATAACTTCTTTTTCACCAGAAGATCGGTATAACCTCCATATTCTGTGGGGAGGCGCTAGCTATCACTCACTTTAAGCTATCAGGACTTGTAATGCCGGAAGAAAAAGCGGCTTCTTATATTTATGGGATCAAGTTCTTGTCAATTGCTGATGAAGAGAACTTGATCCCATTCCCGATTGAAGTACGAAAATATTTTACAGACGCTTTACTGTTTACCGTTAATAGGGTTCCCCCAGTGTCGTGCGAAGGGTATCAACATCCTTGTTGATCGCTTCGGTTGCTTTGCGAATCGCCGAGTTCACATCGAGTCCATTGATTGCCAAATCCTCGGTAGCCTCTGTCAGCCGGATGAGGATGTCCGTCTCGTAAGGGTGGATATAATGGTTCAGAATTGGCGTACCTACAAACACATTCTGGATCGTTTTTCCTTTCAGTACAGGAATATCCTGTCCGAATTCCTTCTCCAGCTCCGGATTGATAATGGCGGGCACTCTGCCATTGCGGGCGATTATTCGCTGCCCTTCATCCGACAGAAGCTCCTGGAGCACTTGGAAAGCTTCGTCTTGGTGCGGGCTTTTGCTGCTGATTCCGATGGTATGAATTTGTGCCTCCCTTGTCTTGGGCAATTGATCCTCAAAGTTCGGAGAAGGGGCGAAATCCCAATTGAATTCCACACCCTGCTGGCGCAGTTCCTCTAACGGACCCACCATGTTCGCCAGGAAGGAGACCCGCATTCCAATCACCTGATCCTTCATGAACTGATCCCTGCCCCAGTTCCAGAACTTGTCTGTCGCAATATAACCGGGAATATCGAAAATCCTTTTTTGCAGATCGAATATCCTTCGCCACTCCGGCGTATCAATAGCGGCATCGCCTGTCTCTGCATCAAGCAGCGGAAGAGCGAGCGATTTGGACAATCCTGTCAGATTGTCCGCGGCCAGACCGACATAATGAACGCCGCTCTCGGTCCGGGTCAGTTTAGCCGCGATCTCCAGTGTCTGGTCCCACGTCAACTGCTTCTCCGTCGGATAAGGAACGCCGAATTTATCGAAGAGATCCTTGTTGTAATACATGATTTGCTGATTTATATTGAACGGAAGCGCGGAAATAGCATCACCCCGGCCCTTGGTAAAGCTCTTGATGTAATCGTACCCTATTGGCTTCAGGCGGCTCTCGTCAAAATGATGCCGTTTGATCAACTCGCGCAGATCCTGGAACACACCGGTGCGTACCAGCTGCGGGTTCGCGCTGCTGAAGATGATGTCCGGTGTATATGTAGTCAACACTTCTTCCGGTGGGGTATCTTCCGCCGGTGTAATCCGCTTGATCGTCACATTCGGATATTTCTTGTGGATGGGATCGGCGATCATTATCGCGAATTCGGAATCCGTAAATGTCGATCCGTAGCTATAAAATTTCAGTTCCAGCGGTTCGGCGCCCAGCTTCTTGAAATCTTCGTCATCGGCACTTTCATTACTCGGATGAGGGTCGGGGCTATTGGGGCTCCCATTGTTCCCCGTTGATGTGCAAGCTCCAAGAAACACCATTAGCATTGCGAGTTGAAGCCAAGTGATCGTCCTTTTCATTGTTCATCCTCCATATCTGTACAGCAAATTAGGGTTACCCCGCCGTTCCTGTTGGAATGCCAGTCTTTGCCGAAACCAAAAAACCGAAGAAGCCCGCAGGCATTCTCCGGTGATCCGGTAGGTATTGTTGGCACAAAATTTATCCGGAGGCATTCAGCGCGGCAAGACTTTGGCCGTTGGCAGCCCATACTTTCTTATGTTGGTTGTCGGGACGCGCAAGACCAAGATTTTCCCGCAGCGTCTTGCCCTCGTAAGCAGTACGGAAGATTCCGCGGTTCTGCAGCTCCGGTATCACCTTGTCCACGAAAGCTTCCAGACCGGACGGAATAATCGGCGGCAAAATGTTGAACCCGTCGGCGCCTCCTTCGCGAAACCATTTCTCAATGAAGTCCGCTACCTGCAGGACGGACCCCGTAAAGGTAACATGGCCATGTCCCCCTGCACTCCGGCTCAGGAACTGCTTGATTGTAAATTGATCCCGGATCGCAGCATCGATGATCACATCCCGTCGGGATGTGATTCCGACTCTGAAGTCCTCCGCTGGCCTCAACTTATCCAGCGGTACAGGCGCATCCAGCGGATATTCCGACAGGTCTACCGTAAAGAAACGGGACAAGTTTTGAAGGGAATGCTTCGTATTAAGCAGTGAAAATAACTCCTCTTCGAGGTCTCTGGCCTCCGCTTCCGTATCGCCGATAATCGGGCTCAATCCTGGTAATATGAGCAGTTGTTCCGGCTTTCTTCCAAACTTGCCCAGTCTTCCTTTCACATCCCTATAGAATTCCTGCGCGGCTCCAAGCGTCTGTTGAGCGGTAAAGATTGCTTCCGCTGTTCTTGCCGCCAATTCCTTGCCGCCTTCGGAAGATCCGGCCTGCACGAGTACCGGATAGCCCTGCGGAGGACGTGGAATATTCAGTGGACCCTTCACTTTATAATATTCACCCTGAAAATTAATACTATAGACCTTGTTTGAATCCAGCTGCTGACCCTTCTCTTTGTCATACACGAGAGCGTCTTCTTCCCAGCTGTCCCATAATTGCCTGACAACATCTACAAATTCCTCGCCGACCTTGTATCGCTGCTCTACATCCGGATGCTCATCCCGGCCGAAATTATGCGCCGCCGACTGGGCCCCTGTCACGATATTCCATGCAGCGCGTCCTTTGCTGATATGATCCAGCGAAGCAAATTGACGGGCAAGATGGAAGGGGTCGTTATAGGTCGTTCCGACTGTAGCGATAAAACCGATATGCTTCGTAAGCACGGCAAGCGCGGAAAACAATGTGAACGGCTCGAATCGGCGGGAAGCGCCAGAGTATCCATCCGCAACAAATAATGAATCAAGTAACCCACGTTCAGCGATTCTCGCCTGATTGACGAAATGCGCCAGATCCAGACCTCCGTTCGGATTAACCGATGGATGCCTCGAGGAACCGGCATGATGTCCGGTACTGCGAATGAATACATTGAAATGGGCTTTTCTATTGACGTTAGTCAACTTGTTCACCTCATCTTCTTTTTTATTCGGAATCAATTCCGGCTTTACTGCACCGGATCGGATACATTTTCCTTGTTGGCCTGGTACCGGGTCGTCCATATTTCCCTATTTTTGTTCTCGGGTCGAGTCAGTCCGAGATTCTCGCGCAAGGTCGTACCCTCATAGGCCGTACGGAAAATTCCACGGTTCTGCAGCTCGGGAATGACCTTGTTAATAAATGTTTCCAGGCCATGAGGCACAACCTGCGGCAATAAATTGAATCCGTCCGCTCCGTGCTCCCGCACCCATGTTTCGATAAAATCCGCCACCTGAATGTAGGAGCCCGTATACGTGACATGCCCGTGTCCACCGGCGCTTCGATTCAGAAATTGACGAATCGTAAACTTCTCTCTGCGGACCGCATCGAGAACGACTTCGCGCCGGCTGGTAATACCGCTCTTACGGCTGCCGTCTTCCGGTTTGATTTTATCGATCGGCAACGGATCATCCAGCGAATACTCGGACAGATTGACGGAAAAAAAACGGGAAGCGCGCTCAAGCGAATTCTCCAGATTCAAGAGGCCGAACAGATCATTCTCCAAATCTTTGGCCTCCGCTTCCGTTTCTCCGACAATGGGCGCAAGCCCGGGCATAATCACCAGTTGGTCAGGATTCCTTCCGTACTTAGCCAATCTTCCCTTGACGTCGGCATAGAAATTCTGTGCGGCTCCCAGCGTTTGCTGTGCAGTAAAGATTACCTCGGCATGCTTGGCCGCCAATTCTTTGCCGTCTTCAGAGGAACCCGCCTGTACCAGAACGGGGTAGCCCTGCGGAGGACGCGGGATGTTCAAGGGTCCTTTGACATTAAAGAATTTGCCTCTGAAATCAATTTCGTGAAGATTGATATGGTTAACCCGCAGCTCACTTTCCCCGATGCTACCCGCACCTTCATCATCCCAGCTATCCCATAGCTGTTTGGTAACTTCGACGAATTCGTCGCCGATTGCATATCGTTCGCTCTGCTCCGGATAACCTCCCCACCTCGTAATGTTGTCCCCATCTCCCGGCGAATGCCCCGTGACAATATTCCAGGCGGCCCGGCCATTGCTCAAGTAATCAATCGACGCCAGCTTGCGGGCCACATGAAACGGATCGTTGTAGGTCGTGCTGACCGTTCCGATCAATCCGATATGCTTCGTCATTGCTGCCAACGCCGAAAGCAGAGTGAACGGCTCCAGCCTTCTGCCTGTTCCGGAATAATTGTCTGCCGTAAACAGCGAATCGATGAAGCCCCGCTCAGCCAAAAGAGCCAGTTCTGCATATTTATCAATATCCAGATCGCGTTCAGGTTCCGCTTCGGGGTGCCTCCATCCGCCAGCATGGTGGCCTGCTATACGCACAAACACATTCAGATGCACTTTCCGATTACGTTCGCTCAACTCATTCCACACTCCATTTTCGAAAATAATGATGGTCTGTCAGCAGAGCTGCTTGCCTGATCTGAAGGATACAGTCAGCTAACAACAAAAAACCGCAAACGAGCCGCAAGGCTGTTTCCGGTTGACCGGTAAATATATTATATTCGCATAAGAATACTGTGAAATAAACTTACTGCTGTATTGTGTATATTGTCAAGTCATTTTTATGTTCGAAGTGAGGGACCATAATGCTTTTCAACATGTGTACAGTGTCAAAGTGTATGGAAATGAAGGCAGATACGTACCAAGACGTATTCTCAAGCGATTGCAGCATATTTAATTTTTCAGTAAAATGGTAGAAAAATTATAATACTTTTGAAAGATTATTCACCCCGTATATCAAACGAATCTATCTCTGACGGTGGGTGTGAGCATGGAATCGAAAAAGATATTCAGAGGGTTTGACCTTACAGCTATCGAAGAGAGCAAAAGGAAAACGATTATCCATTCTATGCTCGGAGACACTGCAGCTTTAGAAGCACTGCTTCGAAATGACGCAGGACTTGCAAACTGCATATGGGGATATTTCACCCCTTTACATTTTGCTGTCAGGTCAGGAAATACCGAATCGGTCAAATTGTTGTTGGAATATGGAGCGGATGTAACCAAGAACACACAAATTCTCGGATGGCAGGACGATCCTTTGACCAAAGCCAAAGATCGCGGATACCAACAAATCGTGGACATCCTGGAGCAGCATCTTGCAGAAAATTTTCAAACCTCGCCTGCGGGCAACAAAATTGCAGGTTGGATAAAAGAGGGACAGAGAGAGAATGTACTTCGGAATTGGATCATTCTCCAGAGCTGGTTAGGTCGGGCGACGAACGGGGCAATACTCCCCTTCACTGGGCTGTTCTCACCCGACAGATCGGGTTAATTGAAGATTTGCTCCGCCGCGGAGCGGATATTCAAGCCAAAAGGTCGGACGGGGCCATGCCCATCCATCTTGCTATTCACGGTGATTATTGGTTTCGTGCAGCTCGGGATCTAAGTGAGCAAGCGATGAGAAACCAATGGTTCCTTGTTGGATTTTTGGTTGCGTGCGGCGCAGAGTACGACATCTGGACCGCTTCAACCGTCGGCGACTCTGTCCGTGTTGCTTCCTTACTGCATACGGATCCCAAGTTAGTTAACGCGAAAAATTCAGTGGATAGGAGACCTTTAAGCTACGCGGCCAAGTATGGGAATGCTAATACGGTAAAGCTTTTGCTGGATCAGGGTGCTGATCCGAATGCCGACGAAAGAGACGCTCCGCAAGGAAGTGCGCTTTGGGCTGCGGTTGCAGGCAACCATGAGGAGTGTGCAAGGTTGCTCTTGGAGCGTGGTGCAGATCCGAATTCCAGTGTGGAGTCAGGAGCCAATCCTGTTAGCATTGCCATGAGCAACGGTAACGACTTGTTGATGAAGTTGCTTTATACCTATGGAGCCTCGGTTAATCTTGATGCAGCTTGTTGGATGGAGAGAATCGATTTAGTGGGTGAAATCCTAAAAGCTAACCCGTCTTTGATAAATGCCGGCGGTGACTATGGTCCGCTCTGTATGGCTGCAGGATCCGGACATACAGACATCGTCAGGATGCTTATTAGAGGCGGAGCAGATTTAAACGCTCCTTGGTATGCCAATAATTTCATGGGATATGCCATTGACAGCGGTCTGGAAATGGTCAGATTACTGCTGGAGTCCGGTGCGGATGCGAATAACGCAAATTGGGTAGGTGTTTCGTATCTCCATAAGGCTGCATGGCTCGGCAACTTGGAATTTGCTAAGCTTCTCATTAAATTTGGAGCTGAGCTAAACGTGGTTGACGAGGAGAGCCACTCTACTCCACTCGGTTGGGCAGCGAAATATGGAAAGACCGAATTAGTTCGCTTTTTGCTAGACAAGGGAGCGAATCCTCGTCTTCCGGAACATGAAAAGTGGGCTCAGCCTCTAGCGTGGGCTGAACGTAGAGGACATAAAGATATCATAACGTTACTTTCTCAATTGAATTGACCAAAACTTGCGTTACACAGTGCGGAATATGTCAAGGCCCGGCATTCCCGAACCATGGGATACGACAAAGAGGGTACCCGATCGGGCACCCTTAAACTTGCCGTTGCCCATTCAGGTCATTACGCTCTCTACTCGTTTGACGCCTGATTGGAAGCCTGATTCATATTGTATGATAATTTTGCTTCTCTTGTTTCCAGGTTGAATGTATCTCCAGGGGATAGAAAATAAAATTTACCGCCTGTAGTATTCATATACTCCTTGTCATAAATGGACACATAACTTTTACCTACTACTTCAAAGGTTGTTCCCTGAACCACAATGGCCGTTCCTTCGTCAATACCAATACCCAGCAGCTCCGGATGAGCGGAGATAACTTCAACTAGATCAAAATGACGGTTTCGACGTAACAAATGCTGGTCAATCGTGACGTTTTTCAAGAAACCAAAACCCTCCTCATGGTCACCCATGAGAATGGTGTTTGTTTGAGTATCTCCTCTTACCAAATAGGACCCTTGGATTGTCGCACCCGCAGAAGTTCCGCCAATAGTACCTCCCCGGTCAAGAAGAGCGTTCAATTCCTGATGTACTTTCGTGTGCAGGTAGGCGTCAGCAAGCCTCCATTGTCTTCCGCCCGAAAACCATACGGCATGGGCCGATTTTATTGGAGCGGCGAACTCCTCCGTATCAGCCAAATTTCGATCGTTAGTGTGAAGGAAAGTGATATTGGCAGCGCCAGCTTGTTCAAAAGCAGTAAAATCCTGTCCTTTATTGGCGTTCAGGTTCTCTTCTTGAGCCGTAGGAATCACAATGATTGAAGCTTGCGTACCGCCTGCCAATCCTATAAACCGCTCAATTACATCCGAATGTAAGCGTCCCCCGCCTGCAATAACCAAAGAACCATTTTCCAGACCTTTTGAAATCATACACACCATCCATCCCCTCATTTTTTATGTCCATAAGAAGATTCTTTTTTGTTGATATGATAGGTTAGTATGAAAATTATATCATTTTTATTAAAAACTGACATACAGGAATCTTATATGTATCTATGGTTTCTTGACGATTCAATATTAATGGATGTTGGAGGAGCCCAAAAGCTCGGAATAAAAGCGGTATGGTTGAACCGAGACAGTACCTCCAATGATTACGCCCGAATATGGTTGTTATGACCTTACGCTAACGGGCACGAGTGTTAATAAACAACAGGAGGAGGCAGCCGACCTAAGTGAATAGGCTGTCTTTCACAACTAACAGGCATTAGTGTTAAATTTTGGAATTATCTGCGATAATTTTGATTTTCTTGTAAGGAACACTTACATAAATGCTTGTAAGTTTCTTGTAATATCTTTATACTTTACTCAAGCTTAAATACCCTCGTGTAAGAATACAGGAATAAATATGTTCCTTAACTCACTCTAAAAAGACCCATAACATCCTCTGTTTCTACTTCTATTGATTTTAGCTTCCTCCCATCTAAGATGACATTCTCTCTGATTTGACTCGCAAATTGTATGTATCGACTCTATTACTAACGTTTGATTCACCTTAAAGGGGGTGGTTATCAAAAAAGGACAAGCCAGATTTGGTTGTGTGCTTCTCGTCGGTTAGTGGTTTATTTGGTGTTTCTAAGAGTACTAGTTTTGTTATTGCTGTAAGCAAAAATGTATTCCAAAAATTTGGAGAAGATCCTACCGTTTTCTATTCCATTTTAAAGGAGTGTAGTAGACTTGGTCACAGCGAAAAAAACTAAAAGAACGTTCTCACTCGGGATGGCTTTCCTCCTGGCAGTGTCTATTGTTATTCCGGTTGGCGCTGCTCCTGCAGCGGCGGCATCAGACAAAGTCGATTTGCGATCTGCTTCCCCGGATTTGATTACGGCGAAAGTAGATTCCAAGCTGAACAAACTTTTTGAAGAAGACAAGTACGTGACTTATCTCGTCAAATTAAGTGAGCAGGCAGATACCGGACTTGCTGCTCAGAAGGCATTTGAACTCGCAACGGCTCAAAAGGCAACACCTGCGGCCGCGAAGAAGTCAGCAAGGACATCAGTCGTAAATACGCTTCGAGAGGCTGCAACCCGTACTCAAATCCCGATTCAAAAGTATCTGGATGCGCAGCAGGCTTCAGGAGGAGTTAAGGAATACAAGAGCTTCTTTATCGTCAACTCCCTGGCTGTGACCAGTACGAAGGAAGTAATGGAAGAACTCGCTCTCCAGCCCGGAATTGATAAAATTCTTCCGAACGAAGAACGCTTTCTCCAGGAAGTTACCGTGGACAAGAATGCTTCCACACCAAAGGCAAGCGCTACAGCTGGCGGTTCTTCTACTGCTGTTAAGGGCTCCGAGGCAAAAGCCTCAGATTTTGACCCTGAAAACATCGAGTGGAACATTGCCCAAGTCAATGCTCCTGAAATATGGGAACAGGGAATCGATGGTTCCGGTATTGTTGTAGCTAACTTGGATACAGGCGTTGAATATACGCATCCTGCATTGGCAAGCAAGTGGCGCGGTTTGGATGCCAGTGGCAATGTCGTGGATCCGGAGCTCAGCTGGTACGATCCGCACAGCGGTTCTTCGATGCCGACGGATGCTGAGGGTCACGGAACGCATACGATGGGTACGATGGTCGGTGCGGAAGAGGATGGCACCAATATTATAGGCGTTGCTCCCGGTGCAAAATGGATGGCGGTCCGGATCTTTAATCCATCTACAACGGATGCCATCATCCTCGACGGTGCGCAGTGGCTGCTTGCTCCGGTTGATGAAGAAGGGAATCTTCACCCTGAACTTGCGCCGGATGTTGTAAACAACTCCTGGGGCGGAGGTCCAGGCATCGACGAGTGGTTCCGTCCGATCGTACAAGCCTGGCGGGATGCTCAGATTTTCCCTGAATTTTCTGCAGGCAATACTACAATAACCAATCCCGGCGGACCTGGATCTGTTGCAAACCCGGCCAACTATCCGGAATCGTTCGCTACCGGGGCTACGGATGTTAACGGCAACCTGGCAGATTTTTCACTTCAAGGACCTTCTCCTTATGGCGAGATCAAGCCTGAGGTTTCTGCGCCAGGTGTAAACATCCGTTCATCTGTTCCTGGCGGCGGTTATGAAGGCGGCTGGAACGGAACGTCAATGGCTGGCCCTCATACAACAGCGATCGCAGCGCTCTTGCTGCAAGCCAATAATTCGCTCACTGTAGACGATCTGGAAGATATCTTGACGGAAACGGCGACGGAAAGAACCGATAGCAATTTTCCGGATTCGCCTAACAACGGTTATGGACATGGTATCGTAAATGCGCTTGATGCGGTTGGTTCTGTCCTTCAAGGCGTTGGATCTGTAACGGGCCGCGTAACCATTGATGGAGATGATCTGACAGCGCCTGAGCTCGAGCACACGGTAGTTGAGACCGTTTATGCGGGACTTGATACCGCAATTACAATAGGTGCGAGCGATAATGTAGGAGTAACGGATGTCAGCGTATTTGCTAGAATTAAAGGAACGGGTCTCTATGGTTACATACCAGCGGAGCTCACTTCCGGAGATGGGTTAAACGGGACTTACCGGGCAGTCATTCCTGCTTCACTCATTGAAGAACCGGGACTTGAATATTACATTCGTGTCAACGATTACGGCAATAACGGTTATGATACGAAAGTATATTCTGTAACCGTACTGGAAGGAATTGAACCTGGTTATTTCCAAGATTTTGAAAGCAATTCTGTTGGATTCCTGCCAGACTTCGAAAACCCATGGGTATGGGGAACTCCCGAAAGCGGTCCTGGAAGTGCATATTCCGGTGACAGTGTTATGGCAACGAATTTAACGGGCACTTATGCACCGGGCTCCAGCACGGCCTTAATCGCACCGCCAATCAACCTGGTTGATGTGCCGGAGGGCGGCCTGTTATCCTTTAAACAATGGTATGACCTAGAAGATAACGGCGATTTTGGAAGTGTTTATATCGCAACGGAAGACAGCGGCTATGAGTTCGAACAGCTGCTTACTTTCACCGGCAGCAGCGAGGCATGGGTCAACCAATATATCGATTTGACAGCATATGCGGGTCAAAAAGTATATATAGCTTTCTTGCTGACTTCCAATAGTTCGATTGAAGGCGAAGGGTGGTATATTGACGATTTCTCCTTGCAGCTGCCAGATGAAGAGGCTCCGGCTTCCCCGACAGAGTTGACGGGAACACCTTCTGTTCTTGGTGACGTCACCCTGACCTGGACTGCTCCGGCAGAGGAAGATTTGAAAGAGTACAATGTTTACCGTTCTGATGTTTCAGGCTCAGGTTATGAGCTTATCGGAACGACTGCTGACACGACTTATGTGGACAGCATCACGATTGAAGGAGACGCCGCAACTTATTATTATGTAGTCAAGGCAAAAGATTACAGCGGGAATGAAAGCGCGGCTTCCAACGAAATTTCTGTAGATGTTCAAGTGCCTGAAACGATCTTCAGTGATTCGTTTGACAGTGCAGACGATAACGGCTGGACGCACTCAGGCACGCATGATGAATGGGAACGAGGAGTCCCTTCTGCGCCTGGGCCGGCTGCCGCTGTGAGTCCGCCTAATGTATGGGGAACGGATCTCGACAGTACCTATGAGAATGACGCCAACTTCTCCTTGGTATCGCCTGTTATTGATTTGACTGCAAATAGCAATGCAGCTCTTACCTTTAACCAATGGTATGAAATCGAGAGAAACTATGATGATGCATACGTAGAAATAACAGCTGACGGTGGTTCAACCTGGACGGAGATCGCTTATTTCTCCGATCCGAATGAAGGAAAACAGTGGTCACCTGTATTCATTGATTTAAATGACTACGTTGGAGGCGAGGTTCAGGTACGATTCAGATTCACATCAGACGGCAGTGTGACGAATGCAGGATGGTATCTGGATGATTTCCGGGTACTTGCAGTCGAAGCTCCTGAATCTACAGCAAGCGATAAAAACTCCGAAACGGTCAAAGAAAAGGCTGTAGAGAAAGCTCCTGTATTAAGAGACGTTTCTGCGCCAGTATTAAGTGACTTTGCTGCAAGCAAAAGCATTTCGACACAAGGCGATTCCGTCTCCAAAGAAGATGAGGTCGGGATCTTCAGTCTTCCTGTTCCAGCGACGGTAACCGTGGTTGAAACCGGACGTTCCGTACGCACAGATCCCTACACGGGCCGTTACAGCTTCAATCATGTGGCAGGCGATTACAATCTGAAGGTGGAATCCTATGGATACTATCCACAAACGGTACCGGTAACCATTGCGGATGGGCAGACGCGTTCAGTCAACTTCCAATTGGAGGCTATTCCCCAGGGCACCATTACGGGTACAGTGAGGAATGAACGTACTGGCGAACCGATTGCTGACGCGGTTATCATGGTGATGGAGGATGCACAGGTAGCTCCAGTTCGTTCCGGGGAAGACGGAACATTTGCGCTTACCGTATATGAAGGAGAATATAACCTGTCCATTTCCGCACTGGATTACTACAGTAAATCCATAACAGTCGATGTTCCCGCAAACGGCACTGTAACGCAGGATGTTGATCTGAAGCCATTTATCGGCCATGCAGGCGAAATTGCTTACGATGATGGCACAGCGGAAAATGCTCATGCGTTTTATGCTGCAGGAAATGGATGGGCCGTTCGGATGACACCGGAATCTGAAGCGGCTCAAGTGACCGGAGCCTCCTTCCGTTTCTGGAATACGGAATGGCCTGTACCCGGAGGGACAGAATTCAAGTATGCCGTATATGATGCTTCGGGACCGGATGGCACCCCTGGACGTCAGCTCGCCGGACCATTTGATGGAACAGCTCTTCGCAATGATGAGTGGACGGTGGTCGAGTTTGCTGAACCGGTATCGGTTGAAGGTGATTTCTACATCGTCTACATCCAGACGCAGCCGGATCCGAATGCGCCAGGACTTGGTACAGACGAAAGCAGTACTGTCTCTGGGCGAAATTGGCAATTGGTCAGCGGTGTATGGTCACTTTCCCCTGTAGAAGAAGGAAATTACATGATCCGCGCAGCTGTACAGTATCCGGTCAATGCTCCAGTCTTCACATCACCGGCTGAGGATACTTATACCAATGAAGAACGCATTACCATTACCGGTACTTCTTCTGCCAATGGATCTACCGTTGTCATTTATAACGGGGAAGAAGAGGCAGGAACAGCATTAATAGAAGACAGTCGATTTGAAGCGGCGATTGACTTAAATGCCGGTGAGAACGTCCTGACCGCTGAGGTATTGGTCGGTGAAGAGGTAACTGACCGCTCTGCGCCAGTCACTGTAACACTTGATCAAACGGCGCCTGAACTGGCAGTGACTTCTCCTGAGGATGGAGAGAAAACGAATGCAGAGGCGTATGCCGTCAGTGGTACAGTAACGGATGAATTCCTAAGTGAACTTACCGTTAACGGTGAGTCTGCTGAGGTTGCTGAAGACGGCAGCTTTGTTCACCGGATATTGATTAATCCGGGTGAGAATGTCATTACTGTAACCGCCACGGACTTGGCAGGCAATGAAACGACGATTTCTCGTACGGTGATTGCAGACTGGAATTCACCGGTGATCACGAATTTGAATCCGCTCACGGATATGCATCTCACAGTAGGGGAAGCGGTCTATGTATCCTTTGACAGTGATCCCGGTCTTTCCGCTTCCTTCCGTATCGAACTGCCAGGAAACACTCTGTCCAGTTTCAACGAAACCGCGATGACCGAAACGACATCCGGTCATTACGAAGGAGCCTATATAACTCCGGCGTCGCTGCGCCTTGAAGGTGGAGTCATTGTCGTTAGAGTATGGGATGCCGCAGGCAATGAAATTGAAGCAACGGCCCTTGGCAGAGTGTATGTATCAGAGGACGGGGAAGAGCCGGCTCCTCCAAACATTGCACCTGTAGCGCTAATTCAAGGACCCAATGCAGCTCAGCGCAAGCGTGACGTAACGTTTGATGGCACTGCCTCCTACGATGAGGACGGCAGCATTGTCTCCTATGAATGGAATTTTGGGGACAGATCAACAGGCAGCGGCGAAACGGCTACACATGCTTATGCGAAAAAAGGAAACTATACAGTTGAGCTGACCGTTACAGATGATCAAGGTGCAACGAACACAAAAACCTTTGCCATTAGAATCCGTTAAACCAGTTTTATGAAAAAGAAGAGGTGTACGGGCTTTAGAGCCTGTACACCTCTTCTTTTCTCAGTGCGGAATGAAGCAGCTCCAGCTCTTCATGGCATTCAATATAGTTCAAGGGAACTTATAACTCTTATTTTCGCCAGAAAGTGGAACAGTCCGTCTTATCCAAAATATTAAACTCGATCATTTTCTCCAGTAGTGAGAACTCAACCGGACTATCCCACCGGATACGTACCAGCTCCTTGGTGTAATCATAGCCAGCCTGCACAATTTCATCAGAAAAATGATTAATCCCTGTTCTTTCCGGGGCAACAGCCAAATGATGTTTGGCTACGCTAAAGCCTATAATAAATGTGCCGTGATCGGTAAACATAGGCTGATTCCACGCAAATTTTGGCATTAAATTTGGAAATTTCTTCGTTACCCAAGTCAAAACTTCTTCCGTTCTGGTCCGATGCTGCGGGTTATCAATATGCCCCAAATATTCTGCAAAAACTTCCATTTGCTCCCTCCTAAAATAAAAATTATGTCGTTCAGAGAAGTTCCTCAAGCCCTTAAACAACAGCTATTACGCAAATTATAGAGCATTGAACTTGCCTCGAATAGATGGTCACAGAAAAAAACTCTATAATAAATATGCAGGGATTCATAATGGGAAAAGTGTGAAAGAACGCGGCAAACCGAACCAGGGATAAGCCACGATGTTAGCCAAAGGAGGGTATAGATGAGGAAACAATTAAATAGCAAAGCTATTGTTATATTAATACTAATTACCTGTTGTTTTCCCTTTCTTTTATATTGGTGGTTGTATCATATCCTTAATTCTTCCTTGGTATCGTGAAAGCTTCAACATCGTTTTTATGGTACACTCTCCATAAATTTGGCCAGGAAATAGGGTGTAATGAGCATGTGAATTTGAAATATATAATACATAAGCTTGCTGTGCGGAGGACTTATACTAAATCAGCTCTTTCAAGTGAGGCTCTATGGTGGCGCAGCAGGGTCGAGGTTGAAGAAACCCATCAGGACGTACATAGCCAGACTTGCACGTTTCGGTTTTATTGCAGCTGCAGGGCGCAGGTTTATAATGGTTATTGACAAGCTGATTTGTAACTTGGAAGTAGAAGATAGAATAAAACAGGGAAAAAAATCAAGTCATCTTTTTTTAGTTAGTCAGGCACTGCTAAAAATGGCAAAAGAGTCTTGGAACCTTAGAAGTGAAATAATATAGTTAATACAATACCGTATATCAAATTCCCAAAAGGAGCATCACGATGCAAATAACCGAAGTCCGGGAATATATCCCGGCGTTGTGCAAGGCGACGAACGTCTCAAAGATTCATAAAGGCTTCTCTTATGATGGGAAATATCTCGTTTACGAAGGCAGCGACAAACCGGTTTACGTGCTTCGTACTGCCGCTTTCAATCAGAGTAAACGCAAACGCAGGGAGTTTGAGGCGGTAGGCCGCATACACGGCCTCGGCGTCCGAACCTCGGAGCCAGTTGCATTCGGTACGGTCGAGGCGCTTGATTTATGTTACATGGTTTTGCGTTATGTCGAGGGGGAAGACGCTTCCGAGAGGCTGCCGCTAATGACGGCTGACGAACAGTACAACGTAGGCGTCGATGCCGGACGGGAGCTGCTTATGATGCACGAAGTGGAAGCGGCTGAGGACATGGAAGCGTGGTCAATGCGAAGGATAGCGAAGCACAATCTTCAATTGGCGGAATACCGCCGCTGTGGGGTCAGGCTGCCTGAGGAGGATGCGGTTGTCGCCTTTATCGAAGGGCATTTGCCGCTATTGGAGGGTCGTCCGAACCGGTTTCAGCACGACGACTTTCATCCTGGCAATCTACTCGTGTATGGAGGCGCTTATGCGGCGGTGATCGATTTCAACCGATACGACTGGGGAGACCCGTATCACGATTTTCTGAAAATCGCCTACTTCAGCCGCGAGGTCAGCATTCCGTTCTCGATTGGGCAAATCGACGGTTATTTTAGTGGAAAGATTCCGGAAAAATTCTGGAGCCTGTATGCGCTATATTCGGCGCTGATTATGTTCGGAACGATCAGTTGGACGCTCAAGGTGGTGCCGGCACAACTCGATTCGATGATGGCCCGCATCCGTACAGTGCTGGACGATCACCGGAATTTTGAAAGCGCTGTACCAACCTGGTACAAGCGTTAGTCTGGGAAATCCGTTAAGAAGGTGACTGAGCTGGAAATTATATATAGCTTGAAGCACACGTTCCCCTTTTTTATTAGGGGAAAATATAATAGCCAACCACGGAGGGTCTATGGAACTTGAGAATACAATTTCTATGCTTGTTAACGGTCTGAAGCAAATAAACGGCGTGAGGGCTATTGTTCTTGGCGGCTCAAGAGCCAGAGGGAACCATACTCACAACTCAGATATCGATATTGGCATATATTACGATTCCAGAAGCAGATTAGATATTCCTGGGCTTCAACAGCTAGCCGCCGGTATGGATGATGCTGGCAGACATAACTTGGTTACGGAGATCGGCGGCTGGGGGCCGTGGATCAATGGTGGCGGCTGGCTGGTTGTTAATCATTATCCTGTTGACTTTCTATATCGCGATCTGAACAAGGTATCTGACGTGATCGAGCAATGTCGCTCGGGAGAAATTACTGTTGACTATCAGCCGGGGCATCCGCATGGATTCATCAACTCGATTTATTTCTCGGAGATCGCGTTATGCCAAGTATTATGGGATCCTTCCGGTACTATTGGAGAAATGAAGACAAGAACGGTTCCGTATCCGCCTGAATTGAAAAAGGCAATGATTCACAAGTTTTTTTGGGAAGCGGCTTTTGCACTTGATAATGGGAGAAAGGGGATGTATAAAACAGATCTGGCATACATCGCCGGGTGCTGTTTTCGGTCGATATCCTGTTTGAATCAGGTCTTGTTCGCAGTTAACGAATGCTACTTGATGAACGAAAAAGGGGCTGTTGCAATTGCAGATTCATTTGGAATGGCACCAAGTCAATACTCCAGGAGAGTAAATAATATAGTCAGTTTAGTCACAGAGGATCAGGATTTTTTGGAAAAGTCCTTCAATGAGCTGCGTGATCTGATTGAAGAAACAAAGATTTTTATAAAGAACTAAATGGTTGCGGAAGCGGAGGAGGTTTGACGATGTCCAGGGGAAAGATTATTTATCATAGTGTCTCTTTTGTGGTATTTATTTCATTGCTTTTATTTATTATTGCTTTTCTGAGATATCACTTCATGAGTTCTCTTAAATTAACTTATTATCAATCAGACCGGGTTATGGTTTGGATCTTGATCTCATGTGTTCTTTCAATAAACGCTGTAGGTTTTTTGAATTATTTAAAAAAGCGATTATTAGAATAAATAAAGACTGAGGTTCAGATTTAACTGGTAATGACTATAATAAGGTTAAATCAACCCATACGCTGAGGGAGCGAATTGATTTGACAATAAAACGATCGTTTGGATCGGGATCAATTGCATTATTTGTTCTAATTTCGGGATTTTTATTTAATTTTAAATTTCAAAACGACTTCATGATAAGCCATTATCTGTTTCACTTGTTCAACTGGGATATATATACGAATGGAGATCAGGGTTTTCACATTCCGTTTATAGCCGCTATCATTTTTTGGTTGCCAACAGTGTTAATTTCAAAAAAATACCCCAACGATTTTGGTACATCTTTGAGCTATAAGGTAGGCGGATTTATGCTGGTTGCAAGCAGTATCGTTTTTACAGTTTTCTTATTGGGGATCCTTGTATAAATTCAAGCGATGATTGAGTATTAAAGGCTGCCGCGCGGCGGCCCTCGCTCGGTTAACGGAAACGAAAGCGGAATATTGATTCTATAGGGAGGGTGGATCATTTGGCAGAAGATCAAGAAATACAGGCGCTAAAGGAGCGGATTATTATACTCGAAACAAAAATTGAAATGTTGGATTCGAAAGAACATGAACGCCCATTTTGGGTAAATGTACTTATTGGCTTTGCAGTTACATTGGGGTTTATCTTACTTCTTACTTTGATAATCCCAGCTATCTTGCTTAGCTTCAGCTAGGGCATCATGATTAATTTGGGCGGAGCATAATATTCTTCTTGAGGGGGCCAGCAAGTAATGGGTTCGAGAATGATACACCTTATTATTGCTAATCAAATAGCCGACCACTTTTCAATAAAAGATAAACCGGCATTTTTGTTAGGCGGCATTGTACCTGATGCAGTTTCTCCTAAAGATTTATCCCATTTTTTTGCCGGAAGCCATAGTGATTACACAAGGAGTATTGATTATGAAAAATTCATAAATAAATATAGCTCCCATAAGCATACCAATTATATATTGGGTTATTATACACATTTAATTGCTGATGATATATGGTTAAAGGGCTTCTTTATACCTTGGTTAAAGAATAGACTTGAAAACGACAGGGACGTTTTGGATCGATATCACAATGATTTCCGTTTGTTAAATGGAAAGTTATTGGCTTATTACAACGTTGCAAACAATTTTACCCAGGTGATTGCAAAAGAGGTTGAAATCGTTGAATTAGAAGAAGTCTCAGAAAAAGATATAGAAAAATTTCTACCTGAGGTATTTGAAGATATGAATTATGAACAAAGCTCAATTAAAGAGCAGTTGAGTGTGTTTACTTTTGAACAAATCGTTGGTTATATAGAGACTTCAGTTGAGAAGGGTGTTATGTATATTAAACATCTGATCCGATAGAAAAGTTAAAGTTAATGAAGAAAATATGGGAGGTTGACGCACCGGAAATCATCATGTAAGATTATGGCATCGACAAAGGAGGTGGGAGCTATGAAAAAAAACCGCATAGATGTTATGCCGCAACTAGCCCCTCTTACGGAACAGATGTGTGTTTAGGATACGCCGTGCGCGTGTCCGCTCTATTCTGGCCATGGGCTGATTGCCCGTGGTCTTTTTTATGCTTTCAAATTCAGGCTGTATTAGGAGGCAAAACAGATGTTGAAATTATTCGAGTATAACTGGCAAGTTCGGCAAGACTGGTTCGCTTGGTGCCAAGACGTTTCTGAAGAAGAACTGCTCAAGAAGCGGACAGGCGGGATCGGAAGCATTTTGCACACGTTGTTTCATATCGTGGATGTGGAATTCAGCTGGATATCCGGTCTGCAAATGAAGCCGGAGTTCACGGAGCCATTCGAACCCTATGCCAGTCTGCAGAAGGTGATAGATTTATCCGCCAGGTTTCACGAGGAAGTCCGTCCTTTTGTCCTGTCGTGGACCGATGAAATGGATTCGAAGGATTTAACGGAATTAACGCCAAAGGGGGAACCCGTTACCTTCAAATATGGAGAAGTCATGCGGCATGTCATCGCCCATGAAATCCACCATATCGGCCAATTGTCCGTGTGGTCGAGGGAAGCGGGCAAAGTCCCCGTGACGGCTAATCTCATTCGCCGGGGATTGTTTTAACCCCAATAAGCTGATTATCGGAAAGTACAATTAAACTTTCCCGGCACGATAGTTTTAAAAAGACGAAAAAGGAGCTGCCTCTGCAGCTCCTTTTTCGTCTTTTTTTGGCGATGATTGAGCTAATGAGAGGAGAGTGGTTGAAAAAATCATGATAAAATGTTTGCTTGTCAGCATTGTCGATACATAGACTTTTTGATAAAATATTAGTTATTAAGCAAACATTTTTAATAAATGTTTGTTTTTTATTGACATAGGAATCGGAGGAGAGCAGCTATGAACGATAAAAATAGTCAAAGCACAACAGACTGCATCCGGCATACACTACATTTCCAGTTTGAAATCTCATGGAGAATGCTAGAGATTCATCTCGATGGCCTTGAAGATGAAGAGTATCTGTGGCGACCCGCTTCAAAGGGGCTTCATGTTTTTAATGAATCAGGAGTCTGGCGCGCAGATTGGCCGGAATCAGAGGCTTACGATATTGGACCGGCAAGTATAGCTTGGTTAACATGGCATATCATGTTTTGGTGGACAATGGTTCTTGACTATTCCTTTGGAAAAGGAACATTAACGCGTGAGGATGTTAGCTGTCCTGGCAACATCATCGAAACGAGGGAGAGAATCACACACTTGCGTCATGAATGGGAAACTGCAGTGGCCAAGTTGTTGGATGATGAACTTGTTTCTAACGATCGAACAAGATGGCCTTTCACCGATAAGCCATTTCATGCGCTTGCAGGCTGGCTAAATCTTGAACTTATAAAGAATGCTGCTGAAATCGGTTACTGTCGGTTCCTTTATGCCGCTCAAAGGAAATAATTCATGCTGTATATTCATCCATCCAAAAGACGGCGCAACCATCCATTTAGCTCCGTCTGGCACATCCGATACCGCGAAACATGGCCGGATTTTCGGCTGCATATGTCACTATTTCTTTGTGTGTGTCAAAATCAATCTAATTCAAACAGTTGGTTAGATAATCCCGGGAAACGAAATAGCAGGGTGGATAATTTGTTAGATAATTACGATCTTAAAGCAAAGACGGAGGATGAAATTATCAGTTTATTGGGTGAGCCTGAGCAGAAGATAGATGATACCTGTTGCACAAGAATAAGGAGGGGAATTCATATGAATAACCAGGAGTTACATTTAAGAAAATCGCAAAATCCCAAAAAAATAATCGTGATCGGAGCCACGGGAACCATCGGCAACGCGGTCGCCAATACTCTTGAAGAAAAAAATTATGAAGTTGTTCGTGCATCGCGTAAAGGAGCGGTTCAAGTGGATCTGGAGGACTCAGTTTCTATTGATGCGCTCTTTGCGGAGGTGCACAATGTCGACGCAGTCGTTGTCACAGCTGGAAGCGGCAAATTGACTCCACTTGAATTTCTTTCAGAAGAAGACTTCACGTATGGTATGAAGAGCAAAGTGCTGGGACAGGTTGCTCTCATACGCTGCGCAGTCGATCATTTGCGTGATGGGGGATCCATTACAATCACAAGCGGCAATATGTTCGAGAACCTCATTCCCGGCAGTGCGGTAAGCGCATTTGTGAACAATGGTCTTGAAGGCTTCGTCCGTGCCGCGGCGGCGGAGCTGCCGCGTGGAATTCGATTAAATATCGTCAGCCCAGGCTGGGTAAAGGAATCACTGGCGAGCATGAGCAAGGATTTACGGGTGAATCTTGGATTGGAAAATGTAAATGGAACATCTGCGATTGACGTGGCGCAAGCCTATATTAAGGTACTCGAAGGGACCATGCAGGGGCAGACAATCACCCCGAAGGCCTTTTGATCCTTCATGGACAATTTTATTGAGGTACATGAGAGATAAGGAATCTAAACTTGCGACACTAAGCGCGTCCGCGATCTCCAGCAGTTCATTCAAAATCCTTCAAGAAACGTGACGGATTATCTGCTTAAAAGATACATAATTTAAGGTGATTTTACCCAAACCCTGCCACTTGCATGAAGGTAATATAATGAGGATGAAACACGGTTCAAGAACGAATTGAGGAGAGGGTGGGAAAATGAAAATCAAACATCTCAATCTAACCGTTACGAATGTCTCAACTGCTCGGACGTTTCTGGAAACTTATTTTGGCATGACATGCGGGGGCACCCGAGGAAACAGCTTTGCGGCGTTGTTTGATGACGATGGCTTCGTCCTGACTTTAATGAAAGGGGAAGAAGTCCGTTATCCGAAAACCTTCCATATTGGATTCCCCCAGGAAAATGAAGAACAAGTGAATGCGATCAATCAACGCTTAAAAGAGGATGGCTTTGATGTGAAGCCTCCCCAACAAGCACATGGTTACACCGTTTATGTCGAAGCACCAGGAGGATTTACAGTAGAAGTGCTCTGCTGACTGAAGGGGATTTTCAATGGGCCCGATAGTGCATTCCGAGTGGCTGCCGCGCGGCAGCCCTTCGCTCAACAGCACGGTGCTTGCGCACTCCATAATATGCTACTATTAGGATTGAAATAGAATCGATGGAGGTTGCGAGATGCTGAACAATATTCGAAAAGACGGCTATTTCGTAAGAGCGGACGTATTCTCCCCGCTGTTCAACAAGGAAGTGTCGGTCACTATGGACGACGAGGAGCATATCGGGTATGCGGAGTCATGCATTACTTATTTTAATGCTTTCAGCGATGATTTAATTGTCCGGCTTTGTGAAGCATCAATCAGGTACAGCGACTTTTTTCTCGAATATATCGGTGAGGAGCTCACAGTTTATGAGTCGGCCTGAGACGTGCTCAACCATATTACGCCGCTCACCTTCATCATACCGAATCCTGTAAACGCCGATGAGCCCGTCCTGCATATGGAACTCAACTGCGAATGGGAGACGGAGCACGGCATGGAATGGATTGTTCGCGGCGACAAGGTCCTGTACGTCGGAGGCTACGACGGCATCGATCCATGGGGAGACTTCACCAAGGAAGACCAGTGGAATTACGCTTAAATTATGCGGAATTAAATAGATATACTTCTGTACAAATTATATAATATAAATTTACAAGTTTCGTTGACAAGCCATGCTTCTGCTGTATTTTCATATAGTGTTACACATCATATGTGGACATCCGTTTTAGTTGAGTTAAAGAGATCCCTTGCTTTTTTTCGCGAGGGATCTTGCCGATATTCGCAAGCTGTGCGACCTCCTCCCGGCGTAATCCGGCTGTCCGGCGGCGAGTGCCAACCGGTAATCTTACATCATCCGGAGAAAGGCTGGGCCTCCGTGCTATGTGATACACGTGAACGAACCATTCCTTCAAACGCCTCTCCCCCACAAATCCGGCAAAAAATGCAGCTTACGGATATCTAAGTTGAGGTGAGCCAAAAAAACTTTTATTCACGGGTCTGGAGAAAATCGGTATGATTGAACTAGCCGGCAGAATCTTTACACAAACAGACAGAAGAGATTAGTCATGGACCAACTATAACGACAACAGGAGGTAATAATGAAAATTTTTCTTTATTGTATGTACGCTGGTATATTAGGGGTTATTTCTTTTTTTACTCAGGAAGTTGTTGCTTTTGTTCTATTGGGCTTTATTTTAATAGCTCTTAATAATGTTTTGACGGTCCTCAAAGAGATCTCTAATAAGCTTGATAAATAAACAATATCAATCATTTAATATTGTCCCTCTTCAGAAGGAAGCTGAACTAAAGAAGCACGACAGTGGATGTTCTGAAGCAGTGCGCCACCCGGGGAAGGGATCACGAATGCTTCATCCCTTCTCTAAGGCCGATAGGAGTGGAGAATTGCGGCCGAAACCGCAGGTCTTGATATTATGGCAAGATATGATACAATTTTATTAATTAATAGAGAGAGAATCGGTTTATTAAATATAAATATATAGAAGGAGGAACTTATGGCACGTATTGTTAAAGAACATGAATATGCCAAGAAACGCAATGAAATACTCGATGCTGCTCAACGGCTCATATTTACCAAAGGCTATGAGCAGATGACTATTCAGGATCTTTTGTCTGAACTAAGGATTTCCAGCGGGGCGTTCTATCACTATTTTGATTCGAAGCCAGGGTTATTGGAGGCCTTTATTGAGCGGATAAATATAGAGTCGGAAAAGCCGATCCTTCCCATCGTAAATGATCCTCAACTGTCTGCAACCGAAAAACTGCAGGGCTTCTTTAACGCGTTTGATCAAAAGCGAATAGAGCACAAGAAAGAGCTGGTAAAGCTGCAGAGCGTTTGGTACAACGATGCGAACGCCGTAGTCCGTGAAAAAGTGAACGAGGCGGTGATTACACATCGTGCGCCGCTGCTGAACAAGATCGTACAACAAGGTATTCGGGAAGGCGTTTTCACTGCAGCCTATCCTGCACAGGCCGGTGAGGTCATCCTATCCCTATTGCAGGGCATGGGGAGCACTCATGCCAGGCTATTGCAAACATCAACAACGGAGCATGATGAACGAAGTGTCATTGAACGTATTGTCACAGTTCATGCAGCCTATATGGACGCCATCGAGCGTATGCTTGGCGCGCTCCCAAATACCTTATATCGCATTGACGCAGATGTGGTCGAGGTGTGGGTGAATGCAATAAAAGATGATGCAGAGAACGGATTGGACTAAAACAACGTTTTATTTAAAGGAGGAAAAACCTGATGGAAGAGGAAATGAGGAACAAAACGGACGGAGCGGCACAAGTGAACGTCCGGCAGGGGCGTGGAACGATTAAGCGGCCGACGGAGGCTCGGATTCCGCTGTTGGATGTGTCGGCGCTTTCGAAAGATCAGCGTGTGTTGGCTGGTACCGGAGCGTCGAATGTGCTTCGAATGCTTGCACACCGTGGAGACCTGCTGGAGGCCTGGCTTGAGTTCGGGGCGCACCTCACGACCGGAGGACGGGTGTCAATGCGAACACGCGAGCTTCTGATCCTACGTGTTGGACTCCACTCCTCGTGCGAGTACGAGTGGGCCAACCACGTTCCCGGAGCTCTCGGTGCCGGAATGACCGCCGCCGAGATTGCTTCCCTAGCACAAGGCGCTGGCCCGTGGTCCGATGCTGATGCGGCGGTACTAGACTTAATCGACGACCTCTGTGCAGACGACTGCGCTTCGGAGAAGACATGGAAGGCACTGACAGCATCGTACGATGAGGGAGAGATCATCGAATTGCTGATGCTGATTGGCTATTACCGGATGAACGCCGGATTCCTGAATTCGCTCGGAGTGCAGGCTGAGCCTGGGCGCCCCCGTCTCGGCGAAGGTATGTCCTGCGAGTCATCCTTGCCTCCCCAACGGTCGATCAGCAGCTCCACGGCCCGAGAACGATCGGAGGCAAAACCAGATGGGACGTGGCATCTGAAATTTTACCACCCCGCGGCGACACAGGAACTCCGGCTCATGATCGTGACGAGGGAGGGGGTGCTATCCGGCTCGCTCATCAATGAGGTATTGGATGTCACTGTGCCAATCTCAGAGGGAAAGGTATCCGGGCATCAGGTGACATTCACGACTGTCATGACGAAACCGTATCCAATAACCATCACATGGGAAGGGACGATCGATAACGACTTCCTCGCGGGCACAGCCAAGATCGACGGCGCGGCCTCGTTCCCGTTTGATAGCGAGCGGGTTGGATAGTTGGCATCCTGTTGGCGACTCTATGTTTGGTACCAGGGAAAGATAGTACTAGTTAAACATGGCGTTCTGAATTATTGTTAACTCAACCACAACAAGGTGTATATTAGGACGGGCGACTGGCATGCAACAACGGGTGGGAGGGAGAAAGATACTTAATTGGCTATTGAGTGATTGGATGGCAAGTATCGTAATCATTGTATTATTAGTGGTCATTTTCGTTATACTCTTTAGTTCCCTGGTATTCAAAAACTTGGTTATAAAAATCATCTCCGCGGCACTCATACTTACCTTACTGATTTCGATACCCTGTATTGGATACTCGGATTGGAACCGCGAATATCAATTAAAGGCCGGGATCAATAATTTACGTTTAGAAGATATAACGATTTACTCCGATAAGAATGCTATTAAAGAAATAATTGCCAGCCCACACCCGATACAGATCAATGTCCCTAGCGGTTTAAAAATTCAGAATGAAGGAAGTACTCTTTTCTTTACACAAGTTGTGCAAATAGAAGATAAGAGCTACAGCATAAGAATGGCTTGTTATATGTACCCTTTAGCATGGACACCGTATCAAACATGGGAAGTAAATTTAATAAGAAGGGCCTGATTGATCTTCTTTTTTATTTAGCTTGACAATTCTAAAGGGACCCGATATATTAGTTACATACCAACCGAATGTATGAAAGGAGGAAGAAATCTTGGCAAGAAATAAACACCCTGAAGAAACGATAAACCAGATTCTCAACGTTTCGCTGAGCCTGTTTATGGAAAGGGGTTATGAACACACCTCTATTCAGGATATTATAGACGGCCTTGGCGGGCTTACGAAGGGAGCCATTTATCACCATTTCAAGTCAAAGGAGGATATCATGTTGGCGGTGATCGAACAGCTCTTCAAAGGAGTTGACGATAATTTGATCGCCATCCGGGACGACAGTGAGCTTAACGGTCTGGATAAGCTTCGCCGAATCATCCGCGTCTCTTTGGATAATCCCGTACAACTGGAAATGATGTCTACGGCGCCTAATCTCCTGAACAATCCAAGGATGCTGGCAGCCCAAATGCAAAGCATAATTGAGGATGCAGTGCCCATTTATATCCAGCCCATCATCGAGCAGGGAATAGCGGATGGCTCCATCAAAACCGACTATCCCAAGGAGCTTAGTGAAACGATCATGCTTCTCAGCAATCTGTGGCTGACCCCCTTGATTTTTGAAGCTCCAGCCGAGGATATGCTTCGCCGGTGCCGGTTCTTCCAGATCGTATTGCAAGGACTAGGACTTGACCTGCTCGATGAGCAAATGATCGACCGGTATGCGGAGTTTTATCGTTTGTACAGTGAAAAGATATGAAAGCCGACTGAAGGTTGTAGGCTTAAAATAACTGCTTCTGAGGCAGATTATTTTTTGGCATTATACATACCTTCGGTTGGTATCAAAAAAATACGAGCTAAAAAATGGAGGAATACTTATGAAACAGCAATGGAAAAAAACATTCGCCTTAATCTTCAGCGGTCAGCTCTTCTCGATTCTGACCACATCCATGGTTCAATTCTCGATCATTTGGCATTTGACGGCGACGACCGAGTCTGCGATTGTCCTGATGATCGCCGGGCTTGCCGGATTTTTGCCGCAGGTCATTCTGGGTCCTTTTATCGGTGTGTGGCTTGACCGCTGGAACCGCAAGAAAACCATGATTGCAGCGGATGGGACCATTGCCCTCTTCAGCTTGGCTTTAGGTATCTATTATTACGTGGGTGACCCGAGCCTGGTATTTGTTTATGTCATCCTGTTGATCCGCTCGACCGCTTCATCGTTCCATGCTCCGGCTTTCCAGGCGGCAATACCACTGATTGCTCCGGAAGATCAGCTGACCCGGGTGGCAGGCTGGCAGCAGATGATCCAATCTGTCTCGATGATAGCCGGACCTGTCCTCGGCATTGCGGTATACTCGGCCACTTCTCTTGGCATTGTATTGTTTCTGGATGTGTTTGGCGCTTTGATCGCCAATCTGATGCTTTTGCTCACGAGAATCCATCAGCCAAAGGCGGAATCCACTCCATCAGCTCCTTCCTTCTATAGCGAGTTCAAGCTTGGCTGGCAAGCCTTTATTCAGGCAAAACCGATTGTTCTGCTTACCGTCGGCACCGCGATTTTCGGTATTGCGTTCATGCCGCTTCCGACCTTGTTTCCCTTGATGACCCTGTCGCATTTCGGACGCGGCGGCTACAACGCGAGTATGGTCGAAGCCTTATTCGGTATCGGAATGATTCTGGGCGCGATCTTGTTATCCATGCTTGGTTCCCGCTTGAAAGACATTGCGTATATTTGCATCAGCCTGGTTGGAATCGGCCTCACCTGCGTAGCGATCGGTGTCATCAGCCAAGAGTCGTTCATCCTGTTCGTCATCCTTTCCTCCGTCATGGGAATGGCGGCCCCATTCTTCAATGGCCCTTATATGGCGATGCTTCAACGAGCATATGAACCTGCCATACTGGGCCGCGTTATCTCTCTGGTGACCAGCGTCACGCTGCTCTCCGCGCCGATCGGGCTCGCTCTGGCAGGACCGATTGTGAACAAATTCGGCGTGCAAACGTGGTTCTTCTGGTCAGGCATCGCCACGATATTAACGGGCTTCTTCATGTATGTCCAGTTCAAACGCATGCATGCGAGCGAACGTTTAGACAGCCTGGGCAGCGTAAACCAGTCCCTTTAAGGGGGCTGGTTTTTCCGGTTCATATGATCTGTTTACGTGCTAAAGCTGTCGTTAACACAGGATTCAGCCCCGTTGAAAGGAGTGAGGGCAAGGAAAGAGATTGCTGCCAGCAGGCGGGGGGATGAAAGAAACTTTCCAGACACTGGAAACGTATAATGGTTGAGTTGAAAGCTGCAGAAACGTCTTTTTAAGTGTTCTGGTGAGGAGATGGTTTTTTGTCAAAAATAATGAAAATCATTTTATCCATCGCTGTGATATTAATCGTTTCGCTCGGACTGAAGGACGATACACAAGGCATTAAAACGGCTGTTCTTTCTTTAAACCAGCCAATGACAAACCTTGTTCGGATTGAACGATTAGAAAATAAAAATGCTATCGCATTTTATGAATGGGGCGCTGCTCCACAAGAGTATTTCGGTATTGCAATGGTAAAGAAAAATCTATTTGGCTGGCATTTTATTGGCGGCTCCACTTCGCAAACTCCAAAGGGATATAAGTTAGGCTGGTCTTATTCAGACTTAAGGGGGGAGTTCTCAAAGTACACGGAGATTAGTTATGGAAAAATTTTCGACTCCGATGTTGAAAGCGTACTTGTTACGACTAACAAAGGAAAGCAATATCCAGCAAAGATACTTGAATACGATAGCGGCGAAAGGTTATGGTTCTTAATAACAAATGGATTAGACCTGGCAGGTTCCACTGTAATAGGCCGTTCTGCAAATGGAGAAATAATTGAACAGATTCCAAGCTAAGTGACGAGAATAAATATCTGCTGGAAATTTACGAGAATATGAATGATAACATCGATATGAATGCGGGAACGATTATTGACGCAACGGAAACGATCGATCATGTCGGAAGTAGAGGCCGAATGTTACACTTGCTGATTATTCAAAAAAGCGTATTGCTCCCGTCGGCAGTAGGCTTTTTGTCGTTCCGACGCTGACGCAGATATAATTGACAGTCCTGTCAAAGAATATGAGAAATTCGATAGAACGCATGAGAATATTCAATTCCGCCATGGTCTCCCCGGAAGCATAATGAATGAGAAGTAAATCACAATCGGGGAGGTTGTAAGATTGAATCAAATTTTATTGCATTTTAAACTCCGCAAGAGATCATCGTTAGACAAGGCTCCACTGTACCAGGACAGGGTTAAGCAAAGTAAAAATGGAAGCGCAATCAAAAAAACCGTAAGTATGATCTTATGCGGCATACTTGCAGTAACGCTGCTGCCTTCATTCCCGGCAATCGCCGACTCAAACCCGGCAGCTTCGGCTTCGAAGGTTATCACAGCAGTAGCGGAAAATAATGAACGCAGCATTGATTTTAATGACAACTGGCAGTTTTATCTCGCAACCCGTACGCCGGCGCTCATCTCCGGCAATATCGTCAATGGGCTGCAGGATCCTCCCGATGCACCCGCTGCTGCCGACATTGTTAAATCCGGTTTTGACGACCGTTCATGGAGAACGCTGAATGTTCCTCACGACTGGAGCATTGAAGGACAGAAGCTTGCAGGCTCAAGCAACTCGCAAGGTTATTTGCAGGGAGGGCTGGGCTGGTACCGCAAAACCTTCACGCTGCCGGAATCCATGGGAGACAAGAAGATTGCCATCGATTTTGAAGGCGTGTACGCAGACTCCGTTGTTTATGTGAATGGCAATCTGGTTGGCGAATACCCGAGCGGCTATACCGGATTTTCTTACGATATCACTCCTTATGTGACGCTGGGAAGCGATCAGCCGAATGTCATAGCCGTCAAAGTGCAGAATATGGCCCCATCGGGCCGTTGGTACACAGGCTCCGGCATTACAAGACCGGTCAGCCTTGTCGTAACCGACAAAACGCGTTTTCTGCGGCATGGCCTCACCTATACCACGCCTGGACTTGAAGCCGCGTACAAAGCGGATAAAGGCACCGATTTGGCGGTGACCGCGGATATTTACTCTGAAGCTTCCAATGGGGTAACAAACATCCGCACGTCCGTTATTGCTGCTGACGGAAGTGTCGTCGCGACACATACCAGTGATGTGGTCGATTATAATCCGTCTACAAAGCTTACCTTGAACGACAGCTTTAAGGTGCCGGATGTTCACCTCTGGTCGATAGACGATCCGTATCTGTACACGATCCGTACGGAGCTGATTACCGAAATCAACGGCGGCACCGGACCGAATGTCGTCGATTCGATCGATACGTCATACGGCTTCCGTTGGGTTGAAATCAAGGATGTAGATGTGACGGATGCCGATGCGACCGCTAATTCCGGCGGCTTTTATTTGAATGGCGTCTATACGAAGCTCCAGGGCGTCGATCTGCATCATGATGACGGGGCACTGGGAGCAGCCAGCACGCTGGATGCGGCCATGCGGAAATTCAGGATTCTCAAGGATATGGGCGTCAACGCCTTCAGAACCTCGCATAACCCGCCGAGCAAAGAAGTTATTCTTGCTTGCGAGAAGCTGGGGATCGTCGTTATGGAAGAAGCCTTTGACGGTTGGGGGAGCCGCAAGGCTACCTACGATTTTGGCAACTGGTTCCTGACAAGTATGCCCGAGGGCTGGGCGGGCTCAGTCCTTCCGCCGGTTCCGAGCACCAATGGCGCTCAATTTATGTGGAGCGACTGGGTTTTGCAGGAAATGGTAAACCGCGATAAAAACTCTCCGGCCGTCATTATGTGGTCGATCGGCAATGAGGTGCGGGGAGTCGGCACGAAGCCCGCCTGGATGAATACGCAGGAATTGTATGGCGTCGCCTCCTTCAACGAGTACAGCGAAGCCATCCGCCTGAAGCGCGATGTTTTGGCAATCGACCCTTCCCGGCCGGTCGTCATGGGCGGCGACCAGGAGCGGACTCCGCCGACGCCTACCAGCGTTTGGGGTCTCATCAATAATTATCTGGATGGATACGGCTTGAATTACAATACGGCGCAATCCGTGGATACGCTGGCAACGCGGTTCCCGAATACGTTCTTCTTTGAATCGGAATCTTCTTCGCAAACAAGCGCGCGCGGAGTCTATCAGGACGTCCAATTGGTCAATACCGGCGTGAACCAGACACCGGGCTCGCGCGGAACATCGTCGTATGATAACAATTTTGCTTCCTGGACGATGGGCAACGAGTACGGCTTGAAGAAAGACCGGGACAGAAAACCGTTTATTGGCCAGTTTATATGGACGGGCTTCGATTACATAGGCGAGCCCACTCCGTACAATGTATACTCGGTAGGCGTCTCCTCCTTCGGCGCTATTGACACGGCTGGATTCCCCAAGGACTCCTTCTATCTCTTTCAAAGCCAATGGACATCGAAGCCCATGTCGCATATCGTGCCCATGGACTGGACCAGCTGGACGCCAGGGGAGATCGTGGACGTATGGGTCAATACCAACCAGCAAAGTGCGGAGCTGTTCCTGAACGGCGAGTCGCTTGGCCGCAAGAGCTTCGATATCAAGACAACCAATTACAGCAAAAAATACTACGAAACCTCCGAACCGACCAAGGATGACAAGCTGAATACCAGCGGCACCAACACAGGCGGATATTTGAGCCCGACCGGTGAGTACGGCAAGCTTCATCTCACCTGGAAGGTGCCCTTCGCGCCAGGAACACTGGAAGTAAAAACGTACGCGGATCCAACCAGTCCGGTGGTGACGTCCACCGATGTCGTAAAAACGGCAGGCCAGCCCTACACGCTTAAAATGACGGCGGACAAGCCGGTTATTACCGCCGACGGACGCAGCCTGGCTTATATTGAAACCGATGTAGTGGACGAGAACGGCAGCCTGGTTCCGGATGCCAATCAACTGGTTAAATTCAATGTTACGGGCGGCTCGATTGTCGGTGTGGACAATGGGCAGCAGGAAAGCGCGGAGCTCTATAAATGGGACAATGTGGACCGCAGCGCATATTCGGAACGCTCCGCATACAACGGCAAGGTGCTTGTCATTGTCCAGTCGAATAAAGGACAGACAGGCCCGATCACGGTAACCGCCTCCTTCGACGGCTCCGCTCCGGCGCAAGCGACAGTATTTGCCGCTGCTGCAGATGCGACCGGCAATGTTGGAATAACACCGGTCACCCTTCATGTGAAAAAGGGAGACGATGTCAATCTTCCGGCGCAGGTGACCGTAGTCAAGGCGGACGGGACGACTTCCCGGCAAGCCGTCTCCTGGAGCAATATTCCGGCTTCAACGGTGGCGGGATCCTTCCAGGCCACAGCGTCAGTCGGGGGTCCGCAGGCCATTGCTTATGTAGATGTATACGACTTTGCCGAAGCTGGCGTCAGCGTTGCCGCTGCCAAAGGGGACATGCCGGTCTTGCCGGCTAATGTGAAGGTTCGTTATACCAACGGTCTGAGTGTAATGAAGCCCGTAACATGGGAGGAAATTGCGCCAAGCCAGCTGGAGTCAAACGGCGTAATCACGGTGAACGGTCAAATTGCAGGACTGCCGAATCCGGCAAAAGCCACGGTTGTGGTGACGGATCAGTATACGCCTGACGTCAATCTCGCCCGCAGCGCGGCGGGAACTGGAACCCAGGATACCGTTTCGGCTGCCGGACCGCTTGCAACGGCTACATTTACAAACGGCACATCCTATCCTAATTTAATGTTGGACGGCAACAAGGCAAGCGCCGGCTGGAGCAACAGATACAGCATCTCGGCAACGGCGAATCTGCCGGCAGTCAACAATACGCGTCCTTATGAATTTGTGCAGGTGTATTGGCCGAAGCAGCAAAACTTCGATTCCATGAAGCTTTATTTCGCGATTGGCGGTACGGCTCCAACGAATAATCTGCCAAAATCGCTTGATGTTCAATACTGGGACGGCTTGAAGTGGGTATCCGCCGGTAATCAGAACATTGCGTGGGCGGCAGCTGCTAACGAAGCGACCACGATCACATTTGACAGCCTAACATCCGCCAAGGTGCGTGTGGGCATGGAGAATGCCACTCCATACTCCAGCGCGGCCGGAGCCATGACCATTACTGAACTCGAAGTGCTCGGCAATCAGTTCAACGAACCGGTTATCCAGGAAATTCCGGGAATCCATGTGACGACAACAGCGGGGGTCGCGCCGATATTGCCGCCGGTAGTCGAAGCGGTATATTCCGATGGATCGAGGGCCCAGGTTGCAGTAACATGGAATGCTGTTGATCCCGCTTCCTATGCTCAAGCCGGAAGCTTCACCGTTAACGGGACCGTCAGCGGTTCCAATGTGCAGGCGGCAGCGACCGTTGCAGTAACGGAAGATTCCAAAGTGACGGGAGTGAGCTTGAACAAAGATAAACTGTCGCTGACAGTCGGAGGGAGCGAGACGTTAATCGTCACCGTTGAACCTGAAGGGGCGGCCAATAAAACGGTAACATGGTCGGTCTACGATCCGGCAATCGCGGCAGTAAGCGATAACGGTACCGTTACGGCTGTGTCTCCCGGCGAGACCTATGTAACGGCAACGACGGCAGACGGAGGTTTTACCGCCAAAGCCGATGTTACGGTAACGGCAAGCGATGCCCCGAACACATCGTTAACGGGACCGGCGCAGGTGTCGCGCGGTCAAACGTTCGTGACAAGCTATGGTCTTGACCGAGTGCAGGGCAGTGTCATACAAGAGATTTATGCGCAGGATGTCTCGATTACCTTTGATACGGCGGCATTTGAATTTGTGGAGGCCGTATCCGTGAAGGAGGGGCTGGCAGTTGTGGATCATCAATTAACGGATGCAGGGCAGCTTCGCCTCATTCTGGCAAGCCAAGGGCCGGGCGGCGCCATTCGTTCGGACGGACCGCTGGTCGATTTGAAATGGAAAGTGAAAGATAATGCGGGCATCCCGGCAGCTGCGATCCAGGTGGCCTCCGCCACATTAAGCAGCAATACGGGTCAGGAGGCGGCAGCTAACGGCTCTGTCCTGAACATTCAGCTTTTATTGGTGGATAAGTCCGCATTAAACACTCTGATTAGTACAGTGCAGGCAGCTTTAAGCGCGGCAGTGGAAGGTACCAAGTCAGGGCAGTATCCTGCAGGCTCCAAAGCGATTTTGCAAGAGGAGCTGACGTCCGCCGAACAAACAGCTAGTGATTCTGCAGCGACTCAAGCTCAGGTCGATCATGCCGGAGAATCTTTGAACAACGCTCTGCAATTATTCCTGGGCAAGCAAATCGCCGCGATTCCGGGCGATGTCAACGGCGATGGCAAAGTGTCGATCGGTGATCTGGGAATAATTTCGGCGAACTACGGATTGAACAGCGAGGACAGCAGCTGGAACGAGATTAAGCGGCTGGATTTGAACAATGACAACGTCATCGATATTATGGATCTGATCGTGGTCGCCAGAAATATTTTAGTGTAAACGGCTGTGAGGGAAAGGGGTCCGCTATCAATGGGGTCACCCCTTTCCCGTTCAGCAAAACGGAGGCATGGGATACATGGGAAGGAAAGCGCGCCGGAACGGGTTAATGGTTGTAACGGTCATCGGTTTGAGCATCATGTTGTATCTGGTTGGAGCTGCTGCAGCTTCGGCAGAAGCCGTGTTTGCATTGGATACGGATGCGGGGCAGGTGCAGCCAAACGGGGAATTTATTGTCACTGTTCAGGCCAAAGACGTTCAGGACGTTTATGGATATGAATTGAAACTGAGCTATGACAGGCAAAAACTTGAATTTGTAGACGTCGTTCAGTACATGACAGACGCTGGCTATAAGGTTCCTCCCGTTCAGGAGGGGAATCAGGTTACGATTCCATTTACCAAGCTTAGAAATGAAGCCGGAGAATCCGGCGATGTAATGATCGCGAAGGTGAAATTCAAGGCCAAAGCCAATACCGAAGGCAAGGCGGCCATACAACTGGACCGGGTAAAACTAGGGGACAGCCAATTGAATGCGCTGGTATGGGATGCGGGAACAAGTATTGATGTTACCATCACGAACTCTGGCAGTCCCGGCAGTCCGGGGAGCGGTAACGGCAGTCCCGGAAATTCGGCCGTTCCAACTCCCCGATCCGAAATTCCATTGAAGGAAAACGATAAAACAGTAGAAATTACGGAAGCACAAGACGGTACGCAGACGGTTCATGTCAAGGTCAAGCCGTCTATATTGGAGGCCTATCTGGATGAACTTGGCAGGGTTCCGGATGGCGGAAAACTCGTGATTGATGTAGAATCGGCCGATGCGCTATTGTTAGATATACCTGTGCAGGCACTTCAGAGGTATGAATCCGGGAAAACCATCATTTCGATACGCAGCGGGTTTGCATCGTACGATTTGCCTCTGCATGTTCTGCAAACGGCATCATTAGCCGGCAAGCTTGAGGCCGATGCCGGGCAGATGACTCTTGTCATTGCCATCCGCAAGTTAAATGAAGCGGAAACCGGGCTGTTGAAGAGCCGGCTGAATGCCGGCATGACGCTGCTCGGAACGCCTGTCGAGTACCGGATTTCCGTTGCGGCCAACGGAAAGACGATCGGGATCAGCGAATTTGGCCAAACCTTTGTGAACCGCAGCATCATTATTCCCGGTCTCCAGGACTCCGTGACCGCGACAGCGTTCTACACCGATACGGTCAGCGGCGGGATCTTGTTCGCACCGTCGCAATTTGCGCCCCGGACCGACGGAAAGACGGAGGTTGTCATAAAACGCAACGGAAACAGCGTCTACGGCGTCGTTTCCTACAAGCAGACGTTCTCTGATATTAAGTTGCACTGGGCCGCCGGTGAAATTGAAAGATTAGCGTCGAAGCTGATTGTAAAAGGCGACAGCGGAACGTCGTTCTCGCCGAACCGGACGATTAACAGAGCGGAGTTCGCTGCCCTTCTGGTGCGGGCTTTAGGCTTGAAGGGGGAGGGGGAAGCATCCTTTACAGATGTAAATGAAGATGCATGGTATGCGGAGCCGGTTCAGACCGGTGCCGAGTTTGGGCTTATAGACGGCTTTGAAGACGGAACGTTCCGGCCAACTCAGCTTGTTACCCGCGAACAAATGGCCGTGATGGCATCCCGGGCAATAAGCTTGACAGGGTACAGGGCATATACGGCAACCGATCCGGTTACTCTCCTGTCGGGCTATCTCGACAAGGCTGAGGTTGGCGCATGGGCCAGACAGGCTGTGGCCGAGAACATAGACATCGGCTTGCTGACCGGCATGACGGAAAATACGCTGGAACCACGCAGTACCGCTACGCGGGCCCAGGCTGTTATGCTGCTGTCGCGCTTGCTGATGCATATTAATTTCATATAGTCGTTTGGCAGCGTTTTTTGAACGGCTCCCGTATCCGCAGATACGGGGGTCGTTCTTCCTGTTATGAAGCGGCCAAACAGGCACCGCGATATGGGGGATATCGAATGTATAAATTAATGTTGGTTGATGATGAGGCGGATGTGCGCGAAGGCATGCTTGGCGAGGTAGACTGGGCAGGTCTTGGAATTGAGGTCATTGCGACCGCCGAGAACGGAAAAGAAGCGTTGGACATGCTGGACCGGGTTACGCCGGATGTCGTCGTAACAGACATAAGTATGCCGTACATGAACGGTCTTGAATTAGCGGAGAAAATCCGCGAGCTTCGGCCGACTGTGAAAATTATTATCTTTACCGGGTTCGACGAATTCGAATATGCGCGGCGCGCGATCAAGCTTCACATTGATGAATATCTGTTAAAGCCTTTCTCCTCGCAGGAGTTTACGCATGTGCTGCGCAAGGTCAAGCAGACCATCGACGAGGAGATCGATGCCAGAAAAAATATAGAAACGCTCCGCGAGCATTACAGGCAAAGCCTGCCTTTGCTGCAGCAGCTGTTTTTGTCGTCGCTCATGAGCAGAAAGCTGACAATTCTTGAGCTGCACAGCCATTCGGAATTATGCGGCTTGCAGTTGGAGGGGGGCTCCTTCATCGTCGCGGTTATACGCGTGGATTCCCAGCCTGAGGAGGACGTTGGCCTCGCTTCGGATAAAGCGCTCCAATTGTTCGCCCTCTACAACATTGCCGGGGAAATTGCCGGGCGGCTGGAACCGCCGGCCAGGGCATTTATTCACGGCCATGATGTTGTCATTCTGGCTTCGGGTCCGGAAACCTCCCGGAATTCGCTCATCTACCGCATATCCGCCGCAATGGAGGAAATCAGGCAAGGCGTCGAAAATTATTTAAAATGCACCGTCACCATCGGTCTGGGCACGCCTATCGGGCGGCTGGTTGACGCTAAGGAAGCTTACGATTCCGCTGCACAAGCGCTGGATTATCGTCTGCTGCTGGGCAATAACCGGGTCATTCTGATCGGCGACGTTGAGCAGAGGACGCCTACCCCTGCCGCCCGGTTCGATGAGCTGAAGCAGCAAGCGCTTATGCGCTGCATTAAGGTCGGCACGGAACCGGAGCTGCTCACGATTATTAGCGAGCTGTTTCGGGAACTATCCGATACGGGCGGAACGGTGATGGATTTGCAGCTCTATTTGCTTGAGCTGGTAACGGCAATATTTCGCGTTGCGAAGGAGGTTGGAACTGCGATTGAACAGGTGCCGTCCTCCGAGACAAGCCTGTTTGCGCAAATCGACCGGTTTCAAAATCTTGAAGAGGCGAAGCATTGGGCCGTCCATGTCAGCATCCGTCTTATGCGTCAAATTGCGAGTGAACGACGCTCTACGCAAAGATCTCTGATTGAACAAGCCAAAGAATATGTGAAAGGGCATTATGCGGATCCTGAGCTGAGCGTTCAGAAGCTGTGCGGCGAGCTCTACATCAGCGCGGGCTATTTCAGCGGCTTGTTCAAGAAAGAAACCAAGCAAACCTTCGTCGCCTATCTTCAGCAATTCCGTATGGAGATTGCCAAGGAGCTGCTTTGCACGACAGATATGAAAGCGTTTGAAATAGCCGAGAAGGCAGGCTATGCCGATCCGAATTATTTCAGCTTTTCCTTCAAGAAGATGTACGGCATTTCGCCGAAGGAATACCGGAGCAGCGCAAGGGTGCCGGTCGATGAATAATCTCCTGCGGAGTATCCAGTTCTGGATTACAGCCTCGTTCGTGTCTTTGTCCGTGCTGGCGATGCTGCTCGTCGGATTTTTGCTGTACAGCAAATTTGCCGCAACGGCCGGATTGAACGCGGAGAGGAGCACCCAGCAAATTGTGCAGCAGGTTTCCTATAATGTTGAAGCTTATTTGAATGGCACCGCCGGCACCTTCTCACTGATCGAAGATAAAATTCAGAAGTCCCGGCAATTTCCCGACTCTCAGCTGCAGCGGGAGCTGGACACGGTGCTGGATACGAGAGAGGACATTGTATCGATTATCTTTTTTGACCGCCATGGCAATCTTGTAGCCGATATTCCAGAGGGGGTGCAGCGCAAATATACCAATGTCCCGACACAAGGCTGGTTTGTGCAGGCACTGAAGGATCGGGATCCTGTCTCGTTCTCGTCCCCCCATATTCAGAATCTGTTCAAAGGCAGGTATCCCTGGGTCGTATCCTTGAGCAAAAAATTGACACTTGAGAAGGAAGGCCAAGCCATCGAAGGCGTGCTGCTGCTCGACGTCAACTTCAAGACCATCGACACGTTGATGCAGAAGGTCAGCCTGGGGGAAAAAGGATACGTCTATATGATTGACTCCTACGGTAATATTGTCTATCACCCGCAGCAGCAGCTTATTTATGCGGGGCTGAAAAGCGAGAATGTCGAGAAGGTAAGCCGGGTCTCCAATGCTTCCTTTAAAGACACCGCTTTAGGAGAGGAACGGCTTATTACGGTTCAGACCATCCCCGGCATCCAGTGGAAGGTGATTGGCGTATCGTTTATGGACGAGGCGGTTACGACGCGCAGGGAAATGACGGAATTCATGCTCAAGCTGATGCTTGCCGTTCTGGGCTTCGTCGTCATTTTGGCTTATTTTGTCTCCTCTTATTTGTCGCGGCCGATCAAAAGTCTGGAGCGTTCCATGAAACGGGTCGAGCAGGGCAATTTCGGCACGACGATTAATGTGCGCGGCTACGTCGAAGTCGTGAAGCTGTCGGCCCGTTTCAATATTATGGTCACGCGGATAAGAGATTTGATGAAGCAGATCGTTGAAGAGCAGGAAGAGAAGCGCAAACGTGAATTTGAAGTGCTTCAGGCGCAAATTAATCCGCACTTTTTATATAATACCTTGAATTCAGTCGTCCGATTGGCCAGCTCCGGGAAGAACGAGGATGTTGTCCGGATGATTACCTCGCTGTCCCGGTTTTTCCGGATTTCGCTGAGCCGGGGAGACAATATTATTTTGCTTAGCGACGAGCTTGAGCATATCCGCAGTTATTTGACGATCCAGGAAATCCGGTTTAAAAAGAAATTCACCTTTTCCATTGAAGCAAGCGAAAAGGTGCTGATGTGCAAAACGATAAAGCTGATCCTGCAGCCGATTGTGGAAAATTCGATTTATCACGGCTTTGAGAAAATGGTGGATCCCGGTATGATCCGGATTTCGGCTGAAGCGGTCGGGGACCGGATCCGTCTTCAGGTAAAGGACAACGGACTGGGCATTCCGCCTGACCGGCTGCGTGTACTGCTGCGGGGCTCGCGCACGGAAGGAGAAGGCTCGGGTGTGGGACTGCGCAATGTGCATGAAAGGATTCAATTGTATTTCGGCATGCAGTACGGCATTGAAGTGGCAAGCGAGCTGGAGGAAGGAACGGAGGTGAATGTATGGATTCCGCTTGGGTTGGAATAAAGCCTGCGTCTGCAGCCAGATGCCTGCTTCTCATAAGTGCCTTGATCCTGCTTGTAACCGGATGCAGCGGAGGCAGCGACGCAATGGCTTCGGTCGGCAGGAAGAAAATCGCCATGGTCGTGAAGATGAACCAGGGCGAGTATTGGGGAACGGTGCAGATGGGAGCGGAGGTTGCGGCGAAGGAATTCGGGGTTGATCTGCGTTTTACGGCCCCGCCCCTGGAAACGGATGTCCGCGGGCAAATCCGGTTGGTCGAGCAGGCCATCGACTGGAAGGTCGATGCTCTTATATTGGCTGCCAACGATTATTTATCGCTCGGCCAGGCGACTGACAAGGCCGGAAGCGCCGGAATTCCCGTTATCTCGATTGATACCGAGGTGGCTTCAACGAAAGCGAAAAGCTACATCGGCACCGATAATTATGCCGCCGGGCGGAAGGCCGGGATGGAGCTGATCGAGCAGACCGGCGACAACAGCAGGGTCGCCGTCGTCAGCTTCGTCGAAGGCGCGCGAAATGCCGTGCAGAGAGAGGAGGGCCTGCTCAATTTGCTTGCGCAGTATTCCGGCGTGCAGGTCGTCGATCTGCGGTATGCCCAGTCGGATATTGCGACCGCGGAGCAGGTTACAAGAGAAATTCTTCAGGAATACGGCCAAATAGACGGCATTGTTGCATTGAATGCCATTGCGACGATCGGCGTCATGAACGTGGTGGCAGAGCTTGGTATGGGCGAAAAAATCAAGGTAATCGGCTTTGACAGCACTTCGGAAATTATGGAGATGCTGCAGGAAGGCGTCATCCAGTCCACGATTGTGCAAAATCCCTTTACGATGGGTTATCTGAGCGTCAAGTATGCGGTGGAGGCGGCAGACGGGAAAAAGCTCCCGGAGCGGGTGGACAGCGGTACGGTCGTTATTGATATAAACAATATGCTGGACGAGAAAAACCAGAAGCTGCTGTTTCCCTTTATCAAATAAAGGCATGAGAAAATCGATAGAACACATGAGAATAATCAATTCCGCCAAGGCCCTCCCGGGAGCATAATGATAACGTAGCGGGAACAAATACACATTAATCGGGAGGTTGTATGCATGAAAAAGATGATTTCAGTACTTGCCATTGGCGCGATGCTGTCCACGGCAGCGGTCGGCTGTTCGAATGAGCCAAATACGGCATCAAACGGGGGCAGCGGCGGTGATTTGCCGACAGTCGGCGTGGCCATTTACAAATTTGACGACACGTTTATGACGGGCGTCCGCAACGCCATTTCCGAGGCGGCAAGCGGAGTGGCGACTGTCGATATCGTCGACAGCCAAAACTCGCAGCCTACGCAGAACGACAAGGTTGATTTGTTCATTACGAAAAAGGTGAGCGCTTTGGCTATCAACTCGGTAGACCGGACAGCGGCAGGCACTCTGATCGATAAAGCAAAGGCAGCGGATACGCCGATTGTATTCTTCAACCGCGAGCCGCTGCCGGAGGATATGCAGAAGTGGGATAAAGTGTATTATGTCGGCGCAAAGGCCGAGGAGTCGGGCACGATGTCCGGGGAGCTGATCGTAGACTACTGGAAAGCCAACCCGGCAGCGGACAAGAATGGCGATGGCGTGCTGCAGTATGTCATGCTCAAGGGCGAGCCGGGCCACCAGGACGCGGAGCTTCGTACGGAGTATTCGGTCAAGGCAATTGAAGCGGCAGGCATCAAGGTAGAGAAGGTTGCGGAAGATACGGCGATGTGGGACAGAGTGAAGGGACAGGAAAAGATGTCGGCGTTCCTTGCAGCCAATGGCGATAAAATCGAAGCGGTGCTGGCGAACAACGACGATATGGCTCTGGGAGCGATCGAGGCGTTAAAGGCGGCTGGCTATTTCACAGGCGATAAAACAATGCCTGTCGTCGGCGTAGATGCAACGGCTCCCGCGCTGCAGGCGCTGCAGGACGGGACGATGCTGGGCACTGTCCTGAACGATGCGGTCAATCAGGGCAAAGCGACGCTGAACATTGCCGCAGCAGTCGCCAAGGGCGAGACGCCCAACAAGGAAACGACCGGCTACGACCTTGTAGACGGCAAGTATGTATGGGTACCGTACGTGAAAATCACGAAGGACAACATGGACGACGCAAAGTAAAAAGGGAAGCCGGAAAGGGGCAGGCGGAAAGCTCGTCTGGCCCTTTCTGCTGCATTAAACGGGGAGTGGAGGGATCGTAATGGGCGAATATCTTTTGGAAATGAACGGCATTTCGAAGGAATTTCCGGGTGTGAAGGCCCTTGATCAGGTTGCGCTGCATGTCCGGCCGGGGACCGTTCATGCGCTGATGGGGGAGAACGGCGCAGGCAAATCAACGTTAATGAAATGTTTATTCGGCATTTATCAACCGGACTCGGGCGAGATTAAACTTAGCGGTCAGCAGGTAGCGATCCAGAATTCCAGAGATGCCCTGAATCTGGGCGTCTCCATGATTCATCAGGAGCTGCATCCGGTGCCCTACCGCAATGTGATGGAAAATATTTGGCTCGGACGGTTTCCCACCTTCGGCTATGGGCCATTCCGGTTAGTAAATGAAAAAAAAATGTATCAGGATACATTGGAGATCTTCCGCGACCTTGATATCGATATCGATCCGCGGGCTCAGACGGGATCGCTGTCCGTCTCGAAGATCCAGTCGCTTGAAATCGTCAAGGCCGTATCGTTCCATTCGAAGGTAATCGTCATGGACGAACCGACATCCTCGCTTACCGGCAACGAGGTGGAGCAGCTGTTCACCATCATTAACCGGCTTCGCTCGCGCGGTGTATCCATCATCTATATCTCTCACAAAATGGAGGAAATCCTGCGTATTTCCGACGATGTGACAATTATGCGTGACGGCAAGCGGGTAGGGACATGGGCGGCTGGCGAGCTGACGATGGATCTGATCATTAAACGGATGGTCGGCCGCGACTTGACGGAGCGCTTCCCGGAACGGACGCATGTGCCGGGGGATACGCTGATGAAGGTCGAGTCCTTAAGCTCGGCGAATCCGAAATCGTTCCAGAACGTATCCTTTGAACTGCGCAAAGGGGAGATTCTGGGTCTTGGCGGACTTGTCGGCGCGCAGCGGACCGAGCTGGTCGAAGCGCTTTTCGGTCTTCGCAGCGTCGCTTCCGGCACCGTATCGATCCATGGCAAAGCCGTAAGGATCAAATCGCCTTCCGATGCGAAGAGGCATAGAATCGCCCTGCTGACAGAGGAGAGGCGGGCCACCGGCATATTTCCCGTGCTGTCGGTGTACGAGAATACGATTATAGCCAATTTGGGCCGCTACCAGAACCGGGCCGGCCTGCTGAATGAGCGCAAAGGAAGAGAAGAGGCGCAGCAGAATGTCGAGAAGCTGCGGACGAAGACGCCGTCGGTGAATACCCAGATCCGTAATCTGTCGGGAGGGAATCAGCAGAAGGTGCTGCTTGCGCGCTGGCTGCTTACCGAGCCGGATATTTTGCTTCTGGATGAGCCTACGCGCGGCATTGATGTCGGCGCCAAATATGAAATTTATACGATTATTGCACAGCTGGCCAAACAGGGAAAAAGCATTATTATGATTTCCTCCGAAATGCCGGAGCTGATTGGCATGTCCGACCGGATCATGGTCATGTCCGAGGGCCGTAAGACGGGAATCGTAGAGGGCGGCGCGGCAACGGAGCAGGAGATCATGAGGCTGGCCGCACAGCAGCGGTCGGTCGAATCAGGGAGGGTTAACGAATGAATACACAAACCATGATGAAAGTCAGAACTTATTTGGCGCAGCGCGCTATATTCGTTGTATTGATACTGCTGGTTATCGGAATCGCGATTGCGGATCCGCATTTTTTGGGCTTTTCGACGCTGCGCGACATTCTGCAGCAATCCTCAACAAGATTGATTATCGCGCTGGGCGCGGCGTTCATTCTCATAACGGGCGGGGTGGATTTATCCGCGGGCCGGGTTGTCGGGCTGACAGCCGTCATCTCGGCTTCCATGCTTCAGATCGAGTCGTACACAAACCGGTTTTTTCCGGATCTCCCACAGCTGTGGGTGGGCACTCCCATTATTGTGGGCATTATCGCGGGCTTGCTGGTGGGACTGGTGAACGGCTTGATCATCGCCAAGCTTCACGTGCCCCCGTTCATCGCCACGCTGGGCACAATGGTCGGCATATACGGCGTCAACTCCATCTACTTCGACATGGAGCCGAACCAGTCGCAGCCGATCGGAGGCCTCCGCCCGGATTTCACGAAATGGGGCTCCGGCTTTATCGATCTCGGGGGCGGCTACTCGATCCCCAACATTGTCATTATCGCAGTCATTGTCGCCTTGATTTGCTGGGTCGTGTTCAATAAAACGCGGCTTGGCAAAAACATGTACGCCATCGGCGGCAACGTTCAGGCGGCGCATGTATCGGGCATTAATGTTGCCCGCAGCCTCATTGCCGTCTATTCCATCTCCGGGGCGCTCTACGGACTCGCGGGAGTGCTGGAGGCGGCGCGCACCGGCGGAGCGACGAACAATTACGGCAATATGTACGAGCTTGACGCCATTGCGGCCTGCGTGGTCGGGGGTGTTTCAACGGCCGGCGGCATCGGTACGGTGCCAGGCGTTATGGCGGGCGTGCTGATCTTCGGCGTGATCAACTACGGTCTGACCTTTATCGGCGTCAGCCCTTATTGGCAGCTGATCATTAAAGGTCTCATTATCGTCGCAGCCGTTGCATTCGATATCCGCAAGTATATGGCTAAAAAATAATTGGCTCCTGGAGCGCTTATTCAGATACATCAGTTGACTGATGTATCTGAATAAACTGAAAGATTAAGTTATCGTAAATGTTCATAACGGCAGGTGATCTGCAGTTAGAGCAATATGGTATAATACCCGGTGACAATGAAGGGGGATTTATGTGATGAAGCTTATCGACTTGAGCGTGCCGATCAGTCCGAGCATCCGCGAGCCGCTGCCGGCGAAAATCGAGTATGCGACTCATGAGGACGGGGCGCTGCAAGCGGCGGAGGCACTCGGCCTCAAGCAGGAGGATTTTCCGGAAGGCAAGGCGTGGGCGACGGAAACGGTGACGCTGAACACGCATGCTGGCACTCATATTGATGCGCCGTGGCACTACTGGCCGACTTCGGAAGGAAAACAGGCAAGGACGATTGACGAGCTGCCGCTGGAATGGTTTTATTCTGATGGCGTGGTGCTCGATTTCAGCGGGAAGCCGCCTGGTTACGAGATTCAGACGGATGACCTGATTACCGAGCTGAAACGGATCGGGTATACGCTGAAACCGCTCGATATCGTACTTATCCGGAGCGATGCGGACAAACGGCTGTATCACGAGCATTATGCGTTCCTTCACGCCGGGGTATCAGCCGAGGCTACGCTGTGGCTGCTGGATCAAGGGATCAAGGTAGTCGGTACTGACGGCTGGGGCTGGGATATCCCGCTCAACCTGCAGGCTGAAGCGTATAAGAAGCAGCCGAGGGAAGGCGTCCTCTGGGCAGCGCATTATGTCGGCAAGGACCGCGAATATTGCCAAATCGAGAAGCTGGCCAATTTGGAGCAAATTCCGAAGCCGTTTGGCTTCAAAGTCAGCTGCTTTCCGGTCAAAGTCGAAAAGGCGAGTGCCGGCTGGGCTCGTCCGGTCGCAATCGTGGAGGAGTAATACGAGAAAACAAAAGCCGATTTTTCCTGCGACAAGAGAGGAAGAATCGGCTTTGTTCAAATAGAAGAATGTTTTAAACCCACTATGCCTTTGCTTATATTTCTGAGGGAAGAAACTCGTTGCGCTCCCAGAGGACGGCGTTAGCCGGTTCTTCTTGGTTTCAACAGATCCCCCCGTTACAGACCAGAGCAAGGGGACTTTCATCCCAACTTATAGACTTTATAAGCTGCGGCTCAGCCGAGTCCGCGCCAGTCCGGCTCGGCCCTTTCCTTCCAAACAGCGCGGATCGCTTCATATTCGGCCTGCCCGAGTACTCCATTCTGCAGATAGGCGGCATTCTGCTGCCATCTGCCTTCCCTGGCCGTGCCGACGATCGCCGAATGGACGCCGGGAACGGCCAGGGTGAAGCGGAGCGCCGTCTTCAGCACGGCTTCGCCGTCCTTTTGCAGAAAATCGTAGTCCAGCTTCTGCAGCCGGTTCCAGTTCTCCTGATGGCGCTCGTTATTGATATTCTCCGGCGCGAACCAGACTGCGTTGGCGACGGGGCGCTTGGCCACCACGCCGATGCCCTGCCTGGCCGCCTCCGGCAAAGTCAGCTCGATCGCTTCCTGATCGGCGATGCTGACAGAAGTCTGGAGCGACTGGAACGCTCCGCACTGCACGGCATAAAGCGCGGCGTAATGGTCGCCGCTGTAGCCCGCGAAGCGGATTTTCCCCTTCTCTCTGGCCCGCAGCAGCACCTCGATCACGTCGCCCTGACGCAAAATGTCCTCGGAGCAGTTATGCAGATGAATGACGTCGATATAGTCCGTCCTCAGCCGCTTCAGGCTGCGGTCGATCGTCTCCTCCAGCAGCGAAGGCTCCCAGTCCGGGCGCTCATATCCCGCCACCTTGCCATGCCCGCATTTGGTAAACAAATAATAATCGCTCCGGCGATGGCCGACTGCTTGCCCGATCAGTTCTTCGCTGTCGCCGTAGCATTCGCCGGTATCGATCAGATTCAATCCCGAATCAAGCGCGCTGCCGAGCAGCCGTTCAATTGTCCTGGCCTCTGCTTGAATAAACCCGATTTCTGCCGCGCCAAAGCCCAGCATGCTCACCTGCATGCCGGTATTGCCGTATTCCCTTCGTTCCATTTCCGCCACTCCTCTTCTTCAGCATTGAAGTTGAATTGCCTGTCATCATCATTATGGCATATGCCTGGCGTTCGTAATGTAGAGGATTCTGACCTGTTTAACAAAATCACAATGGAGGCTCGTGGTTCGAAAATACGGATCGCAGGCTGCAAGCTGCAGCGTGCAGTCCGCACTGTGAAGGCTGCAGTCTCAGGAGCAGCGGTTTGAGTTGATTTTGCTTGGCATGAGCTTTAAAATTCATATAGTCAGAGTAAGATATAAAAGGGAGTGCTGCTTTATTGAGTGTGACTGATTAATTTGTGGAAGAATGAATGGCCTTCTCGATAAACAATATGGGGGACTTATAAAAGCTTGTTCAAAACAGGGAGCGCTTTATGACTAAATTGATAGTAATTCTAGCAGTATTGTCTCTAAGTGTAATAGGCTGTCAAAAAGAAACTGAAAGCAAAAAAGAGTCTCAAGAATATTCGGATCAAGCAATTGCAGAAGAAATAAAGAACGATATCGATCCGAACATTATTGACAGTACATATTATACAGAAGACCCGTTTAATGGAATTGCCCAACTCAGCGTAGAACATGGCGAGATTTTAAATGTAATACAATTGTATTTCGGCAATTATAACGATATAAATCGGTGGAAGGAGTACGCTTCAACTAAATTCATAGAATCAGTAATTGAAAATAAAATTGATATTTCCAATAAATCATTGGATGAAATGGTTAAAGAATATTCGAAACTTGGAAAACAGGATGGTGTCTATAAAATTACAGAGTATGCATTAAAGCAGGTGAAATGGATAAATGACAGTGAAATTTTAATCCTGGTAACTTATCTTAATGAAGATGGATATGGAATAGATCGTACTTATCGAATAAATAAATTGGAAAATAAATGGTTGTTTGATGAATTCTTGCTGGATTTCGAGTGGTTCTAGTTGCAAGACTGGCCTACAGCTTAATAAATCGGCTATAATTAATGTAAAGCAAAGTAGAAAGCGGGGACAGTATGGGACGTAAGTGGAACAATATTAAAGAAAAGAAAGCATCCAAGGATGCGAACGTGAGCCGTATTTATGCAAAGTTTGGCCTGGAAATTTATGTGGCGGCCAAGAAGGGCGAGCCCGATCCGGAATCAAACCGGACGCTGAGGGTTGTACTCGAACGGGCTAAAACATACAATGTGCCAAAAGCGATCATTGACCGCGCAATTGAAAAAGCAAAAGGCAGCGGCGATGAAAACTATGTAGAACTGCGGTACGAGGGCTTCGGACCGAACGGCTCTATGGTCATCGTGGATACGTTGACGAATAACGTAAACCGCACGGCTCCGGAGGTTCGCTCCGCATTTAATAAGAATGGCGGCAGCATGGGAGTCAGCGGTTCGGTATCGTATATGTTCGATTCAACGGCTGTTTTTGGCCTGGCGGACAAGTCATTGGATGAGGTCATGGAGCTATTGCTGGAATCTGGCGTTGATGTGAGGGACATTGTGGAGGAAGACGGGATTATTATTGTTTATGCTGAGCCCGATCAATTCCATGCCGTCCAGGAGGCGTTCAAGAATGCCGGTATTACCGAATTTACCGTTGCGGAGCTGACCATGCTTGCCCAGAATTACGTAACTCTTCCAGAGGATTCCCAGGCGCAATTCGAGAAATTAATTGACGCGCTGGAGGATTTGGAGGATGTTCAACAGGTCTATCACAATGTGGAGCTGGGCGAATCGGACTAGCTTGTGAACCATGCTGGCGGGATTCAAAATCAGGATCATTCCACGGGAAGCCGCGTATATCGCGGCTTTTTTTGACCTTATAGCCCCGCAGCCTCCGGTCGGGCGGGTGAACTGATCCTGAGAAATCGGGCTATTTTAAAATAATTCGTGCATCGCTCTTATATGAACTTTCATGCTAACTTGTTACTCTTAATAGCAGAGCAGGATATTCATTGTTCAAAAACAGGAGGGTTAACGATGTTGAAATGGAAGCGTTCTCTGACAGTCTTCGCTGCAATTGCTTTAGTGGGCTTGCTGGCCGCATGCGGCGGCGGAAATGAGCCAAACAACGGTTCGGAGTCTGCGGGCTCTGCAGCAGAAACGGGAGATAAGCCGGTCAAGCTGCGCATTATGTGGTGGGGTGCCCAGGAGCGGCATGAGGCAACACTGGCGGCGCTTGATCTGTACACGAAAAATAATCCGAATGTTACGTTCGAACCGGAGTATTCCGGCATAGACGGTTATCTGGACAAGCTGTCAACGCAGGCTGCGGCCAATAACGCGCCGGATGTTATTCAACTCGATCCGGGCTGGACTCCGGATTGGGCGGCCCGTAATCAACTGGCTCTCTTGACGCCGGAAGTCGATGTAAGTAAAATTGATCCGAAATTGCTGGCCGGTGGACAAGCAGACGGCAATCAATACGCCGTGCCGCTGGGTTCTGTCGCTTATGGAATGATCTTCGACAAGGCGGCGCTGGATAAGCTCGGAGTTAAAACGCCTGCCAATGACTGGACGTGGGACGATTTCTTCGCGTTGGCGGAGGAAACCAAAAGCAAGCTGCCGGACGGACAGTACTTTACCAAGGATTATGCAGGCGACTATTTTGCCTATTCGGCATTCCAGTACAGCAAAGGCAAAGGCACGATTGTGTCGAAGGACGGCAAATTCAACGTGGATGAGGCTACTTTTCTGGAATGGACCAAAAAATTCGAAGAGCTGCGCAAGGAAGGAATCGTTCCTCCGGCAGATATCAATTCATCAGACAAAGAATTTGATCCCCAGCTGGATCTGATGGTTGCCGGCAAGATTCTCATTCGTTTCAGTTTTTCCAATAATTACGGTTCATGGGACAGCTTAAAGCAGGGCGCTTACGCGCTTGTAGAAATGCCTCGTTCGACAGAAGCGGGCGGATGGCTCAAGCCTTCCATGTATCTGGCAGTTTCCGCAGCCTCCAAGAAAACAGACGAAGCCAAAAAATTCGTCAATTGGTTCGTAAACGACCCTGAGGCGGCTAAAATATTGAAGACCTCGCGCGGGCTGCCGGTTAATAAGGACAATGCGGCCGCACTGGAAGCCAGTATGAGCGATATCGATAAAGTCGGCATGGGGCTTCTTCGCGAAACGCAGAAGGACGGACAAACCTGGACAGCCGGACCTGGGGGCTGGACGAATTATGTGGACAAGGATTGGCCGCTTGTCCGCGATTCGCTCAGCTTCAACAAAATAACACCGGAGCAGGCTTTCGAGCAGCTGAAGTCGGCAGCAAAGGCATATGAATAACAAATAAAGAACGTGAGGCCCGGAACAGACATTGTTCCGGGCCTGGCGTTATTGAGGGGGAGGCAGCCATGACGATATCCATTAATGATGTCTTGAATAAATTAACGGAGCCCGTTGACCGGCTTGAGCAAACGGTAGACGGGCTGGAGTCAGGAGATCCGTCCACAGCTGTGAAGGGAATCGCGACCACGTTCATGGCGACGCAGGACGTGATTGAACAGGCAATTGCAGCGGGAGCGAATCTGATTATCTCGCATGAGGGAACATTTTACAGCCACCATAACCAAGGAGAAGCCCTGCAGCATGATCCGGTCTATCAGCAAAAACAAAAGCTTGTCGACGAGTCCGGCATCGCTATTTACAGGTTTCACGATTATTGGCACCGTTATCGGCCTGACGGGATTATGGCAGGGTTAATCGAGGAATTGGGCTGGGCATCCTGTGTGATTGAGCATCAGCCGGCGGCTTCAATTGTCACTGTTCCGGCTATGACTGTCCAAGAAATAGCCGAATGCGCGAAGCGCAATCTGGACATCCCCAACGTACGCGTGGTCGGGGATTTATCCATGACATGTACTCGGATCGGGTTGCTGGTAGGGTACAGAGGCGGAGGCGCCTTGTCCATCCCGCTCTTGGGGAAAGAGAATGTGGACTTGATTATAGCAGGGGAAGGCCCGGAATGGGAGACTCCGGAATATGTGCGCGATGCTGTCCATCAGCACGGACGGAAGGCTTTGATCATGCTGGGTCATGCCCAAAGCGAAGAACCCGGCATGAAGTATCTGTCCAAGCGGATCGAAGACTGGTTTCCTGCAATTCCGGTTCATTTTATTTCCGGGAAGCATATCTTCCGAATGGTGTAACCCCGGGGGAGCGGCGTGACCGCGGGACCTTCTGGAAGAAGCGGCGAGAATGCCGCTTCTTCTTTTTTTTTCGTTATATTTTGAAAGAATTCGAGGATTCCTCTCCTTTAGTCTAGGGGAACCCGCCTTTATACTTAAAGTATAAAATTGATTACAAGAGGTGACTACACATGAAACGTTCCACAGCCGTTACCGCAAACATTACTGAGAACGCCAGGAAAAAGCGTTCTACCCCAAGCAGATGGAACGCTCCCGTTGCGGGCTACTTGTTTATTTCACCTTGGCTGCTCGGCTTTATCGGACTTACCGCGTATCCACTATTCTTGTCATTGTATTATTCGCTTACCGACTACACCTTGATGGAGCCCATCAAATGGGTAGGCACCCGCAACTACGAGCTTATATTTACGGAAGATCCCAAATTCGTGCAGTCCGTAAAAGTAACGTTCATGTACGTCATTGCATCCGTTCCGTTGAAGCTCGCCGCTGCCCTGTTCGTAGCATTGGTGCTTAATAAGGCGATAAAGGGTATCAGCTTCTACCGCACAGCGATATATTTCCCTTCGCTGATTGGCGGAAGCATAGCGGTGTCGCTGCTGTGGCGGAATATTTTCGGCGTTGATGGGATATTCAATAAAATTATTGCGGTCTTCGGCATAGAGGGAAAAGGATGGATCACAAGCCCCGATACGGCACTGGGGACGCTCGTTCTGCTCACGGTCTGGCAATTCGGCTCGACCATGGTCATTTTTCTTGCAGGACTGAAGCAGATTCCAAACGATCTGTACGAAGCCTCGTCGGTGGACGGCGCCAACAAGCCCATTCAGTTTTTCAGAATTACGCTGCCCATGCTTTCGCCGATCTTGTACTTCAATCTTGTCATGGCCGTTATCGGCGCGTTCCAGATGTTCACTTCGGCTTTTGTCATTACGAACGGGGGGCCGATGAACTCCACCTATGTCTATGCTCTTTACTTGTATGAGCGGGCATTCAGCCGGTATCAGCTGGGCTACTCCTCGGCATTGGCCTGGATTATGCTCGTCATCATTGTGGTGGCAACGGTCGTTATCGCCGGCACCTCGAAATATTGGGTGTTCTACGAAGCTCAGCCGGGAGGGAGAAAGCGCAAATGACAAAAAAATGGAGTCTGGCTGTCCGGCATATTTTCATGATCGTCTTCAGCATCTTGATGCTGTACCCGGTCCTTTGGTGGATCGGCGCATCGCTCAAACAAAACAGCGAGCTTAGCTCGCCGAACATATTTCCTTCCGTACCCCAATGGAGCAACTTTGTAAAAGGCTGGAACTCGGTTCCCGGGCATTCCTTCACGGATTTTTATCTCAACACATTCGGACTGGAGCTTGCCGTGCTCATTGCTACGCTTATTTCCAGCACGCTTGTTGCGTTCGGATTCGCAAGGCTGGACTTTCCGCTCAAAAGCTTCTGGTTCGCACTGCTCATGCTGACGCTGATGATGCCGGGACAGGTGCTGATTATTCCTCAATATGCCTTGTTTTATCAGCTGGGCTGGGTCAACACGTATCTGCCGTTTATCGTGCCTCACCTGCTGGCAAGCGGGGCGGGCGGAACGTTCTTTGTCTTCCTGCTGATTCAATTTGTGCGCGGGATTCCGAGAGAGCTTGACGAATCGGCCAAAATGGACGGCTGCACCTGGTTCGATATTTATTGGAGAGTCGTCATGCCCCTGACCAAGCCTGCTATCGTTACCGTCATGATCTTCTGCTTCCTGTGGAATTGGGACGATTTCCTCGGTCATCTGCTGTACATCAACTCGGTAGACAAATATACGGTCGGCCTGGCGCTGCGGATGATCAACGATTCCCAATCCGCCCAGCAATGGGGCCAGCTGCTGGCGATGTCGCTTGTATCCATCATTCCTGCCACGCTCGTCTTTATGTTCCTGCAGAAGTATTTTGTTGAAGGAATTGCAACAACCGGGATAAAAGGATAAGATGAAGAACAATTAGGAGTCCAATAGCGGTAAAGCGGCGAATCTCATTCGCGGCTTTACCGTTTCTTTCGCCTGAGACGGAAGATAAAGGAAGTGAATCGGCATGACCAATCCGTTCAAAAAATTCAGAATCGACCGCCTCTTCTTCCGCAGCTTCGCCTTGCTGATCATAGTGGTCCTTGCCTTCGTCGCATGGACAAGCTACAACCTCTCGTCGAAGGCGCTTGTGCGGACCACCTCCCACTACCAGCAGCAATTGCTCGATGAGCTGAATAATGAAATCACGACGCGTCTTGTCATGATCGAGCAAATCTCGCTGTCTACCTCCCGGGACAATGAGCTGATCACCTTTCTTGTGAACACGCAGGATGAATTTGACCGGTACCGGGGGTACGTGGGAGTTGAACGCGCGCTGGCGAATCTGACCTATTCCATACCGCTTATCCAGGGGATCGATTTGTACATGGACCGCCCTCAAAGCGGGGATGCCAAAAGCTATATCCAATTTCGCAATATCAAGGATCTGAATAAACAGGATTGGTCTCAATATCTCGTCAACAGCGATTTTGCGTGGTCCAGCGAGCATGAGATTCCGAGCTTTCAAGGCGATGTTCCCGTGCTCAGCTTTGCCAGAAAGATTGTGTATGAAGACAAATATTTAGGTGTGCTTGTCGTTCATGTGAAGGCCAAGGAAATTCAGACGCTGCTGAAGGGCAATTCCTCGGGATCGAATCGTATGATGACGAACACCGAGGGGCAGCAGTTTCTGAAGATCGGCCAGGCGCTGAATCAGACGGAGCTGTCCAAATGGATCGATGTCAAAAGCGACCAATCCGGTTATGTCCATATCCGGGGAAATCCGGAGGTGCGTGATTCACTCCTTGTTTATTCGAAGCTGACTGATTCCAGTTGGACTTTGGTGGAAATCACGCCATGGGATCAAATTACGGCAAGCAGCTTCCAGTTGGCCGAGGTGATTGTACTCATCGGCATTGCAGCCGTTCTGTTGGTGCTGCTGCTTACCCACTATCTAAGCGGACAGTTCACGAAGCCGATCAAAGAGATGGTAACGGCGATGAGACAGTATTCTGTAAGCGGCAACAATGTGGAGCTCCCGGCGGATTACGAGAATGAATTCGGTTATTTGTTTGCTGGTTACCGTAAACAGAATGAGCGCATCGAGGAATTGTATCTATCCGTTCAACGCCGGTATGAGCAGCAGAAAAAAGCCGAGATTGAGGCGCTGCAGGCCAATATCAACCCGCATTTTCTGTACAATATGCTGGATCAGCTCAACTGGATGGCCATTGAAGCCGGACAGGGCGAGCTCAGCCGGATTCTGGAGCTGATGGGGCGTATGTTCCGGATCGGCTTGTCCAATGGCGAGAGCTTTATCACAATCAGCGAGGAGCTTGAGCATATCAATTGCTATCTGGAGATCCAGCAGCTGCGCTGGGGAGGCGGATTGCAGTATACGATAGAGGTTCCGCAAGACATCCAGCATTTGTTTATTCCGAAGCTAACCCTTCAACCGTTCGTGGAGAATTCGGTCGTCCACGGCTTTAATAAGCGAATTAACGGTCACATCCGTATTCAGATGAGCAGCAGGAACCATTCTTTACAAATCATCATTGATGATGACGGTACCGGACTCAAGCGCGTGGCGGAGGGGAAACAGAAACGTCGTACGGGAGGCTACGGCATCCGTAATGTACGGGAGAGAATCGCCGGTTATTTCGGAGATTGCTATGGTGTTGTCCTGACGGATCGGGAAGAAGGGGGAACCAGGGTCGAAATTACCCTTCCGCTGCTGACCGAGCCGCAGCCTAAAGAGCAGGCAGATAACAATCCCGTATAAATTGTTAAGCTTTTAAAAATAAAGGGTGAATCTCTAAGATTTGCATGTCTGATACGGATTGGTAGTATAAAGAGTGAAAGCGATTTCTTCACTGCTGTTGAAGTTAAAGGAGGTCTGTTTTGTGTGGAAGATTGCCATCATTGACGATGAACGCCATGTGCTGCAAGGAATGAAGCGCGTTATACCCTGGGATGAGCTGAATGCGCAGTGGGCGGGGGAAGCCTTGAACGGCGAAGACGGACTGGACTTGATCCGGGAGACCGAGCCGGATATTGTGATCACCGATATTTATATGCCGGTGATGAACGGCCTGGATATGATGGAGCAGCTGCGGAAAGAAGGGTTTAACGGCAAAATCATCATTCTTAGCGGATATTCGGATTTCGAGCATGCCAGACAGGCGCTGAGGCATAACGTAAGCGATTATGTATCCAAGCCGATCAGCGTGCCGACTTTAAAATCAATAATAGGTAAAGTTATTCAGGAGCTGGTGGAAGAAGAAGAGAAAAGAGTCCGGCAAGGCGAGCTTGAGCATAAGCTGATGCTGTACGAGCCTTTCATCGAGAAGGAGTGGGTGCGATCGGCTGCGGTCGGCACACTGGACAGCTCCTACCAGAATGGCAGCCATCTGCCGCAGCCTTACCTCTACTGGCTGGAGAGCAATCATGCAACGCTCGGCGTTGATCTGGTCCGCGATGTTCGTGCAAGCGAGCTTTCCCTGTCTGACTGGAACCTGTTTCGTTTTGCCATCAGCAATATCGCATGCGAGGTCGCCGGTAAAGTGTTCCCCCATATGGAATACACGGAGCTCCACAGCACAAGAGCGCTGATCATCGTCCACCCGGGAGCCGGAAGCCCGGAGCAGGTGGAGAAGAAGCTGGAGGAACTGGGCCTCAAGCTGATCGACAGCATCAAGCTTTACCTGAAGCTGGTTATTCGCGTCGGGATCGGTGGCGTCAAGGGGGAATGGGTGAAAATCCCGGATTCGACGGAGGAAGCCTTCCGAGCTATTGATTTGAGGGACCGGCGGGTTGTCCCTGCTTACGATTTGTTTGCCTACAGACAGAAAATAAGAGAGCAGGAAGCGGTTGTCCTGTTTCCCGTCAAATTCTCTTATAAACTGGCAAGCGCCATCAAAGCGTCCAAGGAGGCCGAAGCGCATCAGCTTGTTGCCGATTATATCGGAAAGCTGGAGAAGCAAGGCGGGATGACGCAGGATTATATACAGATGCTGGGAAGCGAACTATGGGGCATTTTTACGTATTGCCTGTATGAAGCAGGCCTGGTGCTTGACGATCTGTTCGCGAATGATCAGATTGCCAAAGAATTGTTCGGCCTGACCCGGCCGGAGCAATTGGCGGAATGGCTCACAACCAAAATATCCGTGATTTGCAGCAACCGGCAGTGGAAAGGGAGCAGCAAGCACAGGCAGGTCGTAGATTTTATGACGCATTTTATTCATGAGCATTACGCGGAGGAAGTGACTCTTGCCGAGCTGTCGGACAAGGTTTTTATTTCGCGGAATCATTTATCTATTATTTTCAAAAATATGACGGGTGAAACCTTCAACAACTATCTTACCCGGGTGCGGATCGAGAAGGCGAGAGAGCTGCTGCTTGAGCAGAATCTGATGGTATACGAGGTAGCCGAACGGGTCGGCTATAAGAATGTCCCCTATTTCAGTACCCTGTTCAAAAAAATCACCGGCATGAATCCGACAGAGCTGTGAAGGGCCCGGCCTGCCGCCGCCATGTATGACAATTTCAATTTCAGCAAATCAGAAAGGCATGCTTGAATTCCAGATGTTGAATCCGGAATTCCGGCATGCCTTTCTTCCTGATGTTCAATAGAAAGGCAAACCATTTAACCCGAAGAAAATGGAAAGGCCTCTCGATCTTCCGATAAATAAATGTATACGCTTACAAATATCGTGCTATTTTAAAGCAAATCGTGCATCATTCGCATATGAATTTCTATCCATAGTTGATACAATTTTCCCCATAGTCTGATTTGCTCGTCAGGTGAGCGTGAGAGGGTGGTGACCGATAAAATCAATAAGGCGTAATAATCCGGACCCCATTACATACCCGGTGGCGATTCCCGACTGACCTTCTGCTTTTTTTTCTAATCGAAACGCCGAGAACAGGAGCGTGGATTCGATTGAGGATGAATTGGTATTACCGCATGCTGCTTTCGTATACTCCGATTTTCTTCGTAGTTATTTCTTCCATTATTTTTGTGTTTTTCACCGTGCTCAATAATGCCTCCGAGAACAGATACATGGATACGAATCGAACAATTGTCGAGCAAATGATGCGCAATACCGATGCGAACCTGAAGCTGATCGAACGCAACGTCGTCAGCGGACTGGTGAATAATAACGCGATACAGGACTATTTCTCCGACAGGCCCAAAACCGTCTATGATTACTTCGTCATTCAAAAGAACCTGATCGATTTGAAATCGTTGTTTCCTTTTGTCCATTCCATCTATCTGTACAAGGAGTCCGACAGGCGGGTACTAGCCGACTCGGGAGCCTATCAGCTGGCGTCGTTTGCCGACAAGCCGTTTCTGATGTCCGCCTACGGCAGCCAGGGGCTGTCCGGCTGGACGAACCCGAGGGCTTATTCCCTGTCGATGCCGGACCATAATCCCCAGAAGGTCGTTTCTCTCGTCAAGTTATTCCCGAACGCATCGTTGAAGCAAGGAGCGGTGGTCGTCAGCATTTATACCGACTCCATCGTCGAGTTTCTGAACAGTTTCGTTGAGAAAAGCAGCGGCTCCGTCTGGTTGCTGGATTCGGAGCGACAGCCTTTTCAAACAAGAAGCGCAGCGGTCGATCCGCCGCAAATATATGCTCATTCCCCCTATACGGGATGGTATTACTATACCGACAGCGTGCATGCGAAGCAGTTTACTGTGCTGTCCTTTCTCTCGAATGTTTGGGTAATTGTTGTGCTGATCATGATCGTGCTTGCGCTCGGCGGATTTACATTCATTACCCATATGCACTACAAGCCGCTTGAGGCTATCTTCGGAAAGGTCGGCGGTTATACGGCCCGCAAAGGCGAAGAGATTGGCAGGAAGACCCCCCGCAACGAGTTTGCTTTCATCGAGACCGCACTGGATCATTTGCTCAAAAAGTCGCTTGATTACGACAATCTGTATAAAGAAGACACGGCACTGCGCCAGCAGCAGCTGTTTCAGGAGCTTCTGGCGGGACACCGGACATCAAGCCAGGCCGAGTGGGGGCGGCAAATGGCCGCACTCAGCCTGCCGCATGCATTCGACCGTCTTGGTATCGTCGCGCTGGAAATCGATCATTATACTGCATTTACCAAAAAGTATAAGCAGAGCGACCAGCATCTATTGAAATTCATTTTGGAAAGCGCTTTCCGGGAGCTGGCACAGCAGCGGGATTTGTTCGTATGGCATGCCTGGATGAAGCCTTATCAAATTGTGTTTGCCGTTCATTTGTTTGAATCGGGAACGCCATACGGCGACACGATGCAATTGATATGCGAGGAATTTCGGACATGGATCAACCGCCATCTGGAGCTGACCATTTCGGCAGGGATCGGCGAAGAATCAAGTTCCGTCCCTATGATCGTTCAATCCTGTCGCAATGCGCAGGAAAATGTCTCCTACAAAGCGGTTTTCGGAACGAATACCGTTATCGATAATCGAATGAGGCAAACAAAGGCTGACGGGGATGCCTATTTCTATTTCCAGGCCGTTCAGGATATGACGCAGTCCTTCCGAAAAGACGAGAAGAGCTGGAAGGAGAAGCTCATCCGAATTTTCGAATCGATGAATGCGACTTTGGTGACCAAACAGGCGATGGAAGAGTTTATGAGCAATATGACGAGGCAGCTGACGAAAGAGCTAGGCATGTTGTCCCCGGATATTCAGCTCCTCTGGATGGAGTATTATGAGCTTTTATTCGAGGAGCTGGTGGACGATTCCGAAACGCTGGCTGAGCTGCAGAAGCAGCTGACGGCTGCGATGGAAAAGCTCGAAGGCGAGCTCATGCGGCAGCGCATCAACAGAAAGCATCATAGCGTTGCCTTCCAGGTGAAAAATTATATTGATGAGCATTACGCGGACCCAGGCTTGTCGCTCATACAGATTAGCGACAGATTCGGCCTGGAGTCCAGCACGCTCAGTCATTTGTTCAAAGAAGAGCTTGGTGAGAAGTTTATCGACTATGTACTGAAGCTGCGGTTTGGCCATGCCAAACGGCTGCTCGTGGAGTCGGATGAACCTATCTTAATCATCGCGGAGAAGGTCGGATACAATCATGTCATTTCCTTCCACCGGGCCTTCAAGAAGCTGTACAACCTCCCTCCCGGAGAATACCGCAGCCTGCACCGTTCCGACCGTTAGATTACTGCGTTTTCCGGGGAAATTCCCCGGTTTTCAAGAATGGTTAAGTCTGTTAAAACCGTAATAATCACGTTGTGCAGGGCTTGTTTGGTGCGGGTTAGTTGCCCAATTATTGTTAATTTCCAAGTGTGGCGGACGGGTGTTAGATTGGTGGTCAAGAATGTTTGCCACAATCAGGAAGGGGAGGGCTCATGCGGCTGCTGCACCGGCAAACAGGCAAGAAGACAGCAGCCGCGCACGGCATGTCCGCTGTTAATAGATGACAGCGGGATTGGCAACGCTCGAAGCGAACAAACGGCACCGGAAGGGGAACATGATTTGAAGGAATGGAAGCGATTTCATTTCTGGCCGTGCCGCTGCAAGGCAAAATAACAGCTGATTTCGAAAGGGAGGTGGAGCTGCTTCCAAGCGGCAATGCTGCCTTAAACTGCAAAGTCAATCAAACAGCAGCGGATAAATGGAACCGAAGCTCTGGCTGTTGGCTGGTTCCAATGTAAATGAACAATGTCTACTCAAAAAAACAGGAGGAAGATGCATGAAAACCAAGAAAAAACTGTTAAGTGCCATCCTGGGCGTACTTCTGAGCTTCTCAATGGTGCCCTCCGTCTTCGCTACAAATGCGTATTATCCATCCAACCAGGGTCCGTCCCAAGCCCAGCCTCCCGCGGGACGCGAGTATTTCCCTACGGACATCAATAAGCTGCCCAGCTCCGACGGCCTGCCCGACCTGTTTAAATTCCTTGACCCGACGAAGGGAACGAACGGTTATGCGACCACAAAGGCTGAGTGGGATCAGCGCCGGGCGGAGATCTCCGACGAACTGCAGTACTACTACTACGGCCATAAGGAACAGACCAGGAAGGAGGATGTTACCTATTCCGGCACCTTCGGTACGAGCAACGCAGCGTTGACGGTTACCGTCAATAACCCGGAAAACGGAAAATCCGGCAGCTACAACGTGACCGGCATTTACATCCCGACCTATAAGGAAGGTGTGGCGGATGCCGATCTGAAAAACGGCGAAACGAACATCGCGCCTCCCTATCCCTTTGTTATCGGCGTAGGCGGCGGCGTTTCCGCCAATATGCGCAACGCCTTCCTGCGTCATGGCTATGCCGTGATGAACAACCCCACCGGCACGATCTACAGCGACAGCGCCAGCCGCACCGGCCTGTACACCACGTTGTATCCATTCAACAAGGATACGTACGAGGGCGATTCCGGCGCGCTGATGGCATGGGCATGGGGCATCTCCCGGACCATTGACGCGCTCGAGAACGGCGCGTATCAAGGCCTTATCGACCCGACCCGCTCGGTCGTCACCGGCGTGTCCCGCAACGGCAAGGGCGCGGCTCTCGCCGGGGCGTTCGACGAGCGCATCAGCATTGTTGTGCCCGTAGATCCCGGTCAGGGCGGCATAGCGTCCATGCGCTATTCCTCCGAGGGCCGCATCTACAACTACAACGTGCCGAACAGCGCGAACGGGGCTCCCAATGCCTCCTACAGCAACTCCAACATGAACCGCAGCTTCTTCCGCAACGAGAAGCCGACAAACCTGCTGTCTCCAAGCGAAGCCCACTGGCTTGGCGTCAAGGCCGAGGATTTCCGCTTTGACCTTGACAAGCTTCCGTTTGATTCGCATGCTCTTGCGGCGCTGGTCGCTCCGAGGCCGCTTATCACCTTTACCGGGGAAGGCTTTGATTGGCTGGGCTCCCCGTCCAACGTGCTTGCCACTGTCGCCGCCAAAGAGGTCTATGAGCTGCTCGGCGCAGGCGGCAATATCGGCGTATATGTCCATGACGGCGCGCATGCCTTTCAGGACCGCGACCACGCCTATGTGCTGGCTATGATGGACCGCGAGTTCCACGGCGGAAAATACGGCGATCCTCTCAAGGTTGAGGGACCCGATACGCTCGGCGTTAACGTCAACCCGCCGGTTCGCCCGGCGGCAACCTACGGCAGCGTATGGGAAATGTCGAGCTATCCGTTTGAGGTAGACAGCTCGTATATTCAATGGTCACGGCCGGGCAAATATTCACTCTATACCACGAACGAGATGGTAACAGCAGGTTATCCGGCAACGATCAAGGCGTATTCCGACGCTTCGCAGGTGATGTTGAACACGGGTGCTGGCGTCTATACCGCTGATGTTGTTGGCGGCGTCGCCACCTTCACCCTCAGCGCCGACAAGGTTGCGGCGGGCCGCTACACGCTCTCCACCATCGGCAAGGCCAAGGACAGCCAGACGGTCTATCTCCAGAGCTATGACCTGACGGGTATCCTCCGTACCAGCCTCACGGCTGACGACACCGGCGACAATCAACGCTGGATCTTCGGCTTCACGAGCAAAGTAGACGAGAATGCCATCAAGATCTTCGCCAACGACGTGCCGGTTCCGGCCAGCGTGAACGAAGCACAGGAGCCCGGCTGGATTCTTCCTTACGGCGCTTCTATCCTGACAGGCTATTCCAGCGCCGATGCGGACAACACCAACAAGCACTCATTCTTCCAGGAAGATGTTCCCGGCTTCCCGGCCGTTTATACAGCAGGAGTGAACAGGGTTGTCCGTCTTGAGGATGTCAAACTCGAATCATTGCCCGATTATAATTTCCAGTTCTCTTATGATTTGAACATGGCCAAGGCTGTCCTGCCGCCGTCCTGGCCGTCCACCAATATCAAGATCGGGCCGAGTCCCAACTGGCCGCAGTTCCCGAACAAGAACACTGATACGGGCGAAAGGCCGGAATCGCTTCCGTGGCCGACCACCAAGCTGGGAGACGTTACCTTCAATCCCAAGAACACGATGATCACGGCGGCCGACACCAGCGTATCCGTAGGCTTTGCGAATCCGATGGATCCGCAGAACTTCGGCTTCGGCACAAATTTCGCCGAGGATTACACCGTCCAGTGGAGTGAGAACAACACCATCGTCACCATCGGCTTTGACAAGCCTCTCTCTGCAGGCAGCGAACTCACGCTTGTCCGGCTGAAGGATGCGGCGGGCAACGTCAATGTCAAGCCTTACGTCTTTGATCTCGCGCCGAAGGCCGTTACCGGCATCACCGTCACGCCGCCGAACAAGGTGGAGTACAAGGTTGGCGAGCGCATTGATCTGACGGGGCTTGTTGTTACCGCAGCCTTTGAGGATGGCACATCCAAGGCAGTCAGCAGCTATGAAACCGACGTGAAGGACGGTACGCTGGTGCAAAAAGCCGGCACCACAGAGGCGACAGTCAGCTTCTCCGGCTTCACCGCCAAGTTCAATATTACGGCCACATTGCCCGAGAGCATCATCTACACGGTCAATGTGCCGGAAAGCGTCATCGTCAACAGCAAAGATAAGGAAACATCTGTAAAATTCACGCTTGACGCAGGAAATTACACCGGCTTGCAGGGCTTCAACGCCAGGGTGAAATACGACGCGGATCTCACATACGTAAGCGCAGTCGGCAAATCCGGCGTATCGGTTGTAGACGCCAAGAACGACGCAGACAAGAAGGAGCTTCAGCTTGCCGTTGCCAAGCTGGGCGCTCCTATCTCCTCCGGAGAGAATCTTTTGAACCTGCTTGATCTGAACTTTACCGTTCCCGCGGGTTATGTCGGCGACGTGAGCGTGGAGATCATCATTGAGTTTGCAAGCAATGGCAAAAACGAATTAGCTGTCACTCCGCTGAATAACACGGCGACGGTGACGGTGGGCTCCTATATGGTGCTTACCTACGATATTAACAACGACAAAGTCGTTGACTGGAACGACTTCTATGCCGTTGCCGGCTACTACGGAGCCTCCAGCCTCGACAGCAACTGGCGGGAGAACGCCTATCGCGCCGATTATACGGGCGATGGCAAGGTGGGCATAGACGACCTGCTGGTCTTCATCCAGGTTCTTAATGACAACAGCATAGGATTTTAACAGCAGCCAAATCGTTCATTCAGGAAAGATTGTGACCGGCGCCGGGAGTACGTTATCCCGGTGCCGACACGCTTAGGAGGAAAATATCATGAGAGTTTTGAGAAAATCGCGTCACGCAGTATGTATTGCGCTCTCATTTGTTCTATTGGTTTGTATGGCCGGCCTGCAGGTGAATGCCGCTCCATCGAATGCCGAAGCCGCACCGATCAATGTGGAAACTGCACTGACCGAATTCACGGTGACGATTTCCCTCACGGAAAAAGAAAAATATGCCGGCGTGGAGATGTCGGTAGAATTGTCGGATGGCATAAAGTATGTAAGCCATGAGATGGAGTCGAGTTTTACAAGCCTTTATCAGTATAACGGCACCCGGCACCTCATTGGCGGCATGACGACAGAAGGAAAGAATGTTTTCTCCGGCAAGCTTGAGGTAGGTGTGTTGAAATTAAATTATCAGGGTAACGCGAATGAAACCATCTCTATTTCTCCCGCGGTAAGCCGTTATGACGGCGACGGCAAACCGGTTTCCACTCCAAAGAAAGAACAGACCATTCAGATTTCCCGTCCTGGCAGCGAGGCCAATCCCGGCGGAGAAAATTCCGGTACAGGCGGCGGCAGTGGCGGCGGCAAAACCATTATCCTGGATGAGCAAAACGCAAATATTGAGATCGTGCTTGACGATGCTGTCCCTCTCGCCGGTTTGCCCAGCTTCACCGATATAAGCGGACACTGGGCGGAAAGCTACATTCTTTCTCTCGCCGCACAGCAGGTTGTGTCCGGCGTTGGAAACGGCAAGTTCAGTCCGAACGGCAAGCTCACCCGCGCCGAATTTGTGCAGATGTTCTACAACGCGTTTGGCAGCGGAGCGCAGCCCGGCGGCCCGCTGACCTTCAGGGACACTGTAACCGGCGGATGGTATACGAACGCCATAGCCTGGGCCACGGACAACGGGATTGTGACCGGCTACACCGAAAAAGCGTTTGGCCCGAACGATCCGATCAGGCGTCAGGACATCACGGTCATTATGTCGCGCCTTGCTTCCACTTTCGACATGGATCTCAAGGCAGGACAGGAGAAAGCAGCATTTGCGGATGATCAATTGATAGGCGGCTATGCAAAAGCTGCCGTGTATCAAATGCAGTCGGCCTCCATCATCGCAGGCAAGGGGAACAACATTTTTGATCCTCTCGGCAACACAACGCGCGCCGAAGCCGCCAAAATTCTTTACATTATTCTTGAAAAAGCCGGCAAGATCGACCCGGCTTACGCGATTCCCTCCTGATGGAGCGCTAACGCCGCTGAGAATTTCTTCATACTAAGCGGGGTTTTGCCTGTGGATCAAGGGAAATTCTCCGTTTTCAAGAAAGGTTAAGTTCATTAAAAAGTGTTAACTGCCCCGGCGCCTAGCAGATTTTGGTCAGGTTAACCTCCCGATTATTGTTAATTTCCAAGCGTGGCGGACGGGTGTTAGACTGGTGCTCAAGAACGGTTTGTCACATTTAGGAAGAGGAGGCTTACCATGGCTACTGCAACGACCAGCCGGCAAGAAAAGACGGCAGTCCGCGTACGGCGTATCCGTTTCAAGACGCTGAAGCGGGATTGGCAATTATATGCGCTGTTGATATTGCCCTTGGTTTATTTTGTCTTGTTCAAGTATGTTCCCATGTTTGGCATCATTATTGCGTTCAAGGACTACAACATGTTTAAAGGAGTTCTGGCAAGCCCCTGGATCGGTTTTGAGACATTCCGGGAAGTGTTCGCCATGGATGCTTTCTACAATGCGCTGCGCAACACCTTTGTACTGAATTTTCTGGATTTGGTGATCAGCTTCCCCATCCCGATTATTCTGGCGATCCTGCTTAACGAGCTGCGTGTGAAGTGGTTCAAGAAGGGAGCCCAGACGATCCTGTATTTGCCGCATTTCATTTCCTGGGTCATTATTGGCGGGATGGCTCTCCAATTGCTCGCAACGAACACCGGTATCGTGAACATTATTTTAAAATCATTCGGATTGGAAGCGATTCCATTCCTGACCGAGCCGCTGTATTGGGTTCTCTCTTACCTGGGCATCGGCATATGGCAAAGCGCAGGGTGGGGAACCATCATCTATCTGGCCGCTCTGACCGGCATCAACAGAGACCTGTATGAAGCGGCAGATGTGGACGGAGCGAACCGGATGCGGAAAATCTGGCATATTACCATGCCTGGCATCAAGCCGACGATTATCATTCTATTAATCATTAATATCGGACATATGGCCAGCATTGGCTTTGACCGTCCTTTCGTCCTGAGCAATCCCCTTGTAACGGATGTATCTGAAGTGATCAGCACCTATGTGTACAAGATCGGGATCCAGTCGGCGCGTTATACGATCGCTACCGCTATCGGCCTGTTCCAGGCTGTTGTCGGGCTCATCTTCCTGCTGTCCGCCGATTTTATTTCCCGCAAAGTCAACGATCAAGGCATTTGGTAGGGGGAGGAGAATTATGACCAGAAACGGAAACGAAAGAGTCGTCGATGCGATCATTATATGCTTTATCACCGTAGCGGGAGTATTATGCCTCGTGCCTATGCTCCATATCTTCGCCCTGTCGCTTAGCTCCAACAGCCCGATCATGGCCGGTAAGGTCACCATTATTCCCATGGACATCGATTTGACGGCTTACAAGACCGTATTCGGCAATCCGGAAATGATTCGCTCCCTGGTGTTTACCATCGGGCTTGTCACGCTGTTTACCGTTTTCTCTATGATTATGACGGTTATGGCTGCTTACCCGCTAACCAAAGAGAGGCTGAAGGGGAGAACTCTGTTCCTGCTCATCATCGTGCTGACCATGTTCTTCAGCGGCGGCATCATTCCGGAATATTTGCTGATCAAAAACCTGCATCTGCTCGATACGGTCTGGGCGCTCATTCTGCCGGGAGCGATTAATGCCTTCTATCTGCTCATTATCAAGACGTTCTTCTCTTCTATTCCGCTGGAGCTGGAAGAATCCGCGCGTATGGACGGAGCAGGCCATTTCAAGATTCTGATCCGACTGGTGCTGCCCTTGTCTCTCCCGGTGCTGGCTACGCTCAGCCTGTTCTACGCCGTAGGACGCTGGAACGGGTTTATGGACGCGCTTCTGTATATCACCAAATCGGAGCTGTACCCGCTTCAATTGAGGCTGTACGAGATGGTTATCAACAGTCAGGTCATTGATATGGCTACCGCAGAGGGGATGAATGCCGCTGCTCCGGTGCCGGAGAGTCTCAAGGCAGCGTCCATTATGTTCGCAACCCTGCCCATTCTTCTTATCTATCCATGGCTGCAGCGGTATTTTATCTCAGGCATGATGATCGGGGCAGTCAAAGGCTGATAGTCGCTCTTCGTCAGATCATACGGCCCTTAAGCCGTCCTCGCGAAGGTTGCTATAGATAGAAAAATACCAAAATATGAAGGGAGCCAAAGTCTGATGAAACTCGCAATCCGAAAAACAGGCATGATTATGTTCACCCTGCTGTTGTTTGCATCCGTATTGGCAGGCTGCAGCAGCGGCAACAATTCGGACAACGGCACAGCGCCAGCAAACACGCCGGCTGAAGCGCCAGCGGACAATCAGGGGGATGAAAACAAGCCGGCAGCAGAAGAGCCTAAAGGAGATCCAATCACACTGCGGGTAGAGCTGTTTGACCGCAATAACACGCCGGCCGGAGCGCCGCCTATCACGGACAACTTTATGACCCAGTTTATTCAAAAGAATTTCGGCGATCCGAACAACATCAAGGTGGAGTTCGTCACCGTCCCGCGCTCGCAGGAGGTGGATAAGCTGAACGTGCTGATGGCTGCGAACCAGGCCCCGGATATCGCCTACACGTATGACCAGCCAACCGTTCAGAAATATGTCAAAGACGGCGGGTTGACCGATCTTGGTCCCCTGATCGAGCAGTTTGGCCCGAACCTGAAGAAGACGATGGGCGATGAGCTCCTCAGTTACGGGATATTTGACGGCAAGCAGTACACGGTTCCGGCAAAACGTGTGCTGACCGCGCAAATGACGACGTTTATCCGCGAGGATTGGCTGAAGGAGCTCAATTTGCCGCTGCCGGAAACGACAGAACAATTTTACGAAACATTGAAAGCGTTCAAGGAGAAGAAACCGGGAAAATCCGGCGATAACGTCATTCCATACGGCTATATCGACTATTTCCATATGCACGCCCTGCAGTATTCATTCTGGGAGTGGGATAAAATCTCGCAGGAAGACCTGTATGCGAATGCGGAATGGCTGATGCCGGGAAATAAGGAAGCCTACCGTTTCCTGAACAAGCTGTATAATGAAGGGCTGATCGATCCCGACTTCCCGCTGCAAATGAACAAGGATACGCAGCAGTTCCAGAAGGACCTGATCAATGGCCGGGTCGGCGCCGCTACACCGAATACCAACGAGCCCGTATACATGGGGTATTACACGGAATTGAAGAAGGCGGATCCGAACGCAAGCTTGGCGCTGATTGACCCGTTCACGGACGCAAGCGGCAAGCATCCCAAGCCGGTGTATTCCCCGAACGGCATGTATATTTTGGTTCCGAAGGCCAGCAAAAACGCCGAGGCCGCAGTCAAATACCTGGACTGGATGTCCCAGCCGGAAAATATTATTACGCTGCAGAACGGTACGGAAGGCGAAACCTACAAGATGGAGAACGGTCTTCCCTATACACTTGACAATGATTTGGTCAATCAAACGCTGTATAACTATTTCGATTACTGCATTATTCTGAACGGCAAATATGTAAGCAACACGGACGAAAAGCTGAATATCGAAGCGAACGCATCCGATCCGGCATTTAAGGATTTTACGGTAGAGAGCATCGAGAAAGGCATGTCCGATGGGATCGTCAAGCCTCGCGTCTTAACCCCAATCGAGTCGGAGATCAAATATGCGACCACCCTGGATGCCAAGAACGACGAGATTATGGTCAAAGTCGTAACGGCGAAAACAGCAGACTTTGACAAGGTCTACGACAAGGAAGTTCAGGATTATATGAAAATCGGCGGACAGGAAGTCATGGACGAGAAACGCAAAGCGTTTAAAACGGAGAATCCATAAGCTCCGTACTTAGAAGCTGGGAACCGTCCGGCAGACTGCCAAGCAGGTATTGAGTGCGGGAATCAAAGAAAGCTGCAGGAAAGCAGCCGGCGTGAAGAACAGGGTTGTGGATTATGAAAGATAAGAGAAACTGCTGTTTAAGGCGGTTTCTCTTTTTTTTTAAAATATCGGAAAGTATAACTTCTGCTGCTCTGGCAGCAATAGTTTTTGGAATTTTGATATGAATAGGAAAAAGGTTATTAGACGGGAATATCGCTGGTTTCATTACAGGCTAGCAGTAGGATAATGGATAATATTCAAATAGATAAGAAGATGATAAGTTGTTTGAAAGCGCTTGTATGACTTGTATACATGGTACAAGCAGCTAATTGAATACAGGACAGGGGGTTACATTCTCGCAGCCTATATCAAGCACAAACCGGACTTGAATACCGCAGCGTCCCGCATTTTTCACAGGCCAACTAACATGCAAAGTGCTATTAATTCTAACAAAGGAGATGTTTGTAATGAAAAAGCCAAAACGCATCATCGGCCTTATCCTGGCCGCTCTGATGCTCATGCCCGTTCCCCTGAACACGGCGCAGGCAGGTTCGGCTGACAGCAATCTGGAGAAAGTCGCGTTTTCCGTCAGAGGATATGCCTCGACTCAGTTGGCTGCCGCTGACTTTACCGTTTCATTCCAAACAAACGGTGGCAATGCTGTACCGGAGCAAAGTGTTGCAGCCGGGGAACCGGCAAAAAAACCTGCTGACCCTGTAAGAGAGGGGAAAGAATTTGCAGGCTGGTTCTCTAATGAAGATTTAACATCCGCCTATTATTTCAATGCACCTGTAATTGGAAGCCGGACCCTATATGCAAAGTGGATATCTGCTGCAACAGAATTCAAAAGCGCAGCGGAATTGGACAAGGTCTATGAGCTTCCGAACCCCTTCCGGTTTTATGATGGAACGATGGTGACTGATCCTTCCCAGTGGCCGGAAAGACGGGCAGAGCTCGATGAAATGTATCAAACCTATTTTATGGGCAATATTCCTGATGCGCCGGAGGAATTAAGCGCCATGAGAAATGGAAACAAGCTTACCATTACAATGAAGGTTGGAGAAGTTACGCAGTCGGTAGATGTTACCATCACATTGCCTACGGAAGCGCAGGCCGCTGCGGCAGGCGTTACCGCTCCTTATCCGCTCGTCATTGGCGATAGCGGCACTGCTTATACCAATGCCGGTTACGCTACAACCTCCATACCGGCGTTTGCCAGCCAGAACGCGGCAAGAACAGGTATTCTGAATAATCTGTTCCCGTACGATGCCAAAACCAATGATTTTACCTACATTTCGGCCCAAGGCTGGGGTGTCCGCCGTTTTATGGATGCTCTGGAAGTTGTGACTGCTGACGGCAAGGTGCTTTTTCCGGAAATCAATTCCAAGCAGGTTATGTCGATGGGACTTTCAATAGGCGGCAAGCTTTCGCTGGCTATGGCGGCTTTCGAGCCCCGTATCGCAATTGGTGGCTCCGATCAATCCGGTCAATTCGGCGCAGCAAGCATACGTCTCGGATATGACGGCAGAGTCTATCCATGGAGAATGGGCCAGTCCAACGAATCCATGCCGGCTGCAAGCCAGAGCAGCGGCTCATGGACGTCGCTGAATCTCCAAGAAATGGCCATTGTCGGTTCGACGAACGGCTATACGGATGGCAAAGGATTCGGAGGGGCCGGCACAGCCAAACAGTATCCTTGGGGACTGTCCGTTCCAAAGGACGGGATTACCTTCGAAGGAACAACCACTCCCGGTTATGATGACCTGTTCAAAGTGCCTGTAGACGCAAACTCGCTGGTTGCTCTGATGGCGCCGCGTCCTGTCATCGTAATGGGCGGTACGGAACACGGCTGGACGATTGCCGAAAGCCAGGCACAATCTGTCTTCGCCGCCAGAAAGGTATATGAATTTCTTGGCGCTGACCCGCGCCGCGCTCAGGTTACCCTTACCGTCCAGGGCCATACCATTACTTCGTATAACCGCAACGCCTTGCTGATGATGGGTCAGAAATATTTCCGCGGTATCGATAATCCGATCCTTGACCAGGACATCCGCTGGACTGAAGCGTCGTCCCTGGGGATTACATCTGCGACAAACACCGCATATGCGGATGCAAACGCATACACCACTCCGTATACGCCTTCTTATGATGCCATTCCCTGGGGGATTCCAGGCCACTATAATATCGATCTTGATGCCAGCAGATTCCTGCAGGGCTACGGCGCTTCGTTTACGGCGAGCACAACGGCGGATACCATTTCCATTTATGAACCGTTCGGAGCTTTAATCCGTACCGTTGCGGTTGCAGACGGAAAAGCGAAAATTACGCTTTCGCCCGGGGAAACGAAGGAATACGGTTCATACAAGCTCGTAGCCAAAGGCGCAGGCTTGAAGGACGGTGTTCAATACATCGAAGTGGCTACGAACAAAATAACATTCTTTGGCAGCAATAACATGTTCAAATATGCCAAGGTTATTTTCGATCCTTTGATCACCACGGTCAAAAACAACAATGATGTTGCCGCTGACAACGGCAGCAGCGTCAGATTCATTTTCGGCGCGAGAATAGACCCGACGAATGTCAAAGTGAAGGTAAACGGAAATGAGAAATTCAACGGCGAAGTGATCGACCGTTCGGGTTATACACAGGAAGGCCAGGAGCCGTATTGGTATTTTCCTGCACCAGGCTACTATTCGAACAATGCTGTCGCCGTTAACGATGTTTCATTGGCCAATTATCAAGAGGCAGAATTCACCGGTGTGAGATTCCTTGATTTCTTCCCTGATCTTACGTTCAGCTTTAATTTCTTCAAAAAAGCAGGAGAGCCGACAAGCAGCTATGATCAGCTTCCATCCTGGACAGTCGATAACTATCAAGCGATCGGCGTTTCCGGTGACAGAATCCTGCTTTCATGGCCTAAAGCCAATAATGCACAAAGCTATTCCGTGTTTGTTGACGGCAAGCTTGTTGGAAGCACTGAGGATAATGTATTTCAGCTTAACGAATTGGCTTCCGGAACAAGCTATAATGTCAAGGTAGCTGCCGTTAATCAAACAGGCACCGCTGCAGAGAATCTTGCTGCTGACATTCGTACACTGGAAGGCCCTGCGCCTGAGGGAGTTGTTCTAAACGGGACCGATGCCGTCAAAGCAGGCCAATCCTTCGACCTGACTTATGGCTTGAATGGGGTCGAAGCCGAGATCCTGGCTCAGGATATCACTATAGAATACGATGCGGACTTAATCGGGCTTGTATCTCCTCCGGTCTCGACGGACGATAAGAAATTCGTCGTCGTCGATTACGAGGATGAGCCAGGAAAGCTTCGTATCCTTGGCATTCATCTTGGCGAGCTTCAGGCTGACCCGAACGGCGGACTGATTACATTATCCTTCAAAGCGAAATCGGATGCCATGGCAGGTATCGCCAATATCAAGGTTGCGAATGTGATCGCGGCCAACAAAGAAGGCGTTGAATCGACACTTGAGGGAACCACTCATAATGTACAAATCGACGTTATCAATAAAACGGCTCTGAACGAGCTTATTGACGAGGCGCAAGGGGCACACGATCATGCGGTGGAGGGCAAGCTTCCAGGACAGTATCCTGCAGGCTCGAAAGCGCTTCTGCAAGCGGCAATTGATCTGGCCCAGGGCGTGGCAGCCAATGAGGATGCTTCACAAACCGAGGTGGAGCAGGCTGCGTCCGCATTGAACGAGGCTCTGCAGACATTCAAAGCATCGGTTATTGAGAAAATTCCAGGCGACAACAACTACGATAACAAAATAAGTATTGGCGACCTGGCGATCATGGCGGCTGCTTACGGCAAAACGTCGGCGGACGCAGACTGGGATTCGGTGAAGAACTATGATAGGAATGCGGATGGAGCGATCGATATTCTGGATTTGGTTACGTTGGCAAGAGAAATTCTTAACTGGTGATGATAGAGCAGATTTTACCATCAGGGGATAACAGCATTTATGAATGCGAAGGGTTTAAGGAGCAGATGAAATGGCCGGGATGACTACAGTTTAAGCAATAAGGCCCTCGGAAATGTTATTGGAGTGATCAGGGCTCGCTGCCCGTCGGCTCCACCAAGAAAACCCAGACTATATGCGTCTGGGTTTTCTTGCATTTTTTGTAAACGACAGGTTAAATCAAATAGAGCAGACTCATATATGATGAGCAGCAGTCGGCAGGAATTATGCCATATTCCCGGCTAAAAGCTAAGACTATTGGTTGACAAATGATTGATTTTACTGGAAGGTCAGATTAATGATATCCTATTTTCCAAAACAACGCGGAGGATTCTATGAATAGCTTCAACCATATCAATTACCCCGTGCAGGCGGCAGGCGGCCATCGACTTCGTTCAGGGGGAATTATTGCGAGCAGGAGGGGACCGGGATGAGAGTGACGGCAGTGCGCGTCCATACGGAAGGAAGCCGCGGGCGATATGCTGAAGTGCTGGGGCACATATCGTCCGGAAAGCTGGACAGGCTGCAGCGTTTCCGTCATAACAAAGATTTTAATTTAGGACTGATGGCGGAGCTGCTCATACGTACCATGATTGGCGAGGAGCTTGGGCTAGACAATTCGGCATTGCGGATCGTGCCTGACAACTACGGGAAACCGCAGCTCGAAGGGATTGCAGACTTTCATTTCAACGTTGCGCATTCAGGAGAGTGGGTAGCCTGCATCACGGACCGGCAGCCAGTCGGCATTGATGTAGAGCAGATCAAAGAGGTTGAGCCCGGCATTGCAAGACGATTTTTCACGGAGCAGGAAGCGGCGGATCTCGATAGATTGACAGGCATCGAGCGTACGAGGGCCTTCTACCGGCTGTGGACGCTGAAGGAAAGTTATATGAAGGCCGACGGGCGGGGGATGCGGCTTGGACTTGATACGTTCAACTTCTCTATTGACGATAGCGTCGGGAGCCCCGGAATTAAGTTGAACACAGAGCTTCTGCTGCAGCATTGCAGTTTTCGGCTGTACGATTGCTGCCCAGGATATGAGCTTGCGGTATGCGCCATGCATGATTCGTTCCCTGATGAAGCATCGGTGTGGGACGAGGAAGAGCTTCTCCGGCGATTCGAATCCATCCGTTCACCTTATAATTTCCTGCAGGCAGGGAAAAGGCGATGGGAGGGAGAGCATCTATGAGCAATCCGTTTGAAAACATGGACGGAGCTTACCTCATAAAATCAAATTTGTTTGCCTCCCCCTAGCGGGAGGTTTTTTGTTGGCGCTTAATAATGCCGCCAATCAGATTCATCCAAGGATTCGTGATTGCAGTATCCGTTTGTCGTTTTGTCCAGCACCGGCTTTGTAAATGGGGCCTTCAGCGCTGCTACTTGCCGAACAGCATAAGATTTCATGTATCGGCGTTGAACACATCCAGTAGAAAACAGATAAACAAGGGGAGTTCAGCATGATAATCATGATGCACTCCCCTTGCTGGCTTCATTTATGGCTCTGCCATCCACCGGTCTCCGCCCGGATGGGGACAGCGCTTTTCCGCAAACTTGGCGGAGACGCGGACAATACAGCCGCACAGCATGCAGGTTGTGCCATCCAGCAGCCTGGCGCATTCGCGGCAGGCGCCGAGTCTTCGCTCGTACAGCTCATCGGGCACACAGCTGCCGTGCTTGACCAGATTCGACGACAAGATCCGGATGATTTGCTCTTCCGTCACCTTGTAATGATCGGAGCAGCCTTTGCAGGAAGAGGTATGATTCATAGGATTCATGGAGATGGTTCCTATTCCGCAGCAATTTCAAGCAAGACTACTGACATCGGCGCAAGCTTCGCCTTGATTGCGGAGCCTTCTCTGGTGAAGGACTGGAATGGGGCTGGCTTCACATTGTTGGGCTGATCAAACGTATTATGGGCATCGATGACATCGGCAGACAGCCCTGTGCCTGTGATGGAGAGCGTTTTGTTTTCCAATCCCCGAAGCTCAATCTCAACTTCAGCTCCGTCCTGATGGCTTATATTGCATAAGCTGACATGAATGCGGCCTTGCCCATCTTCAGTGGCGGAAGCGGAGATCTGCGGTATGCTGCCGCTTTCTCCTTCATAGTCCTGCGATATGCTATGTGTATGCAGACGGGCCGCATCCTGATGAACCTTGAACAGGTCGAACAAATGATAGGTCGGCGTCAGAAGCATTTTCTCCCCCTCCGTCAAGATCACGGACTGCAGCACATTCACAATTTGGGCAAGGTTCGCCATCTGCACTCTGTCGCAGTGCTCTTGGAAGATATGAAGGGTGATCCCGGCTACGAGCGCATCGCGAATCGTATTCTGCTGGTACAGGAAGCCCGGATTGGTGCCAGGCTCTACGTCGAACCAGGTCCCCCACTCATCCACAATCAATCCGACCCGCTTGCCGGGGTCATACTGGTCCATAATGGCGGAGTGCTTCGCGATCAACTCCTCCATATAAAGCGCTTTCTTCATGGTTAGATGCCACTCGTTTTCCGGGAAGCCTGTCGCTGCTCCTTTTCCATCCCAGAAGCTGCCGGGAACCGTATAATAATGAAGACTGATCGCATCCATCTTCGTATGGGCTTCCTTCATCAGCGTTTCCATCCAGCGGTAATCTGCTCCGTTAGGGCCGCAGGCGATTTTGTATATCCGGTTGTCTTCGTAATTGCGGACATACGTCTGGTATTGCCGATAGAGATCGGCGTAATATTCAGGACGCATATTGCCGCCGCAGCCCCAGTTTTCGTTGCCCACGCCAAAATATTTGATGTGCCACGGCTTCTCCCGGCCGTTCTGCTTGCGCAGATCCGCCATCGGGGACACGCCGCCCGAGGTCATATATTCCACCCACTCCGACATTTCCTGTACCGTCCCGCTGCCAACGTTGCCGGATATGTAGGGCTCGCATTCCAGCATTTCACACAGCATCAGAAATTCATGGGTACCGAAGTGGTTATTCTCAATGACACCGCCCCAATGCGTATTGATCATCCGCTTGCGGGATTCTCTTGGACCGATGCCGTCCTTCCAATGATACTCGTCGGCGAAGCAGCCTCCCGGCCAGCGCAGTACAGGAATTTTAAGCTTCTTGAGCGAAGCAACAACATCATTACGGATACCATTCGTATTCGGAATGGGAGAATCCTCGCCAACCCAGATTCCTTCATAAATACATCTACCCAAATGCTCGGAGAAATGACCGTATAGATTGCGGTTGACTGTGCCCTCTTTTAAATCCGTATTCACAATGACTTTGTTGGTTACTGTTTTCAGATCTGCCACTGCCAGCTTCATCTCCTTGGATTAATATTATTATTAATTAATATAATGATTATATTAATTAATATCATAATAGGAGTTTTTGGAGTTATTTGCAACTTTTTCTGCTTGGTGAACAGAGGGATTAAAAGACGGGTAACTTTGTTACATGCTTTTTACAAGTTGGAGAAGCTTTATTCATATCGAACTTATAGGATAAGAGAGGGATAGACCCGGTTAAGGAGAGAAAGATCGTCATGACAGGGTGAACGATGATGGGGGAGATCATCTTTCGAGAGGGTGGGCTTCTATGCTAAAGGATGAACAGACAGCGAAGGATGGAGCAATGGACGAAGCTTTCAGCGCTTTATATCAAAAGCACTACAAGCAAGTTTATTATTCTGCCTATTCGATTATAAGAGACCACTTTCTGGCTCAGGATGTGGTACAGGAAACCTTCATGAAGATTTTCCGCCGTTTCCATACGTTGAAGGATAAAGAAAAGAAGGAAGCCTGGCTAAACGCCATTTCCAGAAATACAGCTATCGACTTTTACCGGAAAAGACTTAGAAGACAGGAAATATGGAACGATAATATCGAATTCATCACTGGGGCTTCCGAAGAAGGAATGGAGCATTCACTAGAAATGAAAACCGTCCACGAGCTGCTCTTGTCATTGGAACCGGAGCATCGGCAGTCTCTTTTGCTTATATATGAATACGGGATGTCCTATGAACAGCTGGCACGTTTTCAGAACACCTCCGTTAGTGCAGTGAAGTCACAGCTACACCGCTCAAAAAAGAAACTGCAGTCCATGGCACGGGAAATGGAACAGTCATGCTGACCCTATATTGGACAGATGGTTAAAAGAGATTTTAGCCAATCTGCAGGAGATTGGTCGGTAAGCAGACAATGATGGGATTGAATCGGCATCAGTCTCATCCCCGGAACATGGAGCGGGAGCGGTTTTGTGAGCCAATAAGAGACCAGGCTCGGCATGGAGTCCAGAAAACAGCAGGCTTGTGATTGATGGACAGAAGCCGTATGTACGAGAGATAAGGTCTGCGTCTGTGACTACTGCAGTCCAGGCAGCAGATAATGAGCCTTTTATTATAGAATTTCAATGAAATGCGTTGAGCAGTCGATCAAGGTACAGATGATAATAATCAGAAGGGCAACGATTATATGGAGGTATTATAAAGTATAGTAGATATATCATCTATAATTAAATGTAAATAAATTCACTACTTTTAATTGTATAGGGCGGAACGTATACTATAAGAGGTTTATAGAAAAGTTCTGGTGAAAGACCAAATAGGAGGAGGCCAGTAGAATGGCGAAAGTAGTGGTTACCGGCGGAAGCGGGATGCTGGGCAAATGGGTGGTCAGGCATTTTGTCGAACAGGGCTATGACGTAATAAACGCGGACGTAAAGCATCCTGAGGAACCGATTTGTCAGACGCTTCTCATAGATCTGAACAACCTTGGCGAAACATACGGCGTACTGGCGGGAGCGGATGCCGTTGTGCATCTTGCGGCTATTCCGGCTGCGCATATCAAGCCAAGCGAAGTGACCTTCAACAACAATGTCATGTCTACGTACAATATTTTGGAAGCGGCTGCAGGACTCGGAATCAAGAAGGCGGTTATCGCTTCAAGCGAGTCTTCCTACGGCATCGTGTTTGCGGTTAACCGCTTTGGTCCGCAGTATGTGCCGGTCGATGAGGAGCATCCGCAGCTGCCTCAGGACAGCTACGGCCTGTCCAAGGTAGTGAATGAGCAGACAGCGGACATGTTCCACCGCCGCACCGGCATGCAGGTCGTATCGATGCGGATCGGCAACGTTATTGCGCCGGATGCATACAAGGGGTTCCCGCGTTTCATTCATAATCCGGACATGCGTGACCGGATTCTGTGGAGCTATGTGGATACCCGCGATGTTGCCGAAGCATGCCGTCTGGCGATAGAAACGGACGGGCTCGGTTCGGTCGCCCTCAATCTGGCCGCCGACGATACGAGCATGGCTGTGACGAGCCGCGACCTGATGGCTGCGCGTTTTCCCGAGGTGAACGATTTCCGCCAACCGCTTGCCGGCTACGAATCGCTGCTGAGCAACGAGAAAGCGAAGCGGCTGCTCGGCTGGCAGCCCAAGCATGTCTGGCGCGATTATGTAAAAGAAGAGTAGGAAATTTACAGGGAAGATTGCGTAAAAAAAACGCAGTATAAGCGGTAAATATGAACGCCTCTTGATTCGGCTATGCCGGGTTGATGGGCGTTTTTGCGTTGAACATGATATGAAGGGCAGCAACGGCAAAGTGTATCAGATTGCCGCCAAGCTCTTGCTATCAGGATGTGAAATATTTTAACCGCGTGTTCAAGAAAGAGTTCTCTCTTACGCCCGAGGAATCTGCGAACTGTGCAGGCAGACTGATCGTCTGGGCCGTGAATAACGTCTTTGTTTCGTTTCCCCTATAATCATAAACCTTATACGGGTCCGCTTATTTAGACTGTTTTTTTCCTGCAAACGGTATGAGAAGAACTTGTGCCAAATACTGTGCCGAAATCTTGATAGACGGGACAGGCGGGAAGGACAAACAGCAGGATTTGCACTATAAAGATAACGGATCATGATTAATTGCCGCCAAAGCTTTATTCCCCCTTCTGCGTTAGGGTATAATGGAACAAAATGGAGAAAAGGGAGGCGGACTATGAACAGGCTTTCTTCTATCATGGGGGTTATCATCATCCTGCTAACCTTTGTGCTCGGCTCGGATTTCAGCTTCACCAAGGTTAAAGCCGCTTCGGACCTGTCCACGCTTGGGGAGCTTAAAGACCATGTGAAGCAGCAGCTGCTGCTGCAGAAAACCGAGATGAATATTGATTATTCAGGGAACAAAGATGAGCTCTCGGCTCATATTGCTAGCCTGCTCAAGGAAGCCTTCGAAGCGGATGATTATACGGCGTATATCGTGGATTCTTATCTGTATGCGGTTCATACATGGGGCGGAGACGCCAATATCAAGCTGACGGTCAAATACCGGGAGACCCCGGAGCAGAAGCTTATCGTGCAGGAGAAGGTCCGTGATCTGCTGCCCGACATTATACAACCATCAATGTCCCAGAGGGAAAAGGTAAAGGCGATCCACGACTGGATCGTGCTGCATCTGGCGTATGACGAATCCCTGCAGCGTTATACGGCCTATGAGGCGCTTGAATACAGGCAGGCGGTATGTCAGGGCTATGCGCTGCTTCTATATCGAATGCTGTCCTCAGCAGGTATCGAATCCCGTATGATTGAGGGCAAAGTCGGTGAAATCAGCCATGTCTGGAACTTGGTCAATATCGATTCCAACTGGTATCATCTGGATGCAACATGGGATGATCCCACACCGGACCAGGCAGGAGTTGTCAGCTACAATTATTTTCTGAAAACCGACGCCCAGATGAGGATTGACCACCAATGGGTCAAACGCTATCCTGCAGCTGTCACCAATGATTCAGCCGCTGCTGCTCCAACATCTCTTAACCTGCCGCCTTCTGGGTAAGGATACTCCATAAACCAAAAGCAAATGCTATTCCGATCAAATAATCTTCAGCTTAATGATCGAAAATGATATCTCTCATCGTTACGGATGAGCCGGATTCGGGTGAATCGCTGGTTAAGACGGCACTGCGGGTTAACCCGGCGGCTGTGGCATCCAACTGATCCGGGCTCATATCATCCATGAATGGATGATCGCTCAAGCCTGCTGACAAGGGATCCTGAAGAGGAGCATGGTCGAAAACCTCTCCTATGGGCCGATCCAGCCATAGCTGTGTCTGCTGCTCATGCCGCTCGGTTAATTTCATGATCTGGATGTCGGGCTGAACGGTTTCATTCGTAAAGATAAGCGAGGCCGTTTTCTGGGCAATCATCCACGCCTCCTTTCGTTTGACCAGCTGAATGCTGACTTTACCAAGTGCCAGCCCATTACAGCCAGGCTGCAAAATCGTCACCCCGTTTACCTCATCGGTCAGCAGCTGGTGCTGATGGCCGGTGAGCAGCACATCCACTCCCTCCAGCTCGGTGCACATCGCATAGGCCTGATTCTCGCCGCTTAAAACTTCGACGGCTTCTCCAGTATCCGGATCCCGCTCAAGACCGCCATGATAGGAAATGATCATGACGTCCGGCTTCTCCACATTCCGTATAAGCTCCACCCATTTCTTCGCTGCGCTCAGCGCATCGATGAAGGTTAACCCGCGAATAAATTCGGGAATTTCCCATTGAGGAATGAAGTGTGTCGTAAGACCAAGAATCGCTACTTTGGCTTCTTGACGAATTTGTCTGATGAGATAAGGCTGGCCGAACGCCGGCTGCCTGGTCCGGGAATCGATGATATTGGCAGACAGCCAAGGGAAAGCCGAGTCATGGACAGCCTGCCGGAGGATTTCGAGGCCATAGTTGAAATCGTGATTCCCGAGCACCGCAGCATTGTAGCCCAGATGATTAAGAGTCATAATGGCAGGATGAATGCCCGACCGGTTATATTTGACAAAGTGGTGCATCAACGGCGTTCCCTGAAGCAGATCGCCATTATCGATCAGAAGCAGCTGCGGATCCCGCTCACGCTCCTGCCGGATCATAGCAGCCAGCTTCGCCAGTCCCAGATGCTTGATTTGCCGGCTTTGGTAGTCCGTGGGGTAGATATGGCCATGAATGTCGCTTGTGCAAAGTAAAGTGAACGACTGAGTATCCGTATGCACCATTTTTTGTAGGGGCTCCTTCTTCAATTTTGCTTTTCAAAAGCGCAGCAGCATGAGTACGGGTCTGTATTAGGTTTGCATAATACGAAGAAATTATGAGCCGCTTTACGAAAAAAAATGTGATCTAATTTGGCCAAATAAAAACATGGCGGGCACAATCCGGTTAATTCGGATAATCCCGCCTTGTTTTCATGTCTATAGGGCTTATGAGAAGAAACTTGCAGTGTCTTCAAAGGGCGGCAAGTTTCTACTTGAAGACACAGAATCAAAATAGAAATTCAAGCTGCTCAACCGCTCCGCCTGCAACGGAACGGGACTGACGTAATTCCTGTTCGGGGGGTCTGGAACCCGTTTGTAAATCCCTGCGGCGCTGCGGTCGACCGGACAAGCCGTATTGCTCGAGCAGCTTATGCACCATCTCCATCAGTTGATCCGCATAAGCGCGGTTGGCGTATGCGCCCGGAAACAGATTGCGGTAAGCGGCAAGAAGCTGGGGGAAATGGAGCTCCAGCATATGCAGATACCATGCTTTCACGTCAGGAGACAAACGCAGCAGGGAAGCGTGCGCGAATGCGGTGCCGTGGTCCCGGGCGGCGGCAATCAGCTGCTCAAGATCCCTGCCAGAGTCGGTCAGACAAGGGAGAATCGGAGCTATGAAAATTCCGGCCCGAATGTCCCGCTTCATAAGAGCTTCGACGGTTTCCAGCCGTTTGGCCGGAAAAGGGGTTGCGGGCTCCATCTTGCGTGTAACATCGGCACGCAGCGTGTTGATGCTGATGTTAATGGACGAGATGCGCATCTCTGACAGCAGGTCGAGGTCGCGCAAAATGAGCGGCGAGCGTGTAGTAATCGAGGTGAGAATCCGGTACTTGGCCAGCACCTTAAGGATTTCCCTTGTTATCATCGCCTTGCCTTCAATGGGCTGATAAGGGTCGGTTGCCGTACCAATTGCAATCAGACCGATCTGATCTGCAGCTGCATCGAGATCTCCGCCGAATTTTTTGGCTTTTTTGGCCAACTGGGCTTCAAGCGCTTCTGCCGCGTTTTGCTTGATCGTGATCCGGTTTTGAAATTCATCGTCGGCTTCACGGCCGATAAAGCTCTGAAACGCACGCGCATAGCAGAAGCTGCAGCCATGGGTGCAGCCGCGGTACGGATTAATGGACCACTCGAACGGCATTGATTTGGCAGTGACTTTATTCAGCGTTTGCTTCGCCACCGCGTATTCATATATTTTTTTCGCCAATTTTCATGTACCTCTTTCTTGGATTGGGAACGGATTGCTCCATGCTGCAAATCAGCTGAGGTCAGAACATTAACCGGAACATATGTTTGATAGAACAACTATACCAAACGTACGTTCTCGTGTAAACAGGAAGATAAATCCGGGATTATTCATGGAGCGGATTGGATTCATGCATGCAAAAAAGGACAGCCCCTACGAAGCAGCAGCTCGCTTGGGGTCTGTCCTTTTATTTTCGGCTATTGGTGTACAACCTGACTGGGTGCCCAGCAATCAAGGAATGAAGAGATTACCGAGCGATTAAATGAAGCAGCAGAGGCTGCATCCTGCATATCCGGTATACTTAATCGCGGTTTCGTGAGGTCATTTGCTGCCAGACGGAGCCGGCGGCTTCTTCGCCGCGCTCGATCCGTTCAAGCGCAATCCGCGCCTGCAGGCTGACTTCGAACTCGGAATCCGCAGCAGCCTCACGCAGCGCCTCGACGGCTGTCTCGTCTCCGGCCTCGTAGAGAAACCGGGCCGCGCGCCAGCGGACCAGCTTGTTGCGGTCCAGCAAGGCTTCGATCATCGGACCGGTGGCCGAAGGATCGCCCAGATCCGAGAGCGTATCGCCGGCGGTGCGCCGTACGGAAGCGGAGGAGTCGCGCAGCGCCTGAAACAACAGCGGCAGCGCCTCGGGCACGCGCAGATCGCCCAGATAAACGACGGCCAGTCTGCGGATGGAGACGTTGTCGTCGGCAATTGCCTTGGCGAGCAGCGGCAGCATCGCCGGCTCCGGCGAAGTGCGCGAGAGCGCCTCGTAGCGTACGCTCCAGTCCGGCGAAGCGAGCCGCTCGTCAAGCTCGGCCGCCGACAGCGGGGCGGGCCGCACCGGGGCTGCCGCCGCTTGGGCATCGCCGCCGCTTTGACCGGCAGCGGCAGCGGCGGCCACAAGCTCGTCAAGCCGCTCCTGCGGGTAGGCGGCTTCGAGCTCCTTCACGAGCTCCGCGGCAATCTCCTCGGGCTCGCCGTAGCGGATCCCGAGCTCCTCCAGTTTGCGCTCGCGAATGAGGGAAGCGGCAGCCGCGGCGGTTACCGCTTCTGTGAATGCCGCAGGCAGGGCGGCCTTGATCTCGTGGTCCCCCATACGGACGCGCACCTGCATCGGGATGCCGCGGTACATTTGCACCGATGCGTGGGCTTCGCCATAATGCTCCTGCGATATCCCGCCGCCGGCTTCCTGCTCGTCTTCGCCGCTTTGCAGCAGAGCCCGCGCCTCTGCCAGAATTCGCTCCCAGTCGGCACCCGGCTTGCGGTCCAGGGCAATGAAATCCGCTGCGCGGAACAATCCGCGCACTCCGTCTATGTCCAGCAGCCCGCGCAGCTGCTCCGGCGCGTCGCCTGCATTTTCTTTCTTATAGCTGAGCCGTTGTCCCTGCGGAAGCTTCTCGTCAACGTTGAGCTTCATGGAATTGGGGCTTGGCGTCGGTTCAATGGATAATAGCTTCATGATAATGCCTCCATTTCGGATTGATTCATTCCCTTACAAGTTTAAACCATTACCGATTCCATCACAAACGTCTCCAGGCGGTACGATGCCAATGGCATATCATTTATCGTCTGAAAATTGCCATTAAGTTTTATGCAAAACTATCAGGATATAGTATATTATTTAGTAAGAATGACACTGGGCAGAAGCAAAATCTGTTACGAAACAAGGGCAGGAGCAGATAATGATGTCGATTTATTCAGGGCGGAGCATACGTTTCAAAATATTTATCGGTTACCTTGTAGTAGTCTTATGTTTGGCATTATCCGTTTTCCTCGTCTCGACCCGTATCTCATCGCTGCAGAACGAAATTGATTTTATTTCTGATCACGATATCGAAGTTCACAATCTGACCAATGAAATCGAGAAGAAATTTCTTAATATGGAAACCGCGCAGCGCGGCTATATCATTACAGGCGATACCAATTATCTTGCCCCTTATAATGAAGCGATAGACAGCTGGAAAGATGATTATACCCGGCTATATGCTCTTCTGACCGATAATGCCAGCCAGCAGGACAAACTTGCAAAGCTGAAGGTGACGCTTCAGCATTGGATCGATATTGCCGGAGCTCCGACGATCGACATGAAGAGAGAGAATAAGACAGCCGAAATTTTTGAATTTTTCAAGACGGATCCGGGCAAAGCGGATATGGATTCGATCCGTTCCCAGTTTGAGGATTTCCGCGCAACGGAGAAAGTGCTGACAAACGACCGCGCGGAGCGGCTGAAAGAGCAGAATAATATTTTGAAAATCGGAATGTACAGCCTGTTGGTCATCGTCGCCTTGATCTCGGTCTCGGCTGCCTTGATTATTTCGCGTGCGATCGTGAACACGATCAAGGAAGTGACCCGGTCAATCGGCGAAATCGCCTCTTCCGGCGGCGACCTGACCCAAAGAATCGAAATCAAGACCAGGGACGAAATCCGCGATCTTGCCATTGCTACCAACAACCTGCTGGAGTCGCAGGAGCAGCAGAACTGGAAGCAGATGAAGCTGACCGAGGTGGTCAGCATGTATCAGGGGGTAGGAGAACTCGATTTGCTGGCCAGGCTTTTTATTGCCAAAATAACGCCTCTCCTGGATGCCTCTTACGGTGTGTTTTATATCCATAGCGGTCAGGGCGAGCATTTCAGGCTTGTCAACAAAGCCTCTTATGCCGCGTCAGGCGCCGAGATTGGAGCAAGGAGCTTTCGGCTTGGTGAAGGCCTTGTGGGACAAGCCGCAAGAGATAAAAGGATTATTCAACTGGACCGGGTACCCGGCGATTATATCCAGATCAGCTCGGGACTGGGACAAACCGCTGCAAGCCAGATTCTGATCGCTCCTGTGGAGTTCGAGGGAGAAGTCGTGGCCGTTATTGAATTGGCGACGCTCGGGGCCTTCAATGACCTGCAGTTAAAGCTCCTCAGTACAGTTCTGGAGACCTTCGGGACGACGATTAACAGCGTTGAAAGCCGGATGGAGGTTGAGCGGCTGCTGAAGGATTCCCAAACGATGACCGAGGAGCTGCAGGTGCAATCCGAAGAAATGCAGACGCAGCAGGAAGAACTGCGCGTTGCCAACGAGCATCTGGAGGAGCAGAACCGTTTTGCCGAGGAGAAATCCAACGAGCTTGAGAAAACGCGCATTGTGCTTGAGGAGCATGCGGGCAAGCTTGAGCAAAGCTCCATCTATAAATCGCAGTTTCTGGCCAATATGTCGCATGAGCTGCGCACCCCGCTTAACAGCATGCTGATCCTGTCGCAGATGCTGGGTGAGAACCGCAATGGCACGCATACCCCTGAGGAGCAGGAATATGCCCGCATTATACATTCGGCAGGCCAGGATCTCCTGACGCTGATTAACGATATACTGGATTTGTCCAAGGTCGAGTCAGGCAAAATGGACATTGTCATAGAGCCCATGAATATGACGGAGCTTCCCTCCATGCTGGAGCAGCAATTCTCCAAAGTGGCGGAGCAGAAAGGGCTTGATTTTGTTATCGAATGGGGGCCTGATGTTCCCGAGCTGTTCTATACCGATACGCAGCGGCTGCTGCAAATTATCAAGAACCTGCTGTCCAACGGCTTCAAATTTACGGAGAAGGGCTCGGTTATGTTCAAGGTCAGCAGGCTTGACGCCGAGGAAATGGGCAGATTGCTTGGGGTGGACAAGAGCAGGGTGGAATATGGGCTGTCAATTTCCGTTACGGATACGGGAATCGGAATCGCGCCGGACAAGCTTACTCTCATCTTCGATGCTTTCCAGCAGGCGGACGGCACCACGAGCAGGCATTACGGCGGAACGGGTCTGGGCTTGTCCATCAGCCGCGAATTTGCCAAATTGCTCGGCGGGGAAATAAGGGTCGAAAGCGAAGAAGGCGCAGGAAGCACCTTCACTTTGATTGTGCCTTCCAAGGAACAGGAGATTTTGGAGCTGCTTGCCGCTCAGGCGGAATTTATGGCTGCGGAAGAGAAGCAGGCTTCTGGCGGTGGCTCTGTGGAACAAGCGGCTGCCGTTCATATGGAAACTTCCGGTTTCAAGAAGAAGAAGATCCTTGTGGTCGACGATGATATCCGGAATGTATTCGCGCTGACGAATGCTTTGGAGAACGAAGGAATGAACGTGCTGTCGGCTCAGGATGGGCAGGAATGCCTGAGTATTTTGCAGACGGAGACGGATATTGATATGGTGCTGATGGATATCATGATGCCGGTAATGGACGGATACGATACGATGAGGGCAATCCGGAGAATTCCGCGCCTGGAGCAGCTGCCTATTATAGCAGTTACGGCCAAGGCGATGAAGCAGGACCGCGAGAAATGCCTGGAGGCGGGAGCGTCGGATTATATCAGCAAGCCGCTTGACATGAATCAGCTGTTCTCCCTGATGCAGGTATGGCTGAGAAAAAGATCGTAGTCAAAGCTTGAAAATAGAGATGGCGGAGATTGACGTGATTTCTGAATCTTCAAAAACGGGCGCAGAAGTGAAGCTCTCATGGGAATAATGCGCCTTCATGTGTTATAATGGTGTGATGAACTAGATTTTGGAGTGAAGGACGGGATCACACACAATGATTAGTACAAGCGGCATTACGCTTCGCTACGGCAAGCGGGCGCTATTCGAAGATGTGAATATTAAATTCACGCCGGGCAACTGTTATGGATTGATCGGCGCCAACGGAGCGGGCAAATCGACGTTTCTGAAGATATTGTCCGGCGAGGTTGAGCAATCAAGCGGCGAAGTTCATATTACTCCGGGAGAGCGCTTGGCGGTCCTGAAGCAAAACCATTACGAGTACGATGAGTTTCGTGTACTTGAGACGGTCATCATGGGCTACAAGAAGCTGTTCGAGGTAATGAAAGAGAAAGACGCCATCTATTCCAAAACGGAATTTACCGATGAAGACGGGATGCGCGCCGGCGAGCTGGAAGCGGAATTCGCCGATATGAACGGCTGGGAAGCGGAGTCCGAAGCGGCCAGCATGCTGAACGGTCTGGGCATTCCGCCGGAGCTGCATGACAAGACGATGGCAGAGATCTCCGGCAACGAGAAGGTACGGGTCCTGCTCGCGCAAGCTTTGTTCGGAACGCCGAACATTCTGTTGCTCGATGAGCCTACCAACTACCTCGATATGGAATCGATCCACTGGCTTGAGGATTTCCTGGGCAATTATGAGGGCACCGTCATTGTCGTTTCTCATGACCGGCATTTCCTTAATCAGGTATGTACGCATATTGCGGACATTGATTTCGGCAAAATCCAGCTGTACGTGGGCAACTACGATTTCTGGTACGAGTCCAGCCAGCTTGCTCTCTCCCTGATGAGGGATTCGAACAAGAAGAAGGAAGACAAGATCAAGGAGCTGCAGGCGTTCATTCAACGCTTCAGCGCGAACAAATCCAAGTCGAAGCAGGCAACTTCACGTAAGAAGCTGCTCGACAAAATTTCACTTGACGACATTCGTCCGTCGAACCGCAAATATCCGTTTATCAACTTCAAGCCGGAGCGCGAAGCGGGCAAACAGCTTCTGCTGACCGAAGGGCTGACGAAGGCAGTAGACGGAGTTACGCTGATCGACAACTGGACGCTGGCCGTCAATAAAGGCGATAAGATCGCTCTAGTTGGTCCGAATACGCTGCCTAAGACGGTGCTGTTTCAGGTGCTGACCGGCGAGCTCGAGCCGGACTCCGGAAATTATCAATGGGGAGTCACCACGACACAGGCTTATTTTCCGAAGGACAATGCGGCCTATTTTGATGGCGTGGAGATGAACCTTGTCGACTGGCTTCGCCAATATTCCAAGGATCAGGATGAGAGCTTTATCCGCGGCTTCCTGGGCCGGATGCTGTTCTCGGGGGACGAAGCGCTTAAGAAGGCAAGCGTATTGTCCGGGGGTGAGAAAGTCCGCTGCATGCTCTCCAAGATGATGCTTTCGGGCTCGAACGTACTGCTGATGGACGAACCGACCAACCATTTGGATCTCGAATCCATTACCGCGCTGAATAATGGTCTCATTGATTTTGACGGTACATTGATCTTCACCTCGCATGACCATCAGTTCGTCCAAACGATCGCGAACCGGATTATCGAAATTACGCCAAACGGCGTAATTGACAGGATTATGTCCTATGATGAATACCTGGAAAACGATGAAGTCAAGGCGCTTCGCGAGCGGATGTATCCGCCCGAGTAAGATCTATCCTTGAGCAGCATAATGTTCTGGCTTGTCTTGAATGATCAGGCTGGCAGCGGAGTGGTTGAGTTTCCTCTTATGAGGAGGCTCAGCTGCTTTTTTTTGTTGATCCGGTAATAAGTAAGTGCTCTGTGCCTCCTTTGGCAATCGATTGGATCGGTTGCTGAGGCAAGCAAAGGAAGGGAACGGCGATGGAACAGCTGAATAAGAACCGTTCGCTCATCGTGCTGCTTATCATCCGCACAGACATAGCTTGAAGGATACTCATGTGTTAATATAAAAGAATTATAGAAAAATTTTGACGAAACGAGGGAGAAGATAGCTATGTCTTTTTTCGATAAAATGAAGCAGGGAGCAAGCGACGCGGCCAGGAAGGCGCAGCAGACCGTAGAAATCACGAAGCTCAAATCGCAAATATCCGGCAAAGAGAAAGAAAAGGATAAATTATTTTATCTCATTGGAACAGCTATACATGCCTCTCACCAGGAGGGGAATATTGCGCAATCCGAAGAAGAGGTTGTAAGCCACTGTCTGAAGGTGGATGGCCTGAATCAGGAGATTCAGTTTCTGGAAGAGCGCATCAAGAACATCCGGTTTGAGAAAACCTGCCCGACCTGCAGCATTGTTGTTCCATTGGATACGAGATTTTGCCCCGGATGCGGGACGCCTTTTCCTGAGGAGCCAAGACCTGAGAACACGATTGGCGAGATCCGTGTCATCTGCAATCATTGTCTGACGGAGAATGATCTTAGCAGCAAGCACTGCCTGTCTTGTGGAAATAAGCTCTCGGGCGGTGAACCGGAGCGGCTCGAGGAAGAACCGGGATATTAAACACAGCGCACTGTTCTTATTTCATGTGATGGCAGCCTTCGAGGAAGGCTGTTTTTATTTTGTCCTTTATAAGTATGATTTGAAGAATTAACGTTACTGGCAAGCTGTGCCGGTATGGCATAATCGATACTATTGTTTTTGTGAATACGCTAGGAGTTGATGCTCTCCCGCCATCCAGAGGCAGGGTTCTTTTGTCGTTGTGCAGCATAAGTTTCATTTTCTCCCGGAACGGATATGCTAGAATGCAGCAGGCGGAAACGCCAATTTGAGCCGGCGCAAACAAGTTGTGCCGCGGCATAAATGTAAGGTCTTTGCCAACACTGTTTCTCTAGACCCACACGATATTGGTTTAGTATGATAACGACATCAGAAAAAAATGGCACGAGCGTAAGTTACATAAACAGAAAGAGGTGCCTGGCATTGAATCAGTATCAGGAGATAAGACAGGGCGAGAAGGGAGCCTTGGTGAGTATCGGGGCGTATATCGTGCTGTCGGGCTGCAAGCTCGTGGCCGGGTACGGGTTTGACTCCTCGGCGCTTGTCGCCGACGGTTTTAATAACCTGACGGATATTGTCGCCTCGACCGCGGTCCTGGTTGGACTGCGGATCTCACAAAAACCGCCGGATAAGGACCATCCTTATGGACATTTCCGTGCGGAAACGATCGCGGCTCTGATCGCTTCTTTCATTATGGCAACAGTAGGGATTCAAGTGCTGATTGATGCCTTCAAGTCTTTGTTCGCCGATCATAAGGCTGTTCCAGGTCTAGTCTCAGCATGGATAGCGCTGGCGGCCGGAGCGGTAATGGCGGGTGTCTACATATATAATAAAAGATTGGCCAAACGGATTAATAACCAGGCTTTGCTCGCAGCGGCCAAAGATAATTTGTCGGACGCGCTTGTCAGCGTTGGAGCGGCTGTGGGGATAATCGGCGCACAATTCGGTTTGCCGTGGCTGGATCCGGTAGCTGCACTGGCGGTAGGCGCTATTATTTGCAAAACGGCCTGGGAAATCTTCTACAGCTCGACTCATGCGCTCACGGATGGTTTCAATGAGAACGAGCTTCACTCCTTGCGTGGGACGATTGAGAGCACACATGGTGTCCGTTCCATCAAAGACATTAAAGCCCGTGTTCATGGCAGCAATGTCTTGATCGATGTCGTAGTGCAGGTCGATCCGGAGCTGACGCTTGTTGAGAGCCACCGGATAAGCGATGAGATTGAGCGGCGCATGGAGCGCAAGCATAATATAATGAGTGTTCATGTTCATGTGGAGCCTCTGGGAATGGAAGATGGGGAGCAGCCTGGCTCAGAACCGGCTCAGACCTGATAGCATTAACCGGCGCGTATAGCGCTGGTTTTTTTTGTCACCATTCTAATGCGGGAGAGCCAAACATATAATAGCCATCTAACGGATATTTTTTCTCCATGATTCCAAAAAAATGGGTTTCTGTCCAGAGAATATGGGTAAGGATACAGTAGAGCCTTTAGTTGGCTTATGTTGCTGTTCATTGAGGCAGAGATTTCTCTATCATAAAAGCAGCAGCATTGGGGAAAAAGATACAAGCAAGGCTGTGTGCATACTCAGATACAAAGGAGGCGTTTTTATGCTTTTGCCAGTGGAATCCAAACAAATTGCTTTCTGCTCTTATAACGAAAATGAGTCCTTGCTGCATGTCTATTTTCATACCGGTGAAATTATTGCGTTTCCTTCTATAAAAAAAGGGGAATATCAATCCATCATTGACGCGACAAACCGCTATGACGTATTAATGGATATCACGCAGAAGGGACATGAGGTGCCGGGCTATCGTGTGGATTGGCAAACAAGTGCCGAGGCTTGGCAGAACATGTAATTGAAAGGATTTCCAATGAATGAATTATGAGACAAATTTAATGCAGAAGAACCATAAATGTAAAATATGAAAGACCGGATTGATAATGGAAACAATTACCTCGGAACTAAAACTACTGGGATAAAATAGTTCCAAAGTACTTATATAGGACCGATTGTAAAAGGTATATTAATGTCATGAAAGTAAGATTTGGCAATGGTTTTATTCCAAAAGCATCCCCTCGGGGGTGCTTTTTTTTATTATTTATGTAATCGCTTTCATGATCCTAATATCCTATACCTGCCATGGTAAATTAAGCCGAAGGTATGATTTATCCTTGAAACGGGTGGAAAGTACAATGGGAAAGGGCGAGCAGGATTGACCTAAATTGGCAGATCAAGGAGGGGTATGCTAAAGGAACTAAATTGTTATCCATCGGAACATGAGAATTGAAATCACTGCGAAAATATCAAAAGCAAGCGAAAAATGGAGGTCATTACTGGAATGAAAAAGCGTACAACTATGATTTTGGCCCTTATTCTGATTGCTTTATTGAATGTCCCCTTGACGGCTATGGCAGCATCGGCAGAAATTGTCGCCTCGGTCAGCTTTCGAAGCGGCCCATCGACATCCAGCAGTGTGATGAAGTATCTGCATGCCGGTGACAAGGTTGAAATATTGTCTGAAGTCAACGACTATTGGTACCAGGTGAAAGATGCCGGGGGCAGCACCGGTTATGTGTCCACCTCCAGCCGTTATATCAAGCCGTCGGCAGCATCGGGAGGCAGCGCGCCGGCAGGTACGGGAACTGGAACAATTATATCCTCCGTTTCCTTTCGTGAAGGACCTTCCACCAGCGCTGCGCGCATGCGTTATCTGGCCAGAGGTGAAACGGTAACCATTCTGAGCCAGCCGAACTCATACTGGTACAACGTAAGGGATTCGCACGGAGTGACGGGATATATCAGCACGGACAAGCAGTACATACAAGTAAGCGGACAGCCGACGGCTCCTGTTAATCCGGGCAATGGAAACAGCGGAGGCGGCGATCAGAACGCACTGGTAGAAAAGGTGATTGCTGCCGGTATGAAATATTTGGGCACGCCTTATGAGTTCGGCTCCGACCGCAATACGACGACAACCTTTGACTGCTCCGATTTTGTCCGGACGGCATTCAAAGACGGCATCAACCTTACTTTGCCGGCAGATTCCCGCCAACAGGGAACTTATGTCAAGCAAAAGGGCCATACCACAACAAACTGGCAGCAGCTGAAGCGCGGAGATCTCATGTTCTTTATGTCCTATAAAGGAACCTCCAAATCGGCCTATTCCGGCATTGATAAATCAAAACAGACGATTACCCATGTTGGAATCTATCTGGGCAATGGCCAAATCCTGCAGACGTACTCCAAGGAATCAGGCGGCGTCCGCACGGACACGATTGCCGGCAAGCATTGGGAATACCGCTTCATGTTCGGCGGAAGCGCGATTTGATGATAGAACCGGGCATCATGCTCATAAGGATCAACTGAAGCCCGATAGCTAATTAAAAATAAATCCCCGTCAGGAAGCGTGATCGAAACGGTCTCGTTCTGGCGGGGATTTTTTATTGGACTGCGGATAGCTTCTTGGATACACTCGCCCTCGCAAAACATGGGGAGTCAATGCTGATTATGCGCGAAAGTTAAGGAGTGGTGCTGCGCAGGACGGTCATTTCGCCGTCAAGCTCATAGGCGCCAAGACTGGCGGGAAGCAGAAAGCATTCTCCTGCCTTGATCTCCTGCTTGCCTCCGCTCCAGCCAATGGCTCCCGTGCCTTCGGCCACCACGAGGATTACGAAGCTCTCTGCAGTCGTGGAGAGCTTCCACGGTGCCCGCACCAACCCTTTTTCAACGATAAAATAGGGTGATTTGGCAATTTGCAGCCATTCATTGGCCTTGGCCGCATCCGTCTTCATCCTGGTTGCGCCTGCGCCCTCATAAGCAATGACATTCAGTGAATCTTCAACATGCAGCTCGCGGAGCTTGCCGTCCAGACCTGGGCGGTTGTAGTCGTACACCCGATAGGTCGTATCGGAATTTTGCTGAATTTCGGCTACGACGACACCGGCGCACAAAGCGTGAACGGTCCCTGCCGGAATATAGAAGGCATCTCCTGCTTCCACGGGGACCTCCTGCAGACAGTCCATAACCTTGCCTTCCTCAATGGCTTTGGCGAGAATGCCGCGGTCAACGCCGTCTTTGAGGCCATAAATGATTTTCGCACCAGGTTTGGCTTCAAGAATATACCACATTTCCGTCTTTCCGAGCTCGCCAGCGGGCAGGCCTTCGTAAGAATCAGTCGGGTGGACCTGAATGGACAGGTCATCATTGCAATCCAGCAGCTTGATCAGCAGCGGGAAGCGGCCGTTACGCTCGGAAAATCCTTTTGTTCCGAAGAATTCCCGTCCGTATTTTTCTCTGATGTCGTCAAGTCCAAGTCCGGCCAGCTCGCCATTCATAACTTTGGTTATACCGTTAGGATGATCGCCAATCATCCATCCTTCGCCAATAGCGCCATCCGGAAGCTCGAGTCCAAACTGTTCAAGGGCGCGGCCGCCCCAAATGCGTTCTTTCATTTCGGCTTTGAATTGCAGGGGATAAGCTTGTGTCAAGTGGATCTCTCCTTTATTTATGTATAGTGGTGTGCCGGTTCTATCGGCCAGGGGCAGGCTGGAACATCTCGAGAAACTCGCCATCGGGGCCATAAAAGAAAAAATAACGCGCTCCATTGGGCAATGTCGTGATTTCGGTGTCTTTTAATGGAACGCCAAGCTGCTTGATACGGGCAAATTCTGCCTCAACATCATCCACGGTGAAAGCGGTATGATGAGTTCTGCCTTCAACAGCCAGCTCTCCTTCGTAGCCTTCCACCAGCTCAAGCTGGGATTCCTGGGCGTCAGCCCCCGCGAGAAAAGCAAGACGTATGATGCCGTTGGTGTGCGTCATGGTATACAGATGCTTCAAACCGACTACTTCGGTATAAAAGGGAAGTGATTGATCCAAATCCTTAACCATGATGCCTACATGCTCCAGTTTACGTACAGCCATTATAAATTCCTCCTTATAAATTTCAAGCGATTGCCCCGGGATTAGTCTTTGGTCTGGATTGATTTCTTCTCTACCGCCAGCAGGAAAGGCGAGGCAGGCTTCTGCGGCATGCGGTACAGCACGGCTTGTCCTGCACCCTGGGGCAGCGAGGACGCCCATTGCTCCACAGCAGCGGCTTCCTGATCGCCTCCGGGGTGGCCGGGATACAGCACGATTGTCAAAATGCCGCCCGGACGAAGCAGCCCAAGGGACGCATCCAGGGCGGCGAGCGTAGATGCGGTCTTTGTGATAATGGAAGTATCGGCCTCAGGTCCCGGGAGGAAGCCAAGATTGAACATGACAGCGCCCAGGCGCTTCCTGGAATCCTCCGCGATATGCATGGCCATGCCGGCATGGCTGCCATGGATCAGACACAGCTCGGGAAGCCGGTCCCGGGGGAGGGCCGAAGCAAGCCGCTCCTTCGTGCGCCGGAGAGCCTGCTCCTGAATATCGAAGGCATACACACGGCCGCGGGGGCCGATCTGCTCGGCCAGGAACAGAGTGTCATTGCCATTGCCGCATGTCGCATCAACAGCTGTATCTCCGGGAGACAGGCGGTCGGCAGCCAGCTTGTGCGCCATGCCCAGAACGGATAGGAACCCCATTCTCAGCCTATGCCTCCCATAACCGGCCCTGCCAGGTATTGCGGCGGCTGAGCTCATCATCAATGGCATTGAGTACTTCCCACTTCTTCAGGCTCCACATGGGTCCGATAAGCAGGTCGCGGGGAGCGTCGCCGGTCAGCCGGTGGACAATCATCTCCGGAGGGAGCAGTTCCAGCGTATCGGCGATCAGACCAATATATTCATCCTGGTCAAGAAAACGCAGCAGACCGGCTTCATATTGCTTGACCATGGGTGTCTTGCGCATCAGATGCAGCAGGTGGATTTTGATTCCCTGTATATCCATGGCTGCCACCGCGCGCCCTGTATCCAGCATCATCTCATGTGTTTCCTGGGGCAGCCCGTAGATAATATGCGCGCATACGCGTATTCCTCGCGCCCGCAGACGTGCGACGGCATCCTTATAGCATTCGGTATCATGCGCCCGGTTGATCAATTTCGACGTGGATTCGTGAACCGTCTGCAGTCCCATCTCTACCCATAGATAGGTGCGTTCGTTCAGCTCCGCCAAATAGTCCACCACATCATCCGGCAGACAATCCGGTCTTGTCGCGATCGACAAACCAACGACACCAGGCTGGCTCAGAATCGCTTCATAATATTCACGGAGCTCTTCAACAGGAGCATAGGTGTTGGTATAAGCCTGAAAATATCCAATATAACGCGCCTCGGGCCATTTTAGATGCTGCAGATCCCTGACCGTATTAAACTGCGTGACCAGATCGTCCCGGCGGCTGCCGGCAAAATCTCCCGATCCCCGCGCGCTGCAGAATGTGCAGCCGCCGGCAGCGATGGAGCCATCGCGGTTGGGGCAGGTGAAGCCTGCATCCAGCATGACCTTGAATACTTTCCCGCCGAACTGCTCGCGCATTTCATAGTTCCAGGTATGGAACCGTTTATCCGACCACTGCCTGGGCGCAGCGCCCGGATGGTCAATCTGCGTAATCGCCTGCATAGCATGTTCTCCTCTTGCATAAGTCATCTTGCAATCATTAATCACAATTGTATCGAAAATTTGCACGGAGCGCTACGCCGCCGCCCCATCTCAATAATAATCCAGTTTTAAACGACTGGAGAACCCCATTATTTACTGGAAAAAAATCCGCTCAAATTAACGAAAAAGGCTTGCAATACCTTACATAAAGTGTTATATTAAAAGTGCGACAAATCAACATTTTCGGTTATTTCACCCTTATTCCAATCACTTGTCATAGCTTGTCGGTTTTCTGGAAATTCTATTAACTAAAAACCGTGAGGTGATTCAGGATGAACACGCAAGTGAAAATTCCCCAAGGGGACGAGAAGGTTACGATTCAGTTGACGCGCAAGGAAATGATGGCACTGGCCGGTATACGCTTTCATGGCAACCATAATATTGAAGTTTCAGCTCGCAAGAAGCTGAATGAAGCTTTGGTGGAAACCTATGAATCGGACAGCGCGCAGGGCAATTCCCGTCAGATACTTAATTAAAAGAAGATTTTTTGAATATACACCCTAAGCCGAGCGGCGAGACTTCTGACGCCATCGGCTTTTTGTTTTTTTATATTTGAGGCTGGTCTTTACAAGCGGGCTGTTGTTCGGCACAATAAGGACGAATAAGGGTAAAGCGATATTGGAGGAATCAAGCGACTATGCGTCTTAGAGGAAGAAAAGGAATTCGGGAAAGCTTGGAAGCGCAGCCGGAGCTCGTCGTTCTGGAGGCGGCGCCGCTCAAGGGGCGCTGGAGCGAATTATTTGACAATGACCATCCTATTTATGTGGAGCTTGGAATGGGCAAAGGACGTTTTATCACGGATATGAGCGTTCGCAATCCTCAGATTAACTACATCGGCATTGATATGTACGACGAGCTGATTCGCCGGGCAAGCGACAAGGCGCGCATCGCCTGGGCGGAAAAAGGGGAAGAGAATCCGCGGAATCTGGCGCTCGTCCGTGCTAATATCGAGACGATCGAAGACATTTTTGCTCCCGGGGAGATCCAGCGCATACATTTGAATTTCAGCGATCCCTGGCCAAAAGGCAAACATGCGCGAAGAAGGCTGACCCACTCGCGGTTTGTGTCGAAATACATCGAGATTCTGAATTCACTCGGTGAAATTCATTTCAAGACAGACTCCCAGTCTCTGTTCGAGTTTTCGCTCAACAGCTTCGCGGACATGGAGCTTCATATGCGGAGCATTTCACTCGATTTGCATAAGGAGGGATTGCGCAACGATCTCGTGCTGACTGAATATGAAGCCAAATTTGTCAATCGCGGCAATCCGATCTACCGGGTGGAGGTTGTTATCGGCCAAGAGGCTTTGTCTGCGCACAGGGAAACCAAGCGGCAGACTCAGTTGAAGGACCAGGCGGCGCACACCAGCATCGAGGTCAGCGATCCCAGTACAGCCCCTGCTGCAACGTCAGAGGGATAATGCAGTCCCAGATACATCCTCGACCATCCGACGGAGACGCCAAGAATAAGAGCGACCGGCAGCAGCAGAGGCATCAGAGCGGATTCTGCGGCCAGCCAGGGCATCAACCAGGCAAATATAGCTGTGGTATGTCCGGATGGGAATGAGGAATCACATAATGGCTTGAGCACTGTGTTTACCTTGGGCAGAGCTTGATGCGGTCTCAAACGCCGGAATTTGCGCTTCACAAGCGCGACCGGTAAATGGCTGATGGCGACTGCAATCGCCGCCTGCCAACCAGCGGTATGCCAGGGCTCGGCGGCCAGCAGCGCGCATAATAGGGCGGTGACCAGTGTGAACGTCGCGCCGCCCGTATGCGTGATCATATTCAACCATCTTCCCAGCCATTTATTCAAACCCCGATGGGAAGGTCCGCGGTTCACCCACAGAAATATCCGCTGCTCATTGGATTGCAGCCAGTACACGACTCGACTCACAGAGCAAACCTCCTTCCTTAAGGCGAAGCTGGATTTTCCGAATTTATTTTCAGTTTACAGCCGATTTGTTCACGCTGTGTCAATCCGCATCATTTGCTTATCACTATTTAACCACATATAGGCTTATACGAACTAGGGTGCAAATTAGAGTTCCAGTTCGTTTCTTGTATCTTGCGAGCTATTTGGGGGCGTTTATTCAAAGAAAAACGCCTATTTTGCATGGACAGGAGAATTTAATCGTATTTTGACCGAAATTTTCCGTTTTACAATCGGCATAGGATGGTTAAGATGTTATGGAGATACATGAGAAGCTTAAGTTAGGATACTGTCCAAAACGCCGTATCCAATGGTGAATGATGGAAATATGCCTTTGCGTTCATCATTTCGTCACATTGGAAACAGGCTTGGATGAAACTTTTCCCATTGTATTTTCGTTAAGTAAATGGGCAGCATTTTTCGTAAACGAGTCAAAATAAGGGAGTAACGACAGAAAAACATGGTTTGAGCTCATTGAATGGTTATGTAAGCCCTTTTCCAAGCTTACATGACCGAAAAAAGGCCATTTGCGCTTTTGACAAAAAGAATAATTGTGTGGAAAATCATTATGGCTGCGGAAAACAAACATAAAACCGCATCAATGAACAACGCACGCAACAAAAAACAGAGAGAATATGAAAAATGGGGTCTCAAGGGGGCAGTAAAAGTTATGGTCAATTCTCTTTTAATTTTTTTCCAGATCTTCTTGGCTTTCGTCGGTGTTTACCAGTTTACAATTTCGTTATTCGGTATCGTCAGAAAAAAGAGACATCTCAACCACAAACCGCAAAAGTCATTCGCAGTGCTTGTCGCCGCTCACAATGAGGCGCAGGTGGTCGGGGCATTAATCGAAAACCTGAAAAAGCTTGATTATCCGAAAGAACTTTACGATATTTTTGTCATTTGCGACAACTGCACAGATACCACCGCCGACATTGCACGAAGCCATGGCGTTCATGCCTGCGAGAGGAAAAATCCGCATTTGCGCGGCAAAGGACATGCGATTGAATGGATGCTCAAGGAGCTGTGGGGCATGCCCCGCCAGTACGATGCGATCGTCATGTTTGATGCCGACAACCTGGTCGGTAACGATTTCCTCGTCCACATGAATAATGACCTTTGTGAAGGCAAGAAAGTCATTCAGGGTTATCTGGATACGAAGAATCCTGCCGATTCATGGGTTACAGCATCGTATGCCATCACGTACTGGTATTGCAACCGGCTGTGGCAGCTGTCCCGCAGAAACCTGAACATGGCCAACTACCTCGGAGGAACAGGCATGTGCTTTGACTCCGAGCTGTTGAAGGAAATGGGTTGGGGAGCAACCAGCCTGGTAGAGGATCTGGAGTTCTCGATGCGGTGTGTAAAACGCGGCATTCACCCGGTACTTAATTACGACGCCAAGGTATACGACGAGAAGCCGCTGACCTTCAAGGCTTCATCACGCCAGCGTCTGCGCTGGATGCAGGGGCATTTTACAGTAGCGCGGCATTACTTCTTCCCGCTGCTGTGGGCGAGCATCAAGGAGCGCAATTTTGTGAAATTCGATGCCGCACTGTATTCCATCTCGGTGTACAATACCTTTATCGGCTTTGTAGCGACTGCGATGCTCTGGATGGATAATATAATTCCTGCCCATAATGCATTTACGTCGATTTATTATTACCTGCCGTATTGGGTGCCGATTGTTGCGATCTCAGCAACAGCGGTCATGTTCCCGCTCGTGATGATTCTGGAAGGCATCAAATCCGGCAAGATGTATGCGCATCTGCTGTCCATGATCGTATTCCAGCTCTCATGGCTGCCTATTACGTTCTATGCCTTCTTTACACAAAACAACAAGCAATGGAGCCATACCCAGCATACGCGTGTGCTTCGTTTGGAAGAAGTGCAAAGCAAACAGGTCTGATCTGACTTCGCTTGTCATTTGATGATTGACATCAACTGGATTGTTATGCTATATTAATTCGGTAGTGCCAGTATGTCTGGTGTTAAGCAAAAGCAGAAGCACCCGCTTCTCACCTGTCCGGCAGTCGGCTGGCTGGTTCGCGATCGATGATTGACTTAGGCTCGCCGCTAGAGAGTGGCGATGATTGAAATGCCTACAATCTTGGTTAATGGAATGCGGGTCCGTGCGGATCCGCATTTTTTATTTTGTTTGTGATTCGCAAAATTTGGAGGTGGCAGGTTATTAGCAGGGAACATCAAATCAACGATGAAATTCGGGCCCGCGAGGTACGTGTAGTAGGTGCCGAGGGAGAACAAATCGGAATCAAATTATTTCGTGAAGCGCTGCAAATGGCAATCGATTTAAACATGGATCTTGTTAACATTGCGCCCACTGCGAAACCGCCGGTTTGCCGCATCATGGATTATGGCAAATTCCGCTATGAAACGCAGAAGAAAGAGAAGGAAGCCCGCAAGAATCAGAAGATTGTGGACACCAAGGAAGTGTGGTTCCGTGCCAATATCGACGAGAACGACTACCAGACAAAGTTCCGCAATGTTGTGAAGTTTCTGGGTGAAGGCGACAAAGTGAAATGCTCCGTCCGTTTCCGCGGCCGCGAAATTACGCATGCATCCGTCGGTCAGAAAATTCTTGACCGGCTGGCGAAGGAAGTTGCCGATCTGTGCGTGATGGAACGTATGCCGAAGCTTGAAGGCCGGAGCATGATCATGATATTGGCGCCCAAAACAACCAACTAACGTTTAATCTATGAGGAGGATCATCAAATGCCTAAAATGAAAACACACAGCAGTTTGAAAGACCGCTTCAAAATCACCGGAACCGGCAAAGTGAAACGCTTCAAGGCGTTCCGCAATCATTTGCTCTCCGGCAAGTCAGCCCGTCAAAAGCGCGTACTGGCAACGCAGCCGCTTATGGCAGCAGGCGATGTACGCCGCTTGAAGCAAGGTCTTTCAAACTTGAAATAGTACATTACGAGAGTAAACATAAGCATAACCAACATTCGGGAGGTTTCTATTCATGGCAAGAGTTAAAGGCGGATTTGTCCGCGCACGTCGTCGTAAAAGAGTTTTGAAGCTGGCTAAAGGCTACTTCGGCTCCAAGCATCGCCTATTTAAAACAGCAAAAGAGCAAGTGATGAAATCGCTGCTCTACGCATACCGCGACCGTCGTCGCAACAAACGCGATTTCCGCAGACTGTGGATCGTTCGTATCAATGCTGCAGCACGTTTGAACGGGCTGTCATACAGCAAGTTCATGTTCGGCTTGAAACAAGCTGGAGTTGAAGTGAACCGCAAAATGCTCGCTGACCTTGCCGTCAATGACATTAATGCATTCAACTCGCTTGCAGGCATCGCAAAAGAGAAAGTAAACGCGTAGCGTTTACACATAGCATGAAACAAAAAGAGCCTTCCATCTATGGAACAGGCTCTTTTTTGTTGTGTCCATTGAAATTTGCGAAATTCAAGGCATGTGACCCTATCCCGCTGCCTATGCTCAAAGAAGTAACTAAAAACAGGACAACCGCACGGCCTATCTTTGTCCCTTATGGACAACGGTACAGTCCCTAATTGCCGGTTCCGAATAAGCTATATAGGACAACTAAGCTTTCGGTGCCTCAAGCGAATGGCCCTATGCAGCGGGATGCCGGAAGTAAAGGTTCGCTAGAAAATTAGAGGAGGGATTGCATATGCAACGCGTCTCCAATGAGCAAGCTCGTAAACTTGTTGGCAAAACCATTTATGCGGTTCGCAAAGACGGCTCGGTACGGACGGGCAAGCTCGTCCGCGTCCATCAGAATAAGCTCTATTTGCGTCCGGCCGGCAAAGATAAAGCAAAATCAGTCAAGACCAAAGCGATTCTGCCGCTCGTACTGTTTGATTTACTGGCAATCGGCACACTTCCGTTTGCCGGCGGCTTCGGAGGTGGCTTTGGTGGCTTCGGAGGTGGCTTCGGAGGCGGCGGCTTTGGAGGCCCTTATGGCGGCGGCTTCGGAGGCGGCGGCTTCGGAGGCCCATGCTGCCAGCCGGGATTTAAAAACTTTTATTAATAACTGCCGTTTTGCAGCCCGGGGGAGTTAAAAAGAGGTTGTCAATGATTTGATCATTTCATAACATTGATAATCTGGCAGATCACGGACGGTTTTATAGCCGAGCTGGGTATAAAGCCGCATTGCGCGGGGATTGCTGTAATCCACGAATAACCGGGCTGTTTTACATTTGTGAATCCGTCCGTATGCTTCCCCTTGTGCCATCAATTGGGTTCCCAGCTGTTTTCCCCGATGCTGGGGATGAACGGCGAGCATGTCGTAAAGCAGCGTCTCACCTCGTATATAGAGATGGACGAAGCCCATCGGCGTGCTCGTTTTTGTTCGTGCAGCGACGAAGGTGACGCCGTCACGAAGCCGCTTGGGCAGATCGCGGATTGCTTGCGCATCCCTGGGGGATGTCGTATAGGAAAGTGGGATCAGTTCCCTGATTATCAGGCGGATAATCTCGGGATCATCGGTCCGCGCCCGTCTACGTCTAATCAATGAGATCAACCCGCTTTCGGTCAGGCTTGAATTTGCAGCTGCTGATACCGGCTTTTATAATGTTTTACCATCTTATGTACGGACGCCGGGAATTGCTCCGCAGTGCAAGGATGGATTTCTTAAGTTTTTGCTTCGGCAGAAGCTTATAATGGTTCTTGACTAACCCGGTGCCGAAGCATATAATAAGCTGTAAGCAAGACGAAGCTCATCATATGACGCAAGTAATCGCTGGCACGAAGTATCGGGCTGGGCTATGTGTCGTCATGGATGATAAGCGTTATATTCCGGAAATATCGGAACGGCCAAGCAGGTTTAGTTCTGATATTCACAAAATAATGTATCTGCTATGAAGAGGACGAAGTGTTAAGGGCTCTTTTGCTCAGAGAGCGGACGGATTTGCTGCAACCGTCGCCAAAAACCCTTTCCAACGAGCTCACCTCGGAGCTGTTTCCCTGAAAAGCTTTCCCGATTGGATGATGATTGAAGCATCTAATAGTGGAGACCGTATTAGGGGAAATCGTAGGGCACACGTTAATGTGCCAGGGTATGAACGATGGCGTGCACGCCGTTCTTACCTGTTGAGGTTATTTGCTGCGAAGTGAATAACAAACCTGGGTGGTACCACGGAAGATATACCTTTCGTCCCTAGACGCTGAACAAGCGTCAGGGCGCGGAAGGTTTTTTTGTTTTTCTAGAGAGGAGGACGACTTAATGGTCGCTCAAAGTGCAACGCTAAGGTCAAAAGAAGAATTGATGGAAAGAATGAGTAAACCAGATGTCATTACCGGTTCGGAAATGCTGCTTCGCAGCTTGGTGCTTGAGGGTGTCGATTGCGTCTTCGGTTATCCCGGAGGAGCTGTATTGTTCATTTATGATGCGATGCATGGATTCTCGGATTTCCATCATCTGCTGACCCGTCACGAGCAAGGCGCCATTCATGCGGCAGACGGCTATGCGCGTGCAAGCGGTAAAGTCGGCGTATGTATAGCGACGTCGGGACCGGGAGCTACGAATTTAGTGACAGGTATCGCAACCGCGTATATGGATTCGGTGCCGCTTGTCGTCATCACCGGCAATGTAGCGACGAATTTTATCGGGACGGATGCTTTTCAGGAAGCGGATATTACCGGCATTACGATGCCGATTACCAAACATAGCTATCTGGTGCGCGACGTTAAGGATCTGCCCCGCATTATCCATGAAGCTTTCCATATTGCCAACACTGGCCGCAAAGGCCCGGTATTGATCGATATTCCCAAGGATGTATCCTCGCATAAGGCGATGTTCAAGCCTGTGAACGAAGTCAGCATCCGCGGCTACAATCCGACGGTTTCGGCGAAGAAGCCGCAAATTGACAAAATGATCAAAGCCATTGAGGAAGCGGAACGTCCGGTCATTCTTGCGGGCGGAGGGGTTGTATATTCCGGCGGGCATGAGGAATTGTATGAATTCGCCACCAAAGCGGGCGTGCCGATTACAACGACGCTGCTCGGTCTTGGCGCATTCCCGAGCGGCCACGAGCTGTGGATGGGAATGCCGGGTATGCACGGCACTTTTACAGCTAATAAAGCTATCCAAGGGGCCGACCTGCTGGTTAATATCGGAGCGCGCTTCGACGACCGGGTAACGATGAAGCTCGACGGCTTTGCTCCGAATGCAAAAATTGTACACATTGACATCGATCCGGCGGAAATAGGCAAGAACGTTCCTACCGATATTCCGATCGTTGGCGATATCAAAACCGTGCTGCAGCAGGCCAACAAGGAAGTGAAATATGCAGCCAAAGCCGATGCCTGGCGTGCGCATATTCAGCAGTCCAAGCTGGATCATCCGCTGGGTTACGTCGATTCCGAAGTGGTGCTGAAGCCGCAGTGGGTTATCGAGATGATCCATGAGACGACCAAGGGTGAAGCGATCGTAACGACAGACGTCGGCCAGCATCAAATGTGGGCGGCGCAGTATTACCGTTTTAATCAGCCCCGTTCCTGGATCACATCCGGGGGCCTCGGCACGATGGGCTTTGGATTCCCGTCCTCCATCGGCGCCCAGATGGCGCATCCTGACCGGCTGGTTGTCTCCATCAATGGAGACGGCGGCATGCAGATGTGCGCGCAGGAGCTGGCGGTTTGCGCGATTAACAACATACCGGTCAAAGTGGCTATTATCAACAACCAGGTGCTTGGAATGGTTCGTCAGTGGCAGGAGCTGATTTATGAGAACCGGACCAGCCACATTGATTTGGCGGGCAGCCCGGACTTCGTAAAGCTGTCTGAAGCTTATGGAGTAAAGGCTTTCCGTGCGACGAACAAGGAAGAAGCGCGTGATGCCTGGATTGCGGCCTTGGATCATCCGGGACCGGCTGTTGTCGAATTTGTCGTCCGCAAAGACGAGAATGTCTATCCGATGGTTACGCAAGGATCGACGATCGATGATATGCTATTGGGGGATTCGGAATGAAGAAACATACAATCGCCGTACTCGTAAACGATCAACCCGGCGTTCTGCAGCGCGTTTCCGGCTTGTTCGGACGCCGGGGGTTCAATATTGAAAGCATCACCGTGGGGACAAGCGAAGAACCGGGCTTGTCCCGGATGGTCATCGTCACGTCTGGCGATGATCACACGCTTGAGCAAGTAACAAAGCAATTGTACAAGCTTATTGACGTTATCAAGGTTATCGATCTGAGCGCCAACCCTATGGTCGGCCGCGAATTGGCACTGATCAAGGTCAATGCCGAACCCTCATCCCGTCCGGAGATTCTCGGAGTAGTGGATACGTTCCGGGCAGCTGTGGTAGATATTGGCACAAGCACGCTGATGGTTCAGGTTGTCGGCGATACCGACAAGATTGATGCCATGGTAGAGCTCCTGAAGCCTTACGGTATCCGCGAGCTGTCACGCACGGGCGTAACCGCTATGATCCGCGGCAGCGCCAAGTAGTAGAAGAAGCTAAACATGAACCGCCATTTTGGGCGGGAGTTAAAGCGGGGGAGCTCGGGATAGCAGCTTTATTCCGACCATCCCTCCTTTAACACCCGCTCAAAAGGGTCAAATTAAAGGAGGCTTTATTATCAATGGCAGTTACATTGTATTATGAAAAAGATGCAGACCAAAGCGTTCTGCAAGGTAAAACGATCGCCGTTATCGGTTACGGCAGCCAAGGACATGCACAAGCACAAAACCTGCGCGACAGCGGTTTGAAAGTGGTTATCGGTCTTCGTTCCGGTAAATCGGCTGACAAAGCTAAAAACGACGGTTTTGAAGTGTTATCCGTAGCGGAAGCGACGAAAATCGCTGATGTCGTACAAATCCTGATGCCTGATGAAACGCAAGCCAAAGTGTACAAGGAAGAAATTGAACCAAACCTGAAAAAAGGCGCGGCTCTCTTGTTCTCCCATGGCTTTAACGTTCATTTTGGACAAATTATCCCTAATAAAGATACCGATGTACTGCTCGTCGCTCCTAAATCGCCGGGCCACATGGTTCGCCGCACCTATGTAGAAGGCTTTGGAGTTCCAGGGCTTATCGCAATCGAGCAGGATGCTACAGGCAATGCCAAAGCAATCGGCCTTGCATATGCAAAAGGTATCGGCTGTACTCGTGCAGGCGTTATCGAAACATCTTTCCGTGAAGAGACCGAAACCGACTTGTTCGGTGAGCAAGCGGTACTTTGCGGAGGAGCAAGCGCACTGGTTAAAGCAGGCTTCGAAACGCTGGTTGAAGCCGGCTACGCGCCAGAGATGGCTTACTTCGAGTGCTTGCATGAGCTGAAGCTGATCGTCGATCTGATGTATGAAGGCGGACTTGCTTCCATGCGCGATTCGATTTCCAACACTGCTGAGTACGGCGACTACGTTTCCGGACCTCGCATTGTAACAGACGAAACGAAAAAAGCGATGAAAGCCGTTCTGGAAGACATCCAAACCGGACGTTTCGCCCGTGACTTCATCCTTGAGAACCAATCCAACCGCGCTATGCTGACGGCTACACGCCGCAACGAAGCCGAGCATCCAATCGAGGTTGTCGGCGGACAGCTTCGTGAATTAATGCACTGGATCAAGAAGTAATCGACTGTTGAATTAGCTGACGGGGAAAGAAGGCTGCGTCGTTCACGCTATGTGAACGGCGGGCTTGTTTTTCTTCTTAAATACGGTTGCATCTTATCCCGGATTATCGGGACGCTCCCCGCACTGCCTGCCTGGCAAATGAGGGGGGCGTCTCGCCATCCGGGATCATTCCGTTCATGGAGGTGTACGACTTGCGTAAAATTTATGTATTTGATACGACGCTTCGCGATGGCGAGCAATCACCCGGTGTGAACCTGAACACGAAAGAAAAGGTCGAAATCGGCCTGCAGCTGGAGAAGCTGGGCGTCGACCGGATTGAAGCCGGTTTTCCTGCCGCCTCGCCAGGCGACCTGGAGGCTGTTAATGCGGTTGCGCGCGCCGTCAAGAACGCGACAATCATCGGCCTGGCCCGTTCGCGGGAGCAGGATATTGACGCGGTCAAGGAAGCGCTGAAAGGAGCGCAGGATCCCTGCATCCACTTGTTTCTGGCTACGTCGCCGATTCACCGCAAGCACAAGCTGCGGATGGAGAAGGAGCAGGTGCTGGAAACAGCCGAGAGAGCGATCCGTTATGCGAAACAGTATTTCGATAAGGTGGAATTCTCCCCGGAGGATGCCGGCCGCACGGAGCTTGATTTTCTCTGTGAAGTAACGGCGATGGCCATTCGCGCCGGTGCGACGGTCGTTAATATTCCGGACACGGTGGGCTATATGAATCCGTCCGAATTCGGCCATATATTCAAAACGCTGAAATCGGAGGTTCCGGGCATCGAGAAGATTCAGCTGAGCGCGCATTGTCATGATGATTTGGGAATGGCAACAGCCAATGCGCTGGCGGCGATTCTGAACGGCGCCGATCAGATTGAAGGCACCATTAACGGAATTGGCGAGCGTGCGGGCAATACCGCAATCGAGGAAGTCGCGATGGCGCTTGCGACGCGCGCTGATTTCTTCCAGGCGAAGACGTCGCTCACGTTGAGTGAAATTGCCAAGACGAGCCGTCTGGTCAGCAAGCTGACCGGCATGGTCGTACCGGGCAACAAAGCAATCGTGGGAGCAAACGCGTTCGCGCATGAATCCGGGATCCATCAGGACGGCATGCTGAAGGAGAAAACGACCTACGAGATTATTTCGCCTGATATTATCGGCTTGAAGGAATCCAAGCTTGTTCTTGGCAAGCACTCCGGACGGCACGCCTTCCGTGAGAAGCTTATCGATTTGGGATATGAACTGGACGAGGAGTCCGTGAACAAGGCGTTCGCGAAATTCAAGGATCTGGCCGATAAGAAGAAGGATGTCAGCGATGAGGATATTCGCGCGCTTCTTGAGGAGAAGCTGGTGGATACGCCCGAAGTCTTTACGCTGGAGACGATCCAGGTCAGCTACGGCAACCAGTCGGTGCCAAGCGCCACTGTCCGTATCAGCATTGAGGAGCGCGGTGTAAGGGAGCAAAAAGCGGAGGGCAACGGCTCCGTCGATGCGATCTACAATGCGATTGACGCGGTGACAGGAGAAGTGGTCGAGCTGGAAGACTACTCGATCAAGTCAGTTACACAGGGCAAGGACGCGCTTGGCGAGGTCCATGTCGTGCTTGGTCAGGAAGGCGTATCGGCGCAGGGCCGCGGCCTGAGCACCGACATTCTGGAAGCCAGCGCACGCGCCTATATCGATGCTCTTAATCGTTTGATCGATAAACGCAAGTCGCCGGGCCGGCGCGATAAGATGAGCCTGATATAAAGCCGGAGTCCGTAATTATAGCATGACCGCAAACAGAGAACGCCTCAGCCTCCCCTTTGATTGGTGGAGCTGAAGCGTTTTTTTTCGGTTCTTTCAGAATATATAGCATTTCATGTCTCCCTGTCTTCGTTTTTTCCCCGCTTAGGTCTATGAACCCATGCTATAATGGGGTATATATGTTTTGGGAGGATCATAAAGCGGATGTTATTTGTTTGGATCGCGCTGTGGACCACATCTGCCTTGCTGATGGCAACCAACCGGAAGAGCGTCGCCGTTCGCTGGCTCAGTCTGGTCGCGTTCTGTGGCGGGACTGGCGCACTGGCCTCCAATCTTGATGGCTGGATTTTGGCCTGGCTTGAATCCCGGCTGATCAATGACGATCGTGAGAAGCTGCTGCGCATTCTTCAGCGGGGCTGCTCCTGGATAAGCTATTATGTTCTGCCATACGCATTTCTCTGCTTTGCTTCCGCCTATCATGTGGGGGCGATTCCATTCTCCTACGCCAGGAAGCTTCCATTCGCAGCGCTGCTGTTCCCCGTGGGGATGCTCGCGGTTCCGGTCACCTCGAATACACCTGTCCATTTTGGACTTTTGGCGATATGGGCAATTCCCTATTTGATTCTGGGAGCCGTACTGCTCCTTATGAAGCGTGACCGTCATCCGGCTGACCGGCGGGCGCATGCGGTGATGATGGCCGCGGTCCTTCCAGCGGTCCTGATTGCGCTGTTTATGAATTATTTGCTGCCTTTATTCGGCGTTTACGGCATGTGGCGTTATAATGTGTGGCCAATCGCCTTTGCATTTGTTGTTTTTATAATAGCGTTGTTTAATTTTGGTTTTCTTGGGGTTCAGCTTCTTATTGAGCGTAAAAGATTGGATTTCTCGCTGCGGGCGATTACAAGCGGCACAGCCATGCTCAATCACGCCATCAAGAATGACATTGGGAAAATCAAGCTGTTCAGCGACAAAATCGAGCGGGCGGCTGAACCGGATCAGGAGCTGCGGGATGATATCCGCGTCATCGGATCTGCTGCCGTGCACATCGAGGAAATGATCCGCAGCGTGCACGAGCGCACCCAGGAGCTCCGGCTGCAGCCGGAGCAGATCAGTCTCGCTCCCCTGGTTCGCGAGCAGTTGAAGGCGCTTAAGCCCCGGCTCCAGGGCAGGATCGTTCTTTATGCCGACTATGATGAGGGAGCTGCTGTTCTGGCTGATCCCGCACAAACGGCTGAGGCGATCAACAATGTGCTGTCCAACGCGGTTGAAGCGATGCCGGAAGGCGGAGAGCTCAGAGTGAGAGTGATTGGCGGAAAACGCGGCAGCACAATTGAGGTACGCGACAGCGGCGTGGGGATCGAAAAGCGGCATCTACGCAAAGTCACAGAGCCCTTCTTTACGACGAAAAGCGGCAAAGCCATGAATTTCGGGCTTGGTCTGGCATACTGCAGCCAGCTGATGCATCGGCAGGGCGGCGAACTGAAATTGCAAAGCGAGTCCGGCAGGGGAACTGTAGTGTCTTTCCATTTTCCAGCGATTAAACAGGCAAAAGGAGCATGGCGATGACAGATGTTAACCGCATACGAGTGATGATTGTGGAAGATGATCCCGATTGGCGCAGAGGGTTGGCCGCCTACATTAACAGTCAGCCTGACATGAGTACGGCCGCGGAGGCGGATACGGCGGAAAATGCACTGCAGCGCGCGGTTGAGGTGAAACCGGATGTCATCCTGCTTGATATTATGCTTGCCGACAGCCCTGATGGGCTGAGACTTGCAGGAGAGCTCCCTTTGTCGTCGGATGCGCGGATTATTATGCTGACCTCTATGGACGATAAAGCATTCGTTGTGGAAGCGTTCCGTGCCGGGGCGGTTAATTACCTGGTCAAATCGGATTTCTCGACAATCCCTGAAGCCGTCCGCAAGGCGGCAGCCGATCACTCGTCGATTGATGCCTCCGCAGCCCGCCAGATGCTGGAGGAGTTCCGGCGCCTGAAGCATCTGGAGCGGGAATACGAGGTGGATAAGTTCAAGCGGCAGGTTACTCCTTCAGAACTGCAGCTGCTGTCCATGATTCACGAAGGATACAGTCAATCCGAGATTGCGGAGAAGGAATTTCTGTCGCTGCGTACGGTCAAAAATCATGTAACCAATATTTTGCGCAAGCTGGGCGGCAAAAGCAGCAAGGATGCTGCCCAAAAAGCCAAGGACATGGGGTTGTTCTAGAGACTGCGTAGAACTGCCCAAAGATGATTCCACGAAAGCAGAAGCAATATAAGCCCGTTTACTCTTAACTGCCCGGTTATAAGCTTATGCATAACGCCTATAAAAGTCATAGCTTTAATATCTTTGTCTTATGCGCGGAAATATGGTACAACTGAACATAGACTGAGAATCATAATCAAAAGGGCTGTCAGCTTCGGCAGCGAAACGCATCGCGTCCTCAAGAGCGGCAGCAGCCCATTCAAAGGAGAGTTCATTACCATTATGGCAGACGTGAAAAAAATAGCGGTCATCGCGGGCGACGGAATCGGACCGGAAGTTGTAGCCGAGGCGCTTAAAGTATTGAAGAGAACCGAGGAGCTGTTCGGTTACCGGTTCGAAACCGAGCATGGCTTGTTCGGCGGTATCGCCATCGACGAGAAGGGCACTCCGCTGCCTCAGGAAACGCTCGACATTTGCAAAGGGGCCGACGCAGTGCTGCTTGGAGCGGTTGGCGGACCCAAATGGGATAACAATCCGAAGGAGCTTCGTCCCGAAACCGGACTGCTCGGCATCCGCAAGGCACTCGGCCTGTTCTCCAATATTCGTCCGGCAACTGTATTTGACTGCCTCAAAGAAGCTTCTACATTGAAGCCTGAAGTACTTGAAGGCACAGATCTGATTGTTGTGCGCGAGCTTACCGGGGGAATCTATTTTGGCGAGAAATTCCGCCGCGAGGGTGCAGGCGGCGAAGAAGCCGTGGATACTTGCGTTTACAATGTAACGGAGATTGAGCGCATTGTCCGCCAGGCGTTCGAGATTGCCCGGACGCGCCGCAAGAAGCTGGCGTCGGTCGACAAGGCGAACGTACTGGAAACCTCCCGCCTGTGGCGCGAGGTTGTGAACCGGATCGCCCCTGACTATCCCGATGTGGAGCTGGAGCATGTTCTGGTGGATAACTGCGCAATGCAGCTGCTCCGCCGTCCGTCAAGCTTCGATGTTATTGTAACGGAAAACATGTTCGGCGATATTCTGAGCGATGAAGCGGCGATGCTGACTGGTTCAATCGGTATGCTGCAATCCGCATCCCTGGGCGAAGGAAGCTTCGGCCTCTACGAGCCGGTACATGGTTCTGCGCCTGATATTGCGGGACAAGGCATTTCCAATCCGATCGCGACTATTCTTTCAGTTGCACTGATGTTCAGACTGACCTTTGACTATAAGGATGCTGCGCAATCGATCGAGGATGCCGTTGAATCCGTGCTTAACGCCGGCCACCGTACGGGAGATATCGCAGTTGATAAAAGCAAGGCGATCGGTACCGTTGCCATGGGCGATTTGATTATTGCCGCTATGAAGAAATAATTTATAATAATTATTAAAAAGTAATTATTTCATTCTTGACTTTGTTACAAAGTGATGTTAGGATTTTAAACAGGGCAAGAATTCTTTAGGCGCATGCAATTCCCAAATCCGGTCATCCGTACCAATCGGGACTGGGTGAAGGGAGGCGCCGAATAATCAAGCGCAAGCTTCCCGGGGCTGACTACCGCACAAGCGGAAGTGGTCAAGGAAGCAAAAGCGCGAAAAAAACTTAGGAGGTATTCACAAATGGCAGAACGTTTGGTAGGTCGTCCGGCTCCTGATTTCTCATTGGAAACCGTGACTGGAAATGGACAAGATTTCGGCAATGCATCCCTTGCAGACTACAAAGGCAAATGGTTAGTGCTCTTCTTCTATCCTTTGGATTTCACTTTTGTGTGTCCGACAGAAATCACTGCTCTTAGTGAAGCAGCAAGCCAATTCAGCGAGCTGAAAACCGAAATTCTGGGTGTCAGCGTAGACAGCAAACACAGCCACCGCGCTTGGATCAATACACCTGTTAACGATAACGGTCTTGGCAAATTGAACTTCCCTCTTGCCGCAGACATCACGAAAAGTGTTGCCCGTGACTACGGCGTCCTGATCGAAGAAGAAGGCATCGCGCTTCGCGGCCTGTTCATCATCGATCCGGAAGGCGAAATCAAATATCAAGTCGTTAACCATAACGATGTAGGCCGCAGCGTTGAAGAAACGCTTCGTGTTCTGCAGGCGCTGCAATCCGGCGGCTTGTGCCCGATCAACTGGAAACCAGGCGACAAACATCTGGTTGCGAAATAAATTTTTCCTTTATTAATCAATAAAACCCGGCAGTCTCCGTGAGACTGCCGGGTTTTCGCCGTATTCCCCACCTGTGGCAAACGAAGGCCGGTCAAGTAGGGCGGGTATTAATCCGCAGTCAAGCAGGAATTATAAACATAGGTGACGAATACCTTTATAAAAGTTTAAAACCTGATTCTTACAGATGTTCAATGTGGAGTAAGGAGGGAGACTGTCATGAGTTTCTGTTGCGGTGCAAGCATGATTGGCACAAACGGTACGTTAAAACATTTTCGTACACATATTCATAATGTTCCTATTTTATTCTGTCCGGTATGTCATCGAGTGGAAATTCATCATATGGTTGAGAACGAATATGAAATCTTGGCTGAATATGCCCACGGCGACGGTGCTTCCGAAGTCGATTTTCTTGAATATGTGGAGCAGGACAATGTCACCCTGTTCGAGAACTGCGTAAACAACGAGGACGAGGATCCCATGGACGTCGTACAAAATCAGATCGATATGGCACTTGATCTGCTCTGCTTTGCTAAACAAATTTCTGATGAAGCTTGGCAAACGGAATTGAAACGAAGGCTGGGAACGCTAAGCCAGCGGCGTAACAAACTTCGTAAGCGGCGGACATCTGAAGGATATTGTTAACGGTTTACGCCTCCTTGTCAAGGGGGCTTTTTTCTTTGATAAGGCCAGGTTGTTACACCCCCTCAAGACAGAGGATCAGCACGAAGCATGTAAGGTGAGGTGGAATGGTTGCTACTCGTCGTATTCAAACGATTATTCGGCAAACACGGGGCCGGCTTGCCGCCGCAGAAGCACGACAGGGCCAGTCCCGAGACGATGGTGGAGCTTATCCGTTCCGGTGAAGCTTCGCGCGATGAATTCATCGCTGCCTATAAGCCGTATATCGCTAAAGTTACGAGCCGTTTTTGCAAAAGATACATAGATCCCATGCGGGATGATGAGTTCAGTATTGCGCTCAGCGCCTTCAACGAGGCGATTGAGCAGTTTTCAAGCCAGGCAGGAAAATCGTTTCTCGGCTTTGTCGAAACGGTGATCCGGCGCAGGCTTATTGACTATGTGCGAAAAGAACAGCGCCATCACTTATGTGTACCCTACAGCGCTTTTGATAGTTTGGATGAAGAGGGACAAAATGTAAATCCCATTGAACTGCGGGAATCGGTTCACCGCTATCAGCTTTCTCAAGAAGCGGACTCCAGGAAAATGGAAATTGCTGAATATAACCGCAATTTGCAAATGTATGGCATTTCCTTTATGGATTTGCCGGATTTATCGCCTAAGCATACAGATTCCCGGCAGATGCTGATTGCTATTAGCTGCAGTCTGGCTTCGGATCCAGGGATGTACATGACATTAAAAACGACCCGCAAGCTCCCGGTTAAAGAGCTTTGTGAGGTTTCCGGAGTTTCGAGAAAAACCATTGAGCGGAACCGCAAATATCTGATTGCACTAGCTGTGCTGCAGCATGGGGACTACCCTTATCTCCAGCATTATTTGGAGCCCGTTCTATCATCTTACAGGGAAGCAGCGCCGTCGAAGGGAGAGAGAGTATGAATCGCGGAATCATAATGGAGGTAGGCAAACGTCATTTGATCGTGCTGACGCCTGATGGCTCATTCTATCGGGTGCCTTTCAAACCGGATGCATCCATCGGCGAAGAGATAACTTTTCCGGCGAGTGCCAGACGGAATCGTCCGCGCAGCATATACCGCTTAAGCGCGCTGGCCGTCGCGCTCACGCTTCTTCTTCTCATACCTTTGCTGCTGATACCCTTCAAGGAACATTCGGCTGTGGCCGCATATTTGACAATGGATATCAATCCTAGTCTGGAGCTGGGAATTGACGAGAGCGAGCGCGTGATTGAGCTTCGCGCCCTGAATCAGGCGGGAGCTGCTGTCATTACAGATCTTCCCTTCCGTGATTTGCCTCTGGAGCAGGTGACGGAGTCGATCATGGAGCGTATTCAAGCCAGGCCCTATTTTGCAAATCATGAAGGCAATATTGTCATTACAAGCATTATGATGAGGCAGGATGACGACGTATTCTACGAATCGCTGCTGACGCAGCATATGGATGAAGCCGTTCAAAAGGCGCTGGCCGAATCCTCTCTCCCAAGCGAAGCCCATGTTGAAGTGACGACGTTGTCTGCGCCGAAGGAAGTGCGGGATGAAGCCAATGAACAGGGGATATCTACTGGAAAGATGGCTGTTTATTTGCTGGCCAAGAGCCAGGGGCATGAGGTTACCGTAGAAGAATTGAAGAAACATTCGATTTCCCACACCACGGAAGACTGGGGAGGAGTCAAAGCGGTTGTCGGTGATACGCAGAAGGTTCAGCCTGATCAGAACAAGAAACAGCTCCAGGAGCTGCTGAAGCAGGAGAAGGATTTGCAAAGCCAGGTGAAAAATACTGCGTCTGATCAGTCGCAAACGGCGGATAAGGAGAAGCAGCCCGGAACAACTGAGAAGGATGCTGCGCCATTGGGAAATAACAAGGATAAGAAAGAAGCGGCTGCCAGCAAGGATTCCGGGGATAAAGAACGTTCCGCTAGCAAAGCGAATACCAGCAAAACTTTGCCAAGGAAGGGGAGCGAGGTAAATACGGCGCTGCATCCAAATGAGGCAGACGGGGCACTTGCAGATAAGAAGCATCCCATCCCGAAAAGGCATGATAAGGATAACCCCAATCAGAACCAGGATAAGGTTAATAACCAGCGCGGCAGCAGTAAAAACCAGGACAGCAGTCGGCATCGCAGCAGCGATAACCGGGACGGGCTGAATAATAGAAGCTATGGGACCACAAGGGGCGGGAATCTGCAGCATCAGCAGGAGCGCTCCCGGGACGGCCAATCGGTTTCCAAACAAGGACGCGGGCGGGAAGAGGCAAAAGACACTTCCAAAGGCCGCGATTTTGACGCAAAAGGGAGAAAAATCCAAGGAGGCGCCGATGATCGGCGATCAGGTGGGAACAAGCAGTAATAACCAGAATATTACAGGACTGTCCCGGAATAAATGATATTTACCACAATATTACAGATTAGTCCCGGAACAGGGACGAAAGCTTGGGTATATTGTTCCTTTTTGGAACAGCGTATTTCGACAGTATCTCCTGTTGACACAAAATAGATGATATCTCTATGATTAGTATAGGCATATCCCTACTTGGAAGCAGACCAGGAATAATTGGTTTAACGAAGTGGAGGCGATATCGTATAGTGGAAATGTTCCATTTTCGCGGGACGGCCGATGTCATCATCGCACGTCAGAGAGGAAGGGGCATTGCAAAAGCGATCGGCTTTGGTCTCGTTGATCAGACGATTATTGCGTATATCATTTCAGAATTGGCAATAAAGCTGAATGCATTCAGTGAGAAAGGATATATGGGAATACGAACCATCGCCGGATGCAGAGAAGAATCGGAGCTCGGCATCGAAGTGCGGCTGTTTGACCAATTTCATGGACTGAGCCGGGGCCAAATAACCAATGTGGAGAAGCTCGTCGATGATATGGATATGATACGTGATCGTGCACACGGGACTGTGATGACGTTTCGTAAATGGCTGGTCTCTCCGCTTCATATCGATTAACCGATTTGTGCTGCAGGAGAGGGGTAGAACATGCAAGCAATTCGAAAACGCTACTTTCCGGCTCTTGCCGAGTATATTCGCAGCGGCAGCGAGGCATCACTCTTTCAAGCGACCGAAATAGGAAAATTGCTGCATGGCATTCATCCGGAGGACATCATCGCGATACATGAGGAATCCATGCAAACGCTGGTGGCGAATGTGGAATCTGAAGAAGCGCTTCAACTATACAGCCGGTCCTTTATTTTCCTGATTGAGCTGATGGTCGCCTTCAGATTCCGGCTGCAGCCGGATGAGACTCCGGAGCAGCGCTTTAATGAAATGCGCGATATGCTGCTGAGTTCCCATCGTTCATTTCGGATGGTCAAAAATAAATACGAGAATGTGCTGCAGCACATGGACAGCGGCATTGCGATATTTGACAGCGATGGCATCCTGTCCTTTATTAATTTGCAGATGGCCAAGATGCTTGATATTCCCCGCAAAACACTCATCGGTTGCAATCTTCGGGAAATTCTGGCCAACTCGCAGCTGCGGCGGGGCACCAAACGTATTTTGATAAAGCTTTACAAGGAAATGTTTCTGAGAAGAAGCCGTTATATGGAGTTTCAGGATTCCAGCGGCCGCCATATGCTGGTGACGGTTACATACGGGGATCAGCTGGATGGCGATTATTTGTTCAGCGTGAAGGATGTAACGGAGTATAAGCAGATCGAGCAGAGCGCTTACCAGAACGATAAATTGGCGATGCTGGGCAAGATTGCGGCGGCGATCGCCCACGAGATCCGCAATCCGCTGACATCGATCCGGGGCTTCATTCAGCTTCTGCGCCCACATTTGCTGCAGCTTGGAAAAGAAGAATATGCCCGGATTATATTGGCTGAGATCGATCGGGCTAACGATATCATTTATGAGTTTCTTAACTCCTCCAAGCCGTCTGCTCCCATGAAACAGAATATTCCCATCAACTCGCTGCTTCGGGAAGTGATTTTGCTGTGCGAAAGCGAAGCGCATATGAAGGGCTGCCAAATCCAGTTCGAATCCTATGATGAAGAGCTTACGGTATCGATTGATGTGAAGCAGATCAAGCAGGTTATTCTGAACATCGTGCGCAACGCCATGGATGCCATCGAGGAGATGAAAGACGAACGTTCGGGGTTGATCGATTTTGTGACCATGAGGGATGGCACCTATGCGGAAATTACGATACGCGACAATGGACAAGGCATGGATCATACGACGAAAGCAAAGCTGTTTGAGCCCTTTTTCACAACAAAAGCAGCCGGTACCGGTCTGGGTCTTTCGGTGAGCTACCGGATCATCCGCAACCATGGCGGGACCATACGGCTATCCAGCAACAGCGGCGTGGGAACGGAGTTCAATATCTATTTGCCATTGGTGGAATAAACGATTAGAATCGGGTTATAAACTTGGTTCTGGGTATGTACTCAGAAATCGGTTCAACCCGATTTTTTGCATACAAAAAAAGGAATATGAATAATGAAAGCGGTGATTCGGGTGAGTATAAAGTTTACATACGCGGCGCAGGAAGCGGAATTCGATACGATTGTCTGTTTCGTGAGCCGGGAAGAGTTGCGTGCGGAGGAGGCAGCGGATGCCCAGTGGGTTCATCCCCAGCTTGATGAATCTCTCAGAACGCATTTTCATAACAAACTATTCAACGCGGAGCCCAGGGAGACACTTTGTCTGGCTACGCTTGGACTTCTTCCGCAAGCCTATGTTATTTACGTCGGCGTGCCGAGCACGGATCTGAGCGCTGATAGTCTTCGTGATGCTGCAGCGGCAGCCGCGAAGTCGGCTAAACGGGTGAAGGCTGTTTCTGTCCGCCAGATTCTGCCCGGAGGCATCTCTATCATTACCCAGGAATCTATGGTTATAGAGTTTGCGCAGGCCTTGACGGAAGGCTACCTGCTTGGCAGCTTCAGCCGCAAGTCGGAGAAGAAGGACGAGGAGAAGCGGCAGTCGACGCTTCAGACCGTCAATTATACGCACGCAGGCTCGCAGGCGCATGCAGCCGCTTCCTGGGATGCAGGGATACGGCGCGGCACGGTATTCGCGGAATCTGTTGGCTATGCGCGCGACCTGGTCAATCTGCCGGGCAATAAGCTTACCCCCGAGATGCTGGCGGAAGAAGCGGAAGCCCTGGCTTTGACGCATGGTCTGGATTGTGAGGTTCTCGATGAATGGTCCGCAGCGGAGCAGGGGATGGGGGGACTCTTGGGCGTCGGACAGGGAAGCGCCAATCCGCCAAGAATGATCGTACTTCACTATACCGGTGCTCCACAGGACAAGGATGTCTGGGGTCTTGTCGGCAAAGGCATTACCTTTGATACCGGAGGGATTTCGCTCAAGAAGCCGCAGGGAATGGAGGCTATGATCTCCGATATGGGAGGCGCCGCGGCTGTGCTCGGCGCTATGCGGATAATCGGCGAGCTTCAGCCAGCGGTTAACGTGGTGGCTGTAATCCCTACTGCTGAGAATATGCCGTCGGATCGCGCGTTCAAGCCGGGCGATGTGATCAAGACGATGAGCGGTCTCACCATTGAGGTTGTCAATACCGATGCCGAGGGCCGTCTTGTACTGGCAGACGGATTGACCATGGCTATCCGCCGAGGAGCAACGAGACTCGTCGATGTGGCTACATTGACAGGCGCTGTACTGGTCACGCTGGGCAATGTGGCTACGGGTGCCGTGACCAATGATGAGACCCTGCTGCAGGAAGTGATGCATGCGTCCAAGAAAGCAGGCGAGCGGATCTGGCAGCTGCCCGCATATCCGGAATTCCGCAAGCAGCTGGAGAGCGATGCAGCGGACATGAAGAATAGCGGCGGCCGGTTCGGCGGCGCCAGCAGCGGTGGATTGTTTATCGGGGCTTTTGCCGAGGAGAGGCCTTGGGTGCATCTGGATATTGCCGGAACGGCGTATCTGGATCGTGAGCGCTCCTGGGAGTCCAAGGGTGGAACAGGCGTGATGGTGCGGACGCTCGGTGAGCTGTTGGTGTAAAAATTTTGACAGTGGTGTTAGCAGAAATACAGTCGGGCCAGTCATCCAGAAGGGGATAAAACACCATGTCATTTTGGCTTCATCTCATTTCGGTTTTTCGCCGAAAGAAGCTATCCGACCAGCGTAGAGGTCTGCTAACCTCGATTATGGAAGGAATTCCGGCTACCATTATCGGCAATTTGCTGGGCGGCCCTATGTTAACGATTTATATTGTATTCCTGGGAGGCAACTCGGAGGATGTCGGTCTGGCCGTTGCGATCCCGCAGCTGGCCAATCTGGTGCAATTGGTGGCCGCTTTCTCGATGCAGCGCTTTAACAACCGCCGGCTGCTGCTCACCGTCTTTGGCATAACCCACCGGATTATTTGGGTAGCCACCGGATTCATTCCTTTCTTCGTGACTGAGGAGCTGCGCGTTCCTGTATTTATCGGGATGTTCCTTGTGTCCTTCGTAAGTGCGTCCACAAGCGGTATGTTTTTTACCTCGATGATCGCCGATATGGTGCCGATGAAGGTGCGCGGGCGTTATTTTGGCATCCGCAATACGATCCACTGGGCATTTGCCAGTATTTCGCTGCTGGTTGGCGGTCAGATTCTTGATCATTTCAACGAGCAAACCGGCTTTGTCATCTTGTATGCTGTCAGTGCGGTTTGTACGGTGTGGAATGGAATTGAGCTGTGGCGCTATCCGAACCTGCCCTTCGAGCGGTCGATGGCGACAAGCTCCGCAGCGCTGTTTCTCAAGCCGCTGAAGGATTCGGCTTATATGCGGGCAGTAGTGTTTATCGCATTGTTTATTTTGCTGCAAAATGTGGCCATTCCGTTGTTTTCCTTCGTGATGCTGGAAATTCTGGATATCAGCAAATGGAGAATTACGGTGATCACGACGGTTCAAATGATTGCAATGATGTTTAGCTATTATTATTGGGGCACACTAAATACAAGATTCGCCACGCGCACACTGCTGCTCTGGACGCTGCCGATTATTTCGGCTTCCTGCATGCTGTGGGCGGGTATCGAGATTTTGCCTGCGCTGCTGGTGCTGATTATTGTTCATTGCGCGCTCGGATTTGGCCTCGGCGGATACAACCTGCTGGTATTCAATCTGATCATTGGCGACACGCCCAAATCGGATCGTCCAATGTATGTGGCGGTTTATTCCGCGCTTACCGGCCTTACCGGCTTCATCGGGCCGCTGGTTGGCGGCTATATCTACAACTGGATTGATGAAAGCCCGTTTTGGCTGCAAAGCTATGGCATCTCCTTCCTGTTTGGAGCGGCCATGCTCGCGTTGTCGTTAACAGTGGGACCATTGGTATTTCGTACGCGGCGAGGCCTATAACCCCTAGTTTGGAGGCGATAAGTAATGGGAATGGAATTGGATCTTGCTCAAGGCAGAAGGGATGACGAGGCATTACGGGTCCCGCCCGGACAGCGGCTGACGGCGGGATTCCCGGTATTGCATTACGGCGAGGTGCCTTATTACCGGGATATGAGCAAATGGGATTTGCGGATATTCGGCTTGGTGGATGAAGCTGCGGTTATTCCCTACAGCGACTTTATGAAGCTGCCGATGAAGGAATTCGGCAACGATATCCATTGTGTTACCACATGGTCCAAGCTGGACAATGTGTGGGAGGGCGTACCGGTGGCAGCGGTTATGGAGAAGGTAAAGCTGAGGCCTGAGGCGAAATTTGTCATGCTGCATGCGGAGCATGGCTGGTCGACGAATTTGCCATTGGAGGATTTTATGCGGGATACCTCTTTCCTGGCCATCCGTCATAACGGGGAGCTGCTGACGCCGGATCACGGTTACCCGGTGCGGATGGTCGTACCGCATCTCTACTTCTGGAAAAGCGCAAAATGGCTGCGCGGCATCGAGTTTATGGCCGAAGACAAGCCGGGCTTCTGGGAGCGCAACGGGTATCATATGTACGGGGATCCCTGGAAGGAACAGCGCTACGATTTTGAGTGAGAATAACTCTTCAGCCCTAAAAAGCGTCAGCACGCGACCCTCTCCTGGAGGGGGCTGCACTGATGCTTTTTTGAACGTTGGATGGAAGCTTATATCCACAAAAATACTTCATAAATTCCCCGTGTGAGGAGACGTGGCTCTAGCAGTCCCAGGATGATTCAGCTTTTACATGCTCTCAATATTTCTCAGCGGAAGGATTGACAATAGTAACTGTAACAGTTATAATTACAGTATGCCAGACAATACCAGACGGGAATTCAGCATCATGCTGTGAGTCGTCAAATTGTCTAGACAGGTGTAACTTAGTTTGTTACAGATTGTTAGTAAATTTCACGATGGGTGGTGTTGTAGATGACATTTGAAATAAGCGATTGGGTACAGGCGAATACGAGCAACGGAGAATTGATTCATGGTTATATTGAATCCATGGACGGTCAGCAGGGAATAGTGAAGCTGATGGTTGTTAAATCCGATAATGAAGAAGCAGTTGGGAAATCGATCACGGTTCGTGAGCATGGCCTGAAGCGTTTACCGGTAGCCTCGTTTGACGATGTCGGGCAAATACTGAACCTCATCGACTTGGCTCTTTCAACGCATGACGAAGCCTGGTTCACGGAGCTGACCGCGAAGCTGAAACCAGCCGAACAGAACGCTCAGGAAAGCCGCAATTTTCCCAGAATCCATACATCCTTTACCAACCGTCTCGGGCTTTATGACATCAAATAAGGACCAACGGTATGGTAATAAAATAACCTCAAACTAGTCAATCGTCAAGTATTATACTTGGCGATTTTTTTTGTGTCTTCATTTGGGGATACTTTACAGACGACTCCCGGCTTTTTCAATTTTGTGCTATGTTAGGAAGGCCCGAAAAAAAGCGGTATACGAACCAGGATATTTCGGCGCATATTTTTACGAGGAGGTCCAATATGGCTTTTTTGAAATCCGTTTATATCGCAATAACGGGGCCTTTCCGCAAAAGCATCCGCAATAAGCTGATCCTGATCATGGTGGTCCTCACGGTGCTGCCGGTTATTATTGTGACGCTGCTTGCAACGGACAACACGAGGGCTTCCATGGAGGACGAGGTGCTGGCATCGAATCTGTCACGAATCGGATGGACCGGGGATTATCTGGAACAGGAGCTGTCCGGGCTCAACACCATTGTTTATACGATCTTCATCAGCCCTGCCCTTAATGAATATCTGCGTGTACTGGATGAAACCAGCAATGCGAGCCTGTACGATGTGCAAAAGGAAGTCATCGACACGATTACCTCCGTCTCTTATTCGGCGAATGAGAATTTGTTCGATATCCAGCTGTATATGCTGAAGAATCATAAGCAGTTCAAGATCAGCATGATGCAGACGGCGATCAAAACGCCGCCTCATATTCCGGACATGTATTTGCGGATGATTGCCGGCAAAGAGGATTATCTGATTCAGAACAGCACGGAAACCCCGGGCTATTTTGAGCTGACCCGGAGCTTGAACCGTTTTGAGACGAAAGAGCAGCTAGGTTTTGTCACGCTCAAGGTGAACTGGAAAATAACCGCTGATGCCATGGACCTGATTAATCCGGGTCTTGAGAGCACGGTGTTCATAGCCGATCAGGCCGGCAAAATCATGTTTCAGCCCAGCGGCACACAGAAGCAGGAAGACGTGGAAGGATTGCTGCAGCAGATGGGCAGCGGTCCGGGCTACCTCAAAACCAAGGATAATTATGTCTTCTACGATACGCTCGATCCCTGGGGCCTGAAGCTCGTCAAAATGATTCCGATGTCCCAAATCAATCAAAGCGCCAGAACGACGCTGCAATACGGGTTGATTGTCGGCGCCGTGTCCATTGTCGTGTCCCTGGCGATTGCCATTATTATGGCCTGGACCTCGTCCAAACCGATTGTGAAGCTGGCCCGGTCCATGCAGAATCTGAGCTTCATGAAGGACGAGAACATCTCACCTACCAAACGGGTCGATGAAATCGGGCTGCTTGAGCTCAAAATGTACAATATGTCACAGCGGATACGTGATCATATCAAGACGGAGTACAGCATCAATCTGGAGAAGCAAACAGCTCAGCTGAAAGCGCTGCAGGCCCAAATCAACCCGCATTTTCTGCAAAACACGCTGCAGCTTATCGGCGGAATGGCTTTCTCGCAGACGCCGGACCGCCTGTATGCGGTGATCAAGGCACTGAGCGATATGTTCAGATATGTCATCCGCGAGCCGAATGAGTGGGTGGAGCTGGAGAAGGAGTTTAATCATCTGCGCAATTATCTGTTCATTCAAGGCCAGCGGTATCCCAACCGGATTGTGACGCAGATCGCGGTGGAGCCGGGCCTTGAGATCTGTCAGATACCGAAGCTGATTTTGCAGCCGATCGCCGAGAATGCCTTTATGCACGGTTTTGATCTGAAGTCGTCAAGCTGGACATTGACGGTGAAGGCCGCCAGGTACGGACAGGGGATGCTTATTACCGTTCAGGATAACGGGAAGGGCATGAGCGCAGAGAGGCTGGACAAGGTGAACCGCAAGCTGCAGATTGATGCGGATTCAAACGGGACAAGCGGGGATCATATCGGGCTTAGCAATGTGGCGGCGCGAATCAGACTGCATGATGGCCCTGACTATGGCGTCACGATGGAGAGCGTTCTGGGCTTGGGAACAACGGTAAGAATTTATTTGCCAATGACGGAAATGGGGGAGAACTAAATGATCAGGGCGATTATCGTGGATGACGAGCAGTGGACAAGAGATATTATCAAACGGTTCGGCTTCTGGCAGGAGCTTGATATGGAAATTGTAGGCGAGGCCGAGGATGGGCTGGAGGCTGAAAGGCTGATTCAGACGTGTGCTCCGCAGCTTGTCATTACCGATATGCATATGCCGGGCGCAGGCGGCGTGGAGCTGCTGAAATATTTGAACGAGAACCATCCGGAAATCAAAATTATTGTGGTGAGCGGCTACGATGATTTCGAATTTACCAGGCATGCCATAAGGTATAAGGTCAACGAGTATCTGTTGAAGCCGATCGATGCGGCGGAGCTCAACCATGCCCTGGGCAAATGCAAGGGTGAGCTGGAAGCCGAACCGGCAGGATCAGGCGGATATGTTCCTTTCGACGCCGATATTCTTCATTTGATCAAACGGTACAAGCTGCTCTTGTCCGTTCATTACCATGAGCTGAATGAAGAGGAAATCAGACATGTTCTGGATGCCTTTTTGCAGGAGCTTCAGTCGGGGGGATATAGCGATAAAACCTCGATGAGACAGCTGTATCAGGAATTTCTGTCCCATCTCAAGGAGCTGACGGTGAGCAATTCCGTTGAGCTTGGCCAGGCGGAGTTTGATTCAGAGCTCATGCTTCCCGGTCTTGAAGGGATGGTTCAGCAGCTGGGCGAGCGTTACTTGACCTCTCTGCAATTGCTGATCCAGCAGCGGAAATTCCGCAACAAGCTGAATCTGGATGAGATCAAAACCTTTATCGATTACAATTTTGCCGAGTCGATCTCGCTGGATAAGGTTGCCCGCTCATTTTTTGTATCGAAAGAGTATTTAAGTAAAATATTCAAGCAGGAATTTGGACAAAATATGACGGATTACGTGCAGCAGGTGCGAATGATAAAGGCAAAGGAATGGATTCTCCAGGGGATTCCCATCAAGACGGTGGCCGAGATGTGCGGGTATGAGGAACTGGGATATTTCTACAGAGTGTTCAAGAAACAGCATGGGATTGCCCCGGGGGAATTGCGCAAAGGAACGCATGAGGTTTAAAAAAGTGCAAAGAGAGAGGATAATTCCGTCCAATTAAACGCTTTCATTTAAGTATTACAATGAAACCGTATTCAAATCAGGTGTCAGGGAGGTCTTCACAGATGAAAAAAGCATGGAGTATTGTACTTAGCACGGCTCTGTCTGTCGGTCTGTTGGCAGGATGCGGCAGCGGTGGCGGCACAAATAACAATACGAATGGTGCAGCAGATGGAGGCAATGCGAACGGAGGCAAGCCAAAGTCGGTCACTCTTAAATTTTTTATTGGCCAGCCCCGCTTCAAGCAGCAATACGAGGGTTACATCAATGATTTTGTAGCCAAAGAGAAGGCGGAAAAAAATGTGGATATCAAAGTTCAGTTGGAAATGCCGAACTCGGATAACGCTCCGCAAATTTTGAAAACGCGTATGGCATCCAATGATGCCCCGGATATTTTCAGCCTTCACGCGGTCAATGAGGCTCCTTCTTTCTACAAGGCCGGATACCTGGAAGATTTGACGAATCAGCCGCTTGCCGACAAGCTGCTGGACAGCGTCAAGCCTTCCGTAACGATTGACAATAAAATTGTAGCTGTTCCGATGGAATCTCTGGCATGGGGCTTCCTCTACAACAAGAAAATCTTCGCAGACAACGGCATCACGCCTCCGACAACCTTGACGGAAATGAAGGCGATCGTCGAAAAGCTCAAAGCGAAGAAAATTACGCCGTTCCTCCTCTCCTATCAGGAGGCCTGGATTCCGCAGCTGTTCCTGCCGCTTTCGGTAGGCGCGCTTGTCAGTACGGATCACAAGGATTTCATCGACAAGATGAATAAGGACGAAGGTTCTTTTGCCGAAATGAAGGATATGTTCAACATTATCGACCTGGTTAATGCGAACGGTACGGACAAAGCGATGGAAGTTAACGGAGACGACGGCGCAGCAGCGTTTGCAGCCGGCAAAGCGGCCATGTGGATCCAAGGTCCATGGTTTGCCGATACGATTCTCAAATCCAAAGCTGATTTTGATTTTGGCGTTGCGCCCCTGCCGGTTAACGATAACCCGGATGCAACGAGAATCGATCTGAGTACTTCAACGGCGCTGGCTGTATCGCCTTCGAGCAAAAATAAAGAATACGCGCTTGATTTCCTGAACTATGTACTGGATGACAAGACTTCCAGCGCATTTTATGAAAGCCTGAAATTCAATCCGGTTGCCAAGTCCCATACGTTTGAAACGTATCCTTGGGTAAATGACGCCATGGTCTATGTGAAAGATGGCAAATCCTATCAGGATGCGGTTATGCCGCAAGCTGTTAAGGATGAAGTCGGCAAAGCGCTGCAAAGCTATTTTGTGAAGCAAATGTCGCAGGATGACGTGATTAAAGCGTTGGATAAAGCCTGGAAGGACTTCAACAAAGTAAACAAATAAGCCAATCCGCTGCGGAAGAGAGCAAAGTCCCCCGGGCCTGAAGCTCCTCTTCCGCCTTTTTCCAAAGTCTGCGACTCCAATCATGAGGTGATGGAACATGTTAGCAAAGCAAGTTAAAAGGTATGCCTCTTTGTTTGGTTTCTTGGCGCCTTCTCTGATCCTTTATACCGCTTTTCTGCTGATTCCGATGCTGGGTGCCATGTATTACAGCATTACGGACTGGAATGGCCTGAACCCGACCTATGATTTTGTCGGGCTTACCAATTTTGTTGAAGCGCTCAAGGATGACCCGGATTTTCTGACTTCTTTGTGGTTTACATTGAAGTATGTTGTGTTTATGGTTGTACTGCAAAATGTTTTTGCACTGTTTCTGGCTGTACTTATCGAATCGCGGACCAGATCCAAAGGGTTCTTCCGGACGTTATTCTTTATGCCTAATATGATCAGTATGATTATCGGCGCCTTTATGTGGACCTTTATCTTCACGCAGGTCACAACACAGCTTGCCGAGAAAACATTCCTGACCTTCATGGATCAATCCTGGATCGGCGATCCCAAGTTTTCCTTCTTCTCGATTATTATCGTTTCCCTATGGAACGGTGTCGGTTATATGATGATTATCTATTTGGCTGGCCTGCAGGGCGTTCCGCAATCCCTGAAGGAAGCGGCGGTCATCGACGGGGCCAATGCCTGGCAGCGGTTCAGAAGCGTGACGCTTCCCATGATTACGCATGCGGTCACCATCTGTTTCTTCCTGACGCTCAACGGAGCCTTCAAAGTGTTTGAGGTCGTATACGGGCTGACAGGCGGCGGACCTGGCAGAAGCACACAGGTCATTACGATGAACATCTACGAGGAAGCCTTCTCCAACAACTTCCGTTATGGCTATGCCAGCGCCAAATCGATCATTTTGTTTATTATCGTATTGATCGTTACGATCATTCAAATCAGCGTCACGAAGCGAAGAGAGGTGGAGTCATGAGTAAGAACCGGTCTGCTTCCATTCTGATCAATGCCGTCCTCACGGTGCTTGGAGCCATATCCTTCTTCCCGATCTATATGGCGTTTATCAATTCGTTCAAAACGCAGGGGGAAATGTTCAGCTCGGTTATGTCTCTTCCGACCAAGCTGCACTTTGAGAACTACAGTCAGGCCTTCACGCAGATTCATCTGCTGAACAGCACCCTCAACTCGGTCATTGTATCTGTTATCGGCATCGCCGGGATTGTCTTCTCGGCCGGTCTTGCAGGCTACAAGCTGTCCAGAACGCCTGGCAAGCTGAGCGCTTTTATTTTCTTCCTGTTCGTTTCTTCCATGCTGGTGCCGTTCCACTCGATCATGATATCACTGACGCGGGTGGCCAAAAGCCTGCATCTGCAGGGCAGCGCCGCAGGGCTTGGCCTGATCTATATCGGGCTGGGCGTCAATATGGCCATCTTTCTCTATCATGGCTTCGTCAAATCGATTCCGCGGGAGCTGGAGGAATCGGCGCATATAGACGGCTGCGGCGAGTTTCAGACGTATTTCCGCATTATTTTCCCGCTGCTGCTGCCGATTACGGTGACGATCGCCATTCTCGATTTTCTGTGGATCTGGAATGACTTCCTGCTTCCGCTGCTGATGCTGACGGATGTCACGCGCTATACGCTCATTCTTTCGACCAATATGCTGTTTGGCGAGTACAACAAGGAATGGTCGCTTATTCTCGCGGCACTGGTGCTTACGGCGATTCCGGTCATTATCATCTATGCCTTCTTCCAGCGCTTCATCATGGAGGGAATTACGGAAGGCGCCATTAAGGGCTAAGCGTGCGAATTGAAGGGGGCGGCAGTGTGAAGCAGCTGTTGTACGGCGTGGCCTATTATGATGAATATATGCCTTATGAAAGACTCGACCAGGATATTGAAATGATGAAAGCAGCAGGGATCAATGTGGTGCGGATTGCGGAATCAACCTGGAGCACGCATGAGCCGCAGAATGGCATATTTGATTTCTCCTCCGTCGACCGGGTACTGGACGCGATGCATCAGGCGGGAATCGCCGTTATTGTGGGAACGCCGACTTATGCGGTTCCGACATGGATGGTCCGCGAGCATCCGGATGTGCTGGCTGAAACGGAGAAGGGGCCGGGGCGTTACGGCGCAAGACAGATCATGGATATCACCCATCCTGTCTATCTCTTCTACGCGGAGCGGATCATCCGCAAGCTGATCTCCCGCGTCAGCGCCCACCCCGCCGTGATCGGCTATCAGATGGACAACGAAACGAAGCATTATCACACCTCGGGACCGAATGTACAGCTTCGTTTTGTCAAATACATGCGGGATAAATTCAAGTCTCTGGATGAGATCAACCGCCGCTTCGGGCTGGATTATTGGAGCAACCGGATCAACAGCTGGGAAGACTTCCCGTCCGTAATAGGGACGGTCAACGGCAGTCTGGGGGCGGAATTTGCCAGATTCCAGCGCAAGCTGGTAACGGATTTTCTCGCCTGGCAGGCGGCGATTGTAGGCGAATACAAGCAGGCGGGTCAATTTGTTACGCAAAATTTCGATTTTGAATGGCGGGGCTATTCCTACGGCGTTCAGCCGGATGTGGATCATTTTGCCGCTGCGGAGGCCTTTGATATTGCCGGTGTGGACATCTATCATCCCTCGCAGGATGAGCTGACCGGTACGGAAATTTCGTTCGGCGGCGATATGGCGCGATCTCTGAAAGGGAGCAATTATCTCGTGATGGAGACGCAGGCCCAGGCCTTCGCCCACTGGGTTCCCTATCCGGGTCAGCTCCGGCTGCAGGCGTTCAGCCATCTGGCTTCGGGAGCCAATATGGTCGCTTACTGGCATTGGCATTCCATCCATAACTCCTTCGAGACTTACTGGAAGGGGCTGCTCAGCCACGATTTTCAACCTAATCCGGTGTACAATGAAGCCGGAACGATCGGTCGGGATTTCGGTCGGCTTAGCACTCATTTGATCAACCTGAAGAAACGTAACAGAGCGGCAATATTGGTCAGCAACGAGTCCTTGACCGCTCTGGAATGGTTCAAGCTGCCTGGCGGTTTCAAATACAACGATATTGTCCGACGTCTCTACGATGGACTGTACCGGATGAATATCGAATGCGATTTTGTGCATCCGGGAAGCAGCAATTTGGCGGAATATTCCCTGCTGATCGTACCGGCGCTTTATACAGCTCCAAGCGAGCTGCTGGAGAATCTTAATGCTTTTGTCCGGGAAGGCGGCCATATCGTCTACACGTTCAAAAGCGGTTTTGCCGACGAGGATGTAAAGGTTCGCACAACCGCTCAGCCGGGGATGATCGGGGAAGCCTGCGGAATCTCCTACAGCATGTTTGCCGAGCCCCGCAAGGTCGGTTTAAGGGACGATCCCTATCAGGTTGGGGAAGAGGACAATGTGATTGAAGCCTGGATAGAATTGATCACCCCGCATTCGGCGGAGGTACTCGCATATTACGATCATCCGCATTGGGGAGAATATGCCGCCATTACCCGCAATCATTACGGGAAAGGCAGCGCCACCTACATAGGCTGTCTGCCGAGTCCTGCTATAACAGCCAAGCTGCTTGAGCAGGCTGTCCGGGAAGCCGGGTTATGGAGCGTGGAGCAGCGGCTGGCATTCCCGCTTATTATCAAGTCGGGAATGAATGAGCTTGGCCGCCGTATCCGCTATATTTTTAACTATTCGGATCAGCCGGCAAGCTTTAACAGCCCGTTTGCCGATGCACAGGAGCTGCTTTCGGGCAAGCCGGTTGAGAACGGACAGGAGCTGACGCTTGACCGCTGGGGATTTGTTATTCTGGAAGAGCGGAGCTAGTGCGGCTCGGCTGCCAGCTTGCAACACTTGCAAGTGTTGGAAGACGTTTCTCCATGCGCAGCACGATTTTTCACCGAACCTTCAAAGAGATTCGCCGGGGACGATGGCATGCCGGATAAACGACTCGTCCGGGACGTCGCGGCCCTGAATCCGTGCAATTAATGTATCAGCCAGACGGGCGCCGATTTCATTCACATTGTAATCCACGGTCGCAAGGGCCGGATTGACGTAATTCAGAATATCGATATTGTCAAAACCCATCAGCCCAACCTGCTCCGGCACACGGATCTTTTGGGCTTTTAGCCATTTCAGGATCTCCAGTGCATAGATATCGCTTGAACAGAGGATCGCGATTTTCCCGCGGGATTGCTCGTACAGAGCTGATATTTCCACTATATATTCCCTTGACATGACGACCTTGAAGTCAAGGTCCGGGTTTCTTCCGCAAGCCTCCAGCAGTCCGGCGTATCTCTGCTCGGGAACATAGATATTCTCCTCCCCCCGGCGGCGGAGCGGGAGACTGACATAGATCAGCTGCCGGTATCCAAGGCCTGCCAGATGATCGACGGCGTCGCTGATGGCCTGCTTGTCATTCAGCCAGACGTAGGGGAATGGCCCGGATATGCGGTTGCCGAAGGTGACAATGGGCGTACGGGATTTAAGCAGCGCGGACTCGAATTTCTTGCCCTCATTGATGGACAGCAGCGCGATCCCGTCCACCTTGCGGTCGAGCAGACTGTTGATATATTCGAGCTCGAGCTCCTTGCTGCGGTTGGACAGGACAAGATAGACAAAATAACCCTGCTTTCTAGCCTCGGCTTCGAAGGCGTGGAATAACTGGGAGAAAATCTGGTTCTGAATATCGAACAGCACGATCCCAAGCGTTTTTGTATGTCCTTTTACAAGACTTTGAGCCAGGAAGTGGGGGCGGTAACCGAGCTCCTCGGCCACCTTCAATATTTTTGCCCGTGTAGCCGGGCGGATGCCGGGACGATTGTTCAGCGCCCTGTCCACCGTTCCTCTGGTAACTCCGCATAGCTCGGCAATTTGCTTACTGGTAACATTCATGACGGGCTTTGCCTCCGCTGTAGTATCAATTTGACTTATCGTAACGCAGATCAATATCGGGGTCAAGACAGCCGGAAAAACCGACAAATTTCGCGTTCAGCAGGTCCTTAGGCGATAAAAATAAAACGTTTACATGAAAAAAAGCCTGTGCTATGATCAAAATGTTCACGTGAACGTAATATGAAAATTGGTGTTTGTGGAATGTCTGGAAATTGGGAGGACGCTCCCTCAAGCAGGTTATAATATTTTTTTGTTTAATTTCGTGCACGTGAACGAAAATGGCTGGTCTCCGCAGCTTCAATGACGTCTACCTATACGGGGGTCAGACTAAATTCAAGCAGGGATGGTGTTCATCTTGAAGAAATTATTGCTGTTTCCTCTTCTGATTATGATGATAATCGCAATGCTTGCCGCTTGCAGCTCGTCCGGTACGACAACCAATCAAACGAACGACGGCACTGGCGGGGACAATACCGCAGATAGTGAGGCTGCAGGGAATTCAACGACCGGCGAGAAAGCTGAACTGACGCTGGTGTGGGGCAAGGGCGACGCATCCGACGCCCAGCTTAAAGTCATCCTGGCGGAATTCAACAAGCTGTATCCCGACATTAAGGTCAAGCGGATTGAAGTGGTGAACAAGGGCTGGGCTGATTATTTCAACAAAATTCAAACGATGATTGCCGGAGGAAACCCGCCGGATGTCATCCGGGTAGCCATTGAAGGCATCCAGATGTTCGCCAGGCAGGATCTTCTGCTTCCGCTCGATCCTTACATGGAAGTAGATCCGGAAGCGCTGGACGATTATGACGATCTTCATCCCAAGCTGCAGGCTCCATTTGTCGTGGACGGCAAGACTTACGGCTTCGTGTGGGACTGGAACAATATCGTCATGCATTTCAACACGGATCTGCTGAAGGAGGCGGGCCTGCCGCTGCCAGGCAAGGACTGGACCCGGGATGATTTTCTGGAATATGCCCAGAAGCTGACAACGGATAAGAACGGCAGGAAGGTATACGGGTTTGCCATTCCGAATTTTTACTTCGGCGCATCGGCCTGGTTGTACAACAATGATGCCAGCATCCTGAATGAAGACATGACGGCCAGCAGGCTGGACGATCCCAATGCGATCGAGATCATGCAGTTTTTTCAGGATTTGATCTATAAATATAAAGTCGCGCCGGTTCCGGGTCCCAAGACGGATGCCACGCAAATGCTGATGAGCGGTCAGGTTGCCATGTATGCGGCAGGCAAATGGCCGTTCGCCTCCTATGACAAGAACAAGTTCACCAGCATCGGCCTGCAGCTGCTGCCGACCTTCAAGACGAACAAAGTAATCTTCGGCTCTGGTGCGTTCCCGGTACTGAAATCGTCCAAATATCCGGAGGCCGCGTATAAGCTGTCCGCTTTCCTGAGCGGGAAGTTCTCCCAAAAAACAACGCTCGCCAATACGTCGATTCCGACCCGGATCTCGGTCATGAAGGAAGTGCTTCCGACTACGCAGGCCGAGAACTGGCAGGTGTTTGAGGAAAGCGCCGATATTGCCCAAGCGGTTGAGGCGCCGATGCAGTATGCCGAAATCGAAGGGGTATTCAACAGGTATATGTCGGAGATTCTTGCAAACCAATCCGATGCCGCAACCGCAATGAAGAAGGCCAAGGCGGAGATTGACGTCATTCTGAAAAAATAAACAGGGCGAGCCGGCACGCCCGTACCGGCTCGCGGCTTAACAAGAAAGGATCGTGAAGCATGACACGAAACCGGACGCTCTGGGATGCTATCGCGGGCTATACCTTCCTTGCTCCTGCGCTGCTGCTCTTCGCTGTATTTATCGGGGAGCCGGTTGTAGTATCCATCTACCTCTGCTTTACCAAATACAATGTGATCACGCCGGCATCCTGGATCGGATGGGATAACTTCAGGCAGTTCTTTCAGGACGGCAGACTGCTGGAGATGTATGGAAATACGCTCAAGTATGTGCTAATTCTGACGCCGCTCCATGCTGTACTGGGCCTGCTGCTGGCACTGGCCGTGAACCGGAAGATCGCCAATGGCTGGAAATACCTGTACCGGACTGTGTTTTATTTTCCGGTGCTGACTACCTCGGCGGCGGTTGCCGTTGCCTGGCAGTTTATCTTTGACACCGATTTTGGCATACTGAACTACTTCCTGGGGCTGCTCGGGATCGATGCGATCCCATGGATGCAATCGCCGCATTGGGTGTATCTGGCTGTTGCGGTGTACAGCTTCTGGAAAGGGATCGGCAGCGCGTTCCTGTTCTACTTTATCGGTCTGCAAAATATCCCGGCAAATCTGTACGAGGCTGCCGAGATTGACGGGGCAAGGCCCTTGCAGCGCTTCTTCTCCATTACGCTGCCGATGCTCTCGCCTACGATCTTCTTCGTGCTGGTGACCACCCTTATTGGCGCGACGCAGATTTTCGATGAGCCTTATCTGATTACGGGCGGCGGCCCTGGCGACGCCTCGCGTTCAGTCAATATGTATATTTATGAGGTGGCTTTTCAAAATCAGGATATGGGGTACGCCTCCACCTTGTCGCTCAGCCTGTTCCTGATCATCCTGCTGATCACGGTATTCCAGTTCTCGCTCAGTAAAAGATGGGTCTACTATGATCAGGAATAAGAGGGAGAGGATATGCTTATGGAACCGAATGTTCAAACAGGAGCCGGAATCGCGCCAAAGCGGGAACGCGTAAGCCGCACCGGATGGGAGAGAGTGCTGCTGGACGGAGGACTGCTGCTGCTCTGTTTCCTGATGCTGGCTCCCTTCCTGTGGATCATTTCGACTTCTTTCCGGCTGCCCAAGGACTCGTTCTCGCTGCCGCCCGCTATTTTCCCGACCAGCTTTCATCTGGGAAGCTACGCGGAAGTGTTCATCCGCGTGCCTTTTCTGAATTTCATTCTGAACAGTATGAAAATAAGCCTGATTATCGTAGCCGGGCATATTCTCATTTCGAGCATGGCGGCTTTCGCCTTCTCACGAATCCGGTTCCCGGGACGGGATCTGCTGTTTCTCGTCTTTCTGTCGGGGCTGATGATTCCGGCCCAGGTGACCGTCATCCCGCGTTTTATTCTGATGTCAAAGCTGGAGATGGTCGACACGCATTGGGCGTTGATTTTGCCGGGGCTGATTAATCCGCTGGGGATTTTCCTGATCCGGCAGCTGATGATGACCGTCTCCACTACCTATGACGAGGCTGCTTATATGGATGGGGCAAGCCGGATGTATGTCTTTCTGAAGATCATTATGCCGATGGCTTTTCCCGCTGTCGCAGTTACCTCCGTTATGACCTTCATCGGAACCTGGAATGATTTTTTCGGTCCGCTCATCTTTCTCAATACGTTCGAGAAGATGACGCTGCCGATCGGAATGGCTGTTCTGAGCGGAGCTTTTGGCCAGGGGAATTTGTCCGCGATTCTCGCGGGAGTCGCAATGTCCCTCAGCATTCCGCTTCTGTTTTATATAGCGGGCCAGAAATATCTGGTTGAAGGAATCAGCACCGGCGGATTAAAGTTGTAATCAGATGAGGAGGCTATTATGATGCAGAAAACATTTGAACAAAGCTTATACCCGGCAGACAAGAAATTCACCTTCACCGGCGCCAGAACGGGACAGATTTCGTTTCCGCTCGGCGGGATAGGCGCAGGCAGCATCGGACTTGCCGGCAATGGGCGGCTGATCGATTGGGAAATTTACAACCGCCCCAATAAGCTGAGCTACAACGGTTTCTCCTTCTTCACGGTCAAGGCTGAGCATAACGGAGAGGTGAAGCTTGCGAAAGTGCTGCATGGCGATTTGAAAGCGCCTTATATGGGAGAGGGCAGGGGGAAATACGAGGGCTACGGCTATGGGCCAAGACGCGAGAATCTGACGGGCTTCCCCCATTTCTCGGAAACGGCGTTCAAGGGAGAGTATCCCTTCGCGGAAATCTCCTTTGCAGATGCCGGCGATCCTATCGGGGTTGTGCTGACGGCGTTTAATCCGTTTATTCCGCTGAATGACAATGACTCCTCGCTCCCCTGCGCCATTTTTGAATACGAAGTGACGAACAAGACGGCGGATACGCTGGATATCAGCCTGGCCGGCGTGCTGACGAATCCGTTCTTCAAGGGAGCGGTCAATAAGAAAATTAAGCTTGGCAGCAATCCGGCGATGACGTTCTCTTCCACTCATTACGAGGCCGATTCGCCGGAATTTGGCGACCTGACGCTGGCAACCGACCAATCGGATACCAGCTATCAATCGTATTGGTACCGCGGCAGCTGGTTTGATAATTTGACCGTGTTCTGGAAGGACTTTGTTACGCCGGGGCGGCTGCAGGAACGTCATTACGACAATCCCCGGGAACTGGATGCTGGCAGCTCGCATAACAAGCATCAGGATGTCGGGCTGCTGTGCGGGCATCAGAGCATCGCGCCGGGTGAGAAAGCGGTATTCCGCTTCGTCATCAGCTGGAGCTTCCCGAATTGTGTGAATTTCTGGAATCCCGGAAACAGGGGAGATGCGGATGCGGGCAGGAATCCTTCCTGGACCAATTATTACGCGACCCGGTTTGCGGACTCGACCGAGACCGCGCAGTATGTATTGACCGAATATGACCGGCTGCGCGAGGAATCCGGCTTGTTCCGCGACACGCTGTTCCGCTCGACGCTGCCGGATTATGTGCTGGACGCCGTTGCCGGCAACATCTCCATTCTGAAATCGCCAACCGTTCTGCGTCTGACCGACGGAACGCTGTATGGTTTCGAAGGCGTTCATACGAATGAAGGCTCCTGCGAGGGCTCCTGCACCCATGTGTGGAATTATGAGCAGGCGACGGCCTTTCTGTTCCCGGCGTTGGCCCGGTCGATGCGCAATATCGACTATAACTACGCTCAATTCGACAATGGCAAAATGGCCTTCCGGCTGTTCCTTCCAGCCGAGCGGACAACGAGGGAGAATTTCTTCTTCGCTGCGGCAGACGGTCAGATGGGGGGCATCATCAAGACCTATCGGGAGTGGAAGATCTCCGGCGATCATCAGTGGCTTCGCTCGGTATGGCCGAAGGTGCAGCGGGCGCTTGAATATGCATGGGAGCCGACCAATGAGAACCGTTGGGATTATGACAAGGACGGCGTGATGGAGGGACGGCAGCATCATACTCTCGACATGGAGCTGTTCGGTCCGAATTCATGGCTGACCAGTATGTATCTGACGGCGCTCAAGGCCGCGGCCGAGATGGCGGAAGCGATGGGAGAACCGGAGAAAACAGCCGAATATAACGGGATTTTCGCCAGCGGCTCGGAGTGGGCGAATGAGCATCTATATAATGGAAGATATTTTCACCAGCTGGTCGATCTGAAGGACAAAACGGTTCTGGAGCCGTTCGGAGCCGCTGCGGCCTACTGGAATGAAGAAGCGGGTGAAATCAAATATCAGATTGGCGAAGGCTGCGGCATTGACCAGGTGCTGGGCCAATGGTTCGCCCATATCGTCGGTCTTGGTTATGTGCTGGATGAGAGCAAGGTGAAGCAGGCGGTCAAATCGATTTATGACAACAACTTTATCGAGTGCCTGCGCGACTATCCCAACGCCTGCCGGATCTACGCGCTCAACGAGGAGGATGGTCTCTTAATCTGCACCTGGCCTGATAATAACAGTCCAGTCGTTCCGGTTCCTTACGCCGACGAGTGCATGAACGGCTTCGAGTATCAGGCTGCCTGCCATATGATTTACGAGGGGTTTGTGGAGGAAGGCTTAACCGCCGTCAGGGCGATCAGAGACCGCTATGACGGAGAGAAGCGCAATCCGTGGAATGAATTCGAATGCGGCAGCAATTATGTGCGTTCCATGGCTTCTTATGGTCTGCTGCTCGCGCTCAGCGGATTCGAATACGATATGACCAAGGGACATATCGGGTTTAATCCGAAGCTGAATGAGGACCAATTCAGCTGCTTCTGGAGCTTGAGCGAAGGCTGGGGAGAGTTCCGTCACCTGGGAGGCGTCCTCGAATTGGAGGTCAAACGGGGGAATTTGGCGCTGCAGTCCTTTGCGAGCGCTCTATTGGAGGGCAGGGAGATTACGGAGATCCGGTGCGGGGGTGCGGCTGTTCCTTTCAATAGAACAGACCGGCTGATTACATTCCTGGACTGTATAGAAATTGACCGGCATTCGACTCTACAGGTGTTATTAGAGTCGTAGAAGGTTCATGAACTGGTCCTGCATCCTGCAGGGCCAGTCTTCGTGATGAACCGGCCGAGTCTGCGAATTCTGACTGACGCAGCACGCCAATTAATGCAGGAAGGGTTGGGAAATACGGCCAATTGCAGAGCTATTCCAGAAATATCGTGTCATATGGATGGTCCAGCTTCCCGGTCCGATAGTCGCGGGGAGACAGCCCCAGGTATTCCCGGAATACTTTGCCAAAATAGCTGGGGCTGTCGAAGCCGCACATTCTGCCGATATCCTGCACGCTGACAGCGGTTCGGCGAAGCATGGTAACGGCAGCCTCCACCCTCCGGCGGCGCAGGAATTCCAATGGAGAGATGCCTTCTTTATGCTGAAACAGCCGGCACAAGTATGATCGGGAAATGCCGCATTGCGACGCGATGTCCTCCAGCGACAGATTGCGGGCATAGTGATTCTTCATGTAATCCTTTGCTTTCTTAATAATCGGATGAGACTCCGGACCAGGAGCAATGAATGTATCCGGCGCCAGCAGGGACAGCATGAATCCATACAGCAGCTGCGAGAGCGGAGCGGATTCGTATATCCGTTCAACGGCTACGGCCCGGTACAGCTCCCAAAACCGCGCCACCGGCTGTGATTCGTTCTGCAGCGATACAATCGGCCCTCTTCTGGCGAGGATACGGTCCCACATGCGGACGGCATCCTCGCCTTTGGCGTTCAGCCAGACAAACTCCCATGGCTTTCCCTGCCCGCCTGCATAATAGTAGTGGTGGGAGCTTGGAATCTTCACCATAAAAGCCTTGCCTTCCTGCAGGGTATGGGTCTGTCCTTCCATTTCGATTATCCCTTCGCCGCTTAAAGTATATTGAAAAATAACATGGCCATGGTCTGTCCGCTTAAGTCCCTTGTTCCCATAGCTTCCGGAGCTTGCGCTCTGCCAGCCCATGGAATCCAGCAGCATATAGGGAAGCGGCTCGGCATAACGGAACGCGAATGAATCGGGCTTCAGCATAATTGTCCTCCCTGCGAGTACGCTCATCAGGCGTAGCGCAGCTTCCTTGTTCCATAATAATATTGTTCTATATTCGAATAGCAGCTTATATGATCCTATCACAATAATTCTAACATACGCGGGAAAAGAATACATGGGATGCTGATGGACATTCCTTTCCGTAAGGTCAATTTTGTTATAGAATGGTTTAATATTTTGAGATTGCCGACAGGCTCCCCCATTGTTAAGATGAAGCCATAATAACTGACCGGAGCTTCCCTGATTGATCCAGGGTTCGGGGGCGGCATACGGATTCTAACCGGACAAAGGGGATTATGCCCATGAAGGAAACGACGACAGCTTTTGAAACACGCTCCTTAAGCTCGCTGGCAAAGGTGTTTGCCGATTCGGAGCTTCAGGATGAACGTTCAGCAGACGGAACCGCTCTATGGAAAGAGGTATTTTCCTTCCAGATCGCTTACCGCTCCAGCACAACGATTGCCGACCTCCGTGTAGAGGCGGATTCGCCGCTCTTACCCTATATGACCATTCGCTCCGTGGGACTTGCTCCTTCGGAGATGCCTGTATACGCCAATCCCGATGACCGTTACCTGCGTACGACGCCGGGCTTGTTTCCCGATCCGCTGTACCCGTTAAGCGACGGGCTGAGGGCGGTTGCCGGCCAGTGGCGTGCGGTATGGATCACCGTAAGTCTGCCCTCAAGGCCGGAGAGCGCTGCGCCTCTATATGCGGAAGAAACAACCTCGTATCCGATCGATATCAGGTTCAAGAATGCTGCCGGAGAACTGCTGGGAGAGGAGCAGTTCAAGCTGGGGATCGTGCAGGCCGAGCTGCCTGACCAGGAGCTGCTGCACACGGAATGGTTTCACTGCGATTGTCTGGCAACCCAGTACGGGGTTGAGGTATTCAGCGAGGAGCATTGGCGGCTGATTGAGCGTTATGTGCATAATGCCGCCGCTCATGGCGTAAATATGCTGCTTACTCCGTTGTTTACCCCGCCGCTGGATACAGCCATCGGGGGCGAACGCCCGACCGTGCAGCTGATCGGCGTGGAGCAGACAGCCGGGCATGAATATGTATTTGACTTCACGCTGCTGAAGCGCTGGATCGATATGTGCCATAAACAGGGGATTCAGCATTTCGAATTTTCCCATCTGTTCACACAGTGGGGCGCGAAGCATGCTCCGAAGATTGTCGCCTCCGTGCAGGGAGAGGAGAAACGGATCTTCGGCTGGGAAACAGAAGCGGGAGGCGAAGCCTATACGCGGTTCCTGGATCAGTTTCTGCCCCGGCTTGTACAGTTTATCCGCGGGCAAGGTCTTGAGAAGAACAGCTATTTTCATGTGTCGGATGAGCCGAATGCCGATCATCTGGAGGCTTACCGGCTGGCCAGCGGCATTCTGAAGAAGCATTTGGCTGAATTTGCATTTATTGAGGCGCTGTCGGATTATGCCTTCTACGATCATGGACTTGTTCCCGTACCGATTCCATCCAATGATCATATCGCTCCTTTTCTGGAGAACAATGTAAAGCCATTGTGGACCTATTACTGCTGCGGCCAGCATCAAGAGGTTTCGAACCGTTTCTTCAGCATGCCTTCGGCCCGCAACCGCGTGCTGGGGCTGCAGCTCTATAAATTCGGCATCCAGGGATTCCTGCATTGGGGGTATAACTTCTGGTATTCGCGGCATTCGGTCCGCGCTATCGATCCGTTCCGGGTTACCGATGCGGAATATGCTTTTCCATCCGGTGACGCTTTCGCCGTGTATCCGGGAGCGGAGGGACCCATCGACTCTATCCGCTGGGAGGTGTTCTATGAAGCGCTGCAGGATCAGCGGGCGCTCGAGCTGCTAGGGCGGCTTGGCGGCAGAGACGCTGCGCTGGAAGTCATGGAGCAGGAGCTGGAGGAAGCGATAACCTTCAAGACTTACCCCGCAGAGGCTGACTGGCTGCTGGGAACGAGGGAGCGAATCAACCGCCGGATTGCAGCGCTGCTCCGGTGAAGGGAATGAATAGACCCTTTTACCAAGGGGATAGCTTACAGGAATGACGCGACTGCTGGTGCCAAGCATCGGCAGTTTTTAACTGACGAAGTTTCCAAATAATGGATAATAATTGACGGATCCTACCCAGAAGAACAACAATGCTCATGTTGTCTATCCTTTGACGAGATGATATAATATTATTAATTGTCTTGCTTTCGGGAGTCTGCCTTCGCGCAGACTCTTTTCTTGAATACAAGGAAGTATACGTTTTCATTTTAGACTTGGCTTCTAGTTCCCGGAATGAATTTTGCTTCGATTTTACGGATTATTGGGGGAATCTGATCAATCTGCTCCTGGCAGCCTATTTCTTGCCGTCTCCTAGTACAAGCCGCTCGCGTATTAAGCTAAAGGGGTCATTAACTCATGAGAGAAAGGGACTATTCATGGAATTTACAGCCTATCAGCCGGAGAATGTACGATGAGGATGAAGAAACATTGGTTTTATAAGACCTTGCTATCTTACCTGCCAATCTTTTTTATGCTGTCATCCGTTCTATTCCTCGTATTTTTCTTCGCATTAAGTGAATATATCAAAACCTCCACTATCAAATCGATCGAAATTATCGGTGAGCAGCTCGATCAATCCGTTGAGAACATCCTTCAACCGATCGACAAGGTCATCATCCGGGATATTTTGGTGGACGAGACCATTCGGCAATTTTTCGATGAGCAGGGAAAGGCGCCCTACACGATTTACCGGATGAACCAAAAGCTGAACAATCTGCTTCTCAATTTTTCAATTATTGATTCCTTGTATATTTACCGTTATTCGGATGGACAAGTTGTAACTGAAAGCGCTTTCTCCAATATTGACGATTTTGAAGACCGGGATTTCCTGCTTCAGCATATGGCAGGAAATTCATTAACCTCCTGGAGCGGTAAACGCGTCTATAAGGACAGCAAGCGTCCGGCATCGACGGAGGTAGTTACGCTGATAAGGAAAGCACCGTTCCAGACAGGCAGAGACGGTGTGATTGTCGTGAATATACGGGTGGATGTCCTTCGGGAGATGGTAGCGGATATGTCCAAGCTGGACATCAGTTTTGTACGTATGCTGGATGCGGATGGGGGATTGATCTTTACGACTTTGGAAGAAGGTGCGGATTCCGGTGAAGTCATCTCCCGCGTCCAATCCGACTATACGAATTGGGAAATTTCAACCGGCGTCCAGTCGAAATACCGGTTTGGCTTGCTTTCGTCGTTTCCTTACGTCTGGATTGGGATCGGATTTGTGTCGATCCTGCTGGGACTGGCCTCGATTGTTTACGTCACACGCCGAAATTATAAACCGATCGAGTCGATCTTCAATCGAATCAGCAGCATGGTGGGAGAGCGCGGCGGCGGTCAGGACGAAATTCGCATGATCGATATGGCTGTCGACAAGCTACTGGAGCAGTCGCGAATTTTTCAATCGCAATTTGAATATGATGCTCACCGTCTGCGCCATCATTTATTCATGGAGCTTCTGGAAGAGGGATTTTCGAAGCCCGTTGACGAGTGGAAGAAGGAAATGCAGCGGCTGAGCCTTCCCAGCCAATTTGATCATTTCGTGTTTGCCGTTATGGAAATTGACCGCTTTGCAGATTTTATGCGAGAGTATACAGACCGGGAGCAGGATCTTCTGAAGTATGTCATTTACAGTGCCGTTCAGGAGATGGCAGCTGAAAGCGGAGGATCGCTTTGGGCTGAATGGATCCATGCATCCCAGCTTGGAATTCTCTACTTCGCAAAAGAAGCGGAGGTCGGGACGGAAAGCGGCGATGGACCGATGATCGATTTAGGGGAGAGGGCAGCCCGCTGGTCCGAGCAAAATCTGAAGTTTACCGTTACGTTTGGTATAGGGGGGGACGCTGACAAAGCAAACGAGCTCCCACAATTGTATGCGCATACGCTGGATGCTTTGAACCACAAACCTTTCTTCGGGAACGGGGCAGTGATTCAATACCGGAACTTGCCGGATAGACCCGCAGGGGATCTGTATCGCTATATGGAATTGATCCGGGCGTTTGTTCACCATTACCGAATGGGCGGCGAAAACTGGCAGCAGCTGTTTTCCTCGTTCATGGATGAGCTTCAAAGCGGTCTCTCTACCCGTGAAGATATCTTGAGGGTGCTTAACTATCTGCTGTATCACCTCAATCAAAAGATGTCGGAGCATGGCGGACGAACCGGCATTTGGGAGGAGAAATGGATGCCGGAGCTGGCTGACAAACTAAGCCGCTTCGACACTCTGGAGGATTTTAGGATGGTGTCAACATCTATTCTGACCGGCATGCAATCCTATCTGCAGCAAATACGCGAGAAAAAAAGCTATAGTCAGTCGATTCGCCAGGTAAGAAAATGGATTGACGTTAATTACGCTAATCCGGAGCTGTCGCTTCTTCAGCTCAGTGAAGAGTTCAATCTGAGCACGCGCATTCTCAGCAAGCTGTTTAAAGAAGAATTCGGGGAAAAATTTATCGATTATTTGGTCCATGTCCGGATGGAAGCGGCCAAGCGCCTGCTGATGGAAACAACGGACTCCGTGCAGGTTATCGCGCTGAAGGTTGGTTATGTGCACTCTTTTTCATTTATCAGGGTTTTTAAGAAAGTGGTTGGAGTGACGCCGGGAGATTTCAGAAAGTGAGATAAACCCGTCATTGATTTATGTATTCTTGGCAGGAGCCTTCATCAAATGATTTTCACTACGCATTTGAAGGAGGTTTTTTGCGCTGCAAACCGTAAATGTCCGCGACCGAATGCCTCTATTCGCTCCCAGGGCCATGCACATATTTCGCAGCATGCACATAAAAGTCCGCTTACAGGAAGAATCAGCAGCCGAAATGCCTGATAATGGCTGGATTTTCCGGGTTTTATGATTAGGGACGAAGAACAATGTGCATACCGAGGAATCATGTTTATTGTCGAAACGGATGAATCCTGATTGAATAGGAGACAGCGGAAGACATCCGCATCCGGCCTGTTCGATCCACAGCGCTTGGATCATCAACATCCATGAATGCGGTTGCATTGGGGCTGATAGACCAGGTGGTGGAGCGTTCATAACAGATTCTAAGGGAAAGGAGGGACATCCATGGTTGAGTTGGAGAAGGGAATCGAAGCAATAGCCTCTCCCGCAGCAATTAGAGGGGAGAACAAGATCAGGGCAGTAATCAGGGACATCAAACGAACCAAGGTCCTGCTGTTGTTTTTATTGCCGGCGGTTGTCTGGTATGTAATCTTTTATTATATTCCGATGTACGGCGTGACGATTGCTTTTAAGGACTTCTCCGTCATGAAGGGCATTATCGGTAGTCCATGGATTGGATTTACTCATTTCGAGAGGATGTTCGATTCACCGGATTTCAGCCGGGTGCTGCGCAATACGTTGATCATCAGTTTTCTTAAGTTAATCTTCGTATACACATCCGGACTTGTGCTTGCTTTGCTGCTTAACGAGGTTTTCCATGGAAGGTTCAAAAAAATTATCCAGAGCATCACCTATTTGCCCCACTTTCTGTCGTGGGTCATCATCGGCAGCATCATGGTGGAGCTGCTCTCCCCTTCCGGGCTTGTCAATGAAATTATTGTCCTGCTTGGAGGGAAGCCTATTTTCTTCCTGGCAAGCGGAAAATGGTTCGTGCCGACCCTCATTGCTTCCGATGTCTGGCAAAGTGTGGGCTGGGGATCCATTATCTATCTGGCCGCGATTGCCGGCGTCGATCAGCAGATCTATGAAGCCGCTACCATCGACGGAGCCGGCCGGTTCAAGCGAATGTGGCATGTGACGCTGCCGTCGATTGCGAATGTGATTGTCATCATGATGATTTTTAATGTAGGAAATATCATGAATGCCGGCTTTGACCAAATCTTCAATTTGTATAACCCTGCTGTGTATGCAGTGGGAGATATTCTGGATACGTATGTATACCGGGTGGGGCTTGTGCAAATGAATTACAGCTTCTCGGCAGCGGTGGGCTTATTTAAAAATGTGATTGCATTGGGGCTTGTCCTGCTTGTCAATCGCTTGGCCCGAAAATATGGCGAAGCTGGACTATGGTAGGGGGTGTCAGCCATGTCAGGCAGGATTAAATTCACCTGGTTTGATGCTCTGAATTATACGGGCATGGTGCTGCTCTCGTTGTCGGTCCTTTATCCCATCTGGTACCTGTTTGTTCTCTCGGTCAGCACCAGAGAAGGGATGGCGGCGCTGGACAGCTCGATTGTTCTTTGGCCGCAGGGCTTTACTTGGGCAGCTTATGAAGGGTTTATCAACCAATCCTATATTTACACGGGCTATGCCTATACAATCGGCCGCACGGTGGTAGGGACGGCTGCAGCGGTTATATTGATGTGTCTGGCCGCTTATGCGCTCTCCAAAAAAATTCCATTCAAAAAGTCGTTCACCTTTCTCTTTATTTTCACGATGTTTTTTAGCGGCGGTCTCATCCCGACCTACATTCTGATTAAAAATTTGGGACTGCTCAATAATCCGCTGGTTTATATCCTGGCGCCGCCGTTTCTATTCAACACCTTCTACATGCTGATCCTGCGGAACTTCTTTATGACAATCCCGGAGAGCCTGGAGGAATCGGCGAAGATAGACGGGGCCGGCGATGTGCGTATTTTCTTTCAGATTATGGCTCCGCTGGCGGCTCCCGCGATTGCGACCATCAGCCTGTGGGTGTCGGTGAATCACTGGAACTCCTGGTTTGATTCGTTGATTTACGTTCAGTCGTCCGAGATGCAGGTCATACAGGTGCATATCCGAAAGCTGGTCATTGAGCAGAGCGCGAGTATGATGAGCAGCACGATGGATTATTTTGACAAATCTTTGATGCCGACGCCGGAAAGCATGAAAGCGGCCGGCATTCTGATCACCATGCTCCCCATATTATGCATCTATCCGTTTATTCAAAAGTATTTCGTGAAAGGTGTCGTAATGGGCGCAGTGAAAGGCTGATTGCTTGCAGCATGATGAACCAGATAAAAATATATCCATGGAGGGATCACCGAATGGGCAGGACAATGAAGCGTGCGTGGGCGTTAGCTCTGATTCTGTGCATGACAACCGCTTTGTTAGCGGGCTGCACCGGCAGCAGCGCGAAGAAAACAGAACCGTCGACGGTTGCCGGAGAAGCGGGAGGCGATACGACCGGATTGGACCCCTTGTCTGCGGAAGCGGCAGAGGTCATCTTCGAGAAAGTATTGGCAGAGACCGAAACGCCGGCCCAATTTGCCGAAACGCCAACTTATGAGTATACGTTCCAATTGGGGGACAGTCCGGAGGATAATGCGTTCGGCAAGCGGTACTTTGAGAAGAAATTCAACGTCAAGCTGAATTTCCTGAAGCTGGATGGCGGAAATCGCAAGGAGCAGCTGAACCTGGCGCTCGCAACGGGCTCCATTCCGGATTTGACGGTGGTGTCGCTGGGAGATGTTCCGGAGTACACGAAACAGGGGATTCTGGCGAAGCTTCCCGCAGATATGATTAAAACCAATATGCCGCATTATTACGGTCTTCTTGAGAAGAATGACCCTACGCTGCTGACCATTGCCCAGGTGGACGGTCAGAACATGGGGCTTCCGCGCCTTTATCCGAACGGCGGCGTTCCGCGTCCTGGCGCCATCCGCGCGGACTGGCTGCAAAAGGTGGGCGTCAATAAACTTCCCGAAACGCTTGACGAGCTGGAGCAGATCTTCATTAAATTCCGCAATGAAGACCCGGACGGCAACGGTAAGAAGGACACCTACGCGCTATCGAACGGCAGCGATTATCCAGGCGAGGTCTGGTTTCAGACCATCTTTGGCGCCTATGGCGGAAGTCCTTTTCAATGGCGTGATGTAGACGGCAAGCTGCAGTTTGGCCTCACCACCCAGGAAACCAAAGAAGCCTTGATTCGACTGAACAAGTGGTATGAAATGGAGCTCATTGACCCTGAGTTTATTACGGAGAAGGGGAAAAACACAGAGGTAGAGGATGTAGCCGGAAAGTTTGCGTCAGGCAAAATCGGTTATATGGACAACTTGAGCTTCGATGATTATCAGTATGACAATGACGGTCATGTCAATTTCAAATGGGTCGTCGCTAATCCGGAGTGGCAGGCCTGGTTCGAAGAGCGCAAGGACAATCCGGAAGAGTTCTACTCTCTGGCCGCGCAAAAGGATTTTAATGCTGAAATGCCGCAGCCGTATTACATTAATCTTCCTCCGGTGGCTGGACCGGATGGACATAAAGGCTATTATCGGGTTGGCTTGCAGGAGTCGGTTCTTGTATTCAGCCAGAAATTGGAGGAAGAGCAGGAGAAATATGACAAACTGCTGCAGATTCTGGATTACATTAATACAGACAAACCGACGAATGACATGCTGGAGTGGGGTCCGGATGGCGTTATGATGATCATGAACGACGCCGGCGAACGGATCTTTAATCCGCAGTGGGGAGAGCATGAATTGTTCGATCCCCAGATCACCAAGCTCGGAGCCGTATGGACAACCAACCCGATGAGATGGACAAATCCGGAATGGCTGGGCACCGTTGGGGGACCCCGTGAAACGCAGCGGTTCAAGCTTGGCGGCGATGTCTTGCGTGACTATCCATACTTCGAGAACGCGTTGAAGGTGACGCTCCCTTCCCAGGCGCAGAATATGGAAATTCTCGATACGCGCGTCAAAGAATACGTGATCAAGGCCGTCACGGGAGAGATAGACGTTGAAGCCACCTTCGACCAGATGGTGAAGGATTGGTATAAAACGGGCGGCGAGCAGCTAACCAAAGAAGCGAATGATTGGTACTCAACCCAGTCATAAATAAAGGAGCAAAGCCTGTTTGCAAGCGCTGACCGGTCAAGCTTTGACCGGTTGGCCTACTCATAAAATTGAATTGGATGGAGGCTCACTATGGAAGCAGCTGCAGAGACGATCCGCAAATCAACCAAAGCCATCATAGATTGCGATGTTCATCCGTATCCCAGGAGCATGGATGAGATCCGTTCTTATATGCCGGAGCCATGGAGAAGCCGGTACAAAGGAAGCGGCCGCGGCTTTTTCGACAATCCCGTGCATGGCATGCGCTTGGACGCTGTGCCGCCGGGCGGGGGAGGCATAGGAACCGACCCGGATTTTGTAAGGCAGCAGCTCTTCGAGCCGTTCGGCCATGAGCATGCCATTCTTATGCCGCGGGCGTTCTGCAATATGATCCCTGATCCGGATTTCGCTACGGCTATCGCGTCCGCTTATAACGAATGGTTGGCGGATACCTGGCTGGGGAAGCACAACGCAGACGGCATCTTCAAGGGCTCGATAACGATTGCCCACCAGGATCCGCAAGCCGCGGCGCGAGAGATTGAACGCTGGGCCGGCCACCCGCATTTTGTGCAGGTGATGACGGACTCCGGAGCGCGCGCTCCCTTCGGACAGCGCCAGTATTACCCGATCTATGAGGCTTGCGACAAGCACGGACTGCCTTTCGCGATTCATCCGGGCACGGACGGAATGGGCATTAATGTCCAGCCGTCGCCGGGCTATCCGACCCATTATATTGAATGGCATACCTGCCTCTCGCTTGCCTTCCAGGCGCATCTTGTAAGCTATCTGACAGAAGGTGTATTCGAGCGGTTTCCGGGATTCCGGGTTGTGCTGGTCGAAGGCGGGGTTTCATGGCTGCCGGCCTTGATGTGGCGTCTGGATCAGGAGTATAAAGCGCTGCGGTATGAGGTGCCCTGGCTGACAAAGAAGCCTAGTGAATATTTGCGCGATCATGTGCGCATTTCTTCGCAGCCGCTCGAGCGGCCGGATAACGACCAGCATCTGCTGCAAATGCTGGAGATGCTGGATGCGGAACACATCCTCATGTTTTCAAGCGACTATCCGCATTGGGACTTCGATTCGCCGAAGCAGGCATTCCCGAAGCTGCCGGATGCCTTGCGGAGCCGAATCTTCTACGAGAATGCGAAAGAGTTTTATAAACTGTAAACGGGCAAGGAGGCAGGATGCACTGTGGGAAGACATGTCATTGGGAATGTAGGCGATTTGCCGCAGGGCGCCAGAGTGGTCATGACCCTGGAAAATCGCAGTATCGGCATCTTTAATGTCGGCGGCAACTACTACGCGCTGAAGAACACCTGTCCGCATCAGGCAGCGCCGTTATGCGCGGGCCCGATTAAAGGAACAACTCTGCCGTCGGCCCCCGGCGAATACAAGTATGCCCGGGAAGGGGAAATTATCCGTTGTCCCTGGCATGGCTGGGAATTTGACCTGACGACAGGCAAATCGCTGTTCGATCCGCACAAATGCCTGGTGAAAACATACGAAGTCGCGGTGGAAGAGGAACAGGAGCTGCCTTCGGTAGAAACGTACCAGGTGCAGGTCGAAGCCAATAAGGTTGTTGTATATATTTGAGTCAACGGACATGGATAGTACGGGAATAATAATTTCTTAGCGGGGTGCTGAACTTGAAAATTACGGGTTTGGAAGCAATCATACTGCAGACGGAAGTCAAGAAGCCTGTTTTCGATGCGATGAATACGTTTGACGCTGGCGGATATGTGGTGACGAAGCTATTTACGGACGAAGGCATTACCGGCTATGCGACGACGCATGTCGGAAGGGTCAGGTCCATTTGCGATATCGTCAAGGTCATCCTGGAGAAGGAGATGCTGCCGCTCATGGTCGGCGAGGACCCTTTCTTCGCCCGGAAAATCCGGCAAAAGCTGTGGGCCTCTGCGGATTATCACGGTGTAGAAGGAATCGCGCAATTTGCGATCGCGGCCTTGGACACTTGCGTGTGGGATATTGTCGGAAAAGCGCTTGGCAAACCCTCCTGTCATGTTGTAGGAGCCAGCCGGGATCGGATTCCTGCCTACGCGATGGCAGGATGGTACTACGATACGGAGAAAGAGTACGTTCAAAAATGCGTGGATGCTGCGGAAGAGGGATTTCGCGCGGTCAAGCTGAAGGTCGGCAAGACCTCTCTGGAGGATGATCTCCACCGGATCCGCATCGTGCAGAAGGAATTGGGTTCTGATATCCGGATCATGATCGATGCCAATCAGGCGTTCGATGAAATGGAAGCTCTGCGCCGCGGGAAGGCTTACGAGGAATTGGGGGTTTATTGGTACGAGGAGCCGATGATTCCGCAGTATAAGGAGAGTCAGGCTCGTCTGGCGGCCAAGCTTACGATTCCGCTTGCCATCGGGGAAAACTATTACACGCGCTACCAGTTTTACGACGCGGTCAGAACGGGCGCAGGCAGCATCTATCAGCCCGACAACCGGAGAGCGGGCGGGCTCACGGAATGGCTGGAAATCGGAGCGATTACCGAGGCGGCCGGCTTGAAAATTGCCAGTCACGGAGGAGGGCCTGCGAATGTCAATGCCCTCTGCGCCATTCCGAATGCGATTTATCTCGAAAGCGGAAGCTTGAAGCAGCAGGATCATGGGATGCTGGTAACCAAGATGAAGATGGTGAACGGCGAAATCCTGCTGCCCGAAGTGCCTGGAATGGGGACGGAGGTATCGGAAGACTTCATTAAGAAGCATCGAGTATCGTAATCGTAATCTAAGCATGCATGCAAGATGCCATTTGACCGCTTCTCCAGCGTCATTGGCGTCTTGTGTTTTGTTAACGATCATACCCGGGGAGGCTGCGATGAGCATATTGGTCTATGGAAATTTAATTGGAAGGCAGTGGCGGGAGTCGAGTGATACATTCCCTGTCATTCATAAGTATTCTAACGAGATTCTGGCGGCAGTGTCCAAATCGTCCAGGGAGGATGTAGCGGAGGCCGTAAGCTGCGCCGCCGCCGCGTTTCGCGGGCATAAGCTGCCGGTCATGAAGCGTTACGGGATTTTAAGGAAAGCGGCGGAGTTGTTTGAAGCGCGAAAAGAGGAATTGGCGTTCACGATAGTGCGGGAATGCGGCAAAGCATTACGGGACGCCCGCGCGGAAGTGGAAAGGGGCATCCAGACGTTTATCGCTTCGGCGGAAGAGGCGAAGCGCATTGCAGGCAAGGAAGTCCCAATCCAGGGGCAGCCGGGACAAGAAGGGAAGATAGCATTCACGATTCGGGTTCCGGTAGGCGTTATTTGTGCCATTACGCCCTTCAACTTCCCGTTTAACCTGGTCGCGCATAAAGTAGCTCCGGCGCTGGCTGCCGGCAATACCATCGTGTTGAAGCCGTCCGAGCACGCCCCCATCAGTGCAATCAAAATGGCGGAAACCCTATTGGAGGCCGGTCTGCCTCCGGGGTTTTTGAATATCGTTAACGGTTCGGGCGAAGAGACAGGCCAGTACTTGCTTGAAGACGAGCGGATTGCCATGTATACCTTTACCGGCAGCCCGGGGGTAGGCAAGCATATCAAAAGCTCAACGGGAATTCGAAAGGTTTCCCTGGAGCTGGGCAACAACTCGCCCAATATCGTTCACAAAGACGCGCCTGATATCGAGAAAGCGATCCGTCTCTGTGTTACGAGAGGATTTGCGAACAATGGTCAGGCTTGCATATCTGTTCAGAGAATTTATGTTCACCGCGACATCTATCATGATTTTATTGAGGGGGCTGTGAGCATTGCGCGCCAGTTGAAAGTGGGCAACCCGGAGCTGGAGGATACGCTTGTCGGCCCGATGATTTCGGAGAAAGCCGCGATGCGTACGGAGGAATGGATTCAAGAGGCGGTGCAGCAGGGAGCCCGAGTGGCCTTTGGCGGAGTCCGTGAGGGAGCGCTATTGCATCCGACGATTCTTACGGAGGTTACCCCCGCTATGAAAGTGGTATGTCAGGAAGTGTTTGCTCCAGTCATATGCATCGTTCCTTATGATGAGGTGGAAGAGGCCATGGAAGCTGCAAATCATTCCAACTATGGCCTTCAAGCGGGTTTCTTCACATCCAGCCTGCAATTGGCCCTGAAAGCGGCTCAAAGGCTGGAGTTTGGCGGTGTCATCATCAACGATGCTTCCTCCTACCGGGCGGATATTATGCCTTATGGCGGGGTCAAGGACAGCGGGATCGGCAAAGAAGGCCCCTATTATGCGGTTCAGGAAATGACGGAAGAGAGAATCGTCGTTATCGATATGGGTTAGGTACCAAGGAGGCGGACATGAAGAACTATTGGGATTTTTATTTGACGGAAAGAATCGTATTCGGAAACGGTTCGATTATGAGGCTGGATGCGGTTTTGAAAAGGCTGAAGGCCCAAAATCTTTTGCTTATAACAGACCGGGGGATCACAAAGAGTGGCCTGACAACGAAGGTCACCGGCCTCCTGCAGGATTGGGGATATCAACTGATCGTTTATGATCAGGCGGTACCCGAGCCTCCGGTCGAGAAGGCGGTCGAATGCTACGAGTTTGCCAAAGCTCAGATGAAGATCGACGCGATTATCGGATTGGGCGGAGGGAGCAGTATTGATCTTGCCAAAATCGTTGCCTTGCTGCTGGCGCAAGGGGGGCATCCGAGGGATTATTTTGGGGAAAATGCAATCGATCATCCCATTGCTCCCCTGATCGCAATTCCCACAACCGCGGGGACCGGCTCGGAGGTAACCTCCGTTGCCGTTGTAACCGATACGGAGAATAACATCAAGGTGGGGATTTCGAACAATTATTTACGTCCATCCGTAGCTTTACTGGACCCTGAATTGACGCTTGAGCTGCCTCCATACGTGAGCGCATGCTCAGGAATCGACGCTCTGTCGCATGCGATAGAAGCCTATATGGCAAAGGACTTCAAGTATATTCAAGCAGAGGGCGAAATTTTATTTCAGGGCTCCAATCCCATCAGCGACACATTCGCTTTACAGGCGATCGAGCTGCTGTATCACAATCTGGTGACGGCTGTGCAGCAAGGAACAAATTTGGAAGCCAGATCAAACATGCTGTTAGGCAGTCTGTTTGCCGGGATCGCGTTCTCGAATGCGGGAACCGCTCTTGCTCATGCGCTGGCTTATCCAATAGGCGGAGCTGCCAAGTCGCCGCACGGGGAGATAACGGGATTGCTTCTTCCCTATGTAATGATGTTCAACGCCGAGGTGCAGGACAAGAAAATGTCGCTGATAGCTGAAGCCTTTCATTTGAACTGCAGCCGGCTTGAGTCCAGGCAGCAATCCTTGCTGGTTGTTGACAAGGTGCTCGAGCTATTGAAATCGATTGGTCTTCCCACGAAGCTTTCGTCAATCGGGGTGAAGAATGAGAGCCTGCCCGGCATTGCGGAGAAAGCGCTGCAGATCGACAGGTTGATTCGGAATAATCCGCGTGTGCCAACGAAAGAAGGATTGATTGCGCTGCTGGAGGATGCTTATTAAATGGAAATCCGAAAGAAGATTGTGATTACGAGGAAACTGCCGGACCCAATCATTCAGGAACTCGACGAGAGAAATTACCGCATTCATATGTGGCCGTCCGAGGACGACCCGATGCCCTACGACAAGATTGTGAAAGAAGCCGCTGAAGCGGATGCGCTCCTTACTAATGTTTCCGATCAAATTGACAAGCAGGTTCTGAACGCCGGCACAAAGCTTAAAATTGTCAGTACGATGGCGGTTGGATATAACAATATCGATATTCAGGAAGCTTCAAAACGAGGGATATATGTGGGACATACGCCGGATGTATTGACAGAAGCCGTTGCAGATCTGACATTTGCGCTTCTCCTGGCAGTCTCCAGAAGAATCGTGGAAGGGATGGCCTTTATTAAGGCGGATCGCTGGAATAGCTGGGGGCCGATGCTGCTGACAGGACAGGATGTCTGGGGTTCGACTTTGGGGATTATCGGTATGGGGCGTATCGGTGAGGCCGTTTCCCGAAGGGCAGCCGGTTTCGGCATGAATATCCTGTATTGCAATCGAAACCGGAAACCTCAAGCGGAGCAGCAGCTTGGCGTCGCTTATGCCGAGTTGGACGACCTGCTCACCAAATCGGATTTTGTTGTCATGCTGGCGCCTTCTACTCCGGCGACCCGCAGAATGTTGGGCGAAAGGGAATTCCATTTGATGAAGCCCAATGCCATTTTCATCAATACGAGCAGGGGGGAGAACGTTGACGAAGCGGCATTGTTTCATGCTTTGAAGAATAAACGGATATGGGGAGCGGGGCTGGATGTATTTGAACAGGAGCCCATTACATCCCGGCATCTTTTATTTGGTTTGGAGAACGTAACGCTGCTGCCTCATATCGGAAGCGCCACCATCGCAACCCGATTGAAAATGGCCGGCATTGCCGTACAAAACATTAAGGCAGTCCTGTCTGGCGGCAAGCCGGCACACTGCGTAAATGAATTTTAACGTATCAGTCTTGCAGCTAGCACCATGACAGGATGGCGGGGATTTTGGGTAAAGCTTCAACAACGGTGAAAGATCATGACGGCAAGCCGTCAAGCCGGCTATTCTTTCTCTGCGATAATTGCCTGTAAAATATAGGTTATTGCTTAAGTCTCCCATAGATTTTGGGAGATTTTTTTTTGACCTTATAGCGAGAGAAAGGTACGGTCTATACAATTGATTGGCGGTGCGATATGGTTTGTATAGAGGTGGTTGGTTTGAATATGTAATCGAATGATTTCATGTTCAGCATCCGCCGTATGAGGATCCAAGTCAACAAGCAGAAGCAGTCACACAACGATCCAGGATTGGAGTGGGAGCATGAACATATGGAACAGGATGACTTCATTGTCGATATACCCCAAGCTGGTGCTAACCTTTCTGGTCATACTCAGCCCGATGTATCTGATCAGCTGGCGGATGAATGACGCCGGTTCGGGCACAGTGGAGAAGGAAATTACCCAGTCGCTGCTGTCGCGGACTTCCTTGTACGTGAACATGCTGGAATTCGACCTGAGCCGGGTGATCTCGCTGCTGCAGGAGTATGTCAATGACGAGGATCTGCTCAAGCTATCCTCCTCCGCGGAGGTTATGTCCGAGATCGAGAAGATGCAGGCGCAGCTGGGCCTGAAGAAACGACTGGATATCCTCAAGCGCTCCAGCAAGTTTGTTGAAAATGCAAGCGCTTTTATTCCGTCGATGAACCGGACGGTATCGGCTAACGATAATATTTTCACCTCGTTTAATGAGGATCAATTTCAATCACTCGCGAAGTCGACCAATCGTTTTGAGTCTCCATTCCTCGTGTGGCAGGACCGGATATTCATCAGCTTGCCTTATCCGGACCCGGCTGTCTCCAGCGATCAGAAGCCGGTGTTCCTGCTGACAGTGGAGATTTCCCGGAAGGAGCTGGCCGATGTCCTCAAGGAGTTCACCAATGAAGGGGGCGGCGCTATTCTGGCCGGGGAGGGGATGTCCTGGACGGTCAGCGGAACACGCAATGAAGCCGATGCCGGCATGCTGGAGGAGGCGGGGATGAGTCATGCGTCAAGCGCCGCCCATGAAGCGGAGATCCGCGAGGTCACGCTGAACGATGACCCGTATATGGTGGTTTCGAAGTCCTCCACAAGACTTGGCATGACGCTGTTCATGTATATTCCAAGCAAAAGCGTGACCGCATCGCTTGATTCCTACCGGTCCTGGTTCTCTGCCCTGTCTATTGCCTCGATATTTATTGTGCTGCTGTTCTCCTACAGCATCTATCTGATTATCCACCAGCCGCTCAAGAAACTGGTGAGGTCCTTCAGGCGGATTGAGCAGGGTCATTTCAATCTGGAAATGAATTATCCGCTCAAGGATGAATTCGGTTATTTATACGGGCAATTCAACGGGATGGTCAAGCGTCTGGATGTGCTGGTGCATGAGGTGTACGAGCAGCAGTACCGGGCGCGTACAGCCGAGCTGCGCCATCTGCAATCGCAGATCAATCCGCATTTTCTATATAACAGCTATTTCATTCTGTACCGGATGGCCATGCTCAAGGACCATGACAACGTCATTTATTTTACCAAGCATCTCGGGGAGTATTTTGAATTCATTACACGCGACGGGGCGGACGAGGTTCCACTGGAGAACGAAATCAAGCATGCTCGCACCTATGCCGAAATTCAGTCGGTCCGCTTCGGGAGCCGAATTCAAGTGGAATTCGATGAACTGCCGGAAGAAGCGGGAGCCGCTGCGGTCCCCCGTCTTATCCTGCAGCCTCTGATTGAGAACTGCTACAATCACGGGCTGGAGCATAAGCGCAAAGGCGGATGGATTCGTGTCCGCATCATCTGCTTGCCGGATAAGATCGTCATCATCGTCGAGGATAATGGGGGGACAATCGACGAGGAGAAGCTGCGCGAGCTTCAGAGCAAGCTTCATCAGGACGATCAGGCACATGAGCATACGGGACTTCTGAACGTGCATCGCCGCATCCAGATCAGATACGGCGGCCTCGGAGGATTGACCCTCGAGACAGGTGAAGAGAAAGGCCTGAAAGTAACCATGACTCTGCCGAGGGAAGGGGAAATGCCGGGATGATCAGACTGTTGATCGTGGACGATGAGCCATACACTGTTGACGGCTTATATGAAATGCTGGAAAATACCGCAGATCTGGAGCTTGAGCTTTATCGCGCCTATGCGCCGGAAGAAGCGGTGGAGTGGCTGACACGGACGAAGATGGATATTGTTTTGAGCGATATCCGCATGCCGGGTATGACAGGTCTGGAGCTGCAGAAGTGGGTGGTCAGCCAGTGGCCCCGCTGCAAAATTATTTTCCTTACCGGTATCCGCGAGCTGCAAACCGCCCAGGAGGCGATTCGGACAGGATCGGTCGATTATATTTTGAAAACCGAAGGCGACGAAGCGATTCTCCGCAGCATCCGCAAGGCGATGGAGGATTTGAGGGAAGAGACGCGGAGCGACCAGTTCATGCTGCAGGCCAAGGAACAGATGCACAAAGCGCTCCCCCTGCTGCACAGGGAATGGTTCACCTCCCTGCTGGATCCTCATTTTAGCGGGAGCATGGTTCAGGCGAGAATGCAGGAGCTGGATATCCCGCTGTCTCTTGACCTGGAACTGATCCCTGTAATCGGGCGCATTGACCGCTCAGAGGAGAACGCCAATTCTCCGGATCAAATGCTGATTTTGTACGCTATTCAAAATATTGCGGCGGAGTTTTTTGAAACAGCCGTTTTTTTCTCCGTAAATCTGGATGCCAATCATCTCGTGCTGCTGATTCAGCCCTCCGGCCATGAAACGGATGAGGTCAAGGCATGCCATTCGGCGGCTCTCTGGAGGAAAACAGGCTCCTTCGTTCAGGGAACGCTGGAATCGGTCCAAGAGACCTGTCTTCGCCTGCTGGAACAGCCGGTGTCCTTCATCAGCCCTGCGTACCCTGTAACATGGACGGGACTGTCCCGGGCGTACGCCAATATGAGGCATAAGCTGGTTCTTGGAATTGGAACGGGAGTTGGCATGCTCATGAGCGTAGATCCGCTGGATGAGGGCGGCGGCAGCGATCCGCTTCCTCCGGTCAGAATGATGATGGATAAGCTGGAGCGGCTGATGAACGAGGGGCTGGAAGAACCGTTTATCGAATACCTGAAGGAAGTGCTGGGCCGGCCAACCAAATTCGCTGATTATGTGCAGGTCTATTATTCGGTAGCAGCCCTGCTGCTGGCCCAGCTGGAATGGTTGAATCCCGGAACCGACGGAAGCGATATCGACCTTGAAGGCTTATTCAATCTATCGACACACTCTACCAGCGAGCAGACCGCCCAAACCTTCCTCACGCTGTCCTCGTTGATTCTCGCCCGGCGCAGGGAGCTTCAGGATGAACGGACTTCACAGGTGATCAATAAGCTGCATCAGCATATCTGCCATCATCTGGATGGCGATCTGTCGCTGACGAAGCTTGCGGAGATCGTGTATTTGAATCCGACCTATCTGTCTGTTTTGTATAAACAATCGACAGGAAATAATCTCTCGGAGTATATTGCCCGGATCCGTCTGGAGAAAGCCAAGGAGCTCCTGGAGACGACGCCGCTGAAGATTCATGAAATTGCGGAGAAGGTCGGTTTCGAAACCGCAGGTTATTTTACGCGTTTTTTCAAGAAACGGCTGAATCTGACACCTCAGGAGTTCCGCGCCAAGACATGAACCAAACAGAAGATAACAAATCAGAACAGAGTGACATTTACGCATTTATGGCCTGCCCTTAAACTGGAAATATAGCAACCACACTAAATAGGGAGGTTCGAAAAAATGAGCAAGCCCACAAGATGGACGGCAATTCTGACGCTCGTATGTATTATGCTTTTTGTAACCGCTTGCAGCTCCGGCAACAATAAGGAAAGCTCCAATACAGCAGATGGAGGCAACCAGGCGACCGCAACAAATACGGAAACGAATAATACGGATGGAACCGGCAATGCCAGTGCCAGCGAGCCGGAACCATACCTTGGGAAGTTTGATCCCCCTATCGAGATTTCTACAGTTCGGATCGTCAACGACACCTATAAATATCCCGCAGGCGATTCCATAGAGAGCAATGTATGGACGAAAACGATTGAAGATAAGCTTGGCATCAAGGTTAAAAATCAATGGGTAGTCAGCGGTGACCAGGCGGGAGGACAGGGCGAGCAGAAAATGAATGTGTCCATCGCCTCGGGAGATCTCCCTGATTTTATCCCGGTAAGCTCCAAGCAGCTGCAGCAGCTGCAGGATGCGGGCGAATTGATGGATTTGACTGAAATCTATGAAAAATATGGTTCCCCTTTTCTCAAAGAAGTACTGAACCAGGACGGTCCTAACGCCCTGGCATCGGCTACATTTGACGGTAAACTGATGGCGATTCCAAGTACAGGCTCCTCGATGGACGGGGCGGCTATGGTATGGATCCGCAGCGATTGGCTGAAGGAGCTTAATCTGCCCGAGCCCAAAACGATGCAGGATATTCTGACCATCTCGGAAGCGTTCACCACGCAGGATCCGGATAAGAATGGGAAGGACGACACTTACGGCATTGCTCTAAACAAAGATTTGTACGGAGGCTTTGCCGATATCACCGGTTTTATGAACGCCTATCATGCTTACCCAAAAAGCTGGATTAAGGATGCGGAAGGCAGCATCGTATACGGCAGCATTCAGCTGGAGATGAAGACGGCGCTCGCCGCTTTGCAGGATCTATACAAAAAAGGCCAGATCGACAAGGAATTCGGGGTCAAAGACGGCGGGAAAGAAGCGGAGCTGACGGCATCCGGCAAGCTGGGAATCGAATTCGGAGGCATGTCGAATCCACTGTGGCCGCTCGTTGACACCAAGAAGAATGACCCCACTGCAGAGTGGCAGTCATACGCTGTTCCATCCGCCGACGACAAGCCTGTGACCCCTCAGGTCGGCTTCGCGGTCGGCAAATATTATGCAGTTAAAAAAGATGCGAAAAATCCTGAAGCGCTGTTGAAAATGATGAACCTGTTTGTGGAGACCGGATGGGGAGAAACGACGACACCGGAGAATTATGCCGCACATTTCACAAGCGATGGCTTCGAATATCATAAATTCCCGCCATTTGTTGCCTGGCCTGCACGTAAAAACCTGGATATTCATCTTCATGTATCGGCAGCGCTTGACAGCAAAGACACATCTGCTCTTAATCCGGAGGAAACGGACAATTACGGTAAAATCGTTGCTTTCCTGAATGGCTCCAACGAGGATCCGCTTGGTTGGGCATACGACAAGGTTTTCGGCAAAACAGGCTCTTTCGTCATCATTAATGACTATGTCAATTCCGACAGATTGAAAATGACTGAATTCTACGGGGCGCCTACACCGGCAATGGTACAGAAGGAATCCAACCTGCAAAAACGCGAGCTGGAGGTGTTTACCAAGATTATAATGGGAGATCCCATCGATAGTTTTGATAAATTTGTTGAAGATTGGAAAAAGCTTGGCGGTGACGAGATTACGGCCGAGGTGAATGAGTGGGCTAAAAACAAGTAATTGTTAGCCGGAATGAGGGGGAGAATACCGTCTTTCCCTCGTTCACGGCATCCGCCGAATCACTTTTGGTTTCTATTAAATAACGTTGAGGAGGTGCCGTATGTCGCTGAAAAAATGGAGCGGACAGCTCCCGCTGCATCTCATGATCCTGCCGGGACTTATCCTCATTCTCATTTATCATTATGGTCCCATGTTCGGATTCATTATTGCCTTCGAGAATTTCGTGCCGGCCAAGGGGATTTTTGGCTCCAAATGGTCTGGACTCGATAATTTCCGTTATGTCCTGGAAATGCCGGAGACGAAGCTGATCCTTCTGAACACCGTCTACATTGCCCTAATGAAGATCGTGGCAGGCCTTGTCGTACCGATTATTACTGCGCTTATGCTCAATGAGGTCAAGAAGGAGTTTGTCAAACGCGGTGTACAGACGCTGATCTATTTGCCTCATTTCCTTTCCTGGATTATTCTTGGCGGGATTCTGATTGATATCCTGTCCCCGTCCAATGGGATCGTCAATCAATTCCTTGGCTTGTTCGGCATAGAGCCGATCTATTTTCTGGGCGATAATTCATGGTTCCGTTATGTGCTGGTGGCATCCGATGCCTGGAAGGAATTCGGGTTTAACACGATCGTGTATTTGGCCGCCTTGACGAGTATTAATCCGGCTCTCTATGAGGCGGCGATTGTCGATGGAGCCAACCGCTGGAAGCAAACGCTCAATGTTACGCTTCCGGGCATGGCGCCGATCATTATCCTTCTGCTCACGCTAAGTTTGGGAAATGTGCTGAATGCCGGATTCGATCAGGTGTTCAATTTATATAGTCCTCAGGTGTACGAGACAGGGGACATTATCGATACCTTTGTTTACCGGATAGGCTTGATTGACGCCCAATATGGTGTGGCAACGGCGGTCGGCCTGTTCAAATCCATGGTGTCCATGGTCTTTATCTCACTCTCTTATTATATTGCGTACCGCTTTGCCAACTATCGCATCTTCTAGTTAAGGAAAGGAGCAGAAGCCATGGTAGAACATTATTCATTCAGCCGACGGATATTTATCGGCTTCAACTATCTGTTTCTCTGCCTGCTTTCTGTCATATGCCTGCTGCCGCTGATTCATGTGCTGGCTGTATCCTTCAGCTCCAGCGGTGCGGCACAGGCGGGGTTCGTCAAGTTCTGGCCGGTGGAATTCACACTCAGCTCTTACGAGTTCGTCTTGAAGAAACCGGCTTTTTTCAATTCTATCCTAGTGACCCTTCAGCGTGTCGGTATCGGTGTCGTCGTCAATATGGTGCTTACCATCATGGTTGCCTATCCGCTTGCCAAGGATAACAGGAAATTTCCGCTGCGCACGTTCTACGCCTGGGTGTTTGTAGTGACCATCCTGTTCAGCGGGGGCCTGATTCCGCTGTATATGACGATCAAGTACACCGGCATCATGGATACGATCTGGGCGCTGGTGCTGCCCTCGGCGGTGCCAGTCTTTAACGTCATCCTGCTGCTCAATTTCTTCCGCGGACTGCCGAAGGAGCTGGAGGAGGCGGCGTTTATTGACGGGGCGGGACACTGGACGACGTTATGGCGGATATTCGTGCCCTTATCCCTGCCGGCTCTGGCCACCATTACGCTGTTTGCCACGGTCAATCATTGGAATTCCTGGTTCGACGGGCTGATCTTCATGAATTCTCCCGACCATTATCCGCTCCAGAGCTATCTGCAGACCGTTGTAATCAATCGCGACCTGTCTTTGGTATCATCCGCCGACATGGCTTCACTTGCTGAAGTGAACGACCGGACAGCCAAGGCCGCCCAGATTTTCCTGGGTGCGCTGCCGATTCTCATTGTCTATCCGTTCCTGCAGCGTTTCTTTATGAAAGGCATTGTATTGGGAAGCGTAAAGGAATAAGGACGACATGCCGAGTTCGAGAGAAGTTCCACTGAACAATCCAACGATCACAACTGAGCGTTGATCTGCCGCAAATCGATCTTGCAAACAAGCAATAAAGCCAAAGAGGCAGGCTCGTTAACTGGAGCCGGCCTCTTTGACTGCTAATCTCTGACATCTGAAGCTATTCGTGAATTTGAACAAGCAGCTGGCCGAGTGTCTGCATGGCTTCCGCTTCCTGCTCGCCGTCAATCTCCAGGGTGACATCCTCCCCTGCGGCAATGCCCAGTGTCAGCATGCTGAGCGAGCTTTTGCCATTCACCTTCTTGCCTTTGTTGATGACCGTGATTTTGCAGGGAAAACCGCTTGCGGTCTGCACGAATGTCTTGGCCGGTCTTACATGGAAGCCGGTCGGATTCACGATGGTAAAGGTTTGAGTTTGCATCCTATTGTTTTCCTCCTTGCGTATTCGCCTGAACGAAATCCTTCACTTCCCGCTGGCTGCCCATGGAGAGCGCCTGCTCGGCCAGCTGGCTCCAGGTGCCGAACGGGAGTCCGGCAACAAGTTCCCTTGTCGCAAGTATCGAGCCGGCGCTCATGCTGAATTCATGCAGCCCGAGTCCGAGCAGCAGCGGGACGGCCGCCGCGTCGCCGGCCATTTCTCCGCACATCCCGACCCATTTTCCTTCGCGCTTCGCGGCGCGGATAATCATCGCCACCAGCCGGAGAATGGAAGGGTGATGGGGCTGGTACAGATAGGAGACCGTCTCGTTCATCCGGTCGGCCGCCATCGTATATTGAATCAGATCATTGGTGCCGATGCTGAAGAAATCAACCTCCTTGGCGAACAGATCTGCCGCAATCGCCGCAGCCGGCACCTCGATCATCATACCCACTTCCAATTGCAAGTTTACCGGAATGCCTTCCGCAAGCAGTTTTTCCCGCTCCTCGCGAAGCAGGCGTTTCGCTTCCAGCAGCTCCTCCGTCACGGATATCATCGGAAACATAATCTTGAGATTTCCGTATGAGCTTGCACGCAGCAGAGCGCGAAGCTGTGTACGGAACAGGCTTTCATTCGCCAGACAGAAGCGCAGCGCCCGAAGGCCAAGAAATGGGTTGCTTTCCATGGGCAGATTCAGGTAAGGAAGCTCCTTGTCCCCGCCGATGTCCAGCGTGCGGATAACAACGGGCTTGCCCTGCATTTTTTCAAGCACATATTTATAGCTGTTGAACTGCTCTTCTTCCGTAGGCAGAGAGCTGCGCCCCATATAAAGAAACTCGGTGCGAAACAATCCGATGGCCTCCGCTCCGTTGTCAATGGCTTTCTGCACATCCTGTATACTGCCGATATTGGCGGCAAGCTCGATATGATGCCCGTCGGAGGACACAGTCGGCTGATTCTTCAGTTTGCTCAGCTCAGCCGCTCTGGACTCGTACTCGGAACGTTTATCCTGATACCGCGTGAGCTCCTCCTCGCTTGGACCGATAATGGCTTCGCCCGCCAGGGCATCGATAATCATCTGCGTTCCGGTGGAGACCGCCATAATCTGCGCTCCCGCTCCGACAATAGCCGGAATATCGAGCGAGCGTGCCATGATGGCGGAGTGGGAAGTGCGGCTGCCGGCCTCCGTAATAAATCCTCTCACCATATCCGGATTAAGCTGGGCGGTATCCGAAGGGGTCAAGTCCCGGGCGATGAGGATGCAAGGCTCAGTAATGTCGGAGAGAGTCCGGGTGGAGCTGCCCCGCAGGATGTTGATGACCCGTCCGGTTACATCTTCAATATCGACTGCCCGGGCCTGCAGGAGCTCATCCTCCATCGCTTTGAGCGCCTGAATGAATGTCTGGGCGGTTTCATAAAGCGCATAAGGGGCGCTTGCGAGATCCGTCCGGATCTTGTCGATGGCGACATCGATCAAATCAGGATCCTCCAGCAGGAGCAGATGGCCCTCGAATATTTCGGCTTTCCCGCCTCCAAGCCGCTGCTCCGTCGATTCGCGAATCGCTTCAAGCTCTGTGCGCGCCTGCTGCAGGGCATGTTGGAAACGCTCTGTTTCCAGCTCTGCATCGGCAACTGTTTCAGGCTGCGGGATATGCGCATCCGATTGAAGTCTGAACGCAGGAGCAATGGCATAGCCGGGTGAAGCCGGGATGCCTGTTATTAATAAGCTCGGCATGTTGGCATACCCTCCTTTTTTAAGCTGGATCCTCTTGAAATATAAGAAAGATAAAATATCTCCATACTTGCTCATTGAGGAAGAAACTAACTTTACCGCTAAAAGACGGCTTCAGCCGTTTCTTCTATACTTATCGAATGGATAAGTTTCACTATTATCCATTAGAGAAGAAACTTACCTGCCCGTCAAAAGACGGCGGCGCCGCTTCTTCATTAATTCAACGCCTCATAGTGTCGCGCGATTTCCTGATGAACAAAGTGGGTCTCAGGAATTCCGGTATAAATAGTGATAGTCGGATGCAGGCCATACCGGGCAAGGGACTCCTGAAGCTGTACAGCCTCAGGATCTTCCTTATAATTGAACCTTAGGGCGGCAGCCGCAGCCCGCGCCAGATGGGCAACCTCCAGACCGAGCGCGTGGGCGGCCAGTGCCGGACGTATAAGCCGGTCATCCGGCGACAGCTTGCGGACCGGGGAACGTCCCACACGTACAACCTCATCCATCAGATATGGATTGATGAACCGCGCCATTATGCTGCTGATATAATCCATATGCTCCTGCTCGTCGAAGCCGTATTTTCGGATCAGCATGGCGCCAGTCTCCTGCAATGTATTCCGGACTTCGGACTGAACGGCCTCATCCTTCATCGCTTGCTGAATTGTGGCGTAACCACGCAGGTAACCGTGATAAGCGGCGCAGCAGTGGCCCGTGTTGACAGTAAACAGCTTGCGTTCGATATACGGCTCTAAATGCGAAACAAGATGCATGCCTTCGATAACAGGGAAGCCTTCCAGGAGGGAAGAGCCGTCAACGACCCATTCATGAAAAGGCTCAACCGTAACCATCAGCGGGTCGTCATGATGCTGAAGCGGGACGATCCGGTCGACAGCCGCATCGGGAAACCGGATAAAGCGGTCCGCAAGCTGCTGATATTCGGCTGACAGATGGCTGTACACATGGGCTTTGAGCTGCGTGCTCCCGCCTATGGCATTCTCGCAGGCAATGATATGCAGCGGGGCAGGAATGCTGCTCTGCAGGCGGAGCTCGATGCCTGAGGCTATCCCCGCGGCAATAGCTTTCAGAACCGGCAGCCCTACCGCCGTCGTCACCAAATCCGCCTCGGCTACGGCCCGCGTCACCTGATCGATGTCGTTTCCGTTAATGGCGGCAGCCTGCCGTACGATTGCAGCGTCCGAAGCGGCATTGGCAAGGATGACCTCATACTGCTTCCGCGCATTAAGCAGATTGACAAGGTTTTCGTTGACGTCGACGAAGCTTACGGCGAAGCCGGAACGGGACAGCAGCAGCCCGATAAAGCCTCTGCCGATATTGCCCGCGCCGAACTGGACCGCCTTCATGCTTCCATACCCTGCTCGAAGATGCGGAGCAGCTCATCCTTGTCAGCGGTATGGAGAATGGTCTCAAGCGTGTCGTCATCAGATACAAGCTCGGCCACATGAGTCAGAATCTCGAGATGATCGTCGCCGGCGGCGGCAATTCCGATAATCAGGTAAGCGGGTTCCCCTTCACCGAAATCAATGCCGTCCGGAACAATGGCAATGGACATGCCGGTGGAGCGGATCAGACTTCTGGCATCATTGGTGCCATGGGGGATAGCAAGTCCCCCTCCAAGATAGGTGGACAGACTGTCCTCCCGTTCAATCATTTTGCCGATATATTCGGATGGTACGTGGCCTGCATCAACCAGCATCTGGCCCACAACACGGATCGCCTCATATTTGTCCTTCACCTGAACATTTAATTTTACTTTGTCTCTCGATAAAATGCTCACAGGTCAATCACTCCATTCCATTTTGTTTTGCAGAAAAGCCTCGAGCTCATGGGAGAAAAATTGCTGTATGGACGCCTTGTCTCCCTGCTCCAGCAGATGAATCAGCTCGCTGGACAGGAGCATGCTGCTGATTTCACTCAGCACCTCCAGGCTGTCGGAGGACAGCTTCAAGGGCGCAAGCATGAGCAGAATCTGATGGACAGGCTTCTGATCATCAAGCAGCAGCGGCTGATCCAGCGTGAACAGGCAGAGCACAGGACGCGGAACAAATTCGCTTCTTGTATGGAATAAGGCCAGCTTCGTGTCGGGAATGATCTGGCTGCCATACGATTCCCTCTCCAGCAGCTGGTTTACAATCGGTTCAATACGGTCGATGGCATTTCTGCGCCGCAACCTGGCGCACAGACGGGATAAAATGCCCTTCAGATGAAATTCATCCGGAGGAATATCCTCGCGATAGCACTCGAATTGATCCAGAATGTACAGGATGATCGCCGAATACCGGCTCATCCGCCGCAGCCTCTCCAGTGCATCGCTGCTAAGAGAGCTCTCCTGTCTGACGGAGGGAAGACGGTTTAAGGTAATGGTCTGAATGTAGGTTCGCAGCTTAACCGCTTCCTCAGCCGTCAGCAGAGGGCTGATCTTGATATAACGGTCCGGTTCAACCGGCAGATCGACGGTTGAAATAATCAGATCATACTGATCCTCCGGATATCGCGAAGCCTCGAACCAGGAAGCGCGACCGATCAGATCAATCTGGGGAAGCTCTTTATTTATTCTCACTTCCAGCAGCTTGGATGAACCGATTCCGCTGGTGCATACGAGAAGGGCGCGGACATGCCGCGGAAACTGCTTCAATCTCTCCAGAGAAGCGCCGAAATGCATAACCAGAAAGCCGATTTCCTCATCGGGAACGGACGGTTCGGCAACGGTGTCTTTGACTGCCTGCCTGACAATGAGGAACAGCTTCTCGTAATCCTTCTTGATCTGGGCTACCAGCGGATTTCGGATTGCGATCCCTTCACGCAGACGCTGCAGGGCCGGTCCGGCATGACGGATCAGCCCGTCAAGCAGCGTGCGGTCCTGCATTAACTCTACTCCGAGCCTGTCTTCGACAATCCGGATCATCCGGACAATGGTGTCAGCCAGCTGCAAATTATCGGCCAGCAAAGGATTAATCACCTGCTGCTTATTCCAGTCAGCGAGCTGCTGCCCGATATAGGAGGCTTCTTCCGGGAGTGTGATGCCCATCATATCCACGAACATGCGAAGCCTGGCCTGCTCTCCGCTGTCCGCGCCTTCCATGCCCTGAGCTCCCGAAGCCTCAGCGGGGGAAATCGTTCTCCCCTTGCGGATCCGGGTCAAGCTGACCGACAGGGAGATAAGAAGCATCGTATAATCGGCTTCGGACAAGGTTGTCGGCCATTGATCCTCCAGCTGCCACAGGGCCTTCTCGACTTTGAAGAAACTATCCTCTCTTCCGATCATATTCAGCAGCTCGCCAGACAGCGGATCGGCAGGCTGCTCGTCGAACCGGCCGAATAATTCAGAATCGTCCAGCTGCTCCCTGGCGAGCCTTGCGATCGTTCCCCGGAGCGCAGCCTCCGGCCCGATGATTTGCACCCCGTATCCGCGCCGTCTGACCAGAGCGAGTCCCTGCTTGACGACCCAATCCTCGATTTCATCCAGATCGGCGGTGACGGTCGGAACGGCTACATGCAGATCATGGGCAAGCAGGAACAGCTTGACGGGTTCCGGGCTTTCCAGCAGCCAGCAAAGAATGAGCACCTTTCTTTCTCTTGCGGTGAAATGATCGGGATTCATCCTGGAGAGCTGCTGCTTGAAGGCTTCAAGTTTGTCCTGCTCCGCTTCAAGCTGGATGCCTGATCCGGATTTCTTAAGAAGAGAGATGCCGGCGTCCCTCAGGGCCTCCTCCACCTGAGCCAGCTCTCTGTGAATCGTCCGCGAGCTGACCTTGATGGCTTCGGCAATTTCGCCCGACGTCAGCTCGCCCTGCTTGTTAAGCAGCAATTCAATAATTTGTCGCTGTCTCTTGGATAGGTTCATCGGCATCAATCCTCGATCTATTAGGATACGCTCAGCCTGTTTACAAGCTCGTCATATTCAGGACTTTTCAAGAAATTGTCGATGGAAATATGCTCTGCTTCGGGAGACTTCTGTCTGGCGCGGTCCGTCAGCGACCTGTGGGTGATGACGATGTCCGCATCGGCCGGGATTTCACTGATGGCGGTATTGGTCACCGTTACCGGAATCTCTGCGGCCTTGATTTTCTTGCGCAGTATAGAGGCCCCCATCGCGCTTGAACCCATGCCGGCATCGCAGGCGAACACGATTTTGGAAACATCCGCTTTTGCTTTGACAGCAGCCCCTGGAACCGAAGCGGCATTTGCGACTGCGGCTGCAGCGGTCCCTTTGGCTTCACTTTTCATTTGCTGCATTTTCTGCTGCGCAAGCTCCAGATCGCCTTCTTCTTCCGCTTTGCGGCTTGTTTTGAGCAGCAGCGAGGCAACCAGAAAAGAGACAACCGCAGCGGTCAGTATACCGCTGAGTGCGGCGAGCAATCCACCCTTGGGCGCCATCGCAATGTAGGCGAATATACTGCCCGGGGATGGAGTGGCGACAAGCCCGGCATTGAAGATCGTGAAGGTGAAGCTGCCTGTAACCCCGCCTGCGATTACTGCAAGGATAAGCCGCGGGTTCATCAGAATATAAGGAAAATAAATTTCATGAATGCCGCCGAAGAAATGAATGATGGCCGCTCCCGGCGCAGACTGCTTCGTAAGGCCTTTTCCCACGAACCAGTAAGCAAGCAGAATGCCAAGACCGGGTCCCGGATTCGACTCCAGCATGAAAATGATCGATTTGCCCGTATTGGAAGCCTGCTCGAGCCCGATCGGCCCCAGCACGCCATGATTGATGGCATTGTTCAGAAACAGGATTTTGCCCGGCTCAATGAGAATATTGGCCAAGGGCAGCAGGCCTGCATTGATCAGGGCCTCCACGCCGGAAGCCAGCAATTGGCTCGCTTTCTCTACGACCGGACCAATGCCGGTGTAAGCTCCAAGAGCAAGCGCGCCTCCGATAATACCGGCGGAGAAGTTGTTGACCAGCATTTCGAAGCCCGAGCGGATTTTGCCCTCCACGGATCTGTCGAAGGCCCTGAGGATCCATGCGGACAAGGGACCGACAATCATCGCTCCGATGAACATCGGAATATCCGAGCCAATGATAACCCCCATCGTGGCGATGGCTCCAATAACGCCTCCGCGCGTGCCGTGGAGCATTTGACCGCCTGTATAACCGATAAGCAGGGGCAGCAGGTAGGTGATCATAGGATCAACAAGCTTGCCGAGATATTCGTTGGGTATCCAGCCCGTCGGGATAAATAAAGCCGTAATCAAGCCCCAGGCGATAAAAGCGCCGATATTCGGCATAACCATCCCGCTGAGAAAACGCCCGAAACGCTGCACGGAAACTTTGACCCCGCCTGTGGATGCTTGCCGGCCAGTAAGTTGTTCAGACATCCTGTTAACCTCCCATAAAAAATTCCCCTCTTGTATAGTCTTTGATTAAAGGGGTTGAAATAATCGTAGAATAGAACGCTTCCAAGATCAATCAAAGGAAAAGGAGGTTTCGTCATGAATGCTGTTGACATCATTTGAACTTTGCGTCGATAGAAATTGGGGACCCGATCAACGCGCAAAAAAAACCGCCCCCGCTGCAAAAGGGCGGGGGCGGCGTATACTTATTCCAGATTGGCATGATTGCCAAACATTGAGGATGAGTCGAGCTTCCGATGATCCATCAAACGCAGGATCAGAGCGTCGAACAGCAGGAGAATGCTCTGCTCAAACAACGAGCCCATGGGCTGTACGGTAACTACGCCCTCACCCGTCCGTTCCTTCGGGGAAGCGGGGATCGGAATCACGATATCCGCCAGCTTCCCGATGGAGGAAGCGGGGGAGATTGTCGCAAGGACGACCGTCGCCCCGATGCCTCCCGCCTTGCCGGCCATGGAGAGAAGGCTGCTCGTTTCGCCCGAGCCAGAGCCGATAATCAGCATGTCTTCTTTGGCGATGCCGGGCGTTATGGTTTCGCCAACTACATGAGCGTCAAGCCCGGCCTGCATCAGGCGCATGGCCAGCGCCTTCATCATCAGTCCGGACCGGCCGGCGCCGGCGACGAATATTTTCCTCGACGCGAGGATGCCTTCTGCCAGCTGTTCCACCGCATCCTCGGGAACGGCCCGGAGGCTGCGGGAGAGCTCTCCGATTATTTTGTCCGTGTACGAATTAATCCCCATTGGACTAACCTTGCTTGATTAATTGCCGCATTTGGGAAGCAGCCGTCTGGATATTGTCATGACCTGTAATACCGCCGCCTACTATGATCAAATCAGGCTTGGCCGCAATAACTTCCGGAAGCGTGGATAGTTTGATTCCTCCGGCTATGGCTGTTTTTGCGTTTTTGACGACGCGTTTGATCGCGGTCAGTTCCTCGAAGGAGTTTTTGCCCTCCGCCTGGGTATCGTAGCCGGAATGGACACAGATATAATCCACGCCGAGCGCGTCAAGCTCCTTTGCCCGCTCTTCGATATTTTTGACACTGATCATATCCACCAGTATCTTCCTGTTTGTTTTGGCCGCTTCCTCTACGGCGCCCCGGATCGTGGAATCCTCAGCTACGCCTAGCACGGTCACGATGTCCGCTCCCGCTTCGACGGCTTTCATGACCTCGTAACCGCCGGCATCCATAATTTTGAGATCGGCCAATACTTTCAGGTTGGGAAAAGCTTCCTTGATCGCTTTGACTGCATGCAAACCTTCATTAATAACGACAGGGGTTCCGATTTCTACAATGTCTATATAAGCTTCGACTTCTTTCACCAATGCTTTGGCTTCCGGGATATTAACCAGATCAAGCGCTAATTGCAATTCCAATTTGATCACTCCTATTCGATTTGTGTTGATATGTTCAGATCCAAGGCTTATTCTATAGCTATCGTTTCTATTTAAGAAGTACGCACTTGCAAGTGGTGTAGTCACCACCAGTATACTATTGGCGTTCCTGCAGGGTTTGAGAGGGTAAGAAGAAATGGGAAATGCAGACAGAAAGGGGCAGCCGGTGTGGCAAACGAGCTGAAGGAACGGATTAATCTCACAGAAATCAATTGCGAGAAGGAGCTGACGCTTGCAGTTATCGGCGGCAAATGGAAGCTGATTATTTTGTGGCATCTGGGTCTGGAAGGCACCAAGCGCTTCAGTGAGCTGAAACGGCTTATTCCCTCCATCACCCAGAAGATGCTGACCAACCAGCTGCGCGAGCTGGAGGACGATCAATTGGTGCACCGCAAGGTGTATGCCGAAGTTCCGCCGCGGGTCGAATATACATTGACCGATTATGGCGAGAGCCTGATGCCGATCCTGCGCATGATGTACAATTGGGGAAAAGATTACGGTGAAAAAGTAGTGTGGAAATAATCGGTACGACCAAGTTTGAGGTTCTTCGACTATCCGGACGTAAAGCGCTCTGTACAAAGCAGGGCGCTTTTTTTTCATAATCCTGTTTAAAGCATGAACGCATATGATTAAGTTGAAAATGGTACGGTTAACAATTATGATGAATAGTGATGACATCAAGATGACGATTTCACATAGCTTTGTAATGTGTGGAGCTGTACTCTGCCTTCAAAGGGGAATATGATGTGGGAATACTTCTTATGTTTGAAAACGCAGATGGGGAAAACGTACTCGAAACCTTTTTGGAAGAAATACTTCCCTATATGATTGTGGTAAAAAACGGGAAGATTATCACAATAAATTCCGATGCTTCACGTTTATTTGGCTATGACAGGAACAAGCTTATTGGCATGGAGCTCCTTGAACTGATTCATCCCCGCGACAGACGGACCTATCTGATCGAAGAGGAAGAGGTCAAGGGTAATAAGAATAAGAATAAGAATATTGTATGGCAGGCAAGGGGAATCAGACAGGACCATTCGATTTTTCCTCTGGAAATTCATGGGATGATGAAGCTGTTCCACGGGATTCATTTGTTTCTGATAACCGAAGTGGCGGATTTGACAGAGCGCCAGCAGATCGAGAAGGCCGACAAGCAGATTGAAGAACGGTTTCGGACTGTGTTCAATTATGCGGCCGCAGGCATCGCTCTGATTGATATTAATGGGCGCTTTCTGGAAGCGAATTATTCATTCTGCGATATATTGGGATATACGGAGTCCGAGCTTGCCGAGCTGCGGTTCCATGGCATCCTGCATCCGGATCATCTGGATGATCATCTTGACAACACGACACGGCTGCTGATTGCCGAAATCCCGTGGTATGAAATGGAGAGCCGGTTTATTCATAAATCGGGGCATGTGGTATGGGGCCTGTTGAATACGACAGTTGTCAGAGACGACCACAACAAGCCGCTTTATTATATTGTGCAATTTCAGGACATTACGACCAAGAAGGAAGCGGAGGAGCTCATACGCAAATCCGATAAGCTCATGGCTGTGGGTCAGCTGGCTGCGGGAGTTGCGCATGAGGTGCGCAATCCGCTTACCGTGCTGAAGGGCTTTACGCAGATGCTGCGGACTACGGATAAAAAAAACGAAAGCTACTATCAGCTGATGCTCTCGGAGGTGGATCGGATCGAATCCATTATCGGCGAGTTCCTGATGCTGGCCAAGCCGCAGGAAGTTGAATTCAAGATGAATGATATTGGCGTGATTTTGTCCAATATTATTATATTGATGGAAACAAACGCGGTTATAAGCAATGTTCAGATTATCTCCAATCTGGGTAATGAGCAAATGTATCTGGAATGCGACGAAAATCAGATCAAGCAGGCGCTTGCGAATATATTGCAAAATGCGATCGAGGCCATGCCCCAGGGCGGCCAGATCATCGTAACGGTCGAGCAGCTCGATGCGGATCATCTGATCATCGGCATCAGCGATCAGGGCTGCGGCATTTCCGAGGATCGGATTGCCCGGCTGGGGGAGCCTTTCTACTCCAGCAAAGAGAAGGGTACAGGTCTTGGCCTTATGATCAGCTATCAGATCATCGAGAAGCATAACGGACGCGTACGGGTGAACAGCAAGCTGAACGAAGGGACCACCTTCGAAATTATACTGCCGCTGCATCAGGATGCGGAGCCTCCGGCGCTTCCCGATCAGACTGGCCTGTGAAGTTCATGCCTTGGTATGACTGGACTATATGCAGCATGGCACAAACAAAGTAAAAACCCTGACCATCTTGGTCAGGGTTTTGCTTTGTTTGCTGTGGGTTTGCTATTTGGAAACCTGTGTAAGCCCTCATTCCCTCTACGGGGTGATTGTCTCAGGCTCCGGATAATCCACGCCTTTGGTATCGACGGTTACCTTTTTCATTTTAGGAGGAGTGACCGCGAGCTCGCTTCCATCGGTTGGGACGCTTACGATGGCGTCAACGGTCTCCAGACCTTTGGTCACTTTGCCGAAAGCGGCATAGGCGCCGTCCAGACCGGTGTTGGCATCCACCATAATGAAAAATTGCGAGCCTGCGGAATCCATATCCTGAGCCCGCGCCATGGAGATGACGCCGCGCTCATGAAGCAAACCGTTTTGTACGCCGTTCTGGCTGAATTCGCCCTTGATGGCGTAGCCGGGTCCGCCCGAGCCTCTGCCGTCCGGATCGCCGCCCTGGATCATGAACCCGGGAACGACGCGGTGGAAGGTCAGGCCGTCATAGAAACCCTTTTTGACGAGAGAGACAAAGTTGTTGACCGTATTCGGCGCAGCCTTGGGATAAAGCTCGATCTCAATCGTTTTGCCGTCTTCCATTTCAATCGTGACTATGGGATCATCCTCAGAAGCAAATGAGTCAGCTGCGCCTCCGCTGTTCGTATTGCCCGCAGCGTCACCCGTTTCCGCAGGAGGCGTATTGGTGTTTCCTGACGTGTTTCCTGACGTGTTTCCTGATGTGTTCCCCGAGGTATTGCCCGCCGCGTTTCCGCCGGTGTTGTCAGGCTTGGTTCCGCAGGCGGCTAACAACAGCGCCAGCGACATCAGCGAAATCACCAGGAGAGCTCTCAAAGATAGTTTCTTCCAGTGTGCCTGGGGGCCGGATTGATCATGGTGGAGCTCCGGCGTAAAGCCTGTCCGATTCATTGCATGTTCCCTCTTTTCACTTATTTTCTGTTTTTATTCCTTTCAAGCATCTGTGCTTTATTCGACAGGCGTATGTTGGAATCCTTTCCATTCCGGGCTCAAAATATGTGCATTTTATGGATTTTCCGCATGGCTGGTTTGTACACGGCTTTACATAGGCAGGACATAGCGGCAGCCCCTGAAGCATTAGCCTCAGGGGCTGCTATTCTAACGCATATGGCCTGATGCTCAGGAGCGCTTCGTTTTTCCTCGTTTGAAGAACGGCAGCGAGATGGAGAAGCGCTTGCAGTTTGCTTTCATTTTGCCGTGCTTATCGAAATGCAGCGAAGCGTTAATTTCACCTCCCAGCACGATGATGATGCTCGACAGATACAGCCAGGTAAGCAAGACTATAATTCCGCCGATACTTCCATAGGTCTTCGTATAATTGCCGAAATTATTGACATAAAAGGAGAAGCATAAGGAGGTTATGATCCAGCCGAAGGTGGCAAACAACGCGCCCGGCACCACTTCGCGAAAATGCAGCCGCAGGTTGGGAGCAAACAGGTACAGGGAGGCGAAGACGACAGACATCACCACGATGGGGATGACGTACTGGGCGAATCCCCATACGGTATCGATGCTGCCTGGAAGCTGCGTCCATTTGTACAGCATATCCCCGATCACTCTGCCGAAGATGAGCATGACCATGCTGAACAGGATGACAAGCGCCAAGACAATCGTAAAAACGAGCGAATGCGCTTTAACCTTCCAGAACGGGCGCGTTTCCTCCACATCGTAAGCTTTATTCAAGGCTTTCATGACGGCGCTTATGCCGTTGGATGCCGACCATAACGTAATAATCAACCCCACTGAAAGCAGAGACCCGTTGCTGGAAGCCTGAATCTCGGTGAAGGCGTCGCTGATGGTGTTCGTCGAGAGCTCGGGCATGATCAGCTGGATTTGCTCGATTACATCCTGCATGGTCAGATTGGCGAAGCTGAGAACGGCAATGATGAAGATCAGAAAAGGGAAGAACGAGAGAATCAGGTAGTATGTCAGCTGAGCTCCCAGCGCGGGAACCTCGTCATCCTGAAAGCGGCAGTACAGGTTCTGGGCAAAATCGATAAAGGATCTGCGTTTATACACGGTGCCGTCTGTTCGGGAATTGATCGCATTGTCGGGGTATTGGAGAACAACATTTGACTTGGTCTTGGTTGTATCCGGCCCCACAAGTTTAGCCATTCCAGTCCGCCTCCTTCTGTTGTTACATCTGTATTTACCCGTGGCTTTCCCCTGTTAACCCGTCCCACTTCTTATATTTATTCATGCACAAGGCCCGTCATCACGCATCGGTCAATCTTTTTTGACCTTATCGAATGGATAAGTTCTGCGCCTGTACATTTCTGTAAAGTTTGAGGGAACAAACTAACGCTATCGCCAAAGGACGGCGCCGCCGTTTCTTTTTGACGAATTTATACTTTCTTTAGACCTGGTTTACGAGCGGTTTAGGGTTGAGCGGTATTCTGTTTACAGGGAGCTTCGCTAAGAAGCACCAGGGAGCTTCGCTAAGAAGCACCAGGGAGCTTCACCGAAGAGGCTTTCAAGAACAGGAGGAAATAAAGATGAATAAGAAAAAGAAATGGTTGTCCTTTGGAATTCCGTTAACGGCAGGTGCGGTTCTGCTGGTCGCCAGCGGCTTCACCGCAAGCGCAGGCTCGGCAGGCTATGATGCTTACAAGGAAGCGCTGAAGACCAATACCAATGTGAAGAGCGTTACAGCCGATGTGTCGGTTACGGTCAGCGACAATGGCGCCGAGAAGCTGAATGCCAAGGCGAAGCTCAAGCTGGATAAAGACCAGGGCGGAGCCAGCGGCTCGCTGACATTGGGCGGAGAGGGCACGGAGCCCATCGCGGTGAATATGTATCATCAGAATGAGCAGATGATTGTCAAGAACGGCAAGGATGACATGTATTACGTCATCGATCCGCAGGGAGCGCCGGAACATGCGCAGCGCAAATTTGGAAACCATGAACCGGACGGGGACGGTTTTCCCAAGGAACTGGAAAATGTCATTGATACGCTGGTCGGCAATGTGAAGCAGCAGGTGGAGCTGGATGAGCAGGCGGATGGCGTCAAGCACATCTCCCTGGATTTAACGGGAAGCCAAATTCCTGCGGCCGTCAATGCCATTGGTTCCTTGTTGATCAAACATGCGGGCAGCGGCGCTCAAGGCGAACATAATAATGCGGCGGGACCTGCGGATTCCATTCACCAGCAGCTGCTTGGCGGAGAATGGCAGCCGCAGCTTCCGGAACTGGCGCAGGATGTCCGGATTGAAGCGGTCAGCCTGGATGCACTTATCGGCAAGGATAACCGCATCCAGCATCAAACTGTACAAATCAAGGCAGCAGGCAAAGATGAAGCAGGTGCCGATCACACCGTAACGGTAACGCTGGATGCCGGACTCTCGGCTTATAACAGCACGTCGCCCGAAGTAATCGATATGGATAACAAGCAAGTGGTAACGGTTGATCCGGCTGAAGAATGGGGCGGACAGCAATAATCATCAGGAAACAGCATCGGGCCGGACACAGCAATACCAGATGAACGTTGTCCGGCCGATTTTTCGCCAATTTTTCATAAAGGAGTGTGAATAATATGCGAACAGGCGCTTCTCCGGCTATTCTGGAGATCGATGGAGTAACGAAAATATATAAAAACGGCCGCGGCATACGCGATATCAGCTTCAAGCTGAATAAAGGCGACATTTTCGGCTTGTTCGGCCCCAACGGGGCGGGTAAAACGACCTTGCTGAAGATTTTGACGGGTCTTTGCGCTGCGGATTCGGGAAGCGTGACGCTGTTTGGCAGCAGAATTACAGACCGGTTCGAGCTGGCGATGACGGGCACGGGCTGCGTGATCGAGACGGCGGACGCTTACGAATATATGAGCGGTCACGCCAATCTGAAGCAGGCGGCAAGGTTCTATAAAGATCTGCCGGCAAAGCGGATTGATGAGGTGCTGGAAATGGTCGGTCTTACTCTCTACAAGGGAGAGAAGGTCAGCGGCTACTCGCTTGGCATGAAGCAGCGGCTGTCGCTTGCGGGAGCGCTGCTCTCCTCGCCGGGACTGGTCATTCTGGATGAACCGACGAATGGACTTGACGTAGAGGGCATTATAGACGTTCGCCGCATTATCAGACATCTGTCGGAAACGGAAGGGACCGCTTTTCTGATCTCCAGCCATATGATGAACGAGATGGAGATGACCGTAAACCGCATCGGCATTATGAATGGCGGCAGGCTTATTCACAAGGGCGAGGCGGATGAGCTGCAGCAGCAGGGCGTCACCATGGAAGAATACTATCTGGCTGCGGTCGTAAAGAGCAGGGAAGGGGTATCTCATGCATAGTCTGACTGCAGGTATAATCAATGAGCTGGAAAAATGGTGGCTGCAGCGCAAAACGAAGTGGTTTCTGCTGTTTCTCGTCCTGATCCCGGTCCTGGCCGCATGGCTGGTCGCCCGTGTTCAAGGGAATGCAGGCATTTCGGCCATTGTGGGCAATGATTTTCCGCTGATCATGCTGGGGATATTGACCACTGTACTGCTGCCGCTCTATTTGTTCATGTGCGCAGCCGATTCCTTCACGGCCGAGACCGCCATGCGGACGTTGAAAATCACACTGGTCCGGCCGATTACCCGGACAAAAGTATTCACAGCCAAGCTGCTGTCGCTGGCGCTTATTGTCGCGGCTGTGCTTGCCGGCGGCTGGGCGGCCTCCGCATTGTCCGGACTGTTTCTTCCGGATGGCGGCAGCACATGGGGAATAGCCAGGGGACTGGGCGCTTATTTCGCCGCTTTCTTCCCGATGGCGGTAATAGCCATATTCGCGGCACTCGTCGCTCAGTGGTTCAAAAGCAGCACAACGGCCATTGTCGTTTGTATCGCAGTTTATGCGGCATTGAAGGTGCTCCCGTTGTTCCTGCCTGAAGCTGCTGTTTGGTCCCCCTTCGCCTACACCGACTGGCATGAGCTGTGGCTGCAGCCAAGTGTACCGGTGCTGAGGCTCATGAATATATTCGTCTTTATCTCGGCGTACAGTATAATAGGATATACCGCCGGATTGTTCAGATTTACCGGCAAATCATTATAACAGGGGCGCTTGGCATGTCTATCCGCAAGAAATTACTGCTGTCTTATATCGCAATGGTCGTTGTGCCGATTATTGTCTTTGCCTTGACGGCTGTCATCCTGGTAACCCTGTTCTTGAATGATGCGCTGGGGATCAAACCGCTCAGCAGAATCATCGGGGATTTTGAGAATGTCAAGGAATTCCGCGAAGCGATGGACCAGAAAACGGAATGGACTTCGGGGCTTGCCTTCTTCGCCCGGCATGAGCCGGATCGTCTCGAAGACACCGCTTTTCTGGAGAAAACGGAGAAGGAGCTGGACCCTCTTGATATCCGGCTGATTATCGCGGCAGGGGATAAAGTCCGGTATAGTTCACCGGCAATTGAAGACAGCAGCGCTGCCGCCCTGCCCAGGCTTGGGGAGTTTGATTCAAGCGGCGCTGGCGGTTATCATAGCGATACATTCAAATTAGACGGCATTGACTATACGGTTTTAAAATACGCTTTTACGCTTGACGACGGAAGTCCCGGTGTCATGTATATTTTGGAGGAAGACCGGCTTGCCGATCTTGCCCGGTTATTTTTTGTAATCGTGCTGCTATTCGTGATCCTGATCGTCGGCTTGACCAACGGGCTGCTGACTTATCTGGTATCCCGCGGAATTCTGAGGCCGCTTAATGCGCTGAAGCATGCGGCGGAGCAGATCAAGGAAGGCAATCTGGATAATGAGCTGAAGGTAATCAGAAAAGACGAAATCGGCCAATTAAGCGCCACCTTCGAAGAGATGAGAAAACGGCTGAGAGCGTCGATTCATACGCAGCTGCAGGCTGAGGAGAACCGCAAGGAGCTGCTCTCCAACATCTCACATGATCTTAAAACACCGATCACGGCCATTTCCGCCTGCGCCGAGGGGATGCGGGACGGCATAGCCGATACGCCGCAGAAGCAGGCCAAATATATTGAAATGATTCATTCCAAGGCGGCGCATCTGGATCGTCTGATCGATGAGCTGTTCCTGTACTCCAAGCTGGATCTGAGACGGCTGCCGTTTCATTTTGAACAGACCGATATTAATGCTTACCTTCATGCCTTTGCGGATGAGCTTCATATGCATCCGCAGTACAGCGGGATCCGGATTATGTATGACCATACACAGGGCAAGCCGGTAATGGCTGTGGTGGACCGCGAGAAGCTGGGCAGAGTAATTGCCAATATTGCCGATAACAGCTTGAAGCATATGGACAAAAAGGAGAAAGAAATCCGTATTGAGCTGTTTGAGAACAAGCAGCTGCAGGAAATTACGGTAGCGATAAAGGATAACGGACGAGGCATCGAAGCCGCTGGTCTGCCCCATATTTTTGACCGCTTCTACCGTACGGATCTCTCCAGGAACAACGATACCGGGGGCAGCGGGCTGGGCCTTGCAATTGTGAAGCAGATCGTGGAGGAGCATGGGGGCCGGGTATGGGCGGAAAGCGTCCCGGGAGAGAGCACGACCATTTTGTTCACATTGACAACCCCGAAGGGGTATAAGGGAGAGCATGATGAAAAGGATCTTGATCATAGAGGATGATTCTGTAATCGCCGAAGTGCAAAAGGATTATTTGGTGGCGAGCGGCTTCACCGTGGACATTGCGGCAACCGGCGATGCAGGCCTGGAGCAGGCGATGAAGGAAAGTTTCGACATGATTATTCTGGATTTGATGCTCCCGGGTGTGAATGGGTTCGATATTTGCAAGGCCATTCGCCAGACGACCCATATTCCGATTCTGATGGTATCCGCCAAGCGTGAGGAAGTAGATAAAATCAGAGGCTTCGGTCTGGGGGCGGACGATTATATTGTGAAGCCGTTCAGCGTTGGCGAGCTGGTCGCGCGGGTGAAGGCGCATCTGTCCCGCTTTGAGCGGCTGACAGGCAGCACCGGAACAGGGAGCAGCCCCAAGGATCAGATCCGGATCCGCGGTTTGTTCATCGACAAGCTTCCGCGGAAGGTATTTGTGGAGGACCGCGAAGCCCTGCTGACGACCAAAGAATATGATTTGCTGCTTTATTTGGCTACAAACCCGAACCGGGTGTTCACCAAGGAGGAGCTGTTCGAACGGATCTGGGGACTCGACTCGATGGGGGATCTGCCTACCGTCACTGTCCATATCAGCAAGCTGAGAGAGAAAATCGAGCTGAACCCGTCCAAGCCCCAATATATCGAAACCGTATGGGGGGTAGGGTACCGCTTTAATTTGTAAGGCTATCGTACTCTTCTGTGTCTTGCGATAGCGCTCTTAAGCGCCTTAGTCGGTCCCCACCGTGTCATGGTTAACGGCAATAATACCGTATTTCTGCGGCGAACCGGCGGTAGCGCCGAACCACATCTCGCCATTGCCAACCATGACGCCCTGATCATTGACGAACAGGCTGTCGGTCTTTTGATTGGCCAATGCTTTCTTCACAGGTGCAGTCAGAATTGCGTCATATTTATTGATGAAATCCTCTTTGTTTTTGATGATTGTATTTGCTTTGGCCGTATTCAACCGCATGGGAAAAAGCACATAGTCCGCAACCTGATCTTTATCTCCTCCGGCAACCGCCGATTTGATCTGATCGAATATGGCCTCGAATGCTTCCGGATCATCGATCCCTGCAGCAGCGTAAGGATTATTGGCAGCGGCATTGGAACCGGCTTCCGGCTGATTGGCAGCGGGCGGTTCTGCTGTTGGCTGAGTCTGGTAATGGTCATTCTCCGGGGCAGCTGCGGAATCCGGAAGCCCGCTGCCGCTCATGGGGGAGTTGGCGCCGGAGCCGATATTGTAATTGGAACCGCAACCCGCCATCAGGAAGAGGCAGAGGGCGAGGGTGCCGGAAATGGCGGAGGAATACAGCCATGTGCGGAAGATTTGACGGGAATATGCTGTTCTGGTCATGGATATTCATCCTTTCCTGTAAGCTATAGTTTCTATCTTAACGCAAAATATGTCTGTAAGCATGAAGGGGGAGGACGGCATTGCTTGGATTTTCTTTGACAAGCCAGCTGCTTATGGCTACCATTAGTAATCATTTGACGCCTTTTGAAGGGGCGGTGAAGGAGCCGGATGCCATGCAGGCTATAACGTCTATTATGGTCCGTTCAACCGAAATTGATGTGAATGGACATGTGAATAATGCCAAATATCTGGAATATCTTGAATGGGGCAGAGAAGAATGGTATGAGCAGTCTGGGCTTCATTACGATGTTTTTCTGCAAATGGGCATTCAGACTGTAACGGTAAATATCAATATCAACTACCGGAAGGAATGCAGACAAGGCGACCAGCTGCGGATTATAACAGTGCCCGAAAGAGCCGGCCGAACCAGCTATGTGTTGAGCCAGCAAATCCTGAACGGGCAGGATGAGCTGTGCGCCGATGCGCTTATCACCTGCGTCGCCATGAATGCGGAGACCAGAAAAAGCCGGGAGCTTCCGGAAGAGCTTCGCCGTTTATTTCCGGATTGAGGCCTCCTGCCTGCCAAGAAGCTTCATAAGCGTGGAAGACCAGGCAGGCGTAAAGCCTGAGAGAGAGCATGATTGAAATCAAAGCCCGGAACAATAATCATACGAATGGAACCTGCAGGCGCGTGTGGCCGTGGAGGTTTTTTTATTTTGCCGGACAGGGCTGGCAGCTGATATAAAACACTTTCAAAAAAGCGCTTTCTATACTATAATGCTAGTAAACAAACCAAAACGAACATTATAGGAGGAAATAAGTAATGAAAACGGAAATGGATATTCGCCATGCCTCACACCCGGACGATGTTAAAAGGTATGATACGGAAGCGCTGAGGAAGCATTTCCTCATTGAGAACTTATTTGAAGCCGGACATATTCATATGACTTATACCCATTATGACCGTTTGGTTATCGGGGGCGCAGTTCCCACGGAGCAGCCGCTTGCTCTCGAGGCCCCGCAAACGCTCAAGACCGAGTATTTCTTTGAGCGCCGCGAAGCGGGCTTTGTTAATCTCGGCGGACCCGCTGTCATCACCGTCGACGGGGAGAAGCATTCCCTGGCCCGGCTAGACGCTCTTTATGTAGGAAAAGGGACGAAAGAAGTCCTGCTTGCAAGCGAGAATGCCGCTGAACCGGCCAAGCTGTATTTCTGCTCCGCCAATGCCCACCATCAGCTGCCGGCAAGCAAAATGGCCATCGACAAGGCCAATCCCAATCATCTGGGTTCACTGGAAACATCGAATGAGCGTACGATCTATCAATTTATTCATGAAGGCGGCCTGCAGAGCTGCCAGCTGATGCTGGGCATTACGATTCTCAAGCCGGGCAGCATCTGGAACACCATGCCTGCGCATCTGCATGACCGGAGAATGGAAGCCTATCTGTATTTTGACCTGAACGCGGATGCCCGTGTGTTCCACATGATGGGGCAGGCGGAAGAGACGCGTCACATTGTGGTTGCCAACGAGCAGGGGGTTATTTCTCCGCCCTGGTCGATTCATTCGGGCGCAGGCACATCGAACTATTCCTTCATCTGGGCGATGGCCGGGGAGAATTACACCTTTAAGGATATGGACATTGTGCAGATGAATACATTGAAGTAGGAGCCACTCGGAAGGAGCGTCAAATTCATGCTGGCCGCAACCAGACAACGAAAAATCATAGACGAGCTGCAGCAAAGCGGAGCGGTAAAAGTGGCCGAGCTCAGCGCATCGCTGCATGTCACGGAGAAGACGATCCGCGATGATCTGGAGAAGCTTGAAGCCAAAGGGCTGCTCAAGAGAACGCATGGAGGCGCCGTTCCGCTTGAGCCCAGCGAAGAGAACATCTATCCGCTGGTATATCCGAACAACAAGCTGGAGAAGGCCAAGGAATCCATTGCGGCTGCAGCGCTGAAGCAGATCGAGCCAGGCGACATCATCGCTCTGGATGGCGGCAGCACGACGCTGGCGATGGCCAGGCGGCTTGAGAACAAGCCGCTCACGGTCGTTACGAACGATGTCATGATTATCCGCGAGCTCGCGCTGCGCGACCAGATCAGGCTTGTCGTTCCAGGGGGATACCGGCAGCATAACCTGCTGCTGCATCCGGAATCGCTGGAGTGGGTGAGCAGGATGAATATTCATAAATTTTTCCTGTCCACGACTGGCATTCATGAGGAATACGGCTTCAGTGTGTTTACGCCGGAGCTATCACCGATCAAGCGGATGTTCATCGAGGCTTCCAGGCGGGTGATCTGCGTTGCCGACCACAGCAAATTCGACAAGGGGGCGCTGTTCACCTTTGCCGCCCTGACGGAAGTGGAACGGATTATTACGGATGATGGGCTGGATAGCTCCATAAAGGGCAAATATCAGGCTCTGCAGGTAAATATTGAGCAGGCAGACAGGAGTGGGAATGAGTGAGTACATTATTTGACTTGACCGGCAAATCCGCTATCGTCACCGGTGCATCCCGGGGAATTGGCAAAGCCATTGCACTGGCGCTGGCGGAAGCCGGGGCCGATGTGGCGCTTGTAACCAATCAGACCAATCCGGCCGATATTGTACAGGAAATTGCGGCATTGAACCGGAAATCCGTTGTCATCAAGGCGGATCTGTCCGACGAAAGCAGGCTGCCTGACGTTATAAACCAAACGATGGACGCCTTCGGCAAAATCGATATTCTGGTCAACAACTCCGGCATTATCCGGCGCACGCCGGCTGCCGATCATGCGGCTGCCGATTGGCATGATGTCATCAATGTGAATCTGAACGCGGTTTTCTTCCTCAGCCAGCTGGCCGGAAGGGAAATGATCCGGCAGGGTTCGGGAAAAATTATTAACATCGCCTCCATGCTCTCGTTCCAGGGAGGAATCAATGTACCGGGCTATACAGCCAGCAAGCACGCCGTCGCGGGTGTAACGAAGGCCTTAGCCAATGAATGGGCCTCCAAAGGGGTGCAGGTAAATGCCATTGCCCCTGGTTATATCGCCACGGACAACACGGAGCAGCTGCGCAAGGACCCTGACCGCAGCAGACAGATTCTGGAGCGTATCCCTGCGGGTCGATGGGGCCGCGCCGAGGATCTGAAGGGGCCGGTTGTGCTGCTTGCTTCTGCCGCATCGGACTATATGAACGGCCATGTGATGTGCGTGGACGGCGGCTGGATGAACCGCTGAGCCTCCGGCATACAGCTTAAGAGGCAGGAGAGCTGCGAGTCTCTCTCCCGCCGGTCAGACAAAAGGGTGTCCTCCGAAATGCCGGAGGACACCCTTTTGTCTTTGAGACAGCAGTTAAATTTCCGAAGACATTCATTCGAACCGGAATCGCCCAATAAGCGAAACGGCATGCAGGAGGGGCGGCTAATGCCCTTTTTTCCGCACCTGCTTGTCATGGTCCTCCGCCCACTCCTTCGCCTGCGCGGTGGCGATGGAAATCGCCCGGCCCTCTTCATAACCGTCCTTCAGCAGGGCATTGGCGATCTCGATCGCTTTCTCCCGCACGGGAGCCATGAAGTTTTTCAGGGAATCGGGGTAATCCTCTTTGGTCCAAGGCATAAGGGTTCCTCCTACCGGTTTAGGCTTGTCTCTTTATTTAGCCCTTTTTGCTCGGCGATAAACAGGCAAGTCCGGCAAAAATCGATTATCGGGCAGCTTTAATGTAAAATGATTATGGACATGTACAAATTAAAAAAGAAGGTGACGAGAATGGAATTCAGAACGGAAAAGGATTCGATGGGCGAGATTCAGGTTCCCGCGGACCGTTTATGGGGTGCGCAAACAGAGCGCAGCCTGAATAATTTCAAGATCGGTACGGAGAAAATGCCCGTTGAGCTGATAAGCGCTTTTGCCTATTTGAAGAAGGGAGCCGCACTCGTAAACAAGGAGCTTGGCAAGCTGGATGCAGCGAAGGCCTTGGCCATATCGGATGCCGCCGACGAAATTATTGCCGGCAAATGGACTGGGGAATTTCCTCTGGCGGTCTGGCAGACCGGCAGCGGCACACAGTCGAACATGAACGTCAATGAGGTGATAGCGCGCCGGGCCGGACAGCTCCTGGCACAGCAGGATGCCGCTGGCGATGTGAAGATTCATCCTAATGACGATGTGAACCGTTCTCAGAGCTCCAACGACACTTTTCCGACGGCCATGCATCTTGCGGCGCTGATTACGGTGGAAGATACCGTGCTGCCCGCCATCGCCCAGCTCAAGGCAACCCTCCAAGCCAAAAGCGAGGCATTCGCCGACGTGATCAAAATCGGGCGTACCCATCTGCAGGACGCGACGCCGCTGACGCTTGGCCAGGAAATAAGCGGTTGGGTGCGGATGCTGGAGAAGGGGGAGCGCAATGTCAGAACCAGCAGCGAGGAGCTTCGCGAGCTGGCGATTGGCGGAACTGCGGTTGGCACCGGCTTGAATGCGGACCCGCGGTTCGGGGAGCTTGCCGCTCTGGAACTCAGCCGTCTCACCGGCAAGAAATTCAAGAGCGCTCCGAATAAATTCCATGCCCTGACCAGCCATGACGAGCTGGTATTTGTGCATGGCGCATTCAAGGCGCTGGCCGGGGATCTGATGAAGATCGCCAATGACGTGCGCTGGCTCGCAAGCGGTCCCCGCTGCGGAATCGGCGAAATCAGCATTCCCGAGAATGAGCCGGGCAGCTCGATCATGCCGGGTAAAGTCAACCCTACCCAGGCCGAAGCCTTGACCATGGTGGTATGCCAGGTCATGGGCAATGACGCGGCGATCGGCTTTGCCGCCAGCCAGGGCAATTTCGAGCTCAATGTGTTCAAGCCTGTTATTATCCACAACTTCCTGCAGTCCGCAAGGCTGCTCGCAGACGCGATCCGTTCCTTCGATGAGCACTGCGCTGTGGGAATCGAGGCCAACCGCGACGCCATCGCAAACAATCTGAACAAATCGCTTATGTTGGTCACAGCCCTTAACCCGCATATCGGTTATGAGAATGCGGCGACCATCGCCAAGTCTGCGCACAAAGAAGGGCTTACCCTGCGGGAAGCCGCTGTCCGCAGCGGTCTGATCACCGCAGAGAAGTTTGACGAGGTCGTCCGCGCTGAAGATATGATTTGATCATGGACCGGTTGATTAATGAAGGTAGAGCGCTTCTTTGAGGCTCTGCCTTTTTTGTTTTTGCAGCTAGACAGGCAGCTTTCTCTAATAGAACAATTGCAGGCAGCGGCATCTGCAGGTTTCTTACATTCCTGCAAGCTTCGCGGCTTGATTGTAAGAAGAATCAATTCGCCGGATTTGCGCATCGTAGTATCATAGGTGCATGGCGAATAAAGCCGCTCCGATGCAAGGAGGTGAGCTACCATCCATTTCGCGCTGGACAATTATTTACTGCCTGTTCGATATGCGCTGATCAGCTTCCCTGTACTGGCATTCTTCTTTACACTGCCTTTTCTGATTGTGCAGTACAGGAGATACGGCTATATTAATAAAATCCGTCTGGTTGTCCTATATTTGCTGCTTTTGTACATGCTGACCGCGTTGTACCTGGTTATTTTGCCGCTTCCGGCCAACCGGCATATCTGCTCCGGAGCAGCAGGTCCGGCAGCGTCGTTCGTTCCTTTTCAGTTCATCCGGGACATGCTGAGGGAGACGCAGGCTGTAGCCGGCATGCCGCTGACCTATTTGAGGCTGGTTACGGAGCGGGCTTTTTTGGAGTCGGCTTTGAATATTGCGCTGCTTGTTCCATTTGGACTTTTTCTGCGTTATTATTTTCGCCGTTACGCTGCTGCTGCGCTGATTATTTCTTTTATGATGTCGCTTTTTTTCGAGATCACCCAGGTTACGGGCTTGTATGGCATCTATGATTGTCCTTACCGTCTGTTTGATGTGGATGACTTGATGCTGAATACGGCCGGCGGGATGCTCGGCTACAGCATTGCCCCGTTATTGACAAGATTTCTCCCGAATGTGTCCCGATTGGACGAAAATATCGATTTGGCGGCCAAGCAGGTGGGCTATATCCATCGATGGGTGGCGCTCCAGCTGGACGGGATTGTCTTGCTCCCGTTTCTGCTTGCATCTCTGCACAGCGGGAAGCCTGCGGTCACGATTTTGCTTCTGCTTGCTTATTATACAATGATGCCTTTCCTTACAGGAGGACGGACAATTGGCAAATGGATGGTCCGGATTCGGCTTCAAGGCAGAGGAGGCAGGCCGAGGCTGAGTGAATTGCTTGTCCGCTACGGTCTGCTGTACGCGCTGCTTGGCGGTATGAATGCGGTTATCATCAGCGGTGCCATAACGGACCGGGGATGGCTTCCGACGCTTCTGTATATAGGGGCAGCCGGTGTAGTTGATATTGCGCTGGCGATCCATGTCCTGCTGAAAATGTTCAGGGGCGACAAACAGCTTTTTTACGAGAAATGGAGCGGCACCCGCCATGTTATCATGACAAATGGCGACAGCGTTTCCCGCGAAAAGGAATCCTGACAGCCGGTTATTTTGGACAATTTGGCTTTGCGTTCATGATCATTTTCAAGTATCATGAATAGAAAAGACAAGCTACGCTAAAGGAGCCACATATGTATATGAATGCTAAAACAAATCATTGCAAAATCGTCGACTGTACCATTCGCGACGGCGGACTCGTTAATAACTGGGATTTCAGTGTCGAATTCGTTCAGCATCTGTATAACAGCTTGAATGAAGCGGGCGTTGATTATATGGAAGTTGGCTACAAAAACTCGCCCAAGCTGCTGAAAGGCGCGGAATCTGCGGGACCTTGGCGTTTTCTGGACGACGAATTCCTGCACAAGGTTATTCCTCAGAAGCTGAACACGAAGCTGTCGGCGCTTGTCGATATCGGCCGCGTGGACGAGAACGATATTTTGCCGCGCGAGCAAAGCATGCTTGATCTGATCCGCGTTGCCTGCTACATCCAGGATGTAGAAAAGGCGCTTGAACTGGTGAATGTGTTCCATGAACGCGGCTATGAGACAACGATTAACATTATGGCTCTCTCCAATGTTATGGAGAACCAGCTGCTCGAAGCTTTCGAGCTGATTGAAGCTAGCGTAGTAGACGTGGTTTACGTGGTTGATTCCTACGGCAGCCTGGATCCGAATGATTTCAGTTACCTGATTGAGAAATTCCAAAAGCATCTTCCAAGCAAACGCCTTGGCGTGCATACGCATAACAATATGCAGCTGGCCTTCGCGAACACGCTGATCTCCGCCGAGAAGGGCGTCGAGCTGCTTGACGCATCCGTCTACGGAATGGGCCGCGCGGCGGGCAACTGCCCGACAGAGCTGTTGGTTGCTCACTTGAAAAACGTTAAATACAATGTGCGTCCGGTACTGGATATGATCGAGAAATATATGATCCCGCTTCGCGAGAAGGAAGAGTGGGGTTATATTATTCCTTATATGATTACCGGCATGCTGGATGAGCATCCGCGCTCGGCAATGGCCCTGCGGGATTCGGCCGACAAAGACAACGCCGTGGATTTCTACGACAAGCTGACGACGCCGGAAGTTCTGCACAGCAAATAAGCAGATTCCCGACGTCCCGGAAGCATCAAGACCAGCGAGGGCTGTCCTGTCCGAATAGAGCGTATGTGGCAGCTCTGTTCGACGGGGCAGCCTTTTGCTGTAATGGGCGGTCTATAAATTGATGGACAGGGGGAGTAAAATGTCATTCGCCAAAATATCCACCCGCAAGATCTATGAGCAGATCGCCGATCAATTAAAGCAGTTTATTCTGGAGGGCGGATGGAAGAGCGGAGAGAAGCTCCCTTCCACGAAGGAGCTGTCGGAGCAATTCCAGGTGGGGCGCTCGACAATGCGGGAAGCGCTTAGCGCCCTCAGGGCGATGGGGCTCATTGATATCCGGCAGGGTGAGGGCTGTTATGTACGGACAGTGGAATCGGCCGATATCAAAATGCCAAGCTTTGATTCGCTGCTGCTGAGCAGGGAAGCGATCTTTGAGCTGATGGAGGCCCGTATTGCCCTGGAAGCGGCCAATGCGTCAATTGCCGCTAACCGCCGGACGGATGAGGATCTCGCCGCATTCCGGCAGCTGCTGCAATCGATGCAGGAGCATCTGGGGGACGAAGCCTTTGGGGAAGCCGCCGATATCGAATTTCACCGGCTGCTGGCCAAAGCAACGCATAATTCGATTATGATGCGGCTGCTGGATACGATATCCTCGCAGATGGAAGCGGCCATCCGCGAAGCGCGGCGGATTCAGATCTATGGCAGCAGACAGGTCTCCGTCCAGCTCTGGGAGGAGCATGAGGCCATCTACAAGGCCATGGAGGATCGCGATCCGGCAGGAGCGGAGAAAGGGATGCGCACGCATCTTACCCATGTCGAGCGAGTGCTCCGTGCCTATTTGGGAGAAGATACGGCAGAGGGTCAGGAATGAAGGCAATTGGGAAGCTCAAAGAGATTAACGGGCTTAATAATTTGCTCTTTATTTTTATCCACATGTCTGATAAGCTGATATTAGAAAATAAAACGCATACAACGAGAGGGGACTCGTCTACAGATGAAAGTATCCTTATTCATAACCTGTCTTGCCGATACGCTATACCCGGAAGTGGGGGAAAGCGTTGTTCGTGTGCTCAGCGATTACGGCTGCGAGGTTGATTTTCCCGAAGCCCAGCTGTGCTGCGGCCAGCCAGCCTTCAACAGCGGATATCAGGACGAAGCGCGCGAGGTCGCACGAGGATTGATCCGGGCATTCGAGCACAGCGACTACGTGGTTTCTCCGTCGGGCTCCTGCACCGGAATGGTGCATCATTATTATCCGTACCTGTTCGAGAACGAACCGGAGTGGAAGGAGAAGGCGGCTGCTCTCGTGGAGAAGACCTATGAATTCTCGCAGTTCCTTGTCAGCGTGCTGGGCGTAACCGATGTCGGCGCTTCGTTCCCGCATACGGTCACTTACCACCCGTCCTGTCATGCCATGCGATTGCTCGGCGTAAGCGAGGAACCGCTTCAGCTTATCGGCGCCGTTAAGGACATCGCCTTTACCGAGCTTCCGCGCAAGCAGGATTGCTGCGGGTTCGGCGGTACCTTCGCGGTCAAGATGGCCGACATGTCGGAGGCGATGGTGTGCGATAAAGCCGCCTGCGTATCCCAGACCGGCGCAGAGGTGCTGGTGGGTACGGATATGGGCTGCCTGATGAACATCGGAGGCCGGCTGAACAAGGAAGGCAAGCCTGTGCGGGTCATGCATCTGGCGCAGCTGCTGGACGAAGGGAGACGCGCATAATGAGTCGAACAACGGATCAATTGACTGAGGATCGGGAGAAGCCGCAATCACCTACCACCCCCGGCAAGGGGCATCATGAGCATGTGCTGTCGCCAATCGGCTCCGAGCTGAAGAAGCGGACACGCGCAGCGCTCAAGGATGATTTTTTGCGAAAGGCCGTGGCCTTCACAACCGATAAGCTCCGCAACGGACGGCTGGGCGCCGCTGATGTATTAGGAGATTGGGAAGCATGGAGGGAACGCGGACGCGCTATCCGCGAGCATACGATTTCGCACCTGGATTATTATCTGGGACAGTTCTCCGACAATGTCGTGAAGAACGGCGGCAACGTGTATTTCTGCAAGACAGGCGATGAGGCTGTCAGCACCTTCATGGATATTGCCAAGAGCCGTAATGCCAAGCTCGTTGCCAAAGGGAAATCGATGGTGTCGGAAGAAATGCATTTGAATCACGCTCTTGAGGATGAAGGTATCGAAGCGATTGAGACGGATCTTGGCGAATATATATTGCAGTTGGCGAAGGAAACGCCTTCCCATCTGATTATTCCCGCCATTCATAAGAACAAACAGCAGATCGCCAATCTGTTCGAGGCGGATTCCGGACGTCCCTTCGAGCCGGAAACGAAGATTTTGGCCCAATATGCCAAGAAGAAGCTGCGCAATTACTTCCTTGAGGCGGATATTGGCCTTACAGGCTGCAACTTCGGTGTAGCGGAGACAGGCTCGATCTCGCTCGTTTCCAATGAAGGGAACGGACGGATGGTTACGACGATCCCGAAAGTGCATGTCGTGGTGATGGGAATGGAGCGTCTGGTGCCGAACTTCGAGGATCTTGAGGTGGTGCTCAATCTGCTGGCGCGCAGTGCGACCGGGCAGAAGCTGACCGCATATACGTCGATTCTGACGGGCAAGAAAGGACCGCAGGACCTGGACGGCCCTGAGGAGCTGCATGTTATTATTCTGGACAATGGCCGCTCGGGCCAGCTGGGCGATCCCATCTTCCAGGATGTGCTGAACTGCATCCGCTGCGCAGCCTGCCTGAATGTATGCCCGGTCTACCGCAACGTCGGCGGACATACGTACGGGTCCGTTTACAGCGGCCCGATCGGCGCCGTGCTGACGCCGCTCCTGCAGCAGGATATGAAGGAAGCGGGTACTCTCGCCTATGCATCTAGCCTTTGCGGCGCTTGTTACGAAGCATGCCCGGTGAAGATTCCACTGCATGACATGCTGGTGCATCTCCGTCACCGCAAGGTGAAGATGAAGCTGACCGGTCTGCCGGAGCGTGTGGCCTTCAAAGCATACGAAACGATGTTCGGCAATGTCACGCTTTTCAAGCTGGCGACCAAAGCCGGCTATTATCTGCAGAAGCCGCTTGTCCGCAATGGCTTCATCAAGAGCGGGCCGCCGCCGTTGTCTGGCTGGACCCAGTCACGCTTCATGCCGATGCTGCCGAAGCAGAAGTTCCGCGACAAATGGGCCGCGCTGCAGGCTGAGCTTGCCGCCAAAGCCAAGGCTGACTCGCAAAGCGGCAAGGCGCCGGTGAAGGCGGATGCTGCAGGAGCCCAAGCAAGAGCTGAAGCGATTCAGCAGAAAAACCGCAAAGGAGGCGGTAGCCATGGCGCCAACTAATGGTATAATGCATGGTAAAGAAGAGTTTATGAAGCGGATCGCCAATAATCTCGGGCGCAAGAGCCCGATGAGTACGCCGCCTGCGAAGCCGATCCGCGGCGTGCCCGATCACTATCGGGCAGTCGAGCTGACGGCGGAAGAACGCCTGGATGCATTTATCGCCAACTGGACGGCGCTAAGCGGCAAGGTTCTGCTCGTAGACGAAACTGATGCGCCGCATACCATCGGCCAGTATTTGCTGCAGGTTTGCCAGGATCATGATATTACCCGCACCGTGCGCTGGAATCATGACGGCCTGAATGCCCTTGAACTGGATGAGACGCTGCGCGGAGGGGGCATTGAATCCCTGATCTGGCGCGAAGGCGGCGAAGCTGATGTGAAGCCGCGCGACCTGCCGACCGGGCCCGACGGCAACTGGGCAAGGCGCAGCGGGCTGCTGCAGGCAGCCGAGCAAAGCCGCCTCGGGATTGTCTGGCCGGACAGCGTGATCGCTAATACCGGCACGCTAGCCTTGTTCAGCGAAGGCGGCAAAGGCCGTTCGGTCAGCCTGCTGACAGAGGTTCTGTTCGCGGTCTTCCGGGCAGACCAGATCGTGACCCGCATGGGAGACACGTTCCAGCTCTTCCGTGCGCTTCATCCGGATGCGGCGGCGATGCCTTCTTCCCTGAATCTGATCACGGGACCAAGCCGGAGCGCCGATATCGAGAACGATTTGACCATTGGCATACACGGGCCGGGCAGCGTGTACGCGATTATCATTCAATAAAGAGGAGCGATTATTTATGTCCAATCATGAACAATTGAAGCGCATTACCGATCGTATTCAGTCGCGTCAGGAGCCGCAGAAGCTTTCCCCCGCATCGGTGTGGGACCCGGCGCTGAGCGCTGAGATCGAGAGCCTGAATTTCACCACCCCCACAGCCCATGCGGCCGTGGACAAGGCGATGATTGCGCTGAAGGCGGGCCTTCATTTGTGCAATGACAGTTTGGACGAGTCGCATTCCTATTCGCAGGAAATAGAAGATGACAGTACGGGCAGCTACTGGCATGGCATCATGCACCGGATGGAAGGCGATTATTCGAATGCCAACTACTGGTTTCACCGCGCCGGGGCACATTTGTCGCAGGCGAATATACAGGTCAGGGTAAGCGATTATTTGCGGACCGACGTTGATCTGGAGAAGCTGCCGCAAGGGGCTGTGCGTGAGGCATTGAAGGCAATCAGGGACGCGCAGGTCTGGCGGGCACAGGTGCTGACCGATGCCATCGCAGCCCAGGAGCGCGGCAGGGAGCAGGAAGAGACCCGAACGGTGCTGGAAATGATCCAGCGGATTGAGCTCTCGGAGCTGCTTGCTTTCACTGTGACAGCTGCAACCAAATAATAACCTCTCCTTAACCAGACGCAAAAGCCTTGGCTCACCCCCGCATAAAGGGTTGGAGCCAAGGCTTTTCTTAAACGATGTGTAAGAAGAAAGTATAAAATGTGCCTTGTCTTTTATTTTTGAGAAAGAAACTAACTTTGCCTCCATAGGACGGCGAAGTTAGCTTCTTCTTAAATATGAAATAAATCCGCTCTAGTTTGCTGCTTTTTCTGAGGGAAGAAAGCTTCTGCCCCCGCAGAGGGACTTGCGGCAGCCGTTTCTTCATTCCTGCAGGATTATTCCGTACGAACGCTGTGCGCTTTGGCTGCGTCTCCGGATACGGCCGGTGCGGATTCGCGGCGGCGTCTATTGAACGGCCACCAGTTGGCTTCGCCGACGAGATTGGCCAGAGCCGGCACCACAAGCCCCATGAAGACGGTGGAATAAAGCACCAGACCGATCACGATGCCTGCCCCGATCTGCAGCAGCGTATTCACGCCGGAGAGCATCAGCGCGGCGAAGGTGCCGCCCATAATGACCGCTGCGGAAATAATGACGCCCCCGGTCGTGGACATGGCCCAGGACACCGCGTAAGGTATTCCGCCGGGGCGGTATTCTTCCTTGAAGCGCGCCATCAGGAAGATGCTGTAATCGACTCCGAGCGCAACGATGATGAGGAAGATAAAGAACGAAGCGCTCCAGGACAAGCCCGTCTGCCCGAGCAGCCGGACAAAGATGAATTCAACGATGCCCATCGTGACGAAATAGTTGAAGCCCAGCGAGAGCAGCACATAAAGCGGCGCAAGGAACGAGCGGAGCTGAATCATCAGCAGGATGAAAATGCCGAGCAGGACAAGCGTTCCTGTACGCGTGAAATCATTTTGCGAAATGCCCTTCAGCTCCTCGATCTGCGCAGAGGTGCCGCTTACCCGTATTTGCGGTTCGGCGATGGCGCTTTTAGCCAGACTCTGCCGCAAGGTATCACGCAGACTATCCACGGTAACAAGCGCTTCCTCCGAGTAAGGATTAACCGAGAGGATCACGTCCACCTTCGTCGTCCTGCCGTCTTCGGACATGTAATATTCGAGCGCCTGCTGCAGCTCGGGACTGTCCAGCGCTTCCTTGGGCAAATTCCAGCCGGGAATCTGGCTGCCGCCGATCATCGTCTGGGCATCCTTGACCTGCGTCAATCCCGTTGAGATGTCGGAAAGTCCCTTGGCGCCGTCATTCAGACCGCTGGTTAGCTCGCTTAAGCCGCCCTTCAGCCTGGCGGCACCATCGGCCGCCTGCGATTGTCCCTCTGCCAGCTGCCCAAGTCCGCCGGAGACGCCTGCGACACCGGGGTTCAATTGGCTGAAGCCCTGCTGGATGGCTGAGGCTCCCTTGGTCAAATCCTTCAAGCCTCCGCTCAATCCCTGCTGCTTGCCGAGCAGCGCCTTCACATTGGCATCCTCTGCAAGCTCGGGATGCGCTTTAAGCAGCTTTTGAAGATCCCCGCTCATGGAATCGGCAAGCTTGGCGCTCTGCGATAACCCTCCAGCCACCTGATCGGAGCCCTTGGCTGTATCCCTCAAGCCGCCATAGATTTGGTCCAACCCTTCCTTGGCTTTGGTTGTCTGGGCCGCCATCGTGCGAAGTCCGCTCGCCAGCTTGCCGATATCGCCCTGACCGTTTGTAATGGAGCCGCTTGCGCTCGTTAAGCCATCCGCAATCTTATCGACCCCGTTCTTCATCTCATCCAGCGCTTCTGTAGCCTGGGTCAGCTGATTGGGTACGGTTAAGTCGGCGAGCTGCTCGCCGAGCGGCCGGATGGCGCTGCGCACCTCTTGAACACCCTCCAGCTGAGATAGGCTTGCGCTCGCGGTTTCAATCGCAGCCAGCGCTTCCGGCGTCCGCATGGAACCGGAAGAGGTAAGCGCGATCGACACCGGGAATACCTCTCCGGAGCCGAATGCGTGCTCAACCTGGCGAAAGCCCTGCACCGAGCTGTGGCTGGGGTCGATCTCGGTGATATCGTCGAAGGAGCGTTTGCCCTCGAACAACAGCGTAACCGGCGCAAGCACAATAACCGTGACGAGCAGTACGGCTACCGGCCTCCGCGCGGCAAGGGAAGCCATTGCGGTCCACAGCCTGGATTCGCCATGCCCCTGACCGCTCTTTACTTTCGATGGCCAGAACGTGGCGCTGCTGAAGATCATCAGCAGTGCGGGGGTCAAAGTGAGGCCCGCGATCAGGGTTACGGCTACCCCGATGGATACGCCCACTGCGGACTGATACAGTCCGAACTGTGCGAAGCCGATCAGGAAGAAGGCGACGAATACCGTGCTGGCGGAGAAAGCCACCGTTCTGCCAACGCTCTTCATGGTGCGCACCAGCGCTTCGACTTTTTCCCCGTCGCGGCTGAGCTCCTCGCGGAACCGCTGGATGAGAAGGATGCAATAATCCGTTCCGGCTCCAAAAAGCACAGCAATAAGGAAGGATTCCGTGAAAGAGGAGACAGGCATTCCGTAATCGGTTGCCAGTGCCACCAGGCCGCGTGTGATCACAAGCGACATGCCGATGGTCAGCAGCGGAATAAATGGGGTCACGGGCGAGCGGAAGACGATGAACAGGATAATGAGCACCAGTCCTACGGTAAGAAGCTCTGTCTTCTTCAAGCCTTCCTCCGAGCTTTTCTGAAAGTCCTTGGCGATAGGAGCGCTGCCTGTCAGAGAAACCTGGCTTCCGGCAGGCGCGCCCTGCACTTTCCCGTTCAGCTTGTCTACGGCTTCCTGGGTGATTGTATCGTTCTCGACCCGGTCGAAGCCGACGATAAACATCTCTGTGGTTCCGTCTTTGCTGCGGAATTTAGTGGCGAGCTCAGGGGTATCGTAAGCCGACTGAACCGACTTGAACCCTTCCTTCCCGCTTAATTCGCGAAGCTCGGCGGCTTTCTTCTCGAGCCAGGCCTGGTCGTCCTTGGTCAGGCCCGTTTCCCGTGAATAAACGACAATGGCGCTGGACTTCGTCGTAGATTCCGGATCAATCTGTTCCAGCATTTGTTTGGCCACTACCGATTCGGAGTCCGCCGGTATGAATTTCTGTTCGGTCTTGCGCACGATCGACTGCAGGTCTGGCAGTCCGAGCATGGCGACCACCGTTATGACCAGCCAAGCGATCAATACGATCCACTTCGCACGGGCCAGACCGCGGACAAAGCGTTCTGTCATGTTAGTTCCTCCCCATCTGTCTCACATTCATTCTTATTCACAAATTCACGATCCATATGAATAGTTATAGCCGATATTAAAAATAAAATCAATAATATTGTACTTACGGTCATAATTTTATTATGTGAAATTTCTTTGATAATAATAGGGTTTGTCTTTGTTTTTAATAATAGATATCAGGAAAAAAGATGAATAAATGAACCGAAGGTCATAAATGTTTACGCTATCAAGGCAAGTATGGTAAACTAAGGCTAGCATGTTGTTATCCAGAACACGAAGCGAGGAGAACCAGCTGACATGAATCGGGAACTAAAAAAGGAACAAACGCGAATACGGATACAGGATGCTGCATATTCGCTGTTTTCCGAGCAGGGCTACGAACATACGACCATAGAGCAGGTTGCCAGGCTCGCAGGTGTCGCCAAGGGTACGTTCTTCAATTATTTTGCCTCCAAGGAGGATCTTATACATGAGCTGCAGGGTGTATTCGTCATGACGGAAATCGCGAAGCTGAAAGCGAAGCCAGGTCCGCTTATACCGCGCCTGAGAATGCTGATCTTTCAGATGGTCCAGCAATTCCCCCTTAATAAATCGTTGACGAGGGCGATGTTTCAAGCGGATTTGGCGGGAGGAGCCGCGCTAGTCAAGCACAACTGCATGGTGGAGGAAATGCTTGAGGTCATTGTTCCTACGATTGTTCTCGGTCAGGAAAGCGGGGAGCTGCGCCAGGATATGCCTGCCGCAATGATGGGGCGGCTTGCGCTGCAGACGTATTTTGGAACACTGGTCATGTGGTCCATGTCCGACGACGATGAGCCGATTGACGAGCAGATGGCGCTCACCTTCGATTTGTTTTTCAAAGGAATTGCAGGATAATTTCCTCCGACAGCAAAAGCCCCGCCGGTTTAGGATTCATGCCGGCGGGGCCTTTGCTGCCAATATAGGCTTGCATCTTATTTTCTTCCGGGTGCTTATTATTCAAAGGATGAGGGAATGACGGTAAGAGGCACCTTTTCAAACAACGGACTGACCGATTCGCTCCGGTGAATACGGCCAATGGCTTCGCCAAACAGAGGCGCGACGGAGACAATTTTGATTTTGCTGGAGCAAGTCAGATTCGGATTCTCAACCGAGTCCGTTCCGATAACAAATTCGATCGGGCTTTCTTCCAGCTTGTGGACAGCCGCCTCGGTGAAGGCAAGATGGGAAAGACAGGCGACGATGCGGGTGGCTCCCTTGATTTTCAGCCATTTGGCGAGCTCAATTAAAGTGCCTCCCGACAAGGAGAAGTCGTCCACGATCAAAGCGGTCTTGCCTTGAACATCCCCGATAATCTCCATCATTTCGGCTGCTTCATTATGATCATGTCTCGTCTTGTCGCCGATTGCGATCGAAGTGCCAAGATTATTGGCAAATTTCCTGGCCTGCTTGGCAAAGCCGGCATCGGGAGAGACAACGACCATATCCTGCAGCTTCATCTGCTTCACAGCTTCGCACAGAACCGGCAGGGCAAACAGATGATCCACCGGCTTTTTGAAAAAGCCCTGAATCTGGTGGCTGTGCAGATCCATGGCCACCACCCGGTCGGCCCCCGCAAGCTCTATGGATTCCGCACATACTCTTGCTCTTATCGATACCCTCGGCTCATCCTTCTTGTCGCCCTTGGCATAGCTGAAATAGGGCATGATCACCGTCACAGAATTGGCGCTGGCGCGTTTGAACGCATCGATCCAGAACAAAATTTCCACAAATTCGTCATTGGGCTTTACGCCGATGGATTGCACCAGATATACATCCTTATCCCTGACGGTTTCACCAATTCGGACAAACGTGTTGCCATCGGAGAAGGTCAGCGCTTCGGAATGGCCAAGCTCCACCCCAATATAGCGGCACATTTTTTGGGCAAAGGCTTGTCCTGAGCTGCCGGCAAATATTTTTATTTCATTGTGATTCATAAGATTCCTCCGGGGTTTTAGGATATGAATGAAAAGGCTGTTGATGATGTAAGGGAAACAATCAGTTCAGGCGGCGGCGGCGCTGTCAAAAACCGGGAAGAACGCCGTCACCGCGAATGGCCGCCGCATGATGCTTCGTATTGGGATGAAGATATCCGACGGCCTCGAAGGCCCGCCCTCCCAGTGTGACGCCGCTTAAATCCACACGAATATCCTCACTCTGCTCAAATTCGCGCAGTAGAGAGGTTTGGGTTATGCCATCGAGATCAATATACCACAGCCGGAATCCGGCTTCCGTGACAATAACAAGCTGTGCGGAGGTAAATACGAGTCTGGTTGATGCGCCATTGCGCGCAATAGTAAGTTCCGCCAGCATATAAGTCTCCAAGATGCTGCCTCCTTAAACCCTTATGATTCATTTAGATGGCCTTTACCTTTTCTTTCAGAAGAAAGAGCAGGCCACATACTTGGCCTTTACCTTTTCTTTCAGAAGAAAGAGCAGGCCACATACTTGGCCTTTACCTTTTCTTTCAGAAGAAAAGTCAGGCCATCAACCTGGCCTTTACCTTTTCTTCTTATACTACAGGATAAATGTCGAAAAAAATACGTTTGTTTCGATATTTATACGCTCATTCCATAAATCATGGACTTAAAATTTTCACACTCCTGCGATCTTTGCAACAATTCCCAATCTGGAAACGTCGATTAGTTCAAAGCCATCCATAAATATACAGAGGTTGGTTTTCGAGGAAGTTTATCCAGTTGACAAGGGGGAAGTTGGGATGCCGAAGAAAACAGAGAATGCAGCTTTATCGGCAATGAGATTGCTGGGAGTAATTGGTCTCTTCATTGGCGTACTGGTGCTCGGTGCCGCCTGTTCGTCCAATGAGAACGACAGCAGCCGGAATGACAGTACGAACACGGCTGCATCAGCGGATCATTCGCAGGAGGGGAAGGAGGCTGCAGCCGGAGATGCGACAACGGACAGCATGTCCGAGCCGGCGGCGGGCGACCGCGCCGTGAGTTCTTCCGAGGAGCATTCAGACAGCAGCAGGCCGTTTGAAGAACCGGATCGGCGTCAGACACCGGAGCCCCAGGCGGGCATGCTGACCGCGGGCGAATGGAATGATCTTGACCGTTGGAGCGAGTGGGAGGAGCTTCTGGACACCTCTGAAGGCGCGGATAACCGCAGATACTGGTCTTTTTTTCAATTTGAACGATTGCAGGTAAAGGTAACCGGCGATGGCCGTCCGGTCCCGGATGCGGAAGTCGCCGTGATAGGTCAAAACGGGCAATCCGTCTGGGAAGCCCGGACCGATGCGAACGGCACAACGTCCGTATTTGCCGATTTATTCGAGCAGCAGGGAAACCGGGCCAATTATCTGGTTGAAGTGAAGGCAGGGGGCCAAACGAAGCGTTTTGAAAATGTGGATATTCCCCGGAGCCGGAACAGCGCCCTTGAGATCAAGCTGGATCAGGGTGTGCCGGTCTCGAATGCGCTTGATCTGATGCTCGTTGTGGATACAACCGGTTCAATGGGCGATGAGCTGAATTATTTGAAAACCGAGTTGAAGGATGTCGTTCAGCAGGTCGAGGACGATAACGGGCAGCAGCTCGGGATAAGGGTCAGCACGAACTTTTACCGTGATGAAGGCGATGATTATGTCGTGAAGCCCTACCCGTTCACCGAGGATGTCGAGAAAGCCGTAAAGCAAATTTCGGAGCAGCGGGCAAATGGCGGCGGGGATTTTCCGGAAGCGGTGGACCAGGCGCTGGACAGCGCCATTTATGACCATGAGTGGAGCGAAGAGGCGCGGGCAAGGCTGCTGTTTCTAGTACTGGATGCGCCTCCTCATCACGACAGTTCCATTGTGAAGCGAATGCAGAAATTGGCCCAGGAGGCGGCAAGCCAAGGCATCCGGATCATACCCATTGCCTCAAGCGGCGTTGACGTGAACACGGAATATTTGATGCGTTTCATGGCTGTATCCACAGGAGGGACGTATATTTTTCTTACAGACCACAGCGGAATCGGGGGCGATCATCTGGAGCCGGCAGTGGGGGAGTATGAAGTCAAGGCGCTGAATAATCTGTTGGTGGACGTGATTAACCGATATTGTGAGACTGGTCAAAACATCGGCAGCGAATGAAATAAGCATCCTCGATTGTAGTCGTTTGTCTCATGAAATGAGCAGCTGGAGGCGCATCGCCGATACAACGGACTGTGTAAACCTGTTCCTCTGTACTCACCTGGAGAATGACGTCAGGATCAAGCTTGCTGTATGCGTTATGATCAAGCTGCCCCTCCCAGACCGATAAGGGCAGGCCGCTGTGCCAGTCCCCGATTGAGCCGTAATAGCGGATCCGCCCATTATCCAGCCAGATCACCTGGTCTGCCCACGCCTCCCATTCATTAAGCTCATGCGTGGAGACGATAATCGTCTGGTTGCGGGCATGCGAGGCCATAAAGCGGATGAACCGCAGCCTTTCCAGAGAATCAAGCGCATTCAGCGGCTCATCCAGAAAAATATAGGCAGGTGATCCAATCCACGCTTGTGCAAGTGCAATCCGCTGCCGGATGCCTTGTGCAAGCGTTTTGATTTTTCGGGTCTTATAAGGCGCAATATGAAAAGCATTCATCAAATATTCCAGATGACGCTCGTCCGCGCCTCCCTTGAGCTCTGCCAGATAATGCAGCAGCCTGGCAGCTTTCATCTCCTCGTAAAGCTCAATCCCGGTAGGCACAAATCCGATCATGGACCTTATAACGGGCAAATCTCGTTCAGCGGTCAACCCGTCGTAGCGAATTTCACCGGCTGCAGGGAACTGGGCGGTAGCCAGCAGCTTCAGCAATGAGGATTTCCCTGCGCCGTTGCGGCCGACCAGCAGCGTAATGCCAGGCTTAACGGCCAATCTGGGAATCCGCAGCTGGAAATCCGTACCGGCCGCGCGCCAGATGACTTGCTGGAGCTCCAGCATCCTGATTCCTCCTTTGATAAAGTAGAGTTCTCTGGGCAAATGAGCAGCTTCCGGCCGTCAATTCGGGAGCAGCCTCGTGCCGAAGCTGCGGCGATATGCAAGCACCAGCAGCAGCAGACCGGCAGCAAGCACAATCGCATGAAGGGCAACAAAGTGGTGGCTGAGCGTCTGATCGATTATGGGCATTGCACGCTGCTGGGCGCCATTCCATCCTGCCCAGAGGATAAACGAGCATGCGAATGCGGCCTTGAATCCTTTCCACATCAGCACATAAGCGGCTGCACCGCTGAGCAGCAGAAGAAGCGACAGCCATTGCAGCATGAAGGGCAGCATTGGAAAAGATGCTACATGAATATTCATGTAGATGGATCCGGCAATTCCAAAAATCAGATTGAGGCCGATGACAATCATCGTTCTTACCACAAGCAGCAGTGCCGGCGGATAAGGCGTGATGCTCTCGATCATCCGCATTTCCTTATTCCAGGAGCGGAAGCTGTAGGCAAGAGAAGCCAGCAGAAGTGCGGGAAGAGCCAGTGTAAACATGCTTCCGGCCTTTTCCAGAGAGACATCATCATGAGTGGGCAGAAGCCACAGGAGCATTACGAATACGACGAAGCTTGAACCCCAGTAAACGCGGGAGTAGGAAGACAGCTGGGAACGCAGCAGCCGCAGCAGAGACGGTCGTTTGACAATGGGTTTCCCGCTGTGCGAGAAACGGGCATTCTCATAAGACTCCCGCAATTCATCGAAGGCGGGCTGCAGAGTCCGGATGAGCACGGCTGTATCATGGGACGAAATCGTGTTCGTCATGATTTGGGAAAGCGGCATCCGCATTTCTTCTTCCATCTGCTTTAATTCATCATCTTTTGGTGCGTTCATACCGTTGGCCTCCTTCATCGCTTTCTTCCCTGCCGGTCCGCCCTTGACCCAGCCGGGCCTTTAATTTCCGTAATCCGCTGTACAAATGAGTCTTGACTGAACCGAGCGGCAGACTGACAATATCGGCGATATCCTGCAGCTTCAAGTCTTGATAGAAACGCAGGGTGATAATCTCACGCTGCACCTCCGGGAGCGCCTGAAGCGAATGAAGCACTTCCTTTCTGGTCTCCTGGCGCTCCGCCAGTTCCACCACGGAAGGACTTGAATCACGCTGCTCAGGAGGATCGGCAAAGGGAAATTGATCGGTTTTGAATTGGGAGCTTTTCCAGTAATCGCGGCACATATTGAGAGCTACCCGGTAGAGCCAGGCCTGGACATTGTCCGGCGGGTTTTTAAGCTGAAGCTGCTTGATCAGCTTGAGAAAGGTTTCCTGTGCAAAGTCTTCCGCACGTTCCGCATCACGAAGCTGACGCTGCAAAAAACCGGATAACGGAGCATGATACCGATGCACAAGCGCTTCGAAGCTTGCCTGATTGCCAGTCAACATGCCCTGAAGCAATTCCTCATCCGTCATGACTCATTCACCTGCCTTTCTCTTCATTCCAGATACGAAGCCAGTCATTCCACGTGATAAGGGGATACCGGAAAGGATTCCTGTTTATATCACTGTTGTAATAAGGCAGGTTGAGGAAAAGGTCCCTCACCTGCAGTCCCTGATGCAGAAACCGCAGCAGCACGCGCTTCACGAGATCAGCCTCGCCGTTTGAGAAGGCATCGTTAATCATGGCAGCCATCAGCCGGGACGGGGGAGAATCACCCATGATCTGGATACTGAAGGTCGGATCCGTCCCGGAATAGGCTTCCTTCTGATCAAGGGATAGAATAGCCGAGCGGATCTCCTGCACAATCGAGTAGCTGCTCTCTGGATCGGGATAATCGTCCCAATTGTTTACATTCATATAGACCTCGGTATTATCGCCGAACAGGAGAGTGCTCATGATTTTCTCCAACCCGGAAGTTGTCAAGCTGCTGTATCGATTGGCTTGAATAAGGAACATATTGCCTTGAACAATACCGCTCGCATTAGCAAAGAAAGGAAACAGGCCGCCCATTGGAAAATATAAAACCTGCTTCAGATTGTCGAGCGGCATCCCTGACCAACTGGAATAATAGCTGCGCTTCTGATTCAACTGGCTCAGGAACAAGCGGCTGTCCTTTATGCTTCCCGGTGTTGTGATGACCTTTACAGGCTCACCCGGCATTCGCACCTCTGTGAAGTCGCCGCCAAATATAAATGGAGCTTCGGCGGATTTTTGGACGAAATGCCGGACGTCCGGATTGTCATCCGGCGCTTGTGCTATCGATGCATAAATGGGTCCGGCAAATCCATGAAGCTTGACGTCAAAATTCGTGCGCCAGCCAGTTATAACGTCCACACGGTCCGATATAAAGCTGCCATTTATCATTTTGAGCGTATCTCCGCCAGGAATCGGGAACCATCCCAGATGGGCGGGCAGCAGCACATTGCGGCCTTGCACAAAAGCAAACCGCGTTTCAGTGCCCCCGTCCGCCCTCCATTCATTCAGGATGCCTCCGTAAGCGATCTCGATGACATGATCATCCCTGCCGCGCTCCAGCAGATTTTTGCCGAATGAGATAAAATCGCCATCACGCCTCCATGGAGCCGGATTGCCATCCACCTTGAGGGATAGAACCTGAAGCAGCGGATCGAGCAGGAAGGAAATCTGTCCCTGATAATGAACAGCCACCTGCCTGGACTGACCCGACGCAGGAATAAGCTTGCCATCCCTGGTCGGAAGTGCAATTCGCGCCTTCATTTCAAGTGAATTATCAGAGTGACGGACTATATCCAAGGCCATGCTGCTGATTTGAAACTGGTAAGGGATATGCTGATTAATGTCGGCATCAGGCTTCGCGGCAGCAAGCATGATGCGCTGCTGGTCATACCGCTTGGACCAAAGCTGGCTATACGGAACATAAGCGGCAGCAGACAGGAGCAGACAAGCCATCATGATGATGAAGGGAGTTTTGGCCTTGTATACCGGCCTTTCCCGGGCAAAGAGCGCACCGGCAGCCGTCAGCATGAACAGGCTGAATGCCGCCCCAAAAATTCCAATCATCATGTATTCCCGGCTTATCAGCTCAAATGTCCAGATTTCATTGTTTGCATAACTGGAGATGCCCATGAGCTGGTTGAGACTGAAGACTTTCACAGGATACCAATGAAGGCCTTCCACCAGCAGGCTTGGTACGAACAGCGCACCGAACACCCACCCGCAGAACCCGATCGGCAGCGAGAAACGCAGAGGCATCAGTGCCCCCAGAAGAAGACCAAGCGCAGTCCCTGCTGCAAATGACATCTCGTAAAAAAGCGAATACCAGATTATCTCACGGAGAGCCGATGCCGAGGCGAGGTCATAATGCCAGGCTGCGGCCGCATAACTGGCTTGAATCAGCAGGGTGAATAAGCTCATATAAACAAAACCTGCTGTCCACTTGCTGGTAATAATGACGCGATTGGTGACCGGCAATCCAAGACTCCACTCAAAGGAGGCATGGAGCGTATCCCGCCGAATAAGCAGCACGCCAAGCAGGATCGGAACGAGTGTGACGAACATCATGATGGTGCCATGTGCTTCTGCGGCCTTGAGATTAAGATTTAAAAGCTGATTCTGCCGCGAATTAAAGCATTGGAGCAGCATCCATACACCTGCTGCTGGAGGAAGCAGCAGCGGCCAGCGCCGCTTGTACAACAGCTGCAGTTCCAGCCGGATTTGCAGAATCAGCGTCCTCATTGCCCATCCTCCGACGGCAAGCTTGATATCAGAGCCGTATAACCTTCCTCAACGGTTGGAGCAGCAGCAGAAGCGTACGGTGAAGGGGGCGTATCGCCAATCGCCCGGCAGTATATGCCGTCCTCTGTTTTCCGGGCGGTCATCAGCCATTCCAACGACATCGACCGCCATTCGTGCTCGGATGCTTCCCACTCCCACAGTTTGCCCTCGGCGAAACGGACGAGTCCGGCCAGCGGTCCTTCGTAATGCAGCTGGCCTTTACCCAGCACGATTACACTGCGGCAGCCCGCCGCCACATCATTGAGCACATGCGTGGAAAGCAGGACTGTGCTTCTGTGAGCGAGCTCTGCGAGTACATTACGCAGCCGGATACGCTCCTCAGGATCAAGGCCTGCTGTCGGCTCATCTACAATAACTGCCTGCGGGCTTCCGACGAGCGCCTGGGCAATGCCGAGGCGCTTCACCATTCCGCTGGAGTAGGTCCGGGCGGCACGGTCAGCCTGCTCTTCCAAATGCACGGCATGCAGCAGCCGGTCCACTTCAGCATCCTGCTCATGCCTGGTTCCGGTATTTTTCAGCCGGGCCACATGTCTCAGCAATTCCCGTGCGGTCAGCTGCGGGTACATTTGAAAGGTTTGCGGAACATAGCCGATAAGGCGTCTGGCGGATACACCGCTGCGGACTGACACTCCCCGGATGGTGGCGTCTCCGGTTGACGGGACGAGAAGGCCGGCCAGCAGGCGCATAAGCGTCGATTTTCCGGCCCCGTTAGGGCCGAGAAGTCCATACAGGCCTTTGGTAAACTCCATGGATAACGGTTCAAGCGCCCAGCTTTTTTTATATTTTTTCCCTAAATGGTCGGCCGTTAGCATCGAAGCTCCTCCTCCTGCCCAATCGACGAATGCATGGCGTAAAAAGTTTTGGGATTGTCAGCGGCGAAAGGTGCTGGACAAGATGAACCTTTATAGTACAAACTATTATGGAATGGTCTATCCTAAAAAGCAGGCATTTGCTCCATTATAACAGGACAAGTCAAGTTTAAGCCGGGGGAAGCCAAGCACGCCCACCTAAGAAGCTGCATATCCGTCTAACCCGGCAGGGATTGAAAAGGGGGGATAATTGTGTATTGATTTTCTATGGATCCGATACATATTGCAATATAAGAGAGCCGGCACTTTTTCCATGCTTTGCTTATATTTCAGCGCTTCCTGGCTTTTTTTATGAAAGGGGTCACCATGTCGATAAACCGGGCGGAAAAAATAACTTTAGGTACAGCTCTTGCTGCCGTTATCAGCTTTATTCTTATACAACTTGTTCATGGTGAGCTGTATTACCAGATTCCCGACCATCTGAATTTGCTTGTCCATTCCATCATGGAGTTTATCAACTTCGCGATCAGCTTCACGATCCTGGTATTAGGATGGCTGTTTTTCGTAAAATCATTATCGCGCCAGAGGTTGTTTACCGGAGCCCTGTTCAGTATCGTAGGCCTGTTCGATATGCTGCACGCTCTCACAATGGAAGGGATGCCTTTCTTTCATTATGTGGGAGATACGACATTGTCCCACATTTATGCGGCTTCGGCGCAGTTAATCGGATCGGTCGGCCTGTTTGTTATTTTCCGGCGCAATGATGCCCCTATACCGGCCCTGATCAGGCGTCCGGTCGTTTTGTTCGCGCTTGGCTTCGGCTTGCTCCTGGCCGTTCTTTTTTATTCTTTCACCAAGTGGACGGATATCGGCATGTTTTCCGGTACGTCGCTGGTTGTTGTGCAGGTCATTGTCGGGACGGTTGTTTTCGTCGCTTACAGCGCCAGTATCGGGATGATTCTCTACCGCAACCGCAACGAGCGGCCGCAAGCGCTTCTTACGATCATCCAGTCGCTTGTTTTCTTCCTGTTTGCCAACCTGCAGTTTTTCCTCAGCAAAAACCTGCATGACACCGATATGCTGGTGGGCCATATTTATAAGTTTGCCGGCTACTATTATCTTCTCAAGGGCATCTATTATGTAACCATTGAGGAGCCGTTCAAGGAACAGGAGCGTTCAGAGGCGCGTATCAATTATTTGGCTTATCATGACGAGCTGACAGGCTTGTCGAACCGGAGACTGCTGACGGAACGGTTAAATATCGAGATTGAGCGTGCGCAGCTCAGCAAGAATCAATTGGCGATACTGCTGCTGGACATTGACCGCTTCAAAACCATTAACGATGCGCTGGGCCATTCCTTTGGCGATCAGATGCTGCAGGCCGTGTCTGAGCGGCTGCGCGCGGCTGCGGCAATGCCGGAGCATGTGTTTCGGATGGGAGGAGATGAATTCGTCATCCTGCTGCCGGACCTGACTGAGAGTTGGGCGGCGGAGCAGCAGGCGCAAACGCTGATGGCGCTATTCAACCAGCCTTTCCTGCTGGATAAGGCTGAATATCATGTAACCATCAGTGTGGGCATTTCTTTTTATCCCCAGGATGGAAAAAGTGTGGATGTGCTGATGAAAAATGCCGACACGGCCATGTACAACGCCAAAATTCACCGCAATGAATTCTCCAGCTACATACCGGATATGAATATGAAGGCTCATGACCGGCTGCGCCTGGAAAGCGATCTGCGCCGGGCGCTGGAGCAGGAGCAGTTCACCCTTGCCTATCAGCCGCTTGTCAATTTGGCAACGAATAAGGTCGTCGGAGTGGAGGCTTTGGTCAGATGGCTTCATCCGCAGCGCGGTCTGCTGCCGCCAGGGGAATTCATTCCGCTGACGGAAGAGAACGGCCTTATTCTGCAGCTGGGCGAGTGGGTGCTGCGCTCCGCGTGTTTGCAAAATAAAGCTTGGCAGGACGCGGGAATGCCGCCAATGATGATGTCGGTCAATCTGTCCATGCGCCAATTCCGTCAGCATCAGCTGGCAGAGCGGATCAAATCGATTTTGGAGCAGACGGGTATGGCCTCCCAATATCTGGAGCTGGAGATTACGGAGAGCATGACCAGCGACGTGGAATTCGCTACCGAGACGCTCACCAGCCTGAAGAAGCTAGGCGTGCAGATCAGCATTGACGACTTTGGAACGGGATACAGCTCTTTGGTTTATCTGAAACGGTTTCCGATAGACAAGCTGAAAATCGACCGTTCGTTCGTTAGCGATCTGACCAATGGCGGCAGCGACGCTGCAATTGTAACGACGATTACGTCCATGGCCAAGAACCTGAAGCTGAGAGTGACTGCTGAAGGGGTGGAGAACGACGAGCAGATCCGTCTCCTGCGGGAACGCCAATGCGAGGAAGCGCAGGGCTATTACTTCACCAAGCCTATTCCCGCAAGCCTGTTCGAGAACTGGTATCGTCACCGCAGTCAGACGGCTTGACTCTGAAAATCAATCACGAATTTGAAATCCTATTTCCAAACGAACAGGGCTGCCTGGTTGACCGGTGATTTCTAAGGTCATTCCAGGACAGCCCTGTTTGGTTTGTGATATCCGCTAATCTGCTGTGAACCGGAGGATGCGCGCCTGCACTTAATCCCGTACGGAAACCAAACATAGGAACCTGCCATGAGGTGGACGTTCATTGGCTGCTCATTCTGCTGATGGTTCCGGCTGGCTTAGGACTCAAATTGGTGCCGCTGTTTGCTTTATTGATTCTATCTTTGGGCCGGTACGAAGAGAGGATATTTGAGAATTCGGTCCAGTTCGTATGCCGCGATAAAGATTCCGGTACAGGAACAATGGCTTTGGATCTAGCCGTTGAGACCGAGAATATGACTGCGAAAGAAAAGAGCAGGCATACCGATGTATAGACGCCGACGCGCTTCATCCAGTGGATCGCAGAGGTTCCATCATCCCGGTGAATCCGTCTTCTGCGGGCATTTTGCCGCCATATCAGCAGGGCGGCAGCAGCTGCAAGCGCTGCGATCAGGATCATCAGCTCATTTTGAAACTGAACGGGCAGCGGATATAAAATCATTGACGCATGGATGATGGCGCCCACCGTCAAGGTCTGGATCGGAACAACAAGCCGCGCCTGCGCCGCGCTGCGCCGTTTGGTCCGGTTGGCCGGGAGTTCCGGCTCATCCGCCTTCAGACGAATGATCTCCATCAGCTTGGGTCTGGAGTATATCGCACATGCCGTGAGCGGCATGGCTACCATCGGAACAAACAGCAGCGCTTTATCCCATACAAACCACCAGCTGTAGGTGGAGAAGAACAGGAATAAGGCGATCTGCCCGGAGGCGAGCAACGCCAGCAGGGCCAGCAGCCCCAGACTCAGCTTCGCGCTGCGCTGCATGTCGGCAATGGTATGGCGAAAAGCAATGCTGCCGGTTCCATAACCCGCCAGCAGAGCAACGAGCAGATATACGATGGCGAGTATCGCATTGATACCCAATATAGATTCAGACATCATGAATTCCCCCGTTCTATTCTCTGCTTTAATCTTACAGGGGATAGAAACAATTGTTATCGTCCCATGGACCAGACTGTTGCTGGACTTTAGTCGAGCATGCCAGTCAGACCGCGAGCTTACTCTTGAGAAGGTAGATAATAGATCTTAAACGATGAGGTTTAGCGCCGCCATGTATTCGCGTTACTGTTAGCTGAGCTGGCCGTCGAAACAACGGTTGAGCATAGTTAATGGTCCGGTCAGCATACTCTTGATTGTCTAGCTTGTCAATGTTTGGGTCTAGGCCCTCTGGTCCAGTCCGAGTTCGGCAATCATGTTGTGATTTTATGGATGATAAACCATATTAAAACCCCAAGCTTGTGTGAAGACGCTTGGGGTTGCTGTTTTATACCGTCATCACACTGGAAACTGACAGGCTTTCTACAGATCGCCCCAGTTGAGATTGGACGACTTGCTGTAATTCGTTACTTTCTGCTCGAAGAAGTCGGTTTTCATTCCGTTCATGTTGCTGAAGCTTTCCACCCATCGCATCGGATGCTCGACAACCTCAGGGTAGAGAACTTCGAGTCCAAGCTTGCGCAGACGTTCATTCGACAGGAAACGGATATATTGATCGATGATCTCGTTGGTGATACCGGCAATCTGATTATTAGTGATATACTGTCCCCACTCGATCTCATGCTCAACGGCAGTCTTCATCATCTGCCGCAGCTCTTCGATCAGCACAGGTGTGAACAACTCCGGATTTTCTCTGCGGACTTCGCGGAAAATCCCTTGAAATAATGCAAGATGGGTCAGCTCGTCACGCTGAATATATTTGATCTCGGATACGGTTCCGAGCATTTTTCCTTGTCGACCCAGGGCATAGAAGAAGCTGAAGCCGCTGTAGAAATAGATGCCCTCGAGTATATAGTTGGCCATAATGGTCTTGATCAGGTTCTGGGAGGACGGGTTGGAAATGAAATTCTCATACAGATCGGTAATGAACCGGTTGCGTTTGAGCAGATGCTTGTCCTCGCGCCACAGATTGTAGATCTGGTCGCGCGCTTCAGCCGAACAGACGCTGTCCAGAATATAGGAATAGGATTGACTGTGGACAGCTTCCTGGAAGGTATGGACGGTCAGGCACAGATTCACCTCAGGCGCCGTTACATACTCATTGACGTTAGGCAGGTTGGCTGTTTGCAGGGAGTCCAGGAAGATCAGGAAGCTGATAATTTTATCATAGCTGTTCCGCTCGGAAAGCGTTAAATTCTTATAGTCCTTGGCATCCTGGGCAAGGGGAATCTCCTCGGGAATCCAGAAGTTGTTCATCATGGTGCGGTACATCTTGGTCGCCCAGTCGTATTTCACATTATTCAATTCAATCAGGTTTGTGGTGTTGCCGCCGATCATGCGGCGCTTGCCCCAGTCACGGTCGCCATCTTCGTTAAACAGCTTCTTTTTCTGCAAATCCATTGGCTTGCTGCCTCCTTTATTACTAAGAAACCTTGCCCGGCAAAATCATTACTCAAGTCACCATTATTTGCCGGTTTTGGACAACTCAAGGGTTGTGGGCAGGAAAGCTGCAGCGCTTTACGCGCTGCAGCTTTCGCAATCCTCTACTTCAAGGCTTTTGTTGCGGCAATAGTAGACCGTTTTGAGACCATTCTCCCAAGCGGCCATGTATAGATCAAGGAATTCCTTCGCCGTGTATTCCGGCGTGATGTACAGATTGAACGATTGAGCCTGATCGATATGGCGCTGTCTGCGGCCCGCAGCCTTGATGCTCCAGTGCTGATCGATATGGTGCGCTTCCTTGTAGAACCAGAACGTCTCCTCATTGAGGTTAGGTGCTGTTTGCGGGATGACCGCGTTCTTCTTCTCCTCGACGAAGAATTTGCTGAATATCGGGTCAATACCAGCGGTTGAGCCGGCAATGAGCGATGTGGAGGCGGTTGGCGCAATGGCGAACATCCAGGCGTTGCGGACACCATGCTCGGCTATCTCTGCCCTTAGTTTCTGCCAGTCCGGGCTATCGTAACCGCGGCGGTCGAAAAATTCTCCCGTTTGCCATTCGCTGCCTTCAAATACTTTATATGCGCCTTTCTCCTTGGCGATCTCCATGGATGCCTTGATGGCGCAATAATTAATCCACTCATAGAGCTCATCGGCTTTCTCCAGATGCTCTTCGGATTCCCACGCGATTCCATTGAGCGCCAGCCACTGATGATAGCCGCTTGTCCCAAGTCCGACAGCGCGGTACTTCTGATTGGTAATTTCCGCCTGTGGGATCGGGTAGTGGTTAATGTCGATAACGTTGTCCATCATCCGCATCTGGCAGGTGACGACCTCTTCGATTTCTTCACGCGACCGGGTGCGGCCGAGATTCAGAGAGGAGAGGTTGCACACGACGTAATCTCCGCTCTTGACTCTGGTCGTGATCATGCCGTCTTCATGCGTCGATGATTCATATTCAGTAGGACTCATGTTCTGGCAAATTTCCGTACACAGGTTGGAACAGTAGATTACGCCTTTATGCTTGTTCGGATTGGCGCGGTTAACCGCATCGCGGAAAAAGACGAACGGCGTGCCGGTCTCAAACGAACTGGTCAAAATACGTTTCATGATGTCAATGGCAGGCACTTCATCACGGGAAAGATTCGGATTGCCCACACATTCCTCATAACGGCTCTCCCACTCTTCGCCCCATGAATCCTCAAGCGACCAGCCCATCATGGAACGGACCTCATGCGGATCGAACAGATAGAAATTCTCGCGGTCCTTCACCTTGCGCATAAACAGATCGGGAATGCATACGCCGGGGAAAATATCGTGCGCCTTCATCCGGTCGTCTCCGTTGTTTGTCTTGAGGTTGAGGAAGTCCAGAATGTCCTTGTGCCAGATATCCAGATAGACAGCTACTGCGCCGGAACGGACGCCCAGCTGGTCCACCGCAATTGCGGTATTGTTATAGTTCTTGATCCATGGCACAACTCCGCCGGCAACGCCCTTGAATCCCCGGATATTGGAGCCGCGGCTGCGCACCTTGCCGATGTAGATCCCCATGCCGCCGCCGAATTTGGATACCTGCGCGAAGCTGGAATCGACATTGTAAATTCCCCACAGATTGTCCGGCACCGTGTCGATGAAGCAGCTTGACAGCTGATGGAACGGTTTGCGGGCATTGGCAAGCGTCGGAGTGGCAACCGTCATTTGCAGACGGCTGAGCACATCGTAAAACTTGCGGGCCCAGGCGAGCTTGTCATCTTCTTTCATGGCCAGATGCATCGCGACTCCCATGAAGAGCTCCTGGGGAAGCTCAAGCACATCGCCGCTGAAGCTCTTGATCAGATAACGGTCGGCAAGCGTCTTGAGCCCGATATAATTGAACAAATAATCGCGCTCCGGCACGATGTAATTGCCCAATTCGCGGATTTCTTCGCGGGTGTAATGCTCAAGTATGTATTTGCCGTATAATCCTTTATCCGTCAGATAGGTAATCAGGGAGTAGAAATCCCCGTAGCCGAAGTAGCCATACTTGCGGTTGATTGCGGATTCTTTATAAAGATCGTACATCAGCAGCTTGGCTGCAACGTATTGCCAGTTCGGCTGTTCGATGCTTGTCTTCTCGACTGCCACCTGTGTAAGCGTACGTTGAATTTCCTTGGTGGTAATATTGTTGCGGAAATAGGGGAGCAGAGCGGTTTCGAGTTCCAGCGGATCACAGTCACTGTATCCGACGCATGAGAAATCGATGACCTTTTTAAGCTTGGAGAAAATCAGTTCTTCTTTCTGGCCGTTCCTTTTAATAATATCCACGAGCGCAAGTCACTCCTTGTCGAAGGGCTTTGGTTACAACCCCTATATACACAATATGTTGATAATATTAAACAAAATTACACCAATATATTGTGGTTTGTCAAGGAATATGATTCGACAATAAGGGTTCCGAAACCTCTCCGAAACCGGCCTGAAAATGGATGAAAACGTACGGCTGCGCGTTTTTTTGGGCTACAAATTGAAAGATTTGGAAATGCAAAATAGTTGGAGATTCTAAGCGGGCCAACATTTATCACCAAATGTTCAGATTTACAGATTGGTGTTCGGCGGAATCGTTTAGTAAACTGGAACTTAGAATATTTTGCTGCCCAGCGAGAGGACGTGAGGTTGCCGGCCATGACAGAAACAAGACGCTCGATTACCACAATATGCAAATCCTTCTTCACCCTCCTTACTGTTTTTATGATGATAGCGGTTATGCTCCTTGGCATACCGGGGAAAGCAGAAGCCCATGCGGAGCTCGAACGAGCTTCGCCGGAAGCCAATACCCGGCTGGATGGAACCCCTGAGGATGTGGAGCTTACCTTTAATGAATCGATTGAGTCCCAGGTAGGGTCGCTTGAGGTTCTGGATTCCAGGTCCAATTCCGTAACCTCCAATGAACCTGTAACCAGCCAGGACCGTAAATCACTCAAGCTTCAGCTGCCGAAGCTTGGCGAGGGTGTGTATACGGTTGCTTATCAAGTCATTTCCGCGGACGGGCATCCGATCAGCGGTTCCTATGTATTCATGATCGGTAACCCCCCGGAAGGCGTGGACGCTTCGGCTTTTGATCCGCATCAGGCTCTCGGGCACGAGGGACACAGCGCGTCCACGCAGCTGTCCACCGGGCAATTCATTCTTTACGCCGTCCGGATCGCTTATTATGCCGCCCTGCTATTTGCTGTCGGCATGGTATTTTGGTCAGTCCTGGTACGCAAGCGCAGCACTCTGATCGAGGAGAACATGAAGAAATGGGAGCAGCTGGCGATGCGTGCTTTGCTCGTCTCCGCTCTGCTTTATGTGTTTATTCACTCGCGAGAGATTCTTAAGGACTACCCGTCCAGTGAATACAGCCGCTTGTTCCTGTCCACTTCTATCGGGCATCTATGGATTGGATTGCTGGTGCTTGCTGTGATTGGATTTGCCGTATTGCGGTTCAGCCGTCCCCTCAAGGTCATTTGGGCGGCGGCCATTCTCGGTGTGGAGAGCTGGAGCGGGCATGCTGTGGTTTTCAAGCCGAAGCTGCTGACTGTGCTCCTTGACTTCATCCATCTGGCTGCAGGCGCTGTGTGGGCGGGGGGGCTTGTGCTGGTGCTTGCGCTCTGGTTCAGCGACCGCAAGGAGGCGGGGCGTTTCGCGCTGACCTTCTCCCGGGCCGCGCTTCTTTCCATTACTTTGCTCGTGCTCTCCGGCGTAGGAATGACACTGCTTTTCCTGCCATCATTAAAATATTTGTTTTATACGTCGTGGGGTACTCTGCTGCTTATCAAGACAGGGGTTGTGCTGCTTGTTCTCGTTACGGGGGGCATTCTTCATCTGCGAACGCGCAGAGGCAAGCTGCCCACCACCTCGCTGCTGCGGGTCGATGCCGGTCTGATGGCCGTCATTATCGCAGTCGCCGCACTATTTACGTATGTCAGTCCGCTTCCTGCAAATGAGCCGGTCTATTATCACAAGATGGGCGAGGATATGCATCTGACGCTGCAGATCAATCCCAACAAGCCCGGCGTTAACCAGTTAATCGCAAGAGTCTGGCTGCCGGATAAGGTGGGGGAGCCCAAGTCGGTGCTGCTGCGCCTGCGGTCAGCCGACCATGAAGAGCTGGGGCCGATCGATGTGCCTATACAGTCCTTTGTGGACAAGGAGCTGACTACCTTCGACGGCTATATCAAAACATCCTATAAGGCCGAAGGGCCCTTCATTCCTTTTGCGGGCCGCTGGATCGCCGAGGTCCGGGTCATGGACAAGGAAGATAATGAAATCGTCAGAACGTATGAGTTCCGCAATTATTAAAGCCGATCGGGCCGGAGCTGCAATGGGGGAAAAGGCGGAGGGGAGCGGAAAATGACCAAGGAGGATATAAAGGAATCGGGTATTGCGGAAAACAGCCAAACGGATACCGATGCCGGGAAGGCAAGCGGTCAACATGAAGCGGGCTTGCCTTACAAACGGATTAAATGGCTGATTCTCTGGATGCCAACCCTGACGATCGCGATGTGGGAATATTTCCGGCACACTCTCCTTCTTCCCTATCTGTCCATGGATTTGGGCAACTTACTGGCGCCGGTCATAGTTTTGACCGTTACGGCGACGCTCGGGCGCAAGCTGTTCCAGATGCTGGAGCAGACGAGCGATTCGCTGCAGAAGGAGAAAATGGCCAAAGCCGCATTCATGGAGCGTGAACAGCTGGCACGAGAGCTTCATGACGGCATTTCCCAGTCGCTTTTCCTGCTGTCGGTCAAGCTCGATAAGCTGGAGCACGCGCAGGATAATGAGCGCATCCAGGAAACCAAGGAGCAAATCAGGCAGACGGTGAGGCATGTCTATGAGGATGTTCGCCAGTCTATAGCAGGCTTGCGGAGCCAGCCGTCTATAACGGATGTCCAGTGGATGGAGTCCGTGTCCGCGATGGCGGAGGAGCTTCGGCTTGGAGGACTTGCCGTGAAGCTTGACTGGCAGGTGACCGAAAGTGCTTTGAGCAGCAAGGAAAAGGTAGAGCTGCTCGCAATCGTGCGCGAAGCGATGCTCAATGTCCGGAAGCATGCAGCTGCGACGCTGTTGATCGTACAGGCCAAGCCGACAGATGCGGCAGGGAAGACGGGCGGCTTTCACTGCACGGTGGAGGATAACGGTATTGGTGCCTCCGAGAGCCAGCTCTACGCCAAAGGAAGATACGGCATCCGCATGATGCAGGACCGCGCAGCGGCTATGGGCTGGACCTTCAGAGTCAGCAGCAGCTTTGCATCGGCGGATGTACAGCAGAACGGAACCCTGATCACTGTGGAGAAGGAATAGAGACGGTGAAGGAAGGAGGATACCGGATGCCGGAATCGAAAAAAATACGTGTGCTGCTTGCAGATGACCATCCGCATGGCCGGGAAGGAATCCGCGATATTGTGAGCGCTGACGATTCGTTCGAAATTATCGGGGAAGCAGTGAATGGCGAACAGGCCGTTTTGCTTGCCGCAGAGCTCGGGCCCGATCTTGTTCTGATGGATATCAATATGCCGGTCATGAACGGCATGGAGGCGACGCAGTCCATCAAAACAATCGATCCGCGGATCAAGATTGTGATGGTTACCGTCTCGGACGACATAGCCGATTTGTTCGAAGCGATCAAACGGGGCGCACAGGGCTATCTGCTCAAAAATCTCTCTCCCTCCGCTTGGATGGAATATTTGCGGGCGATCGTTATTGATGAAGTTCCTCTCTCCAAAGAGCTGGCATACAGACTGCTGCAGGAATTCAGCGGCGCTTCCACAACGGGCGGCCAAGAGCGGCCAAGATTGCCCGAAGACGCCAAAGGCATTGCAGGAGTCATGAAATCGAGAGCGGGAGCGGCAACAAACAACTCAGTACGAGGACGTCAGGCTGAAGAGCAGCAGCAGGTCATCGGGAAGCCGGACGGCAAAACGCCGCTGACTGTACGGGAGAGAGAAGTGCTCGAACGGGTTGCTTCCGGCAGCTCGAACCGCCAAATTGCCGAGGACTGCGGGATTTCTGAGAATACGGTGAAAAATCACCTCAAAAATATTTTGCAGAAGCTTCATCTTGATAATCGTGTACAGCTCACGCGCTATGCTATGGAGAAAGGGCTGCTGCCGCGCAGCGGCGATGTCATGGATTAATCACATTTGTATAGCCCTATCGAGTCATGCGTCTCCCCCGCCGTAACGATATAATAGGCAGGTATCAGGGGCCAATTGCCGCTGAAATACGAAACCGATGAACTTGCTGAAGACGGATTAGGGGGATTACGAGAAGATGAGTAAGAAGAAAAAATGGTCAACAGTTATTATGACAATGCTATCGCTGTTTTTGTTTGCCGGTATCGCCAGCGCCCATGTATCGGTACAGCCTGCTGAAACAACGCAGGGTACCTATGAAGTATTTACAGTTCGCGTTCCGAGCGAAGAGGAGAATGTGACGACCAAATCGGTTCAGGTCAAGGTGCCTGAGGGCGCGGCGGTAAGCCGTGTCCAACCCAAGCCGGGCTGGAAGGTCGAGCTTGAGAAAACGGCGGAGAATGCTATTACTTCTATTACATGGACGGCAGAGGGCGAAGGTCTGGCACAGACCGAGTTCGATGAATTCCGCATCCAGGGAAGAGTGGCCGACGATGCCAAGGAACTGGTATGGAAAGCTTACCAGACCTACAGCGATAACACCGTAGTGGAATGGGTCGGCGCTGATGGCTCCGATCACCCTGCTTCTGTCACGACGGTATTGGCAGGTACGGCTGAAGGGGATGCTCACGGCGCGGCCGCGGCTGTGTCCAGTGATAATGCAGCGGTTCCGTCTGATTCCGACAGCAGCACAGATGCGGTAACCTTGTGGCTGGCGATAGCCGCGCTTGCAGTTTCGGTCATTGCGTTGATTTTCGTCCTGGCCAGACGCAGAAAAGCTTAGGCTCAGAGCCCGAAGTTGAATTTCATTGGGGGACCAGGGGAGCGCGGCCTTGCGAAGAGGCCGCGCTTTGCTTATAATTAGTTGATCAGGTAAATGGATAGCTTTCTAAACGAAGCCATAAACATGATGCGATGATGGAGAAAAGTAAGCCGCGGTTCGCGCACAGGGAGAAGACGCCATGATTGAGAGCGTCTTTGCAGATCAAACGCCGCCCAAGTTCACTCCAGAGCAGACTGCTTGAACCGCGCACCTTTTGGTGTTGCAGTAGGGAAGTCCGGGCCCGGCCCGTTAAAGCCGGTATGAGGGATTGCCGTGCGTGATTAGATGAAGGGCAATCCGAATTAGGGTGGTAACACGGTTCTTTCGTCCCTTACGGGGAGAGAGGGCCTTTTTTTGTTTTTCTTAAAACGGATATATCGATCGACTATTGACTATTGTTGAAGGGAATGAGAGTAATGAAGGAAAGATTGGAAGCCTTGCGTACGGAGGCGCTGCAGGAACTGGGGCATGTCGCGAATCCACAGCAGTTGAACGACCTGCGGGTTAAATATTTGGGGAAAAAGGGTGCGTTAACCGAGATTTTACGGGGAATGGGCGGCCTGAGCGCTGAAGAGCGTCCCGTTATCGGACAGGTGGGCAATGATGTCCGCGCTGCGATCGAAGCTGTAATTGAGGAGAAGCAGGCTGTGTTCCAGCAGGCAGAAACCGAAAATCGCCTTCGCGCGGAGACGATTGATGTTACGCTTCCCGGCAAACGTCTTCCCGCCGGCGCGGTGCATCCCTTGAATAAGGTCGCGCAGGAAATTGAAGACGTCTTTATCGGGATGGGCTATACGATCGCGGAAGGCCCTGAGGTGGAGACGGACTTCTATAATTTTGAAGCCTTGAATCTGCCCAAGGATCACCCGGCAAGGGATATGCAGGATTCGTTCTACGTTACGGATGAAATTCTGATGCGTACCCATACTTCGCCGGTGCAGATCCGGACGATGAAGGCGATGAACGGCAAAACGCCCGTTAAAGTGATATGTCCGGGCAAGGTGTACCGCCGCGACGACGATGACGCGACGCATTCGTTCCAATTTATTCAGATTGAAGGGCTCGTGATCGGACCTAACATCCGCATGAGTGACTTGAAGGGGACACTGCTTCAGTTCGCACAGCAGATGTTCGGCATGCAGACGCAGATCCGTCTGCGTCCCAGCTTCTTCCCGTTCACGGAGCCAAGCGCCGAGGTCGATGTGACCTGCGCCCAATGCGGCGGCCGCGGCTGCCGGATGTGCAAGCACACCGGTTGGCTGGAAATACTCGGCTGTGGAATGGTTCATCCGCGCGTTCTGGAAATGGGCGGCTACGATCCGGATGAAGTGAGCGGCTTTGCATTCGGAATGGGCGTCGAGCGTATTGCATTGCTGAAATATGAAATCGATGATATTCGTCATTTCTACACGAACGATCTGCGCTTCTTAAGCCAGTTTGTGCGAATGTAACGGGGGGGTCAAACAGATGAACGTATCTTATAAATGGTTAAATGAATATATCGATCTGTCGGGCTTTGACGTGGAACAGCTGGCAGAGCTCATGACGCGCGGGGGCATCGAAATCGATGTTGTCGAGAAACGCAACAAAGGGATCACCGGCGTGGTGGTCGGTCATGTGCTGACCCGCGAGAAGCACCCGGATGCGGATAAGCTGAGCGTGTGTACGGTGGATGTCGGTCAAGGGGAACCGCTGCAGATTGTATGCGGCGCGAAGAATGTTGCAGCCGGGCAGCTTGTTCCCGTGGCTGTAGTTGGAGCGAAGCTTCCAGGCGACTTTGCCATCAAACGGGCCAAGCTGCGCGGCGTGGAATCGCAGGGCATGATCTGTTCGGCGAAGGAGCTTGGCCTGAATGAGAAGCTGCTCCCCAAGGATCAGCAGGAAGGGATCATGGTGCTGCCGGAAGGAACGGCAGTCGGAAAATCCATACTGGATGTGCTTGCCATTGAAGATGAAGTGCTGGAGCTTGACCTGACGCCTAACCGTTCTGATTGTCTGAGCATGCTGGGCGTGGCTTATGAGGTCGGAGCGCTGACAGGGAGACCGGTTCAGCTGCCGGACACGAAGGTCAGCGATGCGGCGGAGGAAGCTTCCTCCCATATCACGGTGAACATTGAGGCGGAGGAGCACTGTACGCATTATGCCGCCCGGTACATCAAGGGCGTGAAGATCGGTCCGTCGCCGCAGTGGATGCAAAATCGTCTGATAGCGGCCGGAGTCCGGCCAATCAATAATGTGGTCGATATAACCAATTTCGTGCTGCTGGAGTATGGACAGCCGCTGCATGCTTTCGATGCCGACAAGGTGGAAAGCGGCAGCATTGTCGTACGCCTTGCCCGCGAAGGGGAAACCATTGTCACGCTCGATGATCAGGAGCGCAAACTGGAGCCGCATATGCTGCTCATCACAGACGGGGAGCGGCCTCTTGCCCTTGCCGGCGTCATGGGAGGCGCATCCTCGGAGGTAACCGCCAGCACAGTCAATATTTTGCTCGAATCTGCCCGCTTCAACGGCGCAACCATCCGCAAAACCTCGCGTCAGGTAGGGCTTCGCTCGGAATCCAGCATCCGTTTCGAGAAGGGCGTGGATCCTGCACGTGTTATTCCCGCGCTCGACCGCGCTGCTTCACTCATGGCGAAATATGCGCAAGGACTTGTGCTTGAAGGGATTGTCGAAGAGCTAGCCGATTCGCCGGAGGAAGTGGTTGTCACGATGACGCTGGATAAGATCAACCGTTATCTGGGCACAGAACTTTCGAAGCTGGAGACCGAGATTATTTTCGGTCGCCTGCAGTTTCCGTTTGAGTTCGGGCCCAATGGCGTGTTCACGGTAAATGTGCCGTCCAGACGGGGAGATATTACCCGCGACGTGGATATTATTGAAGAAGTCGCGCGTCTGCACGGCTATGATGAAATCCCGACTACCGCGATCGAAGGCCCATCCACTCCCGGCGCGCTGACCAAGCCGCAGGCCATCCGCCGTGAGCTGCGCAGGCGACTGACCGATGCCGGATTGAATGAGGTTATGACCTATTCCTTCACGCATCCGGACCGGACGCGGCTGTTCCCTTCCCTCTCGGACAAGGGCGCTCAGCCGGTCAGATTGTCCTTGCCCATGAGTGAAGACCGGAGCGTGCTGCGGACCGCCCTGCTACCGCAAATGCTGGAGGTGGCGGCCTATAACCGCAACCGCAAGAACGACAATCTGGCGATCTTCGAAATCGGCAGCGTCTTCCATACCGATGAAGAGCTGCTGACACGCCTCCCGCATGAGAAGCACCGCTTGGCCGTTCTTCTTACCGGCAGCCGGAATGAGGCAGGCTGGAATCAGAAGCCGGCAGCCGTGGATTTCTACGATGTGAAGGGTGTAATGGAAACCGTCACTCATATACTTGGCATTGGCGGACTGATCCATTATGAGTCTGCACAGCCTGAGCATATGCACCCCGGTCGCACGGCAGCAGTCGTGCTGACAACCGAGCGTGGACCCGAGACGATCGGGTACATCGGCCAGCTTCATCCAACGCTGCAGCATGAACATGATCTGGCAGATGTTTATGTGCTGGAGGTTGAGCTTGGTCCGCTGTACGATGCGGCAGCATTCAAAATTGCATACAAGGTTCTCCCGCGCTTCCCTTCGATCGAGCGGGATATCGCCGTAGTGATCGACAGCGCGCTGCCGGCAGGCAGACTGCTTGAAGCTGCGCGCGATACCGCGGGCGAGCTGCTGGAGTCCGTGAATGTGTTCGATGTGTACACGGGCGAGAGGCTTGGAGCAGATAAGAAGAGCGTTGCCATCTCGCTGATTTACCGCCACGGCGAGCGAACGCTCACGGATGAAGAAGTAACGGATCTCCATCAGCGCGTTGTCACAAAATTAGAAGATTCTTTTGGGGCAGAATTGCGTAAATAGGCAGGAGATAAGCGAAGCCGCATCGAATTAGTTCATTGCGAACCGATATCGATGCGGCTTCGTCTGTTATTCGTTTGTTAAGCTTTGGTTAAGAAGAACGGCCAGCGGATGGATCGTGTCCGGGCAAACAGCGGGTTTTGGACGAAAGGCATCGTGTGCAGCTTGTAAGGCAATAGATCGAATTGGTTTAGCTTACGCTTTCGAAGATCAGATGCTTCGAGAACTTTTTAGGAGGACATGCCCTCATGGACGCTGCCGAACGCGCACGTGTAACAGTTGACATATATGGAAATCAATTTAAATTTACCGGTCATACCAACCCTGAATATATCAAGCGGATAGCCGCTCTGGTTGATGAGAATATGCATAAATTGGCGAAAGGGTATCCAAGGCTGGATTTGCCCAAAATTGCCGTTCTTGTTGCTGTGCATATGGCGGAAGACGTTTTCCGGCTCAGCCGAGAGAACGAGCGCATGCAGGAAATCGAGGCGCGGCGGGACGCGGCGGTTGCCGAGCTTGAGGAAAACAAGCTGCTGCTTGATTCCGTAAGGGAGAAAGCGGCTGCAGAGCTCGCTGAAGCCGAGGCCGAGCTTGCCATGGCCCAGGAAATCGCCCACGAGGAATTGGAGCGGATAAGCTCTGTTCTGCAGGGACGGCTGGAGCATGCCGCTCAGCAGGCCGATAAGGAGCTTGCCGCACAGCGCGACGCCCACCTGGAAGAGTTGAAGACGGAGAGGGAGATCGCCCGTCTGGAAGCGGAGCAGCTGCTCGCCTCGCATGACAGTGAGCTGACGAACATGCGGGAATCCGCACAGACGGAGCTTGAACGCCTGCAAGAGAATCATGCAATGGAAGCGGATCAACAGCGCGAGGCTGCGAATCTCGAGCTTAATCATGTGAAGGAGTCGCTCAGCTCGGAGCTTGCGCTGGAGCGGGAGGCGCATGCGCAAGCGGCAGCTTTGGCGGCTGCAGAACTGGAACAGGAGCGGACAGAGCTTGCACGTCAGCTGGAGAAAGCGCAGTCCGATGCCCGGGATGAGCTTGCGCTTGTCCATGCCATTCATGGCGAGGAGCTTGAGCGTGAGCGCGAAGCCGCGCGCAAGGAAGCACAACGAGCGGCTGCTGAATGGGGCGTGACGCTGGCGCGGCTGCACGCCGATCAGGCAGCGGCAGCGGAAGCGGCGCAAGCGGAGCTTGAGCTTGCCCGTGCTGTACATGACGAGCAGCTGGCGCAGCTGCGGGAGGAGCAGATAGCGGCAGGTGAAACAGCGCAGCTGGAATTTGCGCGGCTGCGCTCCGAGCTGCAGGCAGAGCTCGCGGAAGCCAAGGCAGCGGCTGAAGCCGAACTGGAGCGGGTGAGGCTTGCCTCGCGCGAACGCATTGAACGTTTGCGGGCGGATGCCGACCGCGCAGCAGCTGCGGCAGCCCTGGCTGCTGAGGAGCAGCTAAGGCAGGTCCGTGAAGCGGCCGCTGCCGAATTGGAGCAGGAGCGCGCGGCTTCAGCAGCGGCATTAAGCGAGGAACGCGAAATTGGGCAAGCCATGCTGGAAGAGGCGGAGCGGACAGCCGCCGCAGCGGCAGCGGCGGCCGCGGCTGGTCAGGCAAAGCTTGCGGAGGCGGAGCAGGCGTTTGCGGCTATGAAAGCGGAGCTGGAGGAGCAGTTGGCCGAGGCGAAGGAATCGTCCCGGTTGGAAGTTGAGCGTGAGCGGGCAGCCGCGGAGAAGGAGCTGCGGGAAGAACGCGAGCTCGCGCAGGCGATGATTGCGGAAGCGGAGCAAGCTGCTGCGGCTATGAAAGCGGAGCTGGAAAAGCAGCTTGAGCAAGTGCGGGAAGCGGCTCGTCTGGAGCTTGAGCGTGAGCGGTCAGCTGCCGTGGAAACCATTCGAGAAGAGCGCGAGTTCGCGCAGGCGATGGTGATGGAAGCAGAGCAGACAGCGTCTGCGGTGAAACAAGAGCTTGCGGAAGCGGAGCAGTCTGCTGCGGCGGCAAAAGCAGAGCTGGAGGAGCAGCTGGCGCAAGTGCGGGAAGGGGCTCGTCTGGAGCTTGAGTGTGAACGGTCAGCTGCCGAGGAAACCATTCGAGAAGAGCGCGGGTTGGCGCAAGCGATGGTTGCGGAAGCGGAGCAGGCAGAGTCTGCGGCGAGGCAAGAGCTTGCGGAAGCGGAGCGGGCTGCGGCGGCAGTGAGGGCGGAGCTCGAGAAGCAGTTGGCACAAGTGCGGGAAGCGGCTCGTCTGGAGCTTGAGCATGAGCGGTCAGCTGCCGAGGAATCCATTCGGGAAGAGCGCGAGTTGGCGCAAGCGATGGTGGAGGAAGCAGAGCAGGCAGCGTCTGCGGTGAAGCAGGAGCTTGCGGAAGCGGCTCAGGCCGCGGCGATGGTGAAGGCGGCGCTGGAGAAGCAGTTGGCCGAAGCTGCAGAATCGTCGCGCTTGGAGCTTGAGCGTGAGCGGTCAGCTGCCGAGGAAACCAATCGGGAAGAGCGCGAGTTGGCGCAAGCGATGATTGAGGAAGCGGAGCAGGCAGTGTCTGCGGTGAAGCAGGAGCTTACGGAAGCAGAGCAGGCTTCAGCGGCAGTGAAGGCGGAGCTGGAAAAACAGCTGGCACAAGTGCGGGAAGCTGCTCGTCTGGAGCTTGAGCGTGAGCATGCAGCTGCCGAGGAAACCAATCGGGAAGAGCGCGAATTGGCGCAAGCGATGATTGAGGAAGCGGAGCAGGCTGCGGCAGCAGTGAAGGCGGAGCTGGAGAAGCAGTTGGCCGAGGCGAGAGGATCGTCGCGACTGGAGCTTGAGCGTGAGCGTGCGGCGGCCGAGTCCGCGCTGCGGGATGAACGCGAGTTGGCGCAGGCGATGCTGGAGGAAGCAGAGCAGGCAGCTGCGGCAGCAAGAGCAGAGATGGAGGAGCAGCTGGTTCGATTCCGGGAAGCAGCCCAATTCAAGCTAGAACAAGAGCGGGCAGAGTCAGAGAAGACACTACGAGCGGCAAACGAGTCGGCGATGGCGAAGCTGGAAGAAGCGGAGCGAGCCGCTGCGGCCGCTCGTGCAGATCTCCTTGAGGAGCGTGAAACCTCTCAGGCAATGCTGGAGCAAGCAATTCGCGAAGGTGAAGAGCAAGCTGAGATGATCAGAGAGGAGCTTGTGTCCGAGCGTGAGAGGCTTGAACACAGGCTTACAGAGGAACTGGACCGTCTGGCGCTGGAGTGGCAGCAGGAACGTGAGCAGCTTACCGGCAAACTGGCGCAGGTACGTCGTGACAATAATGAAGCGCAAGCTGCATTATCCGAGCAGCATCAGGAAGTGGAACGCCTTGCAATGGAGGCTGCTGAACGCGAGGAATCGCAGCGTACGACTGTAGATATTCTCGAGCGGGATCTGCTGGAGCGCGAGATCGGCTATGAGGAGCTGCAGCGTCAATTCGCCGAACTGCAGCAGCAGGATATCCGCCGCTCCCAAGCCCTGCAGCAGCAGGAGATGCAGCTCGCGGAGCTGCGTGACCAGCTGACCATTGCGCAGCATACAGCAGATGAAGCGGATAACCGGCTAGCCCAGCTGACAGAGCAGCAGGAGCTTCTGAAGGAAGAGCTTGAGAAACATAGCGCTCAGGAACAGGATCTTCGCCAGAAACTGCAGACGGCAGAGGAACGTGCTGCCGATATGATGAATGAAGCCAGAATGCAGATGGCAGAGGCCGAGCGCATCGCCGAAGAAACAGCAGCGGAGGCAAAGGAAAGAGAACGCACCGCTGTCTCTGAGCTTGAGCGTGCGAAGCAGGAAGCTGCCGCGCATGCCGAAGCGGAAGCCGGTTTGTACGAGCAGCTGCTGCAAAGTGAAGAGGAGACCAGCGAAGCCAGACTCCGGATGCAGCAGCTGCTGGAAAGAATCACAGAGCTGGAGGCGCTGGCGTCGGAGACAAGCTTGTCCGGTATCGATTTGCAAGCCGAGCATGAGCGTCTGCAGATTGAACATGGGAAACTGAAGACAGAGTACTCCAAGCTGCAGACGGAATACAATGAATGGATTGAACTGATCGAGGAAAGTTAAAGCCAAAAATGCCGAAGGGACGATTACGTCCTTCCGGCATTTTTTCGGCTGAAACGGGTCTAACTATCGACAAAAAAAGCTCCACGCTCTATTGTGTCAACAAGAGCATGGAGCGATTTTTCAGTTCCAGGTTAATTCCGTTCATCTATTCGACTTTGATTTTGGCAACCATTTGGGTGTGGCCATTACCGCATGGAATGTTGCAGTGGAGCTCATACTCTCCTGCATCCGCAATCGTTACATCCTGCGATTTGCCATTGGTCAGCTTAACATTCAGAGCTGGAATTTCTATGCCGTGAACCCCGTCTGCATCCAGGGTGACGGTAGTGGCTTCACCTTTTTTGATGGTGTAGACCTCTTTGTCAAATTCCCAGTTGCTTGCCTTGATCACGACTTCATTCGCGGCGGCTGCGCTTGTCTCTGTTGCGGCGCCGTTCTCAGGTGCGTTGTTATTGGCACTGTTGTTCGAACCGCAAGCGGCCATGATCAGCACAAGAACGGTAACTGCGGACACCAGCAATAATTTTTTCATTTAAGTAAACTCCCTCCATTTATTCTATAGGCCAACCATGCATATTCCATTATAACTGGAATAGTTGGAAATTGCAGTGTCAAACATATGAATGGCTGATGAACAAATGATGAACATTTCAAATAAAATCACTGTAACCGTTAGTTATCGCAGTTAGCAGTAATCCATTTCTATCCGGACAGCAAAACCGGGTATAACGACGATCCGTCATACCCGGTCTTGTTGCCAGGAATTCCATAAACTTTAAGCGTGCTGTTTATCGCGGTCCCGTCCTGCATCATACGGTGTGGCCACCGGAATGAACAAGTCGATGATCCCGATTACAAGAGCGGCCAGAATGGCACCCAGCCAGGTGACATTCACCCCGCCTACGATAAACTGGGCAATCCAGATGACAACGACACTGGCGATAAAGCCGACAATGCCGCGGCCGAATGGGGTAACCCGTTTGCCGAAGATGCCTTCGATAATCCAGCCAAGAGCTGCGATGACGAGCGCCAGCAATAACGCGCTCCAAAATCCGCCGACACTGAACTGAGGCACGATGTAGCCAACAATCATCAGCACGATGGCTGAAACGACGAAACGAACGACATGACCCAGAAAATGCATGTGCAAACCTCCTCCGTGTTTTTAGCAACACTCCCGCACTCATCGATAATGAGTAATTTTCGGAAGTATAGTTTAACTTCATGGGATGCATCATTATTGTCTCCCGCTTTGCTGCTGTCATTCATGGCAGCATCCGTCATGGCATACGTTGTACGCATCGGCTATAATAAGAATCGAGGGGAGTTGTGCTCGTTTTGGACAATAAAATCTTACACACACTAGAATTTTCAAAAATAGTAAATAAATTATCGCAGCACGCGTCGACCTCGCTCGGTAAAGCGGTGGCCGATGCCATTCGTCCGAGCTCCGATCTGGAAGCGGTCAAACTGACGCTTCAGGCTACGGATGAGGCGTATAAAGCGGACCGTCTGAAGGGCAATGCTCCCTTCGGCGGAATCGTAAACATTCGTCCGGCCTTGCTGCGCTCCATTATAGGTGGAACGCTGAATCCTGCCGAGCTGCTGGAAATCGCAGAGACGATACGCGGCTCGCGGCGGGTAAAGCGTCATGTCCTTCAGCTACATGATGATGATCCGGTTCCCATGCTGGCCGATATGGCGCAGCAGCTGACCGAGCATAAGGTATTGGAAGATGCCATTCTCAATTGCATCGACGAACAGGCGGAGGTCATGGACAGCGCAAGTAATGAGCTTGCCGGCATCCGCAGAGAACTGCGGGGCGGGGAGGCGCGGGTCCGTGAAAAACTGGAGCAAATGGTCCGTTCTTCATCCGTGCAGAAGATGCTGCAGGACGCTATCGTAACTATTCGAAACGATCGGTACGTCATTCCCGTAAAACAAGAGTACCGTTCCCATTTTGGCGGTATCGTTCATGACCAGTCAGGATCGGGAGCGACATTGTTTATTGAACCGGAAGCGATCGTTGCCATGAACAACAAGCTTCGTGAGCTGCGGTTGTCCGAGACCCGCGAAATTGAGAAAATACTGCAAAAGCTGACCGCGCAAACAGCGGAATACGCAGAAGAGCTGCAGCTGGATCTGGAAGTGCTTGGCGAGCTTGATTTTGCTTTTGCCAAGGGAAGACTCGCCCACCAGATGGGGGCGACGCTGCCCCGCATGAACGACCGCGGTTATTTGAAGCTGCGCCGTGGCAGGCATCCGCTTATCGCCCGTGAGAATGTCGTCCCTACCGACGTGGAGCTCGGCAATTCGTATTCGACGATCATCGTCACAGGACCGAATACGGGAGGCAAGACCGTGTCGCTCAAGACAGTTGGGCTGCTCAGCCTGATGGCCATGTCCGGCATGTTCGTGCCCGCAGAAGACAACAGCCAGCTATGTGTATTTGACGCGATTTACGCCGATATCGGCGACGAGCAAAGCATTGAGCAAAATCTTAGCACGTTCTCCAGTCACCTGACCAACATCATTCGCATACTCGGCAATATGACGCCCAAGAGTCTGGTGCTGCTGGATGAGCTGGGTGCGGGAACCGATCCTGCAGAAGGCTCCGCTCTGGCGATTGCCATACTGGAGCATATGCACAAGCTGGGCTGCCGCATTATTGCGACCACGCACTACAGCGAGCTTAAGGCATATGCCTATAACCGCAAAGGTATCATCAATGCGAGCATGGAGTTTGATGTGCAGACGCTCAGCCCTACTTATCGTCTGTTGATCGGTGTGCCGGGACGAAGCAATGCGTTTGCTATCGCAGAGCGGTTGGGCCTTCAGCGGTCGATCATCGATGTGGCGCGCGGCGAGGTCAGTGAAGAGGATATGAGGGTCGAGAATATGATTGCCTCGCTTGAGGAGAACCGGCTGGCGGCCGAAGCCGAACGGAACTTGGCAGAGAGATTGCGCAAGGATCTGGAAGCTCAGCAGGTGAAGCATGAAGCGGAGCGCAGCAAATTTGACGAGCAGCGCGACAAGCTGCTTGCCAAAGCTCAAGAGGAAGCTCATGAGGCGATTGCCAAGGCAAGAAAGGAAGCCGAGCAAATTATCTCCGATTTGCGCAAGCTTGCCATGGAGGAAGGAGCGTCAGTCAAGGAGCATAAGCTGATTGACGCGCGCCGCAAGCTGGATGAAGCTGCTCCGGAGCTGAAAAAATCAAAATCCAACAAGCCAAAGAACGCTGAAAAGCCGCAGCGGATCGAACCCGGCGACGAGGTCATGGTTTACAGCCTGGGTCAGCGCGGCCATGTCATTGAGATCAACGGCAGCGATGCCCTGGTGCAGCTTGGCATTCTGAAGATGAAGGTGGCTACCGGCGATTTGGAGCTGGTGAAACGGGCTGAAACCGCCAAGACCCAGCAGCCTAAGCTTGCTGCAAGTCTCAAGCGGACCCGCGACGAGAATGTGCGTATGGAGCTTGACTTGCGCGGGGCAAATCTTGAAGAAGCGATTGTGGAGGTTGACCGTTTCCTGGATGAATCCTTCCTTGCCGGGCTTGGCCAGGTTTACATTATTCATGGCAAGGGAACGGGCGTTCTGCGAACGGGTATCAGTGAGTTTTTGCGCCGTCACAAGCATGTCAAGACTTATAGACTGGGCAATTACGGAGAGGGTGGAGTCGGCGTCACCGTCGCGGAAATGCGTTAATTCAGCTTCATGCCAACAAACAGTATGCGTTTCCTATTTTTTGGATAAAAGGGAGGCTCTTAATGGAAAACGAAATCGACACGCTGCTCAGCAATCCTTATGCGGCGTCACTTGCTTGCGTTTCAGTCGCCATTTTGGCACTGGTCGTTTTCCTTTATTTCTTTGAGTACGTAACCCGGTACAAATGCTGGCATGAAATTAAACAGGGGAACATGGCCGTCGCCATGGCAACGGGAGGCAAAATTTTCGGAATCTGCAATATATTCCGGTTCTCGATTCAAGCCAACGATACGGTGTATCTAAGTTTATTGTGGGGGACATTCGGCTTCCTGCTGCTTATCGTCGCTTATTTTCTGTTTGAATTCCTGACCCCCGTATTCCGGATCGATGACGAGATCAAGAAGGACAACCGGGCTGTCGGCTTTATTGCCATGATTATCTCGGTGTCCATCTCCTATATAATCGGCGCTACGCTTGCCTGATTGCCGATTGCGATCAGTACCAGACCAACAAACTTCGGAGAGGGCCTTAACGCTAATGAAATATTTATGGGGAACTTTATTTGCGCTTGCGTTGCTGTTTGTCGTGCTTGGCGTATTTTATTTAACGAAATAAAAGGGTGGAGGAGAAATGGATGGCGGAAGTTGAAAATACGGTTTGTCCGTGGTGCCAAACGGAAATCGTCTGGGATGAAGAAATAGGGCCGGAGCGGCATTGCCCGCATTGCGAGAATGAGCTGTCCGGATACCGGACGCTGCAGATCGGCCTGGACGGGATTGACGAAGACGAAGATGAAGAGGAGATTGGAGAAGAAGAAGACTGGGAGGAGCGCAATGATCGTGCGGAGGCGAGCGGAATAAGCCTGGCGCCTGATTTGTCGGAGCTTCGCCAATACAACAGGGACCAGCTGGTGCTCAAAGAAGCAATGGACCGGCTGCTCGACGATCAGCTTGAAGCACCGGAGTGTCCGTCCTGCCGGGAATTCATGCTTGAGGCAGGGACCCAAACCATAACGGAAGCGCAGTTCAAGCCGCGGACCCCGGCAACCATGACGGAGCCGCTTCTGACGCCGCCGTTCCAGATTGTGTTGTACGTTTGCCCTTCCTGCTTTCACACCGAGCAGCGTCTTGGGGTTCAGGAGCAGGAACGACTGATCCAGCTATTATCAAATGAGGTAGGGAACGGAAAATAATGGGAAGTTATTCAATCCGGCATGCATTGCAGCTTTTGAGGGTACCTTACGTCAGGTAAACGCTCAAAAAGCAAACATGCGGGAGGGATAGGTTTGGAGCACAGCAAGCATGCCGTCCGCTCAAGGGGGTCCGCTCCATCCGCCCCAGGCAAACTGCGGACAGAATCCTTCGCAGGAGACGGACGCTCCGGCAGTGGACCGGCTTTGGACAAGCAGGCTGTTCTGCTTCTTGCGGTACAGGGGCTTATTGCGATTGCCACAGCCTTGTCGGGTACTTTCCTGCCTATTTACCTGTGGAAGGCAAGCCAATCGTTAGCGCTGATCGGGTGGTTTCATTTCACCTTGTATACAGTTAGCGGACTTACGTTCTGGATTGCCGGCAAATGGGTCAAGGAGCATAACAAGATGAACAGCCTCCGGCTGGGGATTGTATTGTCGGGGGTATTTTATTTTGTTATCCTTCTGCTTGGTACCCGGGCGGTTACATATGCAATCCCGCTCGGTGTGCTTGGAGGACTTGGGCAAGGATTTTTCTGGCTGGCCTACAATGTGGTTTATTTTGAAATCACGGAGCCGGCCAACCGGGACCGCTTCAACGGCTGGACAGGGCTGATTGCCTCCGGTGCAGGTATTGTCGTTCCCTGGATATCGGGATTTATTATTACGGCTTCTACGGGTAACCAGGGCTACAGTATAATCTATACCGCATCGGCCATCATATTTGGCATTGCCACGATCCTCAGTTTTTGGCTCAAAAAGAGAGAGGCTGCCGGCCGCTATGAATGGCTGTATGGCTTCAGGCAGCTCAAAACTCCCGGTGACCCTTGGCGCCGCGTTGCGCTTGCGATTGTGGCGCAGGGCATACGCGACGGGGTATTTATGTTTCTTGTCGGGCTGCTGGTCTTTATGGCGACAAGAAATGAACAGAAGCTTGGCAGCTTCTCGCTGATCACTTCGCTGCTTGCTTTGATCAGCTTCTGGCTGATCGGCAGGCTGCTCAGGCCGCACTTGAGGAGCCGGGCGATGCTGTTTGGGGCTGCAGCGGTGACGGCGGCCATACTGCCGCTGTTTTGGCCGCAGCGCTATGAAACGCTGCTGATATTCGGGATCGGAACGGCGCTTTTTATGCCGCTTTTTATTATTCCCATGACATCGGTGGTCTTCGATTTGATCGGGCGCAATGAGGAAAGCGTCAAACGGCGGGAAGAATTCGTTGTCCTGCGGGAAACCTCCCTGACAATTGGACGCCTAGTTGGGATTGCCGCTTATTTGCTCGTACTGCCCCAGGCAAATTCCGCACCGCAGGCTATTCCTTGGCTTATGCTGATCATTGGCGCATTTCCGTTAGCATGCTGGTTCCTGGTACGGGGCTATGTGAACAAAAGTCCTGCCGGAAGGAAGGAACCGGTCTGATCCAAGCGGCTGGACAAATATTCGGGTGGTCCTTGCGTTGGATCAGACGATGCTTTATTGGAGAAATAAACAGAGCAAAAAGAGAAGCCCTGAAATAGCGGGGCTTCTCCTTTTATTTGTGTAAGATATATTTGTAGACTATACTTGCTTATCTTCCTCTTTATGATCGGCAACGAGATCCTTGGCTGATGATTTGAACTCATGAAGCGTGCGTCCTACTGCACGTCCGAGCTCCGGCAGCTTGGTAGGGCCGAAAACAATCAAAACGACAACGAGAATCATCATAAGTCCGGGCAGTCCGATATTTTGCAGCATATGATCACTCCTCTATTTTTAATCTTGATTGTAGCGCTTGGGATAGACGGCAACAGCTTCAATTTCAATAAGCCAATCAGCATTGACCAGGGCGGCGACTCCAAGTGTGGAGCGGGCAGGTTTAACGGGATTTTCCGGTGTGTTGAAAAATTGCGCATAGGCTTCGAACCAGCCGTCAAAATCAAATTTGCCTTCTTTCAGAGCATCCTGGGCGATGTATACGCGGAGATAAGCGACATCGGCAAGTGTCAGATCCTGCTCCTTCAACTGCTTTTCAATTTCCTTCAGAATGCCGATTCCCTGGGTCTTGGTATCGCCGTATCGTTCATATACGGTTTTCCCATCCTTGTTGAGCACAGGCGGTACAGTACCGCTTGTCGAAAAAGTGGCTGAACCTGCAGGGATGGCGACCGAGCTGGAGATGGAAGAAGTGGGGCTTCCGTAGTATTCCACTTCATTAATAGGCTCCTTCAAATATCTGTTCGGGGTCTCGGGATCCCCCTGTGCGGCAAATGCGCTCACACAAAGAAAGCTGGATATGACGGCTGTGCCCATCAATAATTTGACTTTTTTCGGCAGGCTCAATAATATTCCTCCTTATGGTCTATTAGTCTTTCAGCACGCGCTGATGGATGTCCGTTACAACCGAACGGGCGGATTCAATCGCCCCGGCCTGCCAAGCCGTGATGTAGCTGATATGCTCCCCGGCAAGGTAGATTCGTCCGTCCGGCTTGCAAAGAGTAGGATAGTAGGTCTTCCGGTCGTCTCCGGAATAAGATACCCAGCCTCCGAGATTGTATTTTATTTTTTTCCAGTCGATCGAGAAGGAGGTCTGGAACTCATCATAGAATTGCGGATGAATTTTGGCCCCCTGCATCATGGCATGCTTTTCGCGTTCCTGATAGGACATTTTGCCCAGCTTGTCGGCGTTGGAACCAAAGACATAGTAACCGAGCAGAATGCCTTTCTTGGAAAAATATTTCGTAGGCGGGTAGTACATTTGGGTGATATCCATATTGGTCATGGTATTGCCGCCGTAGATTTGCTCATCCTCTTCCCAGAAGCGGCGTTTGAACTGAAGCCCCATTTTCCCTGCGGAGGCATATCCGACGCTGGAAATCGCTTTGGCCATATTAGGCGAGAAGTCTGCCGGGATGCCCTTGAGGACAGATAAGGGGATTGTGCAGATGCAGAAATCGCCTGTTACTTCTCTGTCGACATTCTTCTGCAGATCCGTATAGACAATCCGCACTCCCGAGGAGGACTGACGGATTTCTTTAACCTCCGCCTTGTATTTGATCTGGTGTCCTACCCTTTTCTCAAAGGCTTTGGAGATCATATCCATGCCTCCGACAGGGTGGAACATCATCATTTGCATATCATAGCTGTATTCGCTGCTGAAGAAATTGCCGAAGCCGGAATTAATGATCGCTTTCATGTCAAAAGGGTCTCTCAGCACCCCGGCGTCCAGTCTGCTTCCCGGTTCGTCCTTATAGCCGCCGCGTTCAGAGCCCCGGTAAAATAAATCCTCTTCAAGATTCCCTTCCGCCTTGAGATAGTTGACCAGTTTAATTTTCTCGTCTGCCGTAATCGGGAGATCGAGCGCTTTCTGATTAACGGCTTTCGCCATCATCTCGGAAACATAACCTCTCATATCGGCTTTGGCAGCCCGTTTGCGGATCTTCTGGCCGGAAAGCGCGCCCACATTCTCGTTATAATAATAAGCGCTGTCATTCACGTTGTTGAAGGGCTCCATCTCCACACCAAACTCACGGCAGTAGTCCATGGTCACATGAAACTGCGGAATGCGCATTGGACCTGCGTTCAGGTACATGCCGTCATCGAACCGGGCGATCTGCTTGGAAGCGCCCACCTCAGCTTCTGTCGTGCCCTTCCTGACCGACCAGTTCCGTCCGCCCGCCCGTTCCCTGGCTTCAAGAATGGTAACGTCGTAGCCGGCTTTACCGAGCTCGTAGGCAGCTGTCATACCGCCGATACCAGCTCCGAGAATAATGACTTTCTTGCCATTGCGGTTGGTTGCCGTTAAATCGCCACTTCGGGGAGGCGTGAAATCTGCTGCTTTTACGGTTTCAGGCGAAAGCAGGCCGAGTGTTCCCATAACACTGAATACGGCCGCCGATCCTCCGACTTTTCCAACGGTCGTTAAGAACTGCCTGCGGGTAATTTCATTCGGTTTCTCTTTAGTCTCCACGGCGCGACATCTCCTTCTCAAAGTAGATTCAACCTTGCAAGGAAAATGTATCACACCGCTTGCCGTGGCGAATCAAAAAATGTTAGATTATCTAACATAAATTATTTTTATGCGCAGCCTGAATTTAATAAATATTTATAATAGGCTTGCAAAGATTTAAAGCGCTTGCTATAATCCGTCCCAACCCCCTTGATTAACGTCATGTTTCTTAACATTCAAGGTTATTTTACTTACTGAATTGATGTTGAAGCATTCAAACACCAAAGGAGGCTAAGCGTTATGGAAGAGAAAGTGATGTATATAGGGATGGTGTGTGAGCTTACAGGATTATCTGAAAGGCAGATTCGTTACTACGAGGAAAGAAAGCTGGTTTTTCCCGTTAGGACCAAAGGAGGAGTTCGAAAATATTCATTCGAGGACGTGGATAATATCCGTGAGATCAACCGGAATATAAAGGACGGTTTTCGGACGTTTGAGCTGAAAGGCATGCTGAACAAACGTCTGCACGGAAGAGGCCAGGCATAATTCAAATACGAAAGGGGAAACCGTGATGATTGAAGAAAAGAAGATGACCTTAATTGAACATCTTGCAGAGCTTCGAAAACGGATTATCGGGGTAATTGTCGTTCTATTTCTGACCATGATCGGGGGCTTGATCCTTTCGCCAAAAGTACTTCTCTATCTGAAAGGCATTCCGCCGGCTTCCGGAATTACATGGAATGTTTTCTCGCCTTGGGACGCGCTGCGTATCTATATGCAGGTTGCCTTTGTGATTTCGGCAGCCGTCACTCTCCCCTATATCCTGTACCAGCTCTGGAGCTTTATGAAAGTCGGGCTAAAGAAGGAGGAACAGGAGGCTACGCTGCGCTACATTCCCTACTCGGTCCTATGTTTCCTGATTGGAATTGGATTCGCGTATTTTGTCGTATTTCCGATGAGCTTCAGTTTCACTTCCCGGATATCCGACCAGCTGGATCTTACCCAGACGTACGGCATCGCCCAATACTTCGGTTTCATGCTCAGCATCGTAATACCCATGTCCCTGGCTTTTGAACTGCCGGTTGTTATTATGTTTTTGACAAAAATCGGTGTGCTTACGCCCAAGGTATTGAACAGCATGCGCCGTTATGCCTACCTGGGACTTGTCATTTTGGCCAGTCTGATCTCACCGCCTGAACTCATTTCACATTTGATGGTCTTTATCCCTCTGGTTGTTCTTTATGAAATCAGCGTCTGGCTGTCCCGTGTCGTCTATCGCAAGAAGACAAAAGTGCCCGCTATCGATGCAGCTGTAATGAACGGGTGATCCGGTGCGGATAACTCTGCTTCCTATCTATCCGGCAAATTGAGAGGATAGGCATGACGACCCGTATAACCTGTATATAATGAAGCAAAAAATAAGGGGCTGCCGCGGCGGTCCCTTTTTCATGCGTCCTTGCTTTACTCTGTATTGACGAAACGATATATATTCATTAGCTGCAGGGCGTTAGATCCATTATAATTGAGGGTGGAACAACAAGCGTACGCTGATCCGGCGAGCAGCAGGATTGGAAGCTAATGAAATGACGGAAGAGGATTGGGATCATGGCTAAAGTGAAGGACGGCATCATCGGTTTATGCGTTGGAGACGCTTTGGGCGTTCCTGTCGAATTTCGGTCGAGACAAGCATTGGAGCAGTCGCCGCTGATGGATATGACAGGCTTCGGCTCGCATAATCAGCCTGCCGGAACCTGGTCGGATGACAGCTCTCTTACCTTCTGCCTGATGGACAGCTTGGCGGAATGCGGAGAAATTGATTTGGTTGATCTGGCAGGCAAGTTCGGCGAATGGTGCTGGAGAGCCAAATGGACGCCGCATGACGAAGTATTTGATATCGGCATTGCCACCCGGGAGGCAATCATCAGACTGGAAGATGCGGCGCTGCCTCCGCAGCTTGCAGGCGGATCAGATGAATTCAGCAATGGCAACGGTTCTTTAATGAGGATTCTTCCGCTTGCCTATTACCTGGAGGGTCATTCCTTTGAAGAGCGCATACATGCCGTAACGCGGATATCTTCTCTTACCCATAGACATCCGATTTCGATTATTGCTTGTGTAATCTATGTGGAAACTGCTATTTCCCTGATAGAAGGGAAGCATTTAGAGGACAGTCTGGATCAGGCTAAGGAAGCTGTTGCCCGGCATTATGCCCTCAGTCCGGAGCTTTCGGCCTTCGATCGCGTTATGCAGGGGGATTTGAAGCGGCTGGGCAGGAATGAGATTCAGTCCTCCGGTTATGTGGTTCATACGCTGGAAGCCAGTCTGTGGTGTCTGATGAATTCCGGAAGCTATGAGGAAGCGGTATTGAAAGCAATCAATCTGGGCGAGGATACAGATACGACCGGAGCTGTTACAGGTGGATTGGCCGGTCTGATGTACGGACTTGACGGTATCCGCAAGAGCTGGATCATACATCTGGCAAGGCTTGAAGAGATTATGGGCTTATGCGATCGGTTCGAAGAGGCCATAGAGCAAAGAAAGTGAAATCAGGGAGGATATAATGGGGCGTATTGTAAACAGCATAACGGAGCTTATCGGAGATACACCCGCGGTTTGTCTGCAGCGATTGACGCAGCCGGAAGACGCGGAGGTGATTGTAAAGCTGGAGAGATTCAACCCCAGCGGCAGCGTGAAGGACCGCGCGGCGTCTTCCTTGATTCTGGATGCCGAGCGAAGAGGCAAGATTCAGCCGGGGGATACGATTATTGAACCAACAAGCGGGAATACCGGAATAGGTCTGGCGATGAATGCCGCAGCCAAAGGCTACAAGCTGATTCTGGTTATGCCCGACAATATGTCGCAGGAGAGAATCTCGCTGCTTAAGGCCTATGGTGCAAAAGTAGTTCTGACGCCGGCGGCGGAGCGGATGCCCGGCGCGATCCGCAAAGCAATGGAGCTGCAGGCTGAACGGCCAGGCAGCTATATTCCCAATCAATTCGAGAACCCTGCGAACCCCGATATTCACCGGGTAACAACGGCGCCGGAAATTATCGAACAAACGGAAGGCCGACTTGACGCTTTTATCGCCACTTCAGGAACAGGAGGCACAATAACCGGTACAGGCGAAGCCTTGAAGGCGGCCATTCCCGGTCTGCATATAGCTGTCGTCGAGCCATTGGGATCGCCAGTCCTGTCCGGCGGCCAGCCTGGGCCGCATAAGCTTGTGGGCACCAGTCCCGGCTTCGTCCCGGCTATACTCAACACCTCCGTATATGATGAAATTATCCGCGTGTCCGATGATGATGCCATCCGCACCATGCGCGATCTGGCCAGACTGGAAGGACTGCTTCTGGGCCCGTCCTCCGGGGCGGCTGTCTGGGCAGCCATGCAGGTTGCCTCCCGGATTGGAAAAGGCGGGCGTGTGCTCTGCATGGCCCCGGACAGCGGCGAGCGTTATTTAAGTATGGAGCTATATTGAAAGAAGAAGATGAGGACGCATGGCGGTTTAATTTTTCCAGCTGCTCAAGGCTTCCCTGACAATAAGCCGTCTTTCATTGATGTAGTTCTTGAATACCTCCGGCTCTTCCTGAAAAGTGTGGAAGGGCCACTTTCTCGTGAAATCGTCTCTGATCGCTGGCGTCAGCTCCCCGTGCAGCTTCATCAGGACGGGCTCCAGCCGCTGTATGGTAAATTTATCAGCCAACAGCTGGTTCAGAATACGGCGATAAGCCTGCCGGCAGGAACGGTAGGATAATATTTTGCGCGTCAGGATGTTGTACCCTTTTACCCGAACCAGATCGCTGCCGCATAATTTGCCATAGCAGTTTCTTCCCCAAGTGCCCTCATAATCCCAGGGGATAATCCGGTATTTGCCGCTTGTTGTATGCTCATAAAGGGCATAGTTCTGATCAAATCCGTCATAATTTCCGGTTAGCACGGCGCCGGCAAGCCACTTCAAGTAAAGTCCGATGTCGAGCCGCTTGACGAGATAGGAGCGGAGAGCGTCGCCGGCGGGGCGGTTAATCCGTCTAACGAAGCGGGTCAGGCGGACAGGTGTCTCCTTCGTCCCCTTCATCACGCGGTAACCGGAAAAAAGTGTAGATTTATGCTGATTCGTATCCGGGTCGATGAGACTGAAGTTGGCATTGTCATTAACCGCGTAGATGAGCGCCCTGGAGCCGATTTTCCGTTTTCTGAAGAAGGTCTGGTCCACGGCTTCGATATCCAGATAAACGCCGTGGGGCTGATCATTCCATTCCAGCCAGAAATGACGGGTTGAGGGTGCCGGTACCTGGATGGAGTTGAAAAAATAAAAGGAAAGGGCATTGCGCATCATCGACGGGTCGTCGAATTCAGCATTCCAATGCATGGTCTTATTATTACCATACCGCAGCTCGTAAGATTTTTTGGGATAATTGCGAGTATGGCCCCCGCGGAAGCGAAGCTGCGCCTCATAGGATTCTCCGTCCATTTCAAGTTTAACGGGAGCGAATTCATTGCTCCATACATCAGCCTGGAGCCTTGACAAATCGTCCTCATTGATCGTTATTTTGCGGGTCGGCAGTCCTTCCCCGGACATTGGACCATCTCCTTAACCAAAAGATAAAGCCTATCAGTAAAGACGATAGGCTTTTTTTATGATTCTTTACATTATGCAGGCATCAGCCTAATGGTCACTGCTGGTATGCCATGTTTGGCAAAGCTGAGTGGTTGAAGGTTATTCCTTAAGAGCGTTTTCCTCCGCCCCGGCTCTTGCTGCCGCGAGAACCTTGTGTACCCTGAGCGCCTTTGGAGCCCTGAGCACCTCTGGAGCCTTGAGCGCCTCTGGAGCCCTGAGCACCTCTGGAGCCTTGAGCGCCTCTGGAGCCTTGAGCGCCTCTGGAGCCTTGAGCGCCTCTGGAGCCCTGAGCACCTCTGGAGCCTTGAGCACCTCTGGAGCCTTGAGCACCTCTGGAGCCTTGAGCACCTCTGGAGCCCTGAGCGCCTCTGGAGCCCTGAGCGCCTCTGGAGCCCTGAGCACCTCTGGAGCCTTGATCGCCTTTGGAGCCCTGTGTGCCGCCAAGTCCACTGGAACGGTTCTCGCCTTGCGTGCCTTGAACATCGCCGGATCTGTGCTTGTTACCTTTTGTTACAGAATCCTCGCCGTCTGCGCACGGCATACCATTGGTATCTTCTTCCGTACTCTGCGCATCTTGCTTCTTTGGACTGCATTTCGCTCCTTTCCATGACTTCTTTGATGTTTTTTTGCTGCTTTTATAACCTTTGCCATTTGTACCGCTCATGAATAATTTCCTCCTTATATCATATTTATACAGGCTATGAAAATAATCTATCTGTCGCGCTAGGTTACAATCCAACTTGAATAAAATAGATATGAATCTACTTTATTGTGCTGGGTTGCAATCCAACTTGAATAAAAATAGATATGAATCTAGTACCGGATCATTGCGAGATACATATAGATATATTACAAATTGCTCAACATGATGGATTTCATGGAGGCAAGTATTGGAGGGATGAAAGACGAAACGAGTCGGTTGTACCGGATTGTCAGCAGCTGAAGTTTTTGAAGGTTGAACCCTGGAATTAGTCGCGAAGGAAAGAAAAGTGCTCTGGTGTCCATTATCCGCAATCTTTCGACTATGCGGCCTCGGATCTGATGATCGTCATTATTGCAGCTATTAGAAGAAAGAACTTGTCATCGATCAGCTTCCACCAGCTTCTCTTCTAATAGTTAGAAAGTATCAAACCGCTTATAATCTATTCATTCATGGAGGGATTCTTCAATGGAACATATTCAAAAAGCAAGCCATAACAAAAAAACAGTTAGCTTAAGCAGCAATGCCAGTCCTGGCAGCAAAGGACATAAAAGCTATACAAGTAATGCATCCGATGCGTCCCCTTCAATGGGCGGCGGCAGCCACTATGACAACTATCTGAACAGCCTGATCGGCAAGCAAATAAAAATTAACCGCGGCGGTCCTGAGTCTCTTGTCGGCAGATTGGTTGGGGTACAAAGCGATTATGTTGCCTTGTATGCTAAAGAAGGTACGGTTTATATCAATTCAAGTCACGTAAAAAGCATTACCGAGCTTGAAGGCAGCAAAAGCCAAGGAAGCTGGACGCCCAACTATATTGTCGCATCGGATTTTGTTGGCGTTTTACACAAAATGGTTAAATCCTTTGCTCAAGTAAACTGGGGCGGTCCTGAGAAAGTGGAAGGCTTCATAGCCGAAGTGGGAAATCAGTCGATGCTCCTTGTTGTCAACGGACAAGATTTGATGCGTATCCCGCTCTACCATATCAAAACCGTTAAATCTTCCGGCAAATATGCCAGCAGCGGAAGCAAGGGCAACAAATCGGGAAGCGGCAGCGGCAGCAAATCCGGAGAAACTCAAGGAAGCGGAAGCGGCAGCAAATCCGGTGGAACTCAAGGAAGCGGAAGCGGCAGCAGCAAATCCGGAGGAACTCAAGGAAGCGGAAGCGGAAGCGGCAGCGGAAAATCCGGAGGAACTCAGGGAAGCAGAACTGGGGGCAGCCAAGGCAATAAATCCGGAAGCAAAAGAAACAGTACGGGAGGAAGCGGGAAGGGCAAATCCCGCAGCAATCAAGGAAGCAGAAACAGCAGCAGCAAAAAATCAGGAAGAAAAGGATAATTACTGCACGAGCAGCATCAATCGCGCCAATTGTGACTGTGAGCCTTTCACAAGGATGGGAATCAGGGCTGAATTCATGCCGGTGCCGGCATATCAAGCCGGCGCTGGCAGCAGCTTTGCCAGCTGCTATTAAAATCTATCATTAACCGATTTATATCAAATGCGCCTCAATAATATCTGGATGCAAATCTCAGGATGAAAGGAGGTTGTTCTCATTGAAAAGTCGTCATCCTTTATTAGACCAGTATGTTGAGCTTGACGTTTCCGGCGCTTCTCTACCTATAAAAGGAAAACTGATCGATTTGGGCCAAGACATACTAGTCGTGCACAATGGGAGACAATTTTTGTATATACCATTTGTTCATCTGCAGCAGATGCGGTTAATCGTTAATGAGTATCAGGATATCGAAGTGCCGGAGCCGCATTTTGAGCAGCAAAATGATCTGATTTCATATCGAAAAGTATTGATGAACGCAAAAGGCATGTTTTCCGAACTGTATATTACCGGCCATCAGTCGATCCATGGCTATTTAACGAGTGTGATGAACGATTTCTTTGTTTTTTACTCGCCGGTCTATCATTCGGTCATGGTTTCCCTGAAGCATCTGAAATATTTGATACCATATAACCCCAATGTCACGCCGTATACCTTGACGCCGGAGCAGTTTCCGCTCAAGCCTTCTCCCATTACGCTTGCCCGTACGTTTGATCAGCAAATGAATAAACTGCTTGGTGAATTCGTCATCCTGGATCTCGGCGAGAACCCAAATAAAATCGGAGTCCTCAAAAGTATTGATCAGAGCATGATCGAACTGTCGAACGCGGATGGCAAATCCATTTATCTGCATTTTGACCATGTAAAAACAATCCATCTTCCTTAATCCGGAAAGATTGAATTCTTCCTGAAAAGGAGGAATTCGGATACATATAAATTTCAGGCGGAGGACATAATACGGAAGGTTCAATGAATTGGAAAAAAGGAGGGAGTTTTCACATGATGCAGCCTATCTCATCCAAGGAAATGGAATATATCGTCGATTCCATATCCAATGAGGATCTACTGATGAAGCAATGCGCTGCTGTAGCCGTTGCAGCGCAGACCCAGGGAATTAAACAGGTATGTTCGCAAATGATATCGATGCACCACCAGAACACGCAGACATTAATGAATTCACTTCAGCAGCATCAGCAGCTGGCACCAACCCAGCCGCAAAATTAGAGGAACGGGAGGAATCCGATATGTATCAGCAGCAAAATATGCAAAATGGACAAGTTCAAATGCTCATGCCGGAAGAGGATATGGCTTATACCGTCCTGGCCGATCTGAAACGTGTGGTTCGGGAGTACGCGACAGCGGCAACAGAATCAAGCTGTCCGGAAATCCGCGGGATGTTCACCCATTTGCTGAATAATACGCTTCATATGCAGGGAGAATTGTTCAACGCGATGAAGCAGGCCAATATGTACAGCGTCTCATCGCCTGCGCTCCGTCAGGATCTGACCAAGCAGCTCCAGCAAAATCAGCAAACCCTGGTCAAGACGGAACAGCATCTGCAAAAGCTTCAGCAAAGTCAGTCAAGCCAACAAATGCAGCAGCCTTCCGGGCAGCATCAGACTTATCAGCAGCAGCAGCAAATGCCGCAGCAAAACGGCCAGTATTATATGTAGCTTAAACAGCCCTTTGGGCCGTTTTTTTCGGAAGAGCCCCCTGATGGGGCTCTTTCCTGTTTGCAAGCCTTACATCTTTGCGCTTTGCAGGAAGCTTGGATTCGTTGTAATATATTCATTATAACTAATGACGCGAAGGCAGGACTGTCCACCATTGTAGTCGTTTGGAGGGCGGTACTGCCTGCGGTTGATTAATATTGCTTTGGGAGGGTATGACGATGAATGAGCGCAAGATGAAAATATTAGAGCTGCTAAAAGAAGATGCGCGCCGCAGTGCGGATCTGATCGCGACCATGCTGGATGAACCGGTGGCGGAAGTAAAGCAGGAGATCGCAGAAATGGAAGAAGACCATATCATCGTCAAATACGCCACTGTCGTCAACTGGAGCAAAGTGGAGGACGAGAAGGTAACGGCTTTGATTGAGGTGCAGATTACACCGGAACGCGGCCGGGGCTTCGAGGGCATCGCGGAGCGGATTTATCTATATCCCGAAGTGAAATCGGTCTATTTGATGTCAGGCGCTTATGACCTGCTGGTAGAGGTTCAAGGCAAGACGCTGAAAGACGTCGCATCCTTCGTTTCCAACAAGCTGTCACCCATTGACGCGGTTCTGTCCACCAAAACATTTTTTATTTTGAAGAAGTATAAACAGGATGGCATTATATTCGAAGAGCATGAAGACGATCACCGTCTTCTTATCTCACCGTAAAGGGTGACCGATCATGATAAAAGACGAAGAACTTCAGCAGAGCACCCTGACAAGCCGGACTTCCATGGCTGATTATCTCTCGCCGCAGGCACGGGTTATGAAGCCATCGGGAATCCGCCGATTTTTTGATTTGGCAAGCGGCCGCAAGGACATTATTACGCTTGGCGTGGGCGAGCCTGATTTTGTTACGCCATGGCATGTCCGTGAGGCCTGTGTGTACTCGCTGGAAATGGGCAAAACCCAGTATACCTCCAATGCCGGTACGCCGGAGCTGCGCGAGGAAATCGGTCATTATCTGAACCGTCAATTCGATGTTTCCTATGAACCCGGCAATGAAATACTGGTGACGGTAGGCGGAAGCGAAGCGATCGATCTGGCACTGCGTGCGCTTATTGCCCCAGGGGATGAGATTCTTGTTCCTGAGCCTTGTTATATTTCCTATTCGCCGATCACCTCCCTGAGCGGAGGCGTACCGGTCGGAATTGAAACCTATGCCAAGGATCAGTTCAAACTGACGGCCGAGTCGCTGCAGGCTGTCATCACACCACGGTCCAAAGTACTTATTTTATGCTATCCCAGCAATCCGACGGGCGGTATCATGACCCGTGAAGACTGGCTGCCGATTGCAAAAGTGGTCGAGGAAAATGACCTGATCGTCATTTCGGATGAAATTTACGCGGAGCTTACGTACGGCACCAAGCATGTCAGCTTTGCCTCGCTTCCGGGCATGAAGGACCGGACTATTCTGGTCAGCGGCTTCTCCAAGGCGTTCGCCATGACCGGCTGGCGGATTGGATATGCCTGCGGGCACCGCGATCTTATAGCGGCTATGTTGAAAATTCATCAGTATACCGTCATGTGCGCACCTGTAATGGCTCAGGTCGCAGCTCTGGAAGCTCTCAAAAACGGACTGGAGGAAAAAGACCGCATGGTGGAGGCTTATAACCAGCGCCGCCGTCTCGTGGTTCACGGGTTCCGCGAAATCGGCCTGGAATGCCATGAACCCCAAGGAGCGTTCTACGCCTTTCCTTCTATCCAGGCGACCGGACTCAGCTCCGAAGAGTTCGCCACCGCCCTACTGCTTGAGCAAAGTGTTGCCGCCGTGCCCGGAGATGTGTTCGGTCTTGGTGGAGAAGGCCATCTGCGCTGCTCCTATGCTACATCTGTCAGCCAACTGACTGAGGCGATTGAGCGGATAGGCAATTTTGTCCGCAAATATACGGCAGGATAAGTCCGTTTTGGCCGCAAAAAATGATATTCATAATTGTAATTGTTTGTTATAATTTAGTAAAACTGCAAGAAACCTAGGAACAACGAAGAAGAATAAATGAACCAATAACATCTTCCGTTGCTATATCCTTAAAGTATTGTGGGATAAATTCCACGAAACAACAGCATTAGATCGACGACAAGGAGGGATGGCAATGGCTTTTGCGGATTATGGCCTATCGTTCAATAATGAGCCGGGCACCGTGTCAGCTAGACAGTTGTCTTCCTCGATACAATCACTAGAAGCTGAGATTTATGCGCTCCGAACGAAGATGGAGCAATCCTATACGGAAGAAACGACATTTAATTCCGATATCGTGATTGATCTCAGCCGGAAGCTGGATTTGAAGATTAATGAGTATATGCATGTCATGAGAAAAAAGTCGAAATCATCATAATGCGGATTCTCTTACCCGGGAAGCCCCTACGAGGGCTTCTTTTATTTTTTTTATAGTCTTATTTATGCTATATTTGACGTAGATATTCGATGTGGAGGGATTATGTTGCTGCGTTTGCCGACAAGGTTTCGAGCTTTATTTGCAGGTTTTGCGTTACTGGTATTGTGTATGACTCTTTCGGGCTGCGGATCCAATGCCGATCTGACTGTATTTATTATGCCCAAGGAATATTTGCCGGATGGTGTGGCTGCCAAGGTCGAGGAGCAGCTCAAAGCCAAATTTGGCGAAGAGAAGACGATTGAAGTAAACGCTTCTCCAATGTACAACGACCAGAAGCTGATTGTGGAGATTGCTGCCGGAGGAAACGGAATTCTGATCCTCCCCAAGGATACCTTGATGAGCATGATTACTCAGGGCCCGGCGATTCAGCTGGACAAGTGGTTCGACGCTTCCGCCTATCCGGAAGGTGTGCTTGAGAGCGACCTCGGCGATTCGAAGAATCCGAAGCTCGTCAAGGGCTTGTTCGCGATTCCCGTCGAAAAGACGATATTCAAGGATGCGGGCTATAACGAACCCAATATGCTGATGATTATTCCGGCAAATGCGCCGGATCAGGATTTATCCATTGAAGTCATGAAGGAGCTCGTCAAGCCATGAGATTATATACCCGAACGGGAGACGATGGGCAAACGTCGGTAAAGGGCGGACGTGTCCGCAAGGATGATGAACGTGTTGAAGCTTACGGTACGATTGATGAGCTGAACTCATTCGTTGGCCAGGCGGCGGCTGTAGCAGCGGCAGCAGGCGGGCTGGATGAGCTGGTGGTGCAGCTGGCCCAGATCCAGCAGGAATTATTCGATTGCGGTTCTGATCTTGCTTTTGCTGATCCTAAGAGCCGTCAGATGAAAATGGATGCGGAGCCGGCGGTTAGACTTGAGGGGTGGATAGACGCTCATGTGGAGGCGGCTCCGGAAGTGACCCGCTTTATTCTGCCGGGAGGAAGTGAAGTGTCGGCCCTGCTGCATGTATGCCGGACTGTATGCCGCAGAGCGGAGCGCCGCGTCGTTACATTGTCGGCGGAGCTTCCCGTCAATCCCGAGGCACAGAAATATATCAACCGGCTCTCTGATTATTTCTTCGCAGCTGCCCGTTTTGCCAATGCCAGACTGGGTGTTCCCGATACGGAGTATGTGCGCAGCGCCGAAGTATTCCGCAAAAAGAAATGAGCGGCTTCTATTATGACCCGCTGGTGCTTGAGATATCCGCCGAAGATGAGGGCAGAATGGTACGGACGGTGCTTGAGAAGCGGCTGGGCGTCTCCCGCAAGCTGATGTCGCGGCTGAAGCTGACGGAGCAGGGACTGACCCTGAACGGGAAACGCGTGTTTACAAATGAACGGGTCAAGCAGGGCGATTGTCTGGCCGTGCGTATGGAACAGGAGCAATCCGATGATATATTGCCTGAGCCGATGCCCCTCGATATTGTATACGAAGACCGCGAGCTGCTGATTGTGAACAAGCTTCCTGGAATCATCGTTCATCCCACGCACGGACATTATACGGGTACGCTCGCCAACGGGGTTGTCCATCACTGGCTGGAGAGGGGAGAAACGGTCCGTTTCAGACCGATCCATCGGCTGGATGAGGAGACCTCAGGGCTTGTCGCAATCGCCAAAAATCCCTATATCCATCAGCAGTTGTCGGAGCAGATGCAGGCTGGCGAGATCGACAAGCGCTACCGCGCGTTTGTCTATAACTCTCCGGATCCGGCATCCGGAACGGTGGATGCCCCGATTGACCGCAATCCCGAAGAACCGCATCTGCGCGTGGTTATTCCAGGCGGGTATGCTTCGATCACCCATTACGAGACCGAAGCTGTTTATCGGAGCGGCGGCGCAGCGAAGATCAAGCTGAAGCTTGAGACTGGACGTACGCATCAAATTCGGGTACATATGAAGCATATCGGCTGTCCTCTTATCGGCGACAAGCTCTATGGTTATGCATCGGCCGGTAGAAGCAGCGGCGGTTCAGCCGAGCTGGAAGCAGCTGTGGAGCGTCAGGCGCTTCATGCCGCAACGCTCGGCTTTACCCATCCCATGACGCATAAATATATGGAATTTGAAGCAGCTCTTCCGCAGGATTTGCAGCAGCTGGAGAAGCTGCTTCTTGCCGGTCAGCGGGTATAGTGAAGATTTTGGCTTTATTTTGGCTGTAACGAAAGGAAGCTTCCATGAAGAAATTGACATTCTATGGTTATCCCAAATGCGGTACCTGCCGCAATGCCGTTAAATCGCTCGAAGACAAAGGCTATGAGCTGGACTCGCATAATCTGTTCGAACAGGCGCCATCCGCTGAAGTATTAACAGAGCTGATCGGGCTGAGCGGACTTGAGGTGAAGAAATTTTTTAATACCTCGGGAGAGGCTTATAAAGAATTGAATCTAAAAGATAAGCTCCCCACTTTATCAGATCAGGAAAAAATAGAGCTGCTGGCTTCCAATGGCAGATTAATCAAAAGGCCAGTCGTAACAGACGGCTTAAAGGTAACGGTAGGTTTCAAGGACGACGACTATGATCGTGTCTGGGGTAGTTGACAACGTTGGAGGGAACTGGCTGGTGACGAAGAAATGGCAGGCCGAGCGGCTGTCCATGCTGGGTTCTTCCATATTCGCAGAGGTGGGACAATGGAAGAGCAAGGCGCGCGAGCAGGGGCTTGATGTAATCGATTTAAGTATTGGCAGTCCGGACCTGCCTCCTTCGCAGCGGGTTCGGCAGGTATTAAGCGAGGCTGTGCTCAGAGACGGGGCCTATCAATATCCGGGATCGAGAGGAAGCGCAGCTTTTCTGGAGCAGGCGGCAGATTGGCTGGCATTCCGCTTCGGCATTTCGGTTGATCCCGAAACCGAGATGCTCTCTCTTATGGGCTCGCAGGACGGTCTTGGCCATCTGGCGCTCGCTCTGTGCAATCCCGGCGACATCGCGTTGGTGCCGGACCCGGGCTACCCCGTTTACGCTGCAGGGCTCGCCCTGGCTGGAGTAACACCATACCATATGCCGCTGCTTGCAGAGAACGGCTATCTTCCGGATCTGGCTTCAATACCGGCTGAGGTGCTGGCCAAAACCAAATTCATGCTGCTGAACTATCCCGGCAATCCGGTATCGGCTGTAGCCGATTCGTCCTTTTTTGCCGCGGCGGTCGCGTTCGCCAAGCGGCATCAGATTCTGATCGTTCATGATCTGGCCTATTCCGAAATGGCCTTCGACGGCTACAAGCCGCCCAGCATACTGCAGGTGGAGGGTGCCCGCGAGGTTGCGGTCGAATTTCATTCCTTATCCAAAAGCTTCAACATGGCAGGCTGCCGGATCGGTTTTCTGGCAGGAAACAGAGAAGCAGTGGGCGCTCTGGGAGCGCTTAAGGCGAATATCGACTATGGCGTGTTTCTGCCGGTGCAGGAGGCTGGAATTGCCGCTTTGCAGCAGGATATGGAGGGAGCAATCCCGTCGGTAGGCGCTGTCTATGAAGAGCGGCGGGATGCGTTTCTGGATGCTTTGCGCGAAGAAGGCTGGGAGGTAGCGAAGCCTAAAGCGACAATGTTCGTCTGGGCCCAGCTGCCTACGATGTGCTGGAATCTGGCTGATCCGTGGGACTCCCGGAGCATTTCCCGGGAAATGCTAAGCCGCTGCGGCGTGGCTGTTATTCCCGGCGACGCGTTTGGCGCGCAAGGGGAAGGATTTATTCGCATTGCGCTTGTGGAGAGCAGGCAGCGTCTTGTTGAAGCGGCGCGCCGAATAGGTCATTTTATTCGGGGAGAGTAAACGGGGCGGACGAAGGGAGCGGGTGGATGAATATGAGTGTTTACGATCAAATGGCAATGTTTGAGGACCTGGAGAGCCAGGAAATCAAGGAGAATAGTGAAAACAAGCTGCTGCTTGTCGATGGAATGGCTTTGCTGTTCCGCGCTTTTTTTGCCAACTCCTATGGAGGAACAGTAAGGCGAACGAGCAGCGGCGTTCCGGTTAACGCCATTTACGGGTTTGTGAAGTATTTTATGGACGCCGTGCAGCGCTTCAAGCCAACGCATGTCGTATGCTGTTGGGATATGGGCAGTCAAACCTTCCGTACCTCTCAATATGACGGCTACAAGGCCAACCGGCCCTCTGCGCCGGAAGATCTGATTCCCCAGTTCGATCTGGTGAAGGATGTTGTTGCAAGCTTTGGCGTTCCCAATGTCGGCATTGCCGGCTATGAAGCGGATGACTGCATCGGGACGCTGGCCAAACGCCACAGCGGCGATGCGCATGTCTATGTACTTTCAGGAGATCATGATTTGCTGCAGCTGGTGGATGAGCGGATCTCGGTTGTCATAATGAAAAAAGGCCAAGGCAACTATGCGGTATACACGCCGGAGTTCCTGCTGGAAGAACGGCAGCTTACATCGGAGCAGGTGATTTGTGTTAAAGGGCTGATGGGGGATACAAGTGATAATTATCCCGGGGTGCGCGGAATTGGGGAGAAAACAGCCCATAAGCTCATTCAGGAATATGGTTCCGTCGATGGCATACTGGAGAACCTGGACAGCCTTTCCAAGACGGTTCGCGCCAAGATCGAAGCCGATCTGGAGATGCTTCATCTCTCAAGGGAATTGGCCCGTATCCGCCTTGACGTACCGGTAGAGCTGGAATTTGATTTATGCGGCTGGGAAATTGACCGGCAGCGGCAGCGGGTCGTTGGCAAATTCGAAGAGCTTGAATTCAAAAGCCTGATGGCACTCATAAGCTAAACATTATTCATATAGCAGCGGACGATAGAGATTCCTTCACGTAAGGAATCTTTTTTTTTCTGCAAGGAATATCTAAGCAGATATTCATATTCGAAGTTCCTTGTCCGACAATTGTATAAGGTGATACCTATTAGGATGAGGAAGGGATTGGGGCAAGGTGCACAAAGGCAGAAAGCAGTATAAAAGAATGTACAGGCACAATTGGAGGACCGCCGGTCTTGGCGTCATGATGGTAGCGGCAGCTCTGGGAGGACCATTGACGGAAACGGCCGCAGCCATATCCGCCAATGGTTACAATCAATCAGGAATAAACCGGACAGCGTCGGTTATGGCGCAGGCTGCTGTGCCTGAACAGCCGCAGGGCAGAGTGACGCTCGCTTATCCGAAGGCTGCGGTTGAACTAGCGGCAGGCACCCGTCTGTTCCTTGGCACTAGGCTTACTGTTTCCAGAGAGGTTGCATTAACTTATCAAACAGGCAATCCGGCGGTAGCCAAGGTGAATACGGCAGGAGTAATTACAGCGGTTGGAACGGGCAGGACGACACTGACAATTAATGTGGTCTCCACAGGCTATAGCGGTCAGCTTAAGCTGCCGGTTCATGTCTCCACCGCGCAGCCGCTTAAGCTTGCATTCCAGCCTAAGCTGGGATCGCGCAAAGTATCGGCAGGAGGAAAATCATTCTCCATAAGCACGGTCACGATTCCGAAAGGTATGCCGGTGACAGCGGGTATTGCAAGCCGAAGCGTAGGCTCTGTCCAGCCGCTTGCGTCAATTGCCAAAACCTACAATGCCGATATCGCGATTAACGGGACTTTCTTTGATGCATACAGCGGCGTTCCCGATCCTTACGGCAACTTGATCCGTGATGGACTGCCGGAGCATATTGGCAATCTTGGGACGACGATCGGGTTCAAATGGGATGGAAGCGCGGTGATGGATTCGCTGCGGATCAAGATTTTCGGAGAGGTTGAGGGCAGCGGGCGCATGAGCGGCTGGTATGCTTATTTTATCAACCGCAAACCGACTTCCGGATCGGCAGCTACGTTATTCACGCCCGCACGCGGAGCCAGGCTAGGATTTGCTGCTGCAGTGGCTGTTATTGTACAGAATGGCAAAGTAAACCTGATTGCATACGGGGAAAATGCCGCGATACCCAAAGATGGATATATTCTTGTATTTATGGGCGCAGAGAAAGGGCAGGCTGCCAAATTTAAAGTGGGCGATAAGGTAACTTACAGAGTCGAGTATCAGGAGATGGACGGCAAGAAGCTGGACTGGAGCCAGGTGCAGACGGCTGTAGGTGCTGGACCGAGACTTGTGAAGGACGGGAAAGTATCTCTGAATGCCGCAGACGAAGGTTTCCGGGATCCGAAAATCATCAGCGGCGGCGGGGCAAGGAGCGGCATTGCCATCCGCAAAGACGGATCGGTCATAGTCGCTACCGTATCGGGCGCGACCATGAAGCAGTGGGCGCAGATCATGATTCAACTGGGCGCCCAGCAGGCCATGAATCTCGACGGCGGCGCCTCATCGGGTCTGTGGTACAAAGGCAGGACAGTGACTGCGCCGGGGCGCGAGCTCAGTAATGCTCTTTTGTTCGGAGAGCATCTTAAATGGTAGGTTAGCTGGCTTGAAATTTTATATGTCATGTGTTTCCAAAAAAAAGCCGGTACCCTTAAAGAGGGTCCCGGCTCTTCTATATGGTTCAGGGCTCGTCCTGAACATCCGGCACGGCAGGAGCGGCATCGTCGTCTCCGGGATACTCTCGATCCATACCGGCGTGCAGCTCGCGATTCTCGTAACTGAAACGGTTTGAGGGCCGCTGATCGATGCGCCACGGCGTGCTTTTGCCCAGTGACCGGGCGATCAGGTCAGAGCCGTAAGGCCCCTCGGGGAATTCTTCTGCTGTGAGGTCATTGCGCTGGGATTCAACCGTGGACAAATCCGCGCTCGGCTGACGATTTTCCTTCTCGAATCCACTGCTCATGGTGATTCCCTCCCGATGTAACACTTGTTTAATACCCCATTAGTGTGTCCGGATCAGTCGGTAAAATTCACACTTCCAACAACAAGCTCTAGAAATTGGCTGAGGTCGCCGGCTTCTTCTTCGGTAAGCTTGAATACGTGCTCCAGATAACCTTCCTGTTCCAGGTCATCCTGGCCCATAATTGCAGTGCGTCCGCTCTGCAGGTCCGTCACCAGTTTCTTGCCGTAGAAACGGCTTGTCGACATAATGGCAAGATCAAAACGTTTATAATTCGGTGTTATGAAAGTAACAAAACGCGTGGATGTATCTTCTGTCATATCAGACATAAAATCATAATCAGGCAGCAGCATTTAGAAAAACCTCCTTCACTTTAGGACCATTGCCGTTCAACTGGTGTCCTTTGTGTGCTCGCTATATCATAGCATCCGATGAGTCAGCGGGGCAATATGGAATGGAGACTGATATCCATGCCGGCTGAGTGTCCGCGGCGCAAGCTTGAGAGAACTGCCTATTGCAAGAAGACTCGCACATATGCTATGCTTTGAACAATCAAATCGTTGCAACGTGAGGAAGCACCTCTTCAGCCCTAACAGGCAGGAGAGGTGCTTTTTTTTGTGCCAGTACAGCGTTCGCGATTGATGATCAATCTGATGGAGGTCTGCCGTATGCAAATCGTTTTTTTAAACACTTTTGAGAAATTGGAAGAGAGCGGCCTGAGCTCGCAAGCCCAGCTGTCAATTTGTGAGCAGGAGGGGATATGGTCGGTTATGTGGGCAGATGACGAAGCAAAGGAGCCGGATGGTCCGGCTGTCTGGTTCGAGGGAGGTTCCTGGGAGGAAATGATGACGGCTTTTCGTCATGGGGTTGCTGTCCAGATGGGAAAAGGCTTCATACCACTCATTGACGGCTTGCTTGATGATCGTCAGGCTGCTCCAGGCAAGAGCAGTCTGATTGCGATGCTGCAGTGTTACGGGGAAATCAATGCCAACAGCGAATTGTTTGATCTGCTCCGCGAGTGGCGCCGGTCCAGGGCAATTGCCGATAAGAAATCGGCTTATTTGATCGCCACCAACCGGATGCTCTGGATGATCAGCGCATTCGTCCCTCATCAGCTGGACGAGCTGGCCCAAATTCCCGGTTGGGGAGAAAGCAAGCTGGCCGCGTTTGGCGAAGAGGTTATTGGGATCACGAGAACTTTTGAGCAAACGGCCGTTTTTCCATTGGAATGGGTTGCGGATTCATTGGATCAGAAGGTGTATACCCAATGGCTGTATAAGCAAAAGGAGAATAAATTCAAGATGCAAATGGACAGGCAAAATGAGAAGCATCTTCTGCTGAGAGGAATTGCGAAAGGAAAAACATTGGATCAGATGCAGGCTGAGCTTGAGCTGCCCCGCCGTGATTTAATGGAGCGGATCGAAAAGCTAGAAACGGAAGGCTATGATATTGAACCGTTGATTGAGCGCGAGCTGGAGCATGTGCCGCAATCCGAGCAGCAGCTGGTATGGGAGGCTCTGCTCAGTGAGGGCGACCGTTATTTGAAGCCGGTTTTATTCAAGGTTTATGGGGAAGATACGGTTAAAGGCAAGCCGGTGGATCTTCTCTATGACCGTTTACGCTTGATAAGGCTGCGCTACCGCCGTATTAAGGAAGAGGCAATATAAAAAGTTTCCGGAAGACTGACAGAGCAGATAATATGGAGCAGACTATACGGGATCATGTCTTGCCTGCCTGTGAATCCGGCCAGATTGGATCTGCGTGCAGGATAGAGGCGCCGCTGTCGCACGGAAGTCCCGTTTCGTAGGAGCGGCTTCCGATGAGAGCGGCAGTTTCTTCGCGCAGCGGACAGGACTGGAACAATCCGTCGTCATGTTGAGGCTGCTTCGTCATCCGCTGAACCTCCCGCAGCCATTGGATAACAGTGGCTGTAATCTGCTTGGCCTCCTCCATGGCATGATCCCACATATCCCATATGCTGTCTGTCTTCGTCCGATAGCCGTCGGTAGGATCCAGCCAGGGACGATGGGACTCGTTCAGGATATCAAGGGGAGGCAGATTTCGTTTATAGACAAGCGGTTCAATCTTGCGGAAGGTAAGAATGGTGCGGATTCCGGTGGGATCATAGAAGAGACGCTGCGCACGAATCATGTCCCGCATCGCAGAAGTCCAGTTATGACGTCTGATATGCGGTGCAAGCTCCGGATAATGGACGGCGGCTACTTGTTCGAAGGCATCTACGATGACATCGGGCAGTTGGCCTTCATTGTCGATTTCCCGCCAAACGGGGGTATTCCATGTTTCAATGCCGAGGAGCTTGCGGACAATGAGCGTGTCCATCATGATCTCAAATCGCTGATGGTCCCACTTGCGGAAGCCGGAACGGCTGAATACATAGGGATGCATATTGCAGTCGAGAATATGATGCAGCACGAATCCCAGTGCATAGACCAGAGCATCATCATACCCGGCATCCTCTGCCGATTCGGTGCTAACCGCATCAAGCAGATCCATGATAACCGGTCCGCAGTGGCGGTTATGCATTTCGTTGCCGAGCAGATTCATGAGTTTCTCCTGCTGCCAAGGGAGAAAATGATGGTAAAATAAGAAATCCGGTCCTTGGCAGCCCATATTGAACATCCGTTTCCGGGAAGGAGAGGCGATCAGCGCTTCTTCACCGATTGATTCCAATACTTTCTGCCCAAATATGAAATGTGTCCATACATTCGGCATAATATTCCTCCCTGGGACTATCGTTCGACAAAATATTACATAATTTATGAAAATGGGTATGGGAGTAGTATACTTGTCCTAATTAATTTAGTATAATACTAGATAAAGTAAGACAAATGAATCTAGTCGAAAAGGGGCGCTACTTCACGATGAAGGCTGAATATATTAATCCCTTCTTGGAATCCGCAATTATTGTCATCGAACAAGTTGCCCAGATCCGTCCTGCAGCCGGGCAACTGGGGATTAAGGACGTTAAGTTCGTTGAGAATTACATCTGGATTCAAATCGGCCTTAATGGTCAAATGACAGGCGATATTGTATTCGGCTTAAGTGAAGAGGTTGCCATGAAAATGATCTCGGCGATGATGGGCGGCTATGTAATATCGGAAATTGACGAGATGGGCAAAAGCGCAATATCTGAGCTGGGCAACATGATAAGCGGCAATGCGAGCACCATGCTGTATAACCAGGGTGTCCGGGTGGATATTACCCCTCCTAAAGTCTTGCATTCGGCGCAGGCGGCTGGATTCAAGGCCCAGAAAGCTCTCACAATCCCTCTTATTATGGAAGGAATTGGCGAACTGGACATACAGGTCCTAATTGCATCGTAACATGTTTTAAGCTCCTGCGGGAGCTTTTTTGTTGCATAAATATATCAAAAGATACAGATGCGACTTGATTTTTTTTGCCTAAATGCCCAGCTTGAAGTAAACTGAAGTTCGGGTGATGAACGTTGATTCGTAATAAGGTTGTTATAATAACCGGAGGAACAAGCGGTATAGGTGCTGAGACGGCTAAAAAGCTGGCTAAGCGCGGAGCGATTCCAGTTATAACCGGACGTCATGAAAGCCGGTTGAAGGAAACATCGGCGGCACTTGATGGCAGACATGGATGCTACCGGATGGATGTTACGGATAATAATGAGATTCAGCAGGTCATCCGGCGTATATATGAGGAGTTTGGCACCATTGATGTGCTTCTTAACAATGCAGGCTTCGGCCTGTTCGAGACTTTCGCCGAAGCGGAAGTGGAGCGCTTCGAAAGCATGATGGATACCAATTATATGGGTACGGTAAGATGCGCAAAAGCTGTACTGCCCTATATGCGTCATCAGGGCTTTGGCCATATTATCAATGTGGCCTCCATGGCTGGTAAAATAAGCACGCCAAAAGCTTCGGGGTATGCAGCCACGAAGCATGCTGTGCTGGGGCTGACGAATGCTATGCGGGCTGAGCTGGCACCAATGGGCATTACGGTATCGGCAGTTAATCCCGGTCCGATCGACACGCCTTTTTTGCAGGCTGCTGATCCGGGAGGGACTTATTTCAACAACGTACGGCGCTTTATGATGACACCGCAGCAGGTGGCAGACGCAATTGTAAAGATTATCGAGCGGAAGACGCTTGAAGTGGATATGCCATTATCCGCTGCGATCGGTATTCGTTTGTACGGTTTGTTTCCGCGTCTGGCGGATCGTGTTGCCGGGCGCTGGCTCAACCGGAAATAGAAGTGCTTATTATAGAAGGAATGAGGGACATGATGAACGGAACATGGGAATCTTTTGAGCTGAATCCGCTGCTTGTGGCAGCGCTCGCAGCGAATCATATTGAAACACCGACGGCCGTGCAGGAAGCAGCTATTCCGCTGCTGCTTGAAGGCCGCGATGTATCGGCGAAGTCGCAAACGGGGACGGGAAAGACGTTGGCCTATATGCTGCCTGCCCTGCAGCGGGTAGATACGGAAAATTCCGGCGTGCAGGTCATGGTGCTCGCGCCTACGCAGGAACTGGCCATGCAGATATTCCGGGTTGCAGAGCATTACGGGGAGCCGCTTGGTATTAAGACACAGCAGCTCATTGGAGGCGCTGCGATGCAGCGTCAAGTGGACAAGCTCAGGCTGCATCCGCATATTGTCGTGGGTACGCCGGGCCGGATTCATGAAATTATGGCTGCAGGCAAGCTGAAGCTTCATCATATTAAATTGGTCGTGATCGATGAAGCGGATCAGGTGTTTAATCTGGGATCGACCAGAGAGGTAGAGACCCTTCTGAAGGCGATGAAACGCGACCGGCAGATTGCGTTCTTCTCGGCAACGCGCCCGGTGGAGATGGAGAAGGTGGAAGCAAGATGGATGCGCGAGCCTGAGCGGGTTGATGCCACGGGGAACAGCCAGGCGCTTGAAAATGTAAACCATTATTTTCTCGTCTGCGACAAGAGGGATAAGGTAGACACGGCAAGACGTCTCATTCGCATGCTGGAGCCCAAAACAGCGCTTCTGTTTATCAATGAAACGGATGAAATTGCCAACTATGAGGCTAAATTCGGTTATGAAGGCTTCCAGATTGAAACGCTCTACGGAGATTCGGACAAGCAGCGGAGAGCCGGTACGCTACAGCGATTTCGCGAAGGCCGCATCCAGTTGATGCTGGCAACGGATATTGCGGCACGGGGACTTGATATTGTGGATTTGCCGCTCGTGGTCCATCTGGACCCTGCTCTTGATGCGGATCATTATGTTCACCGGTCCGGCCGGACAGGCCGGATGGGCAAGCCGGGAACTGTAGTATCCATCGTCACAACGCAGCAGCTGTTTATAATGGATAAGTTCCGCAAGCAGCTGGGCATTGATTTGCGGGAGAAGGTGATGTACCGCGGCAAGCTGGTCGACCTGGGAGACAATGGGGCGGTCCGCGGCAGCAAATCGTATGGCAGGCAGTTGGACGAAGCGGCTGCGGCCCAAAGGCGGGCAGGCCGAGAGACAATGAAGAAAACGTTCCAAAGGGCTGGAAGCTCTGCCGATACAACAAAGGATACCGCAAATGCACCGGAGAATGAGAGTCAGTCATCTGCGGACAAGCCGAAACAAGCTGTGAATGGGCATCATCAGGATCAGCTTGCTGCCACGGCGAGCTCCGGCACAGCAGCGGGAAGTCTGCCCCGGCTTGCATCAAGAAAGCCGCAGGCAGGTGGTGCAGAGCTGTCTCGCCGTGCAATAAGTTCATCTTCGGATGGAGCAGCCGAGCTAGCGCCAAGAACGGACAGGGCATCAGCAGGAGCAGGCGAGCGAAAGCCGCTTGGCAGGGCAGCCAAGTCCTTAACTTCGAAGAACGCTGCAACGAAGGGTAAAGGCGGCAAAAAGCAAGGCAAGGGAAAAGCGGAGAAAACCATTCAACCGGTCAAATCGAAGAAAGAAATCGAGCATGACCGCAAGAATAAAGGGGCTCCCAAGTGGCTGAAGGCGAAACGGGAAAACGGGCAAGCTTAAAATCAGAAAATAAGGGATGCAAAACTGAGCAGCGGACGGACCGCTGCTCTTTTTTTCTGTGGCCTACCGGGTGATCGAAATACATGAAATGATCATGTTGATTGCAATAATCAATCAGATCTAATGAGGTTGATTGCTGATTTACAGACGAAGCGTCTCAGGTCTTCACATAGTGGGTAATAGACCATATACCTGCTATTGCAGGTTCTTCTTATCACTCGAGAGGGGAAGTGGGCCTTATGATGGAGCAAGCGAAGAGGGTAGCTTTCTTATTGGCTAATGACTTTGAAGATTCCGAGATGAAAAACCCTTATGAAGCTATAGTTAAAAATGGCCATGAAGCGGTCATCATCAGTCTGGAAAAAGGTGCGGAGCTGACCGGTAAAAACGGAACGGTCACCTACACGTCGCATCTGTCAGCAGATGAAGCTGATGCGGCTCATTATGATGCAGTCATCATACCGGGAGGCAAATCACCTTCCCATCTGATCGACAGCGAGCCGGTCATCGAGTTTATCAAGCAAATGGACAAAAACCACAAGGTCATTGCGGCGATTTGTCATGGTCCGCAGCTGCTGGTAAGGGCGAAGCTTCTGGAGGGCAGGAATATTACCGCCTATCCGGAGCTGCATGAAGAAATAAATGATGCGGGCGGCCGTTTTATTGACAACGCGGTGGTAGTGGATGAGAATCTGATTACCTCGCGAACGCCGGAGGATGAACCGTATTTTATTGAAGAAACCATCAAGATGCTGGGCGTCGCCGCATATTAAGGGCGTCCCGGTTTTAAAGAAAGCGCTGATCTCTCCATCTGGGGAGGTCAGCGCTATTTTTGCGCAAGTGTGCTTCTGCTAAGGCTCGGGCTAGATCTGCTGCTCTCTATATACAGCGGGTGACATGCCAAACTGCCGGCGGAAAATACGATAAAAATAGGAATAGCTGCCGAATCCGCAGGTCTCGGCAATTTGTTCGAGCGGCATGGTGCTGAATTTCATCCGCTCCATCGCCATGGATAAGCGGACATCCTGGGTATACTGAATAATGGTAACGCCGAAGCATTCCTTGAATAAATGAACCGTGCGGGAAACGCTAAGCCCGACATGGCTGGCGACATCCTGAATAAGAAAAGGCCCACCGGCCTGTTCGTCGATGAAATTTTTCATGCGTGTGGCGATAAAGGATTTGCCGTGAAGCACGGACTGTGTGGCGACTGCGCGGTCCAGCCCCAGGCATAAGGAGCGCAGCAAATAATCGGCCATTTCCCGGTCTTCCTGCTCAAACCGCCGTTTCTCAAGGACAAGCGCCCTCCATATGGACAACAGCCGCTCATCGGAAACGATTTTCGTCTTCTGCGGGCGTTCCTTCCTGGCCCACCATTCGTCCAGCCACGGTCCGTTGCAAATGACGAAATAATCGCCGCTCGACGCCTGCGGTTTATCGGCTTCGGTTGTTTGGCTTCCGGCCACGATGTTAAGCTCATAGGGATCTCCGGGCTTGAACAGCAGCAGATCACCGGCCTCAATCCGCTCCATACGGCCATTTACCAGCGCCTCGCAGGAGCCTTCAGTCTGAAGGCGAAACAGATAGGTGGACAGGCCTTCGGAATATTCGACCTGGAACGGATGCGAATGATAGGAATAGCTGCAAAGCATCACATCGTTATACATAACGGCTAACCTCATTTAGTAGCATTATTGTTCATGTCATAAGTATATTCTACATCTCCTTGCGGAAGCTTTTCCACTATAATGATTGTCAGATCGGTAAACAGAAGAAGGAGGATGGCAAATATGAAAATCGGCTTGCAATTATATACGCTGCGCGACGTTATGGCTTCGGATTTTAACGGAACGCTGCGTCAGGTTGCCGAAATGGGATATGAAGGCGTAGAGTTCGCCGGTTATGGAGGCGCTTCCGCTGAAGAGATGCGCGATCTGCTGAAGGAGCTGGGCATTGAGGCTTTCGGAAGCCATGTCAGCCTGCAGCGTCTGACGGAGAATCTGGAAGAAGAAATAGCTTTTTTGAAAACAGTGGGGGCAAGCTATGTAATTTGTCCATACCTTTCGGCGGATCTGCTTAGCGGCGGCGAAGCGTTCTGGCAGGATCTTTTCAAGAAATTTGCCGCTATCGGCAAGCGTTTGAAAGAGGAAGGCCTGGAATTTGCCTATCATAATCATGATTTTGAATTCGCCAGCAAAATCGATGGCGAGTTCGTGTTCGATGCCATGTACAGCCATATTGATGCCGATCTGCTGAAGGTCGAGATGGATATCGGCTGGGTGCAGTATGCGAAGCAGGACCCGCTTGCTTATATCGCGAAGTATAAAGGCAGACTGCCGCTGCTGCACTTGAAGGATTTCCGCAAGAGTGAAGGCAAGTCGATTGACACCGTCGAGCTGGGACAAGGCGATCTGGCCCTTAACGACATCATCGCAGCAGCCAAGCAGGCTGATGTGGAATGGCTTATAGTCGAGCAGGACACTTGTGCGAACCCGCCGCTGGAATCGGTGCAAACCAGCATGAACTGGTTGAAGGAAAACGGTTATAAAGCGTAAGTCCAAAAAAACATTCACATTCATGAAAGAGGAGAGTTGTTCATATTATGAGTAAAATCAGAGTGGCAGTCGTTGGCTGCGGATCCATTGCCGAGAAAAGGCATATCATCGAATATGCGCCAAACCCGAATGTGGAGCTTGTTGCATTCTGTGATCCCGTAACGGAGCGTGCGCAGAAATATGCCGACCAATACGGCGCCAAAGCGTTTGCCAACTATGAGGACATGCTTGCCGAGATCAAACCGGATGCAGTCAGCGTCTGTACGCCCAACTACCTGCATGCCACAGTAGCGATTGCGGCGGCCAATGCCGGCGCTCACGTACTTGTTGAGAAGCCGATGGCTGTAACCGATGAGGAAGCCGCAGCGATGATTGATGCGGCCAGCCAAAATAACGTGTTTTTGATGGTGGGACACAACCAACGGTTGATGCCGCCACATGTAAAAGCGAAGGAACTGCTGGAGACTGCAGGACTCGGACGCGTTTTGACTTTCCGCACCTCGTTCGGACACCCTGGACCGGAATTCTGGAGCATCGACGGCCCCGGCAGCTGGTTCTTCCGCAAGGAAGAGGCTATTATGGGCGCGATGGGCGATCTTGGCGTGCACAAGTCCGACCTAATCCGCTATTTGCTGGACGACGAGGTCGCTCAGGTGACAGCGTTCATCGGAACCCTGGACAAGAAGAATACGAAAGTGGATGACAACGCCACGGTGCTGCTTCGTATGAAAAGCGGCGCAATCGGTACGCTGGTTGCCAGCTGGACGTACTATAAAGGCGAAGACAACAGCACGGTGCTGTGGTGCGAGAATGGCGTTATCAAGATCGGAACCGACCCGGAGGATCAAATTATTCTGGAGCTGCGGGACGGCACGGTTGAGCGTTATAAAGTCGGCGCGATCTCGACGAATGAAAAGCAGGAGACAAGCGGAGTTATCGAGGCTTTCGTTGAAAGCATCGTGACGAATACGCCGCCGGTAATCTCCGGGGAAGAAGGCCGCAAGTCGCTGGCTGTCATTTTGGCCGCTTTTGAGTCGCAGGCCAATGGTACGGTGGTCAGTTTGTAGGTTTTACTTTTTAAAAGCTTGATTTCAATTGCAAGGGATTAAGAATAAGGGACTTATGCGCAAAAAGCTAAGAGCAAAGCTAAGAGCAAAAGCTAAGAGCAAAGGCACGCTGCGCGTTCGGATCATTCTTACGATCGCTGTTGTCCCCGGATTTCCTGATTGTATAAAACACTCAGCTGTAGAAATCCGGAGACAAAGGCGACCACTATCGTTTCTCCAGAACGATTCCGCCCGCTCCGCGCTAAATACACTGCAAGTGCAAATACCAAGTGCCAAGTGCAAGTGCCAAGTGCAAGTGCCAAGTGCAAGTGCCAAGTGCAAGTGCAAGTGCAAGTGCAAGTGCAAGTGCAAGTGCAAGTGCAAGTGCCAAGTGCAAGTGCCAAGTGCAAGTGCCAAGTGCAAGTGCCAAGTGCAAGTGCAAATTCCAAATTCCAAGTGCCAATTGCAAAAGCATAAATCCTGCAACTTTTTTTGGGGTTGCAGATGAGCCAGGCTCCGGTTATTTATCGGAGCCTGGCTTTTTTTGACTTTTGAAGTTCTCACGCACTTCTTGTGGAGCAGAAGAAAGCCCCCGTATTTGGACGAGGGCCGGATTTTGCATGTGATTAGCTTAAGCGAGGGATTGGATATAGTTATCGAACCCCTTGAAGAAGAGAGAGCCTACTGTTGCTCCCGGGTCCTGGTGACCGATCGAGCGTTCGAGATAACGCCCTGCTCTGCCGTGCCGGGATTGCATGTCGATGGTCGCCTGCGTTCCCTTTGCGGCAGCTTCATAGGCTGAACTGATGGCTTCCTTCAGCGATTTTCCATCCCGCTGGGCCGACTCAATCGCTTCCACCGCTGGAAAGATCGAATCCAGAATGGTTTTATCGCCTACTTTGGCTTTGCCGCGCTCCATCAGGCCTTCCGCCATCGCCCGGGTCAGGGCTGAGAGATCCTCGACACTCAATTCCGTTTTGCCCTGGACGGCTTTGCCTCCGCGAATCAGCGCAGTGGCCATTAAGGTCCCCATCGTCGAGGCAACGGTTTCGCCCATGACCATGGCGCTTCTCATCAACAGCACACCTGCATTCTCCTCCTGGATACTGGGCAGATTATCAACGACCGCCCGGAAGCCTTTGGACATGGTAAGCCCGATATCCCCGTCTCCCAGCGCGCCGTCGAGTTTGCACAAGTATTCTTTGTTTTCGTCCATCAATTTGCCGATTTCCCGCAAAATATTGCGGATGTCTTCCAAATTCAGCGTGTTTTTCATGAGGTTTACCTCCTTGAATAGTAAAAGGACAGCGATTCGTTTAATTTTGAATACGGAACGGTGTGGTGAACGGGAATTTGAGCAGCTCGCGGAATTCATCATCGACACGCAAGATTGATATGGACATCCCGGCCATCTCCAGGGAGGTGGCATATTCGCCAATATAATGGCTGTAGATTGTAATATCTCTTTGCTTCAACAATTGATGAACGGCCCGGTAGACAATATACAATTCCTCCAGGGGAGTGGCGCCCAGACCATTGATGAGAACGGAAACACTGCCGCCTTTTTCAACCGGCATATCGTCCAGGATGGAGGCTACAAGGGTCTCCGCCACGGAATCGGCCGTTCTCATCTCACCGCGGTGAATGCCCGGCTCGCCGTGGATTCCCATACCGATTTCCATTTCTCCGTCCCCAATTTCAAAAGTGGGACGGCCTACCGCCGGCAGGATGCACGGCGTCATGGCAACGCCCATCGTTCGCACATTGTCGTTGGCCTTCTCGGCAATCCGTTTGACTTCCTCCAGGCTGCCGCCAAGCTCCGCTTTGGCTGCTGCCAGCTTGTACAGATAGAACATCCCGGCAACGCCGCGGCGCTGTTCTTCATGGCCCTTCGGCATCGACGCCACATCATCCGTAGCGACGACCCGCTCAACCTGAATGCCCTCAAGATCCGCCAATTCCATGGCCATATCGAAATTCATGACATCGCCGCCGTAGTTGCCGTAGATATAGAGAACGCCTTTTCCGCCGTTAATTGCACGGGTGACATCAAGCATCTGCTGCGAGCTCGGCGAGGCGAAAATATCGCCGACTGCAACGCCGTCCAGCATTCCTTTGCCGACGTAACCGAGAAACAGGGGCAAATGTCCGGAGCCGCCGCCTGTCGCAATCCCCACTTTGCCTTCGACCGGAGCTTCGGCCCGGACTAGAGCGCGGTTGTCGCTGCGGACACTCCTCAACTGGTCGGAATGGGCCAGCAGCAGCCCTTCCAGCATCTCCACCGCCACGTTCTCAGGGTCGTTGATCAATTTTTTCATGACAGCTTTTTGTTCGCTCATGAATATAACCTCCGTTTATTTAGTCAATGAAACGTTTCACTGGATTTATAAAAAAACTTCCGGAGCTCTCTTCATCAGGAGTGACTATGAGAACCGCAGGAAGTTCCAATGAACAGCCGGGGCGCTACGATAAACTCCTTCGGTTGGTTATAGCGCATTTTATTTTCGATTCGTTCAAAAAGAATTTCGGCAGCGATTTTTCCGACCTCGTAGAAGTCTTCCTTGGCTGCCGTTAAAGTCGGTCTGAGAATCCCGTAAGGATCAATATCGCCAAAGCCTGCGACTGCAACGTCCCCGGGCACTTTAATATCCATGCTCCATAAGGCTTGAATTGTACCGGCCAGCGACAGCCGATTCGTGGCATAGATTCCCTCCGGAAGACCGGAGCTCCCCAGATGACTGCTCACTGCGCCGGAAATAGATTTAATGTCCGTGCCTGCCTCAAGGAATATCTGCAATTCAGGGTCCAGACCCAGCTGCCCGATCGCTTGGCGGATGCCTTGGTGCCGCTCTTGTTCCACATGGTCCAGAAGCGGCCCATGGATGAACAGCAGACGGCGGCAGCCATGGATGTACAGATGCTGCACAAGCGAGAAGGAAGAATGGATATTCTCATGGACAACGGAATAAAACCGGTTGTACTTCACTTTCCGTTCCACGGTCATGATGGGAATGGAGCTTGGCAGCTGGAGCTCATCCAGTTCGGCTCCCGTGGGTATCGCGATGATGCCGTCGACCCTTTTTTCCTGAAGCCACTGGAACGCTTTCATCTCTTGATCAGAATCATTATTGTGGGAGCAAATAATAAGATTGTAGCTTTTATTTCTGGCCGCGTCCTCGATCGACTTCATCATCTTCGTGATGGAAGGATTGGAAATGTCGTCGACGATGAGACCCAGCAGATGCGTTTTGGACTGCTTCAGGCTTCTGGCGACGGCATTGGGCTGATAGTTGAGCAGAGTTATGGCAAGCAGAACCCGTTCTCTGATTTTGTCGCTCACATAACCCGACTTGTTAATCAGTTTGGATACGGTTCCGACAGAAACGCCCGCCGCCGCCGCTACATCTTTAATCGTTGCGGAAATAAGCCACCATTCCCTCTTCTCAAAACATTTATAAAGCAAGCCTAGAGGGATTTCTCCCGGTCAGAAATGTGTTAGAAACGTGCATAAGATCGCAGTCCGAAAAGCCGGGACCCGAAATTATCATAAAATGAAACGTTTCACTCGTTAAATATAATGGATGTAATGCGAGGGAGTCAACAGCAAATTGTTATCGGTTTCGACCTCCGCCTTGGAATGATGAAACGCATCGGCAGCATCGATTATCTGTTGAAATATAAGAAGGTGAAAGCTTAGCCCTGAAGCTTTCGCTTAACTGGAGCATCGGAACGGGTTTGGTTCACATGGATAACATGGAGGTAAGTAAGGCAACTTCTTTTCAGTTCTTGTAATCGCTTACCCGCTTTTCTATAATTAAAAATATGATTTGTTTATCCGTCAAGAAGAAACGGCTAACGCCGTCCTCTGGGGGCGCAACCAGTTTCTTTCCTCAGAAATAGAAGCAAATGGTGTTATACATTCTTATATTTTAAACAAAGGAGATGATGTTCTTGAAGTACAGGACGCTCGGAAAAACGGAGCTTAAGGTATCGGTCGTCGGTGTGGGAACATGGCAGTTCGGAGGTGCATGGGGCAAGGACTTTACCCAGGACGAGGTGGATGCCATTCTGGACAAAGCCCAGGAGGTCGGCATCAATCTGCTCGATACGGCGGAATGCTACGGGCATCATCTGTCGGAGAGCTTCATCGGCAATTACGTGGAACGCAGAGGCAGCCGCGATAAGTGGATTATCGCGACCAAGTTCGGGCACAGCGCTCTGGACAAAAATAATTCCTCCCACTGGGCGGCCGATGAAGTCCGCACTCAGCTGGAGGAATCCCTGAAGTCGCTGCGGACCGACTATATCGATCTGTACCAGTTCCACTCGGGACCGGATTCGGTGTTCGACAACGACGAGCTGTGGACGATGCTGGACAAGCAGGTGCAGGCAGGCAAAATACGCAACCTTGGCATCTCGATCGGCAGCAACGATAATTTGCACCAGACGGCCGCGGCCTCGAAGGTCAACGCAAAAGCCATCCAGGTGGTCTATAATCGTCTGGATACGACTCCGGAGAATCGTGTATTCCCTTCCTGTATCGAGCAAGATCTGGGCGTACTTGCGCGGGTTCCGCTCGCAAGCGGTTATCTGAGCGGAAAATACAAGCCGGGAGCCGTATTTGCAGCTAACGACGTGCGCTCGAACCATGACAAGGAGCTAACTGCGTCCAGGCTGCGCCGGGTGGAGGAAATAAGCAGGACAGAGGTTCCCGCAAACGTCAATATGGCGGAGTGGGCCTTGGCTTGGTGTCTGAAGCATCCGGCCGTGACATGCGTCATTCCCGGATGCAAAAGTCCGGAGCAGGTGGAAACCAACGCCAGAGCGGCAAGCCTTGATCTGGTCGCCGATAATCATCCGCAGAGCGTGAGCTAATGCGTTGACTGGTCTTAAACGAGAAAGCCCGACACCGATTATTCATCGGGGCCGGGCTTTTTACTCTTATAAATGCCGGTAAGGTCTGGATGAAAAAACCTGCTGTGCCGCCAGAGAACATCAGGTTTCCTCCCGAACTGTCAGAAAATGTGTCTTATCCTTTTCTGATAGTTTTTTGGAAAGAAACTAACTGTGCTGCCAAGATGGCTTCAGTCGTTTCTTCTTAACCTAATCTGACGGGATGTATAAGTTTCACTCCTGTAAATTTCTATGTTCCAAGGAAACTACTGCACCGGCAAGGGGACGACGACAGCACTTTCTTCTTGTTAGGGCAAAAGGAGAGGGATGACCTGGCGTGCCCAGCTCCCGCTGTTGTCTGCCCGGAGCGTCTGCCAGCCCATGGACGAGGCCAGCTGCAGGTTTTCCTGCTGATCATCGACATAAAGCGTCGGACTGCCGGGCGGCAGCAGAGAGGCGGCTTGCGCGAAGATGGCGGGACCCGGCTTGGAGGAGCCGAATTCGCTTGATATCGTCATGCTCGTCAGACAATGCCTGACATGTGACAGAACAGGCAGCAGCCATTCTGCCCGATGATTGCTGAGCAGATGAATATCGAAGAATTTACTCCAATACGGTATCAGCTGCAAGGCGGGCAAGGGCTGTAAATTCGCGATGAGGAGCTCACGCGCCCGATCCTCCCGCAGAGCGGGAAATTGAACCTGCAGCCAGTTCCAAAAAGAGGCTTCCTCAGCTTTTCCATTCCATAAATCCTCCCGTATGCACCGCATATAGCCCTCAACCAGCTGATCGTGAGAGACTGCTGCTTCAGCAGCCAGTTGCTGCCATAACAAGGGGGAAAGATTAGTAACAAGTACGCCTCCCGCATCCAGAATAAGCTGGGGTCCTGCCGGCATAGTCTGGCTCCTTTCTTTGTCCGTCGTGCCGCGAGGAGCGCTCGCCTGCGCATTACGGCGCAGTATTTAAGATGGTCGACTTTAATAGACCGTTGATGGTCTGGCTATGCATGCGCAGCCTGTTTAATTCACCAGGCTTTTAAATAATCGAAAGCCTGTATCTTTCCCCGGCTGTAATAGGCCGCATGTACGACAATATCCCGTAAGGAACAGGATCGTTTGAGCTTATCTCAAGCTATTCCTGTTCTTCTGCACAAGCCCTGGTCGATTCACGGACAATCAGTTCGGCAGGAAGCACGATTTTGCGCCGCTCCTGCATGGGATTGGCCATCACGGACAGCAGCAGCCGGGCTGCTTCCTGACCGATCAGCTTATCCTGCTGGATGACCACAGTAGGGGGAACAGACCACATATCGCCATACTCCACATCATCGAAGAAGGCCAGGGACAACTGCTCCGGTATTGCGATACCCAGTCTGGCGGCCGTTCTCATCACCTCATAGCCGGTCCCGGAGTTCTCGGCAAAGATGGCCGTCGTCTCCCGATGCGTATCCAGGAAAGCTTCGATCCCGGCCGCAGCCGCTCCTGTTAACCGGTGGCTGTGAGGGGAGGGGAGCCCGCTATCGAACAGGGCCTTCTCATATCCGTTCATCCGCTCCTCTACGCTCGTCGTCCCGCTTTTTCCGGTTGCGATATAAGCAACGCGGCGATGCCCCATACGAATAAGATGAGTGGTCGCTTCATATGCACCTCCGCTGTGGTCGGAGTATACGCAATTTGCGGCGATTCCCGGCATGTCCCGGTCGATCAGGACAAGGGGAAAACGCGACAAGGTCAGCTGAACCAGCTCCTCGTTATAATGCTCGCCGTCCACCGGGAAGACGATCAGGCCTTTTACGCCCAGCCGTACCGCCTGCCGAATCCGTTCTCTCTCTGTTTCCTGGGAATCATTCGTTTTGAAAAACAGCAGGTTGTAGCCCGCCTGCACGAGCACCTCCTCGATCCCGCCAAGGATATGGGCAGTAAAAGCGTTCTGCAAACGGGGCATCAGATAGGCGATCGTTTTTCGGGTACCGGCAGGTGCGTCAGCATCGCTGCCTTCGCCGGTATAAATCGGCTTTTCCCCGATACCAGGGGCGGACAGAAAGGTTCCCTTCCCTTGAATGCGGTAAATCAAGCCTTCCTTGACAAGCTGTTGGAGCGCATTTTTGACGGTAATACGGCTCACATTAAACGTGGCGGCCAACTCATGCTCGGTCGGCAGCCGGTCGTCCTTGTTCCAGACCCCCAGCCGGATCTGCTCCAGCACGAAGGAACGAAGCTGAATATATAAAGGGATGCGTTTTTCGGATTGGGTCAAGCGATTCATCTCCAGCCTGAATTTATATAACAAATATACAAGTATACACTGTCTTTGTAAATGTTTAAAAATCGGTCTCAAAGCTATACTGTGCAAGGAAAATAAAACGATTGACGGGGAAATAACAGAGTGATAAGTTAGATTAGAATCAATAGACCATTTATTATTTGTATATTTGTTATATAAAAGGAGAGTGTATATGTCTGATTCTGCTAAAACGGTTCATGTAATCTCCCATTCCCATTGGGACCGCGAATGGTATATGCCTTATGAGAAGCATCACGTGCGCTTGATCGAGCTGATGGATACGCTGCTGGGACTGATGGAGAGAGACCCCGAATTCCGCAGCTTTCATCTGGATGGGCAGACGATAATTCTTGAGGATTATTTGCAGGTCAGGCCGGAAATGAAGGACCGGCTGGAGCATTTTATCCGCAATGGTCAAATCCAGATTGGTCCTTGGTATATTCTTCAGGACGAATTCCTGACCAGCAGCGAGGCGAATATCCGTAATCTGCTGATTGGTCTTCAGGATGCCAGCCTGTATGACAAGGTATCCAAGGTCGGCTATTTTCCCGATTCGTTCGGCAATATGGGGCAGGCTCCGCAAATTCTTCGCCAGGCGGGAATTGATACCGCGATATTCGGCAGGGGCGTGAAGCCGACCGGCTTCAATAATGAATCCTCGGGCAGCTACTCCTCGACGTTCTCGGAAATGCACTGGGAATCGCCGGACGGTTCGAAGGTGCTCGGTATTTTATTCGCCAACTGGTATCATAACGGCATGGAAATCCCTACGGATCCCGAAGAAGCGGAGCTCTATTGGAAAAGAAAGCTGAACGACGCGGAGCGGTTCGCATCAACCCCGCATCTGCTGTTCATGAACGGCTGCGACCACCAGCCCGTACAGACGGACCTGTCTGCGGCACTGAATACGGCACGCGGAATCCGGCCTGATGTGAACTTCGTCCACTCCAACTTCGATGACTATATCGCCAGTGTCAAAGCTACGATTCCGGACGACCTGGCCGTTATTCATGGCGAGCTGCGGAGCCAGCAGACCGATGGCTGGTTTACGCTTGCGAATACCGCATCCGCCCGCGTTTATATCAAGCAGGAGAACCAGCGCGGCCAGACGATGCTGGAGAAGGTGGCGGAACCGCTGGCTGCGCTCGCCGCGCTGACCGGCAAGCCCTACCCGCACCATCTGTTCACTTATGCGTGGAAGACTTTGATGCAGAATCACCCGCATGACAGCATCTGCGGCTGCAGCGTCGATGAAGTGCACCGCGAGATGATGACCCGGTTCGCCAAGAGCTACCGGGTGGCGGAGGAAATCGCCGAGGAAAGCATGAAGACGATTATTTCCAGGATCAATACGGCGGATGCCTTTGGCGGGGACGCGGTTCCTTTTGTGCTGTTTAATACGACCGGCTGGCAGCGGAGCGGCGTCGTTCATGCCAAAGTCGATATTCAGCGGCTGCCAATGGGCTCGAAGGACAGAGAAGCTCTGATCGATGAATTGAAGCGGATTAATTTGAACGATTACAAGGTCGTTGATGATAAAGGACTTTCCATACCTGCCAGTATCGAGGATTTGGGCGTCACCTTCGGCTATGATTTGCCCAAGGATAAGTTCCGCCAGCCTTACATGGCCCGCTCGGTGCGGATTACGCTTCATGCAGATGCTGTGCCGGCGCTCGGATACCGTACCTATGCGCTCGCTTATGCGCCAGGCGGAGCAGGGTCCGCAGGTTCTTCCGCGGCTGCCGAAGCCGGAGCGGAAGACTCGCGCACGATGGAAAATGAATTTCTGGCCGTGAGCATTCAAGAAGACGGCACCCTTCATGTTGTCGACAAGCGCAATGGACGGGTGTATAAGGATTTGGGCGCTTTCGACAACACGGGAGATATCGGCAACGAATATATTTACAAGCAGCCCGAAGGCGAACAGACGCTGACTACCTTCGGCCATCCGGCCGTGATCTCGCTTCTTGAGAATACGGAATTTCACACCAGCTACGAAATTGTTCATGAATGGGAAATTCCGGCGGGAGCGGATGAGAGACTGGCTCAGGAAATGGCTGAATTCGTTCCTTTTCTGCAGCGCAAGGCACAGCGCTCTGACAAGACGGTTATCCTGCGATTGAGCACGCTGGTTACGCTGGAGCAGGGCAATCCTTTTGTCCGCTTCCATACGCGCTTTGACAATCAGGCTGCGGACCACCGTCTGCGTGTGTTGTTCCCTTCTGATGTTGATGCGTCCGTTCACCAGGTTGACTCCATCTTCGAAGTGGCTGTCCGCGAGCTTCAGCCGGCAGAGGAATGGCTCAATCCAAGCAATGCCCAGCATCAGCAGGCGTTCGTGAACGTAAGCGACGGGAATGGCGGCATAACCGTTGCCAATCTGGGTCTGAACGAATATGAAGTTCTGCGCGATGGACGCAATACGATCGCCGTTACCCTGCTGCGCGCCGTTGGCGAGCTGGGGGATTGGGGCGTGTTCCCGACGCCGGAAGCGCAGTGTATCGGCAAGCATTCCGCCGAGTATCTGTTCATCCCCCATGAAGGCGGAGAGGGACGAGAGAAATCCTATGCGATGGCCTATCAGGAGCAGGTGCCGTGGATGTCGGTTCAGACTGCAGTGCAGGAGGGAACATTGCCTGCGGAACACCAGTTTGTGGAATGGTCAGGGGCGAATATGGCGCTGTCGACGGTGAAGATTGCCAAAGCGACGGGCGATCTGATTTTGCGCTGGTTTAATACGACGAATCAGCCGACCGAACTCTCATGGAGCAGCAGCCAGGCTGCCCGCTGGTATAAAAGCAATGTGATTGAAGAGGTGGTAGAGCCTCTGCCGGAAAGCGGGAGCCCGCTGCCGGTCGGCAGGGCGGAAATCGTAACGGTAGGCGGATCATTGAACGGATAATAGACGCAGTATAGGCTGCAATAGAGGCTGTCGGGTGCGCATTCATAGAATGCGAGCCTGGCGGCCTCTTGGTTGTTGCTTGTTCTAATGTTACAATGCAAGGAGAATCGGCTGTCGCCGCGCTCGGCGGCGCAGGTAAAGGGAGAATGATCATGAAGGCTGTCTATGCAGGGAGCTTTGATCCTATTACGCTTGGGCATGTATCTGTCATTGAACGTGCGTTTAAATTATTCAAAACGATACATATCGTAGTCGCGAACAACCGCTCGAAGAGTCATTTGTTCTCCCTGGAGCAGCGGACGGAGCTCGTGCAAAGCTCCATTCCGGAGTCGTATGCGGCACGGACGGTCATTGCCCCTTATGAAGGGATTGTGGCCGATTATATCAATGCCCACGGAATCGGCGCGGTGATCAGGGGAATCCGCAACGCAACGGATCTGGAGTACGAGCTACAGCTGGAGCAGTATATCCGCAATACGACGGAAGCGGAAACGGTCTATTTATCCCCTTATACGCAGCATATGCAGACTAACAGCTCACTTGTCCGGATGTTTTTTCAATCGGGCAAGCATGAGCTCGCAAGCAACTATATGGCGCAGGATGCTTATAATCTCGCATTGCTTTATGAATTGGGAGGGAAAAGAAAATGAAAATAACGGTACTGGGACCTTGGGGCGCGTACCCCAAAGCCGGAGAAGCGACAGCCGGTTATTTGCTGGAACATGAGGGGTATTCCCTTCTGATTGACTGCGGCAGCGGCGTACTGGCGCAGGTGCAGCGTTATATCCCGCTGAACAGGCTGGATGCGGTTATGATCTCGCATAAGCATCACGATCATGTTGCCGATTTGGGCTGCCTGCAGTATGCCTGCCTGATCGATACCGATCTGGGCAACCGGAGCCAGCCGCTGCCTGTTTATTTTGCCGCAGAGGCGGATAAGGACCTGACTTATCCACCGATGATGGGCACGGAGATCCACCGGATCGAAGCTGGAGAGAAGCTAAGCTTGTTCGGACTTGATTTCACCTTCTTCAAAACCTTTCATGAGGCTTACTGTGTGGGCATGATTATCAATATTGGGGACCGCAAGCTGGTGTATACCGCGGATACCTATTATGATGAATCGTTGATCGCGCATTGTGCGGAGGCCGATGTGCTGATCGCGGAAACCTCCTTCCACAAGGAGATCGCAGACGCCCGTAAATACGGCCATATGAACAGCGGAGAGGTCGGAAGACTGGCCAATCAGGCGCGTGTCAAAAGCATTGTTCTGACCCATCTGCCGCATTTTGGGCCCATCGATCAGCTTGCCGCGGAGGTTGCCGAGAACTATAAAGGACCGATCGGGACAGCCTTCTGCGGCATGGAGATCCTATTGTAAAAATCATCGATTCGTTAAGCCAATGATCATAGAGAAGCCCCGGTCGCATCGCACCGGGGCTTCTCTGCTATTGCTTCTTTTATTCGAAAAACAGGAAGTTCGTCGGGAGCGCCCGCAGCGCCCCATCCGAAGGATGGTTCACTACTCTGCCGTTGAAGACCAGTGAGGAAGAACCGCCGCCGTCCAGATTGTATCCGTCAATGGCACCGAAACGGGACAGCAGAATTTGCATCTCCGCAAGCGTCGCACCCGAGCTGCCGTTCTCATTGCGGCCATCGACGACGAGGAAGAGCAGCTGATTATCCTTATAATTGGCGATGGCCGTGCGGGGAGCGCGCAGCGGACTGCTTTTCCATTTGTCCGGGATCGTCTGCGTAATCCCGTTCTTCAGCAGAACAGGCACGAAAGAGGCGCCGAACTTCGGCTTCTCCTTGTCGAGCTGCGATTTATCCGCGTATTTGCCGCCGATCAGCTCCATTTGGTCGTTCAGGCCAACGAAGAACAAGTCCTTGTAGGTCGGCTGGAATCCGCTCAGATACTCCCCGTTGATGACCGTTGTGCTGAGCGGATAGCGTTTGCCCCGGTCGTCCGCAAAGCCGCCTGCATTTACGCCGGCAACCGCCTTATAGCGCCTGACCGCAGACAAGGTGGTTTCGGCGCTGCCATATTTGTCCTGACCGAGCACCATCTTCATGCCTTTGTCCGTCTTGAGCTTCACCTTAAGCGCATAGCCGCTGAAATTCTGCGCATGCACGGCAAACAGCTGGGCCTGCAAATTATCGGATTGGATGGTTTGCATCGGAGTGCCGATTTTTCTCGTAATGCGTCTATCATATATTTTAGCCGGACGGCCCACCTGGGCGGATGCCGTCTTGGCGATGCTGTTCATGCTCGCATTGGTAGCTTGATAAAGCGCGATTGATTTTTTCAGCGTTTGGGCCGTCGCGGTGGCTGTCTTCTTGGCTAGATCCAGATCGCCCAGAAGCTGGCCGGTCTGCTTCGTAATTGCGGGAACGGCTGCGGCATCCTTGGGATAAGCGGTGCCGGGCAGCGAAATCGACATATTGGAATACAGCAGCCATATAAACAGGCCGATAAAAGGCGCGCATGTCAGCAGACAGAAACGGTTGAATTGTTTAATGGTCATGGTCATTTCAAGACATCCAGACTTTTTTTCAGCTCGTCCAGCTCTTTCTTGACCGCGCTCATTTGCGTATACAGCTTGTTGCTGTTATCCGTTTTGTTGCTGGCATTATCCTTGGTGAATTCCAGAAGCTCGTTAAGGGCGTCCACTTTGCCTTGAACCTTGGTTATTTGACCGGAGAAATCCGTCTGAAGCTGCTTGATCCGGTTCTGGTAATCGGTCTGCATGGCGGAGATCTGCCGGGCGGTCTGCTGGCTGATCTCCAGCGTCATCTGTTCTTTGATCTGGTCGGTATACCAGATGGCTCCGGTGACGCCGCCGGCTATCAGAATGATCCATACCGATACAAAAAGCAGAAATGTCGATCTTCTTTTGCGCGGTACCGACTGCTCTTGCCGGTTGTATGTAGTTGTCTGGATGTCGGTATTCATTACATCAATCTCCTCTTAATCTTCTTTCCATAGAATAGAGACGCTGGCAGGGCAGGGAAAAGTTGCATGTTTTTTTGAACGGCTGTAGCGGATTCTTCTTACGAATCTATATTTTAGCATAAAAAAGATAGCAGGGCAGGGAAGCGGGACCGTTTTTCGGATGATTTAACAAAAACGTCATAAAAGAGTAAGAGAAAGGGAGCTTTTATTTTCAATTATTTTTTCATAACACTCTTAATATATTAAATGTTTGAAGTTCATAGATAATATGCTATACTCAAAAAAAAGCTACAGGAGGTCAAATGATGCTGCAATTTGAAGTGGACAAAGAATACCCGAGGCCGCAGTTTTATCGTCAATCCTGGATGAGTCTGAACGGAGTTTGGGAGTTCCGTTTCGACGATGAATCTGAAGGGGAGCGTGCGGGCTGGCATAAGGATGTTCCCGGTGACCGCCGAATTATTGTTCCTTTTACGTATGAGACGAAGGCAAGCGGAATCGGCGAGGAGAAGTTTCATCCTGTCGTATGGTATGAACGCGATCTGGAGATTCCGGGGGAGTGGACCGGGAAGCGGATCAGACTGAACTTTCAGGCTTCCGACTATCTGACGAAGGTGTGGGTCAATGGCACGGCTGTGGGCCGGCATGAAGGCGGTTACACCGCTTTTTCCTTCGATATTACAGAAGCATTGAGAGAAGAAGGCACCAATAAGCTGACAGTCCGTGTCGAGGACAGCAACAGCTGCAATAATCCCCGCGGCAAGCAGCGGTGGGTACCGGAGAATTTTGGCTGCTGGTATGTGCAGACGACCGGAATTTGGCAGAGTGTCTGGCTGGAGGCCGTGGAGCCGCAGTATATCGATTCAGTGAAGATGACGCCGGATGCCGACAAAGGGACGATAAAATTTGAGTATGATGTGCGCGGCAGCGAGCTGGCGGAGGGGCTGAGCCTGAAAACAAGGGTCACCTTCAAGGGAGCCTTCATCCGCGAGCTGCAGCAGACGGTCGACCGTGCCCAGACGAGCGTGGAGATGGACCTGCTGAGCGAAAATGTCGGGGAATGGAAATCGGCGCATTTGTGGTCGCCCGAGCGTCCCAATCTGTATGAGGTCGAATTCACCCTGCTCCGAAACGGTGCACCGGTGGATCATGTGCAGTCATACTTCGGCGTCCGCAAAATATCGATTCAGAATGCCCAGGTGCTGCTCAACGGAACGCCGCTCTATCAGCGCCTGCTCCTGGACCAGGGCTATTGGAAGGATTCGCATCTGACGGCGCCTTCAGCCGACGCGCTGATCGAGGATATCGACAAAGCGATGGCCTTCGGCTACAATGGCGTGCGCAAGCACCAGAAGGTGGAGGATGCAAGGTTCCTTTACTGGTGTGACCGTAAAGGTCTGCTCGTCTGGTCGGAAATGCCGGCTGCTTATGAGTTCAACGACGATGCTGTGCAGCGTTTTACCCGGGAATGGATGGACGCGGTGCGCCAGAATTATAACCATCCAAGCATCGTCACCTGGGTGCCGTTCAACGAATCATGGGGCGTCGGCAGTATTGCCAGCGACTACAAACAGCAGCAGTTCACCGTGGCGATTTATCATCTGACCAAAGCATTCGACGCCATGCGCCCGGTTATCGTCAATGACGGATGGGAGCATACAGTATCGGATATTATCACCCTTCACGATTATGAGGAGCGGGGAGAAGCATTCGCGGCCTGGTACGCGGACAAGGACGCGATTTTTGACAAAGCGTTCAACCGAAGTAAATTCGCCATGGCCGGAGGCTATGCGTACAAAGGCCAGCCCATCCTGATCAGCGAATATGGCGGAATTGCCTTCAATTCGGAGGAAGGCTGGGGCTACGGCAACCAGGTGAAGACGGAGGAGCAGTTTATCGAGCGCTTCCGCAGCATTACAACGGCGATCAAGCAGCTGCCCTATGCATGCGGGTTCTGCTATACCCAGATCACCGACGTTCAGCAGGAGGTTAACGGCTTGATGAATATCGACCGCGAGCCAAAAATTGATCCGCAAATTATAAAAGCCATCAATCTTGCCTAAGAAATAACCGGATGCTTCTTGGCCAGTCCGCCGTCATAAACTTATGACGGCGGACTGGCTTTTTGAACGATCAGAATCTATAAAAATTCTTATCCTTTTTCAGATATTTTTATGAGCTGAAACTGACTTTACCGCCAAAGGGACGGTGTCAGCCTTTTTCTCTTAACTGGCAGTGTCATGGGCATTTCGCCTTAATTGCAGGTAGGGCGTTTCTTCTGCGGAGGGGTAAGTGTAAGAAAAGATACAGATGCAAAAGCTGGAAGGGGGATTTGTTATGGGTGGAGAGTTGACACTGGCGCAAGAGTTCGTCTTAATGGCTGTCCAGGTTCAGCCGAACAACAAAAGCCGTCTGTATCGTTCCTATTTGCAGATCTATTCCATCGGCGGAGCAATTATTGAAATGCTGCTGGACGGCCACATTACCTGGAATAAAAGGGAACAGCTGGTCGAGGAAACGCCCTGCGCCTGCCAGTGCAGCGGTAAATCCCAGATTCTGGAGTTGATCCGAAGTACCCGGAAGCTCAAGACGATGAGAGCCTGGATGAGCTATTTTGCTTACCGGACCAAAATCCGCGAGAATACGTTCGAGAAGCTTGTAGAGCCTCTATTGATAGACGGGCAGCTCCGTGAGGAGAAGATCAAAGTGATGCTGATCTTTACTTCCAGACGCTATATCGTCAGCTCGCCCGTCAAAGATGCGATTATCCGCCGGCTCAGATATGAGCTGCTGGAGAATGGAGAGGTCGATGAGCAGACCGCAGCCCTTGCCATGCTTCTGGATGTCAGCAAGCAGTTAAGGAGATTTTTCTCCGAATACGAGCAAATGGAGCTGAGCAGGAAGCTTGAGAACCTGCATACCGAGCAAAGCGGCAACTGGAGAGCCATTGAGCAGATAAAAAAAGCGATCCGGGACATGGAGGCAACCTCCGCGGCTATTATCACAACCACTTCTTCCGCCTGATGAAGACAGAGGGCTCTTGACTGGTTATCGTGAATGACTATAATGGGCATCCGGGCGGATCCCTGGCGGATTTCGCTTGGATGTTATTTTTCGGTATAATAGCTATTGAGGTGAGTAGTGATGGAACCGGTGTTGCACGTACAACATTTAACAGGCGGATATAGTCCGCGAAAGCCTGTGCTGCATGATCTTTCCTTTGAGGTGCGCCCCGGGGAAATGATTGGCCTGATTGGGCTCAATGGTGCTGGTAAAAGCACAGCTATCAAGCATATTCTGGGGCTGATGCAGCCGCATAAGGGCGAGGTCCGCATTCAGGGCCATACGCTTGCGGAGCAGCCGGAGCATTACCGCAGCGCGCTAGCTTTTGTCCCGGAGACGCCGCTGCTGTTTGACGAATTGACGGTGGAGGAGCATCTGCGTCTGACCGGAATGGCTTACGGGATGGAGGAATCCATCTATAAGGAACGTACGGAAAGCCTGCTGGATGATTTCTACATGACGGGCAAAAGGCGCGCATTCGCCGCGCATTTGTCCAAGGGAATGCGCCAGAAGGTCATGATTATGAATGCCTTGCTGGCCCGTCCGCCGCTCTATATCATCGATGAGCCCTTTCTGGGCCTGGATCCGCTCGGTATCCGTTCCCTGTTGGATCAGCTCGTCGAGGTCACCCGGCAGGGATCTTCTGTATTTATGAGCTCGCATATTTTGTCTACGGTCGAGAGCTACTGCCATCGGTTTATCGTCCTCCATCAAGGCAGAATTATCGCCCAGGGGACGCTTGAGGACGTTTGTGCGGCGGCAGGTCTGGCAAGGGGCGGCGAATCGCTGGAGGAAGCTTTCTACCGGCTTGTCGCGGATGGGGGATCCCATGGACCGGTCAGTTGAGACATTGTGGAGCACGCGTGCGCGCGCTTTTTGGAAAGAGTCGATGCCATACATAAGCTCTATGGTCCAGAGCGGCGTGCCGCTGGTGACCTCGTTTCTGCTCATTGCGGGCTTTGCCGGCTACACCACGCTGATTCACCAGGTGAGCCTATCTTTCCCTTTTGCGTGGGTCGGCGTGATTGTGCTGACGCCTGTTGTGTGCTGGAATCCTTTGCGGACGTGGCTGCGGGAAGCCGATACAGTGTTTCTCGTGCCCCGCGAAGCGCAGATGGGCCGATATCTCAGGCGATCTTTCCTTTATAACGGAATTACAGGGCTGATCGGGGCGGCCGCCGTTTGCCTGGTGTACAGCCTTCTTTATGTGAAAGGGCCGGGCCTGGTTGTCTGGCAGCTGCTGCTGCTTGCGGTTCTTGTCATGAAACTGCTGAATGCCAGAGCAGCCTGGAGAGAGCGGCAGCTTGCCTGGATTGGCTCGAGGCGCGGCATGCGGGTTCTGCGGTGGATTGTCACGGCGGTGGGTGTGGCCGTATTATTGAAGGCTGAGCCTTGGCTGGGAGCTGTCTATATGATCGCGGCTGTTGGTGTAATGGCTCTGATCTACCGCGGATTGCGAAGCTATCCGATGCCCTGGCTTACGCTGATCGCGGATGAGAATGCCACGCGGCGGCGGTTCAATACATTCTTCAGCGCTTTTGCGGATGTGCCGGCAGAGAACGCCCAGGTATCCGCGAGGAGGTACATGTCATGGCTCCCGGCGCGGCTGACTTTCAGCAAGAAGAACGCCTTCGCTTATTTATATGCGCATACACTCATTCGTACCGAGCTTGGTTCAATCGTGCTGAGGCTGACTGTTTTCGGTATCTTCGCCAGTTTTCTTGCCGCTAATTCGGCGCTATGGTCGGGCTGGGGTTCTGCCGGTGTGTGTCTCCTGCTGCTGTGGCTTGCGGGCATACAGCTCAGTTCGCTCGTGCAGTCGCACCGCCATTCCGTCTGGCGCCATCTTTATCCGCTGCCGGACGAATCGCGTTTGTCGGCGCTAATCAAGGTGGACCGCACCGGATTGCTGCTGTGCGGGGCGCTGATCTGGCTGCCGCAGGCGATACTTCTGCCCATTCGCGGATATCCGATTCCAGCCGCAGCTGCGGTTCTGCTCATTATCTTGTACGTGTTTGGCTTGCGGCCGGCCCGAACGAAGCGCAGCTTTTTGGGCGAATCTGATGATTGACCGCTCTTGCTTCTATAAAAAAAAAAGCAGGGCCGGTCTCCTGGTCCTGCTTGCAGATAGTGCTGTTTATTTGCTGGCTACGGCAATGTCCTGTACCGCTTTATAGATGGTATCGAACAGTTCCTCCAGGTCCGGCTGCTCAATGCAGGAGAAAGCAACGCGCAAATCCGTTTCTCCAAGCGCGATTGTACCCACGCCGTATTCGTCCAGCAGCCGGGTCCGCACTGACTCGGCGCTTATGCCGGTCAGCTTGAGGCACATGAAATATCCGGAATTAAACGGATAGTAAGACCACACATTGCCATAGCGTCCGCTGTCGAGCAGTTCCTTTACGCGGTTGGCACGGCCTTTCATGATGGCAGCCTTCTCGGCCTTCTGCACATCGAATTCCGGCGACTGCAGCGCACGCAGCACGAAGGTCTGCGATGGATGCGGGCCGCTTGAAATCGTCGCGCGGATGATTCCCAGCGTCTTTTGTTCCAAAGCCGCAAGCAGAGCTGCCGATTGGGATGCGTACGTAATGAACCCTACGCGGAAGCCCCATACATATTCTTCCTTCGTTGCCCCGTCCACTTTAACAGCCAGCACTCGCGGATGCAGATCGGATAATTGGCCGAACAGCGATTCGTGCATGGAGTCTTCGAAGAAGAGTCCGAAATAGGCATCATCCGTCACCACGACAACGTTAACTCCCGCCTCGGCGGCATCGCGGATCGCAGCGACAATTTCTGCGCCTTCCGCAGCGCCTGGCGTATAGCCGGTCGGATTGTTCGGGAAATTCAGGAGAACGATCGCTTTGCCTTTGTTCTTCTGATCCAGCAGCGCTTGCCTTAGCCCCTCGCTGTTGAACCGGTCCTGTTCATTATATAGAGGATATTCCACCATAACCGCACCGCGGCGGATACCGAAAGTCAATTCGTAGTTCTCCCAGTTTTTGTCAGGAATAATAACCGCGTCGCCGGGATCCGCGAACAGGTCAGCGACAATACTCAGGCCATGAGTAAGGGCGTTTGTCACGATTGGATTGCTGAAGGATTTGTTTGCAAGCGACGGATTCTCCACCACCATCTTGTTTCTCCATGCCGTGCGCAGCTCGGGCTTGCCTGCGGGGGGAGCATATTCATAAATGTCCTTCGGACTATACGCGGACAATGTGTCTTGGATCACCTTCAAATGCATCGGCTGTCCGCCTTCAATGGCGATGCCGATCGTTGCATTGAATTTCTTCGCCTTCGCTTTTGCTTCGGCCGACTGGCTCAAAATGCCTTCCTTTGGGAAATAGATCGCTTTGCCAAGTGAGGACAGCATTGCATAAATGTTAACATTTTCTCGCTCAATCGTCTCGTTCAACTGCTGGGCAAGTGGGTTCATGGAATTCATTCATCCTTCCAAAATAGATCATTCAACCGTTCATGGGGCAACGGAAGTCTTTTAGCTGATATTATATCACTTTTAAGCTGTGGTAGGCCATCATGAACAGGATTTTTTTGCGCCGGGTTGCGAAGCGTTTTTGCGCTGGTGTATGATGACAACGGTACGCCTTATTGCTGCTGTACTTGTTCGCCTAGGAGGAGTTTGTATGCTGCATTGTAATGCCTCGTCCTTCGTACTGCTGCCCTCATTTGCCAAGATCGTCTGCGAGCCCGGCTGGAAATGGCAGAAACGCGAGAGGCCTATTCCCAATTTTGATTTGTTCTATATATGGAGCGGCCAAGGGGAACTGGAATTGAACGGAAAAACCTATCCCATCTCCAAAGGCAGCTGTTTTCTGTTCCGCCCCGGAGATTATACGAGCGCAACGCATAACCCGCAAATGCCGCTCGTTCTGACCTATATTCATTTTGCCGTCAAGGAATCGATCGATATCATTCCGCAGTCTTACCGGGTGCTGAATGAAACGGTTGATTTTGAGCATATGCTTTCCCGTTATGTGAGGCTCTTCCTGGTCAAGACTTACGCAGCGGAGGAAGAAGCCCAGCTTATTCTCAAGCAGCTGATGATTCATCTGCTGCGCGAGGATCGCGAGGGACCGGTTGAGCGCAAAGCCAGTAACCAATTGACGGAAGCGATTCACGAGATCGCCAATTATGTCAGGCAAAATCCCGGGATTGCCCATCGCGTGGAGGACTTGGCGCAGCGCGCGCAGCTGTCCCCGCGGTATTTCTCCATCAAGTTCAAAGAAATGATCGGCTCCTCGGTGCAATCCTATATGATCCGGACCCGAATTGAGCGGGCCCAGCATCTGCTTATGCACGCGGGCATGAATGTGACGGAGGTGGCCGACGCGTTGGGGTACCGGGATATTTTCTTTTTCAGCCGTCAGTTCAAACAATATACCGGGAAAAATCCCTCCGAAATCCGGTAAGGTCGGCAATATGCGAAACAAACAAGGCTTCATCTGCAGTTATGCTGCGGGTGAAGCCTTGTTTGTTTGCGGATCAGCGTTAGAGTTAAGTCCCTCAGGCCGTTATAGGCGGCTAGTCCCCCGTATGATGAGGACAGTAGCGCCGCATCAGCTCGATCGTTTCGGCATCCGTCGGCAGCCCGCGTTTCTGCAGACCCTCCGTCAGCGCTTCGTGGTCTTTGGGTTTGAGGTTTTGGCCGAATTTGAATTTCCCTACCACCTTCGAGGCATCAATACGGACCAGGGAGACGCCCTTCAGGCGGGGGATATAATCGTTATCGCGGGCATCGATTGTTTTATACCCGCCCTCAGGCTGAAGCTTGCGCATTAGCGCCCCCAGCACCTCCGCTTTCTCCTGAAGATCGTTGACGACAACGGCTTGGCCGTCAATGCGGACGGATTTGAAATAGGAGGTTGCCGGACAGGCCATAAGCGGATCCGAGAAATAAGAAGGGATGATGGCAAATTCCTTGGCGACCGCGAAGGTAACGGATGCCTCCTTCTTCAGATTGCCCATCTTCTCGCCGGCCCGGCTGCCGTGAAAATACAGGCTCCCGTTGTGGTATACGTAATTTAGCGGTGTGACGCAGGGAGAGCCGTCCGGATCGACGGTACCCAGAAATCCGTAGCTCATTTCATGCAAAAAGCTGTCCAGCTCCTCCTGGTTAACCTGATCGTTCATTTCAAATTCCTGTCGACGCATGGGATACCCCTTTCGTTCTTCCTCATATGCTTGAAGTCCTGTTATCGCCTATGGCGGCGGCACTCGTTTCTTCCAGACCAGCGTACTGCACTTATTGACAATTAAAAAGATCCAATTTAGAGTGAATTTAATATACCACTTGGTTGGGAGCTGAAGAAGGTGGACCTGCGGATTGCGTATGACCGTTACTACAGGGAATTGGGAAAGAAAACGGAAGCCCTCTATCAGGCGCTTCGGGAAGCCATTATTTCCGGATCGCTGGCCGAGGGCTTGCGGCTGCCATCGAGCCGCAAGCTTGCGGAGTTGTATGGGTTGTCGCGGGGGGCAGTCAATCTGGCATACGATACGCTGCTTGCCGAGGGATATGTGCGGACTGAAGCCGGCAGCGGGACGTTCGCTGCCTATCGTTCTTCCTCTGCGCCGGATTTGTCCGGATCAGGCCATGTGCGGGGAGAGCAGGCCGCGAATATTCCGCTTTCGGAGTGGGCGCAGCGGCTTGTACGGGATGCGGCTGCCAGAGCCGAAAGGGAAGAGAAGCCCCGCAGGGAGAGAACCAATCCAAAGGGTCAGCAGAAGGCAATCGGACAAGCTGAGTCTGGAGAGTACATGCAGGCCAGTGAACGGGCAATGTTTCGGGGAGAGCCTGACCCTCCCATGATCGACTTTGGCATTGGTCAAGTGGACCCGGAGCTCTTCCCCGTTGCGGAATGGAGAGCTTCGTTATATGCGGAGGTCCGGGAGATGACGGGGAATTGGCCCAATCCTGCCGTGCCGGTAGAAGGCTATCTGCCGCTGCGCGAGGCCATTGTTCAGGAGCTGAGGAGGGAAAGGGGCATTCATGCATCTGTTTCGCAGGTGTTTCTGACCAGCGGCTCCGCTCAGGCGATCACCCTGCTGAGCATGCTGCTTGTTACACCGGGAACGCCGGTAGTCCTAGAGAATCCCGGTTATTCCGGGATGGCATTGGCTGTCCGTGCCGCCAGCGGCGTCATAATTCCCGCAGCGGTCGATGACCAGGGGATCCAGCCTGACGATTGGCCGGCCAAGCTGCTGTTCGTTACGCCGACGCGGCATTTTCCAAGCGGCGCCGTCCTGTCTGCTGAGCGGAGGAAGAAGCTGCTGGATTGGGCAGTGAAACAGCAGGCCGTCATTATTGAGGATGATTACGACAGCGAGCTTCGCTGGGGCGGACGTCCCACCGAACCGCTGAAGGCATTGGATCGGAAGGGGTGTGTGGTTTATGTCGGCACCTTCTCCAAGACGATGTTCAACGACCTGAGAATCGGTTATGTCGTGGTGCCGGAATCGCTTGCGGAACCGTTCCGTCTGGCAAAAGCATTAATCGAGCCGCGGCCTGCAGGACTTACGGAACAGCGGGCGCTCGCAAACTTTATGAACAGCGGCAGCTATGCCAGACATCTGCGAAGGATGAAGCGCGTATGCGGGAGAAGGCTGATCCGGCTGCGCGAGCAGATGAACGGACGGCTTGACTGCTGGTTCCGGATCGTTCCTGTCGATGCAGGGCTGCATCTGTACGCAGAGTGGCGGGGTGAAGGGCGTGACTATGAGCGGTTCAGAGAGGCCTGCGAAGACGCGGGGGTGCGTTTTACGGATGACAGCAGTCTATGGCTGAACGCGCCGCAGGGCCGGGCGGGAATGTTCGGCTTTGCCCATTTGCCGGAGGAACTGCTCGATATTGGAGTTTGGCGAATGGAGCAGGCCGCGAGTGTGCTGTAAGGCGCTTGAGCTTGGGACTTGCCGGATTGTAATGGGGTAGACGAGGAGCGTCCGGTACAGAGCGATACGGATGGAGCATAACATGGGTGACAGGGTAGCCGATTGAAAAAAAGCGTCATACGGGGTGGCAGCGATCATCGGAATGATTCTGTCAGGCGCAGGACGCTTTGTTAACTTATAAGAAATTAAATATGTTCTTCATAACCAGCTTATATTTTTGAGAAGCCAAAAGGGATCGACCCTAATTCGCTTACGCTACGGGCTGCTACTTTTCCAGCAGGATGCCAAGCTTTTCGCCTACTTTTACCATAAGGCCTGCCTGCAAATCGTCACGAGCTGAGAAGGTATCCTCTTCGGTCAGGAGAACGACGGTTGAGCCGAATTCGAAGTAAGCAAGCTCTTCCCCCTTCTCCACTTTATTGTGGAGAGGCTCCACATATTTAATGCTGCTGACATTCATGGCCCCCACTTTGACGACCGCTGTTTCAGCATGAGCATGGCGGATATATGTAATCAGCCGTTCGTTGCGGCTCAGTACCCTGCGCATATTGCGCAGGCCGAAGTCGTTGACGGGATATACTTTTCCGGGGACATGCTCCCTTTCAACAATGGTGCCCCCCACAGGGGTATGAATCCGATGATAGTCGGTAGGGCTCAAGTAAAGCACAATATAGTAGCCGTTCTTGTAATTCTCCACTCGGGGGGAACGGTTCAGCAGCTCTTCTACCGTGTAATCCTGGCCTTTGACATTGAGAATCGTGCCAGCCTTGATCGGCCCGCACCCCGTGATCAAAGCATCGACCGGACTGACAACGGCATCTGTGTCCGCATGGACTATACGCATACCGGGCTTTAATCTTCTGGTGAAAAATTCATTGAGCGTGCTGTATTCATCAAGCCTTTTCTCGGCTTCTTCTACGCGGATCCCATACATGCGGGCAAATCTGGGAATAAAGCGCCGGCTTGCGGGCGACTGGGCAAATCGACCGGTTAATCGCGAAATCCATTTGCGCGAGCTCAGCTCGGTCATCGATCGAAGCAGCCATTGGGTCATGCCGGGAATTCACGTCCTCTCTCACTTGCACTTACTATAAAATAGCAGAAAGGCTAAGCGTTTGCCTAGCCTTTTATGATCGTTCTTTCGGACTCTTCGGATATAAGTGTGACATATCGCCTCTTATTTATCAACAGCGGACGCTTGCAGGCAGGTTTAAGGCTTGCCATTGTTGCAAATGCTGGCTAATGAGGTGAAAGCTGATGGTGATTTTAATCCCGGTAGGTCTGATTATTGGAGGCTGCCTGCTGTACGGTTTGAGCGAGTGGAAGCGCGGGCTGGAAAAGACGATCGATGCGATCGCATTGGTGGCTTATATGGGATTCTTCTCTTTGACTGCGGCAAGCGCGGTACAGACGTATTTGGATGATACGGTATTCATGACGCAGGTACATGAGTTTCTGCAGGATCCGGTTTTTCACGCCTGCGGCGCTTATCTGGGACCCTACGGATTAAGTCTGCTTATTGAGAAGCTGCTGCGCCGATAGGCCGCTTCATCGGTCATGTCCCTAAATAGGACAATGCCGGGTTCACGGAAGGTACGAGAAACGTATGCTGAACTATCGGGAAACCAAAGTTGAGGCTTCTTAAGGGAGGAGCTGATTGTATGAGAAGCCCCAAAATCGCATTTGTAACTCCGGGTACATTTCCGCTGCCATCACCGAACAGCAGCTCGGTCGAACGCGTTGTCGAGAAGCTTGTGCCGCTGGTCGGAACGTCAGTGCAGGCACGAATATATGGTCGGAGCAGCCGGAACCTGCCTCGTCTGGGGAGTTTCAACGGCGTAATGTGCGAACGGTTCCCTGCGGTCAATAGAGGCCATTATGCACAGCGGGTCGGACAGTCGATCAGGCGGTTTAAGCCGGATATTACCGAGGTTGAGAACCGTCCGGGATTGGTGCTGAAGCTCAAGAAGCTCCGGCCATCCGGCCGGTATTGGCTCCATCTGCATTCGTCAACCTTTATCGGGCAGAAGACGATCCGGCCATCCGTGCTTTTTCGCAGCTTCCAGACGGTGGATAAGATTCTTGTGAACAGCGAATATTTGCGTGAGGTGGTGGCAGCCCGTGCGCCGGCTTACGCGCATAAGCTGAGAGTCATCTATCCAGGAGTGGACACGGAACGCTTCCAGTCCCAGTTCACTCTGAACGGTGCCTTTCACCGGAACCAGCTGCGCACCGCACGGGGATGGAACGGGCGCAGCGTGATTCTGTTCATGGGGCGGCTAATCCCAATGAAGGGTGTCCATCATCTGCTGCGGATGATGCCGGAACTCGTTCGGCAGCACCCTTCCGCATTGCTGGTCATTGTGGGCGGGGCTTTCTATGGGTCGACCAGGCAAACGTCTTACGTACGGGAACTTCATCGAATGGGCAAGCACCTGCGGGGGCATGTGCAGTTTATCCCTTATGTTCCTTACTCGGAGGTTCCGGACTGGTTTCTGAGTGCGGATGTAGCTGTTGTGCCTTCCGGCAACCGCGAGGCATTTGGTCTCGTGAATGTGGAGGCAATGTCCTGCGGCCTGCCGGTGGTGGCGACCAGGGCGGGAGGCATAAAGGAAATTATCGAGGATGGCGTCACTGGTTTTCTTGTGGAGCCGTCAGAGGTAGAGCAGCAGATGCGCGACAGACTGCTTATGCTGCTTCGCAACGACCATTTGAGAATGGCGATGGGGGTCAGGAGCAGGGATCGGGTCGAGCAGCACTTCACATGGCGCCATTCCGCGGCACGTTGGCTGGAATTGCTGAATGAGAGCGAATTCTGACGAATTTATACTTGTCAAATGCCGGGCATATCGGTATTATAGAAAATAATAAAGTGATCGGTGTATAGTATGCACGAGCAGGAAGCACCTGCTTGCAAGCTGTTTTTAAGCTTGCAGGCGGGTGCTTTTTTATTGTCTTTTTTTGACTCAGGGACAGGAAAAATGTCGTCGAATGATAGGGGAAGGTGGTAGAATGTGCTAAAGATTGGATTAAGTTGGATTGAAGAGAGACTGATGATCCAATGAAAGTCATAGGATACAAGAGGGAGAGATGTATATGAAAAAATTTGTAATTGCGTTGACTTGTCTTGCAGTGGTATTTTCCGGAATAAGTTTTTCTTCTTGGAAGGCTTTCGCTGCCTCCAAAAGCGCTGAAATTAGTTTCAAAAAGGACATGCCCATAAAAGTGCTTTTTAATGCGCGGCAGATTCCGCTGGACGGAGTAAAGGCTGAAATAAAAAACAATACGGTATTTATCCCGTTGAGGGCTGTTTCTGATGGACTTGGTGCAAATGTGAATGCTGTCAAAAAAAATATTTCGATTTCCAAGGGTACTGTTACGATCACTCTCACTATAGGATCGACAACGGCTGCGGTTGGTGGAAAAAAAGTGAGTTTTGGAACTGCGTCTTATATATCCAACAACCGTACGATGGTGCCAGTCCGCTTTATAAGTGAAACATTTAAAGAGACAGTACAGTGGGATAGCCTGTCTCAATTTGTTTGGATCGGGAGCATGGATATACCTAAAATTGAAGATGTTACTGAATTGGAGAATTCTGATAATTATAAGAAGTATTTTGGTGGGTATGAAGATGAATTAATAGGATATGACGGGAAACGCCGAGATATCCGAGTGTTATCAGGATCTGACTTACCCGTGATTATCGACGATGTAGCCTATTATAGAATGGATTTGGCTGAAAACCAGAAAAATGAGAAATACGTTGTGTGGCAATCTAGTTTCAGCCCCAATATAAGAAACTCATTTTACATGCTGTCTGATAAAGAAGTTGTAAGGAGCAGGTATGAGCAGTCTGTGTTTAGGGAGAGACTCGATAAAACTCATAAAAATTTATATATGCCAATTGTACAATCGTCTTATGATCAAAGGGCTGGTCATAAAAACCCTGAATCCTATTCTATTAAAACGCCAGCCTACATAGGTATTGCGAATGATGATTATTTAGCAGTCATAAAAAATCCATGGAGACAATAAATGAAATTCTTTAGACGATTAACTTCTGCAGTATTGATTTTATCTATTTTGTTGGGGCTTATCCTGATTGTTGCGTCAAACACATCCAATGCTGCTCTACCGACACCGACCAATTCCATTCAACCGGTCTATGATACAACTACGCATAAATGGTACGGTGTAGCTTTCTTTTCTTATGATATTTGGTCGGAGAATGATGGAACCTTTCCTGAAGGCAAAGGGTTAAAAGATTATGTGGATATAGGGTGGAATTATTCGTTCACATTTTCTGGAAGATCTGTAAGAGATGTTGATGTATATACCTTCGATATATCTAATTCAAAACATAAATTCTATTTTGACCAAACGAGACCCGGAGATTCTTATAATTTATACTCAAGAAATGTAAGTAAGGATATAACTAGTTCTAAAACGACAGCAAAAAAAGGTAACGGAACGAGTACAATTGATTTCAGAGTAGAAATAAACGCCAAACTAGATTCAGAAATTTTAATGGATCTACGTGCAGAGGACCCTACAAGTTGTGCTGGTTGCGGACCAAATGTACAAGGCTACAGGTTTTATTTCCCTGTACTCCTAGAATTCGAATTAGATGGCCAGTTGCTAGTCAACCACTTCAAAACGGATGGAACAAACCTTAGTTCGGTTTTCCCTCAAAAAACCTATCATATGCTATCTGGAGAGACCTACCCTAAAGTAGACCCTGAATCAAATGCGTCTTACAAGTACGTGGGATACAAAAAAAGTACAACGGGGGATGCGCCAACGGGGAGTATAATAAACGGGAAATTACCGCCGTTTACGTATGATGCCTTGTTTGATACCTACACTTTGAATTTATATTATGATGCAGATACTGTTCCCACAGATGGGAAAGCCATCATTAAACACTTCGATGAGAACGGAAATAGTTTGGATTCCGTCTTTAACGATCGGGAGCAACCTTTAGAAAAAACAAAGCCATATAGCTTTACGCATACGGATAAACCTGGATACACCTACAAAGGTTACAAGATAACGACAAGTGGGATACCGCCCTCATCTGGATTACCTACGACAGAAGAATATAATTTAGGTACATATGACGGAAGTTTTGGAACCTTATATCTTTATTATTACTACAAGGTTGATTCTTTAGCTGGGGAAGTAAAAGTAAGGCATATGGTGAAAACAAGCTCTTCGAGGTCATACAGCCAAGCAGGAGAAACAACCGTACCGATAGCGACGCTACCAAACAATTCCTCTCATAGCCCAGTCAGCAGCTATGGAGCGATAGTCGGCAGCAACGTGTCTTACGTAAGTTATTCCAATACAGTAACCCCAAAAACGGGATCAGCTCAAGTAAGTTTAACATCTAACCAAACCAAAGCGTATGTCTCATTTTTTTATCAAAAAAGTCAATCGATAACCGGCGATTTCGACGTCATCCCTACGACGATATCCTATCGGGACAGCTTTACGCTGCATCCTCGGGATTTCGAGCTGCATGGCTGCACATACATATCGCATTCTTTCAAAATCGAACGGGGCATAACGTGGATAGGGCCTGATGTGTATGGGCAAACCACGGACTCCGTCTATACGAATAGCAATTATCCCTCGATCATTGGGATAGGCACGCATAATGTCTCTATGAAAATTAAAACAAGCTGCGGCGAACAATGGGTGGGACCCAAAACATTGACGGTAACAGGACCATCCCTCAACAACCCGCCAGAATTCACGATTGCTTTTGTAGATCCGGCACGGCCTACTGTTCCCGTACATGAAGCTATCGAAGGTACGGTTCTAAACCTTGTGGTTATTCAGGATCCATCTGTTCCTACACCGACCGACCCGGATGGGGATAACCTGTACTTTGATGAGTTTTTCTTCGCGTCCAGCGATTCGCAATGGGTCCAATCATTGCCGGGAAAGTACACACCCGTCCCGTGGGGCATGTATAGCATCAAAATGGATACGAGCGGCGTTCATAATATCAGCGCTCAGATCCACGATGTTTGGGGATTGTCGGCCCAGGCATCCACCTATATTCAAGTTAGACCGGAAAATCCGATACCTGTAGCCAGATGTCCGGCAACCGTCATCGAGAATCACGCGGTTCCGGCTTCTGCCTTCGATGCGAGCGGCAGCTATAGCCCCGTATCGGGAAGATCGATCAATCATGGCCGGGATGAGTGGACCAACAAGCTCACTTCCTACACGAACGGCACGGACCATGATATTACCGTTCAAGTGTCCTTGCATGTGTACGATACCAAGGGACTCAAATCTTTAAACCAGTCCACCTGTACGATTATTGTTAAACCCGATCTGCCTCCGGTGGCTAAGCTCGATGTGCCGCCGCTTGGGATACGGAACGAGCCTACAGTCATTCTTAATAAGTCGTACAGTCCCGATGGCGATGAAATTGTCAAAGCAGAGTATCAGTACAAATACGATGCGAGAAACAACGGCTTTGCTGACGATAGCTGGCAGACGGTTATCGGACGCCTGGACAAGCTCACGATCAATCCGGACAAGGTGGGCAAGTATCTCTTTTACGTTAAGGTAACCGAGGAATTTGGCCGGTGGGGGGATACCCTGGGGACTGCACAGACATCACTGACGCTGGATATTGTCAATAATGCGCCGGAGGTTTCGTTTGAGGTTGAAGGGAAGAATCCTCAGCCGGATTTGAATCCTTCCACTACCATTCGTCCGGAAGTGATGATCAACTGGCCGGTCTATATCACCAACGATACAAAGGAGGTATACAACAAGAATTACTTATGGCAAGCGGTGGGCGGCAGCCTTGTGAGTGGAGAAGGCCGAAACTTTGGCAGCTCACGGACCTACACATACTCGGAGACCAGTAACTTCGACACCTTCCTGAAGACATTTGATATGAACAACAATGGATTCGGGAATAATCGTCTTTCACCTTGGCGAGCTGCAACCCGTTTTAATACCGGTATGACGGACCTTCTCATTAACAAAGACGGGACACATGTCCAGTTCGATCATGGGACATCCCAAATCAGGTCGAACAAAAAATATCTTTATTTTGATGAAAAGCAATACTTGAATGGAAAAGTCATAACGACACTCTATGCGTTGGACCCTAAAAAAGTATCTCCGCAAGAATCGTATATGGACAGCAGCAATTTTAATTTGCTCTACCGTTACACCAGTGGTTCCCCTTACGTTTTCACGAAGACCTTGCCGGGAACCTACTTAATAGACAAATGGGAATTGGCTGATCAGTATATTTACATCCAGAATAACGATGCATTTACCGTGCTGGATGCAAGAACAGGTGCAGAAGTGGCAACGAAGAATGCAGCCGATATGGGACTGAGTAATACGGCCAACGGAGTCAGCAACTGGACCGTAAGCCATGCCAACGGAAACAAAATTATGGTCCGCCGGGACAATAATAGTAATCAAAATACGACCTGGACTACCCAATGGAGAGAAGTTGGCCCGGATCTGTCGGTTGCTGAAAAACCGGACTGGCAGATACCGGCTTCGCGTTCTTCCATTCAGGGGCTAAACTTGGTGTACAAAGTATTATTGCCGATCTATACCGATCCTGCAGGAGCCGTATATACGTATCAAGGCTATGCCTCAGCAGGCCCCAGCAATACATATTTCCGCGACATGAGCGTCACAAAGTACAATGCGGATATGAGCTTAGCCTGGAGACAATACTTGACGGCTGCAGGAGAGCCCGGCTATACCGGCCAAGATATAAATGGAGGCGGCAGCAGTATCACGCGCTATAGCGGATTTGCCATGAACCCCTTCAATAATGAAATAACAGCGAGCAATTACGAATATCCCAATACGTACTTCACCGTCTTGAATGCAAGTGACGGCACACCAAAGAGTCGAATGGCTCAGAACGGCATGACAATACCGACCTACCGATTTGGAACGGATGGCGATACCCCCTACACCATGGATTGGAACAGGAACTATATAGCAGGTGCCAATAAATCCATGACTGCAGACGGGTTTACAACCGATTTTGAGATCGATAAAGGGATGGGTGATTGCGGAACCAGGCCAGTCAACATTTACGATCAAAACGGCGCACTGATTGTCCAAAACGGTTCAGGGTGTAACTGGGGTAATGGCGGTCAGATCATGGGGGAATATTTTGGAGATGGAGCGTTCTTCTATGTACAATATGAAGCCGCCAGGGATCAACCATCGTTAGGCGTAGCGATAGGCACGCCCACCACCACGCCGCTTGTTAAAAAGACGTTTACGAACGGTCAATATGTATCGGACCTTTCACTCAACGATGTGGAGATGAAGTTCAGCCTCCGAATGGAAGATATAGACTACGACCGGGAGATGGCCGGCTTCTCCTTCCGGATGCAGGACACACGAAACCGGTACGCGGTGGAAACCGATGGTCATGTGTTCAATCTGGTGAAATACGTGAACGGGTCACCAACAGTACTGAAAGCTGGCTCGTATCCGTTTGAATCAAACAAAAGCTATGCCCTGAGGATCAAGACGGTCGGCAGTCAGATCGATGTGTTCCTCAATAATATCCCGCTTCTGACCGCGGCGGATGGCAGCTATTCAGAAGGGCGTTTTGGCTATTTCAGCGACAAAGCCTATGTCGTGTTCAGCGCCTTTACGTACAAAGCGATCCAGAATAAAATTGAATGGTCGGACAGCTACGCGATATGGGATGCAGGGACAGCCACGGCGGAGGCCGCTTACCATAACATTCAGTTTCTGGATCCGGAGGGCGATCCCAAGGCGGGCTCCTACCAGTGGAGCATTCAGCATACGCCGCGTTTCATCAACAATCAGGGCGTGTCGGTCATGAACGGTCAAACATTCAGCTCCGAGCGGCTGACCTTCGATAAGGTAGGGGATTACATCGTTACACTGAGGGCGAAGGACGATCCTCACCCAAGCTATCTCTATTCGGATATGACCTTTGATGAATACCGTAAAAACTCGAATCCGTTTGCGAAAAGAGTTACCGTTCACCGCAGACCGGTCTCTCAGTTTATGGTCGTTCCTGCAGCTGACGGCAAATTGATCTGGACCGACAGCAGCTATGACCCGGACCGGTATGCCAGTCCTGACAATTACTCGACAGAAACGTCCACCATTGATTACCGGGCCACCCGGGGAATCCTGGAGAAGAAGTTCTACTATGCCACCCCATCCGGGAGCATTGTCTACGAAAAGCTTGTAACTCCGCAGGAACGGGGGTTATATGAAATTGGCATGGCTGTGAAGGACGAATATGGCGCATGGTCGGATTACACCGTCGTATCCCTGGATATCTCCACAATACCGACACCCAATACGCCGCCGGTTCCCGGATTCACGACGAGCTATGTGAATACTTTCCGCAACGTTCCGGTTGTTATGGATTCTAGGGCCTATGACGCCGAGGATGGCGGACGGGAGAACTTGCCGCATGAGTACTATATTCGCAATGTAACAACTGGCGATGGGGAATTATTGCAGAGCACGTCACGGACATTCTGGAGCAAGGTGTTCAACACCCTCGGCACCTTCAATATCCGGCAGGTCGTGCAGGATTCGGCAGGAGCCGAGGCGCAGTACAACGGGCAGGTCACGATATACAACCAGATACCGCAAGCCCGGATCATAGTGCCTGAAAGCACGGATCAGAATAATCCGGCGAAGCTAACGGAATTCCGGCCGGCATTTCAATGGAATTATGCGGATGCTGACGGAGATTTGCAAACCCGATACCAGCTTCAGATTTTCAAATATGGCGGAGAGCTGTATCGGGATACGGATATCAAGCCGGGCCGGGAACTCTCTTGGCGGCCAACTGTCGACCTGCCTGAGCATGTGTACATGTATGTCATAGTCCGTGTGTATGACGGCTATGACTGGAGCAATTGGAGCGATCCGAAATACTTCTATATCGAAACGAACCGGCCGCCTGCAGCCGATTTTGACTGGACCCCCAAACCGGTGTATGAAGGGGATTCGATCCGGATCAGCCATACCATTGACGATCCCGACCTGGATACCTTACAGGTTATCTATATTGTCAAGGATCCGGAGGGAGGCTCACAAACCTTCAACTCCTTTCTTAATAGTCCCTATGGTCACACCGGGCCAGGTTTCAGAGGAGACAAGGCAGGGATATATAAAGTCGAGCTTACGGTCCAGGACGGCCAAGCGCCGCCGGTAGTGGTGCGCAAAGACATACCGGTGCTGCCGCTTGACGTCAAGGGTCAGGTGATGCATACGGATTTGTGGGACCAGCGCCGCAGAGAATACAATATCAATCAAAACGGCGATGCAGACAGCCCGCGCGGTTATGAGGTCTTTTGGGCAGGAGAGAAGTTCGTGCTGCATGCCCAAACGACCGAAACGGTAACAACTACCCAAGCGGATACTGTTGAGGTGACGATGAACGGCTTCACGACTCATCTGGATGCCGCGAACGCGCGTCGGACCGGCTGGAGCGGTAGTATGTGGGATGAAAGCTTCGAGAAGCTGGAGGATGGGCCGCTGACGTTTACGTTCACCTCTACTTACAACAACGGGACCGTGAAGACAGACTACGTAACTGTCACGGTTGCAGGCAATGTGCAGCAGACGGTTGGCATTCATCGAAGAAATTGAACATTATAAGTTGACTGCGTGTGCGTTCACGCGATATAGTCGTACTAGGAAATCCACTAGGGGCGCCCGCATGGGCTGAGATAAAGCGCTGATCGCTTTGGTCCCTTTGAACCTGATCTGGGTTATGCCAGCGTAGGAAAGTGGGCTTGTCTGTGCGATTATGGGCTGGATCTATGCAATTGTCTTTTCGCATAGACAGGATGCCTCACTTATTCGGACAATGAAGCATAGTCTTCATATGCCGGATGGAAATTGCCGCATTCAAACCGCTCCCATGCCGGAGCGGTTTTTTTAACTTTATAGAATTTTATAAGCTTCACTCCTATAAATTTCTATACGGTCCAAGGGAAGAAATTTGCTCAGCCGCAAAGGACGGCAGATCGGATTCTTCCCGGTTCGCTCCAGCATGATAGTGTGTCAAGGAATGCTGTCGGTGAACGGGCTGAAGCCTGCTCATACCGGGAACTAATAGGTCAGGGAACTGCCTGCCCTTGGCTCGTTCCAATTTTTCCGCACCGTCTATGCTGCTGTCCTTGCGAGCCTCCTAGGGGATTCTCCAAATTACCTTGGGAGGTTTTTGATATGACGATCATGGCTGGAGCATTGCCGGGCAGTCGCAAAGTGTATGTGCAAGGAAGCCGTTCGGATGTGCGGGTGCCGATGCGGGAGATTGAACTGTCGCCGAGTATCAGTAGAAGCGGCGAGGTGCAGTTGAACGAACCGGTTCGGGTATATGATTCCAGCGGTCCGTACACGGATTCCGCTTATCGGGCCGATGTGCGCAAGGGTCTGTCGGCTCTTCGCCGGTCATGGATTGAAGATCGGGGAGATGTGGAGCGCTATGAAGGGCGTGTGATTCAGCCGCTTGATAACGGTTTCGACTCGGAGAAAGCGGCAGGCAGCCAAGGAGCAGAACCGTACCCGGCTTTAAACCACACACCGCTAAGAGCTGTCCGCGGGCGCAATGTGACCCAATTATTTTATGCCCGCAGGGGAATCATTACGCCGGAGATGGCGTTTATTGCTGTTCGTGAAGGGGTGGAGGCAGAGCTTGTGCGAAGCGAGGTAGCGGCAGGAAGAGCTATTATACCGGCGAATATCAATCATCCGGAGAGCGAGCCGATGATTATCGGGCGCCGCTTCCACGTCAAGATCAATGCCAACATCGGTAATTCAGCCGTTGCTTCGTCCATCGAGGAGGAAGTGGAGAAAATGACATGGGCTACCCACTGGGGCGCCGATACGGTCATGGATCTCTCCACGGGCAGGAACATTCATACAACCCGCGAATGGATCGTGCGAAACTCGCCGGTTCCGGTCGGCACAGTGCCTATCTACCAGGCGCTGGAAAAGGTGAACGGAAAGGCGGAGGATCTGAGCTGGGAGGTGTACCGCGATACTCTGATCGAGCAGGCTGAGCAAGGGGTAGATTATTTTACCATTCATGCGGGTGTTCTGCTGCGGTACATTCCGCTTACGGCCAAGCGGGTAACGGGGATTGTTTCGCGGGGCGGGTCGATTATGGCGGCATGGTGCCTGGCGCATCAACGCGAGAACTTTCTGTATACGCACTTTGAAGAAATTTGCGAAATTATGAAACAATATGATGTTTCATTCTCTCTCGGTGACGGGCTGCGTCCCGGCTCCATTGCAGATGCCAATGACGAGGCTCAATTCGGGGAGCTGGATACTCTTGGCGAGCTGGCTCAAGCTGCATGGAAGCATGATGTGCAGGTGATGATCGAAGGCCCCGGCCATGTTCCGATGCATCTGATCCAGGAGAATATGGAGCGTCAATTGAAGGTGTGCCGGGAGGCGCCATTCTATACACTGGGTCCGCTGACGACGGATATTGCTCCAGGCTACGACCACATCACTTCGGCTATCGGGGCGGCGATGATAGGCTGGCTCGGTACAGCGATGCTCTGTTATGTCACACCGAAGGAGCATTTGGGACTGCCCAATAAAGAGGATGTGAAGGAAGGCGTGATTGCGTACAAGATCGCGGCGCATGCCGCTGATCTGGCGAAGGGGCATGCGAACGCGCAAATGCGGGACCATGCGCTTTCCAAAGCGAGGTTCGATTTTCGCTGGCGCGATCAGTTTCATCTCTCGCTTGATCCGGAACGGGCGATGTCCTATCACGATGAGACGCTTCCTGCAGATGCGGCCAAATCGGCCCATTTTTGCTCGATGTGCGGTCCGAAATTTTGCAGCATGCGAATCACACAGGATATCCGCGAGCAGGCTGTGCGGGACTTGGAAGGAGAAGATAACGCAAAGCGGACAGGATTGGAAGCACAGCTTTAGTTGGTGGCGTTCCTTCTTTTTGCGATGCTGATTGACTTCGTCCAAAACGGCATGCAGACCGCCCCTGCCACCCCTGCCCTGCCGCCTTTAGGCGCGCCGGGCTGCTTCAGTTTAAGTCAAAACGACTGGTAAAATATTGAACGATAGCGTTATAATAATGAAAAATCGCCCTTGAGAAAGGATGCTGCTGCTCCATGCCCGTCACCTCACATCTTCTTCGCCAAGAGACTCCTGAACCTGTACGGATTGGCTATCAATTGTTTCTTCCTTCGGATTACGAGAGGAATACCGGGAAGAAATGGCCGCTCATCCTGTTCCTGCATGGCATCAAGAAGCGGGGCGATGATCTGGCTCTACTCCATCAGTATGGGGTTGCGCGTTTCGCTGAAGAAAGGAAGGACTTCGGATTTATCGTCGCAACGCCGCAATGTCCGGAGCATTCGGATTGGCCGCAGCAGCGGAATGCCCTGTCGGCTCTCTTGGACGAAATAGCCCGCAGCCACCGTGTTGACCCGGAGAGGGTATATCTGACCGGATTCAGCATGGGCGGGAACGGAACATGGGACCTGGCTGCGAATGTCCCCGGGCGCTTCGCAGCTATTGCTCCACTGGCCGGCTACTACCAGCCCGAAGATGCCAGCCTGCTGAAGGGTATACCGGTCTGGGCTTTCCATGGAGAGAAGGATGATGTAGTCATTCCCGGGAGAACAACCGAGATGGTTAACGCGATCAGGAGCCTGGGAGGGTCTGTCAGGTACACCGCCTACCCTGAACTTGATCATCAGATCTGGGAGGAGACGTACGGCAATCCCGAGCTGTATCAATGGTTTCTGGAGCATAAACGATAAGCAGGTCAGTGCCGCCGGAATCAGTTCCGGCGGTCTTTGTCTACCGGATTCCGTATATCTTTGACGTACAGACATTCACTCTACTGCAATAAGGACGGAGAAAGCCGTTTCTGGCGGGAAGGTTTATAAAGAGCAGTCAACCACAATAAGGATGGTGGAAAACCATGATTACACACTATGCGGGGCTGCAGCTGAACACGGTATCGATTCCAAGCGCAAGGCAGTATTATCATGAACGTCTGCTGCTGCCTATCGTGGAAGAATCCGAGAGCCGCATTGAATTCCGGATCACGGAGCACTGTACGATTGTATTTCAGGAGGCTTACGAGCCTGTTGCTCCGGCGCATCTGGCGTTTGAAGTTCCGTACTCGGAATTCGACGCTCTTGTCGCCTTCCTGAAGAGTCGGCAGGTCTTGATCGAGAAATGGCCGGACGGCAGAGAAGTGGATCATTTTGGAACGGGACAAAATATTTACTTTCGCGATGGGGATGGAAATTTGCTCGAACTGATTGCCCATCCTTATATCAAGGAGGATGTCGTAGCCCCCTCCGGCGCTCTTCGTGTTCTTTATATGCGCGAGGTCGGATTTCCCGTCGAACATGTGAAGGCATTCCGGGAGCGGCTGCAGGACATGTTTGATTTTAAGCTGGATAAAGTCTATGATAATTTCACTTTTGCCATCGGAGGAACGGCTCATTTCGTGCTGACCGCCAAGCAGCGGCGATGGATTCCGATCTCCATGCTTGCGCTGCCTCCCCGAATGCTAGTAACATTGGGAGTCTCGGACGAAAGTTACATCCAGGTGGTGCGCAGCCGTGTGAGGGAGGAAGAAATGGTTTCCGCCAATGATAGAGAGCTTCATATGATCATCAATGATTACCATCTGTGCCTGCGGGTTGCAACCGGCTTCGGGAAGAATCTGCCGGCGCTTCTTCATCTGCCGCTGTCTATAGAGGATTAACGATAAACGATAGAGGGACTGTCTATGATAACCAAAGAGGATTTTTTTACGCGCAAGGCAAAGGAAACGGGCGTCGAGCTGAATGAGATTCAGCGGCAGGCGGTCCTTCAAACTGAAGGCGCGCTGCTGCTGCTTGCTTCTCCCGGCTCCGGGAAAACGACTACCGTCATCATGAAAATTGGCTATCTGATCCAGCAGAAAGGGATCGCTCCGTCGCGCATCAAGGCGGTCACGTTCAGCAGGGCGTCGGCGCTGGATATGAAGGAGCGGTTCAAGCGGTTTTTCCCGGAGCTTGCGCCAGTCGATTTCTCTACCATTCACAGTCTCGCATTTGAGATTGTCCGGGAGCATTTTCAGCAGACCCGAACCGCTTATCTTATTATCGAGGGCAATCAAGGAGGCAGGAAACAGGTCGGAGAGGATTTTGATCCCCATCAGCTGCATAAGAAGTTGATCCTGCGCAATCTGTATCAGTCGATTGCCGGCAATACGATAACGGAGGATCAAATGGAAGAGCTGACTACCTATATCAGCTACATCAAAAATAAAATGATTCCCAGCGACAAATGGGCACAGGTGCCCTGTGAGGTGAAGCAGGCTGATCGTATTCTGATTGCCTACGAGGAGTTTAAGCGCTCCGGCTCCGGCAGGCTCCTGCTGGATTTTGACGATATGCTCACGACGGCAAACGAAGTGTTGAAAATGAACCGGGAGCTGCTGCATAAATATCAGCAAAGATACGATGTCCTGCTGACGGACGAAAGCCAGGACACCTCGCTTGTTCAGCATGCCATTATCGAGGAATTGGCAAGAGAGCATGGCAATATATGCGTGGTAGCCGACGACGACCAGTCGATTTACAGCTGGAGGGGCGCAGAGCCTTCCTATTTGCTGCATTTCAAAGACGTATATCCGAATGCCGTGATCCTGTACATGGAACAAAATTACCGGTCTTCACGGGATATTGTGGATATCGCAAGCGGCTTCATCAAACGGAACAAGAACCGCTATGACAAAAATATGTTTACGGACAATGAAGCGCATGAGCCGATCGCGATCCGCAATTTTACCGATTATAATCATCAATCCAAATATGTGGTGGAGCATATCCAGCAGCTTGCTGATCTTCGCGAGGTGGCGGTGCTTTACCGGAACAGCTCCTCCTCCATCATGCTGATGAATGAATGCGAACGGGCCGGAGTGCCCTTTTATATGAAGGATTCGGACAACCGGTTCTTCTCCCACTGGATCGTCAAGGACATGCTGAATATCATGCGGATGTCTTATACGGACAAGCGCTACGATCTTCTGGAACAGGTGTACACGAAGCTTAACGGCTATATTACGAAGCATCAGATGGGCGTGCTGCGGGAGATTCAGAATAATGAGTCGGTTTTCGACAATTTGCTGAGCTATGTGGATCTGCAGGAATATCAGCGCAAGCCGATTCTGGAATGCAAGGAAACGCTGCAGCAGATGAAGGGCATGCCGCCGCTCGAAGCAATCCGCGTGATCCGCACCAAGCTGGGTTACGATAAGGCGATTGACAAGATGGTGGAGCGGCTCGGCTTCAGGAAGGATTATTTGCTCGGCAATCTGAACACGCTGGAAGAGATCGCAAGCACGCTTGAGAGCATGGAGGACTTTGCCAAAAGGCTCAAGCATCTGGAGGCAGTGATGAAAGCTTCCAGCTTCAACAAGAATCAAAATGTCGTGACCTTTTCTACCTTTCACAGCGCCAAGGGACTGGAGTTCAAGGTTGTCTATATGATCGATCTGGTCACGGGGGTCATCCCCTCCGCCGAAGATATCAAGCAGCAAGCGGAAGGCAATACCGGGCCGATGGAAGAAGCCGTCCGGTTGTTCTATGTCGGCATGACGAGGGCCAAGCGGCATCTGGAGCTGATTACCTATAAGTACCGGGACGGGGTGAAGATGGACGAGTCGTTGTTCGTCTCCGAGGTTCGTACGCTTCAGAATCCGGCCAAGCTGACGGTGCGGACAGAGGAGCCGCAGTCTCCGGTGGACCCCAATGCGCTCAGAGAGCGGAAGGAGCTGGTGATCGGCAGGCTGGTCGAGCACCGGGTATTTGGCCGAGGAGAAATTATGAAGCTGACGGATGAGCGCGTCCATATTGAGTTCGGAACAGGCATCAAGGCATTATCGCTCCAGACCTGTCTGGATAAAGGAATCTTGACGCCGGCATTGTAGAAGATGCCTGGAGTTTTATGATGCCGGCGAAGTCGCTTCTTCAATTTTTGGCTCAAATAAAACAGGCACAGGTTGACACTGATAATCATTATCAACTAATATAGAGGTATTCCTTTACATATTAAAAAGAGGCAAGGAGCTGAAAGTATCCATGTTGCCCGATTCCTATATAAACAGGCAGCCTTTCCCGCTGCATTTCTCCTCGGTCAAGGTGCGCAGCGACCGGACCGTCGTAGCGGCATCGCCCGGGCAGGGGATTTACCTGAAACCCGCGAACGAAGATTGGCGCCTTCTCTCGGACGGCCTTCCGGAAGATACGACGGTTAACCGGCTGCAGATGTCTGCGGGCGTCACCTATGCCTGCACGAATAAAGGGTTATACCGGCTTAAGCTCAAGCAGTGGGAATACGAAGAAGTCGGTCATCCCTGCTATCAGTATAAAGAAGAATGGGGATACGGCTTCGCAGCTACCCAGTCCGGCCTTTATTATAAGTCGTCGGATAAGTGGAAAAAAACCGCCTACGGCCATTCAATTGTCTATGATTTTTTATTTACCCCGCAGTATTTATATATCGGGCTCGAGCATGGCATCAGCATGTATGACCGGATGACGGACCGCTGGGCCGATTTCGAGCTTGGCTTTGGAGTCACAGCGCTGGCTGCCAACCGGGATAATCTGTTTGGCGCAACCGAGAAGGGCGAGCTGGTTGTGAGCAATGGCCGCGGCGGATTCAGCACGGTTCAGTTTCCCGATATTTTTATTTTCTCGGTCATATCCAGGCAATCTTATGTTTATGTCTGCACGGACCGGGGGCTTTACCGTATTGGCCGTCTGGGAGAGCGATTAACGCTTTACTCGGTCAGACCGGGGGTGCCGGTTACCGATATTGACTGGCTGGGGACGGAGCTATATATGGCGACGCTCTCCAAAGGTGTTCAAATGATGCAAACGTAGGAGCCAGGTACCAGTACTGGCCGCCATAGAATAGGACACGGAAAATTTGGAATTTGTGAACGAGCGGCGCGCCTGAACCTGGGCGTTAGCCGCTTTTTTGTTTCACGGCGACAGCCGGTTCTTCCTGTTTTTGCGATTCTATAACCTGGTTCCTGCTGCTTTTGGCTGATAATGTCTCCAATCAAGTGACCTGCCTATGGGTGAATGCATATGATACCTATGACATTTCAGGTGGAAGAAGGAGAGGGCTATGGCTAAGAACAGCAAGGGAAAGAGTCCGAAGGGACGAAAACCGTTATTTTATGTTGATAATCCGAACACTTCGGAATTGAAATGGATCGAAAAATTGAGGAAAAACAAGCCGCGTACGCCGGAGGAGCCAGAGAAGAAAATTGTTAAGGTCAATGCTATGGCTGTGGAGGAACTGGAAGCCGGGACGGCAGAAGGTCCGGTACCGGCTGGAACAATTGAAATCGCAGCAGAGGAGCAGCGACCCGTCCTGGAGCCGGCTCCTGAACCGGGAATTGCCGTAGAGCAGGAGCAGCAGGCAGCCGATACAGGGATCCCGCCGGCACCGGCAGCGGTGGCGGATATCCCGGGACCGGCTCCCCAAGAGGCAGACAAAGCCAAAGACGCAGAGGTCACCGCGGCCGAGGAGGCTGAGCAGGCCAGCCTGGCCGGTATACTCAGCAAAGAGGAGCGGGTGGAAGAGAAGCGGCTTCCGGATTCCTCTACTCCCTTCATCTTTACCGACGATCTGGCCGATGAGGCAATCACCACGGATAAGCTTGCACCAGGAGCAGTTGAAGCAACCCGGATAAAATCGGGCGCTGTTCATACGCAATCAATTGCAGATTTTGCCGTGGAAAGCATTAAAATCGCCGATGGGGCGATTATAGGCTCCAAGATCGCTCCGGAATCCATCTTGAGCGATCATCTCACACGCAATGCCATATCCGGCTCCAAAATACGGGATCGTTCCATCACCGGTGAAAAATTACGTGACGGCAGCGTAACCTCTGTAAAACTGGGGGACCGGACAATCAGTGCCGACAAGCTGGCGGAAGGATCCATCGAGGCCAAGCATCTGAAGCCGTTCGTCATCACAACCGAGCTACTGGATGATCAATCCGTAACGTCAAGCAAGCTTAGAAGCGGAGCCATCCGGACGGAGAGCATAGCGAACGATGCCATTCATACATCCAAAATAGCCGATGGGTCCGTTACCAGATCCAAGCTTCGCGACCAGGCGGTTACGAGTGAGAAAATCGCGTTGGGCGCCGTTGAATCGGTGCATCTCAAGCCTGGTCTGCTGCTCGCTGAGCATGTAGCGGCAGGTGTACTGCTGGGAAAGCATCTGGCCCCGGGAGAAATCGACGCAAACCACATAGCCGAAGGCGCGGTGGAATCCAAACAACTGGGGCAAGGAGCCGTAACCGAGCAGGCAATCGCGCCAGGAGCGGTGGGACCGCTCCAGTTGCAGGAAGGCGCAGTAAGCGCCGTCCACATCGGGGATAATGAGGTCGGTTCACAGCATATTGCTGATTTGGCGGTAACGTCTCCGAAAATTGCCGATATGTCCATTTCCACTATAAAGCTGGTCGATCATGCGATAACTGCATCCAAGCTCGCCGATCAAAGCATTACAGCCCCCAAATTATCGGATGATGCCGTTCATAGCCGTCATCTCGGGCGCTCAAGTGTCAGCTCGGATAAAATCGCAACGGGCAGTATTGAGGAGCATCATCTGTCAGCCAATACGGTTGGAGGCAAGCAGCTTATTGAGGGAAGTGTGGCCTCGGCTCACTTGGCGGATGGCTCGGTAACGAAGCAGAAGCTGGCGGCCAAGGCCGTTCAGCATAGCCATATCAGCAATGAGGCGGTAAGCGGAGAGCATCTGGCTGCCGGCTCGGTAAGCGGGAGCAAGCTGGCCGCAGCCAGTGTCAGCGGCGGGAAAATTGCCGATCTGGCGGTGGATACCCGGCATCTGAACGATGAGTCGGTCAGCTTCGACAAGATCGCGCCGGAGGCTGTCCGCGCTCATCATATGTCGCAGAGCTCTGTATCGGAAGAAGCGATTTCGGCAGGGGCGGTTGGCTCGGCTCATCTGCAGCCCGGATTAATACGGGCGGAGCATATGTCGGAGCAATCGGTTGCCGCTGAAGCTCTGCGGGATGGCGCGGTCATTTCAACGAAGCTTGCCAGCGGATCGGTGTCGGGTAAGCATCTTGCCGCCGGGTCCGTATTCTCGCATCATCTGGCCGATCACGTGGTGAACGCGCTCAAGCTTTCTCCCGAGAGTGTTTCGACGGATAAACTGACGGATGGGGCAGTGACATCGGCGAAGCTCGGGGACAACAGCGTCACCGCAGCAAAGCTGGCGCCGCATGCATTGACCGGTGAGAAGATTACCCTGCAATCCATCGGCAGCGCCCATCTCGTCCCGGGGCTTATCGGAGCCGAGCATATCAGCACGGGGGCCGTGCAGGATTTTCATCTGGGAAAAGCCATTATTGCCAGCGATACGCTTGCTGAAGGCGCAGTAACCGGTAAAAAACTGGCTGCCGGGGCGGTTGAAAGCGATCATCTGTCCAACGAAGCGATAAGAAGCAGGCATTTGGCTGAGGAGTCCGTGCTTGGCGTTCATCTGGGCAACGAGAGTGTTCGTGAGCGTCATCTTGGCAAAGATGCGGTGACGGAGGAGAAGCTGGCCGCAGGTAGTATCGGTAGCCATCATTTGCAGGACGGCGTTGTCGGTTCACAGGCTTTGAAGGATGGGGCGGTGCTCAGCCGACATGTGGGGAAAGGCGCTATTGAATCCGTTCACCTGGCGGGTTCGCTTATCGGAAGCACGCATCTGAAGAAAGGCAGCATCAAGCAGCAGCATCTGGCTCCTCAAGCCGTAGGAATGGATCAGCTGGCTGATGGAGCGGTAAGCGCGGATAAACTGGCTCTTGTATCGGTCAATAGTGAGCATATCCAGTTGGAGAGCATTGCCGGCAAGCATTTGAAGGCAGAGTCCATTCAGGGCTATCATCTGCGGAAAGGGTCCATCACGCAAAGTCATCTGTCTACGGAGCTGTTATCCTTCGAAAAGGCGCCTGATGGCATTCTGCCAGGCAGTAAAATCAAGCTTGGGACGATCGGCTCCGCTCATCTGGAGAAGGACAGCATTGCAGCGGAGCATTTGACGGCTGAAGCTGTCGGCAGAGAAGCATTGAAAGACGGCGCGGTGACGGGAGTGAAGCTGGCAGCAGAAGCAGTGGGCACCGAAGCGCTGATAAATGGCGCGGTGACGGAAGCAAAGCTGGCAGCAGGAGCAGTGGGCACCGAAGCGCTGATAGATGGCGCAGTGACAGGAGCTAAGCTGGCAGCAGGAGCAGTAGGCACCGATACGCTGGTGGATGGCGCGGTGACGGAAGCAAAGCTGGCAGCAGGAGCAGTGAGCGCCGAAGCGCTGATTGATGGCGCGGTGACGGGAGTGAAGCTGGCAGCAGGAGCAGTAGGCACCGAAGCGCTGGTGGATGGTGCGGTGACCGAAGCGAAGCTGGCAGTGAAGGCAGTAGGCACCGAAGCGCTGATAGACGGTGCGGTGACGGGAGTGAAGCTGGCAGCAGGAGCAGTAGGCACCGAAGCGCTGATTGATGGCGCGGTGACGGGAGTGAAGCTGGCAGCAGGAGCAGTAAGCACCGAAGCGCTTGTGGATGGTGCGGTGACGGGAGTGAAGCTGGCAGCAGAAGCAGTGCGCACTGATACGCTGGTGGATGGTGCGGTGACCGAAGCGAAGCTGGCAGTGAAGGCAGTAGGCACCGAAGCGCTGATAGATGGCGCAGTGACAGGAGCTAAGCTGGCAGCAGGAGCAGTGGGCACTGATGCGCTGGTAGATGGTGCGGTGACCGAAGCGAAGCTGGCAGCAGAAGTAGTCGGTACCTATTCGCTGGTGGATGGTTCGGTGACGGGAGCAAAGCTGGCAGCAGAAGCAGTGGGTACCTATTCGCTGGTGGATGGTGCGGTGACCGAAGTGAAGCTGGCTGCAAAAGCAGTAGGCACCGAAGCGCTGATAGATGGCGCGGTGACGGGAGCAAAACTGGCAGCAGGAGCAATTGGCACCGAAGCGCTGACAGATGGTGCGGTGACGGGAGCGAAGCTGGCAGCAGGAGCAATTGGCACCGAAGCGCTGACAGATGGTGTGGTGACGGGAGCGAAGCTGGCCGCAAAGGCAGTGGGCATCGAAGCGCTGGTGGACGGTGCGGTGACTGAAGCGAAGCTGGCCGCGAAGGCAGTAGGCACCGACAAGCTGATAGACGGTGCGGTGACGGGAGCGAAGCTGGCCGCAAAGGCAGTGGGCTCCGATGCGCTGATAGACGGCGCGGTGACGGGAGCGAAGCTGGCCGCAAAGGCAGTGGGCTCCGACAAGCTGATAGACGGCGCAGTGACGGGCGTGAAGCTGGCGGCAAAGGCAGTGGGCACCGATGTTTTGAGAGACGGCGCGGTGACGGAAGGGAAGCTCGCGGAAGGCGCAGTTACCGCGACAAAGCTGGCAGCGGGATCGGTGACGAACGAGAAGCTGGCTCCCGAGGCTGTCATTACGGAAGCATTGGCAGCAGGAGCAGTCACAAACGCGAAGCTGGCGGCTGAAGCGGTTGGTCAGGAACAGCTGCAAGCAGGCGCGGTGACGGAAGCGAAGCTCGCGGAAGGCGCAGTTACGGCGACAAAGCTGGCAGCGGGGTCGGTGACGAACGAGAAGCTGGCTCCCGAGGCTGTCATTACGGAAGCACTGGCAGCAGGAGCAGTCACAAATGCGAAGCTGGCAGCTGAAGCGGTTGGTCAGGAACAGCTGCAAGCAGGCGCGGTGACGGAAGCGAAGCTCGCGGAAGGCGCAGTTACCGTGACAAAGCTGGCAGCGGGGTCAGTGACGAACAAGAAGCTAGCTCCCGAGGCTGTCATTACGGAAGCACTGGCAGCAGGAGCAGTCACAAATGCGAAGCTGGCGGTTGAAGCGGTCGGTCAGGAACAGCTGCAAGCAGGCGCGGTGACGGAAGCGAAGCTCGCGGAAGGCGCAGTTACCGCGACAAAGCTGGCAGAGGGATCGGTGACGAACGAGAAGCTGGCTCCCGAGGCTGTTATTACGGAAGCACTGGCAGCAGGAGCAGTTACAAGCGAGAAGCTGGCGGCTGAAGCGGTCGGTCAGGAGCAACTGCAAGCAGGCGCGGTGACGGAAGCGAAGCTCGCGGAAGGCGCAGTTACCGCGACAAAGCTGGCAGCGGGATCGGTGACGAACGAGAAGCTAGCTCCCGGGGCTGTCACTACGGAAGCACTGGCAGCAGGAGCAGTTACAAGCGAGAAGCTGGCGGCTGAAGCGGTCGGTCAGGAGCAGCTGCAAGCAGGAGCCGTAACACTGGGTAAAATCGCGCCTGGATCCATTACAACGGCAAATATTATTGCCGGCTCCATTGAAAGCGATCTGCTGTGCGACGAGGCCGTGACAGGGGATAAAATCGCGCCAGGCACGCTTACTGTGAAGCATTTCGCTCCGGATGTGTTGGCATCGCTGATCCCGGATGTGAATCCCTCAGCCTCCGAACAGCTTCCAGCCGAGCAGGTCAGTCCGGCAATCTGTCAGCAATTCGGATTGATTCCTTACGATTTTGCAGGGCATGGCGAGCAGCTGGAGCTGACCGTTACATTCGACCAACCGTTCGCAAGCGATGTCTACGTTCTTGTTGCTACGGCCGATCAGCTGTCCTGTTATGCGACAATAAAATCAAAAACGGCTGACAGCGCAGAACTGACTGTCGTGCGCACGCGAATCTCCCCCGAGCCCGTCGGATTCATCAATTGGATTGCCATAGGCAGCAAATAGTTCCAATATCCGATGCCAGGATCGCGGCTATCCGATTATGATGCTCCTTCTTACCGTGTCAAAGATATAAAATTTTCGATTAAAGAAGTCCGACACTTACAAATAAACGGGTGTCGGACTTTTCCATGCCGGCTGCGGTTGAGAACTTGTCCGGCTTTCTCCAAATCAGACCTGAAAGGCCGCTGTCTCACGTACAACAGCCGTGCCTCTTGACCTTACGTGTCCATACAATAAGTTGTAAAAGGACTGTCTTTGTCTTGCATACACGAGCAAAGCGCAATTGACGAAGAGGTGATCAGAATCAGGAATCCTTTTTGGGTTAGCAAAGACATGCAATACCGCGCAGCTGTGAATATCGGCAATCACCCTTCAGGGAAGAACCCGGGTTCCCGATTAATATCGCCGGCAATGGGTCTGCCCATGGAAATCGATACCGTTCAATCGAAGCGGGTCTACTTGCATTCCAGCCGCAATAGGAATGCAGGAACGCCGGCTTCCCGTCCCGCACGCAAGGTAAAGGTGAAGGTAAAGGCAAAGGTCGCGGGAAGGCGTCCCGCCACAGGCATTGCGCCAGCCAGGGGGAAGCAGCCGTCCGGGTCCGGCGCGGTCAGGATTGCCGCCAAGCGCAGAGCGTCAGGTTCCGCCGGAAGCGGTAAGATTCAGAGCAAGAGCAGGACAACGAAGTTTCGGCCGCGTCCCGCAGGATTGTCCAGACGCAGCCGAAGCTTGCAGCGCAGCCGGGCAGCCTTTAAGCCTGTGGATCGCCATCCGAAAAGTATAGAACCATTTACACAGATTGAAGGCAGCGCCCATCCAATTGTTACCCGCGCGGCTGCCGGGGCGGAGCCGGTCGTCTCCGTTATTATTCCGGTCATGAATGAACGCCGCTCAATTGCCCGTGTGATTCAGGAGGCAAAACGAACTCATCCCCAAGCAGAGATTATTGTGGTTGCGAATGGATCGACGGATGGTTCCGCCGCAATTGCCCGGCGTAATGGAGCCCATGTGATCGAATTTTCTGAACCGCTGGGCCATGATGTAGGACGCGGTGTAGGAGCATCTGCCGCTAAGGGGCGGGTGCTGCTCTTTATCGACGGGGATATGGTCATTAGCAGTGCGGCGCTCAAGCCGTACATTCACGCAGTTCTGGATGGAGGCGTTGACGTGGCGCTCAACGATTATTCCGGCCCAATCCGCAAACAGGTCGTCCACAGCGTTGTTCTTGCCAAACATGCGCTTAATTCCCTGCTGGGAAGACCGGAGCTGAGAGGAACCTCGATGACAGCGGTGCCTCATGCGATAAGCCGGCATGCTCTTGAAGTGATTGGTGCAGATGCGCTGTCAGTCCCCCCATTAGCGCATGCCAAAGCGGTGCAGCTTGGGCTTAACGTCCGCGCCGTACATCCTGTTAACGTGGGGAAACTGAATCTGCAACGTACGCGACGGGAAAGACTCAATCCGCTTGAGCATCTGATTGTCGGCGATCATCTGGAGGCTATTGATTGGCTGATGCGGCAGACGGACAGCCTTGGCGGCTTCACGCTTTGGCAGCAAAATCGGGAGAAGGCAAGGTGAGTATATGCGAAAGGCGAAACCGGCAGCAGCCGGAATCAAACGCAAGCCCTCCTTTCGGAAGATTCGTACCCGTTCATCCCCGGGAGGAAGGAGACGCACACGCGGCGCAAAGCCATTAAAACGATCCTCAGCCAATCAAGGAACCTCCTATAACGCTGGCTTGCGCGATGCTGCTTTGCTGCGGGAAGCAGGAGCCATCCCGCAATCCGATGAGCTGAGGCTAAGACTGAACGAGAGCTGGTCGCGCAGACACCGGCTGAATGGCAGCTTGAGCAAAAGCCTGCTGCTGCAGGGAAAAACGTATGCGGATGGATATCTGGATGGGCTCCGTTTAAACAGGCAGAACTGGCTGCCCGTACCGCTGCAGGGCTCAGCTGCTGCAGTCGTCCTTGCCGGAAGAGGGATGGCAGCCGAGCCTGCATCGCTGCAGGAGCTGATGCGTTTGCCGCTGCAGGAAATCATTGTTGTGCTTGAGGATGCGGCTGGAGGCGACTATCACACGCTCAGCCAAATGCCGGGCATCACCATTGTGCATGCAGGAACGATGCTCGAACGCGATATGGGGCGATCCATAGGCGCGAGGCTGCTGCGGACGGATTCCATCCTGTTCTGCGACGGCCATGTTCCGATACCGGCTGAGCGTCTGGCGCCTCTTCTTGCGGCAGTGGACAGCGGCGCCGATGTTGCGCTCAGCGATACATCCGATTCTCTGGGTTTATTCCGGGATTGGGATGAGCTGTCGCGCGTGAAGGCTTTCATCAACCTGTCATTGGGCCGTCCGGATTTGCTCGCCAATTCCAATCAGGAGCTGCCATGCGCCTGGTCGGCAAAAGCGCTGAGACTGGTTGGGGAGGCATCGCTCGCGCTGCCGCCGGTTGCCCAGCAAGCCGCAATCCATCACCGCCTGAATATTGCAGTCTGCCGCAATGTAAGCAAGGGCGGGGCCGGCAGCGGGAACAGACGCGCTGATGGTCTTCACGCAGCGAATAAACATGCCGCATACGCGCATCTTGCCGCATTGAAGGCGGCTATGGCTCTGAACGGGAACCGGCTGCTTCATCCCGACCGGTCCAGACGCCGCGGGGCGGTTGGAGGTGAAGGCTGATGAAGCTTACGAGCATTGTGATACCGACCTATAACGGACTTGAGCTGGTCCAGCAGGCGGTGGCGTCCATCCGTTCTTATACCAGCCAGCAGGATACTCCATATGAGATTATTGTCGTGGATAATGGTTCAACTGACGGTACAAGTGGGTGGTGTCTCCAGGAGCAGCTCGCCTTTATTTCTTTACCCCGCAATACCGGTTTCCCTGCGGCCTGCAATAAGGGGCTTCGTTTTGCGCGCGGCGATTGCTTGATGCTGCTGAACAATGACGTAACCGTTTCGCACGGCTGGCTGGCAGCTTTGCTGCAGGCGCTTAACAGCGACGGGAAGATCGGCATCGTTGGTCCCGTGACGAATTATGCCAGCGGGAAGCAGCAGGTGGATTACCCTTTTCACTCCATGAACGAGTTCCATCGCGTCGCCAAGGAAGTGCTGACCCAGTCAGGCGAGCAAGTGCAGCCTGTTCATCGGCTTGTGGGCTTTTGCATGCTGTTCGGGCGCACGCTTTACGAGCGTATCGGCGAGCTGGACGAGAGATTTTCGCCAGGCCATTACGAGGACGATGACTATTGCTTCCGGGCCCGGATGAGCGGGTACAGCTTATTGATGTGCCGGAATGTGTTTGTTCACCACCAGGGCAGCGCAAGCTTCAAGCGGGGCGACAGCATGGAGCTGCAGCGGCTTGTCGAACAAAATCGGCAGCGGTTCATCGACAAGTGGCAGGTCGATCCCGGCATATTTATCTAGCTTGTGAATGCTTGCGATGTCGGTTTTTCTTACGCTTACGAAGCAGCGTTTTCTTACAAAAACGCCAGTGAATGCTTACGATGTCGGTTTTTCTTACGAAAAACCTGAGGAGGTCATAATTTTGAGAGCTGTTATCTTGGCTGGCGGAACGGGAACGCGGCTTTTTCCGCTGACCAAACTGATGAATAAACATTTGCTGCCGGTTGGCAGGCTTCCGATGATATGCTACAGCCTGATCAAATTGAGAGAAGCGGGCATAACCGATATTCTGCTCGTCACAGGACGCGAGGCGGCGGGAATGTTTACAGATTTCCTGGGCAGCGGACGCGATTATGGGATATCCCTGACCTATCGCATTCAGGAGCAGGCGGGCGGGATTGCCCAGGCGCTGGAGCTTGCTCAGCCTTTTGTCGGCAGCGAAGACAAATTCCTGGTCCTGCTTGGCGACAATCTGTTCGAGGAGCCGCTGAAGCCCCATCTGGAGGCTTTCGCGAAGCAGTCAGAAGGCGCGATGGTGCTGCTCAAGCAGGTTCCGGATCCGGAGCGTTACGGTGTCCCTGTCTTTGATGCGAAAGGCAGGATTGAACGAATCGAAGAAAAGCCGGAACAGCCGCAAACCGACTTTTGCGTGACGGGCATTTACTTATTTGATGCATCCGTATTTACATTAATCCACGAGCAGGCGCCTTCTCAGCGGGGCGAGCTGGAAATCACGGATGTGAACAACGCTTATGCAAGCAAAGGCATGCTTCGGCATAGCCGGATGAACGGCTGGTGGACCGATGCCGGAACCTTCGAGTCGCTGCAGGAAGCGTCAATCAAGCTTATGGGAACTGTACCATGAGCGGTGGCGGCAGGGCAGGAAAGCCCCTCCTGAACAAGACAGCGGGTCCGGTCCGTCAGGATCGCCGGGTGCCGGTTTCGGCGGCTGAGAGCGTACATCGTCCGGTGAAAGCCCCAAGAACGGGAAAGCAGCCGGCTTCAGGCTCGGGAGCAGGCCGTCCCCGCATTCGCGGCAGGGCCATCAAGAAAAGCCCTGCATCCAGGAAGCGGACAAGATTGGGGATTCGTACCCGTTCCAAACGCCTGAATCGAAGAACGGCGGGATTACCCAGCCAGAAGGATCAATTCGGGAAGCATACGCCGGAGGACGTCCCGGAGACTGCCGAGCAGGCATATAACAGAGGATTTGAAAGCGGCCAGTATGATGGCGGAGAGAAGTGGCTGGAGAATGCAGTGCCGCAAAATATGCTCCTTCCGGATGTCACATTGCAGGAGGTCATAGCCTTGGGGGTCGAACAGCTGAAACCGCAGTGCCACCGGCTGATGGATGTGCATGAGGTATTCGAGCAGATGATGCAGGCTTTGGCGTCGAACTCGCCTTGTGCGGTTGTACGGCTTGGAGACGGAGAACTGCTGGCCCTGTCGCAGGACGTGGTTTACAACGCCAGGATTGTCAAGCAGGAAGGGGAATTTCTCCCCTACGCAGGCGTTCAGCCGCCCGATATAGGCGCGCGCGACCAGCTGGCCCAGGCTATCCGGCATGCGCAGATCGTCGGCGTCCCGTTATCGCGGCGAAAACATTTTCAGCCGCTGCTTTATCCGGTTATGCGCGGGCACGGTATTGATCCCGGCGCATTGCGGATGACCCATTCCACGATTAATTACGGCTTGTATCAGGCCGGACTGCTGACCCGTCTGCTGACAGGGCAAAGACTGCTTGTTATTGGCAACGCCGCACCCGAACTCGCGGAGACGCTGACCCGTCACGGACTGCTGGTTTCGGGCATGATCAGCCCGGTTAAAGGGTTTGCCGATATTGACCGGGTGATGGATGAGGCGCATCATGCCGTTTTTGATCTTGCTCTGGTTTCGGCAGGGATTCCGGCAGTTGTTCTATGTTGGCGAATTGCAGCGGAGCAGGGCAAGGTGGCGCTGGATTTTGGACACATGGCCGATGCCATCATCAAAGGGAAAGTGACGCTTTGAAAAACGGGAGTGACGTAGGCTGATGATTCGGAAGAGACGGCATACGCAGATGTACAGGCGGAGGGCGGGCAGAAGATCCGCCAAACGCAGTCTGCGCGGGTATCCGGAAGGTCACAAAGCCGGATACGAGCAAGGCTTGCGCTCGGGACTCGATAGCTTCAAATCGCTGTTCGAGGGAACAAGCATTATAATTCCCAGCTACAATCAAGTGGAGTATTTGAAGAAGTGCATCGAGAGTATTGGCGAGCACACCGATCTGCCTTATGAAATCATTGTGGTTGACAATGCATCGGACGACGGAACAGCGGAATTTCTGCGGAAAACGGACAGCGCGGTCCGTTACCGGGTTCTGGAGTCGAACCGGGGGTTCGCCGGCGCCGTTAATATCGGCATGATGATGGCGAAGGGGACAACGATGCTGCTCCTTAACAACGATACGATTGTTACCGAGCGCTGGTTGAGCAACATGCTCAAGTGTCTCGACAGCGATCCGAAAATCGGTATGGTCGGTCCGGTAACCAATTATATAAGCGGTGACCAGCGTATTGAGGTGCCTTATTTGCATGTTAACGACATGCCCCGTTTCGCACAGCATTATAACATTTCCGATCCTGGAAAATGGCAGTTCACAGACCGCTTGACCGGATTCTGCCTGCTGTTTCGCCGCGAGCTGTGGGAGCGGACCGGGTTTCTGGACGAAGGGTTTGAGATCGGAAATTTCGAGGACGACGACTACAATATCCGCGTTCGTCTGCAGGGGCAATCGCTTGCAATCGCCCGCGATACCTTCATTCATCATTACGGCAGTGTCAGCATGAAGGGGCTTGGGGAGAACTTGGCGAAAATCAATAATCACAATATGCAGTTCTATATGGAGAAGTGGGGAAATCCCCATGATCTTGTTCATCAAGTGAGAGAAATGCTTGATCCTCATAGGGAACGCACAGGATTGGCGGCACAGCAGCCAGTGGGTGAAACAGCCTTTTTCCCACAGCAGATCGTTGCCCGCGGAGTCAGCGAAAGGCTGTACTGGATCGAACGGGGAGTGCGCAGACCGATCGCGGGCGAACCTGCTGTGCCGATTACCCGGCTGTCCCAGGTGGATCTCCGTCGTTGGCCCATAGGCGAGGGAATTTCAGCGGAGGAGGTGGAGGCCCGCTGGCATGGCCATTTTGATGCAGGAGAGCAGTTCCCGGACGGCCAGACATTCAAGGCAGCGGACGGATTGATTTATGTGGTGGATGAGAGAGCCTTGCGCAGGGTGGTCAGTCTGGCAGCGGCGCAAGCATGGGGGCTGGCATTGAAGCCGCAGCAGCAGCTGCCGGCTGCCCATGAGCTTGAGCAGCTGACGAAGGGCTTGCCTGTCATTGCGCCGGCGAGGGTAGCTCCATATTTGTGACGATATACATTTTGAAGAGCGATATTCATGGCAGTATCATGCTTGAAATATGAGCATATGCTGTAGAGAGTGGAGGGACAGCGAAATATGCAGCATATTGTAACGGAAATGATTGAGCATATGTCCCGTTCCCACGAGCAGATGGCGCGCGTCATGGAGGCAGAGCGGCATGTGGCGGTGCGGATGGCACAGATCGTACACGCGCTGCCGGATCAGCATCCGAATTTCGGCGGAGTGAGCGAGCTGATGGAGCAATCCCAATCAGTGAGCAAGAACCTTGTTGCTTATTTAAACAGTATTGCCGAACTTCAGGAAACGATGGCTGCAACCTTGACAACCGTTATGAAGGAACTGGGCGGCGAGGATGAGGAATAGGGGCGGAGCCAAAGGAGAGTGCGGGCTTTGAGTCGTGAAACGGCGTATGCGCGAATGCTCGATGCCTCCGCCAAGATGCAGTGGAATGTGGCGATGATTCTTGAAGCAAAAGCGGTCGAAGCGGAGAAGGTGCGAAGCTGGCTGTGCAATCACGTCACGCCCGATGCATTTACGGAGCAGGAAGAGCAGTTGAAGGAAACCTTGCTTGTACATGAGCAGCTTATCGAAGTGATTGACGGTCTGACGAAGCTGAATCAAGGCATGGCTAATGTCTTGAAGGCCGCGCTGCGCCACGATCAGGATAGCGGCGGCGGTTTTGGCGGCGCATTTGGCGGGGGCTTCGATATTGGAGACAGGGACTGATGAGTCTCCTTCAAAAAGAATGGGAGGCCCGGCTTGAGCTGATCCGTTCCATTGCGAACAGTCAACAGGCAATTGCCCGTATATTGGACAGTGTTGCGGGTATTTCCGAGTATTCTCCCGGAATGGCGAAGTCCATTTCCGAAAATATGCGATCGCTTACCGCCATGCAGCTGTCCATTGCCGAGACTGTGGGCCTTGTCCGGCTGCGGCGGCCGAAGCAGGGGAAACCTGGCAGGCCTTGGCTGCGGGCAGGCCTGCTGCCAGGAGCAGCCGGCAATCCGGATCAAAGCTAGGCTGACATGAAACGGGAGGAGAAAGATGTGAGCATACCAGCACGCAAGAATAAGCTGAGGCAGGCTGCGGCAGGGCCCGGAATGCGGCGGGCTCCGCGTAAGGGTATGGCCGGCAAGCTCAAGAAACGGTCTGTTGCCCGAAGCGGAACAGCTATCAAACCAAAGAAAAAGTCTCTCAGGCAAACAGGAAAGACAATTAAGCGCAGAAGGACGCGCAGGAGGACTGCTCCTGCAGGTAAGACAGCGTTCAACGCATCTTACGACCAGTCCTATAACGCGGGCTATAGCGCCGGATTTGCCAAAGGATTCGAGGATGGACATCAGCTTGCCTACGAGCAGCAGCCATAGACTAAAGCACATGGCTTCCGATTCGCGGTTGAAGAAGAATGGCCCTGCACCTTGTTGAACAAGGGCAGGGCGATTTTGCGTGCCGGGGTATCGGGAAACAGGCTGTTGAAGGGATTAACAGGCTGAATTTTGCTATAATCAAATAGAGAACTCAGGAAAAGGGATAGAAGCCTTGATAGAATCAGAGGATTACAAGCGTTTTAAGAAGGCCATACAAGATCTTCCCCCGAAAAACAGCTACAGCCGAGAGGATTTGCTCATCGAAGGTTTATTGTTCGACCGGCATGGGGATATCGAGATCTATTATGCGCCCCATAATGAACTCATAAATCCATCGGCAGGCATTGTTATTGCAGGTATTACTCCCGGCTGGCGGCAGATGGAGATTGCCTACCGGACATTGAAGCAGGCGTTCGGGCAGGGATTGACGGAGGAAGAGGCGTTCAGTCATGCGAAGGCGGCCGCCAGATTCGCGGGCTCCATGCGCAGGAACCTGCTTCAAATGCTGAGAGACCTTGGACTTCACCATTATGTGGGGCTTCCCGATGTCGAATCGCTGTTTGCTCCGGGATGTCAGCTCCTCCATACCACCTCGGTGCTACGGTATCCTGTGTTCGTACAGGGCAGGAACTATACCGGGCATCAGCCTCCGCTCATGACGTCAGCATACCTGCGGCCGTATGCGCTCCAATTCATCGTGGAGGAAATCATGCAGCTCAATCGGCAGCGGCCCCTGTTTATTCCTTTGGGACGGACAGTCGAAGAACTGTTCCGCTCTCTCGTAAACAGCGGTCTGATTGAGGAAGGGCAATGCCTGTGGGGATTTCCCCACCCTTCGGGGGCGAATGGCCATCGGCATCAACAATTCCGGCAGGCCCATGAAGGCATTATGGGGATTATTTCCAGGTTCTTCGCAGCGCAATAGAGACATATGGAACAACATCGATTGACCCCATCCTCAAGGATTAGCGTTCAATCAGCTGTTCTCTGCGGGGGCCGACGGATATATAGCGGACCGGTACGCCAATCAAGCGCTCCAGGTAAAGAACGTAATTCTGCGCCTGCAGGGGGAGCCGGTCAAACTCGCGAATGGAGGAGATATCCGATTTCCAGCCAGGCAGCGTTTCAAGAACAGGCTTTGCCTGTTCAAGCCTTGCCGACACAGGGAAACGGGTTGTCTGCGTGCCCTCTATTTCGTATGCAGCGCATACCGGAATGTCATCGAGGAAACCGAGCACATCCAGATTGGTGAGCGCGGCTTCCGTTGCCCCTTGCAGCATGCAGCCATAACGGGTCGCTACCGCGTCGAACCATCCCATCCGTCTGGGCCGTCCGGTGTTGACTCCGTACTCTCCCGCGTCGCCGCCCCGCTGCCGCAGCTCATGGGCAATCGGACCGTCAATTTCCGCTGTGAAAGGACCTTCGCCTACGGAGCTGGAATAAGCTTTCGTGACGGCTGCGATCCGCGTTATCGCATGCGGCGGCAAACCGGCGCCTACTGAAGCATAGCCGGCTAACGTAGAGGATGATGTGGAGTAGGGATAAATGCCGTGGTCCGGATCGCGAAGTGCTCCGAGCTGGCCCTCTGCGACAATCGTCTCTCCTTGGAAAACTGCGCGCTGAAGCAGCTCTGTCGTGTCGCATACATAAGGACGGAGCTTTTCCCCCAGCTTGATTAAATCCTCCAGCATATCCGCCGCACTCAGCTGCGGTTCCCGATACAGATGCTCCAGAAGAACATTTTTGGGTATGAGTGCAGCTTCCAGTCTGTCCATCAGCCTGCCGCGATGAAATAAATCCGCCGTCTGGATGCCCAGCTTTGCCGCTTTATCCGCATAGAACGGCGCAATGCCGGACCGGGTGGACCCGAATTTACGGTCGCCCAGCCGCTGCTCTTCCAATTCGTCGAGTTGTTTATGGTAGGGAAGCACAATCTGCGCACGGTCGGAAATACGAAGGTTGGGCTCCGGAACGCCTCTTGCTGTCAATGCCTCCAGCTCCCGGAACAGATCGGAGATATTGAGCGCCGCACCCGGACCAATGACATTGGTGACCGTGTCATAAAACACGCCGGACGGGAGCATGCGCAGCGCGAATTTACCGTATTTGTTAATAATGGTATGTCCTGCATTGCTGCCCCCCTGATAGCGGACCACATAGCGCGCTTCTGCCGCAATCGCATCGGTCATTTTCCCCTTGCCTTCGTCTCCCCAATTGGCTCCGACCACCGCTGTAACACTCATATACCCACATCCTTCTATAGAGATTTGCTTTCTATCCCCATTGTAAATTGAGTTATACTATTAATAAAATTAATATTAATAATATATGATATAAGGATGGATAATGGGATGATACAAAATCTGGAATGGTATCGAGTGTTTTATTTCACGGCAAAGACAGGCAGCTTGTCCAAAGCGGCGGCAGAATTGTTCATCACCCAGCCGGCGGTTACCCAGACGATCAAACAGCTGGAAGCGCAGCTGGGCGGCCAGCTCTTCTTTCGGACCTCGAGGGGCGTTAAACTGACGGCTGAGGGAGAGGCATTGTACCAATATATCGCCCAGGCCTACAATTTCATCCAGAACGGCGAACGGAGAATTGCCGGTATGCATCAGCTTGCGGAAGGCGAAATCAAAATCGGGGCCGGAGATACGCTGTGCAAGCATGTTCTGCTGCCGCATCTGGCGGCTTTCCATGAAGCGTACCCGTCCATTAAAATTCAGGTCACCAACCGGACGACGGCTGAGACGATGACACTGTTGAAGCAGGGGGAAATCGATCTGGGCATTGTGAACATGCCGGCGTCGGACAAGGCGGTGGACGTCCGTGAATTGATGCGGATCGAGGACTGCTTTATAGCAGGAGAGGCGTTCAGGCATTTAGCGGCAAGACCGATGGCCTGGGAGGAGTTGATGGAGTACCCGCTCATGCTGCTGGAGAAGGGGAGCGCAACCAGGAGCTACCTGGATCACTTTGCGGAGCGGCAGGGGAGGCAGGTCAAGCCGGAGATTGAGCTTGGGAGCGTCGATTTGTTAGTGGAATTTGCCAGAAGGGGACTTGGAATCGCATATGTTGTCAAAACGTTCATCACCGGCGAGCTGCGCGCAGGCCAGCTTCATGAGATCCAGCTGAAAAAACCGATTCCTCCAAGAGGAATCGGCCTTGCGACCTTGAAGGATGTGCCGCTCACCGCTGCCGCCGTGACTTTCATCCAGCGCATTCAAATGGCTCAGCCGGTTGAGGAAGCCTGACATTCGCCATTACTGAAATCCTTTTTTTGCCCCATTGGAGAGGACGGGAAGCAACCTGATTTCACTGGTCATGGTGGAATTGCAGATGGGGCATGCCGGCTCTTCGCCGAATGAGAAATTATCTCTCATCCAACAGGAGCATTCTTCGCTTGTGCATGTCCATATCGACGTTTGTTCCTCGGGAATAGGCTCCACTATCTTCTTAGAGAAATGAATAATCGTACCCTCCTCTAGATTGAAAATTCCCTTATAATATGTGTTTCGCCTTCCATAATTATACTATGTTTGCAATCAGGTGTTATGAACGGTACTTGCCGCCGTCACAACGCCTTTTTCTGCTTGGAGTAATCATCTATCCGCTAACGTCTGGCAGGTCATACGCCAATTTTACAGCGGCGGAGGACAAGTGACCATGAGCCTTGCGGGTCAGCCGCATATATATGATGGTAGTTCCCACAGAAACAAGGCAGGAGCGTGCGTCATGTATACGAAGAAACAAGTCAAGTCCCGGCATGCCCATAAGGGTTACGCCGACGGCTACAGGCAGGGATTGAGGGATGGCGCCTGTGAGTCGCTTGCAAGCCATATTCAGCCGCCTTCCCCGATTAAGCATGATGTGCGAGTCCTCTATATACCGCAAGGCTTCGAATCCATCGACCAGGGAATTATCGAGGCGCTCAGCTTAACCGTCCGCGAGCTGCATGTATCCGAACCGGGGCGAATGGCGGAACAGGCCGCTCTGCTGAGGCCGGATTGGATGTTTGTGTTAAATGGCATGCACGTGTTTCCGGACGATCATCTGGAGCAGGTCGCTGCCGTCAGGGAGCTTGGGGTACGAACCTTGATCTGGTTCGCGGACGATCCTTACATGACGGCGGACACGGTTCTGATCGCTCCCCGATACGATGTTGTGCTGACCCATGAGCTCAGTACCGTCGAAATCTACCGGCAGCTGGGATGTCCCAGCGTCCATTATATGCCGCTGGCGGTGTATGCGGGGTGGTTCAAGCCGCAGCAGGTCGAGGATAAATACCGCAGCGACATCTGTTTTATCGGGCAGGCCTTCTGGAACCGGGTGGAGACCTTCGACGCCATCGCGCCTTTTTTGAGCAAACAGCGCGTGTTCATTGCGGGCGGGCTGTGGTCCCGGCTCAAGAACTACGACCGTTTGAAGCATGTTATTCGCATGGGCTGGCTGCCGGTAGAGGAGTCGATCCGTTACTACAACGGCGCCAAGATCGTCATCAACCTTCATCGCACGACCGTTTCAGGCTCCGACAACAAAAACTCGCTTAATCTGCCTGGGCGTTCCATTAACCCCCGCACCTATGAAATTTCTGCTTGCGGGACGCTGCAGCTGACAGATATGCGTGAGGATCTGCCGCGTTACTATAACCCCGGCAGCGAAATTGAGACATTTGCCAATCCGGAAGAGCTGCACACCAAGCTGGCCTATTATTTAACCCATGAAGACCAGCGGCGTGAAGTCGCGCTGCGGGGGCTGCGCAGGACTCTTGTGGAGCACACATTTGTTTCGCGCATTCAGCAGCTTGCGGCGACGCTGCAATGGTAAATACAACAAGCGCATATGCGTGGAGAGAGGAGTGAAGCAGGTGGCGGCTTCTTTTCGCAAAAGGAGAAACGACCGGAAAGGCTTGCTGATTCAAGATAAAGTCCGCAGGAGGAAAAACCTGCTGATTCAAGATAAAGCCCGCAGGGAGAGAGCCTTCAGGCAAGGCTTTGATCATGGCTATTGGTTCGGACAATGCGAGTCGGTATTAAAGCGGACGGAACGCGTAATCGGGGTAAGGCCTATTCATGTCCTGTTCGTCGCAACGGGCAAAGGCTTTCCGTACTCGCCGCTGGATGAAGCGATCGCGAATACTTTAAGATCCATGGTCGGCCAATTATCCGTTACCAATTCCACAGAACCGGTATCCGATATCGCCAAGCAGCTGAGACCTGATCTCGTTATTGTGCTGGATGGGCTGCAGTTCAATGTATACCATGCGGATGAGATGCGCCGTGCCGGCATCCGGACGGCAATCTGGTTCACGGATGATCCTTATTACACCGACATTACCGGACCCTTGTCCCTCCATTTCGATGAAGTATTTACATTGGAGCTGAACTGCGTGGAGATGTACCGCAATCTCGGCTGCCCACACGTGTATTATTTGCCGCTTGGGGCTTACCCGGCGGAATTCAGACCGCGCAATCCGAAGCTCACACAACGTCATGAGATTTGCTTCGTAGGTTCGGCTTATGTGAACCGGCTTGCTTTTTTTGATCAGATTACCCGGTATTTGGCCACCAAGGATACCTTGATCTCCGGCATTTGGTGGGAAAGATTGAAGGATTTTAAACTCATGTCCAAACATATCGAGCTTGGACGCTGGATGGGTCCCGGCGAAACAGCGGACACCTATAACGGAGCGAAGATCGTTATTAATATGCACCGCGCGCATGATGACGAGACATTCAATAACAACAGCGCTGCAGTGACAGCCGTTTCACCCAATCCGCGGACCTTCGAAATATCGGCCTGCGCTGCGCTGCAGCTTACCGATATCCGAAGCGATCTGGGTTCCTTCTATACGCCGGGGGTCGACATTGTGACCTATTCTTCCCCGCAGGAGATGGTGGACAAGATTGAATATTATTTGCACCACGAGGATGAACGCCGGGAAATCGCCATGCGCGGGATGTATCGGACAATGACTGAGCATACGTACGTGCATCGCCTCGATATGATGCTGGGGATCCTGTTCCCAGATCCTCCCCCGGTAATTGAAGGATTTGTCGGCGACCTGACAACATTGTAAGCTTCGCTAAGCCGTAACGGATGGCCGCTTGCTCATGAAGGACAAATTCGGATGGGGAAACGGTCATATTTGTGCGTATGGAATGGGTCTAAGTGTCGTGCCGATTGAAAGGCCCCCTAAATATATTGTAGAACCAAGGTTCGATGGGTTGAAGGAGGTGAACACGTATTCGTTCCGCGGAACGGGTACGGCAATCGCGCGTGAAACATACAAAACCAAAAATGCTGATCTTCTCGCATATTTGCAGCCAGCAATATGTGACCGGAGCAGAGAAGCTCCTCATATTCATGATACGCGAACTGCTTCCGAGCTACGCGTGCACGCTGGTTGTACCGGTAGACGGGGTCATTGCGCAGCAGGCCAGATCGCTTGGCATACCGGTGGTAGTCCAGGATGTTCCGCTGGTCGTTTCGCTCTATTTGGCCCTTCCTCATTTTCAGGGGGATATCCGGATGGAACAGCAGGGAGGGGCATGGCAGGAGCTGTTCAGCCTTATCAACCGCGAACGGCCTGATATCGTTCTGACCAATACATGTGTTCACGCCCTTCCTGCAATGGCCGCCAAATTCCTGGGAATTCCTGTGGTCTGGACGATTATGGAGGCGATGCGGCAGACGCCGGATACTCCTGCCGCCGCAGCCGTAATCGGGCAGTATTCCGATTGCATCGTCGGTATATCCGAGACCGCGCTCGCTCCGCTGCGTACGGCCGAGATGCTGCCAAAAACAAAACTCATCCCGCCTTCCTGGCAGCATTCCGAGCTTGCCGAGGATACCTGGCGGAGACATCGAATGAACCGCCGCAGGCAGCTTGGCATTGCAGATGATCAAAGGCTGGTCGGTTATATCTCGTCTTCCATCTTCTCGGCCAAAGGACTTGAGCACTTTGTGCTTATGGCGGTGGCGGTGGCGCAGCGTTTCGAAAAGGCGGTATTTCTGATTGTCGGCAATCCGGTGGACACCGATTATTTCGAGCAATGTCTGAACCTTGCCCGGGAACAAAATGTGATAGACCGCTTCAGATGGATCCGTTTCGAGGAGCAGATCGAAACGATTTATCCCGCAATGGATGTGCTTGTTGTGCCAAGCATGACTCCGGAAGGCTTCGGAATGACAGCTTTGGAAGGAATGGTGTTCGGCAAGCCGGTTGTGGTGTACGGCTCCGGCGGATTGGCTGAAATCGCCAATGCCACAGGCAATAGCCGCTATATTGTGGAGACCGGCAATGTGGACGGATTGTTCCAGAAGGTCAGCGGCCTGCTCGGCGACGAAATGGAGCGTGCGGTCGTCGGGGAGCGCAACGCCAGAATGGCGGTGTCGGCTTTTGGCATAGCCGCGTACAGGGAGCGGATCCGTAAGCTTATTGGCTTGCTCGCCGGGTTTTCACCGGTGAAGAAACAGGTTGTAAGGGGAACGGCGGGAACGGTTTATTTGCTTGAGGACGGCATCCTGCGGCCTTTTGCTTCGGAAGAGGCCTTCCTTCAGGAGGGTTACCGGTTTGAAGAGGTGAAAGAGGTGCCGGATGCCATGCTTGCGGCACTTCCGCATGGAATGTCCATCGGCCGCAGCAGCAAAAAGGCATCGATTCTCACCCGCAAAAGGAAAACCGGAAGGCGCAGGAGAGGGCGGCGAAGAAAGCTGCTCCCGGGAAGAAGAAGCTCTGCTGCAAAAAGGCGCAGGCATGCCGCCCGCAGAACGCGCACCGTGCGCCCGCAGCGCCGCCGAAAATCCGCTGCGGGCATAACAAGGTCGCGCAGGCGGCACTGAAGCGTTGGACAGGGGAAAGGGAAGGTGAATCACAGAATGCGCGTTGTAACGGTTTTGGGCACGCGCCCGGAAATTATACGTCTAAGCCTTATTATTCAAAAGCTGGACGCGCTGGCTGAGGAGCATGTGCTCGTGCATACGGGACAGAACTTCTCTCCCTCGCTCAGCGATATTTTCTTCGAAGAGCTTGGACTCAGGCAGCCGGACTACAGGCTGGGTCAAAGCATGCTCTCCTTGGGCAGGCAGCTCGCCGTCATGTTCGGGGAGATCGAAGGCATTCTGAATGCGCACCGGCCAGATGTGGTGCTGCTGCTTGGCGATACGAACAGCGCATTATGCGCCGTGATGGCCGAGCGGATGGGCATACCTGTTGTACACATGGAAGCGGGCAACCGCTGTTATGACTTGTCGGTACCGGAAGAGAAGAACCGGAGGATTATCGACGCCGTGTCCACGATCAATATGCCGTACACCTCATACAGCAAAGGCAATTTGCTGCGCGAAGGGTTCCCTGCCGGGCGGATCGTGCTGACAGGCAATCCGATTCACGAGGTAATCAGCCATTATATGCCGCAGATCGGGGCCAGCGATGTATTGGAGCGCCTTGGTCTTGCGCCGGGCGGCTATATGCTGGTAACGGCGCATCGTGCCGAGAACGTGGATTCCCCGGAGCGGCTAGCGGGCATTCTGGACGGCTTGAACCGTATCGCCAGGCGGTTCGACAAGCGGCTGATATGCAGCGTTCATCCGCGGACGCGCTCGCGTATTGACGAGGGAGAAAAACGAATGGCGATGGATGAGCGTGTCGAATTCTTTGAGCCATTCGGATTCTTCGATTTTGTTCAGCTGGAACGGCATGCGGCCTGTGCGATAACGGACAGCGGGACCGTGCAGGAGGAATGCTGTCTGTTCCATGTGCCGACGGTCACCATCCGTCAGACGACCGAGCGGCCGGAAACCGTTGATTGCGGCAGCAATGTGGTCTGCGGCCTGAAAGCTGCGCGAATGGAAGAAGCGGTGGTGGTTATGACCGCCCTGCCGCCAAAATGGCAGTGTCCGGATGGCTATCTGGCGGATGACGTGTCCGATAAAGTGGTCAAATTTGTACTTGGAGGGAAATGGGATGTTCACTAATCAGCGGATCCTGGTAACCGGGGGGACCGGGTCGTGGGGATACGAGCTGATCCGTCAGCTGCTTCTGCAAAAGCCAAAGCAAATTATCATTTTTTCCCGCAACGAATCAAGTCAGGTGGCGATGAGCCGCGCCTTCGACGATTCCAGATTAAGCTTCTGCATCGGTGATATTCGGGATAAAGAAGCCTTATCCCGCGCATGTGAAGAGGTGGATTATGTTTATCATCTGGCCGCGCTCAAGCATGTGCCCGTTTGTGAGGATCAGCCCTATGAAGCGCTCAAAACCAACGTGATCGGCACGCAAAATGTCATTGAAGCGGCGATCGCAAACAAGGTCAAGCGCGTCATTTATATTTCAACCGATAAAGCCGCCAATCCTTCCAATTTCTATGGAATGACCAAGGCAATCGGCGAGAAGCTGATCGTGTATGCCAATCTGCTCCGCTCGGATACGACATTCGTCTGCGTGCGCGGCGGCAATGTGCTCGGCACGAACGGCAGCGTGGTGCATCTGTTTATGAATCAAATCAAGACCGGCCATCAGGTCCGGATTACCGACAAGAGAATGACCCGTTTCTTTCTTACTCTGGAGGATGCTATCAAGCTGTTGTTCAAAGCTTCCGCGGAAAGTCTGGGGGGCGAAATATTCGTGATGACCATGCCGACATGCCGGATCGTCGATTTGGCAGCGGTGCTTATGGATGCGATCGGAATTGAGGCTGATATCATTGAAACCGGCATTCGCCCGGGCGAGAAAATTCACGAAATTCTGCTGACAGAGCACGAAAGCACGACGACGGTTACCTATGACACCGCCTATTTGGTCATACTCCCCACTATAGATATTCCGGGACTCAGGGAGCATTACAGCAAATATGTGCCGGTCAAATTCAACAGCTTCAGCTCCAGCCAATCGTTGATGAGCCTGGATGAAATCCGCACCATGCTGGTGCGTGGAGGTTTTCTGCCATGAAGCTGCTGATTGTCGGCGGGCATGGAATGGCCGGGCATATGCTGGTCCGATACTTCCGTATGGAGCGCGGGTTCGAGGTCGTCTATACGGCCCGTTCTCCAATCCATGGAGATGAAGGCATTTTCCTTGATGCTCAAGATGGCGAAGCCGTTGCTGCCGTCATCCGCAAGCAGCGTCCGGATGTCATTATCAACGCCGTCGGCATTCTCAACCAGGATGCGGAAGACCATCCCCTTACGGCTTATACCGTGAACGGCCTGCTGCCGCACTGGCTGGGACATCTGGCGGATGAAACGGATGCCCGGCTGATTCATATCAGCTCGGATTGTGTATTCAGCGGCAGAAGCGGCGGATACCGGGAATCGGACATAACGGACGGCACGAGCGTGTACGCCCGGAGCAAAGCTCTTGGCGAATTAGAGCACTCGCGGCATCTGACGATCCGTACTTCTATTATCGGACCGGAGATCAGAGCAAATGGAATTGGTCTGCTGCAGTGGTTTTTGCAGCAGGAAGGAACCGTCAGCGGCTACGCCCGCGTAATGTGGAACGGGGTTACCACACTGGAGCTGGCCAAGGCAATCAGCTACGCGATTGCCCGGCCGTCTATCGGCGGTCTCATCCATTTGACGGCTGGCGAGACGGTAAGCAAGCTGACCCTGCTGAAGCTGTTTCGCGAATACTTCAACCGGGAGCGTCTGACAATCCTGCCTGATGACGAGATTACGATCGACAGGACGCTTGTAAGCACAAGAGAGGATTGGCGGTACGAAGCGCCGCGTTTTGCTGTGATGATTGCGGAGCTGGCAGAATGGATGGCAGAGAATTGAGCCGCCCGCGTTTACTTATAACAGGCGCGGGCGGATTCTGCGGGGAGCACGCCTGCCGCTATTTTGCTTCCGCCGGCTGGGAGGTGACAGCGCTTGTCCGCCAGCTTCGTCTGGGCGGCGGCTCCCGCTGGCTTGATGATGTTGACAAGGTTCTGTCAGGCGATCTGTCGCTGCCCGAAGAGGCGAACGCTGCCTTGGCCGCGGCGCAGCCTCAATATGTCCTGCATATGGCTGGCAAGAATGCTGTAGGGCCTTCCTGGAGCGATCCCGGCGATACGCTTGCGAACAATGTGATGGGGACCGTCAATCTGCTGGAAGCGGTCAGGCGGATCGACAGGGGCAGCCTGAACTGCCGCGTTCTTGTGGTGGGATCGATGCTTCGCTTCCCGCTGCCTGCCGGCGGGGAAGCGCCAGAGCCTCCCCATCCGTACAGCTTGAGTAAAACGCTGCAGGTATTGACGGCGCGGAGCTGGTCGGCATTGTACGGAATGGATATCGTTGTCGCGGAGCCGTCGAATCTGATCGGACCGGGCAGGTCCGCAGGCTTATGCTCGCTGCTTGCCCGCTACACAGCGGCGGTCGAACGGGCTGCTGCCGGCAGCAGCGCCAGGCCGCAGCCGATGAGACTGTCATCGCGCAGCGAAACCCGCGACCTGCTGGATGTCCGCGATGCCATGAGCGCTTACGAGCTGCTGCTTCGCCATGGCGGCAAAGGCGGCATCTATCCTGTCGCCTCCGGAGTCATGCGGACGCTGGGGGAGCTTGCGGACATCTTCGCATCGCTAGCGTCATATCCGCTGGAATTCGCCGTCGGCGATTCGGCGGCGCAGTCGCCTCCGCCCGCAGACTGCAGCGCGATCCGGTCGCTTGGCTGGTTGCCTATAATTCCGCTTGAGCAATCGCTGGAGGATGCTCTTGAAGACGCACGGCGGGCAGCAGGCTAATAAGCAAGCAATCCTGAGCGGCGGTCAAATAACCCGTCGTTTCGTCTTGACTATCTATGAAATAAATAATACAAGGACAGACCGGATAACCGGACTTCAAGAAAAACGGAGGGGTTGAATTTGGAAATCAAACGGCCGAAAGTAACCATCGTGATTCCTTTTTATAACGATCCGTATGTGGGGGAAGCCATCGACAGCGCTCTGGCTCAGAGCTATGACAATCTGGAAATTATCGTGGTCGATGACGGCTCCACGCTGCACCAGGATAAGGTGGCCCCCTACCTGAACCGAATCTACTATCTGGGAAAAGCAAACGGAGGAACCGCCAGCGCGCTTAATCACGGCTTTCGTTATGCAACCGGTGAATATATCGCGTGGCTCAGCTCGGATGACCGGTTTCATTCCGGCAAAGTGGCGAAACAACTGGATGCGATGATCAGGAGCGGAGCCTTGATTGGCCATACGGGCTTCAACCAGATGGACGCTGCAGGCAGCTTGACGAGGACTTCAATCCTTCCGCCGGGATACGAGTCGGGAGAATTGTACCGCGCTTTGCGAAAAAGCAATCCCGTTAACGGCTCTACCGTCATGATGCATCAATCGTTATTCCGCCTGATCGGGAAGTTCGACGAATCGCTTCCGTATACCCATGATCTGGATTACTGGTTCCGGGTGCTGCTGACGGGTATTCCGCTGCATTTGACCCCTGAAGCGCTGATGGATTACCGCATGCATGAGGCCATGGGCACGGTGCGTCATAGCGCGGCTATCGCAAGAGAAGTGGAAGCTGCCTATGAGAAATACGGGAAACGCTGGGAACTGTATCTGACACAGCTTGGCTATGTAACATCCAATACCGATGTGCGCTCTGAGAGTAAGCGTTCCCGCAGAGTCAGCAGGTAATGAGGCTCCGAACAGAAAACATGAAAAAGCGCTAAAGATCATTATTGACATGGTGTGTGAGTATCCCCTATTATTGACCTATCTGATAGGTAGAAGGGTACGTGAAACACATGGCTGTCCAGAAAATTCAAAAGATTCTCGTGCACGAACAGGTGTCGCAGGAGATTCAAAACTATATTCACGACGAGAAGCTCAAGGAGGGAGATAAACTGCCTTCCGTCACGGAAATGACACAAATGTTCGGCGTAGGCAGATCTTCCATGCGCGAAGCGCTCCGCTACCTGGAGGCGATGGAAATTATCCGCGTCGAGAACGGCAAGGGAATATTCGTACTGGAAGTGGATACATTCCGGTTCTCGGGCAAGGTGAAGGTCGAGCGGGAGAAGCAGTCGCTGCTCGCCATTCTTGAAGTGCGGAAAGCTCTGGAGGGCAAAGCTGTCGAGCTTGCGTCGCAGCGGATTACAGCGGGCAGGGTGAAGGAAGTACGAAGATGTCTCGAGGAATACCGCAGGCTCAAGGAGAACGGGGAGGACACGTCGAAGGTGGATCTAACCTTTCACCGCCACATCATCAAGGCAGCCAATAATCCGATTCTGGAGACCGTGCTGAATTCCGTTTCCGAGCTGTATGAGAAATTTTTCAATGATCCGCTGGGCGACAAGCAGCTGTTCGACGCCACGTACGAATTTCACTTTACAATGTTTGATGCGATTGCCTCTCATGATACGGAGACTGCCATGGAAGAATTCAACAAGCTTATGAACGCCATCGAAATTATTATAAAACAATTTAAAAGCACGGAAGCATAAAGCAGGCATTCAGCACTATTCATTTTTTTGATTCGACAACATTCGATTCATTTTTACAAATTGTATAAATTTGATTGACAATTCAAAACAATCCCATTTATAATCAACCTATCAGACAGGATGACTGTATGATACATGTGTTGGGGAGGGGTCGTGTAGAATGAAGAAGACCAGAAAAGGCTTTGCATTGCTGATTGCTTTCATTCTTGTAGCCGGCGTGTTAAGCGCTTGCGGAAGCAAGAACGAGAACAGCGGGAATGGAAACGCAGGTGCCGCCGATGGCGGAGAAAAAGTCAAATTGCGCATGATCGAAAGCTTGACAAGTCCTAAACGTACCGAATTACTTAACGCCATGATCGGCAAGTTCGAGGATGCGAATCCTAACATTTCTGTTGAATTGATCTCTCCACCGCTTGACCAGGCTGACAACAAGATCAGAACGATGCTTGCAGCCAAAGAAGATATCGATATCCTTGAAGTGCGGGATCTCAATATTGCCGAGTATGTGAATAATGATTATATCGCTCCTTTGAACGAATATGCGGACGCGTGGTCGGATTATGCAACAGTCGGCGCCGTTCCAATATCGCTTGGCTCATTGGGAGACAAGCTGTACTTCGTACCGAACGGCTTGTATGAAAGACAGATGTACTACCGTGCAGACTGGTTTAAAGAAGCTGGACTGGAGGCTCCAAAAACCTGGCAGGAGCTGTATGAAACCAGCAAGAAGCTTACGGATGCTTCCAAGAACCGCTACGGCTTCTCCTTCCGTGGAGGCCCTGGTTCCAACGGAAACAGCGACGCCATGGTCCTTACTTACAATGCGGACAACGTGAATCTGGAGGATTCGATGTTCCTGAAAGACGGTTCATCCATCTTCTCCTCGCCTGCAGCCAAAGACGCGATGGACTTGTATGTGAAGCTGTATAAAGAAGCTTCTCCTCCGGATTCCATCAACTGGGGCTTCCAGGAGCAGGTTCAATCCTTTACTTCCGGTGTAACCGCTATCCTTCTTCAAGATCCGGACGTTATTCAGTCCCTGCAGGAAAAAATGGAGGAAGGCACCTGGGCAACTGCCCCAATGCCAACCGGCCCTGCCGGCAAAGCGTTGATCGCTGCAGGCGGAGCGGGCTGGGGGATTGCGTCCTTCTCCGAGCATAAGGAAGAAGCCTGGAAGCTGATTGCCTTCCTGTCGAATCCGGAGCAAAATACCGCTTTCTCCAAAGACTATGGTTTGATTCCGATTCACACAAGCGCAACGGAAGACGAGTTCTTCAAAACAGGACCGTACAAAACGCTGATCGACGCCAGCAACATGCCTGAAACCTTCGTGAACTACAAACCGGCGTTCCAATATCCGGGAACCGGCCAATGGTCTCAGGTCAGCATGGAAAGCCAGCAATCGCTGCTGCTTGGCCAGACTACTGTCGAAGATACGCTTAAGAAGTGGAATGACTTCTGGGTTGACCAGAAATCCAAGCTCAAATAAGAGACGCTTAACAGGTAAATAAATAATATACAAAAGGTAATGGGCGGCCGCACGCATAAGCCGTCCATTACGCTTTTATCCAAGGTGGTGCGCCTGTTGAAAAATCAGAAAATGTTCATCGGACTCAGTCTTCTGCCAGCGCTGGTGCTGGTCCTGGTATTTACGTATTACCCCTTTATCAAAGGGATTATTATGGCCTTCCAGGATTATAAACTCTTCGACCTTCGAAACATCCAATTCGTCGGGTTCGACAATTTTACCGCAGCTTTTAAAGACCCTAAATTTCTGACCGCTTTATCCAACAGCGCTTATTGGGTCGGATTCTCGCTGGTATTCCAGTTTCTGTTCGGATTGCTGCTGGCGATGGTGCTGCGCAAGCCGTTTCGCGGACGGGGAGTATATCAGGGATTCGTCTTCTACTCGTGGGCGCTTTCGGGATTTCTTATCGGGCTGATCTGGAAATGGATGTTCAACTCGCAGCTTGGCGTTATCAATGATATCCTGCTTCGTCTTGGCATCATTGATGTTCGCATCGGGTTTCTGTCGGATCCGAATTGGGCGCTGTTCTCGGTAATTGTCGTCAATATCTGGTATGGAATCGCCTTCTTTGCCATTATGCTGCTGGCTGCTCTGCAATCGGTGCCATCGGAGCTGTATGAAGCGGCGGATATGGACGGAGCCAATGCCTCGCGCAAATTTTTCAACGTGACGCTGCCTTATATTTTCCCGACGATCATTACCACGACGCTGCTCAGAGCAATCTGGATTTTCAATGATCCGGCCATTATTTATGGAATGACGAACGGGGGACCTGCGGGCTCGACGCATATTTTATCCTCGTTCATGCTGGACAAAATCATTTATGGCGGAGATTACGGGGCGGCATCGGCTGTCGGCGTCATCATGATTGTGCTCCTGCTCATGTATACGATATTTTATCTTTCCGTGACGAGGTCTGAGAAAGTGGGGGATTTTTGATGAAATCTCGTGTGCTTCTGATATCCAAAATCCTGTTCCTGGCGCTTAACTTTCTCGTCATGGTATTTCCGCTGTACTGGATCGTCATTACCTCTCTGAAGCCGCAAAAGGATATTTTCTCGTTCCCGCTGCGGTATTGGCCCAAGGAACTGACCTTTAGCAACTATGCGAATATTTTCAAAATCTCCAAATTTCACATTTACATGGGCAACAGCCTGCTGATTGCAGTGTCCGCCGCAGTCGTTGTTCTGATTATCGCGATTCTCAGCGCTTATGTCATGGCCCGCTTTCGCTTTCGCGGACACAAGCAGATCATGCTTGGCTTCTTCCTGACGCAAATGCTGCCGGGCTTTGTCGCGCTGGCGCCGTTGTATCTCCTGATGAGCCGGCTGGATCTGATCAACAACCGCATTTCGCTCGTGCTCATGTACACGGTATCCTTGATCCCGTTCTCCACCATTCTGCTGCGCGGGTTTTTCCAGCGGATTCCATCCAGCCTGGAGGAAGCGGCCATGATCGACGGCTGTTCAAGGCTCTCAGCATTATTCCGCATTATTATTCCTGTCATGCTGCCGGGAATCGCTTCAACGTTTATTTTCGCTTTTGTACAGAACTGGAATGAGCTGTTTATGGCGGTGATGTTTATTGACACCGATGCGCTCAAGACGCTTCCTGTGGCGATGAATTCCTTTGTATTGAAATATGATGTGGATTGGGGCTCCATGTCCGCGGGTACCGTTCTGTCGGTTATCCCCACAATCCTGCTGTTCGCTGTAGCTCAGCGGTTTATTGTAGAAGGCTTGACACAAGGAGCGGAAAAAGGGTGAGTCATTCAATGGGAGAATCAACTGCAGACACCGAAACAAAAAAGGTGAGCGAGTATACCCGGGTTGTTTATGATCCAATTGACACCAGACATTATGGCGCCATCCACACCCCGATCTACCAGAACAGCCTGTTTGCCTTTGAAAATTACGATCAGTTCGACCAGGCCTTCCAGGATCTGCAGGCCATTCCCGTCTACTCCCGCGGTCATAATCCGACGGTGCGGTATCTGGAGCATAAAATTGCCGATCTGGAAGAAGCGGAAGAGGCCAAGTGCTTCTCGTCGGGGATGGCAGCCATAACGGCGGCGATTCTGTCCACTGTCAGTCAAGGTGATCATATTATATGCGTGAATCAGGTGTACGGTCCGACGCGCGAATTTCTGGGCGGGTATCTGCAGAAGTTCGGCATTGAGACAACCTTCGTGGACGGAAGCCGTATCGAGGCGTGGGAAGAAGCGGTACGTCCCAATACGAGAATGTTTTATCTGGAAAGTCCGACGACGCAGCTGTTTCAGCTCCAGGACATCCGGGCATGCACGACACTGGCCAAGAGTATCGGTGCCTTGACAATCATTGACAATACATGGGCTACGCCGGTGTTCCAAAAGCCGCTTCAGCTCGGCGTGGACCTCTCGGTTCATTCGATATCGAAATATATCGGCGGGCACAGCGACTGTATCGGCGGTGTGGTGATCGGATCGGCAGCCATAATCAAGGCCTTGTTTAATAAAGAATACATGCTGTTCGGCGGCATCATGACGCCGCAAACGGCAGCGCTTGTATCCAAAGGGCTGCGGACCCTGCCGCTGCGTCTGAGGAGGCATGAAGCCAGCGCGCTGAAGGTAGCCGCTTTTATGCAAACCTTGCCCTTTGTGGTCAAAGTGAATCATCCGGGGCTGGAATCCCATCCCCAGCATCAGCTGGCTATGACCCAGATGTCCGGAAGCACAAGTCTCTTTTCGTTTGAATCCACAATGGAGCTCAGCCGGATTAAGGAATGGGCGAACCGCTTGAAATATTTCAAAATCGCGGTTAGCTGGGGCGGATTCGAAAGTCTTGTAACGGTGAACAAGCTGAATTCTGCTCCGGCGGACAGTCCGCGTGTCGTTGTCCGGATTTATATCGGACTGGAGGAGCCGGAGGACTTGATGGCGGATATCGAATCGGCCTGGAAGCAGGTCGAGGCGCTTGAATTGCCATAACCCGGTCATCGGGATCAAACGTTATGAAGCTTGCTGTACAGAGCAAAACAAAACACCCCGCATCGAGCTGCGGGGTGTTTTGCTTTTTTCCAGGACCATCGCTCCGTGCTGCCGCAAACTTCTGATTATTCTATCCCGGAAGCGATGCAACCAGGGCATTCATCCTGCCGGCGTAAAGCTGGCTGACATGGGTTGCTTCCTTGACTATGGTGTCAAAGTGCTTTACGGTGCCCATTTGCGGATGCTGCCGGTAGATCGTTAATCTTTCGTTGATGAAATGAAAGTCTATCCCCGATAATATGATTCTGATCCACAAATCGTAATCATGGGTGTAGGGAAGCGATTCATTAAACCAGCCGATGGATTGAATCAAATCCCTGGTCATCATGATCGTACAGCCGTTGACGGGGCAGCCATGGCGAAGCTCAGAGATAAAGGCCTTGGCAGAGGCGTATTTGGCTGATGCCGCCATCGCCGTGATAACCCCATTCTCGTTCATCAGATCGTAGTCCGTATGGCTGATCTGCGCGTTTGTCCGCTCCATGTAATCGACCTGCCTGGCTATCTTGTCAGGGCTGAAACGGTCATCCGAGCTGAGCCAGGCCACATATTTGCCGCTTGCCATTCTCATGCCGTAATTGAGCGCGCTCGCAGTCCCGCCATTTGCTTTGCCCAAATAATGTATGCGGGATTGGAAAGGGGCAAGCAGGTGCTGATGCAGGGTTGATCCGTCATCCACGACGATAATTTCGATATTGGGATAGGTCTGGTACAAGGCGCTCATCACGGCCTGATCAATATAAGGATCATTATAGAAAGGTATAATGATAGATACTTTCGGAGTCATTATCTCTCACCTCACATCCTTTTTTCTTCCCAGTATATGAGGACAGGGTATATGCAGGCACGGCAATTGGCGGCATGCATTCGACTATATTGCGTGTCATGCATGCATACGGTCTGGAGCGGCCTGGACATCGGGGCAGCCTCAGTTGTATGCGCGAAGTCCAAGTGCAACCAATATATTCACCATATCTGCGGCGTAACGGGCCAATGAGAAATGGCTGCGGATATGCTGCTGGGCCAGCTCGCGCATTTGCTCGGTATGGGCGCGGTTTTTCATCATCAGCCCGGCTTCCCTTACGCCCTCATCAACCGTTCGCGACATGAAAAATTTTCCTGTGCGGTTGTGCTCAATAAAAGTGCGGACGCCATCAGAATCAGTGGACAGCACGGGACAGCGGCAGCTCATGGCTTCCGCAACGGCATACCCGAAGCCCTCAATGAAGGAGGTGGAAATCACCATCCCTCCGGAATCCCCGATAGCGGATAAATAAAGAGGCATATGATCATGGGGAACATTGGACCGCACAACAAGGTTAGGCGCCAGATGAAGCTCATGTACCAGATTGTTGAAGGCATCCCGCTCTCCCGGTTCGAAAATAAAAGCATCCTCGAACATCCATATTTGGAGGAGCGGGTTTTTCATCTTGAGAGCTGCGGCAATAGAGAGGAAGAGCCGCCAGTTCTTGTTGGCTTCAAGCCGGCCAATCCAGCCCACGACAGGCGCCCCGGAAGGGTTCAGCCACTGCGCATTCTGGTACGTAAAGCGATCGGTATCTATCATATTTTGCAAATAGAATCTTGGAATGTCGGACAGATGGGATTGAAAAAGCTCCATAAGGTGTGAAGTGGGGGGGCTGATAGCGGCCTGTGCGTACAACCGGATGAAAAGGGAAGCAAAAGCAAGCGTACCGCTTGCTTGCTCACGGGTGCCAAGGCCCTGCGCTTCATACAGCAGCGCTCCCGTATAGCCAAGGCCCCTGATCCTCTGCAGCATCAAATGATCGCAGGTAACAACGATTGCGTTGTAATTCCCTGCTGCAAGAACGTTGCGGATTTCATTGTCGTCATTTGTAATGAAATGTGAGACCTCTGCCATGTTTTGCCGTCCGGCGCCATCCCACAAATAGAGGGCATGAGCCTCTATTCCAACCATCCGCAAAGCTCTGCAGCGAAGCCGGTTAAGAGTCTCAATTCCTCCGCTTGGCACATAATAGGTAAACAGCAGCTTCATCTCTCATTCCTCCTTCGTTATTCCATCCCGCAGCATCTATATGTTCCATAGTATGTCTGAAACAGCGCCTCTGGTATGGTTCCTTGTCCTGTCAGGGCAATTGACAGGACATGAATAACGATCGGGTGGGAAACAGCCGCTTACGGCAGGTAAGAATTACAGGCTCCATTCAAGAAGAACGGCCGCTTCGGTCAACCCGCCGCCAAAACCATAAAGCAGACAGAGATCTCCTTTATTTATACGACCGTCGCGGATGGCCAAATCAAGTGCAAGCGGTATGGATGCGGCGGAGGTGTTGCCGAACAGCTCCATGCTTGCCAAGGTTTTCTCAAGCGGTATGCCCGTTCGCTCGCAGACGGATTCCACGATGCGCATGTTGGCGCTGTGGGGAACGAACCAGTCTATCTCTTCCGTTGTCCGGCCGTTGTTCTCCAGCAAAGCGGTTATTCCTTTGGGCACCTGGGTTACCGCCCATTTGTACACCTCGCGTCCATCCTGAACAATTTTGCCAGTGGTCTGAATAGGATGCCCATCAATATCGGCAGAGAGGCTTGAGCGATATAAATGATGACCGCTCGCTCCGCTGGTCGCGGTATAGGAGCCAAGCAGCGTGCCATCCTCGGTCCATTCCAGCAGCGCAGCGCCGGCCCCGTCGCCAAACAGGATGCAGGTGGAACGGTCGGTGTAATCGGTCGCTTTGGATAAGGCATCCGCTCCGATAATGAGTATTTTACGGTGAACGCCTGTCAGCAGCAGTCCGTTGGCCAGCTGAAGCGCGGCGACGAAGCCGGCGCATGCGGCCTGAATATCCAGCGCACCGCATGAACGGATGCCGAATTTGGCCTGAACTCTGGCAGCCATGCTGGGGAAGAACGTATCCGGGGTGGAAGTTGCCACGATGATATAATCCACATCCGCAAGGTTCACCGCATAACGGGCTTGCATATTGGCGACAGCAGCGTAGCACAAGTCGCTGCAGTATTCATCATCGGCCGATATGCGCCGCTCCCTGATGCCGGTGCGTTGGACAATCCACTCGTCGCTTGTATCCACGAGCTTCTCCATATCGTTGTTCGTGAGTATCCGATCGGGTACATAAACGCCAAAAGCGGTAAGCTTGGTTTGTGATTTAAGGGCGGAAAGCGTCATTTTATCGACTCCTTGATATCAGGTATTAGTACCAGGTTCTAATTGATACTTTAACTTAAAAGCAATGGTGCTGTCAATGAAGGTAAGGTACACTATTTATACGACAAAATTCGTCAATTTACGAACCTGAAGGCATGAGAACGGAGGAAGTCGGGTGGGCAATGGAAAACCGGAGGTTCATTTGGTCATGGAGAAACAATTTGCGCTTTCCAAATCCCGCATATGGGAAATTCTCTCCAATACGAATCGTATCAACCGGGCAATCGGGCTCGATCCGGTCATTCGCGGGGAGCTGCGCGATCACCGTTCCATAAGCCGGGCAATGAAATCAACCGCGCTGCGTCTGCTGCCTATGGAATGGCAGGAATATCCATTTGAATGCGGCTTTCCGCAATTCATGAACGGTATAACTGCGAATGGTGCGGAATCGATTACGAGGCAATGTTCGACCGTTATGTTGAGCTCTGCTTCTCCGTACATCCGGAAATCCGGCGTTCCGCGCGGGCTGTCTATTGCATAGGGGCTCCGGCCTTCTCGCCCCATATCTGCACGCAGCGTCTGATAGGTTCCGGAGAACGTACGGACTTGGCGCCGCCTGAACAAGACATTGACTGGAGAATACGCATTCTGCGCAGCAATGAATGGATTCATTTGAAGCTTGATTCCGCTCCGCAAGAACAGCATGACAAGGATAGTCATCCAGTAACGGAGTTGACTATAAATGAACAGGGCTGGGCACAGGAGAGTGCCGCCGGTTATTGTGGCGGCGGCATCCGGATCGCAAATGAACGCGATCATGAGGTGATTGTCGTTATTGAACGCGAAGGCTGGGATGATCTCGTGGCGACAGCTCCACATGTGACCCTGCTGCCCGAATTTCGCAGCCTGTTCTCTTCGGATGTGCTTGCGCCCGGACAGCAAGCGGGAATTTCCAGCCTTACTGTGCTGTTTACCGATCTTTGCGGCTCCACGGCTTATTATGAGCAGGTTGGCGACGCCAGCGCGTATGGATATGTCAGGCAAATGTTCGACTTCTTGTCAGCGACGGTCGAGCTTCATGGAGGAGCGGTTGTCAAAACCATCGGGGATGCCGTGATGGCTGTATTTGACAGGGCGGAGGACGGCATGGCAGCTGCTCTGGATATCCAGCAGTCCCGGCAGGCAGAAGATGGATTGGACCTTCGCATAGGGCTCCATCACGGTCCGGCGGTGGCGGTCGGCATGAACGGGCGAAATGATTATTTTGGGCGGACAGTCAATATGGCGGCGCGGATTCAAGCCTTGGGCAATCCCGGGGAAATCGTGCTTGAAGCCAATTTGCACAACCAGCTTTTCCGGCGGATTGAGATAACAGCGGATTCCTACAGCTCACATTCCTTTGTTGCCGCACTGAAGGGAATGAAGGAGCCGGTTCAGCTGGTTCGCGTCCAGCCTCACAACATGAGGATATCCGGTTGATCTAAAAAAGTTACCAGCATAGAGCCTCCCCGTTCGGCGAACGCTATAAGCGGGCCGCAACATAAGTTACGAAACGGAGGATGGCATATGCAGCGCAAATGGATCATGCTCATGGCAGTGGCTGCAACAACAATGCTCGCCGGCTGTTCGGACAAGCACGGAGAGCTTGGAAACAAGAACATCCGGCAAAACAGCATTACCTACGACATGAATGGCAACCGTATCATGAATAAGCGCTTCGCCAACGATCAGATGAATGAAATGAATCGTATGGACGGCCGAAGGCTCAACAGCAATAATATCATTGGCGCCCATAAAAATTACCGCCTGGAAATGAGCAGCGACATCGCGGCCCGGATCGCTGCCATGGAAGAGGTGGACAAATCGTTTGTGATGCTGACGGATAACAATGCGTATGTTGCCGTAACCTTGAAGAATTCCTCAACTCATACGCAACACGGCACCGTAATGGAAAAAAATCTGCCCAAGGGCAGAACCGCCCAAAGCTATATGCGGCCTCTTGCGAATACCAGGCCGGAACATCACGGCAAGGAATTGGCGCATGGCTTGAAGCAGAAGGTAGCCCATAAAGTAAAACAGATAGCGCCTCAAATCGAGCATGTATATGTGTCGGCCTCGCCGGATTTCGTTCACCGTATGAGCTCCTATTCGGAAGATGTGAAATCCGGCCATCCCATTCAGGCCTTTATTACCGAATTCAACGCCATGGTTGACCGCGTGTTCCCAGTCCGGCCCAAACCATAAATTTCTCTGATTGTAACTGACAACAATCTCTGCCGGCAGCCTGCCGCATGGGTTGTTGTTTTTGTTTTACCGGTCGAAGGATATTCATGTTATTCCCTGATGATTGGAACAGCATTCCGTGAATCCATGAATCCAACTATTTTAATCCTCTTGTGCGTTGATGCTCTTAATCGGTTACCAATGAGGAACAAAACTGGCTGAGGCTGGTTCCCATTTTGTTTTTGAACATGCGTCCAAAAGTATGAACATCGGCATAACCGACGGCGCAGGCAATCTCGCTGATCGACATCTTGGTTTGCAGCGCAAGCTCCTTGGCGCGCTCAATCCGGACACGGCTTAAATACTCGAACGGCGTCACACCAAATGCGGAGCGAAACTTGAGAATGATGTAATTGCGGCTTAGACCGGACAGCTCCTCCAGCTCATGATGCGTAATCTCGCGGTTATAATGGGCAGCGATAAAATTGCGGATCAACACCATTTTGGTTTTGATTTTCTGCTGGCCTTCCGTCTTCGTCTCCCGGTCTTTTTTCCAATTGGACAAGTCCGAGAGAAGCTCCATAAGAAGCCCCTGACACTGCGAATGATGGGTAAGTCCGGGCTGATGATAGTGGGTGATAAGCTGCGTCAGCTTCTTCTCGATCGCTTGACCGTGGAAATTGCCGAACAGCCGATTCTCCCCGAGGAGCTGTTCGAGTGGGTACTCCGTATCGCCAAAATGAAACAGGATGGAAAGGCAAATATATGGCTCCCCGGGAAGCTTCCGCAGCTCATGCAGCTGATAGGGGGAATGATAAATCAAATCGCCGCGCCGGGTTATAATCGTATGGCCTTCAATTTCATATTCCGCCATTCCGTCCACGACATATTGAAACTGATAATTGCTAAGCCTGCGCGGCGGAATCCCCCAATCAGCCGGCGAATGAAACAGATGGGCAAGTGTAATATAAGGCGGGAAAAAATACATCCCGGCCGCATGCTCGGGCAGGGAATGCACGAAAACGGGAGCCGGTGCATCAGACATCATAATCCCTCCATCAGAATAATGGCAGCGCTGTCAACCTGATTGTCATTATAAAAGCTATTGTGTGATATCGGCAACCTTATTGTTACTTTAAGCTAAATACATCACCTGCCGCATCTCTTATACTACAGGTAAACCATTACCTGATGCCACAAAAGGAGAGAGCGAGCATGAACACGTCAAATATGGAAATGCCGATCGCGGATGCACAGCTTCAGGACAGCATTAATGAGGAACAGGCGAAGTTTTTCATGGATAACGGCTTCCTTGTTATTCGTCATGTTCTGGTAAATGAAGAGCTTAGGATCGTTCAATCCGAGATGGCCAAGCTGTATGACAAAGGGGTGGCCGGTGTCAGCGGGGATCCCGACTATATGTATGGTACGGGAGTGAAATCAGGCCAACCGATTCTCAAACGTGTTGAATATGTGATTGACAAGAGCGATCCCATGAAGGCGCTGCTGGGTCATCCTTTTATTCTCCGTTCCGTAGAGAAGCTGCAGGGGCCCAATTTCATTCCCACCTGGGATTCGATGGTGCTGAAGGCGCCGGATGAGGGTGTCATTGTTCCCTGGCACCGGGATGCGGCTGTTCCGGATGGGTGCGAGGACAAGCGGCCGATTTTTAATGTGGATTTTTATTTGGACGAAGCCGATTTGCAGACCTGTCTCTGGGTGATTCCCGGCAGCAGCAGCTGGTCTCCGGAAGCTTCGGATGAACGCTGCAGACGTCCGGGCTTTTCCACCGAGGATGCCATCCCCGTGCCGATGCAGCCTGGCGATGTGATTTTTCATAATATTCTTGTTTTGCATGGCTCTCCGGATGGGGACGGCAATCCGCTCCGGCGCACGGTTTATTATGAATTCCGTCCAGGCGAAATTGAGGCGGGCTTCGGTCCGCACACGCTGGAATACCTGGAGCTCAAGCAGAATGTGCTGTATGACTGCATCGAGCGCCGCAAGCATGCCGCTTATGCCGCCGGTGAGAAACCGTTTGAGTACAAGCCGACCGGCGGCTTTGCGATCAGGCAGAAAACCACGCCGCTGCGGTACCGCTACCCCCACGAAACGTACTGGCGGCGCTAGGCAGAGATGGGCTTGAGCGAACGATAATCCATAGAAAAAAAGGCTGCGAGCAACGTTCGCAGCCTTTTCCTTTTGCATACCGCCCAATTTTGGGAACGACCGCACCACTGCATGCGCCTCTTCATATTATAAGTTGACTGTATCCCTTAACCTTGTTAAACCATAAAAACCCGAGCAAGGAGGGGTGACAAAAATTGAAGAGTAAGTACACTTGTCTAAAAACCATTGATATATAAGGGATTTAGATCCGAAAAATAAATTGTGATGCAAATTTGATGCAAATCGAATATAATTGAGCTCATGATGCAAAATAGTGGGAGGGGTTAGCGTCATATGGCAAAGAAGAAACAGAATAGCAAAACTAAGGATATGATTTATTTTAATGAAAAGGTTAAGAACGGCAAGCCATACTGGTTTCAGGTCATGGTACACGGTGAGAGGCTTACACGCCGTGGATTCAGAACTACGACTGAAGCTAAGAATGCACGAGCAGCGCTATTGACTGAACTGAATCGTGGCGAGTATATCGATCAAAGCAAGATGACGTATAGAGCGTATTATACTGATTGGCTTGCGGGCCGGGATAATATAAAAGGCTCGACTCACAATTTATATCGATCTCATTATAAAAATCACATAGATGATTATTTGGGTGACATGCTTTTGTCCAAAATTACCCCTATGGATATAAAAAAATTTATTTCTCATTTAAGAAATAAAGAGCTGGATGATACAGGTAAAAAATTAGGCGATGAAGTAGTTAAGCGCGTTTATTCAATAGTCAGCACTTCACTCAATCACGCTATGATAATGGAAATTATATCGAGTAATCCCGCAGCCAAGATTCCTAAAGAAGAAAAGCCGAAAATTGAACGCAAGGAGCGTAAGATCTGGAGTAACGAATCAGTGAAAATTGTTCTTTCAAGCGCAAAGGGAAAAACAAGATACTGGATTGCTTTCTTCTTGGCCGTAATGACTGGTATGCGTCAAGGTGAAATCCTTGGTCTGAAATGGAGTGACATTGATTTCGAGCGCTCACTGTTGCGGGTTCGAAGGAGTTTGAGAAAGGATACAGTAACATTCGAAAGTGTAAAAAACGAAAGCAGCGTCAGAATTGTTGCTCTATCCCCATTAACCATTGCATTCTTGGAAGAGCATCGACTTATCATCGAAGAAGAGAAGGAATTCCTTGAAAGCAAGGGTAAAAAATACGAGGATAATGATTTAGTTGTCTGTTCCAATAAAGGGACGCCTGCCAGAGCTTCAAAGGTGCTGCAAACCTGGTATAACATTTGCGACAAATATAAACCTGAACATGAGCCCCGTATAACTTACCACGATATGCGTCATCAGAGCGCCAGCATAATGCTGAATGAAGGTGAGGATATTAGAGTTGTTTCAAAACGATTGGGTCATTCGACAATCACTACAACGCTTCAGGTCTATTCGCATTTACTTCCGGATGCACAAGCCAGCGCAGTTTTATCACTTGATCGTACAGTCGGGATTGTTCAAAAGGTTCCAGCCCTTTGAAAAAAGAAGCCTGCCGCTGGGATACCGGTTGACAAAACGACTTAAATAGTAGGTGGCGGTGGCCCGGGACGGTCACATGATCTGATATTCACGGTCGTCGTTTCCCGCTGCGACTGCGACTGCATTTGGGTTTGCCATTGTAATTGCTCTTGATGCAGAGCCTGAATCTGAGCTTGTAATTGAATTGTCGTCTGTAGTTGAGCCTGTGACTGCTCCTGGATCTGCGACTGCACTTGCGATTGAAATTGCAGTTGAGCTTGGGCTTGGGCTTGCAATTGGGATTGGACCTGCGCTTGGAATTGCAATTGGGCTTGGAATTGGGCTTGCAATTGGGCCTGCAATTGCTTGATCGATGCATTATTATTTACAATTTTGTGCGGTGACCTTTTTTTGCAATTCTTTATAGTTGACATCGTCATGAACACTCCGTTTCATAAGTGAATGAGTTACTACCCATCAGCATATGACAGAAGTCAAATATCGGACGAGACGAATAGCGCGGTATATTCGCACATTTTGAATTAATAGGCTCTAAAATCTTAACTAGCAATACTTTATAAGCAACCTTAGCCCAAAATGGTACCAATCCCCAGCGAAAACCGTCGAGGACTCGTTTACCATCATGGTTGATAACGACAGGGACAGTATGAGTCGGGATTCGGCTTGTACGCTTCAGCGTATGAAAAAGCGGCACATGCCATGGCCTTCATGTAATACGCACCCCAAGTCTCCTTGGAGTGTGATCAAATGGAAAACACGAACGCAGTTTATCCGTTGCTGTTTGGGGTGGGTTTTAACATACCGCCTGTATAAGAGAGGACAGCGCTGATGATCAACGATTCCTCCATGATAGGGTCCACATGACTGCTGGAAAGAGGCTGGTTTATTATTGGCCTTTATGGATGGTCATTGTAGTAATCGGAATTCTAGTCAGATGGTCCATAGGAAAGCGATAAGGGTCACCCCAAAGCAGAAAAGCAGGTGGCTTTTTTTGTACCCACAGTAATGACTAAAATAAACCAAATGGGAATGTTTGATGCTGGGGTGGTTAATATGTTGCGAATACTGGTCATTCTTTTGTTATGGATTGTTGCTTATTACAAAAGCGATTGGAGGGATTGGAAAAAGTACCAATCCACCATCAAAGTTCTGATTTGGGAGGGAATTTAATTAATGATTTTATTGTGACTCTTTTTGCATATCCACCAATTGTATTGACTTTCCTAACCAACTATTCACTCGGCAAAGGAATTATTAAAAAAATTATATACATATCCTTCTGGGTGCTATTTTGGACCTTAACAGAAGGATTTCTACATGTGTTTGGGTCTTACCACTATGATCACGGATGGACTTTATGGAAATCCATGTTGTTAGATTACGTGTTATTTCCGATGTTGGCTATACATTATACCAGGCCGCTGTTAGCATACGTTGTATTCCTTGTTGGAACTATATTGTTCGTAATTTTCTATGGGATCCCCGTGTCCTCGTTCAAATGAAAAGTTGAATTTGGTTTCTACTGGGACTTGGAAAGAATGCGGGCTCATCCAGTCTTCGATAAAACGCTATCAATGAAAGTCAATCAGGAATGGAGTGGCTATTTTGTTGTCCAACTAATTAGGAATATTTGAATAGGAGATGATGAAGAATATGCATAGGATAAAAATTATACAGCGAGGCTGAGTGAATGACGGAACGATGGATAGCAAGTGTTGTTAATGGTGGTATAGTTACATTGAACGTATGGATAATAATACGTGTGCTTAAGCGAATTAAGAAAGAACTGAAGAAGGGGCCACTCTAATGCGAGTGGCTTTTTTGTGATCCTAATGAAGTCTAAAAAGCCCCGAAATGGGAATGTTTGATACTGGGTGATTATTATGTTGCGTATAGCGATTATTCTTTTGTTCTGGATCGTTGCTTACTATAAAAGTGATTGGAGGAATTGGAAAAAGTACCAATCCACCATTTTGTTCTTAATTGTTGGAGATTTAATGATTGGTCTAATCACCTATAGATATACGTTGTGGGATCAAAGCTCTGAATTGGGAGGGGATTTAATTAATGATTTATTGATATGTATTTTCTTTTACCCGCCAAAGATATTAATTTATCTAACCAACTACCCAGCCGACAAAGGAATTATTAAAAAAGGTATATACATATCCTTCTGGGTGCTATTAATGACCTTAATAGAAGGATTTCTATATCTGTTTGGGGATTACCACTATGATCATGGGTGGACCTTATGGAAATCCATGCTATTTAATTGCGTGTTATTTTCGATGTTGGTTATACACTATACCAGACCGCTTTTAGCCTTCGTGCTACTTCTCATTGGAACGATCTTGTTTATAATTGTTAATGAAATCCCTTTGTCCACTTTGAAATGACATTTGGGTCCCTCTGGGACTTGGAAAGAGTGCGGGTGCGCGTGAGCCCGAAGATGGGGATTTTTTTGTTTATATATATAACAAATATTCCTACCAAAATAACTGACCTGCTCAATTGGACATACAACTAAAGAAGCAAAACAAGTGAGAGGTAATCAAGCTGCTTCATAAGAGAAATGGGAAAAAAGAGAGGGCCATAATGGTCCTCCCCTTGTTGAGCTATCGTGTCCCGTTAGTTTTACATGCAGCGCAAGCTCCTCACCACAGATTATGGAAGTGCATCTTTTGGGTCCTGGTTACTGAAGCTGAATAATCGAAACCGATCCATCAGGCAAATTGGCTGTCGCCAATCCATTATAGATAAAATCCATTGTAACAGCACCTAAGGTAGCGTTAACTAAGAACGTACCCGAGACGCTAACATTAGCATCTGCAGTTCCAGTTACCGCCTTACCTGAAAAATCACTCCCAAATGCTAGGTTAAGTCTTGGGGTGATCGTAATGTTTCCGTTGATAGAACTTGTCGCCCTGAACGTATACGAAACCATATATATGTGCCCTGTTGCTAGTAAAAAGGTTGAGCTTGTTGGATGCGAAATGTTAGACCCATTGATAAATGAGGTTGAATACGTAACGGCCACCCCATTTGCTGTAGTTATTGCGCTAACAATAAATAGTGCATTTTGTGTCGTGGCAACTGCTCCTGTGGCTCCTTGGGGCCCTGCGGGACCAACGGCACCAACTGCTCCCGCAGCACCTACCACTCCTGCTTCACCTACTGCTCCCGCAGCACCTACCACTCCTGCTTCACCTACCGCTCCCGCAGCACCTACTGCCCCTGCAACGCCTACCGAACCAGCAGCTCCGACGCTTCCCGCCGAACCTACCGAACCAACGCTGCCTGCTGGACCCACACTGCCTGCAGCACCAATAGTTCTAAATAAAGCCTCTTGAGGAATCCTAACATTAACAACTTGATTTTTGACGTCTATTTTCCCAAAACAAATTTTTTTCTTCAACCGTTTTTTATTTTTAGAAGGGCTACTCGTAATTGTCTTCTTTTTATTGGCTTTTTTTCGCGCATCCTGAGGACAACCCAATCCAAACACCTCCAAATGAATTTCTTATATACTACTCCATTTATCAATTGAAGGTATGGACGTATGTCTTTTAAATTAAGTGTAAGAACTTGGTAGAGGGGAGGTGGGCTATGTCATATTTTTATTGCCTTGTCTGAGAGGTAATACATACTGTTGACTATGCTGGAGAGATTTACAAAACAGGACACAAGACACGTTAGACCTTCTGGTCCTGACGGGGTATTTTTAAATAAACGAAATCCCACTGGCTTTGGCTGATGGTTTTTTGTGTTTACAAAGAACAAAAGTTGCTATATACAAGTATTCGTTGCAACGGCCAAAATAATAGCCTGACCGATCGGTTATACAACCTGGGCAGCAAAATAGGTGGAATGGGTAAATTTCACAAAGTTAATAGCACCCTAGAAGCCTAGGGTGCGAGGAAAGGGGGATATCTAATTGGGAACTTTTCTTGATCACCGCAGTTCAATGAATGCAAATGCTTCCGGCTCCATTAACGTTTCACAGCTGGTATTGCAGGCGCTAATACACGCTGCTTTACTGCACAAGACCTATTGGCTCCCGCCGCTGCTCAAACGACTTACTCTGCTTTTATAAGCAGTGTCGGGGTTGGTGTATCACGGATCGGCCCCGAAGTGTTCTGGGGACTTGCCTCATCGTCGGTCTAATTATTCAAAGAAGCTATACGGCTAAGCCCGTGTAGCTTCTTTTTTTTATGGACTGGAAAGGGCAGATAATGCGGCTGTTCTTCTTAACTTCGCCTGCTGCCCGATCTGAATGGCTTTTACATAACAGTAGATATCAAAGGGAAGAATATGGATTATTGATAATCTCATGAAAAATGAAAACGTTCATATGGAGTGTGGCAATGTTAAAGACCAGATCGTTTCGCTTGATTTTATGCATACTGCTTGTATGCATTTTATGTCCTTTATTGGCAGGATGTTGGGACCGTCTGGAAATTGAAGAACGGGCTGTTGTACTTGCGATTGCTGTTGATGCTGCAACTCCTAAAGGCGAAGAGGAGGAACCTGAGGTGGCGCATGTCCAGGATTCCATCCCGGAACCGGTGGGCATCGGTTACCATATTACTGCGCAAATCGCTGTTCCGGGGCGTATACCTCTGGGGCCGGGCAACGAAGGAGGCGGCGGTTCTGGAGCTTCACAGAAACCGGTCTGGATTTTGTCAGCTAATGGGCATACCATGGATGACGCCATGAGTGTACTGCAGCAGCAGTTGGCGGATAAGCTGTTCCTTGGACATCTTAGTGTCATTGTCGTTTCCGAGAAGGTCGCACGTAAGGGACTTGAGAATTTGAACGATTATTTTAGACGGAATCCAGAAGTGCGAAGACTCTCATGGCTCAGTGTATCCAAGGGGAGAGCGGAGAAGGTCATAAGGGCGGCTCCGCAGTTGGAGAGGGTACCTGCACTTTATTTGTCGGCAATGTTTAATCATGCTGTCGAGATGGGGAAGTACCCCAATGAATTTATAGGTATATTCTGGAGTAAGAGTTCGAGCAAAGGAATAGATCCGATCCTCCCCTTACTTGATATGAATAGGGAAGGAAGCATTGAAATCGCGGGTCTTGCTTATTTTCAAGGTGATAAAATGCTTGGAAGCACCAAGCCGCTTGAAATCGGGTTTTATATGGCGGTAACAGGCAAGATAAGAGGGGGGTACACTGCCTTTATTCCAAAACACCCGGGAGGTAAGGAAATGATTATGATCAGAATTATCCAGCGGAAAACAACGACGCAGGTGTCAGTGAAGAATGGAAAGCCGCAGGTGCAGTTGCATGTGCTGCTGGAAGAAGACATTGAAGAGGTTACGAACTCCAAAATCAGCAAGCATGAAAATCTGGAAACAATTTTCAAAAAATCTGCTGATATGGGAGTGAAGGCCTTTAATGAATTAATTAATAACTTGCAGCTCGCAGGGGCGGATATATTCGGATTTGGTGAACAGTTTCGGGCCAAGAAACCAGGTTACTGGAATCGTAACATTCGAACGGAAGAGAAATGGGATGAAGTATTCAAGACCCTTACAGTTGATGTGCATTGTCAAGTCCACATTCGGCGGGTTGGGATGAAGGCAAGCTGAAGAGGCATGTTTACAAAGATATCGAACGATGTCCAGTTGTATACTTTGTTATATGCATATCTCTTGGAATTCTGCACCGATCCCTGCAGCACGTCAGATCGGTGTCTGGTGTCTTTAAAACAAAATTATATCAGGTGTTAAAGACTCGGTAGCGCGATGAGATCGCATTCGATGTAGGCCCTATTTTTGCGCTCATCTTTAATGAATATGTATCCAGCATTTCAAGGGACCCGCCAATCTTTTGCTCCGTTATCGTTAATTCAATAATACTGCTTTCCACTTATTATCACCTTGTTTTTCTTACCTTCTTCTCTGAAACTCTGCCGTGTCCTCTTTTTTATCCCTGGTCGTCCGGCTTAGCACTCTCTGCATGACTTCGTCTGTTTTCTAACGAGAAGGAGAAGTGCAACTGCCATATACGGGCAAATTCGGTATTGAGCGGCAGTTTTCCTTTCGTAGTATGACATTCGTATCGAATGCGACAGGGCAGTTTTTCTATTTTCGCCGAGTTGCTTACCGAAGTGCACCACAATCCATGTTTCGGATGAGCCGGACTATTGTACATATGTTTAATCGTTCGATCTAAAATGCAAACAAGAGGGTTCACATTTCATTAAAACTAACTTAATTTTTTGATAACAACAGAAGCGTTTACGTTTGTTTGTGTGCCACCGGCCAAAGTCTGTAGGCCTACCGCAGCAGCTGAACTATGATTTCGCAGTGTAAGAAAATCGCCGGCCGCTAGAGCGATTATAATCTGCCCATTGCTTTGCTGAGTGCCGGCACCTGAACCATATACGGTTCCCATAACAAGGGCGCCATTTAAAAATAATGCGAATTGATTGGGTTCTACACACGTCACGGAAAAAGTAACCTCATACTTACCCGGATTGGTAACTGCAATCTGAGTGGTTCCGGGGTCATGTGTAATTCCAACTGAAAGAATACCGTTTGTATCAAAAATAACATCAGTCTCTATAGGAACAGTTTGAGCACTTACATTATAAATAACTCCGGAAACAATTGGAGGAGAGATAGGGTATATGATCGCCATTTATATTCACTTCCCTATTTATTTGTATGTTTTAGTAGATGTGTACAATACCAATATTCTCCAATTGAAGTTTAAATTAACGATGCCGAAAATCCAAAACAAAATGGATTTTCGGCACTTCGTCAATAAAGAAGATTAGTTTACAACAAACTCGATTACAATTGGAGTTGCAGGATCGAGTGCGTCACCGCCTGGAATGGTAACAGCAGTAGTAGTAGCTGTTGAAGTATCAGCTGTTTGAATCTGTGCATTAATGTAAAGATTATAATACGCAGGTGCAGCTGGAAAGGCTGTGGCAGCAACACCGGCGTCAGTGGTGGTGGCTGTTGCAAGAATATTATATGCGACGCCGACACCTGTTCCGTCTCCAGCTGTAGTAGTAAATCTACGGGCAGCCATAAAAGGTTTTGTAATTGGCATTTATATCACCTCCCTGCTTGAATCTATAACAGTAAATGCCAGAGATAGAATAAAGGGAAGGGCTAATCATGTGGTTAAATGCATATTTAAGAGGGTAATTTACACAAATTTGAATTATTTAGGAATAATTGGAGTGCCTGTTTTCTTCATAGAAGGAGAATAGCATTCCTGTAGAGCGTAAATTCCGCTTTGCAAAAAAAACGAGCGCCTCGGTACGATGGGAGTACACGCAACGGGTCATAGCCCTTTAAATCCCATCATACAGGAGACGCTCTTACTATGAAATGGTCGCACTTACTATCTTTCAACATTTATAGCAAGGGTGATGTTCTGCAAATAATCGAGCATTCGTAAGAGAACTAAATCGTACTAAGGGAGTTCAAGCTCTCTGGGGAAAATACAGGAACGATTTCGGACAATTAAGTCCAAACCCTCATTTTAGACCTTGCATATATAAAAGTAGGAGCCTTTTCTGCTATAAATATCAATTTTAATAAATAGATTATGGTAAATATAGACCCTAACATCTGATAAGGAGGGAATAATCTGAATGACCATTTTGTCTAGCGGACCAATTATAATAGTCCTGTCAGTGACGGACGGATTCTAGCTACCGATACTGCAAACCGGGTAAACAGTTGTACCGCAAACAAAAAAGAGAAATCCTGAGTTTTGAGGACCGGATTTCCCGAGTGTCATATTTCTATGGTACATTTTGTTGCCTTTAAGTTGTGTGAGGTAATTTATAATTGTGCTCAATTCGCCATTTTCAAATTAAATTGAAAAACATTAAAAATAAATGGCGTACCCGCTAATACAGTAGATTCACCCAATTCAATAACCAATGCGTTACTGCTTATGTGGTACAAACTTCTTTCCTGCTGTAGCCCATTTATATATAGATCCGTATAGGAGTTTATGCCCAATTCGGCGAGCTCTATTACAGTCTGGCCATCATTATCCGTAAACTGGTTAAAAGGGATTTGAACCGTACCCGTCAGATTAGATTCGGCAAAATGGAAATATCGATGCACTGTAGGCACAACCACGATCACATCCAAATTAAGCGACGGGCCAGGCTCTCCTTGCGGTCCTGCAACCCCTTGAATCCCTTGGACTCCGGCCACACCTTGCACACCCTGCGGACCTATAGCACCGCGCATTCCACCAAGTCCATCTTTACCATCATTCCCCTGTGCCCCAAGCGGCCTCTCTCTTAATCCTCTTCTTTTACTTAGTTTGTAAGTCCGCTTCTTCCCTCTCTTCTTGCAGCTCTGCCCCATATCCGAATGATGAATGGACGTAAGACGGCACGATCTGGAATTTTTATCTCTTTTTTTCTTTTTTTTAATTGTCACCTTTGTCAAGCGGCAAGTTTTACGCATAACTATGTTTCCCATTGATTACACCTCCATAAGATTAGTCTCAACATCTTATGAATTCTAAAAGGACTAGATTGTGCAGGTGCCCTTTTTACAGTTTTTTTTGGTAAATATCTCGTTTTGAACTTTATTGCTTATGTTATAGCCGTGGCATCTTTTATTTTTCCGGCATTTACTGAAAATATGACTGAACCCCTGAAATATTCACTTTTTCCCAATTCGAAAGGAGGAAAAAAATGCCAGTTATTAAACCTGTTTATATTGCCGTTGCTACCGCACCGGTCGCTAGCGGAGGCGTAGTCACCACCACTTTAGCTCCAGTTCTAACAAATTATTTTGCAACTGTAACTGATGGTGATATTGCTGGTGGGATTACCACGATTCTCGCCGCAAGTTTTGTAGACGATGCTGATGCTCCAGTCGTAGCTCTTCCCACACTAGCTGCAAATGATCTTTTTAGTGTATTCGTAAATGGTGTTTCGCAGCAGTCTTCCTTATCCACATTGACAGCCGCTAGTCTCATTTTGGCAACTGATGAAATTCCGGCAGGCGTACCTATTATCCTATCGATATCCAGCTTTGGTGATACAGTGTCAACCATTACGGCTCAACCAACCATTACAGCACCAACAATTACCATCATCACTTAAATATTTTTTAGAATAGAGGGGTTCGGACCTATTTTTATACACTAAACGTTATCCGAGAATTCGCATGCAGGTCTCAGAGATTGCGAATCTCAGGACTGCAACTAAGGAGGTCGATATATACTTATGCCAATTATTTATCCATTTCAAGGATCAAAGAAATTCGTGGCCAACATTATAGATGGCATCGGAACAGGAGTTTCCTTTTCAATTCCGGTTACAAGCTTTATTGATGATGCAGGTATGGATGCCACTTCATTTCCAATAAAGTATTCCTACTATCTACTCTATGTTAATGGTGTACTTCAATTAAATGAATCCTTCTCTGTTTCTGCAGCTTCGGTTACTATTCCCGATGGGGATACACTCGATTCGGGTGTGCCAGTTATGATCCAATTTCATTCTTAAGTAAGATTCTATTTACGGAAGGGAGATGTACCTTAATGAGTCCTACAATTCAACCCGTTTACAATTTATCAGGAGTTTCACCTACGCTTAACTCAATGACAGACAAGCTGCAAACCGCTGAAGCAAGCCCTCAATTCAATTATGCCCCAACTTATGGAATTTCTCAATTAAGGGACCTTATCACAAAAACTGGTGGGGGGACGGTAATAAACACAGGAGGAATGTATCAGCTTAGTACAACAGCACTTCCCAACGATCTGGCAGAGATCAGAACAGCGGAACGTGGACAGTTTCTGAACGGGTCAGCATTTGAATCTGGTATCAACATACAAGTTCCCGTTCCTCCCACAGGGACACAGCGGGCAGAATGGGGATATAGCGACAATTTTAATGGGGCCTATTTTGGACAAGACAGCAGCAGTGTATATGTGGCACTAAAGCAAAATGGAGTAGAGACGTTGAAAGTAAATCAATCCTCTTGGAATATTGATGTGATGGATGGGACTGGTCCGAGTCGGGTAAACCTTGACACGTCTGTAGGCTATCTTTATCAGGTTCGTTACAATTATACCTATGGACAAGTGGAGTTTCGTATTGTAGCGATCAACACTCAATTGTTTCAGCAAGCCGTTACGGTGCACCGCTTCTCTCCGACAGGTGAATCGCTTCTGAAGGACTCTAATCAGAATATTCGGGCAACCGCTCTAAACGGTATATCCGGGGGAGCTTTCACTATCAACGCAGGGGGAAGGTATTTTACGAACTTGGGGTCAATCTTTGAAACTTCCCGAATCACAACAGAAACCAGATTTAATGCCACAATATCAAGCTCTCTCTTCACTCCTACGGTGAGCTTCCGAAGAAAAACCTTTTTTCCGGACAGTAGTGCACAGATAAACTCCGTTAATGTCGGGTCTGCAAGCTTTGACATACTGGCGTCATCTGATTTCGTATGGGAAGTCCGTATTAATTCAGTTCTCACTGGTGCATCCTTCGGAGCAGTGAGCGGGACTCCTTCTTCTGAGAGCTGCCTGCAGTCGGACATCTTAGCAACGGCTATGGATCAATCCCAGGGGGTGCGGGTTCTGGGAGGCATGTCACTTGCAGGGAAGACAGAAAGCGCCACGAATATTAGTGTTAATTTTACCCTTCCGGGGAACGGGAATTTGACTCTGGCCATGCGTACATTAAATAATGTCAGCGGTAATGCGAGCGTGGCACTACGCCTGGAAGAGCTTTGGTAATCAAGCAGACCTGTTGCATGACCACATCCTGAATTAACCGGCTATTCGGTCTTTCTTAAACGGCACTGATTTTCTTGGTGTCGCTATCGTAACACTGCCGAGTTTTGAGGCTATGACCGCGAGCGCTACCGGGGCTGGCATTGCCGGTGAGATTGACAGCCCTTCTGTCGGGCTCTTCGGCCCGATGAGTTGAGCCCTTAACTGGCGGACAATCGACACGAACGCGGCGAAGCTGCTGGCCACTGTCTCACACGCCATTGATTTTCGAGGCAATTAGCAGACTTATGATATCGCGGCCGGGCAATACCTCATCGAGCTCGATAAGTTTAACTTTATCTATATCGTCGATGGTGTTGATTACATGGCCGCTAAGCGAGCCAATCTTGGATTATATAAGGAGCGTAACCAAATATGGAAACTGTAAAGAATACCGAACCAGTTGAAACAACCAAAACGACCGACGAGCGAGTGAAGCTCAGTCGGTCGTTTGTTTTTGAGGAACAGAATACACCCAAGTGACACTTGATTTAGAATCTCTCACTGAGGAAGACGTACTAGTAAAGAAAGCGTTGGAAGACTTGGAGAAAATCGAGCATCGAGCCAAAACGATGAACAACGTCCGGCTGACAGACGATATGGTTACGCCTTTGCGTACAGCTGTATCGCAGCTTGAGCATGAAATACGAGCAATCGGCCACTTGCCCGGTCCTTCCGGTTTGTTTGACCGTTTTCTTGATGATCTGAAGAAACGAGAAAGGCAGTCAAAGAGCTCTAACAAGATCTTCGACGAATCAACACGGTCCCCTTAACGGCCGATATCGTGTACCGGAAGGAATAGGGACAATTCATGACGGAATAGAGTGTAGTGGGGTGATGACGAATGTTTGAAGATGAGAAGATGCAACGAGAAACCCTTGAAGTTTCGGACATTAGAGATATCCTGGGATGCGGAATCAACCAAGCATATAAGCTGGTTAATTCCGGTGAGTTTCATGTTGTGAAGATCGGACGAAAAATAAAGATACCAAAAGAATCATTCTATAAGTGGTTCAACGGACAAGGGCGAGATTGATGCCCTTGTTTTTTTGTGAAATGATGCAAATTTGATGCAAATGAAGCAAGTTAACATGAGTTTAAATAGGTTTTGAAAAGTGAGGATAAGTGATAGAGATAATGGACAATCACCAGGAGACGAAGGTAATTAAGGGTATATAGAACTGCTACAGATTAATCCAAGTTAAAGCGCGAAACAACCATTGAAGGGCAGCGACCAGAAAAGCAAGTTTCTCCTAACTCATCGTGAACGAGAAGTTTTTGAATTATTGGTTCAGGACAAAACGACCAGAGATATCGCGCAGCAATTATTTATAAGTGAGAAGACTGTGCGGAATCATATTTCTAACGTTATGCAAAAATTGAACGTTAAAGGTCGTTCGCAAGCGGTTGTCGAGCTAATCAAGCTTGGGGAATTAATTATTTGACCTTTTCCTCGCTAACCTTGCAAAGCCTTCTCGTCTTAGCTTTCCTAGTTGGAAGCTAATGCGTGAAGGTTTTTTGACGGGAACAGGCTTCTTTATTTATAAATGGAGTAAAAATAGCTACCTGTTTTTCCGATATATGGATTAAGACGGAAAAAAAGGGGAGAAAATAATGGCTCGTCGTAAAAGCTGGATGATACTGCAGGAGATTACGTCAAGAGGGCTTATGGGGTTATTGGTAGCGGTAGCCTTCTTGCTGACGTACAGCACCACGAAATCAATTGTTTATGCTGCGGTCGCGGCTGGATTCATAGTGGTTTGTTTTATCATCGTACATATGTTTATTCGCAAGCGGAAGGAAGAGAACGCTGCCGGTATGGATATTTCGGATATTAGCATTATGGAGGGAAGTCAGTTTGAGCAGTATCTGGGCTATTTGTTCAAAGCCCAAGGCTACAGTGTCGAGGTTATTCAAGCTCCAAGCGATGAGGGCACGGTTCTGATTATCGCCAAGGGAGGCAGGAAAATCGTTGTACAGGCTAAACGCCACACCAGTAATATCGGGATTAAAACGATTCAGGAGGCGCAGGCGGCCATTGCTCATTATGGAGTTGCGGAGGCATGGGTGGTTACGGATAGCGGCTTCACGGAAGCGGCCGATACATTGGCCAAATCAAATGCAGTCAGGCTTATACCGCGCGAGCAGCTGATGGAGATGATCCTTGAGCTGAATCCCGAGGCAGCGATTCCTCCAAAATAAGCGGCATAGTCCCTACTGCGGATGCTGATATAAAAACAAAACAACCCCCGCGCTTGGCAAGGGGGCTACTGCTCGTGTTTATTCCTGATCAAGTCCGGATGCGGGGGCCGGACCCTCTTGTTCGTAAGCGATAAGGATGATGTCTTCGCCTGTGCTGCTGGAAAGCTCGTTTTCATATTGCTGCAGCTTCTTTACTGCCTCCGGCGTAAGCTGCGCTGTTTTGTAATCCATTTACTTCTTCCTCCCAAATATTCAATCTTCCCTCTAGTATGTCCGATTGACCACAATAAATAACTGCGGCCTCCAAGGCTTTCCCGTCAGGGCCGGATGGTCACTCGCGTTCGCAGCGGCACGATTTGCGCCAGGGAAACGACGTCCTCGTTGTACATCCGGATACAGCCTCGGGAAACCTCGCGTCCGATGGAGGAAGGATCATTATTCCCGTGAATGCCATAATGAGGCTTCGACAACCCCATCCAGTAAGCGCCGAACGGGCCGCCGGGATCGGGTTGTTTATTGATGATCGTATACTCTCCGGTTGGCGTTTTCGTCAGCATTTTGCCGATGCCTACCGGATATTCGTTCACTACGATATTGCCGTCAAGCAGATACAGCTTCCTGTCCGACAGATCGACAATGATGCGGTACAGAGGCATTTGTATTTCCTCCTTTGCCACCATCTTATGTGCTGCTCCGGCTGACGGCACAAGACAAAGGCCCAAGCTCCGCCATCTCGGCGGCACCGGGCCTTAGCGCAATAATCCTATTGGTGCTACCGCAGATAAGAAAAAGGTGCTTGATTGGCAAGCTGCTGCCGAAGCGCTCAGTAAGGCCCGGCCTCGCGCCCCTCCTGCTGCGACAGCTTGACGGCCTGATCCGGATCGGTTTGTCCGCTGGCAATTTTGCGGTCTCCGGCCTGTTTCAAGCCTTCGGAGACACGGCGGCCATATTCGATATCCGCTTCTGTCAAATTTCCGATCATCCGATCCCGGATATCGCTGTTGCATTTCAAGAACGCATCGACCAGATTGGCAATCAGCTCGTCCTGCTCCCAGGCTTCGAAGGAACGAAAGGTTTCGCCGGCCTGGCTGAAATTGTTCGTGCGTTCAATCGGCTGGCGCACCAGACTGGCCTCATAGCGCGGCTCATGATCCCGTCCGGGTTTCGCTGCTTCCTGCAGCCCGCCCATACCGGAAGGCTCATAGTTGACATGCGGATTTTGCCCCGGAGCCCGGTCCATATAAATTTGCATCTGGCCTCCGGATTGATTGGTGGCTACCTGCGCTTTTGGCGCGTTGACCGGCAGCTGCAAATAGTTGGTTCCCACCCGGTGGCGCTGGGTATCGGAATAGGAGAACGTCCTGCCCTGAAGCAGCTTGTCGTCCGAGAAGTCAAGGCCGTCAACCAATACCCCCGTGCCGAAGGCAGCCTGCTCCACCTCCATGAAATAATCCTTGGGATTGCGGTTGAGCGTCATTTTTCCTACCGGGAGAAATGGAAATTGATCGGTTGGCCACAGCTTGGTCGGGTCCAGAGGATCAAAATCGAGCTCGGGATGCTCGCCGTCGCTCATCATTTGCACGCATAGCTCCCACTCGGGATAGTCGCCGCGTTCAATCGCTTCATAGAGATCCAGTGTGGCATGGTTGAAATTAAGCGCCTGGATGGCGTTGGCCTCCTGCTGCAGCAGGTTTTTGATTCCCTGCTTCAGAGGTTCCCAGTGATATTTGACGAGCACAGCATCTCCGTTCTGGTTGACCCATTTGTATGTATTGACGCCAGAGCCCTGCATTTGCCGGTAATTAGCCGGAATTCCCCAGGGCGAGAAGAGGAAGGTAATCATATGCGTGGCTTCCGGACTGAGCGAGACAAAATCGAAGAAACGCTCCATATCCTGCACATTCGTAACGGGATCAGGCTTGAAGGCATGAACCATGTCGGGAAATTTAAGGGGATCGCGGATAAAGAAAATCTTCAGATTGTTGCCGACCAAATCCCAGTTCCCGTCCTCGGTATAAAATTTTACGGCAAATCCGCGCGGGTCGCGCAATGTTTCCGGCGAGTGGGTGCCGTGAATAACAGTAGAAAAACGCACAAAGACCGGGGTTTGTTTCCCCGCTTCCTGGAACAGCTTTGCCCTTGTGTAAGTGGAGACAGGCTCATCGCCCGCTTTGCCATAAGCCTCAAAAATGCCATGGGCTCCTGCGCCGCGCGCATGTACGACGCGTTCAGGTATGCGTTCCCGGTCAAAATGCGTTGTTTTTTCAAGAAAATGATAATTTTCAAGCGTGCTTGGTCCCCGGTTTCCCACCGTTCTTATATTCTGATTATCCGTCACGGGATGACCTTGCCGGGTCGTCAGTGTCGGAGGGGACGCTGATTCGTCATGATTGTTGCTGTTCTTATCCACATCCAAACCACCTTTCTGTCTTTGAAAGCATGCCTATTATTCCCTAAACAGGAAGGAGCATTCTTACAGGCATGAAGCCCGCAGGCAGAGAACCTTGCAGAAGCTGCGAAGCGGGTGCGGGCTTTGTTTGCAATGCTATTTTTTGAAATAAATATTGTGTATTAAAAAAGATATATGATACATTAATGATTGAATAAGATGTCTTATTCGATAGGGAGTGATTTTCATTACATTGTCTGAACGACAAATGGAGATTGTCAAATTAGTAAAACTGCATGCCCCGATCACGGGCGATCAACTCGCGGAAATGATGGGGACAGGCAAGCCCACGCTGCGTGCCGATCTGTCCCTCCTCGTCATGCTGCGGCTGCTGGAGGCGAAGCCGAAGGTGGGGTATTTCCTTGGCGATACGGGGGCAGGCAGGGAGCAGGCTCTTAAACGATGGGAAGGCGTGCTGGTCAAGGATGTGCAGGGGATGCCGGTTAATGTTTCGGAGACGGCTTCCGTGCATGATGCGGTGATCAGCCTGTTTATGGGCAATGCGGAGGCGCTGACCGTGGTCGATGACCAGCAGCGTTTTGTCGGTGTGGTCACGGCGCGGGATTTGCTCAAGATTACACTGGGAAACAGCAATCCGGCTGCAATTCCGGTCAGTATGGCTATGAACAGGCTGCCTGCCATTGCCGCATTGAAACCGGATCAGCCGCTGCTTGAGGCCGTGAACAAAATGCTGATCCATGAGCTTGACGGTCTTCCTGTTGTCACCGGGGAGGACAGCTATTCCCGCCGCGGAGAGGTAACCGGATGGATCAGCAAAACCAACATCCTTCGCTGGATGACGGAATAAACTTGCACTTGCAGCCAGGATTGGAGGACGCAGCAGTTGGATAATCTGGAGAACAAGCCCCATCGCATTTACATATGTTCGGATGCGGTAGGAGAGACCGCTGAAGCGGTCGTCAATGCGACTATGAGGCAATTTGCCAGCGAGCAGGTCAAATTAAAGCGGTTCAGCCATATCAAGACGGAGGATGAAATCGCCGAGATCGTGGAAGAAGCATCGATTGGCCAAGGCTTCATCGCCTATACGCTTGTCCAGCCGGAGCTGCGCGAAGCCATGAAGGAAGAGGCGCTGCGCAGAAGTGTCCGGGCCATCGATGTTCTGGGGCCGATGATGCAGGCATTCATAGATACGTTCAATGATTCGCCCAAACGCAAGCCCGGCCTTCTGCATACGCTTGATGACGATTATTTCCGCAGAATTGAAGCCATTGAGTTCGCAGTCAAGTACGATGACGGCAAAGACATGCGGGGTCTGCTGCTCGCTCAGGTTGTATTGATCGGGGTTTCCCGCACATCGAAGACGCCCTTGAGCATTTATTTGGCCCATAAAGGCGTCCGGGTTGCGAATTTGCCGCTGCTTCCGGAAGTCAAGGTGCCGCCTGAGCTGAAGGAAGGGAATAAGCTGATAGTCGGACTGACAATGAGTCCGGATCAGCTGAGCGGCATTCGAACGGAACGGCTCAAGGCGATGGGCCTGCCATTCTCGGCGCAGTATGCTTCCTTGGAGCGCATTCATGCAGAGCTGCGATATGCGGATATGATTATGCAGTCGCTTCGCTGTCCGGTCATTGACGTAACGGAGAAGGCCATTGAGGAAACGGCGGGAACGATTATCGGCTGGCTGCAGGAAATGGTCTGATAAATTAGAAGAGCGAGCTTGGGGAGAGGGGATAGAAGCATGGAACGCGAATTAGCGCTGGAGATTGTCAGAGTTACGGAGCTTGCCGCATTGGCGGCAGCCCCTTGGATGGGCCGGGGAGACAAGCATCATGCCGATGAAGCGGCCACCAATGCCATGCGCGGCATGCTGGATTCCGTTTCGATCCGTGGTACCGTGGTCATTGGCGAGGGCGAGATGGACGAGGCGCCGATGCTGTATATCGGCGAGTCGGTCGGCAGCCTGCATGGGCCAGAGGTTGATGTGGCTGTCGATCCATTGGAAGGAACGGAGCTTGTCGCCAAAGGACTGAATAACGCGCTCGCGGTTATCGCGGTGGCGCCGAAGGGACATCTGCTGCATGCTCCGGATATGTATATGGAGAAGCTCGCGGTCGGTCCTTCGCTGGCCGGGAAGCTGAGCATCGACGATCCGATCCGCACGACCGTAGAGAAAGCTGCCCTTGCGCTGAATAAGCAGGTTTCGGATTTGACGGTTATTCTGCTGGACCGTGAACGTCATGGTTCTTTAATCCAAACATTGAGGGAAGTGGGCGTCCGGATCAAATTATTGTCTGATGGCGATGTTGTAGGAGCCATTGCTCCTGCTTTTGCCGAGACCGGTATTGACCTGTACGTGGGTTCTGGAGGCGCTCCGGAAGGTGTGCTTGCCGCTGCCGCGCTCAAATGTCTGGGCGGGGAAATTCAAGGGAGATTGATGCCCGAGAATGAGGAGCAGGCCCAGCGCTGTATCGAAATGGGCTTATCCGATCCGCGCAAACTGCTGCGGATGGATGATATGATCGGCACGGGCGATGTTATTTTTGCCGCGACGGGCGTTACGCCCGGCGAATTCTTAAGCGGCGTGCGGATGCTGCCCGATCAGCGGGCGGAAACCCATTCCATCGTCATGCGCGCCAAGACACGGACGATCCGTTATATTAAATCGCTGCATTACCTGCCTAATAAGCCGCTTTTGGCAGATTTAAAGCATTAAATCAACTAAATTGGAGCAAGCCCGCTATTGAAGCTGTTAACCCAAGCGCAAGGAAGGTACTCCTTCGGCGCTTGGGTCTTTTGCATGGAGATGTCGACAACTATAGTAGGGCCGACGACAATTTCTATTACTGGTGGCAGGCCCACGTTATCGATGTGTTGGCAGACCAGACCGATTATAAAAACACCCCTGCCAATGCGCCTGCCGCGATTCTTGCCGCCCGCCTGTATGGAATGCTCCATGAAGAGGAATATTTAGAATGGGCAAAACGCATTTACGATTGGAATAAAGAAAATCTGGTTGATCCTGCCACCGGCTTTGTATGGGATGGAATGAACAGACGGGGCGACGGTCAAATCGACTATGATTGGGAATTTACTTACTGCCAAGGGATATTCCTGGGAGCCGGACTGGAGCTTTACCGCAGTACGGGTGACCGGGCCTATGCGATTGACGCGAAGCGGACAGCCGAAGCCTGCTTGAACCGCTTATGCGATCCGGATACGATGATGCTTCCAGATGAAGGCATTGACGATACCGGTCTGTTCAAAGGCATTCTGATCCGGTATTTGGTGCAGCTCTACCAGCAGTTCCCGGAGAACGCGCGGATTCAAGAGGTAATTCTGGTCAATGCCGGGCGGTTATGGGATGAAGGACTGGACAAGGAGCTCGATCTGTGCGGGCCGTCGTGGAAGAAGAAGCCGCAGCTGCCTGTTCAGCTGAGCGTCCAGCTCAGCGGCATAATGCTTCTGGAGGGGGCTGCCATCGTGCAGGGTATGAGGCGCTAAGACGTGAGTATGTTCAAATAACGCGAAGCCATTCAAGGAGGCGAGTTCTAATGTCCGAACACAATCATGCCGCTTTTAAAGACGGTGAAGTACGTGCCGAGATGATTCCTGACGTACTGAACCGGATCGACAAGGATGAAAAGGAGAAAATCCTCCAGGATTTCGATGAATTCCGTTCCTATCTGGCGAGCCGCATTCATATGGCGGAAGCGATGGGATTGAATGAAGAACAAATCGCAGTGGCGGCGCAGAAGATCGCAGACTACCTGGCCGGACACGAGCATCCGCACAATGCGGAGGAGCAGCTGCTGCAGGAGCTGTGGAAAGTCGGGCGTGAGGACGAGCGGCATATGCTGGCTCATATGCTTGTCCGCCTGGCTCATTCAGACGGGCATTTGCAATAGAGGCAGGTCCGCCCGCAGTTTATCGCGCAAGCAGATAACCGGCCGGCTCTGTCTGGACGCTTAAACAAAAACAGGCAAACAAAGAACACCCGGACCGCCTGAGCATTTCAGGAATCCGGGTGTTTGCGCTTAAAATATCGACCAATCGAAGGTCTCCGACATCGTCTCCAGCAAATGAACGCCGCCTGTGCTGTTCCCCTTTTCGCCCAAGGCAGGTCCAATAATCCCGATGCCGAGCTTGCCGGGAACAAGGGCGAGAATGCCCCCGGACACGCCGCTTTTGGCGGGAATTCCCGCACGGATGGCAAATTCGCCGGAGGCGTTGTACATCCCGCAGGTAATCATGAACGTCTTGGCAATCTGCACGTAACGGCGGGGGACCAGCTGGACGCCTGTCAGCGGATCTGTTCCTCCGCAGGCGAGCAGAAGCGCCATCCTCGCAAGCTGGGCGCACGTAATTTCAACAGCGCAGTGCTTGAAGTAAACATCAAGCACCTCTTCGACATCGGTCGCTTCGTCGAGCACCTCGTTATCCTTCAGGAAGTAGGCAAGCGAACGGTTGCGGTGGGCCGAGGCGGACTCCGACCGGTACACTGCCTCATTATATGCAATGTCGGCGCCTCCGGCCGCCTCGCGCAGAAACTGCATGATCCGCCCTGTCCTGGCTTCCGGCGTAGCCCCGTGGATAAGCGAGGTCACGGCGATAGCGCCTGCATTGATCAAGGGGTTGAAGGGCTTTCCCGGTTCTACCAGCTCAAGCTTCAGCATAGAGTTGAAATCATCGCCGGTCGGCTCCATGCCAACCTTGGCGAACACGCCTTCCTCGCCATTGTCCATGAAAGCGAGAAGAAGCGTAAATACCTTCGAGATGCTCTGCATGGTGAAGGGAAGGTCCGCGTCGCCAGCCGTCGCCGTTTCTCCATCCGGCCCCATGGCAACAATGCCGAGCGCGTCCCCCGGAGCTTTGGCCAGCTCGGGAATATAATGGGCTACTTGTCCCTTTTCCGCATAGATGCGGCTTGCTTCGATCCAGTCCGGAAGCTGTAGACGCAGCTGTTCCATCATTGCCGTCACTTTCCCCTCTGCTTATCGTTTCCACTCCAGTTTAAGTCCCGCGGCCAGCAAGAAGCAAGCCAGGAGCTTGAAGAAACGGGAAATTTGTGCTACCTCCTGCATAAACATTAGTGTACAATGATGGAAGAATTTCGAACCTATTTTTTGCAGGAGGAGCTATGTTCAAAATATTAGGCTTTATATTTCTGTGGCGGCTGCTCGGCAACCCGTTTCTCGCTCTTCTTGTGCTGCTCATTATCCTATATGCCCTGGACCGCCGGTATGTCGGCCTTTTTCCCAGCTTTGTAAAACCGCTGAAGCGGCGCGGAGCCATCAGGCGGCTGCGTCAGCAGGTGAATATGAATCCCAATGATGTGCCTGCCAAGCATGAGCTGGCCAGGCTGTTAATTGAAAGGAAACAGTATAAAGAAGCCAAGGAATGGCTGATGCCGCTGCAGGATGCGTTGGAGAATTCAGCGGAGTTCTGGGACGATCTGGGCACATGTCTGGCCCATCTTTCCGAACCGGAGGCGGCGGAGGCGGCGATCGGCAATGCTTTGTCAATCAATCCGAGGGTGAAGTACGGTACGCCCTACCTGACGCTTGCCGCTCTGCATGCCCGAACCAATCCGGAAGCGGCGATCCGTCATCTGGAGTCGTTCCGCGCGATCCAATCCTCCTCCTGCGAAGCCTATTATCGTTTGGCGCTGCTTTACGACGATCTGGGCCGCAAGGAAGAGGCAGCCAAAGCGCTGCAGGAATGCAAGACGATCTATCGCATGCTGCCGCGCTACAAGAAGCGTCAGGAGCGCAAATGGGTGCTGCGTGCTTCCTTCAAGAAAATCAAATAACCGTACTGGAAAATCGGGGAGTCGGATAAATGCGTCGAAACATCTGGTTATTGGCGATCCTCCTAATTGCTGTTCTTCTTGGCATCAACAACACGATTTATTATTTTACCAGCAAAAACACCCTGGAAGATCGCCTGCGCCATGAGCTGAACGAAGTTGCCCGGCAGATTCAGCTGTCCATCGAGCTCTCGCGCACGGGAGCGGAGAAGTACCAGGAGCAGATCGGGCGCGAGCTTCGCGCTGCATCAATCGCCACCCAGTTTGCTTTGAATCCGGATATTGACAAAGTAACCAATGCTCAGCTCGTCGAGCTCAAAAAAAGGCTGGATATGGCTGATATCACACTGCTTGAGCGTACCCGGGACAACATCGTGCTGTCCAGGTCCTCCAATCCCAATCAGATCGGCTACAAAACGAATACCTGGAAGCCATGGTATGAAGCGTTCAATCAATTATTTGATTACAAGCAGGTTACCGTGCCGTGGGGGCAATCCCTGACAAATTTCTGGACAGGCCCTTTTGAGTTTTCCACGACCGACACGAGCAATATCAATAAGTGGGGCTATTACTACGACGGGGCGACCAACTATATCATTGATCCCTTTATCAGCTACGAGAGCAGGCAGCGCGCTTATGATGAAGCTACCGGAGTCAATCAGCTTATCGCCCGCACGCTCAAGGGGAGCGGCTCCCTGCTTGAAATAGCGGTTATCAACACGCAGACCTTCTCATCCGGGGAAGTTACAACGGTGACCAATAACGGGGATACGCTCAGGCATATGACCCAGAATCCCATTATTAACGGTTCGTATGCCTTCCGGCACAGCGGGGATCAGCTTAATGTCAATCAGGCCAATGCATCCAGCCAAACGGTATGGTTCAATGGCATCATTAATGACAAGCATGTTATCAAAGCGTTCATTCCGGTAGATATTGATAAGGTGGCCAGCATGCTGGATGAGAACGGTCTGCCGATCAATCGTTATGTGCTGGCGCTTGTTGCCGATTATCAGCCCATTCAGGATTCGCTGGACAAGCAATTTTTCAATATTGGGCTAATTGTGAGCACGGTGACGCTGCTTAGCCTGGTCATTGCCTATCTGACGGTAACCGGGTACCGCAAATCTCAGGATAAGCTGGTCCGCCAAACCCAGGAAACGTACGTGGAGGATATTAATCAGCTGTTTCATTCAATCCGGGCGCAGCGGCATGATTTTATGAATCATGTCCAAATGATCCAATCGCTTGCCCAGTTGAACCGGATTGATGATCTCAGAAGCTATGCGGCTGATTTGACTGGCGAAATACATGAAATGAATGATATTCTAAATATCGGCAATCCGGCCATAGCCGCGCTGATCCGATCCAAAATATCGCAGGCGGAGCCGCTCAAAATTCGTTTGGAGACCGGTTTCAGCGACATCAGCAAGCTTCCGCTCGGAATAAAATCGCTGGATTTGACAAGAATGCTCGGAAATTTAATCGACAACGCCTTTGACGAGGCAGGCCGTTTCCCCGAGGATCAGCGGCTCGTGCGGATCATGATGTATGAGAAGGAAGGCTGTATGGAGTTTGCCGTCAGCAACCCATGCCGCGATGCCGGAAGCCTGCAGGCTAAACCCTTGTTCCAGCCCGGTTACAGCAATAAAGGCGCGGGCCATTCCGGTCTTGGTCTGGCAATTGTGAAGTCGATTGCAGAGCAATACAGCGGTCATGTCCGCATTTCCTTCGATGAGCCGGACATCGTAACGTTCATCATCAGAATCCCCTATTGATTTACACAATTTATATAAAATTTAAGGAGGCAGCAAAAATGCCGGATATGCTGGTTAAGCTGTATGAATTGCCTGAAGGGGAATCACCCGCCGAGTATACGGAGCGTACGGGCGTTACCATAAGGAGGGCGCTTGCGCCAGAGCTGCTGACCATCGCGGAATGGGTCGAGAAGCATTTCAGCAAGTCATGGAGAAGTGAGTGCATGGTGGCAATTTCGCAGGCGCCGGTAAGCTGTTATATTGCCGTCAAGGACGGGCAGCTGCTTGGCTTCGCTTGTTATGATGCTACCTGCAAAGGTTTTTTTGGTCCTACCGGCGTGGATGAGCAGGTGCGGGGTCTTGGCATCGGCAAGCAGCTGTTTCTGGAAACGCTGCGGGGCATGCGCGAAGCGGGCTATGGATACGGCGTTATCGGAGGAGCGGGTCCGGTCGATTTCTATGCGAAAGTAGTTGGCGCAACCGTCATCGAAGGCTCGGTGCCGGGAATTTATAAAGGCATGCTCAGGAATTAACGCCCGCTGGATAGAACGGAACTCATAAGCATTAATGGCTCTTTACCCGGACGGTTCCGTTCGTGTAAAGGGCTTTTTTGTCAAACGGACGAGCATTCGTGCAGAAAACATGCTTGACCGCAAGAAGATGGCGTCAGTTGTTTCTTGTTTGGATGTGGTATAATGAGTGGATGCGTAAAAAGCGAACGGAGGGACGCGGAATGAGCGGATTTTTTCAGCTTGACGAGCAAAGGCTGCATGCGTTTGAATCAAAGCTTGCCGACGTCATGCCTGTTCCCAATCTGGAGAAGGGCTGGGATTTCTACCGCCGTGAAAAGGTGCTCAACGTTCAGGTCATGGACGGCTCGGCGATATATGGAGCTGTACGCGACACGGATATTTATGCCGTAACCCTGGACGCCGACGACATTAGCTTTAGTACCTGTACCTGTTCCTACAAGGGGTACTGTCAACATATGGCTGCCGTTTATTACGCTTATTGCGAATTTGCCGGAGAGAGCGCCGAAGGGGCTCATAACCGGCTGCTATACGGAGGAGAACTGGTGTCTGTTGATCCTTCCAAGACAGAAAATACTCAAAAACCGGCAGATGCAACTGCTGTACGGCCGGAGGAATGGTTAGGGCAGATGGAGCGCCTGCACGGGGATGTATGGCGGCAGTGCCGGCATTCGCTTCATCCGCTGCAGGCTGTGCTGTCCTCCCTGAAGGGATTGTCCAAGACATGGGAGGAAGGGCTTCGCCGTCTTCACTGGATGCATGCGATCGTATTTGTCATTGAACTGGCGGAGAAAGCCTACTCCGCAACGGACAGCTATAACCGCTATTACTATGAGATGGCATTCGCCCGTATGACCGAGCCTTGGGTGAATCACTATCACGAACTGGCCGGGGAGCTTGAACCCGGAGCTATGACGGAAGAGGAGCAGGCTGCTCTGCAGAGCCTGCTCGGTATCTTTCACAAGCGTGACATGGACCGCGAGCAGCAGCTGCACCGGTGGGAAATGCTTTATTTTTCCTTATGGGCGAAGCTGGTTGCTTTTCCCGAATGGAGAAGCAGGGAACAGCAGTGGCTTGACGGCGGACGGGCCGGCGGCGATGGACGCCAGGGCACCTTTTATCCCATGGCGCTGGCTTTTCTGGCTTTTGCAGAGGACCGTGACGAGCAGGCTATCGCCCTGCTGGAAGATACCGCATTCAACCGGACGGCGCTGCTCGCTTGCGACTGCGCGCTGCAGCGTCTGGAAGACCATGATTGGCCGAAGCTTGAGGCGTGGCTGGGTTATTTGAACAAAGGGCTGCAAATTGAGCGCAAATCCAGAGCTTTTGGCCCCTTTCTGACCATGTGCCGCGTGGCTGACATCAATGAGCCGGGCAATCCGGTCTGGCAGCAGTATCTGATCGCATTTCTGCCTTATTCTTATTCTGCACTGACGGACCATTGGCTGGAGAAGCAGCAGTTTACGGATTGGGCGGATTTGCAGCTTCTTCTGGGCATTGAGCCGGATGAGATCGATGTGCAGGTCATGCGCGAGATTGCCAAGGCGGCGCCCGGCGCGCTTATTCCTCTATACCATCAGTCTATCGATACTTCCATACGTGCCCGCAACAGGCAGGGATATAAACAGGCTGTCAAAATGATGAAGAAGCTCGAGCGGCTCTACAAATCCGAGAAGAAGCAGGAAATGTGGAGCCGGTATGTCAACGGAATTGTTCACAAGCATCAACGGCTCCGTGCACTGCAGGAAGAGCTCTGGAGGGGAAAAATCATCACATGAGAGGCTACACGGGCGCGGAAACGATTAAAGTGGACGGGTTTTGGAAGGATGGCGAAGGAATAACGCTTGCTGCGGGCCATGCTGCGGGAATAACTTTGCGGTTGCGCCATCTGCTTTTTGCCTGGCATGAAGCATCCTGGTACGGCGCGGATATTGAAGAGCGCATCGATGAACGTTCAAAACAGACGGAGCTGCCGCTCACGCCGCTGATTGCGATGGATTATCTGTCTTCGCCTGAGCCTGTACGGCTGCTGCGGGTGGAGTGGACGCCAAGAGCCAGGACGCTGATGGAGCTTGCCGGGCTTCTGCGCCAGTCACTGTTGAAAGGCTGGTACGGGCCGGACTGGTCGCGCTGGACGACTGAGCTCAGATCGTGGAGGCTGGAGCTGCCTGCTTCAGAGGAAGCGGCAGCTGGACGGCTGGCAGTGCTCCGTCAGAAGCTGGAGGCACAAGGGGATTATGGCACAGACCGGCGCTGGCTGAGCCAGATTGTGGAAGAGCTGGTCGGAAGCCATGTGGATGTGGCTTCCAGCTGGAAGGAGACCGCTGCAGAAGCCGGGGAAAGCGCGCTCGTCATGAAAGCGGCCGACGAGGAAGATTGGCTCGTCTCCATCGGATTGAAGCAGGACAATATGCCGTTTCGGACGGCGCTTCAGCTGCTTGAGCCGGATGACACGGCGGGCTGGAGGCTTCGTCCTGCCGTTCAGGGCCGCTCTGAAGGCAGCAGCTGGATGACGCTGGAGCGAATCATGCCGGAAGAACGGCAGCAGGCAAGCAGTCATGAGGCGCAGGCTGTTGACGGATCGGACGGCTTGGACCGGCAGCCCCTGCGGTTTGCCCTTCCTGCCGAAGCCCCGGCAGAGTGGCGGATGTATATGGAGCAGCGGCTGCGCAAGGAAGAGGCGAAGTGGGCGTCAGCGCTGCCGGAATGGCTGGAATCTGCTGCTCCGGCTGGAGAAGGAGAGGCCGTTTCTCCCGGTAAGGTTGCCGAAACGGCTTCTGGCCGAAGTGAGTACGCTGTCGAAGGGTTCATCAAGACGGAGCTTAGCGACAATGAAGCGTGGCTGTTTCTGGAACAGGCCAGCGTCAAGCTGCTGGCAATAGGCTGCTCCGTGCTGCTTCCCGGCTGGTGGGAGGCGGTGCGCAGCCGCAAGCTGCGGCTGAAGGCGAAGGTGAAATCCTCGGTCGGTTCTTCGGAGCAGTCGATGTTCGGACTGCAGCAGATTGTTGATTTTGACTGGAAGCTTGCGGTCGGCAATGTCGATATGAGCGAAGCGGAATTCATGCAGCTTGCCCAGGATAACAGGCGGTTGATGCGCATTGGCGGGGAATGGGTACATCTGGATCCGGATGACGTGGAGCGGCTGCGCAAATGGCTGCGCAAAAGCGGAGGCAGAACCGATTTCACAATGCGCGATGTGCTGGAAATGCATTTGCGCGGCGGGACGGAACTTGAGCCGCAGCGTGAGGATGAGGATGCGCTGGAGGCAGAGGTTGAGCTGAATGAGCATTTGGCGGCATGGATCGGCAAGCTGAGCGAATCGTCAGAGCTTCCCCTGGTGGAGAAGCCTGCCGCTTTCCATGGCGAGCTGCGGCATTACCAGCTGCAGGGGGTTTCCTGGCTTGCTTTCCTGCGGAAATTCGGAATCGGCGGCTGTCTGGCGGATGATATGGGACTTGGCAAAACGATTCAGTTCACCGCATATCTGCAGCATGTGATGGAGCATGGGGGGCTTGGCCCCTCGCTTCTAATCTGTCCGACCTCCGTTATCGGCAACTGGGAGAAGGAGCTGGAACGGTTCGCTCCCTCGCTTCGCCTGCATGTTCATTACGGGCCAAGACGGTTAAGAGGCGAAGAATTCGCTGCGGCGGCGGCCGAATCCGATCTGGTTATCAGCTCCTATGCGCTGGCGCCCATAGACGAAGATGATCTGGGTGCGGTCAATTGGGATGTAGTCTGTCTGGACGAAGCGCAAAATATTAAAAATTATTACACCAAGCAATCTACCGCGATCCGGGGGCTGCGTGCGAACCACCGCATTGCGCTGACAGGCACGCCGATGGAAAACAGGCTGACGGAGCTCTGGTCGATCTATGACTTTACCAATCCCGGTTATCTGGGCAGTCTGGGAGAGTTCCGCAGGGCCGTCGTGCTGCCCATTGAACGGGAGCGGGATCCTGCGCTTATTGCCGAGCTGCAGCGCTGGGTCAATCCTTTCATGCTCCGCCGGGTCAAGAAGGACCCCGCCATACAGCTGGCGCTGCCAGAGAAGAACGAGATGCAAACCTATCTGCAGCTGACTGTGGAGCAGGGCGCGTTGTATGAGAATATCGTATCCGAGCTGCTTGGCAAACTGGAGTCCCTTGGCGCCATGCAGCGGCGCGGACTTATTCTCTCAACGCTGACCCGTCTGAAGCAGGTTTGCGATCATCCCAATCTGCTCATCAAGGAGGACGGGGCATTGTCCCCCGCGGCGTGGGATCCGGAACGGTCCAACAAGGTGCTGCGGCTGCTTGAAATGACGGAGGAAATCGCCGCCGAAGGGGAGCGCTGCCTCATATTCACGCAGTATGTGGAGATGGGGGCTATGCTGAAGCGGCTGCTTGAAGAACGGCTGGGGGTGCCGACTCCTTATCTTTATGGGGGAGTGCCCAAGGCCGGACGCGATGCGATGATTGCCGACTTCCAGGATGAGAAGACCCCGGGCTGCGCATTCGTATTGTCGCTGAAGGCGGGAGGGATCGGACTTAATCTGACCGCTGCCAATCATGTCTTCCATTTCGACCGCTGGTGGAATCCTGCGGTCGAGAATCAGGCGACCGACCGCGCATTCCGCATAGGCCAGACGCGCAATGTGCAGGTGCATAAGTTTGTCACGCTCGGTACGCTGGAAGAGCGGATTGACGATATGATTACACGCAAGCAGGTGCTCAACGACCAGGTCGTGGGGCAATCCGAGAACTGGATTACGGAGCTGTCCACCGACGAGCTGCGCGATCTGTTTTCCTTGAGGAAGCATAAATTGAAAGGCTAGTCCACAACTGAAAGCGGGGTGCGCGGAAGGCATGGCAGAACAACCAGACAATGGGAAGCAAGAGCTTCCTGGAGACGAACAAGCTACAGCTATGGAGAGATCGCTTGAAGATGAAGCCAAAAAGCGGCGGAGCCGCACCCCTGGATCGCTCCATGCCGGCGATGAGCCTGGCGAAGAGCCTCGGCAATCAGCGGATGAGGCGGAGGAGCAGATTGGGCCGTCTGAAGCATCGCCGCACTGGAAATCCTTCTACCGGTCAGTCAGCAGGGCCGTGGCAGACATGCGGCCGAAGCCTTAGAGGGCTCGGTCTATTGTATGTAGAGCTGTCATGGTTAATGGGAAATCAAATCACTAAGCGAGCAGCCTCTTAATTCCGGACGCTTCCAGCGGCGAAATAACAAGGCTGCTCGTGATTTCCGTTTATCATTCCGCTGACTATACCCGAGGGAACCAACTGAACTTAAAGTGCGTACTTTCTATTTAAAGCGTTATCATCTATCATTTAGAATGAATCTATTTGCGAGGGAGAGATGATATTCGTTATGAAGTACACGTATTTAGGACGATCGGGATTAAAGGTCAGCCGGCTTTGCCTTGGAACGATGAACTTTGGCGTGGAGACAGACGAGAAGGAATCGTTTCGCATAATGGACGCAGCGCTGGACGCTGGAATTAATTTTTTTGACACTGCCAACGGGTATGGCGGAAGCGGACATCAGGGCCGTACCGAGGAAATTATCGGGAAATGGTTCAGCCAGGGCGGAGGCCGCCGCGAGCATACCGTTCTCGCTACGAAAGTATATGGCAATATGGGCGACAAAAGCGATGGACCTAATGATGAACGGGGATTATCGGCTTACAAAATCCGCCGTCACCTGGAGGGTTCACTGCGCCGTCTGCAAACCGACCATGTTGAGTTATATCAAATGCACCATGTTGACCGCAATGTCAGCTGGGAAGAGCTGTGGGGCGCTTTTGAAACAGCCGTATCGCAAGGGAAAATCGGCTATGTCGGCTCCAGTAACTTTGCCGGTTGGGATATAGCCGTTGCTCAAGGCGAAGCCAAGGCGAGAGGGATTCTCGGTCTGGTATCCGAGCAGCATAAATATAACCTGCTGTGCCGTCTGCCGGAGCTTGAAGTGCTTCCGGCGTCGAAAAGCCTTGGGCTTGGCGTGATTCCATGGAGTCCGCTGGATGGCGGCTTGCTGGCGGGCAACGCACTGCGCGGCGGCGGCGGAAACCGGAGCGGCAATATGGAGCGCTTCGAGAAGTTCCGTCCCCAACTGGAAGCCTATAAGGGCTTCTGCGATGAGCTTGGCGAGCGCGAGGATGTCGTTTCCCTGGCCTGGCTGCTGGCAAATCCGGCAGTTGCCGCACCGATCACGGGTGTGCGCACGCTGGAGCAGTTCGAACGGACGCTCCGCGCAGTCGAGCTTGAGCTGGATGAATCGGCATTGAAGCGGATCGATGAGATATTCCCGGGACCTGGCGGCGATGCGCCGAAGGCCTACGCCTGGTAATTGAATAGTTAATCGAGCCCGGCCCGCAGGAGGTTGCCTCCTGCGGGCCGTTTTATGTTTGGAGAAGCAAAAGGTCAACTTTATAGATGAGTACCTATGACGCATGATATGTTGTACAATGATTTCAAAATTGCTCATCTAAATATGCCGGGAAAGACAGGTGCTTAACCGCCGGATCAGACGGAAAATGTCTCTGTCATTTTCACTGGTCCTTGTGCGGCAGCCGTTATACATATCTGGGGGAGGAGGTACCGGAAATGAAAAGGGGGTTTGCGGTTTATGCGGGCGCTGCCCTGTTAATCGTTCTTGTTCTGTCAGGCTGCGGCTCTGGCAAGGAAGCATCGAACGCCCAGGTTGAAGCCAATCCCTCGGTCAAGACAATCAAGCTTTCGCTGCGGCATACGCAAATCAAGGAGACAAGCAAGGTGCGGCTGAGGATCTTTCAGGATGTGGTCGCCAAGACCGAACGGGAGAATCCCGGGCTGCATTTTGAGCTGGAGGGCATTGACGAGGTCGTGAACCGGGACCAGAAGCTGAAGGGGGAAATGGCTGTCGGCAATCCACCGGACATATTCGAAGTGTTCGGGGGTGCTGATCTTCATCTTTATGTAAAAGCCAACCGGATGCTGGATTTGACTCCGATCATCAGGGAGCTGGGTATAGCCTCCAAATTCTCCAGCCTGGACGAATTCACGGTCGATGGCCGGGTCTACGGCCTGCCCTTCGGAGGCTACAGCGAAGGCATTTTTTATAACAAGAAGATCTTTGCTGATCTGGGCTTGTCGATTCCAACGACATGGAATGATTTGATTGCAACAGCCGATACATTAAAAGCAAAAGGCTTGACCCCGTTCGCACTGGCTGCGAAGGATCCCTGGGCGGCCGGGATGATGTGGAACACGATCATGGAGCGCAACGTCGGGATTGGCGGATTCGAAAAGCTGCTCACCGGTGAAGCCAGGTGGACCGATCCCGATTTTGTCCGGGGCTTTGAGGATTACGCGCAGCTAGTCAACAACGATTATTTCACCAACGGCTCGCTGGGGCTTCCTTACGCAGAGCAAAGCTCCAGATTCCTCAAAGGGGAAGCGGCTATGATATTTACGGGCACGTGGGATGTGAACCGTTTCACCGGAGCGGAAGCGGGCGGTTTGGACGGCAGCATCGGCTATTTTGCCTTTCCGGCGGTCGAAGGCGGCAAGGGGGATCAAACCTCTATTAATGCCAGCTACTCCAACGGCTTCGGGTTCTCGGCCAATCTGGGCAGCGGCCAGAAGGAGATGGTGAAGGCGTTTATCAAAAATTTCTACACCGAAGAGGTCCAGAAGCGCACGTTGCTCGAAGATAAGCTGCTGCCCTCCATGAAGCTTTCGGATTTGTCCGGTGTAGACCCGCTGATCTCGGAGGTGCTGAAGGCCATGGTGAATGCCAGCTCGTCCTGGAGCGCCTTCGACGCGATTTTACAGCCGGGCGTCAGCGCGGATATCGGGGTAGGCCTGCAGGAGCTGATCGGTCAAGTGAAAAGTCCGGAAGAGGTGGCCCAGCAGCTCCAGACCGCGCAGGACAAAGCCAATCACCCCTAATTTATCGAAAAGTGTCAAATATTGCCCGGGAAATCATGGAAGCGCCAGATAGAATCGGAATTAAAGGAGCCTGCCTGCGATGAATTTGCGGCCGAAGCTGCTGCTTGCTTTTATCGGATTGATTGTTGTTCCGCTGGTCGCTCTGGGAATTGCCTCCTTCGTCAATTCGGAGCGTCTCCTGGAGAAGAAATACAGCGAGCAGACGGAAATTACATTGAAGGCAGTCGGGGGCAATATCCGATATTTTTTCAAGGAGCTTGACCAATTGACGGATTCAAGCGTCACCAGCTCCTATGTGCAGGATGCGCTCCGGAGCTCGCTTGATCCAAGGGGAGATGCCAGCAGTCTTATTGCAATCGGCCAATATGAAAAATCGCTTGGGCGGATTTTGTTTCAGAATCCGGCACTCAGCATGATCATGCTGTATGGCAAGGACGGTTCGATTTTCAAATCCTCACGCAATGATCCGACAAATTTCCGCCCGATTTCCTATGAGCTGCTGCAGAGCCACCCCATCTACAAGGAAGTGATGGAGAAGAACGGCCTTCCTGTCTGGATCGGGCCATATGAGCAGCAGGAGCTGACGGGTAGTGATCTTTCTTTGTTCACTCAGATGCGGCTGGTCAAAGACTACGAAACCTTGAATGACCGGGGGATTATGATCACACAGGTCAAAACCAATGAAATAGACAGCATGCTTCAGGATTTCGCGCTGCCAAGCGAGGAGCAGACCAAGACGCGTTACCTGATTGTGAACCGGGACGGCCTGGTCATGCTGGACAGCCTTCATGCTCTGGAAGGCAAAGAGACGGATTCGCAGACGACTCTCAAGCTGCAGGGAACAGAGCGTTATGCCAGCCAGCGGTCATCCTTTGGCGATGAGGATTCTCTGGTATCGGCTTACAATCTGGACCGCAATGGTTGGGTTTTGGTATCCGTGAAATCATGGCAGTCCCTGACCAGCGAGAATGTCAGATTCGTGCAGTGGATCGGCGGCATTACCCTGCTGTGCCTGATCTCGGCGGTGCTGTTCAATATTTTCTTCGTCAGCCGCGTAGCCAAGGCTATTATTCGGGTTGTCCGCAAGATGCGGCTGGTGGAGCAGGGTATGCTCGATATCCGCGTGCCGGCCGCCGGCCGCGATGAAACGGTACTGCTGGCCCGCAGCTTCAACAGCATGGTGGAGACGATCAGCCGTTTGCTGCATGAGGTACGGACTGAGCAGGAGAGGAAACAGCGGGCGGAGATGATGCTGATGCAGGCACAGATCAAGCCGCATTTTCTGTTCAACACCCTGGAATCGATCAACGCAATGGCCGCTCAGAATGAAGGAGCCAAGATTATGCAGATGGTCCGCAGACTCAGCAATCTGCTTCGTACAAGCATGCATCAATCGGAGGTTATTACCGTCCGGCAGGAGGTTGAGCATGTGCGAAGCTATCTGGAAATTCAGACATACAGATTCGAGGAGATCTTCACCTATACCCTGGATGTAGAGGAGGAAGTGCTGGATTATGAGGTGCTCAAGCTGACTCTGCAGCCGTTGGTGGAAAACTGCATTCAGCATGGGTTCGAAGGGCTTGAAGGGGTCGGTTTAATTGCGATTGCCGTAAGGCTCAGGGAAGGAGCCGTGGAGTTCGAGATTAAGGATAACGGAATCGGCATGAATGAAGCGGCGCTCAGACGCTTGAGCGGCGAGGAGCAGGAGAATCCAGGACTGGCCGATGCTGCCGAGCTCGGCGAGCGGCGCGGACTTGGGCTGCGGAATGTAGCCGACCGTCTGCGAATTCATTACGGACCGGCATACGGGCTGCGTATATGCAGTCAGGGAGGGTACGGCACAGTTATCCGTATCCGGATACCGCGAAGCAGAGGTGATGAGATGTGAACGGAAAAGTTCTTCTGGTGGATGACGAGCGCCATATTACCCGCAACTTGGAGAAGGTTATCCCTTGGGAAACGCTGGGCCTGAAGATTGCCGGCACGGCGAGGAACGGAGTAGAAGCGCTTAAACAGCTGCAGGCGGAGCCTGTCGATCTCGTCCTGTGCGATATCCGCATGCCTGTTATGGACGGGCTTGAGCTGATCCGCCATATCAGGGAACAGGGGATAAACTGCGATATTATTATGCTGTCGGGTTATCAGGATTTTGCGTATACCCGTACCGCCATGCAGTTCGGGGTCAAGGATTATGTGCTGAAGCCGATCCCCTACGACGAGCTGACGGAAGTTATTGCCCGCGTTATGGCCGGACATCGCGGCAAACGGCTGCAGGTGAAGGAAGAAGAACAGGGGCAGGGCTCTGAGGCGGCGGATTCTTCCGTTAAGCGGAAGCAGACGCAGCGATTGATGATTGAGGCCCGCGCCTATATGGACCTGCATTTGTTCCGTGACCTGAGTGTCGAAGAGGCGGCTACCCATGCAGGACTTTCCTGTTCGCATTTCAGCCTGCTGTTCAAGCAGACCTATGGCGAAACCTTTATTGAATACGTGACGCGCCAGCGTATGGAGAAAGCCAAGTCGATGCTCGTGCATTCCCCCAAAAGCGTTGCCCAAATCGCCAAGGAAGTGGGTTATGCCGAGCGCCGTTATTTCACGAAGGTATTTATGAGATACACCGGGGAGAATCCGACGGAATTCCGTCTGAATCATCCGGAGGCTAGGGGTACGGACGAAGGATCATAATAAAATAAAAAGCCGGCTTCACAGGGAAGTCGGCTGATAGTCAGGTTTGAAATTTATTGTTAGGAATTTGGTGGATATTATTGATTGAAAAAGGCGTTTGTGATACAATATCGGTTATGGTATCATAATAAACTCATGTAGATTTATGATAGCACTTTATCAATTCTTTGTCAAGCGCGAAAAAGTGCTCGGAGCGGCCGCAAAATGGTTTCCATAGAGAGGGAGCTGGATTATGGAGAACGATTATCTAAAGCAATCAGATACGGATCTTACGCTTGAACAGACGAAGGAATTATTGATCGAGCAAGGCAAGAAGGGCTCTTCGCTCAGCGACAAGACAATTATTGAGAAGCTCGCTCCTTTTGACCAGGACACGCAGGATATCGATGATTTTTTTGAACAGCTGTCCGAGCTGGGAATTGAAGTGGAGCATGAAGCCATCGACGATGCGCCGAAGGAGCCGGGCGACCGGGATCTGGACGAGCTGAATTACGGCGATGACCTGACACTGCCTCCCGGCATCAAGATCAATGATTCCGTCCGCATGTATTTAAAGGAAATCGGTCGTGTTCCGCTGCTCTCGGCGCTTGATGAGGTCGACCTGGCGAAAAGAATCAACCTTGGAGATGAAGAAGCAAAGCGCAGACTGGCGGAAGCGAATTTGCGTCTTGTTGTCAGTATAGCGCGAAGATATGTAGGGCGTGGCATGCTGTTCCTTGATTTGATCCAGGAAGGCAATATGGGTCTGATCAAGGCAGTGGACAAGTTTGATTATACAAAAGGCTTCAAGTTCAGCACTTATGCCACATGGTGGATTAGACAGGCCATTACCCGCTCCATTGCGGATCAGGCCAGAACGATTCGGATTCCTGTTCATATGGTGGAGACAATCAACAAATATGTACGCATCTCCAGACAGCTGCTTCAGGAGCTCGGACGTGAGCCTTTCCCCGAAGAAATTGCCAAGGAAATGGAGCTGACACCGGAGAAGGTCCGCGATATCATGAAAATATCGCAGGAGCCGGTATCGCTTGAAACTCCTATTGGTGAAGAAAATGATTCCAATCTGGGCGACTTTATTGAGGATCAGGATGCGCCCGCCCCAGCGGATGCCGCTGCCTTTGAACTGCTGAAGGATCAGCTGAAGGATGTGCTCGACACGCTCTCGGAGCGCGAGGAAAACGTGCTTCGCCTGCGGTTCGGGATCGATGACGGGCGTACGCGGACCCTTGAAGAGGTAGGCAAAGTGTTCGGAGTGACCCGCGAGCGTATTCGTCAGATTGAAGCAAAGGCGCTGCGCAAGCTCAGACATCCGAGCCGGAGCAAGCGGCTGAAGGAATTTCTGGATTAGCATACAGGAGCGTGTTTTCTGATCCATCATTAGCCTGAGGGAGGGAATCGTATGGAAGCAGGTTTTGTCATACGTTGTCTGAATTGCGGCGAGGAATACAAAGTGACTCCCGGCAAGCGTGCATTCCGGAACGAGCGGATCGTGTTTGGCACCGATAATTACGGCGCTGACCAGATCTCCTGCGAATGCGGCAATGCTATTGAAGAGCACAGCAAATATGAAGGTGAATCCTTCGAAGGCGAGTTCCTGGTGGAGTGGCGGGATAACTCGAAGTAAGAAGGGTATTTTATAGTTTTGCGACTAAAAAGTTGTTCCGGGCCATTCTAATGGCTGGGGACAACTTTTTTTATTTTTGATGATGGACGGGGGCAGTGTCTTCCGTTATGATATAATCAAAGTATTGGATTAATTAAATTATGGCAGGGGGCTATAAGCGGCTATGGCAATCCCATCTTCACAGCGGCAGCTAAAGCGGATCAATGAATCCATTGTCCTGCACGCCATAAGGCAGCAGGCCCCCATCTCCAGGGCTGCGCTCGCGGATTATACCGGCCTAAGCCCACAGACACTTACCAATGTTGTCCGACGCTTTATGGAGGAGGGGCTGCTGAAGGAGACAGGTACGGCAGGGAACGGGGGGCGCGGGCGAAACCGGGTGCAGCTGGAGCTTCGCGCCGAAGGAGCTTATGCCATCGGGTTTTGCATGGAGCGTGACAGCTTGTCCAAGGCGCTGGTCGATCTCCGGGGTCATGTGATCCATTATGAATGCGAGCCGATTACTGCGCAGGAACCTCCCCTGCAAACGATGGACCGTATGACCGGTTATGCATCATCCATCCTGAAGGGGGCCGAATATGCTTCCATCCGCGACAAAATAGTCGGGGTAGGAATCGGCACGCCCGGTCCGATCGACTACGTCCGCGGAGAAGTGGTATCACCTCCTGATTATGAAGCCTGGTCCCGTATTCCGATCCGGGACCATCTGCACGGAGAGCTTGGCTGTCCGGTCGTGATCGACAACAGCTCCACGGTAGCGGCCATCGGCGAGCATTGGGCGGGAAGATGGGGGACGGATTCTTTTTTGTATGCGTATTGGGGGATGGGGATTGGCGGCGGTCTGGTAGCCGGCGATGAAATATATCGGGGGCAGAGCGGGAATGCCGTTGAGCTGGGCCATATTATCGTAGAGAGCAATGGGCGGCCATGCCTATGCGGCGGATATGGCTGTCTGGAGGCCTATGCTTCGATACCTGCTCTGCTGCGCGAAGCTTCGGCCTATGGTAATTTTCGCGATATACGCCAGCTTGTCCAAGCGGCAAAGCCAGGCACCGTGTTCATGGAAATCGTAAGCCGCGCTGCCGGATATATGGCACAGGCCATGGTCACAGCGGTCAATCTGCTTGATGTGGATTTGATCGTGCTGGGCGGGGATCATTTTCACCTGGCAGAGGAGATTTTTCTGCCGGTCTTGAGGGAGAGGGTGGAGGCGCAGCCGCTTCGCGCCAGAGTTGCTCAAGTGCGCATCGGTGTTTCTGCCCTGAAGCAGGAGGCCGGAGCGATTGGAGCAGCTTCGCTGGTGTTCCACGAGCTGCTGCTTTAGCCAACGAAAATAGAGAGGATGATTAAGGTAATGAGTCTTCTTGCCGGAATCGACATCGGAGGAACCAAATGTGCGGTCAGTCTGGGACAGGAGCACATGGGCGGAATTGATATCATCGCCAAGCAGCGTTTTGCAACTCCTCCAAGCCCCGAGCTTGCTCTTGCGCGCATCGAAGAAGCGTTGAGGCAGCTGCTGGCGGAACTGGCGGGAACCTATGAAGAAGGTCATAAAAGCGGGCCGCCTCTTGCAGGTATCGGAATCAGCTGCGGCGGGCCGCTGGACAGCAGGCGGGGGATAATATTGTCTCCCCCTAATTTGCCTGGATGGGATGGTATTGAGGTCGTGGACTATTTTTCCAGGCGGTTCCGTGTTCCTGCAGGATTGCAAAACGATGCCAATGCATGCGCCGTTGCGGAATGGAAATGGGGCGCGGGCAGGGGGCTCGAGAATGTTATTTTTCTAACCTTCGGGACAGGGATGGGCTCGGGTCTGATCCTGAACGGCAGGCTGTACTCGGGAACCAATGACATGGCTGGTGAAGTCGGGCATATGCGGATTGAAGACGAGGGGCCGGTCGGCTACGGAAAAACAGGCTCGTTCGAGGGCTTCTGCAGCGGAGGCGGCATTGCCCGGCTTGCCCAGGCGAAAGCCATCGAAGCCCACGCAAGGGGAGAACGTCCGGCATACTGTCCGCAAGCGTCGGATCTGGCCGGTGTAACAGCGGAGCGTGTCGGCCTGTCGGCGCGGCAGGGCGATCCGCTTGCGGTCGAGGTGTTCCGCCTGGTGGGCAGCAAGCTTGGAAAAGGCCTGTCTCTGCTGATTGATGTTTTGAATCCGCAGCAGATTGTCATAGGCAGCATCTATGCGCGCCAGCAGGCGCTGCTGGATGAGACGCTCTTCGAGGTGCTGAAGGCAGAGACGCTGCCGTATTCCCTGAATGTATGCCGCATCGTTCCGGCTGCGCTTGGCGAGCAGATCGGAGATTATGCCAGCTTGTCCGTAGCCGCTTATCAACTGGAACAACTAAGAGAGGGGTAAACCTAATGATAATTAAACCCGTATTTTCTGCTTTGACGTCAAAATATCCCGAGCTTGACAGCTGCCTGTCCGATATCGGGAAGGCTTATGAGCTGCTGGAAGGCTGCTACAGCATGGGCGGCCAGGTGCTTGTGTGCGGCAATGGCGGGAGTGCTTCCGACAGTGAGCATATAGTCGGGGAGCTGATGAAGGGGTTTATGCAGAAGCGGCCGGTTCCGGCGGCTTTTCGTGAGGAGGTCGGGGCTTTATTCCCGGGCGAGGAAGCGGAGATTTGCGATAATCTGCAGGGCGCGCTCCCTGCGATTTCGCTGGTCAGCCATACGGCGCTGATGACAGCGTTCATGAATGATGTTTCGGCGGATATGGTGTTTGCCCAGCAGGTTTACGGCTATGGCAGACCCGGTGACGCTCTGATTGGTCTGAGCACCTCCGGCAATTCCCGCAACGTGGTCCGCGCCTTTCAAGTAGCCAAAGCCAAAGGGATGAAGACGATCGGTCTGACGGGAAGAACGGGCGGAAGAATGAAAGAGCTGTGCGATGCGGTCATTTGTTTGCCATGGGACAGTACTCCCGATATTCAGGAGCGTCATCTGCCCATTTACCACGCCTTATGCATCGCACTGGAGGATCGTTTCTTCAGCCCGTACCCAGAATGAGCAAAAGGGCGTTAGCTCCTGTTGAAGCCCTTCTCATAAGCGGCGATAACGGTATCGGACCAATTATTCCATTCTTCATCGATGGTGCACTTTTCCGGACGCGCCTCAAACCATTCGACCGAGCGGCGGATACCTTCGGCAAACGACAGCTTGGCATTAAACTCCGGCACAAGGCGTTTGATTTTGCTGTTGTCGAAGACGCTGCTGACGGCTTTGTCGCCCAGCAGGCCGCCGATCAGGTCGGGGGAGTAGGTGCACAGAAAATCGGACGAGATATGGACGGCAGACAGCTCCGCTCCGGCAGCCGCGGCGATGGATACATACAGCTGATTCCAGCTGATGACTTCATCCGATGTAATATGGAAGGCTTCGCCAATGGCTTCGGGATGCCCCAGCAGTCCCAAGAAGCCTACGGCGAAGTCCGTGTTATGCGTCATGGTCCAGAGCGAGGTTCCGTCTCCGTGAATGATGATTTTTTTGCCTTGGCGCATACGGTCCACCAGGGACCATGGATGCTGCCAGCTGCTTATAGAAGCGGGGATCATCGTATTGCCATACGTAAAGGAAGGTCTGACAATCGTGTAAGGGAAGCCGCTTTCCATATGTTCAGCAGCCAGCAATTCCTCGCAGGCGATTTTATCCCGGGAATACTGCCAATACGGGTTGGAGAGCGGAGTTTCTTCCGTTATGATATAGTGCTCGGGCGGCTTCTGGTAAGCGGATGCCGAGCTGATATAGACATACTGGGCGGTTCTTCCCTTGAAAAGCTTGATGCTGGTCTGAACCTGGTCCGGGGTGTAGGAAATCCAGTCGACGACGCTGTCGAACTGATGCTCCGCAAGCAGCGATGCCGCCGCTTCCGGATCGCGGATATCGCCCTGAATGACCTTGGCTCCCTCGGGCACCAGCTCATCGCGCTTGCCGCGGTTGAACAAATACAGGTCATGACCCCGTTCAATAGCCAGTCTGGAGACTGCCTCGCTGATAATGCCCGTTCCACCGATAAACAATACCTTCATCTTCACATTCTCCTCTCTGTTATCCAGAAGGTATTCCCCATTTCTGCTCCCAAACCCTTCTTTTCCGATCAACTTTTGCTTCCCTTTTCATTCGTCAGCCGAGAGCTCGTCCAGCGTCTTGCTGAAGCTTGGCGCCATATGGGTCAGGAACCAGTCGATCTCCGGCATTCTCAGGAGGGCCAGAGACTGCTCGATCTGACCCTTGGCAACGGCAAACTCCCGGTTGCCGGAGGACAGCTCGGACAAGCATTTGATATAGGCATCGAGCAAATCGGCCGCCTTGAGGATCTTCAGCAGCTCGCGCTCCTGCCCGGCGTCCGGCCGGGGCGGCAAGCCGGCGGTGCTGTCAGCCTCTGCGCCTGCTTCTGCTGCGTCTGCCGCCATCGATGTCACATGCGCCGCTTTGCCGCTGACGAGCGGCGCATAAGCCGGCTGCAGCGCCTGGGGAACCATGCCGAGCAGCCTCTCGGCAGCCATGGCCTCAAGCTCGCGGAAATTCGCGAGCATCCTCGGATTGTGATGCTTGACCGGCGTAGGGATATCGCCGGTGAACACTTCCGTGGCATCGTGAAACAGCGCCATCGACGCCGCTCTGTCCGCATTCAGCTTGCGCCCGAATATGCGGTTGCCGATCTCGCACAGCATGTGGGCGAGCAGGGCTACATGGTACGAATGCTCGGCTACATTTTCACGCGTCGTATTGCGCATGAGGCTCCAGCGCTCGATATATTGCAGACGGTACATATAGGCGATGAAATGACTGTCCATAGCTTGGTTACACTCCTTGAGAAACGATATGCTGCCATAGGTTGTATATGTTATTATATAGCTAAAAAACTTACGCGACCAGTGAGAGGAGACAGCACTCATTTATGCATCAGTTCGAAGAAAGCGTCTATAAACTTGTTGTGGAAACCTCAACCAATCTTCCCGGAGATGTGCGCAAGGTCATTCAGGCGGCCCAGGAGGCCGAGGACCGCGCTACACGGGCCGGCTTATCCCTATCCACCATCGCAACCAATATCGAGATGGCCGAAGCCAATGTTTCGCCCATCTGCCAGGATACCGGCATGCCGACCTTTATCGTTCATACGCCTGTCGGAGCCAATCAAATCATCATGAAGCAGCAGATCAAAAACGCTATTGCCCGCGCCACCAAGGACGGCAAGCTGCGGACGAATTCCGTCGATTCCCTGACCGGCGCGAATACGGGAGATAATCTCGGTCCGGGCACGCCCGTTATCCATTTCGAGCAGTGGGAGAAGGACGATATCGATGTTCGTCTGATACTCAAGGGCGGCGGCTGCGAGAATAAAAACATTCAATACAGTCTGCCCACTGAGCTTGAAGGACTGGGCAAGGCGGGACGCGATCTGGACGGCATCCGCAAATGCGTCATGCATGCGGTGTATCAGGCACAGGGCCAAGGCTGCAGCGCCGGTTTCATCGGCGTCGGGATCGGCGGCGACCGCACAACGGGCTACGAGCTGGCCAAGCAGCAGCTGTTCCGCCACGTTGACGATATGAACCCCGATCCGGAGCTCCGCAAGCTGGAGCATTATGTGATGGAGAATGCCAACAAGCTGGGGATTGGCACAATGGGCTTTGGCGGCCAAGTGACATTGCTCGGCTGCAAAGCGGGCGTTATGAACCGGCTGCCAGCCAGCTTCTTCGTCTCCGTCGCTTACAACTGCTGGGCCTATCGCCGCCAGGGCGTGCTGCTGAATGCGGATTCCGGCGAAATCAAGGAATGGATCTATCCAAGCGGTTCGGATACCCCGATGGTATCGCAGGCGGCAGATGCCGCTGCCGAGGCGGTGACAGGGCAGGAGGAGCGCCGCGAGGTCGTTCTGAACACGCCTTTTACGGAAGAACAGATGCGCAGTCTGAAGGTCGGCGACATCGTCGTCATCAATGGCGAAATGCACACAGGCAGAGATGCGATGCATAAATATCTGATGGATCACGATGCACCGATTGATTTGAACGGTGCGGTTATTTATCACTGCGGTCCGGTTATGCTAAAGGATGAGGAAGGCTGGCATGTGAAGGCTGCCGGACCGACAACGAGCATCCGCGAAGAGCCGTATCAAGGTGATATTATCAAGAAATTCGGCATCCGCGCGGTCATCGGCAAGGGCGGTATGGGTCCCAGGACGCTCGCCGCTCTGCAGGAGCACGGAGCGGTTTACTTGAATGCCATCGGCGGAGCGGCTCAATATTACGCGGAATGCTTCAAGCAGGTGAACGGCGTTGATCATATGGAATTCGGCATACCGGAAGCGATGTGGCATTTGAAAACAGAGGGCTTCGCCGCTATCGTCACGATGGATGCGCACGGCAACAGCCTGCACGCGGATGTCGAGCAGGATTCCTTTGCCAAGCTGGCACAGTTTAAAGAACCGGTTTTTGTATAAAATATAAGCAATCATAATTCTCATGTTTAAACCGGATATTTACCTGATCCCTGGATGCAGATCCGAGGGATTTCTTTTTCCCCAAGCACAGGGCTTTGTGTTTATTTACAAAAGCTTAACAATAGAACACTTGGCATGGGAGCTTCTGTACAGGTACGATGAAGCTTGGAAGAAAAGCTTGGGGGTATAACGGGATGAATAGCTTTCGCACAAGGCTGACCATAATAATGATTACACTGATCGGCCTTTCGGTATTGGCTGCCGGTCTCTTTATGGGCAAAACCTTTAAGAATAACCATCTGGATGCGCTGCAGGATAATATGGTGCGAGAGATGAGAATTATTTTGGATCAAATGGAGTGGCGCGACGGGACGCCGGAGGAGCTGTATGGCTACTATACGCAGGAAGCTCAGCGGCTGAAGAAGATTACAGACTCGCGGGTTACCTTCATCAACGGCAGCGGCGTGGTGCTGGGCGATTCCGATCATGATCCCGAGACCATGGACAACCATCTGCAGCGGGCCGAGGTACAGGAAGCGGAGAAGTCCGGCGTCGGCAGATCGATACGCCGCAGCGATACGATTGATCAAAATCTGCTGTACGTGGCCATGCTTGTCGATCCGAAACGGCCGGAAGCGGGTATAATCCGTCTGTCGCTCAGCCTCAAGGAGGTCGATGAGAGCATCACGCGGATCTGGACCACGCTGCTCGTTGGTCTGCTTATTCTGTTCGTAGTGGCGGTATTTATCAGCTTCCGTGTGGCCAGAGGGCTTACAAGGCCGCTGGAGCAGATTACCCGCGTATCCAAACGGATCAAAAACCTGGATTACCGGGCAAGAGTATCCGTGAAGGGCCATGATGAAATCGGAGAGCTTGGTCTGGCTATCAATGCCATGGCGGATGGTCTGCAGGTACAGATGGAACGTATTCATCAGAACGAAAGCCAACTGGCAAGCGTGCTTGACAATATGATTGACGGCGTTATGATGATCGACCGGGATGGAAGCATTGTGCTGATGAACCGCTGCGCCGAGGAGATGCTGGGCATCTCCTCGAAGGAGCTGGTCGGGCGGCATTATCTGGAGGCGAAGCAGCAGTATGAGCTGCTGCAAATTATCCAGGACGGACTTGAACGCAAAGAGCATCTGCGCGAGGAAATTACATTTTATTTTCCCGAAGAGCGTTTGCTTGATCTCAATCTCGTTCCGATCTTTCAGGATGAAGAGTTCGGCGGCGTGCTGCTGGTGCTTCAGGATGTGTCGGCCATCCGGCGGCTGGAGCGGATGCGCAGCGAGTTTGTCGCCAATGTTTCGCATGAGCTGAAAACGCCGATTACGGCGGTGAAAGGCTTCGCCGAGACGCTTCTTGGCGGAGCGGTGGACGATCCGGAGACGGCGCGCTCCTTTCTGCAAATTATTTTTGACGAGAGCGACCGCCTGAACCGTTTGATCGGCGATATTCTGGAGCTCTCGAAGATTGAGTCGCGCCGTATTCCGCTGCAGTTCTCGCCTGTGGAGCTCTCGTCCTTTATCGACAAATCCATCAAGCTGATGTCCGCGGAGGCCGCCCGCAAGCATATCGTCGTTTCTCTGAAAGCGGAGCCTGGAATCTACGCGGAGGCCGACGAGGACAGGCTGCGGCAAATCATCATGAATTTGCTGGCCAATGGAATCAGCTATACGCCGGAAGGCGGGCATGTGACGATTGTCGTCAGACCGGTAGCGGGTACCAGATATGTATCCGACGGGGAAGACTACGATCATATCCGCATCTCTATTTCGGATTCGGGCATCGGTATTCCCAAGAAGGATCTGCCGCGCATCTTCGAGCGCTTCTACCGTGTGGACAAGGCAAGATCACGCGGATCGGGCGGAACAGGCCTTGGCTTGTCGATCGTCAAGCATCTGGTGGAGCTGCATAAAGGCTCCATAACCGTTGAAAGTACCGTTGGTGTCGGCTCGACCTTCACGATCGTACTGCCGGTGCTGCAGTGACCTCCAGTTAACAAGGCTGGACGATTCTTCTCCATGAATGATATGATTAAGATATATAAGAAAGTGGAATCGCGCGTGGAGTCATGCGCGAAGGCTGGGGGTCTACATGTCGCAAAGAGTGCTGGTCATTGAAGACGAACCGACACTGGCGAGATTGCTCTCCTACAATTTAACGCAGGAAGGGTATGACACGACAGTTATCGATCATGGTGCAGAGGGTTTGCAAGTCGCGCTGCAGCGTTCGTTTGAACTGATTATTCTGGATATTATGTTACCGGGGATGAATGGATTTGAGATCTTAACGAGGCTGCGTCAAAGCGGCAACCGGACACCTGTTATCGTGCTGACGGCACGCAACGCCGAGGAAGAGGTTGTTCAGGGGCTCAAGCATGGCGCTGATGATTATATGACCAAGCCGTTTGGCGTTGCGGAGCTTCTGGCGCGGGTCTCGGCCGTGCTTCGCCGGACAAGTCAGGAAGAAGGCAAGCCAAGCGAGACGACAGGCAAGGTCATTACGGCAGGCGATTTGTCCATTTATCCGGAGCGGTACGAGGTTGTGCTGGGCGGGGATTCCATCCCCCTGCGTCCGAAGGAGTTTGAAGTGCTGCTATATCTGGTGCAGCGGCCGGGCATGGTCATCACGCGCGATGATCTGATGAACGTCGTGTGGGGCTTTGATTATATCGGCGGCCAGCGTACAGTGGATGTGCATGTCAGCTCCCTGCGCAAGAAGCTGGAGCTTGGGCAGCAATCGGTTCAGATTGAATCCATCCGCGGCGTCGGCTACAAGCTTGTAATGCCAAAAAAGCTCGGATCATCGAAATAATCGGTGATCCGGGCTTTTTTCTGCCTTATAGCCTTATCGAGAATAATGTCCCAATGGAAGAAATCAACTTTGCCGCCTGAGGATGGCGAATGACGTTTCTTCCTTCCTGGCGTTTATCCACGGTTCCAGGCTAGCATCCGCTTCTGAAACTGCTTGGGCGAGCAGTCGTTGTATTTTTTGAACATTTTATAGAAATGGGCCATATTGGGCATCCCAATATGGTCGCCTACCTCGGATATGCTCAGATCCTTGGTCAGCAGTATCCGCTCGGCCCATTTGATCTTGCGGTAATTGACATACTCGGTAAAGGACAGGCCAATGGCCTTCTTGAAAAACTTCACGAAATAGTAGTAGCTCATATTGGCCATCTTGCTGACTTCTTCCACCTGGATGCGGTCCGTGAGGTGATCCTCAACAAAATCCAGCACGTTGCGAAGGCGCGCCCGGTCAAAATCCTCGCGTTCGGCGAGCATTTTTTTTGTGTCGCTGCGGATGAGCAGCAGCAGCAATTTCTTGATAATCATGCTGACGGCCAGTTCATAGCCGGTCTGCTTGAACGTGACTTCCTTAAGGATCGCCCGGATGCAGTCCGCGGCCTCCTTGTTGGCCTGCTCGTTCTCCTGGAAAATGTAATTCGCCCGGCTGAGCGGATTCTTCGTCTCGGAGAAAAAACGCATATAGGGCATTGTGCTGTGATCAAAAAATTGCTCAATGTCGAATTGGAGCACATTATAATTCAGCGGGACTCCCAGGCTGCGGTCGCGGTGCAGCTGGCTGGAGCCGATAATGGCCACATCGCCCGCTTCGAGGCGTACCAATTCTTCATCTATATAAACATCCAGAACACCCTCGTTGACAAGAAGCAATTCAATCTCCCGATGATAATGCCAGTTTATGGTGAAATCATGATTTCGCTGGGACTGATACACCCGAATCGACAAAAGAGGGTTTTCATAGTCTACTTTTTCGTTATAAACTTCCACGCTACCATCCCTTCGACGACAAAATCACATAAAAGCAGCGCCATTCCGAAGCTGGTTTTTTGTAGTCGGAATCGTCTATACTTATTCTAGTGTTTGTTGTGTCATGAAACAAGCAGCATGCAATAAAAAATATATGAAGTTCACATTATGGAGGTAGAATCAATGTCGAAGTTACGTATTGGCATCATCGGCTGCGGAGGTATCGCAAACGGTAAGCATTTGCCAAGTCTTGCAAAGGTACAGGATGCAGAAATTGTCGCATTCTGCGATATCGTAGTTGATCGTGCAGAAGACGCCAAAGAGAAATACGGCAGCTCTGAATCAAAAGTATACAGCAACTATCATGAATTGCTCAGCGATTCCTCGATTGATGCCGTTCATGTTTGTACGCCGAATGATTCCCATGCGGAAATTTCGATCGCCGCTATGGAAGCCGGCAAGCACGTATTGTGCGAGAAGCCAATGGCGAAGATAGCTGCTGACGCACGCCGCATGCTGGAAACCTCGCAGCGTACAGGCAAGAAGCTGAGCATTGGCTACAACAACCGTTTCCGTAGCGACAGCCGCTACCTGAAGCAGCTGTGTACGGAAGGCGAGCTTGGCGAGATTTATTATGCGCGTGCGCATGCTATTCGTCGTCGCGCCGTTCCAACATGGGGCGTTTTCCTGGACGAAGAGAAGCAAGGCGGAGGTCCGCTGATCGATATCGGTACGCATGCACTTGATCTGGTGCTGTGGATGATGGACAACTACAAGCCTAAGGCTGTTCTTGGACGTACTTATCACAAGCTGTCCCAAACCGAGAATGCGGCTAACGCTTGGGGATCTTGGGATCCGGCGAAGTTCACCGTTGAAGATTCGGCATTTGCCATGATTACAATGGAGAACGGTGCATCGATCGTAATCGAAGCCAGCTGGGCGCTTAACTCGCTTGATATCGATGAAGCGAAAGTTTCGCTCTCCGGTACCAAAGCAGGTGCGGACATGAAGAACGGTCTGCGCATCAACGGCGAGAAAAACAGCCGTCTGTATGTCAACGATATCGAGCTGAACAGCGGCGGCGTCGCTTTCTACGATGGCGCAAGCGAAGAGCCTTCCGTGCTGGAAATGCACACATGGGTAGACGCTATCCTGAACGATAAAGATGTACTGGTTAAACCGGAACAGGCTTTGGTCGTTTCCGAAGTTCTTGAAGCCATCTACGAGTCGGCACGTACCGGCAAAGCCGTTTATTTCGACTAAGTTTATTGCAGCAGCAACATGCCAGGAATCACAGGTTAGGCAGGCAAGCAGGGCTGTGAACCAGCCGGATTGTCCGGATTTGTGAAGTAAATCAAAAAGAGCTGAACCGTTATTTCTCAACGGCTCAGCTCTTTTTTCATATGTGACACCTTAATTGAAGGAGCTTCATTCTGGACTGATTTGATCAATGATAAAGGGCTGCATTCCTCGTTATGGACAAAGTCAGCGTTTCTTGCGCTTGGCGATTTCCCCGCTTACGACAAAACCAAGCTCTTCATTATCAAACACCATTAAAATATGAAGCAGGGCATCATCATCGATCACAGGGGCTTCTTCCTTCGGGAGGGACAAGGAGACGGCCTGGTTCAAAGCCTCGTTAGCCGCTTGATTCGGATAGGCGCGTATGTATAATTCCACAGGATCAAGATCATGATTGATGCACCATTGGGCGAAGGCGTCCACCATCATCTGTTCGTCCCGCTGATAGTTCGCTGCAACCCATTGTTCTATTTCTTTGCTGTTCATGAGCACACTCTCCTAGTGAAACAGATGATCCCATTATAACGAAAGCAGCGGCCAATCCACAATTGCTTTTGACCTTCCATAGAAACAGGACTCTATCCGCTGCCATGAGCTGGTATAGAGTCCTGTAAGGCTGCTATGCGAAAATCACTGGTCTGGTTGCTTCGGCTTTCTCCCGAACAGCCAGAAGATAAATACGATCGCGAAGGCAACAACAAGAAATGGGGCGACGAATATCAAAAAATCCTCCATATGATTCCCTCCTAAAGTTTTACGGAGTAAAACTGCATCGAAAGCATAGGCTAAGTTTTACACTATTTTTATTTTCCCCGTTTGCCCTGAACGTACTTGGCATCGAACAGGAACAGCCGCATGAGCAGGTATAGGGATGGAATCAGCAGCAGCAGTCCAAGAATAAATACGGCAATCAGAGCAAGGGCCATGGGCTCGCTTGTGAAATTATCGTAGATGGTTAAGTAAGGATATAATATATAAGGCAAATGTGCTGCTCCGTACCCGAAGAATGCGAACCCAAACTGCAGCATGACGAAGATAAAGGAAAGACCCAATCTTTTGCGTGTATATAACAGATAGACGGCAATCAGAAAGCAGGCGAATGACAGGACAAACATCCAGGCATAGGACTGCATCTGCCGGAAATGCTCCGGATTGTGATTGCGGATTGCGAAAAAAACAAGCAGGCTGCTTAATATGGTCGGTCCGCTCCAGGCGAGCGCATACTTGCGCACCACTTCAAAAGCATTGCGGTCATTCGCGCGATTGGCATAGTAGCTCAGGAACATTGCCGAGATATACAGCACACTTACGAGAGCCAGCAGTACGACAGTCCAGGAGTAGCTGCTGGTGAGCAGCCTGCTGAACAGGAAGCTGACCTTGCCATTGGCATCGACAGCGATGTAGCCGCCCTCGGAAATGGTCATCACGGTAGATAATGCCGCCGGTATAAGCAGGCCGCTTGCTCCGTAAAGCATGATATAGAAGCGGTTATTCTTCTTGGAGCCGTAAGCGCTGAAGGCATAATAAGCGCCGCGGACAGCCAGCAGCACAATCGCAACGCTCCCGGGAACCAGCAAGGCGGTTCCGTAATAATAGGCGGTATCCGGGAAGAAGCCGACGATGCCGACGAAGAAGAAGACGAGAAAGACGTTGGTTACTTCCCACACCGGCGACAAGTACCGTTCAATGATGTTTTGGATCAGATGGCGTTTCCCCGTAATCGTGCTGTAATAGCTGAAGAATCCGGCGCCGAAGTCGATGGAGGCCACAATGAGATAGCCGAACAGAAAGACCCAGAGTACGGATATGCCAAGCACTTCATAACTCATTGTCCATCGCCCTCCTCAATCCCTCTGGCTTTCATTTCATCCTCCACATGATTGCTTTTGAACATCTTGATCAGCACACGCACGGAGGTGAAGCCGAGCACAGCGTACAAGGCGGTGAACACGATCAGCATCGTATCCACATGATCCGAGGTTGTGGCGCCTTCGGAGGTCTTCATGATGCCATGCAGAATCCATGGCTGGCGTCCAACCTCTGCGAATATCCAGCCATGCTCGATCGTCAGCATCGAGACCGGGGCGGCAAGCACAATGGCGCGCAGCAGCCATTTGTTCGTGTAAGCAAGATGGCGTTTGCGCCACAGCACCAGCATGAATACAACCGAGATCAGAACCATCAAGGCGACAAAGCCCATTTTGATATCAAACAGATAATGGATCCACAGCGGCGGCTCCTCGTCATCGGGAATATCGTTAAGCCCCGTAACTTCCGCGTTAGGCAGTCCATGAGCCAATATACTGAGGGCATAGGGGATTTTCAGCCCGTATTTAATGTTATTATTCGCATCCAGGATACCGCCGAGCACAAGGGGGGCCTGCGAAGAGGTTTCAAAATGCCATTCCATGGCGGCCAGCTTCTCCGGCTGGTAGTTCGCCAGGTATTTACCGGATAAATCGCCAATGACTGCGCTGCCGATAAGGAAAACAAAGGCGGATACCATCGTCATCTTCAGCGCTTTTTTGTGATAGACGTGATTGCGGCCCTTCAGCAGCGAAAAAGCGGCAATGGCGGCAAGCGCGAAGGCGCATGTCGTGTAAGCAGTGATCAGGACATGCGAGACTTTGGTCGGCATAGCCGGGCTCAACATTGCCCCGAACGGTGAAATATCGGTAATCGCGCCATCTACGACCGTTACGCCGGCTGGCGCATTCATGAATGCATTGACGACTGTAATGAAGAACGCCGATGCGGATGATCCGATCACAACAGGCACGAGCAGCCAGAAGTGAACCATTTTATTCTTGAAGCGGTCCCAGGTGTACAGGTAGATTCCAAGAAAAATCGCTTCGAAGAAGAAAGCGAAGGTCTCCATAAACAGCGGCAGCGCGATGGATTGGCCGGCTACGCGCATGAAGCTGGGCCAGAGCAGACTGAGCTGCAGTCCGATAGCAGTTCCCGTCACAACGCCGACTGCCACGGTGATGACGAACCCGCGCGCCCAACGTCTGGCCAGGAGCAGGTAGTGAGCGTCATTGCGTCTGATACCGATCCACTCCGCAAGTGCGATCATAAGCGGCACCCCGACGCCGACCGTCGCATAAATAATGTGAAAAGCGAGGGTGAATGATGTTAGTATTCGGCTGTACATGACCGGATCGTATCCGCTAAGCAGCATGGTTGAATCCCTCCTGTTGATAATGAAATAAAATGAATAATTGCAGCCCCATATTCAATTTCGTTTTAAAATATGCGCCGGGATAAAGCGAGCAGCATTATGAACGCTACAGCGATGCATAATATGATTAAGCGTTTCTCCTGTTTTGCTATACGTTCGCCCGATTTATTCTGATCCTTGTCAACCATAGGTATCCCTTCTTCCTTAGTGATCCAATTGACTTATATTTATAGTATAAGCTGATTTGTGATTATTTTCACAATGAATTGTGACCAGTGGTTGACTAATTGTTGTCAAAGTGTTGAATGAAGGTTGTGTGGTGTCATAAGCGTCTGCTCCCGACTAGAAGTCGTAGGAGTGGCTGAAAGAACTCGCTAAGAGCTACCGTGTCAGTCCGGACTCGATCGTCGAAAATCGACTGCATAAACCATGAACCAAATATTATAGAGGTTGAGGGTCATCCGAGTCATGAAGAGAGTGACGGGTTCGATACAGTCTTTCGGAATAAAAGTTTATAATTTCAACTGACTTGTTTAGGAGATCCGGCAAATCTCACGTTATGCTGGCTATACGCTGAAATAGAAAAACGGTTGACATCATACGGGAAATATATTATCTTTAATTAAAGATATTTAAAATAAAGATTAAAGGAGGCGGATTTCGGGGCCAACACAATTGGATGAAAAACACGAAACATCACTTAAGCTATTCGTGCATGCAGGTATGGCACGAATGAAGACTTTTACCTTAGATGAAAGCACGAAACTACTGATACACTGAAGAGAATGGGTAAATGGGCCCAAAGCGGGCAGCAGAGTCGAACACCGCCATATATCTTAAAAATAAGATAATGAACATGAAAATAAATGATTTTAATCCGCAAACAAAAATTCGAATCATATAGGAGTGATTAATGATGTCGTTACAAACAACAGGAATTCACCATATTACGGCTTTTGCAAGAAATCCGCAGGAGAACGTCGATTTTTACGCAGGCATTCTTGGCCTTCGGCTTGTGAAGAAAACCATTAACTTCGACGCCCCGGAGGTGTATCATTTGTACTTCGGCAACAAGGCCGGCAGCCCTGGCACAATCATCACCTTCTTCCCGTGGCCCACTTCCAGGAAGGGACGGGTTGGCGGCGGACAAGTGGGGATTACCACATTTGTTGTTCCGGCAGGCGCACTCGGCTTCTGGGAAGATCGGCTTAAGCGCTTTGGCATCTCGGTGACGAAGGCTTTCAGATTCTCCGAGCAGTATCTTCAGTTCGCGGATAAGGAAGGGCTTCGGCTGGAAATCGTGGAACGGGCGGAAGGATCGAATAGCGAATGGTCATTCGGCGGGGTTCCCACCGATAAAGCGATCAAAGGATTTGGCGGAGCCGTCCTCTTTAGTATCGACCCGGCAAAAACAATGGACGCCCTGGAGCATATTCTTGGCATGAAGAAAGTCGGTGAGGATCAAGGTTATGCGCGTTTTCAAACGTCAGCTGATGTTGGAAACCTCATTGACGTGGCGGTAACCAATATGGAGTTGGGAGCCGGCGGCGCCGGTACAGTACACCATATTGCTTGGCGGGCCAAAGATTTTGACGAGCATGTAAAATGGCAAAACCATGTGCTTCAATCCGGTTACCAACCGACTGAAATTAAAGACCGTCAGTATTTCAATGCGATTTATTTCCGGGAAGCCGGAGGGATCCTGTTCGAGATCGCTACGGATCCACCGGGATTTTCCAGAGATGAGGATGCAGAATTTCTGGGAGAAAAATTGATGCTTCCATCCTGGTTCGAACCCCGCCGCGCGCAGCTCGAAGCGAAGCTGGATCCGATCCAAGTCCGTGAACTGAAGGAGGTCAGGCAATGAAGGGAATGAGAGGAGAATCTTATTTTCCGAACAAAGAGCTTTACGATTTTCTGAACCAGGGCAGCATATCCGTATATTGTGTTTATCAGGAGGAACGATATGATTTCTATAGATCCGGAAGTGCAAAGCGACAGGGATAATTATAAGCTTCTCATCGGCAGCGTCGTTCCGCGCCCGATTGCATTCGTTACCACGCTGTCGGAGCAAGGGATATTGAATGGCGCGCCATTCAGCTATTTTTCAATCGTTTCCAGCAGTCCTCCGCTTTTATCCTTATCGGTGCAGCGCAAGAATGGCGAGATGAAGGATACGGCACGAAACGCCATTACTACGGGCGAGCTTGTTGTTCACATCGTTGACGAGGCCAATGTCGAACATATTAATCAGACCGCAGCGACTTTGCCTCCTGACGAAAGTGAAGTGGTGCTTGCAGGGCTAACGCCGAGCGACAGTGAAGCGGTTAAGGTTCCGGGGATTGCAGAGTCAAAGTTTCGGATGGAATGTGTTCTTGAACATGCTATTGAACTTGGAGGGACGGAAGAAACACCGGGTTGTGACCTGTTGATCGCGCGCGTGGTCCGTTTTCGGATCTCGGAAGACATTCTGCAGGACGGGAGAATAGATGCGGCGAAGCTAGCGCCCGTCAGCCGTATGGCAGGAAATTTCTATGCGGCCTTGGGCAGAATATTTACCCTTGAACGGCCGGGATAACTGGCACGAAACGCTTTATGCGGGTCAAGTGCCCGTTATTCAGTGTTACAAACTCGCTTCGGCAACATGCCAGGGTCGATGCAACAAGTCCTCGATACTACGGGAGGACTCTGGTTCGGAGGATAAGCTTGCTAATAAAGTTGTGAATACCAAGACTCCGCTCAGCTGATGCAGAAATGGCCATATCTTCTGATCGGCTGATAGCGGATGTTTAAAAATCAAAAGGTTATTGGAGGAGAAACAAAGATGGCACTTGATTGGAGAACAAAGAAGGTCGGATTGATAGTAGGAAGTTTAAGAGAAAACTCGTTCAACCGCATGATTGCTGCTGCTATACCCGAGTTGGATGACTCGATCGTCTACGAGTCGATATCCATAGCGGATCTCCCCTTGTACAACGAAGATACAGATCATGGAGACGGCCCTGAGCCCGTCCAACGCTTCCGCGAAGCGATTAAGCGGGTCGACGGTATCATTATTGTTAGCCCTGAGTACAATTCGGGTATTCCCGGTGTCTTGAAAAACGCTCTGGACTGGGCTTCGACTCCGACCAAAACCGCCGCTCTGCGCAGAAAGCCGGTCGGGCTGGTAGGCGCAACTCCAGGGGTCAAAGGTACGATCCTGTCGCAGCAGCAGATCAGACAGACGTTGGAGGCGACTCAAGCACTTGTGCTTCCTTTTCAAAAGATGTACATTTCGCAAGTAATGGATAAGGTGGATCTGGAACGGCGCCTATTGACCGACGAAGCTACCCGCAAGTATCTGAAGCGCTACGTACAGCAATTCATCCTTTGGATCGATCAGGTTCCTTCTTTGGATTAAGGGAGAAGGACAAGTGGACGATGCATTGCAATATTATTCCTGCGAGTAACCGATTGGGCAACAGGGTAAATTACCAGAGATGAGCAAATACTGCTCAACAAATCGAACGCAGGAGGACCTTCAATTATGAACCTTCGTAAAGCCTTACTAGCCGTAACGCTCTCCAGTCTTGTACTCACATCCGGATTAGCCGCTCATGCTGACGCCCAAGAAGCGTCAGAGACGATGCGGCAAGCGAGCGCGGAAGATGCGGTAAGGGCGCTGAGGACGCTAAACAGCTTCTATAAGCCGGCGCTGAATGGTCGGTTCCCCGGCTCGGTGAACGGGCTGAAAATAGGGGTAAGCACCCGTCGGACCGTCATTGGCAAGATTGGCCAGCCGGACAAGCCGAGAACGAACGCGGATGCGTTCGACATGTATCATGCGGAGATGGGGCACCCTGGTTATGCCATCGCCTACAAGCTGAACAGGATTCGCGAAATGCGCTACTTCGGGACCAATATTGAACGGCAGACGAATATTGGAGGCATAACGAAACGATTGCTTTTCAGGCAGTGGGGCGCGCCTTCCTACTCGGTCATCATCCGGAACGGATCCTTGGTGCAGCAGAAAATCACCTATTACCGAGGCAAATACAAACTCGTGTTTATTTTCAACACCAGTACGAATCTCGATCATATCAACCTGCTTAAGCGCTGAACGGGGATCTGCACGCACACAATACAGACTCGTCGGCTGAAAAGACGAGTCTGTACCTGAAAAAACGGGCAAAAAAGGCTGTGTTAACCGGTTTGAATGCTGCAGCGTTGTCAACGAACCGGGGCCACTGATTACCGAGCACATTGCGAAAAAGTCTGAAGCAAAAAAAACCACTGTCAAGAAACAAGAATATCTATCTTAAGGGAGCCGCGTAAATCGCGGCTTTTTGTTTTAACGGCATAGATTCTAGTCTAAAGCGCAAAGCGCGCCTAATGATTTTTCCGGTACGCCTTCGGAGACATGCCGTAGGCTTTGGTAAACTGGCGGGTAAAATAGTTGCTGTCGTTAAATCCGCTATTATACGAGATTTCCGAAATGGGTAGGTTGGTCTTCTTAAGCAAAGTACAGGCGTGTTCTAAGCTGGGGTCAAACCGGAACGGCGCTCCAGGCATAATTTGAGACAGAAATTTCGATCCCAATAGAGGTGCAACGAGAGCAGAAGCAGCGGTTGCTGTCCACAGAGCGTTGGATATCAATCAAAGAGTGGATATTTCTTGAAGCGTCAGATCGCGAGAAAAAGCCGCATGGCTGCGGCTGTTTTCTTATTTTTCGATACCGGTTCGATGCGAAGGGTCTTCTGCGTGTTATGCCCGAACGCTTTGATCGAATTTTGCCCGCAAGCGGTTGGTATCTTCTCTAGGCGGAAACCCGAACATGCGGACATATTCGCGGCTAAACTGCGATGCGCTTTCATAGCCGAGCCGGAACGCCACGTCGGCTGCATCCGCGGACTCGGATAATAAGAGATGCCGCGCTTCCTGCAAGCGCAGCCGTTTTTGAAACTGGATGGGGCTCATAGCGGTCACCTCTTTGAAGTGCCGGTGAAACGTAGAGATACCCATGCCTGCAGTCTCTGCAAGCTCTTCAATTCGCAATGATTTATCGAAGTTGGCGATAATGAATTCGATTGCGTCCCTAATTCGATAGGTACTGCTTCCTTCCATCGCGATTTGGGCCAACGCCGCGCCATACTGCCCATGCAGCAGCTTGTACAGGATTTCCTTGGTGTAGATGGGAGCCAGGTACGGAATGTCGTGGGGCTGTTCCACCAACCGGACCAATCGCAGTAACGCATCCAAGATCGAGGATTCAATCTGGCCGACGAACATTGCTCGGGCTGCATTTTCTTTCTGGGCGAATTGAATGTCGGTGTCCTGCAACACCTCTAAAATTTGATTCTGCGTCATTTCCATTTTCAAACTCAAGTATGGGGCATCGGAAGAAGCTTGGATGATCTGGCCGACAACCGGCAATTTTATCGATGAAATTAAATAGTCGGAAGGACCATACTCGAATCGCTCTTGCGCCAGAAAGATCTCTTTCGAACCTTGGGCAATGAAACAGAAGGCGGGTTTGTAAACGCTGTGGATCGGCTCGGTCACGTTAGAACGGCGAATAATAAATAAAGAAGGGATCGCGGTTTCGAAAACCCCGTCCTGACCGGAATGCTTCTCGATTAATTTGGCGACCTCATTCCGCTGTCGTTCAGTTGGATTAGACATCAGATTCCTCCACCTTGGTTCTATTTTCGTTTAATTATAAGGCAACCTTCGTTCATGCGTAAGTAGCAACGAGAGAATAAGGCAATGATTTGCAACAAAAGGGATAACGGCCTCCTGTTCAATTGCTGCATAATAAAAAGGGGCCAATTTACAGATCATATTAAAAAATCGGAGGATTTTATATGCAAAAAGTAATTTTGAACAATGGTGTTGAGATGCCTGTACTCGGTTTTGGTGTTTTTCAGATTTCGGATCAAAATGAGTGCGACCAGAGCGTTTATGACGCTATTATGGCGGGCTATCGACTGATTGATACAGCCGCCTCTTATCTAAATGAAGAAGCAGTTGGCAGAGCGATCAAACGGAGTGGCGTGACAAGAGAGGAATTATTCATTACAACGAAACTCTGGGTTCAGGATACTGGTTATGAGCGCACCAAAAAAGCATTTGAAAAATCCCTGAGAAGATTGCAATTGGATTATTTGGATTTGTATTTAATCCATCAGCCGTATGGAGATCTGTTTGGCTCTTGGCGCGCTATGGAGGAGTTATATCGTGAAGGTAAGGTCCGTGCAATTGGCGTAAGTAATTTTCATGAGGATCGACTGATCGATTTGATTATCCATAATGAAGTTGTTCCTGCCGTAAACCAGGTTGAGACACACCCTTTTAACCAACAAATTGAAAATGCAAACTTCATGAAAGAGAATAATGTTCAGATCGAATCCTGGGCGCCTTTTGCTGAAGGGAAAAATAACTTGTTCCAGAATGAGCTATTGGTATCCATAGCTGAGAAGGTTAATAAATCCGTTGCTCAGGTAGTCTTACGTTGGTTGACACAAAGAGAAATCGTTGTGATTCCAAAGTCTGTTCGTAAGGAAAGAATGATCGAAAACTTCAATATCTTTGATTTTGAATTAAGCCAAGAGGATATGGAGTCCATTGCTGCGTTAGATACGAAACAGAGTTTGTTCTTTTCACATCGCGACCCTGAAATGGTGAAATGGCTCGGTACTCGTAAACTTGATATCTAATCTTCTATGTTCTAAGGGGACGAATGAAGTCAGAAAAACTTACAACTGATAGGAGAAGGGATTATCAAATGTCAAATTCACGAGAATTGACACGTGCACAAAAACTGCTCGGAAATTTTGCACCGAAAATGGCGCAACTTACCGATGACGTTTTGTTTGGTGACGTGTGGGCCCGCAAAGAACTTTCACCACGTGATCGAAGCCTGATTACGGTTGCATGTCTACTCACATCGGGGAATACGGTACAGCTAAAATCCCATTTGGATTTAGCCAGGCAAAACGGACTTTCAGAAGAAGAACTGGTTGAAGCGATGACTCATTTGGCGTTTTACGCCGGTTGGCCAAAAGCGATGTCTGCGATCATGGTTGCAAAAGAACTATTCAATCCATGATTGATAGAGTGCTTGGAGAGGAGTCAATCAAATGGAAATACGTTCGTTGGGACAAACGGGATTAAAAGTAACGAATCTATGTGTCGGCACGATGACATTCGGACAACAAGCGGACAAACGAACCTCCTACGGGATACTCGATAAGGCATTTACTGCCGGTGTGAATTTCATCGACACTGCAGATGTGTACCCATTGGGAGGCAATCGGTTGAATTAGCAGGTACAACCGAGTTAATTATCGGGGAATGGTTGCAAGGAAAACGAGACAAAATGGTTCTCGCAACCAAGTGTTTTGGTTTGATGGGCACTGGTCCTAATGATCAGGGGCTGAGTAGGAAGCACATCATGACTGCCGTTGAGGACAGTCTTCGTCGTCTGAAAACGGACTATCTCGACCTTTATCAAGCACACCAATTTGACCCAAACACACCAATAGATGAAACGCTGCGTGCGTTTGACGATCTCGTTGAACAAGGAAAAGTCCGGTACATCGGCGTATCCAACTGGCGCGCTTGGCAAGTGGCGAAGGCAAATGGAATTGCCGACAGAAAAAATTACACCCGTATAGCAAGCGTTCAGCCGCGCTACAATTTATTGTTTCGAATGATTGAGGATGACTTGATTCCGATGGCACTAGACGAAGGAATTGGCATCATATGCTACAACCCGCTGGCGGGCGGTATGTTAACGGGACGCTATAATAAAAGTTCTAACATCGAAGAGGGAACTCGTTTCGGACTCGGGAACAGCGCAGGTTCGTTTTATCAGCAGCGCTACTGGCAAGAGGCAACGTTCGGCGCTGTTGATTTGTACCAATCTTGGTGTCAGGAGCATAACTTTGATCCAGTTACAGCGGCTGTGCGCTGGGTTATACAACAGCAGGGAATAACATCCGCTATCATTGGTGCGAGTCGTCCAGAGCAATTGGACATGACTCTGCGTGCTGCAGATATGGATGCATTAAATGAAGAGGAATTGGCGTGGCTCGATGGGCTTTGGTTTTCATTGCCTCGTCGTCGTGAGTTTAGTTAAGCTCAGTTCCAGTTCCTGGGAAATATAATAACAAGGAAGAGTGAGCATTTCTCATGCTGTATCTTTTGTTATATTGAACAACCGAATGAAGCAGCCAGGAGGTCATTATGAAGATGCTTGACGGAATCGGCTGTACTGAGGACGAGGCATTATTTTCGAGTCACTCCATCAGAAGCGTTGTAGAAGAGGTGGTAGTCGATGGAGAAAAGTTGATTCGTATTCATACAGCTTGGCGGTTAGAGAATGGTTCAATCCTGGTCTACGAGTATTCGTCCAGAAACCATCCCACAAGCAGTGTTTGCTTATATGACACTCTGGATGAATATAACGAATTATGTGATGATCTTTACTGGGTTAAGAAGAATGAATGGAATGACGATTAATTAAAGAGAGACCTCTCGATCCTGCAGTGGGGTAGAAAACAGATTTGAACCTATCGTTTTTCGATTATTTTATTTGCTGGCTGTTAACTTGGAGTTAACTCCAAGCGGTAAACTTTGCATGTAACATATTAATAACCAGAGGAGTGTAATGCTTGATGGATTATGTAAAACTCGGAAATACCGGATTGGACGTATCGCGACTTTGTCTCGGGTGTATGGGCTTTGGCGATGCAGCGCGCTGGACTCACCCGTGGGTACAAAATGAGGAGCAAAGTCGTCAGGTTATTAAGAAGGCACTCGATCTTGGCATCAATTTTTTCGATACGGCAAACGTATATTCGGCTGGAACAAGCGAGGAATATGTTGGACGCGCTCTGAAGGATTGTGCGCATCGGGATGAAATTGTCATCGCGACAAAGGTGCATTTCCGCATGCACGAAGGTCCAAATGGAGCAGGGCTTTCCCGTAAGGCGATTATGAGTGAAATTGATAAGAGCTTGAAGCGACTGGGGACCGACTATGTGGATTTGTATCAAATTCACCGCTGGGATTATAGTACCCCAATCGAAGAAACGATGGAAGCGCTTCATGATGTCGTAAGAGCGGGAAAGGCCAGATATATCGGCGCTTCCGCCATGTTCGCGTGGCAGTTCCAAAAGGCACTGCATGTTGCTGAGAGCCACGGATGGACGCGGTTCGTGTCGATGCAGAATCATTATAACCTCATCTATCGGGAGGAGGAGCGCGAAATGATGCAGCTCTGCAAGGCGGAGGGAATCGGCGTTATTCCATATAGCCCGCTTGCATCCGGCCGCTTGACGCGCGATTGGTCGGAGACAACTCACCGTTCTGAAACCGATAAGGTGCAGAAGTCGAAATACGATGCATTTGCCGAGGCGGATCGTGCGATCGTGGAACAGGTTGCGGCGATTGCGGAGCAGCGCGGCGTCTCCCGTGTGCAAGTAGCGCTTGCCTGGCTGCTGCAAAAGGCACCAGTTACCGCACCTATCATTGGTGCCACAAAAGAATCACATCTCGAGAGCGCGGTCACTGCACTAAAGGTCAAGCTAACCCCGGACGAGATTGCGTCACTGGAGGAGCCGTATGTACCCCATGCCGTAGTAGGTGCGCTTTAAGGTTACTTATGTGTACATCCAGCGATCTCCTGATCCCCATGTTCGCTCATGATGTTGTTTTTCTTGCTCTTGTCATTACGTCTTTTGTTCGTTTGTTTGTTCTGCATGTCGTGTTTCTCATAGCCCAGATGTTCATACATCTTGGCCTCCGGCGTCACCTGCAGCGTTTCGGCAAACAGCGCTTTCAAAGCATTCTGTGCATCTGTGCCGGGACCAACTATTTTCTGTGATGAGCCGCCGGAGCTGCTGCTTCGTCCATAAGCTCATGTGTCGCCGAACTCTCTTATTTTTCCATTATTTTAATGGCTTTAGAAGTTTTCATACACTATTTTACAGATTCCGAAATTGAAGGGGAGTCCGCCCGTTCTCCCGCTTGAACAGCTCAATGAATTGAGATGTTGTGGAAAAGCCGCATTCCATACCGATCGCGCTAACGCTTGCAGTCGTATTCAGCAGCATGTGTCTCGCAGCCTCCAACCGTTTGGTCAGCACATAGCGGGCAGGCGATATACCGGTCTGCTCCTTGAACAGGTGGCGGAAGTGGTCGCTGCTGTATCCCGACAATTCCGCCAATGTCTGTATGTTGACAGGCTGGGTAAAGTTCTCGTCAAGGTACCGTCTCGCATAGAAGAGCTTTTCCGGCCGATTTTCAACGGCGTCCAGATTGGCGAACCGTCCAATCAGTAAAATCGTCTCGTTCAGGAGCAGATCGACCCGGAATCTAAAGTGACGTTTCTGTTCCAGAAGCTCTTCCTTCATGCCGAGCACGAGCCTCAGAATGTCGCACTGCTGTGAATCCTGGACGAGGCCGTTGCGGAGAGGTACGGGAAAGTCGTCATACAGATACCCAAAGAAGATGACGTCCGTCGCCTCCTCGTGCCGCTCGTCATGCATATAGTTGGGCCGGGTCACCGTCATGCTATTCGGCGTATACCGCAGCATCTCCCCGTTCAGATTCATCGTTCCTGTCCCCGTAATGTAGTATACGAGTTCATAGCAGTTATGCTTGTGGAAGTCCACATAGCTACCGGATTTTTCCGACTTGTAGTAGAAAAAATCAAGTTTCCCGTTCACCGCATTTATCACCCTTTCACCGAATTCTGATATTTTCTCCTCAGTTTATTATATCTGGAAAGCGTTGTCACCCTTATGATGAGGATGTAAGATCCATCGATCAAAGGGGAGTGAAGGATCATGCTTGACCAGAAGGATATCGGCTTAAGTGAGCAGGAAATAGCGCGCTATTGGGAAGACGGATACCTTGTTTTCGACGGTATCCTCACGAATGAGGAAGTGGAGGGGCTCCGCGCGGCATGCGAGCAGCCGCAAATTCTTGCTCTGCGCACCCAGAAAGAGTATGAAACCATGACGGTTCATGCGCTCGGCATTACTTCGCTGCACCCCGCGTTCCTGAAGCTGGCTAAACACCCGGCTATAATCGCCAAGATACAGCCGCTGCTCGGTCCTGATATTCAATTGCAGCACTCCAAGTTAGCAACCAAGCCGCCTATCAAGGGCATCGGCGAGTTCCCCTGGCATCAGGACTATGCATTCTACCCGCATACGAATACCGATCTATTGTCGGTCATGGTAATGCTGGACGATGCCACGCCGGATAACGGCTGCATGCAGATGGTCAAGGGAAGCAACAAGTTCGGCATCCTTAATCATGAGAAGAACGGCCGATTCGTGTCAGAGTGCCAGGAAAGCTCCTATTGGCAGGGGTCTTGCGAGGTGGTCTATATTACACCGAAAACGGGCGGGATCAGCATCCACCACAGCCTGACACTTCATGGCTCGGATGCGAACCTTTCGGGAAGACCGCGCAGAGGCCTTGTCTTCTCTTACCGGGCGGACGATTCGTACCAGCTCGCGGACGCGATCTTTGACGACACCGGCCTATTGATCAGCGGCAGCCGCCGGGGCGTCGTGCGCTGCGACGTCGGACTGGTCACTCTGCCTGACCGTGGGGGCGATTCGCCGTACGGAACGTCCTGGAACCAGATCGGCGGCTTCGCAAAAGAAGATAATAATCAAGAAGATAACAACCGGTAGAGGAGCAAGGAACCATGCTTTCAAATCCCGAACCTATAAAAGCGATGCCGTTTTGGAGAAAATAGCGCCGCAACATCACACGATTGCCGCGGACCAAGGAGAGTGGGGCCTAAATGACGCGAATTCCTATTATAATCGATACCGATATCGGCGACGATATCGACGACGCGCTTGCGATCGCCTTCGCGCTTGGCTGTCCTGAACTGGAGCTGCTGGGGGTGACGACAGTGCTTGGCAATACCGCGGCACGGGCCCGCATCGCCGCTCACCTGCTGCAGACAGCCGGCGCCGGATCCATACCGGTGCATGCCGGCTGCGGGGAACCGTTCAGGCAGACTGCGGATACGGTCAAAGTACCGTGTCAATATCTTCCGGGAGAGATGGACAGGTTGCCTGTCGCAGACCAGCATGCGGTTGATTTCATCATCGAGACGGCGCTTCGGTCGCCGGAACCGATCACGCTGCTAACGATCGGTCCGCTGACCAATGTTGCAGTTGCGCTGCTCCGCGAGCCGGGATTGCGGGAGAAGCTCCTGCGGATCGTGATGATGGGCGGAGCATATTATTTTCACTTTGTGGAATGGAATGTGTACTGTGATCCCGAGGCGGCGGACATCGTCTTTCGCTCCGGCACTCCCATTACAGCCGTGGGTCTCGACGTGACCAAGCGCTGTCTGATGAGCCATTCCCAGCTGGATCGACTGAGCCCCGGAGATACACCGGTAACCAGATTGCTGCTCGGGCTGATCGACAGGTGGCAGGCTGACACGGGTCGCAAGTGCCCGATTCTGCATGATGCGCTGGCCGTATATGGAGCCATTAACGGCGGGCTGCTCGGATTCGAACGCGAAGCGGTGAGCGTGGAATTGTCAGGAATCCGCACACGCGGCTTGACCTTCAACCTGACGGATCGCGACCGGGAAGAGCAGCTTGTGACGGCAGCGCTTGAGTTGGCTGGCCGTTCGGTGGTAGAGGTGGCGAAGCGCGTTGAAGCGGAGCAATTCGTGGAGCTGTTCCTGGACCGCGTTCTCTCCGTCCACTGAAGAAGACGCGGCACCGATAATGGCCGGCTGACGATGAACGACAACCGGGTAGGCAAGACGAAGCAAGCGCTGGAGCAGCAGAAGGCTGAAAGACAGGTCCGAATCTAACGGACTGCTTAGAAAATTTTTGAGCAATCTTTTCTCAGATCCATCCTGTTGGGCCTGCAAAATGGTCTTTGTCCTAAAAGGAGCGCCTCTGTTTGATGGGTTTGTCGACGGGTTAATACCCTACACCATCAAGAAGGCGCTTTTTCTGCGAAGTTTAAGCAGCCAGACGGACAAAATCAACGGATTGAACGAATGACAACTTCTAATTTTTCTCCTTGTCTTGTCGATTAGCCTTGGCATCAGTATACTGGAATCAATTTAGCAATGATGTTATTTACTGGCACCTCTAACAGTCGGGAGGAATTGCAAAGTGTATAAGCTGCTGATCGTGGATGACGAGAAAGAGATTCGCGAGGGATTGGCTTCGTGGACATGGGATCAGGTCGGAATCGAAGTGGAGGGATGCTGCTCGCATGGTTTGGAAGCGCTTCAATTTGTTGAGGAGCATCCAGTCGATATCGTCATTACGGATATCCGGATGCCGTTTATGGACGGCATCGAGCTGATGAGATCACTGAACGGGCAATATCCGTTCATTCGCGTTGTCATCCTATCCGGCTACAGTGATTTTGAATATGCCCAAAAGGCGCTGCAGTTTGGAGCGATTGATTATTTGCTCAAGCCGCTGCAGTTTCAGATGCTGCATGACACGTTCGCCAAAGCGGCCGAACGACTGCGCGAAGAGAAGCAGGCCGAATTCCGCATGTCCGTGCTAAAGCGCAAAGCGGAACTGCTTACGCAGGTGCTTCGAGCCGATTTTTTGCGCCGCCTGCTTCAGGAGCGCCTCTCCGAGATGGATTTGGAGCAAGGCTGCTCCGACGGCGAAGTGCTGCTCGAGGGCGCCCGTTACCAGGTCGCGGTTTTACGTTCGGACCGTCTGGCGTTTTCAGGAGCAGTCATGGGAGACAAGGAGAAGAAGCTGCTTGTTTTCTCGCTGGATAATATTTTGACGGATTTGTGGGATGGAAAAGAGATTGGCTACCACTGGGTGAACAGACAGACGGGCGAAGCTTACGTGCTATCCATGAAACCGGACGCCGAAACGCATTTCGCCGAGCTGCTGCCGCTCTGGCGAAAGTACAGAGGATTGTTTAAATCAACGTTCTCCGGCGGCATCGGCCATTCGGTCGGTTCGCCCGCCGATATCTATCTGTCAGCGCAGGCGGCGTCTGCGGCGCTGTCTGCGAACGCGGAAGAGGGAACGCTTGCGACTGTGCAGCCCGGGACCGCCCAGAACCTCCGGCCCGCACCGCTCATCCTCGCCAGCATGGAACATTCCGCCACCGCGGCCATCGCCGTAGGCAGCCGCGAAGCCGAAGCGGAACCGGTCAACATGCTGCTGGTGCAGGCGAAGCAGTACATCCGCGAACATTACGACCGCAGCCTGACCCTGAAGGAGGTCGCGGAGCAAGTGCATGTCTCCGGCAGCCATCTCTTCGCGTTGTTCAAAACCTCCGGTCAAACCTTCCTCAGCTTCTTGACTTCCATCCGGCTGCAGCGGGCCATGGATCTCCTCAGCGGAACGAATCTCAAGATCTATGAAATCGTCGAGCAGGTCGGCTACACCGATCCGGCGTATTTCACGGAGGTCTTCAAGAAATACACGGGCAGGACGCCGTACGAATACCGCAGCAAATTGCGGTAAAACCGGAGGGACACAGTATGATCAAACGGTTCGGTCCAACGCTCCGGCGGATCGTCATTCTCGCAGCGGCGCTTACCCTGGTTACGCAGCTTGCGCTTGCCTATATCGGTCTCACCTACATGGATGCCATCGACAAGTCGCTGCACGAGAAGCGAACGCAGGACATGCTCTATCAGTTTCAGCAGAACGTGCTCGTTCAGCTGAACAACATTGACAATTTGCTGCTGCTGCTGCAGACGCCGGAGTTCAGCGGTTACTATAAGAACCTGATGCGTCTGCGCAGCGACAACGTCGCGGCCCTCGGCATGTGGGAACTGCAGCAAAAGTTCAATACGCTCGATCTGTCGCCGGATTCCGTGCAGGCGGTTTACTTCCTGGGCCAGAGCTTCGTCCAGCGCTCCTTGGTTCAGAGGATCAGTTCCGCTTCCTTCGTGGACCTGCCCAGGGTGGATCAGGATCGACTGCATTATTCCAAGCTGGATAAGCTGATCCTGCCGGACCGCGAGCTGTTGACACGGTACACACAGTCCGACTTCGCGCAGGTATTCCGTACGAACAACCCGATGCTGGAGAAGGCGGACATCGATCAGCTGAAAGCGTTTATGGCGGAAATTCAGGACCGGCTCGTATTCTCGAACGGCAACGAGAATGGCGTGCTCACGATCATCATGCTGAGCGACCGCTTCTTCGAGCAGGCTATTCCCAAGAAGATGCCGGAGGGGACGTATTTCTCCGTCTTCGGCAAGGACAAGCGCCTGCTGTGGACGACCGCACCTTCGAACCCGCTGAGCTCGCCGGAGGGCGCCGGCACCGGCTCAACTAACCCGGCGAAGGAGGGACAGTCGGACGCCTCGTCCTATAACACAATCAAGCAGCTGAGCCCCTTTAATCTCAGCATCGTTTACACTGACAACGACGGCGGATCCTCGGTACTCCGCGGCGAACGCATCTACCAGATGGCGGGGCTTTCGCTGGTGACGCTGCTCATCACGATCCTGTTCGATTACTTGTATCTCAAGCAGGTGTTTAAGCCGTTCCGCATGATTTCGAAGCAAATCAAGAACTTCTCGCTCAGCAACGAGTGGCTGCTGCGGATGCTGCCGGATGATCTGATCAAGAAAGGCTTCCACGCCGTTTCCATGCGGAACAAAATCATTCTTGCCCTCATCGTCGCAGTCGGCGTTCCCGCCGTCTCGGACGGCGTGCTGTATGCGTGGCTGTCGCAGTACGACATTAAGCGGGAGATGCAGATGTCGTTCGACGTGACTGGCCGATTCTCCGCGGTCAGCATTCACAACCGGCTGAAGTTCACGGAAACGATCCTGAAAGAAATTTCCGCCAGCCGTCAGCTGCAGGATTACGTGACGAACAATTATACAACCCCACTGCTGATGGGCGGTCTCCCGACCAATCTGCTCATGTTTCCGGGCCTGAACGACATTTCGTATTTCGTCCTGCTGGACGAGAATGGCAACTGCATTTATTCATCCATTTTCTCGAACAACAAGAGTGCTTTCAATACCGATATGGAATATTTGACGGATCGCGACGATCCGTATTGGATCACGAATTACAACAACGTCTTCAATCCGCTGTCAATGGCGCTCCTGAAGCGGATAGATGGCCCCGGGGTGAATGGAGAAGCCACCTATTTGCTGATGGTACCGAAGCAGTCGATTTTCGAAAACATCGACTCGGGCTTGATCAATACGTCGTACGCTATCACCGATGCCAGGGGACATACGATCTATGAGACGCGCGCGAACGCTGCCGTCGACGATTCCGGCTGGCAATTCTCCACGAGCGGCATTCCGAACACGGACTGGAAGCTGACGATCGGCTTCTTCTTCAACGATGTGCTGGAGAAGAACCGGGAGTATCAGCAGCAGTTTCTGTTATTCACGTCGATCGTGCTGCTGCTGTCCATAGCCGTGGCGGTCGCAATCGCTATTCAGCTGGTCAAGCCGATCCATCGGTTGAAGGAGACGATGCTGCGGGTAGGTGAAGGAGACTTGTCTCTGCGGCTCGAGGATATCGACAATACGGAAATCGGCGGCATCGTGCGCAGCTACAACCGCATGATCGACCAACTGCACCGCGTGATAAACGAAGAGAACGAGCTGATCGCGATGAAGACGCGGGCCGAGATTGACATGCTGCAAGCACAGATCAATCCGCATTTTCTGTACAATACACTGGAGGTCATCAACATGCGCAGCATGAAGAGCGGCAATCTCGAGGTGAGCGCGATCGTCGGGGCGCTTGCGGATTTGTTCCGCTACAGCATCGCCAAGAGCTCGGATATCGTGGAGCTGGAGAAGGAATTGGCGCATGTGGCCAACTACGTCACCATCCAGCAGATCCGCTTCGGACACAGCTTCGAGATGGAATACGAGGTGCCAGACGAGCTGAAGGGCAGATCGATCGGGCGGTTCGTGCTGCAGCCGATCATCGAGAATGCGATCAAGCACGGCTTCAATGGCTGGGAGGATGGCGGACGCATCGTCATCTCGGCGTCCGCGGAGAACGGCAATCTCAAGGTGCGAATCGTCGATAACGGGATCGGCATGGACAAAGAAACGCTGGCGCACGTAAGAGTGGACATGGAGCGCGAATACGGGAAGGCGCTAAGCGATGAGAACGGCATCGGACTGCGCAACGTCTATCAGCGGCTCAAGCTGATTTACAAGGATAGCACGTCCATGACCATCGAAAGCGGCGAAATGAAGGGGACGGCCATCACCCTGACTGTGCCGCTGCAAACTCCGTAGGTACCACGAAGACTCCGCTACCTCCTGCGGGATCGAACGATTACAAAATCCCCAGCCGCTCGCTCTCGACCCGGTATCTCTACGGCAACGGCACAAGTGTCCAACACCATACGATTACCCCGTAATATTGGAGGATCATCTTATACAAGCGCTTACATTCCGCGTGCTATTCTTAGTTCAGCAAGGAAAATCATGATTTCTCAAAGGGGGATAAGCAATTGAGAAGATGGTCAATCATGCTGACGATAGTAATGGCTGTGGCTGTCGTGCTGTCGGGCTGCGGAAGCAGCAACAACGGGGGAGCCACCAATAACGGCGGGAATGCCTTGGCGACGAACGACGGCAGCAATGCTGGCGGTAAAGAGGCAACCGGCAATACCGGCGGCAGTGTGAAGAGCGGCGAAGTCGTCACAATTCGCACGAGCATTTCTGACGGCGAGCTGTCCAAGGAACAAATCGCGGAATTTGAGAAAGAGCATCCGAACATCAAGGTCGAGATTGAAACGGTCGACGCGACGAAATTGGCTGCGCAACTCGCGACTGGCGACGCACCTGACGTCATCCGTTTGTCGGGGGTGTTCGACCTTCCGAACTACGTTATCAAGGGCATCGCGCTCGACCTGACGGACCGGATGAACGTGAGCACTGTGCTCAAAGAGGACGATTTGCTGCCGATCACGAACGTGTACCGTTTCGATGGCAAAACGGTCGGCGCGGGCCCGATCTACGGCCTGCCGAAAGACTGGTCCAATGACTACGCCATCTTCTATAACAAGAAGGCATTCGAAGCCGCTGGAGTCGCGGTTCCGGATCCGACGACGTCGCTCACATGGCCGGAAGTCATGGACCTCGCCAAGAAGCTCACGATCAAGGACGGCGACAAAATCAAGCAATACGGCCTGGCGGCCAACGAGTGGGGCAAGACGGAACCGAACTTCAACAACCTGCTGCAATACCTGCTCAGCGCGGGCGTAGACATCAGTATGGATGACAACGGCTCCGTCGACTTCGACAAGCCGGAAGTGCGCGACTATATCAATATGTGGGTAGACGGGGTCAAGAACAACGTCGGCCCGAATTCGGTCAACAACGACCAAACGTCCGGCGGCGACCTGTTCTTCAAGGACCAGGCCGCGATGATCATCGACGGCTACTGGTACAGCGGAGCGATTCGCAGCAATGAAGGCGCCAAGACGCATCTGGCCGATTATGGCATGCTGCCGACGCCGATCGCGCCGAACGGCACGCGCGTTGCGCCTACGGGCGGAGCGACGGGCGCTATTATCAACAAAACGTCGAAGCATCCTGACGAAGCATGGACGTTCTTCGAATGGTTCTTCGGCGGCACCCCTGCCGACGACCGCGCCAAGGCCGGGTGGGGCCTTCCGATTTTCAAGAGCAAGATGGACCTCCTGCCGAAGGAAACGGACTTCGATAAACAAATCAACACGGTACTTCAGGACGAACTGAACTACACGAGCCAGTACCTGAAAGTGAACCCTTACCTCGCGGGCGGCGGCTGGTCGATCTTCGACAAGTACGTGCAACCGCTGTACTTCGGCAAATCGAATTTGGACGAAGCGATCAAAGGCATGACCAAAGACGCGAACGTCGCGATCCAGGAAGCGAAAGACGCAATCGACAGCCAGTAAAGTCTACCGGGGGAGAGTTCCCAGCTGAACTCTCCTTTCTTGCATAAAGGAGTGGAAAGCGTGAAGGAGAAGACGAAAAGGTCGATCGCATTTTATTCCATGATATCCCCGTGGTTCATCGTTTTTCTGTTTCTAAGTCTGTATCCGCTATTGTACGGATTGTACCTCAGCTTTACGAACTATTATGGGTTTAACATCAAGAATCTGAAATGGATGGGCTTTGATAACTACCATAAAGTATTTACGGACTCCGACGCGATGTACTCCCTTGGCAGAACGCTTTACGTTACGGCCTTCAACGTGCCGCTGAGCGTGGCCATCGGGCTTGGACTCGCGATGCTGCTGAACAGGCAGGTACGCGGCGTAGGCGTCTACCGGACGATTTTTTATTTGCCATCCATCGTGCCGGCGCTGGCCAGCGTTATTATGTGGAAATTCATTTTCTCCAGCAACAACGGCATTCTGAACGGAATACTTCACTCGCTCGGCTTGCCGGAAGTGAACTGGCTTGGATACGGCTATGCCACGACATCACTGATCATCATGCTCCTATGGGGTGCCGGTGGCGGCGTGTTAATCAATCTGGCGGGACTTAAGGGCATTCCGCGGGATTTATACGAGGCGGCTTCCATCGACGGGGCGACGGCTTTCAAGAGAACGATCTTTTTGACGCTGCCGCTCATGACGCCGGTTATTTTCTTCAACGTCATCATGGGCATCATCGGCTCCTTGCAAATTTACATGCAGCCGATCCTGCTGAACGGAACGGAGCTGCTCGCCCGTCCGATCCAGCCCAACTACCTGTACTTCGTCCACGCCTTCCAACAAGTATTCTCGTTCCAACGGTTCGCTTACGGCATGTCGCTGCTTTGGGTTTTATTCCTGGTCATTCTGGCATTGTCTGTTATCGTCTTTACGACAAGCAAGTATTGGGTTCATTATGAAACGGATCAGGAGGGGTGACCGTGTTAACTGCAGCGAACAAACAAAAAGGATCCATACCGTTATACACGGCGCTGATTATTTGTTCCGCCATCTTCATATTTCCGATGTATCTCGCGATCGTCAACGCGTTCAGCGCCTGGAACACGACGCCGGGTCTTTTGCCGAACGGCTTTCATCCGGAAAATTTCAAATATGCGACAACCATGATGGATTTCTGGCACTTTGGCAAAAACTCCATCATCATCTGCGGAATTACGCTCTGCACCTCGACGCTGACCAGCGGCCTGGTCGGATACGCCTTCGCGCGCATCGCCGCTCCAGGGCGAAGCTTCCTGTTCATGCTCGTTCTTTCGACGATGATGGTGCCGGGAATCGTGACGCAAATTCCGACTTACATTTTGTTTCATAATTACGGCCTGCTGGATACGTTCTGGCCTTGGCTGTTCTGGGGTATCGGCGGCAACGCATTCTATATCTTCCTGTACCGTCAATTCTTCTCCTCCGTTCCAAAAGAACTCGAGGAGGCAGCACGGATAGACGGCTGCTCGATCCTTCGAACCTATTGGAATATATTCCTGCCGATGTCGCTGCCGGTTGTGGCCACTGTCGCGATCATGACGTTTCAAGGGTCGTGGGGAGACTTCATAACGCCGTTCATGTTCTTGAAACAAGACCATTATCCGCTTGCCACCGCGCTCAGCACGATCAGCTATACGGCGAACGGCACGAAGTTGGTTCTGCAGTCCGTCGCGACCGCAGCGGCCATTCTATTGATGATTCCCGTTCTGTTGACGTTCTTTTTTGGACAACGATATATTGTCGAAGGCATCGTCACGACAGGCGTTAAAGGATAACAACGCTAGTGGTGACAGGCATTTCTATCATCAACATGCAAAGCGACGTGAATCCGCTTGCCAAGACAAGGATCCAAGCCCAGTTATATCAGGGATACGGCAACAATTGAACAAAAACTAACTGGCGATGAATTCCCCTTCCAAACTACATATCGGGGATGCAGTCGCCTTTTTACCTTGGCATGCAAACGAACGAAACAGCAGGACATGCCGCAGGTCCGCCATTCAACTGAAAGGGGGGATGCTATAAGGGGTTATAAGTATGACGGATTGCCGGAATTGGCGGCAAGACGAGATCCGCTATGCAACCACATCCTTGTAACTGCAGCGAAGCGGTCGCCACAGGCCTCAGGTAACGCTTCTGTTAAGGGAACTTAAGAGCCACAGAAAGGTATGGAAAAAGAGGAGAATCCATTGCTGAAGAATGGGAGGAACATAGATGGAACTGATACGCAGATTCAGGCGGATAAATCACTCCATGGCGTTTATATTGACGTTTGCCATGGTATTATCCAGCTTCTTGGGCATGAGCTTTCAAGTAAAAACGGCAAAGGCAGAGGAACCGCCGGTCAGCGAAAGCGACCGGATCACCTCGGTTATTTCGCCGGATTACCGCTCGGAAATCAATGACGATACCATTTCTGTTGAATTTTATAACAAAATCGGGACGTCGGCAGTGGTATATTCACAGAAGCAGCCTGATGATTTGAGCACTGACAGCAACGGCACGCGAGATGTGGTCGGCCAGGTTAATTTGGTTGACGGTCATGGAACGGTCGAATTCAAAGCCTCCGAATATCCATACGGTCCGATTTCTTTGCGGATCCAAGTCTTGAAAGACGGCGCAGAAATCGATAACTGTTACTTGCAGCTTTATAATAATGCAGGCGTCAATTGGAAAACCGGACTTGACAACGCGCCTGTAAATCCGGTAACGGCGGGAATGGATGTTGCCTATACGGATGATTTCAAGACCATGCCGACGATCAACAAAACCGGCATCGGCGCCCAATACGCTTCGGCCAAGGTCGACGAGGCACGCGGCGGCATGTTCGGCTGGGCGGCCTTTGAAGATTACGACGGCCCGAACAATCCGTTTTCGATCGTCGACAACGATTTGATGAAGCTGTCGACGGTTTACCATCCGAGCGGCTATGTCCGCAACGATTACTGGAAGCAGAAAGTCAGCACCGGCTACCTGTCTTCCATGAACCAAGCGGGCGGAGGCTTCCATACGGAAGGCGGCCGCAACCAATATTTCGAAGCGAAAATGTTCTTTGGCCCGAATCCGGGCATGTGGCCGGCGTTCTGGACGCTGACAGCGAACGGCTACGTGCAGAACCCGGACATGGCGAATCAGCCGAGCGACGAGCTGGATATACTTGAAGGCTACATGGGCACACCTTCCGGTTATCAGATCGCCTGGCATCCTTGGGGCTACGACAAGGTTCCTGATTCCGGCTACGATGCGAGCAAGCTTGGCGGCGGCTTCAATGCCAATCTGGATACGCCAGCGTTCAACAATATCAATCTGGCGATGGGCTTCCACACGCTGGGCGTCTACATCACGAAGGATTGGACGTACTACTACTGCGACAACGTGGAAGTGACCCGTCACCCGACATTGCCTTACAGCTGGCAATACGGCAATTATTTTATTATTAATGCCGCTGTATCCGATCACTACGGCATCTCTCCGAACAGCAGCGACCCATTCGAGAACTTCGACGTTCCGGGCGGATTCACGCGGTACGGCAACGAAAGCGACACTTACGTGGATTGGGTGCGCGTATATCAAGATGCTCCGGACACGGTGCGCTTCGAAAGCGTCTCTTCGGTCAAGGCGCTCTCCGGCGACATTATACGCGTCAAGGTAACCCGCAATGAAACGGCCGCGAACCTGACCGGAACGTATCAGGTTGAGGCGCCGGCAGGATGGAAAATTATGAACGGCGATCAATTCGTCGACATGAACGGGGTCTATGATGCGGCGTTCGCGGCAGGAGCAAGCAGCGACACGCTGACGTTCCTCGTGTCAAACGACTACACCGAGACGTCGAATATCCGCATCACGCCGGTGTCGAGCGCGAATACTTCCTACGCTCCGCTAGTCATCAGCGCGGAGGCAACCGGCGCGGAAGGCGATCTGATCCGCGTCGACAGCAGCACGTTCCCGTACCGCAACACGAGCGGGGGCGATGCCGGTTCTTGGGCAACGTACGATCCGAGCACGAATCTCAAAAACTACTTTAATTTCGTGGACGGCGGCTGGTGGCGCGACAGCTGGAGCTGGATGTATGTGCAAGAGTCGGCTTCAACCGTCATGCAGTTCAAGTTCAACGGCACCACCATCGCGCTGGATATGCTCGAATGCGGCGAATGCGGTCAGGCCGACATTTATTTGGACGGCCAGCTGCAGCAGCGCGTCGATTCCAACGCAATTGAGAATAAGCAGGTGCGGGCATTTGAGAAGAGCGGGCTCGAAGATGGCGACCATACGCTCGAAATCCGGGGCGTGGACAGCGCGGATAAGCGCTACATCCGGATCGCCGGCTTTGAATTCCGTCACTTTGAAGATCCGAACGCGGCCAAATTCTGGAGTGAGGATACGTTCTTCAAGGCGGGACCCGGGGATGAGGTTGCGATTACAATCAATCGTAACGGAGCGGGCGGTACCCGATTCGGTACCTACAACATGACCTTCCCGTCCGACGGCTGGCTGGTGAAGCAGGGCGAAGAATGGCAAGCCGTGACGAGCCAGTCATTCTCGACCAACCATTACACAGATACGATTCAGCTTAAGGTTCCTGCCGGATACACGGGCAAGAACGGCAAGATTACCATTACGCTTACGATCAGCGACGGTTCTTACGATCCGATTCAAGTCATCGTGCAGGCGCCGGACGATCCGGAAGCCCCTGCGATTACGGGCAGCGGCGAGCTGCGTTCCGTTGATCCGAGCAGCTATCCTTACGTATCCGGAGCAGGCGCGACGAGCGGCAGCTGGAGCCAGTTCAACCACAGCTCGCAGCCGAACGATTACTTCACGTTCAACGGCGGCTGGTGGAACGACAGCTTTAGCTGGATGTATACGTCGGCAAGTCCAGGGCAAACGCTGACGTTTACGTTCGAAGGGGACGCGGCTGCGCTTTACGCCCGTTACATCGACGGAGGCAGCTCGTTCGACGTTTATCTGGACGACGTGAAGCAGGCCTCTATCAATACAAACGGCAGCAGCGGCAAGAGAAGAGTATTCAGCAAGAGCGGCCTGCCGGCCGGACAGCACGTACTCAAGCTGCAAGTGACGGGAGCAGGCGGGTCGGTGGCACTCGAAGGCTTCGAGTACGATTATATCAAGTCGGCGCAAGCCCAGACGATTCGCGTCGATTCCGCGACCTATCCGTACGTCAGCACCTCCGGCGGCACGGGCGGCAACTGGGCGAATTTCGACAAAACGACCCAGGGCAAAACCTACTTCGCCACGACAGGCGGCTGGTGGAGCGATTCCTGGGGCTGGATGTACGATAATGCCGGCAACAACGGCGATATTACCGCATTCACGTTCGACGGGACGGCCGTATCGGTCTTCATGCGCACTTATAACAAGGGCGGACTGCTTGACGTCTATCTCGACGGAACATACCAGACGACGATCGATTCCAGAAGCGATACGGAAGTATCGAACGTGAAAGCGTTCGAGAAGACCGGACTGCTCGGCGGCCAGCATAAGCTGGAGCTGAAGGTCAAAAGCGAAAGCGGCCGAGAATCCATAATCATCAGCGGATTCGAGTATGTCCACGATCCAAATGCGGCGGTAGCGAGCTTCACTGCCCCGGCGCAGATGAATGTCGTACAAGGGGATAATGCGAGCATCGTCATCAACCGCGACGAAGCGGCGCAGGAGCTGTCCGGCACGTATGACATCACGTTCCCCGGCAGCGACTGGTCGGTCGTATCCGGCGCAAGCTTCGCTGCCGGCAGCGCGAGCGACACGATCGTCGTGAGCGTACCGGATACCTATGCACTGCAAAACGGCAAAATCGTCATCGCACCGACGGTCGACGGAAACAAGCTTCCGGCGATGACGGTCTCCGTCGTAGCTCCGAAGAAGGCGCTGAACGATCTGGTTACGCTGCTTTCTCCTTCGTATCGCGCCGAGCTTGACGGGACGACGACGCTCGACTTTATCGCGCCGGGCGGCTACGCGAAGGCGGCAGGCTACACGCTGCACCAGCCGGACGTCCAGCATCCGGATGTATCCGGATACATCGTCAAGCTTGCCGAGATCGACTTGGACAGCGACGGAAAGGGCACGATTTCGTTCGATGCCGATGAGTACCCGCACGGCCCGGTTGCCGTGAAGGTGAAGGCCTGGAAGACGGACGGCACTACGAGCATCGAGGATTACTTCCAGTTCTACAATACGGGCGGAACCGACTGGAATATCGGTCTTGACAGTGCGCCGATGCCGACTCAACTGGATGGCAAAGGCATGCAGGTCACGTTCGAGGATGATTTCAAAACGATGCCTACGATTTCGAAAACGGGCATCGACGCCCAAGGCACCCGCACGACTTATATTTCACATAAGCCGGATTACAAGGACTACGGCGACGCGTTGTTTGCCAATTACGGCAGCGCCTACGATCCGTTCAAGGTCGTCGAGGATTATATGAAAATCAAGACGACGTATTATGAAGATCCGCTTCCGGCGAGCGTTGACGGTTATCAGCGGCATTTTACGACCGGCTTCCTCAGTTCCGTCGGCGACGACGGGACCGGCTTCCGCACGAAGGGCTATACGGAGCAATACCTCGAAGCCCGCTTCTTCGTCGGAGCCAATCCGCGCCAGTGGCCGGCGTTCTGGACGCTGACAGGCGTGGACAGCGCCGCGACCGACGAACTGGACATTATCGAAGCGTACCCGCCAAATGTATCGGGCTATTCGATCGCGACCCATCCATGGGGCTATGAGAACAGCAACGGCGGCGGCAAAAGCGTTAATACGGTCGAGCTGCTCGGCGGCGATGCCGGCAATATATCGATGGGCTTCCATACGTACGGCGTACTGATCACGGAAGAGTACACCTACTATTACTTCGACAATATCGAAGTGTATAAGCAGAAGACGCTTCCGCTGTCATGGCGCGAAGGCAATTATTTCATCATCAACAACGCCATGACCCAGAGCGATGCGTTCCCGCAAGGTTATGGCTTCGAGCGGTACGGCAATGAATCCGATATGTACATCGACTGGGTGCGCGTATATGAGCAGCCTCAACAAACATCGGATGTCATCTTCGATACGGCCGCTTTCAGTCCGGTGAACGTTACGCCAGGCAGCGATCTGAGCCTGGACATCAACCGGGTTACGGACGGCGCGAAGGCGCTGAGCGGAACGTACGATATCGACATGCCGGCAGGCTGGTCCATCGTCTCCGGCGGCTCATTCAGCGCGGGATCTGCGAAGGACACGCTGGTGCTGCATGTGCCGGATAATTACGCGAAGTATACCTACGACCTGAAAATCACGCCGGTAGCCGCGGCCGGGACCAGGTACAAGACGCTGACCGTGCAAACGAAAAACACGGACGACTCGCTCGGCGTCGAGGCGTATCCGGTTCTGAACGCGGCAGGCGACGGATGGGACGTCAAGGTGGCGCTCATCAACAAGCGTACGACGGGCACGCTCGCTGGCGGCTCGGTACAAATTGAAGAACCCGCCGCGCTTGCCGGCAGTTATGCATTCGGCGACATCGCGGCAGACTCTCGGCAGTTCGTCACGATCCCGGCCTCAATGCTTTCCGCCGCAAGCCGGACCAAGTTCACGTTCCATATTACGAACGGAGACGGCTACGACCGAACGATCGAGAAAGACATCAGCAGCTTGACGGCGACGCGGGTGAACGAAGACCATCCGATCGTCGTGGACGGCACTATCGTTCCCGGTCAATGGGCCGGCTCGCCAGTCATCCATCTGGGTGAAAGCCAGTCGACGTCCACCGACGGCAAGCCGTACAGTGAAAGCGACCGGTCGGCCGATCAATACGTCAAATGGGATGACAATCACCTGTATCTTGCCGTCTCGGTAAACGACGACGCGCATAGCATGGATGCGGCCGACGTGTACGGCTCCTGGGGCTCGGACAGCCTGCAGGTGTCGTTCGATCCCGAGCGTCCCGGCAGAACGGTGTCGGATGACAGCCATCCGCGTTTTATCGCATCGCTGAATGCGAATACGGGCGTTTCCGCGCTGGGCGTCGAGACGTGGGGGCCGGTCACGACCGGCAATCTGAACGATATCCAGTACAAATTCACCCGGGACGAGGTCAATCACAAAACGAACTACGTGATCGCCTTCCCGTGGAGCAGCCTTCTGACCGATGCGCGCAAGCCGGCGGCGGCGGATCTGACGGATCTCGGCATCGCCGTGCTGGTCAACGATAATGACGGGGGCGGCCGCGAAGGCTGGCTCGAATATATGAGCGGCATTGGAACCGGCAAGGATCCGACGAAGTTTGGCGATCTGATTCTGTCATCCAGCTCGTCGCTGCAGCCGCAGGAGCCTGCGGATTCCATGCATGCGACGATTGCCGGCCCGGCGGCGGCTTATGTCGGGCAGCCGGTCGATCTTAATGTCGGCGTCGCAGGCGTGGCGGATCGCTTCACGATTGCCGATCTGACCGTGAATTACGATCCGAACAAGCTGGAATTCGATACAGCGGCCGATGAGAGCGGCAAGCTCAGTCTGGCCGAAAGCGCCATCGCTTCGCTGAAAAGCGGGTTCGTCGTGCTTGGCACGGCGGTCAAACCGGAGCTTGGGCAAATCCGTATACTGATGGCCAGCGAAGGCGCCAATAACGGCGTGCAAACGGACGGCGATCTGCTGGTGCTGCACGGCAGGATCCAAACGGGCGCCGCGATCGGAACAACCGCAGTTGCGCTGTCGAACTTTACGGTCGGCGACGAAGGCGTGACCGCGGCAGTCGATACAACCGGCTCATCCGCCGGCATCGAAATCGGCAATGTCGACAAGAACGCGCTGAGCATGGCGATTGAAAGCGCACAAAGCTTGCATGACGCCGCTGTGGAAGGCACGCAGGCCGGCATGTATGCGATCGGCTCCAAAGCCGTGCTGCAGACGGCGATCGACATCGCGGCTGCCGTCAGAGACAATGTCTCGGCAACCCAACCGGACGTGAATGCGGCAGCTGCGGCGCTTGCGGGCGCGGTAGCTGAATTTAACGGCAAAATCGTTGTCGTCAACGTCGATAAGGCTGCGCTGAATGCGGCGATTGCCGACGCGCAAAGCTTGCATGACGCCGCTGTGGAAGGCACGCAGGCCGGCATGTATGTTATCGGCTCCAAAGCCGTACTGCAGACAGCGATCGACATCGCGGCCGCCGTCAGAGACAACGTCTCGGCAACCCAATCGGACGTGGATGCGGCAGCTGCAGCGCTTGCGGGCGCGGTAGCTGAATTTAACGGAAAAATTGTTGGCGTCAGCGCCGATAAGGCTGAGCTCATCACGGCGATTGCCGGCGTGCAAAGCAAGTACAATGCCGCGTTGGAAGGAACGAAGCTCGGCATGTATGCGGTCGGCTCGAAGGCCACCCTGCAAGCGGCGATCAGCAGCGCGATCGCGGTAAGGGATAGTGCCTCGGCGACCCAAAGCCAGGTGAACCAGTCCGTATCTGAATTGAACGCTGCGTTGCAAACGTTCCTGACCAAGCTGATTACGCTTGTTCCGGGCGAGACCAGCATTACGATCAAGGATCTGTCGCTCGTCGTGAAATACTTCGGCAAGAAATCAACGGATGAGGGCTGGGATTCCATTGCCGTAGCCGACTTGTTCGACAACGGCGAAATTACGATCCAGACACTTGCCGGCGTTGCCCGCATGATTCTCGACGACTGGCTTGCGCAGTAACCGGCGAATTGGCGAACCGGAGGAAGGCTTTCGAGCCTTCCTTTTGTCGAAATCCAAGCATGAACAGGCTTCGCCCTATAACCACGCTTTAATGTATTTTCCGGAATGAAACGCGCCCCGCCGTCTAAGGACAGCGATAGCCGTTTCACCTTGGTGAAACAGATAAGGAAAGGAAGTGCATTCTCAATGCCTCGCAAACTGTTTTTTGGTTTTCTCATTAGCCTGCTGCTCGGCGCTCAGGGGCTTGCGCATGCACGGGCGGCGGCGGCTCCGGTCTATGCCCTGGCGGCGAGTCCGACAGCTTCGGCCGTCGGCCAAGTCGTCCGGATTGCTCTGCAGGGGCGGGAGCTTGCCGACGTCTATGCTTTCGACGTTACGCTTAGCTACGATCCCGCCAAGCTGCGCTTCAAGGAGGCTTCAAGCAGTATCCCGGGGATGTCGACCGACCCGATTCTGAGTGCCGGCCAGGTTCGCTTCGCACATACGAAGATCGGCAAGACGGCAGGAGTTGGCGGCAGCGCGACATTGGCAACGCTTTCGTTCGAGGCGGTCGGAACAGGCGAGGCTAACGTCGCCATCAAGGAACTGAAGCTGGTCGATTCGAAGCTGAACATGACCACCCTGCAACCGGATGCCCGGTCGACGTTGAGCATCGGCGCGGCGACCGCTTTCGTCGATGTCGGAGCCAACTGGTCCTGGGCCGCGGAGGCGATCGGTTATTTAGCTGCCAAGGGCATCGTAAGCGGAACGGGCAACGGCAAGTACGAGCCCGCCCGTCCGGTGAAGCGCGGCGATCTGATGCTGATGCTCGTGCGGGCATTCGGCCTCAAGCCGCAGGCGGACGGGGGCAACTTTGCCGATGTCCCGAAAGGCAAATACTACTATGAAGCGATTGCTGCAGCCAAAGCGCTCGGCATCGCCACAGGAGATGGAGCAGGTTTCAAGCCCGAGGCGGCGGTGTCGCGGCAGGACATGATGGTGCTTATCGACCGCACGCTGCGGGCGCTCGGAAGGGAGCTTCCGCAGCCGGCCGGGTCGGATCTGGACGGCTTTGCCGATAAAGACCGTATCGCCGACTATGCCAAACTGTCCGTTGCCGCACTGGTGAAGGCGGGTATCGTGAAGGGCGGTTCCCTGGGCATCGAGCCGACTAAAGTCACGAACCGCGCCGAAACGGCGGTCATTCTTTATCGAATTCTGCTGCAGCAACCATAAATTCGGACTCCAACAGGGCCGCTCATGTCCAACCGGGACAGGGGCGGCCCTTACGGTATTCAGGCTGTTTTTGATGAAATTGCGGTATATTTCACGAAATTTCAATGTCGGACATCTGCGGCGAGTTTTGCTTCTATAGATGCCAATATGAAGTCAGAACAACAGTCATTTTGTTTAACCTGCACAAGCAGACCCTTTTCGTAAGCGTAGTTAGTCAATGGTGTTTTTCGTTGCCTTATAAATATTTTCTGCGTATTCGTCGATTTCATCTCGTGACATGCGCAACCGGTCCACTGAAGTCCCATATCCAATTTCCTGTTTCCCCTCTTCTAATCCTTTGAAAATTCCATCCGCGAAGGCATCTAAAGGTTCTCCGTGCGTATGCAGCCCCGTTCCGCCTAAATTCGTATTCACTGCCGGGGGAGCAACTTCGATAATTTCTACAGACGTATCGGAAAGTTGAAGTCTTAGACTCATGGTAAAGGAATGAAGCGCCGCTTTCGTCGCTGAATAGATCGGGGCGATCGCAAACGGCGTAAAAGCTAGCCCGGATGTGACGTTAAGGATAGTCCCCGCTTCTTTTGCTGCAAAAAATGGAGCGAACAGCATAGATAGATGGAAAGGTGCTTCAATGTTAGTTGTGATCTCTTTGCTGAAATAATTCCAATTGTTCTTCGCATCTGTTTTTAACACATTAAAGCGTTGTTGGATCCCTGCATTGTTAACTAACACATTCACTTCTGGATAATTCGCTGTTACCCAATCAAACAACGCGACACGCTCGGATTCAATATCCAAATCACTTACACGAGTAATAAGGCTAGGGAACTTTTCTTTCGCAGTTTGTAGTACATTTTCACGTCGTCCAGAGACAATGACTTTATTTCCGGCTTTTATAAAGCGCTCTGCAAAAGCTAATCCTATTCCAGAACTTCCGCCTGTAATAAGTATTGTATTTCCTGAGAGTTTCATTATAGTTCCTCTTCTCCATTATTTTCTTCACTTCATAACTAAGCGCTGTAAACCAACGATTTTGACCTGTTTCTGTGAAATAACAACGTAGGGAAATTGGGTCGAGGAGGGATGCCTACACAGAGAGGGGCTAAATTCAACCTAACTTATTGTAACGATCTAAGGAGGAAAATAACAGTGGAATCCATATTTGAATTGGAAAATAAGCTAGATGCATTATCCCAATGGGACAATGGACCGAATTGGAGGGCAGATTGCAGCGTATGGAAAATATTGATCTTGGCATTATTAATCTTGAAGATTTGGCGTACCAAATACGCATCGCCACAAAGAGTCCTTCTCAGGGTTCTTTGTGGCGATGCGTATTGATGCGTATTGGAGTACAAAGTTTCGTATCCGATGCCGATTCCTGTTAGCGTTTCGGTATGAAGGAACTACGGGTGTCGACCCCGCCGTGCCAAATTACCTTTGAGATGTGGACTGGCTGAGCCAATCCTCGAAACGCGTCGCGGTGATGCGCGGGTTTTCGCCCGGGACCAGAGATTGATCGTTCAGCGCTGCACCGAAGTATCGCGCGTTGTCGTCTGCGACCACCTGACGTGTGTCCTGCGTTGCGCTCAGGAATTGACGGACGAGTTCGTCGAGACGCATCCGTTCTGGACCAGCGACCTCAACAATGCCGTTCACTGGCGCCCCGAGTGTGAAGTCGACCAGCGCGGCAGCAACGTCATCCGAAACGATGGGCTGCACAAATACAGACGGCAAGCGAACGCTTTGCCCTTCGGTGGCTGTATAGGCGATGCTGTTGACGAACTCGAAGAACTGTGTCGCACGAACGATTGTATAGGGAATCTTTGAAGCCTTGATCAAATCTTCCTGGGCCATCTTCGCGCGGAAATAACCGCTCTGGAGAAGTCGGTCGGTGCCGACGACCGAGAGCGCAACGTGATGTCTCACTCCAGCGGCCGCTTCAGCAGCAAAGAGGTTTCGACCTGACATCTCGAAGAACTCCATAACTGCCTTGTCCTCGAACGAAGGCGAATTCGCCACGTCGACGACAACCTGGGCACCGCTAAGCGCTTCAGCCAGCCCCTCGCCAGTGATGGTGTTGACGCCCAGGGAAGGCGATGCCGCCACTACCTCATGGCCAAGGCCATGAAGGTTGTTTACGAGCTTTGTTCCAATAAGCCCACTTCCGCCAATAACCACAATTTTCATGTTGATCCTCCTAGTTAGCAGCCCGGAAGCCGGAGCTCGTGATGTTTAAATTTGTTATTGCAAGAGATTAGCTCAGTCCTGCTTTAGTTAATCCAAATGCCGCGTCAGCCGAACCCGGCACGTTCTTGAAGGCGATGTTTATGCGGTTCCAGGCATTGATCGCCATGACCGAGAAGGTCAGGTCGGAGATTTCTTTTTCAGACAACTGCTCGCGAACGCGGTTATAGACATCGTCAGGCACACCGTGCTCGGGCAGTTTGGTCAGGATCTCGGTCCATGCCAGTGCGGCCCGTTCGCGGGGAATAAAAAGAGTCGATTCCCGCCAAATCGGGAGGTGATAGAGACGAAGCTCGGTCTCGCCATGGATCTTGGCCTGTTTGACATGCATGTCCAGGCAGAATCCGCACCCATTGATTTGCGAAGCCCTGATATGAACGAGATCGAGAATCTTCTCTTCAATTGCGCTATTGTTTTCGGCGTTGCTGAATTCCATCAGCTTTTTAAAAAGCTCCGGCGATTGCTGCATATAGTTTAGACGTTGTGTCATTGAATGTACCTCTCTTTACTGTTTTAGTTTTCGTGATAAGACCAGTCTTCTTCGTGTTCTTAGCTCGTGCCAGCAGAAGTAATGAAACAATCATAGAGCCGCTGTTACATTCATGGTGCTGTCACCTCCACCCGCGTTTTTGCCATCGTACATATAACGACGCTGCGATTGATTCTGTGACAATGGAGCAGACGCTGCCAATTTGAAACCGGTCAGATTATGTTGATGCTTTACGGCGCTGCCGCAAACTGCCGATCATCCATAAAATCAAGGGAATGACAATGTAGACGAAGGGGTAAAAGTACCCGATCAGAAAAAAATTCTTAAGCGTATACGACATCCGGATATGGTGCGTGCTGTAGATCACGAACATCAGCCAGATAAAAGTTGTCAGGCAGGCGATAAGCTTCCAATTCTTGAAGCCGGTCCATTCGGATAACCCGTAGCTAAGGATGAACAAGCACACCGATAATTTAATAAAGGCGCCAAACAGCCAAAGCGGGATGAAAAAAGCATCGATATTCTGAACGAAATTGAGGATGGATACATACTTCGTGAGAGAATATACAGGAGTCACCAATTGAGCGGCCATGTTTGGCCCGACTACGAACAGAAGCACCAGTGTGGTTAGTACGCCCCATACCATAGCAACCGCCGTTCCCCACAGAATCGCACGCGAGGCGGTTTTCTTGTTCTCGGCGAAAAAGAACAGCATGAGAATGATCGAAGGATCTATCATATAGTTGAACGAATATAAAGTGCCCTTAAGAATGTGAAACCAGCCCGAGTCTGCGTAGATAGGCAAAATTCTCTTCATATCCATATCATGGGGATTCAGGAACAGCTGCGCGAATAACATAAAGACGAAAATGGGGCCAATGATCTCGGCGCAGCGGCTAATAGCCGTTATCCCCCCTCTATATACGGCATAAGTAACGAGAAACAATAAACACAGCAGGATGAGGATCATCGGTGTGTTATGGAGCATAACCAAATTTTGAAATTCTACTGTTCCTTTTGCGATGATGTTCATCTGCATGAACCAAAGGAAGAAATAAACCACGACGATTATCTTACCGAGCACGGTACCTAAGAGGTCTTTCACGAAATTTATTAACGTTTTGTCCTTATTTTGCATGCATACCCGGAGTATGATCCAGGTGGCGGCCATCATGATCAAGCCCCCAAGCAGAATGGAAATCCAGCAGTCCTGTCGGGATTCCTCCGCGGCTAACCGGATGGGAAGGTAGGAAAACACGATCATGGACGAGATACTGATCAGCCAGAACATCTGATATCCGCTTACTTTCATCCTTCGTGGCCACTCCCTGCCCTTATTCATTTTAGCGGCGCGCCGCTCACTCCGATTGAGCGTAGCTGAATATCCGCCCTGATGGTAACGTCGATTCTCTTGAAATTTTCGTCCCAGTCGTCTTTTTGCGAATTCCACCAGTAAGGGGATTTGCGATGGAGGTGCTCGCCGATGCCGAATACATCAGAACCCCATTGTTTGACTTTATCCATCGTAAGCTGGAATTCCTTTTGGAGCTGCTCGTTAACGTGCTTCTGGACCGCAATCATATTATTTACCTCGGACATGTCAAGCGGGGTCGTGTTTTCAAGAAGATAAGCTTGCGCCTTAACGGTTAATATAATGCGTGTGGGACCATTGCCGCGAACGGATTGAATCCGGCGTTTAAGATGAGTTAATCGAAATGACAAGACGCCCCTGCCGTCCTTCCATGGAATGGTTGCCCCTTGGGAAGTTCCTTTCCCCGTCATCCAGGCGGCTCCGGAGCCTTCGGCATCGTCCAGTAATCCTGTGACTTTCAGCTTCTTGTTCAAGACGGCGAAACCGGACAGCACGGCGATCGGACCCGGTTCTTTTGTACCCGTCTTGATATTTTCGATTTGGAGGATTGGCACAAGGGGCCTGATCCCTTCAGAAAGGCTGTCGATGATGAACTGCCTCGAAGAGTAGCTGTTCATCCCGTTGATCTGCAGTTCTTTTCCGGCTGCAATACTGGAGAGATGCTCCATAGGGGGCTTAAGCATAAGGAAATCCCTGGCGTGGCCTCCTTTAATCAGAATGGTAATATCTCTTAGATTGTTCGCGGGGTCCCTGTTCAATTTATCGAATAACTCGCTTACGTCGTGCTTGTTGAAATACTCTTCGCTTATTGCAATCAGGATACGATGTGTCGTCATTATTCTGCGGGATAGTTTTCTCTGGATTTTCTGAAAGGCTTCGAAAACATCCTTGCCTGTGGCCGATACGACGATGAAGTTATCCGAGCTGCCGGAGCTTCCTCCCTGGAACGGGCCGCTCTTCTGAGAGGGGATTACGATCTGATGACTGACTTCGATCCCTCCGTCGTCTGTATGATCGATCGCGGTCCCCATGACGAAAGCCAATTGATTCGGTTCGATAATATCCGTGCAGCCAGAGGACGACAATAGGAAGATGAGAGAGACGCACAACAGGAAAACGAATCGGTTCATCTCTGACGCCCTTTCTTATTCCGGCCGTTTTTGATCCAGAAGGGATAGCGGATAACCAGATCTTTAATCCGTTTGCCGTCGAAAGGGGCTACAGGGCTCAAATACGGCGTACAAAAGGATTCAAGCATGACCAGATTGATCAGCAGGAAGATAATGCCGAACGCAAAGCCGACGAAGCCGAGCAAACCGGTAATGAACAATATGAGGTAGCGGATAATGCGAAAGGGAAGGGTGGCGCTGTATCTCGGAATCGTGTAAGACGCGATACCCGTCAAGGAAATGACGATAATGATCGGCGTCGATATGATGCCGGCTTCGACTGCGGCTTGTCCAATGACCAGTGCTCCGATAATGCTGACAACCGGCCCGAGCTGATTGGGCAGATGGACGCCGGCTTCCTGCAGGGCATCGAAAATGAACATCATGATGAAAACCTCGATGAAGGTCGGAAACGGCGAGCTTTCCCTGGCTGTCGCGATACCGATCATGAGATCGCTTGGAATCATTTCCGGATGAAAGGTCGAAAGCGCGACATAGACAGCGGGCAAGGCAAATGAAATGAAGGTCATGACGTAGCGGATCAGCCGGGTCAGAATGACGAATACGAACCTCTCGAAATAGTCGTCTGCCGATTGAAGCCCTGACCAGAGGGTGACGGGAAGAATGAGGGCAAAGGGGGTTCCGTTCGTGATGAGAGCCACCTTCCCCTCCAATAATGATGCGGTCACGATATCCGGCCGCTCCGTATTCTGGATTTGCGGGAAGATGGAGAAGGAGCTGTTCTCAAGCCATTCTTCGATATAGGCGGAATCGATTACGCCATCCAACTCGATTTTCCCAAGCTTTTCTCTTACTTCCGACAATACTTTCTCATCCGCAAGTCCTTTTATGTAGGTAAGAACAACTTCGGTTTGTGTGTATTTGCCAATGGTCTGCGATTCCATTTTCAGATGAGGGTGAATAATTCTGCGCCTGATCAACGACGTGTTCGTCTGGATATTCTCGACGAAGCCTTCCTTGGAGCCGCGCAAGGTCGATTCCTTCTTCGGCTCTTCAATGCTTCGTGTCTCATAGTCTTGAATCTGAGCGATGAGCGCGGATGCTTCGCCCTCCACCAGTATCCCCAGGCTGCCCTGCAGGATATGATTAACCAGATCCTCTAGGGAATCGTCCGTTTTTACATTGGATAATGGAAGCCATTCGCGTCGGAACATCTCGGAGAGCGTCTGCAGCCGATCGATACCTTGAGGCAAACCGTTGAAAATAAGGGGCTTCAGAACGTTATCCTCTATGCTTTGCATCCGAGTCATTCCATCCAGATAAACAAGTAGAAGTACAGTTTCATCTTAACGCAGTACAATGTCATAACAATGATTGAATTGCTCTCTGAGATAGGCTTCATTCATTTCGAGACTACTGTTTATGGTGCTCATGGATGATCCTCCCAGTGGATAAATATAACTTGTTGAAAATTATGGACAAAGCGGAACGCACGTATGCAGGCTGCGGTTCACTCCTTAATCCTTCACAAGGGATACATATTAACAATAAATAGGGAAATGTTATGTTTAGCATGCTTCCGGAGGCAAAACTATCTAGCCTGCAGTTGTCACAAACTAGTCTCTTATCTCGTTTAATTATTAGGGTGAACTATGCGAAAAATTAAAGTGAGTTATAAGTCTGGTTAATAATAGGCGGAGCAGGCGGAAATAGTCTGTAGAAGCGTAAGCGTTCGCCTTCGTACCGCGAATTTAACAGCTAAAGGGTTCCAAAATCAAAAAATTCAGTGGTACAACAGCGATCGGAAGACGTTTCCGCATGCGCAGCCAGATATTTTCACAGGACTTAAGAGATGGGGAAGGAAGTGGATGGATGCAGGAGCTGTATAAGCAGTATAAAGGGCTGTTGTTTAAGCTCGCCTATCAACTGACCGGATCGGTTTCCGATGCGGAGGATGTTGTTCAGGACGTTTTTCTAAAAGCATATGATGTACCGCCGGAGAGGCTGGCTGAACCGAAAGCTTATCTTTGCAAAATGGTCACGAATCGCTGTCGGGATCTATATAAATCGGCACGAAAGAAACGGGAGGAATATTTTGGAGAGTGGCTTCCGGAGCCTTTTCTTAGTTCGGATGATGATTTTATGGAATCGGTCGTCCGCGACGATCTCTTGTCTTATGCCATGCTTGTTATGCTGGAGCGGCTCACGCCATCGGAGCGGGTAGTGTTTGTCCTCCGTGAGGCGCTTGGCTTTGATTATCACGAGATTGCCGAGCTTATTGAAAAAAGCGATGCAAATTGCCGCAAGCTGTTCAGCCGTGCGAGTGCCAAGATGGGGATTATTTCCGAAGAGCCCGTCCATCCCGAAGCGGCAACCGAGGAATGGGTTCACGGCTTCCTGGCAGCACTCAAACAGGGCAACATGAATCAAGTCTTATCTATGCTTGATCCGGACGTTGTATTTGTTTCCGATGGAGGAGGCAAAGTGCACGCCGCTGTCGATCCGATTGAAAAGCGGGATCCTGTTGCGGCTTTTCTTCTCGGTCCGGTACGCCAGGCTTCTATTATTGGAGGCGAAGCGGTTATGGATATGGGGCAAATTAATGGACAACCCGCCATTATTATTCGTTCAAGTGATGGCATTCATACGGTAGGGATGCTTCACGTCGAGGGGAATTTGATTCGCAATATATACTTTGTCCGAAATCCCGATAAACTGAAGCATGTAGGAAAATGAAGATATCTGCAATATTGCAGCTGATTCGAACAAGGTTGAAACTGGCAGCGGCAGACTGGGACTATTTCGTCCTGATCTGCCGCTGTTTTCATGTAAACGCCGCGGGCCGGCCCTTCGCTTTCATTGGTAATTGACGATGAGAACCATTATCAATTACTATGAATAGTGTAATATTCGCATAGGGATCGTTATTGGGGCGGAAAGTTGGTGGTCCCGGACGGCAGGAATAGACAGGAGCAGTGAATTTCTTATGAAGGAGACAGAACTTGACCAAGCGGTCGCCAGTTCTCTTGATAGCATATGGTTAAAGCTGAGAGGGATTGAACGGATTACCGAAAAAGCGAAGAAGATCGGGGCCGGGTCCAAACAAAACGACAATTATCTGTTTATTGCCTCAAGAGGCAGCCGCGGCGGCATCGTAATTGACGGCTGCTATTGCTCGCTGCGGCCAGGCTCGGTGTTTATTTGCTCGCCCGGGCAACGGGTGGAATGGATCGATAAAGAGCCGGATGACGGCATTTATGTGCTGCATTTTATGATGGGACAAATCCGTGAACCGTTAAAGGAAACGACGACAGGCGAAGCGAGTGTCTGCCAGGCGCTGCCGATCCGGGGCGAGTATAATATCGTGCCGGCAGCCTCCGTCCTCGATAAGTGCCAAATCATCGAGCGCGGCTGGAGCAGCGGGAGTGTGCCGGATCGTCTATACAGCGATGCCGCATTTTTTGAGCTGCTGGGCATGACCTTGAACAGTATGCTTCAGAAGGAGGTTGAAGGGCTGGGACGTGCGAGACTGGAGTTGGAAACACGTTTTACCGAAACCATTCCTGTTAATCAATTGGCTGAGCTGGCGGGGATGAGCCGTTATCATTTTATGCGTTCATTCAAAGAAAAGTATGGAAAAAGCGTCGTTGATTACGCCACCGAGCTGCGTATGAACGAGGCGAAGCGATTAATGGCAGAGAAGAACAAACTTTCGCTTCGCGCCATAGCAGATCGGGCAGGCTATCATAACGCCACCTATTTCAGCCGCCTGTTCAAGAAACAGGTGGGCCTTGCACCTGTTGTTTATTTGCGGAACCGGGCCTGGAAAGTCGCCGCTTACAGCTGGGCCAATATCGGTCAATTGCTTCCCCTGCAAATTATTCCGCACGCGGCGCCGATTGACCAGTACTGGAATGATTATTACCGGAAAAAATATCAAGCCGATGTCACGGTTCTTCTAAGCCACGATTACGAATTCAACCGGGAGGCGCTGCGCCGCTCCCCCCCGGACTGCATTGTTGCACTGGACTACAATATGCCGGCAGGGGAGAGGAAGAAGCTCGAGGAAATTGCCCCTGTACTGCTTATTCCCTGGGAAGGGACGGATTGGCGCGGGCATTTGCGGGTTGCTGCGGATTTTACGAACAAAGCGAGCGAAGCAGAGAGCTGGATTTCCCAATACGATGAGAGGGCAGAAAGGGCCAGACAGGCGATACCCGCTGTCTTAAGGGAGCGGGATACCCTTGTTCTGAAGGTGTCGGGCAGTCAATTATTGATCGTAGGCCGCCGCGCCGGGACCGTCCTTTATGATGATCTGCATTTCAGGGTTCCCCTGCCGCTAAAAAAAGGCAACAGCTGGCTGCGCGCGATTACGGTAATAGAATTGGGAGCGTATGCGCCGGCGAATATAGTGATTAGTGTAAACGGCGATGCGGTATCGCAGGCTACGTGGATGGATTTGCGGCAGACAGATGTGTGGCGCTGTCTGCCAGCCGTAAGCGGGAATGCGGTGTTCCATCTGCCAGGCTTTCCGTGGTTTGAGTTTCCGTGGGGGGAATATTCCGCGTTTAGCCACGGGCGAATGCTGGCGGAAATGGCATCCGGCGCTTTGAGGGAAATAATGGGGTGAGCAAAAGCTTAAAGCTTGATGCTTGAAGCTTGAAGAAGCCAATTGGACGTATGGGACGAAGCTGCTGCTGGACTGACCGGCAGTTGCACAATTGTGCGATTTGGGATGACAAAGTAAGCACGGGCGTTTATTCACAAACAGGTGAAGATGATCTATACTTTATTTGATAATGATTATCAATATCAAATAAAGGGGATTATTGAATTGAGAACAGGAAACCGCCAGAGCAACATCAAGATATGGAATAGTCGGTGGAAGGCTGCATACGGTTCAATTCTGCTGCTCATGCTTGCTGTTATGCTGGCCGCTTGCGGAAGCGGCAATACCAATCAAACATCAGGCGGACAGCCCTCTTCCGGGACAAGCGGGGCTCAGGAGCAGACAGGCAGCGCTGCGCCAGCGGAATCCGCTGCGGCAGTGGACAAGCCTGCAGAGAGTGCGCTCAAGACGGTTCAGCATGTTTACGGGGAGTCGGAAATTCCGTCACACCCTGAACGCATTGTAAGCATCGGACTGGAGGACATGCTGCTGTCGCTGGAGGTGCCCTTGGTGCAGGCGAATGGCATGGAAGGGTATTATTTATCCGAGCAGCTGCAAAAGCAGAACATTCCGGTTATTTATGCTGGCGGAGCGCTTAATTACGAAGCCATATTGGCTGCTCAGCCGGATTTGATTATCGCTGCCAATGGTTTTGCCGATCAGGCCGCATACGAGAAGCTTTCCCAAATCGCGCCTACAATTGCCTATGACCGCGATCAATGGAAAATCTCTATCGTGGAAATTGACAAAGCGCTTGACCGGGATGACAAAGCGAAAGCGGTCATTCAAGCGTATGATGACAAATTAAAGCAGGCGCGGGAAACGATTGTACAAGCCGTCGGAGCGGACAAGACGGTTGCGCTGGTTCGGCCTTCGGAGAAGGAGGCACAGCTGTTCTTTCCGGATTTTGCATACGGAAGCGTGCTGTATAATGACATGGGCTTGGATCCGGCGTCCAGCGTCGTGGACCTTCAGAAAACAACGAAGGATACATGGGGCATCTCATTGTCGCTGGAGAAGCTGCCCGAGTTGACGGCCGATTATTTATTCATCACCGCAGGAGGGTCTTTGTCTTTGGCGGACGACTTTCAAAAGGCGATGGATACCATAACGGAAGTGGAGAATCTGCAGGTCTGGAAAGCGATTCCTGCCGTGAAGCAAAACCATGTGTACAAATTATCCGCGAGATACTGGATGCTCAGCGGTCCTATCGCCGACAGCATGAAAATCGACGATGTGACAGCCGCGATCAGGGGCAAGCAATAACGGGACACTTGCATCTTTTAACAAGAAGGCCAAGGCCGAGAATATACTGTCGGATAGGTCCGTTCATATGGACGAGCTGCCATGCTGTTTGCTGATCCATTATTGTCATCATAGGAGAGTAGGAAAAAAACCATGAACCTGAATCGCAAATTCATCTCAACGATAGCATTGACTCTACTGCTAACCATGCTGCTGGCCGCTTGCGGCGCGAATTCGACCGAAGAATCATCCGGCTCAAGCCCGGAGTCGGCCTCCACCTCCGAGGGCAGCGGACAGGCATCAACGACTGACGCTTCGCCGTCGGCAGAGACGCAAACCCGGGTGTTCCGGGATTATGAAGGACGTGAAGTCACGATCCCGACGCACCCGCAGCGGATTCTTGTCAATCAGTTTATGGGGCATCTGCTGGCTGTAGGAGTTAAGCCGATAGGGGCGACCTCCAATCAATTGAGTCAATTCGAGGATTCGTCGTTCCTGAAACCGCTGGGGTTGTCCGCTGGAGTGGAAGACTTGGGCAACACGCTATCCTTGGAGAGAGCGCTCAGCCTGAATCCGGATCTGATCATTCTGCAGCAAAACGCCGTTGATGAACTTAAAAATTACGATGAATACTCCAAAATTGCTCCTACCGTCGTATTAAGCTATGGCTCCAAAACGATGTTCGAGCAATTGAGGGAAATTGCCGATATCGCCGGAGTGCCGGAAAAAGCGGAAGAGTGGATCGCACTGTACGAGGAGAAAGCCGCGCAATACCGTGAACAGTTGGCCGGCGTGATCGGTCCGGATGTGACATTTACGGTGATGGAGGCGTGGCCGAAGTCGGAAATTATGATTTTTGGAAACCTCTTTGGCCGGGGGACCTTCAGCCTCTATAATTCGCTGCAGTTGAAAGCACCGGCGAAGGTGCATGAGGCGGTTATGGACAAGGAGCCGTCCTATCTGAAAGTGTCGCTTGAAACGCTGCCTGAATATATTGGCGATTATGTCTTTTTGTCCGTGTACGATTGGCAGGATGGCGATAACGCCGGGCTTGAAGCTGATTTCAAAAATGCGCCGGTTTGGCGAAGCTTGTCTGCCGTCACCGAAGACCGGATCATCCAGGTCAATGTCAATGACTTTCTTCCCGGCGATCCCCTGTCTATCGAGAAACAAATGGAAGCGCAGGTTCAACTGCTCCTGAAAAAATTCCAGAAAAAGAAATGAGAGGCAGGCCTGATTAAACATGATTACATCAAAAGTCGCGGAAATCGCGGCTTTTTTTAACCTTATAGAATGATAGGGTTCACATTTATCCATTTCTATAAGGTCTGAGAGAAGAAACTTGCTGAGCCGCCAAAGGACGGGGGCAGACGTTTCTTCTTGATTATTGTAATAAGCTTCTGGTTGTCGGGCGATCAAGAACCTGACGCCCCTGCTTCGTCGGCAATCATAATGTCCACCTTCGTTCCGCCCGGTGTTCCGCTGAAGAAGCGTACTCGCACTCGAGATCCGTATACCAGAACCAGCCTGCGGTATACATTATAGATCCCGGTGTGCTGTTTAAAGTAAGGAGAGGCTCCGTCGACACCCTGTTCGAGTAATTGTCTGATCATCTCCAGCACTTTGGGGTCAATGCCGATCCCCGTATTGAGAATCAGGAACCGGATGGCAGATCCCATCCGCTCAATGGTGATCTTCAGTTTGAACTCCCCCTCGGACAAGGCCGGGCTCCAGCCGTATTTTAACGCATTTTCCACGAACGGTTGAATGCTGAGCCGCATGATTGGCAGATCCAGCAGCGAGGGATCTATATCCCATTCCGTCTCGATCGAAAGCCCGTTGCGGTGGCGGTGAATGTTAAGGAAATCCCGGATAAAGGCCATTTCTTCGCTCAAAGGTGCCCAGCCCGCGTCGTTGCGGACATTGTAGCGCATCATTCTCGACACGCTCTGAACCATGTCGCTCACGGCGTTTCCATTGTTAAGGATGGCGTACGACTCGATGGTCTCCAGCATGTTGAAGAAAAAATGCGGGTTGGTCTGCGCCTGCAGCTGAAGCACCTCTTTCTCCCTTTCCTTCAGCTGCGCCTGATAAACCTCGCGCTCCATCTGTTCCAATTCAACCAGCATCTGATTGTAGGTTTTAACGAGAAAGCTGATTTCATCTTTGCCTGCGGGCTGGGCCACCGGCTCATATTTGCCCCGGGATAAATTGCGCATGCCGCCAACCAGCCTGTCCATCGGTTTCAGGACAATACGCATGGTCGGGAAAGCGATTAGGCAGCAGAGCAGGAGCGCGGAAACCGCGATGAGCAGAGTCCATTGAAGCGACTGCCTTACGCCGCTTGAGATCGCATCCAGCGGCGTGACCCAAATCAGCTTCCAATCGCCGAAGTCCAGATCCTCCAGAACGGCCTGATAAGATACATGCTGTGAAGTTAGCGTAAATTCCGGTCCGCCGGATTGTTACGCGCAACGGCTCCGCGTAGATGCTTCAGCAGTTTATCATCCATCTTCTGGTTGGTTACGGTCGCTCCGCTGAGCGGATGGTAAAGCAGAATCTGCCCGTCTTTGTCGGGAGAGGCGCCTTTCATCAATTGCCGGAAATAGTCTGCGCGTATGTCTGCAATCAACCAGGCGTAGATTTGTCCATTCGATAAGTCGATAACCGGACGGATAATCGAAAGGCTCTCTTCTTGCTGGCCCAGCACATAGCGGGTCGTATGGGCGGTACTCAGCACAGTTTTGCGAACCTCGGAAATGTGTGCGAAAAAAGGATCGTTTTCAAAAGGATAGATATAATTCATACTTCTCTGATAAGATTGGTAGAGTATCTTTCCGTGCAAATCCATATAGAGAACACCGAGCAGCTCTTTATGTGATTGCATGAAGCTTTGCAGGAGGGGCCTGAACTCAAGGGCATAGCGGGCTTGCGAAACCATGTCGGCTTTGGGCGTTTTTATAAATTTCTGAAAATTAAGATCGATCAGCAAAGGATCGAGCGCCTGGCTGATGTCGCCGGTATATTGGGAAATGTTTTCTGCCACCAGCTGTGTGTACTGGGAGGTAATGTCGGCGGAATGATTCATGCTTGAGCGTATCATCGTCTCATACCACCCGAAGCTGGCCAGAAGAATCGGCAAAATCGAGATGGGAATGAGCACGCCGAGCAGCTTGAATTTTAGGGAAAGGCGGAATTTATTTTTATGAAGCTTCAGAATTGGATGCATAGCTTTCTTAACCTCCGACTAAAACGATTGTATTACTCTGGATAATGTAATTGTACATGAATTTTTCAGCGAAAGAAGGGTCTTTCATGAGAATTTGCGTGGTTGATGACGAGAAACAGGTGCGGGAAGGCATTATTCATAAGCTTCGGGATTGCCATCCTTATGCAGAGGTGTTCGATGTCGGATTTGGACAAAGCGCGCTGGACAAGATATTCGCCGTGCAGCCTGATCTTCTGTTTGTCGATATCCGTATGCCGGAGCTGGATGGACTGGCGATCTTGCAGGCGGTGAAACGCTTCAGACCACGAACGGAAGTCATTGTGCTGACAGGGTACGGGGATTTCGAATATGCGCGGGCCGCGCTCCAGGGGGGCGCTCTCGATTATATGCTCAAACCGGCTGACCGGGGGCAGATGAGGCGGCTGGCCAGTCAGGTATACGAAAGTATGTTTGGACGATTTGCGGAGCAGCTTGGCCGGCTGCTGAGGCATTCTGCGGTCTCTCCTGTTTTTCATGGCGGCAATCTGTCGCTCTGGTTCGATGAGCGTGTCGGCAAAACCATACAATTCCGCGAGTCGGCGGGAGGCGGGGAAGCTGTTGGTCCAAGCGGGGGAGAATCCCCTATCGGGACGATTGCCTTCGAGTTTGGCGAGGCGGTTATCGTTCCTTCGGCATCTAATCCGTCAGGAGCTGTCTTCTTTCGGGCGGAGGAATTCCCGGAGATATGGTCGGCTGAATATTCCAGCTGGGAGACGAAGATTTTCTTTGGCGTACAGCCGGATCTGGCCGTAAATCCTGTGAAGGAGGTGTCACCGGAAGCAAACCAGGCCCGTCGGCAGATTCTGTATGCGGTGAAGGAAGCGAACAAGGAGCAGCTGGAGCGATCGGCCGACTTATGGCTGAATGCCCTGGAGGGTCTTCGAGTCGAGCTGTTAAGGCGGGAATGCGCGAAGCTGCTGTCTTTGCTGGACGAAGGCCTGCTGGGAGAAGCGGCGGAAACGCCTTATGCGATACCGGTCCGGGACCGGGCGGCTGACATAGCGCTCAAGCGTGCCTGGCCGGAGCTGCGTGCCTGGCTGCGCGAAACGCTGCTGGAATATCTGCCCCCGGGCAAGTCGGAGAGCGGATCACGAGCTGCCACGTGGGAGGAGATCATTCAGCTGTTGGAGGACGGGGAAAGCCCGGGCTTGTCGCTTGAGGAAGCGGCTGCCCGCGCAGGCATTCATCCCGTTACGTTCAGCAGACTGTTCAAGCAGCGCATCGGCGTCAATTTTGTCCGCTATATGGTGGACCAGCGGATGAACAGGGCCAGATTCCTGCTGCTGAACCGGAACGATTCCGTGGCGGCAGTAGCTGCGGCTGTCGGATATGCGGATTTGCGGCATTTCAGCCATTTGTTCAAACGGGCTTTTGGCATGACGCCGGGAGAATACCGCAAGCATCATGGCAGTTCCGGCAAGCCCCGCTAAAAAATTCACCTGCAGCGCTAAATAATTCCCGATGTTATCAGCCCTCGCATGCATCTATAATCATAGGAGGAAGATCAAGCGGAAGACGTAGACCCGTACGGCTGCTAAACCAAGTTAATTGATCAGAAAAGTAAGCTATCGCTTGGCGACTGGACTACCGGAGAAGCGGAAGACGAATACAAATTTCCAGCAAGGGAGAATATCATCATGAAGAAAACCGCCTTCGTTATCCTGGCATCGGTTGCCGCCATTATTCTGCTTCTGACGGGCTGTGCTTCCAATAATACCGGGCAGTCCGGGTCCGGTGCATCCGCCGTGAACGACCCGGGAGCGAAAGACCCTGTCACGATTACCTATTGGAGCCGCTGGCCCGAATCCAAGCAGGCGATTGAACAGACGATCGCTGAATTTGAGAAGGATTATCCCAATATTCACGTGGATTTTCCCGATATCGTCTCATCACAGTATACAACTCAACTGCAGGCTGCGATTTCCAGCAACAGTCTGCCCGATATATTTGCCAATTCCACATCTGTGCCTATTGATCAATTAAACCGTCTCGGACTCATCCACAATCTCGATGATGTGCTTACGGAGGAACGGAAGCAGCAGTTCTATGAGGGGACCTGGACGGAAGGCTATACGACGCTGGATGGCGGCGTCTACGCTCTGCCGCACTTCACCCCGCGCCGATACTCGCACATGCTCTACTATAACAAAGACGTATTGACACAAGCGGGACTGACAGAGAACGACGTTCCGAAATCATGGGAGGATCTGGAGAAGGTCGGCGAGAGGATCAAGCAGGCCGGGAGCGATGTTTACCCGCTGATTCTCGGAATCAAGACGGATTGGCTTGTCACTGGATATGTCGGCCAGATGGCGACTGCGATCAAGCCGGAGGTTGTACCGAACGACGGCTTCAATCTGCAGACGGGACAATATGAATTTGACTCTCCGGGCTATGTGGAGTCGATCGAATTCCTCAAGAAGCTGCAGGATGAGAAGCTCCTTCACCCGAACAGCCTGGTCATCGATTACCGCGAAGCCTCCAGCTTGTTCGCCGCAGGCAAAGCCGCATTCATCATCGACGGCACGTTCTTGTCCTCGGAGCTTCAGCAGAACAACAAATTTAACGATTTTGGCGTAGCTCCACTGCCGACGAAAGACGGCAAACCCTCCTATTATGCATTCCAGGGAGAGACGAAGGCTACGCTGCATGTCAGCAAAAGTACGAAGCACTATGAGGAAGCCAAGCTGTTTCTGAATTACTATATGGACCATTTCTATGTAAACCAGCTGAAGCTTGGTGTGGAGGGTTCGCCGATTATCGAACAGAACAAGACGACCCAGCTCGACAATCCGCAGTTCCTCCAGGCACAGGACATTCAAGACAAGGCGTTTATCTTGTCGCCCCATCCTTATACGCGCAATAAAGCGGCCGTGCAGGTCAATACGGAACTGAACGGAAAGAAGCCAAAAGAGAATGTCGGCAAAATTGTCGAAGGTTATCTGACAGGCCAGATTACGGATGTGAAGAGCCAGCTTGCGCAGCTTAGCGCGGGTTATAACCAGTCTTTGAAGGAATCGATCCAGAAAGTGAGTCAATCCGGGCAGAAGATCGGTGAACAGGACTATCAATTCCCGAATTGGACGCCATTCACACCGTATACAAGCGATCAATACAGCAATCTGCCCAAGTAAGCGAAACTTGCCGGCAGCCGAAGAAGCTTAGTGAAAGAGGAGGCTGGCGGATCCGGCTTACTTTGAGGGAAGAAGATACGTACTTTGCCGCCAGAAGCGGTGAAGGCGTTTCTTCTAATCCTCCGTGCAATAATAACGCTATTACGCCGTAACAAAGGGGTTGTAAAGCCATATGTCCACAACGGCTGATGCGAATATTTCAAGAGCCGAGGCCGCTCCGAATCGTTCCTTCTCCTCGATTCCACGCCGGAAAAGGGTACGGTATTTATGGGCGTATCTGTTTATATTACCGCAGCTGGTGTTCTTTGCAGCATTTACGATTTATCCCATCGTGATGAGCTATGTGTATTCTTTTTACGAGTGGAGCGGTATCGGCCCTCTGGAGAATTTGTCGCATGGGATAATTTTGCGAAGCTGCTCCGGGATTCCTCATTCTGGAATGCTTTCCGGAACAGCCTGATTTATATTGGCGCGACAGCGGCGATTTTGCTGCCGGCATCGCTGCTGCTGGCTCTGGCCCTCAATAAAGCTGTGTTCCGGGGCAAGGTATTTTACCGTACGATCTACTTCCTTCCTGTCGTCACCGCGGCATCCACAGTCGGCATTATCATGAAATTTATTTTTGGCAATGAGAATGCGCTGGTCAATGAGCTGCTGCTGCGGCTTGGGCTTCTATCGGAGCCTGTCCCCTGGCTGGGTCAAGCCGGAACGGCGATGGGCGTGCTTATTCTTGTCGGTTCATGGAAATTTTTCGGCATGGTGATGGTCTACTGGCTGGCTGGCCTGCAGTCGCTGCCCGGCGAGGTGTTCGAGGCGGCAAAGATCGACGGGGCCAGGAGCGATCAAGTGCTGCGTTATATCACACTGCCTCTGCTGAAGCCGGTAGCCGCCGTCGTGCTGCTGCTTACTGTCGTGAACAGCATGCATGTGTTCGACCTGGTAAAGACGCTGACCGCAGGGGGGCCATTCTACGCAACAGAGACGGTGGATCTGTATATCTACGACTATGCCTTCAATACGAGCGGCTTTCCCCAGATCGGGTATGCTTCTTCGGCAGGCATCGTATTCGGATTGATGATCTTCCTGCTGACCCTGCTGCTCGGCTGGCTGGCTAACGCGGCCAGGGACCGCAGCGACAAGCTGCTCAGCGGACCGGAAGGAGACGGATGATGAGACGAACTGCATTCAAGCACGGACCGAATCTGCTGCTGCATCTGCTGCTGCTTGCGCTGGGCGTCTTATGGGTCTATCCTTTTGTATGGATGATCTTCTCCTCATTGAAGACGAATACCGAATATATCGCCTCAGGCATCAAGCTGCTGCCGGAGGCGGCACAGTGGGACAATTTTGCCCGCGCCTGGCGGGTCGGCCATTTCTCCACTTATTTTACCAATTCGGCAGTTATTACGGCCTCAACGGTTATTATTGTCGTCGTGCTGTCGGCACTGACCGGATATGCGCTCGGACGGGTTCGTTTCCCAGGCAGCCGGTTCCTGATACTGGCTTTCACGGTAACGATGTTCATTCCGAAGGGCTACACGATTATTCCGATCTATCAGATCATCAAGCATCTCGGCTTGCTGAATACGATGCCCGGCGTCGTTCTGGCCGAGTCGTCCGGCGCCCATGTGCTCTTCATTCTGCTGTATGCGGCACATTTCCGGACGCTTCCCAAGGAGCTGGAGGAATCGGCGGAGATCGATGGGAGCGGGTTCTTCCGGACCTTCCGGCAGATCATGCTTCCCCTCTCCAAGCCGATCATCTCCACGACGGTAATCATGCAGTTTATCTGGACGTGGAACTCCTTCTTCGTCCCGCTGATATTCACGTTGAACAAGCCGGAGCTGCGGACGCTGGCCGTCGGCATGTTCTCCTTCACGGGAGAAAATACCGTCGATTGGACAGGAATGGCTGCAGGGGCTGCGATCTCGCTGATACCGGTTATCCTCGTGTTCATTGTATTCCAGCGTTATTTCATCAACGGCATTGCCGGTTCGGTCAAAGGTTGAACCGGATCAGGGCCAAGCGACCCCAAAATCCTATAAATCCGAGGAGGAAACGAATATGCCTGCAAAACCGCATATTGTCATCTTCAATCCCGATCAATGGCGGGCCGATGTCATGGGCCATCTTGGCAACATAGCCGCGGTCACGCCGAATCTGGACCGGCTGGTTCAGACCGATGCGGTGTCCTTCCGCAACGCTTTCTGCCAGAATCCCGTTTGCACGCCAAGCAGATGCTCGTTCATGAGCGGCTGGTATCCTCATGTCGGCGGACACCGCACCATGTTCCATATGATGCAGGAAGACGAGCCGGTACTGCTGAAGAGTCTTAAGGACGAGGGCTATACCGTGTGGTGGGGCGGCAAAAATGATCTTGTTCCGGCCGAGAACGGGTTCGAAGCTTACTGCGACATCAAGTATCAGCCGGAGAAGAAGCCGCGGCCGGAGACAAATCTGCATTTCTCCGACGGGTGGCGCGGCGATCCCGAGAGTGATAATTACTACTCGTTTTATGCCGGTAAGCTGGAGAAGGCGCCGGACGAGGAGGCTTATTACGATGGCGATTGGGCGAATGTACTCGGGGCCATCGACTTTATCCGAAATGCCCCGCAGGATAAGCCGCTCTGCATTTATTTGCCGCTGCTGTATCCGCACCCGCCTTATGGCGTCGAAGAGCCCTGGTTCAGTCTGATCGACCGCGACAAGCTGCCGAAGCGGACGCCAGCGCCGGATTGGGAGAAGAAGCCCAGTCTGCTAAAGGGTATCTTCGAGCGGCAGAAGCTGCAGGGGTGGACAGAGGATCGCTGGCAGGAGCTGCGCGCCACTTATTACGGTATGTGCGCGCGGGTGGATCATCAATTCGGAATGCTGCTTGATACGCTCAAGGAGACGGGGATCTACGATGATACGGCGGTGTTCTTCTTCTCCGACCATGGGGATTTTACGGGAGATTACGGACTGGTTGAAAAAACGCAGAACACGTTCGAGGATTGCCTCACCAATGTCCCCTTTGTCATTAAGCCGCCTAAAGGAGTGGAGATCCAGCCCCGCGTCAGCGAGGCGCTGGTCGAGTTGATCGATTTCCCCGCAACGGTTGAAGCACTGGCCGGATTAACGCCCAAGCACACCCATTTCGGACGTTCGCTGCTGCCGGTGCTGGCAGGAGAGAAGGACGAGCACCGCGATGCGGTGTTCACCGAAGGGGGGCGGCTGTTTGGCGAGACGCAGGCGATGGAGCTGGAGAGCACATCGATGGGAACGTCTTCCGGACTGTATTGGCCTCGTGTCGGACTGCAGCAGCTTGAAGGTCCCGAGCATACGAAAGCGGTGATGTGCAGGACGCGCGACTATAAATATGTGAGACGCCATTATGAACGCGATGAGTTGTATGATCTGAAGCGCGATCCCATGGAGACGGACAACCGGATTGACGATCCCGAGTTACAGGAGACAGCAGCCTTCCTCAAGGAGAGGCTGCTCACATTCTATCTGGAAACGGCCGATGTCGTTCCGCTAAAGACCAATAAGCGGAGCTGAGAATTTTCCAAATTACAGATAAATTTACACGCCGCCCATGGCTTGTCTGCATTTTCCGCCAGGAGATGTAACGATGGACTGCAAAAATAACCGCAATGATCATGTCCAGGTTATATTCTTACGCGAAGCAGCACTAAAATATTGCCAAAAAAGCCGGCAGACAGACACTCTGTTTAAGTGTCTTCTGCCGGCCTCTTTTCATTCCTCCTGTTATTCCTGCACTTTGCCCGGTTGATTTATACGCCGCATTACTTGTTGGCGTGCCGGAAGTCCTCATCCCATTTGTACTTCTCATTATAAATGCTCATAACCTCTTCATATAAAGGACTGGGACTCGCGAGCGGGCTGCTCTGGATGATCAGGTAAAGCCGCAGAAAACGGTCCCTGGGGAGCTTGCGCGCATAGCGCTGCACCAAATACGGATAAAGCGTTATGTACCGCTTCATTCTGACCGCGGCGCCGGCAACGCCGGTGAGGATGCTCTCGCCATGCTCCATCTTAAGAATCTGGGCCTCATGCAGTAAAATATACCTGAACGTATTTTCTTTCAGGAGGTCCCGCCTGATTTTCGCGAGCTCGCCAATATATTCGACAAGATCGGGGTTAAAATGGTCCATCAAGAGCGGGTCCAGCATAAGGTCCATATCCTTGCGCAGCACGAACGATTGAAGCAGCAATATTTGCTCGGCCCGCAGCTGGTCGGTGTGAACGAGCGCCCCGATTTCACGCAGCATTTCATAAGCAAGCGGTTTATCGCCGCTGTGAAACACCTTGATGGCCGACTCCCGGTCATGAACAAGGCCGGCAAAGAGGCTATAAGCCTCTTTATGAAATAATTGTTCCAGCTGCCAGAGCAGAAGGGCAGGGGCCGACCGTCTCTGGATTGTCCAGAGTACAGCGAGCAGCAGCAGCCCTCCTGCAGCGAGCAGACCGCTCTGCATCATGGATTCGCTCATCGTCAAGCCGGCGAGCATGATGATCAGTATAATGATTCGCACGCTCCAGATCGAGCGCTGCAGCATCGCGGCAGCTCTCTTCTCGACGCTTTGCAGGGCCGTTTTGCCGCATGCCGGGCATTCTGCGTCTCCCAGAACGGTAAAATAATTGCAGCGGCGGCATATTTTAAGCTTAGAATAAGGATAGCGTGTTTTAATATAAGGGTTAAGTCGTACCGGAAGCTTCTTCATCATTCGCGGTCACGCTGCCCGCTGCTTCTCAGGATGGAAAAGACAAGCTTGCTCAGCTGCTCGGGAGACGGGGCTTTTCTCACGCGCGAACGGTAGATAAGGGCTTTGATAACGACAAAAAGAAACAAAAGTCCAAGGCAGGCGTATGTAACCATGTGTTGTTCCTCTCATACAGTAAAAGTGATTTCCTGGAATCTATCAGGTATACTTATTTTGATAGTATATCATTATACTGGGAGCAGATACTAACCGTTACTATTGAACTAGATTGCGAGACCTATTCGCGCTAACGCAAAGGAGTACATTTATATGAGTCCACTCAAACGTTTTTCACGCCGACTTATTATGGTCTCGGCTGTTCTGCTGATGCTGCCGCTGGGCAGCCTGTCCACGGTCCATGCGGCGCAGGGCGCTTCTCAAATCGACGCGGTGCTGGTGCTCGATGTAAGCAATTCGATGAGCGCGAGCGATCCGGGCAAAATCGGCAACGAAGCGATGAAGATGTTCATTGACATGCTGTCGGCGCAGGGCGATCAGGTTGGAATCGTTGCCTATACCGACAAGATCCAGCGCGAGAAAGCTTTACTGGAAATTCAATCGTCAGAAGATAAAGAGAGCTTGAAGGGCTTTATCGACCAACTGGACCGCGGCGCCTATACGGACGTATCCGTCGGAGTCAAGGAAGCCATGCAAATTCTGGATGACGGAGCCGATCCCGGTCATGAGCCGATGATTATATTGCTTGCTGACGGCAATAACGATTTTGATGATAATTCCGGCCGAACGCAGGCCCAGTCCGATGCGGATATGCAGAAAGCCGTCAAAGAAGCGAACGACAGCGGCGTACCGGTTTATACGATCGGATTGAACGCCGACGGGAAATTAAACAAGGAAGCGTTGGCGAAGATAGCGGATCAAACCGGCGGCAAGTCGTTCTCAACCGATTCGGCGGATGATCTGCCGCAAATATTAAGCGAAATTTTCGCCAGCCATCTCGACTTGAATGTCGTTCCGGTCGATTCGTTTACCGCTGACGGGAGCTACCAGAACGTGAAAATTTCCGTTCCCAACGCGAATGTGCTGGAAGCGAACATATCCATTATGTCCGCCCAGCCGGTTGAGGCGAAGCTGGTCGACCCGTCCGGCAAAGCCATCGCGATTCCTTCGGATAATGTCCTGTTGTCAAAGTCAAAAAGCTATTCCTTAATCAAGCTGCTGAAGCCGTCCGAAGGCGACTGGACGCTGCAGGTTAAGGGGGTTAATCGCGATAAAATCGACATTAATCTTATCTTCAACTATGATTTGAGCCTGGCGATGGACCCGCTTGCTTCGACCGCCTATTCAAAGGGCGATGAAGTGTCATTCAACTCTTACCTGGTCAGCGGCGGACAAAAACTGGAGGATCAGGCACAATATAGCAACATGAAGGCAGTTTTACTCGTTAAAGACGTAGACACCGGCAAGTCCGAGGAAATCCCGATGGACAATGCGGGCGATCATTTCGAAGGCACCTACAAAATCGCCGACGAGCATGACTATGAAATCAAGGTAAGGGCCGAGGAGGAAAGCTTCTTCCGGGAGACCGATGCGGTTGCCATTACGGCCAAAGAGGGGGCAGCGGGACAAACGAATCCGGCCAAGACGGCAGATGAGGCAGGCAAGCCATTCCCCATGGTGCCTGTCATAGCAGGTGTCATCGGATTGGCTGTTTTGCTTGCGGCAGCTTATTACGTGCTGCGGCTCTTGAAGCAGGCGAACCGCGGCTTTGTCGGACAGCTCGTCATTGAAATCCGGGATGAGAATACAGGCGACAAAACGTCGCCGCAGTACAAGAAGCTGTCAGCCTTCAAGGGCAAGCTGCTGCTCCACCAGCTGCTGCAGCTGGCGCCTGAATTGAAGGAAACCGAAAAGGTGGTTTTCAAACCGGGCAGCAATGACCGCATCGTGCTGCATAACGCCTCCTCCTGCACGATTGAGAAATCGGGACGCGCCGTCGATGCGGACCGCGCATTGGAAATGAAGAGCGGCGACCGCATTACGGTGACGCTGACGCAGGTGGACAAAACGATATTCATCGAATATCTCGTATAAATAGAGCCCAGGAGGTAGTAAAGAATGAAACCAATCGTAAGAGAGCATATACAGCAGCTTGACGTTTCGCTCGGCGGGGGCATTGTCAGCGAGAAAATTCGGGTAGACACGATCGACAACCCGATTTTGATTATTGGACTAGGCGGTACCGGCATTGATGCGCTGATGCGCCTGAAATATCAGATTAACCGCCGCTTCAAGCTGCCGGAGGATCCGGTTTCCAAGCGAAAACGCGATAAGCCCGACAATGTGGAATTTCTTGCCTTCGAAACGAATGAACAGGACCGCAATAAAAAGTATAAAGGGATCGGACTGGATCCCATTAACGAATTCGTGCTGCTCTCCAACGCGGAAGTTGGAGGACTGCTGCAAAACCGCAGTATACTGGAGCCGTACATTACCGACTGGCTGTCGCAGGAGCTGAGCATTACCGACGGGATGAACGGCGCGGCGGGCGTACGCCAGGCAGGACGTCTGCTGCTGTTTACGAAGATCAACCAGGTCGTGCAGAGCATCGACAAGAAAATCAAGACGCTGTCCGTCGGCACGAACAAGAAGCTGATGGTCTTTCTGCTTACAGGCTTGTCCGGCGGAACGGGCAGCGGCTGCTTCCTTGATATTTCATATATCGTCAGAGGAATTATTGAGCGCGACCACGGAGCTGCAGGCATTGACCGGGTCAACACACTTGGTTATTTGTTTACGCCGGACATTAATCTTGCCAATAAAAGCCTGAGCGACCATACGCGCGAGTACATCAAGAAGAACGGTTATGCCGCGTTGAAGGAATTGGACTACTGGATGAATGTGGACAGCCGCGGAGAACGGTTCAAGCAGCAGTACGGCAATATTCTGACCGTCAATTCGCCTCTCCCGCCCTTTAATCTATGCCATCTCATCTCTGCCACCAACGCGGAGGGCAAGCTGCTGGAGAATGCCTACGATTACTGCATGAACGTGACGGCGGAGAATATTACGAACTTTATCTCCAGCGAGGAAAAGCAGTCCGGCGAAGAATTCGCCATTCATGACTATATCAGCAACATCCGGACGAACATCGCCCAAATGAACAAGATGTACCCTGCTAATTACGATTACAACATCATCGGAGCTTCATCGGCGGTGCTGCCAATCGAGGAAATGACGACCTATTTGGCCTACAGGCTCTTCAACAAAATGGACAAAATGTTCGAGAAGGCGCCAAGCCAGGATGACGTGGAGAAATTTGCCCGCAAGCTTGGAATCGATCTGGATACGATGATGAAGACATTCGATTCGCGTGTGCCGGAGCCGCTGCCGGGATTCGAGAACAGCGAGCGTCTAAGCTACAACAACGTGATCAAAATGCAAGCCGTGAACATGGATACCGAGCTGGAGCAGAACTTCCTGGCCCGTGCGCGCGAGGAATACATCAAAGCCAAGAAACAGCTTCCAGGCGAAATCGTCGGGCAATTTACCGATCAAATCCGCCGTACCTTCCTTCATCCGGAGCAGGGGCCGTTCTACGTATCCCGTCTTCTGCACACCGAGAAAGGCTTTTGCCTGCTGAAGATGCTGCTTTCCTATATTGAGACGCTTCGCGAAGGGCTGTCGCGGCTTCCACGGGAGATTGAAGCGGCCAGAGATCAGGCCGAGGAGCGCATGGGCGATGCGAAGAGTGCGTTCGTGTCCAAGGACAAGAAGAAGAACAATTATATTGAAGCGAAAATCAACGAGTACTGGCTGCATGCCGATGTCGAGCGCATGGAGCAGCTGATTGAATTCTATGAGGATCTGCACCAGCTGTTGAATAACGAGAACAACCGGATTTACAACGTGTTTACGGAAATTTTAAATGTGCTTAATTCGATCTTTGCCAAGAACGGCGACATTCTCACCAACGGGGAAGAGCAGGCCGACCATAAAGGGAATAAAACCTATTATTGGAATATCGTCGGCGTACCGGACATTTCCGATGTGATCAGCCGCTTGATGGACAAGAAGGACGGGGACGACCTGATCCGCGACTTTACGCAGGAGCTGCTGGATCATTCGAATCTCTGGGTGAAGGAGCAGGAAATCGATATCGTCAGTTCGATCTCGGAGTTTCTGACCGATAAATTTGGCGACCTCATTACAAAATCGATGGAAGAATTCCTCGTCATGAAATATGGAAACGATGAATCGATCGAGAAATTCGTCGAGCGCCATATCGCGAGCAAGCTGGATGAGGAAGCTGTGCCGGTATTCCACTTAAGCAACAGCTCGGGCAATCTGCATGTGCCGTCATGGGGCTTCGTGTCGGTGCCGCTGCAGGCGCCGAGCATTTTGCGGGGGATCCGGAACTATCAGAACAACTCCATCGGCAAATCGCACTTCACGATCAAGGAAAGCGAAGTCAAAAACCGGATTTTCTGGCTGAATACGAGAAATGGCGTGCCGTTGTTCGTTTATACGCCGCTTAAGGTATATGAGGAAAGCTATGAACGGACCATTCTGGACAAGGAAGGCATCGGACGCCATCTGGTGCAAACCGACCGGGTCAACTGGACGTATCTGCCGTCGCCGATTCCCGAGAAATCCTGGGGGGATACGTACGTCAATTCACGCGTGAGAAGCTATAATGCAAGGGTGCGGGCCGAGTTTGCCAAAGCGGAGGGCTACCGCATCATTGAGGAGAAGGGCATCGACAACAACACAAGCAGCCGATACTCCGTCCGGTTCACGAAGCCTTTTCAGCTGGCGGATGCGTTGAAACCATTTAATATGCTGCTGGATGCGGCAAAGCCGAATCTGGGTGAGGTCAAACGCGCGCTGAACGAGCTGAACCGGCTGCTGTCCGAGGGGCTGGAGCCCGAAGCGGCGAAGGATATATTCGGAAGCTTCACGGAGGAGCTTGCGCAGGAAAATCTGATCCGTTCACCGGAGCTGCTGGGACGGGTGCGCGAGGAATTGGCGAAGTACGAGTCCATTTCGGTTAAGGCGAAGGAGCTTGAGCAGCTGCTTCATCAGCATCAGGATGAGGAAAAATGGCTCGATCAGTTTATCGAGGCGCTGTATACGGAGACGATCATCAGGAAGGGCGCGCTTTATGTATACGACCGCGAGCCCGAGGAAGAAGCCTGGGCGCCTTTCGCTAATTTAATGAAGAGCAGCAGCTATGTCGAGCATGAGGTGTTCGAAAGCTTCCGTCAGCTTGATGAGAAGAACCGCAGCACGCTTATGCGCAAGGCGGCGCGCCGTGTAACGGAACTCACGGCAACGGAGGATACTTCAAAGCTGCTGGCCAAGCTGGAGGAGCTGCTGGGCATATTCCTTGACGCGCGCGAGCGTCTCGAATACGAGAAGGTGGAGCTTGCGAACGGCGAGGAGATGCACCGGTTTTATAAAGAAATGACGACAAAGCTTAATGAAATCCGCAGAAAGCTGAAATAGCGATGAGAGCCCTGCTGGATCGATTCGCAGCCGACTATTCGGCCGCCGAGCAGCAGCTCAGCGGCCTTGAGGATGATCAGAGCAGCATTTACTATCCCACCGTATTTCTATATATCGGCGATGAGGCGGGGCATGCGATTGAACCGATGATCTGCTCGAATAAGCTGAAATGGGATAACAATGCCGGCGTTATTTACTTCCATGTTTCATCAAGCGGGACGAATGACAGCATAGGGGCGGGGAATGAGGCAAACCCCGCATCCGCATACCGTGAAGCTGATCATGGCCGATCCGACCCCAAGGTTATGCGGGTTGCCTTATCCGGAGTAGCGGCGGGTGAGCGGGATAACCGGACCAAGCGCAAGGATATCGGAGCCGCTTTCCATGAGGCTGGGCGTCACTTGGACGATCTCAACCGGGCGCTGCGGCAGGTTAGCGATACGATTGCGGATTACGGCCGCTTGTACGCCTCCTTCGACCGCCTTCATCTTGCCGTTATTACCAGAGTGGAGGATCCGTTAAACGTGCTTGTTCCGGAAATATCGCTGCTTGCGCAGTCGATTTTTCTGCAGCTGTTCAAATCGGTGCAAATGGATTTGTACGCATTGATTAGCGAGCGGGAGCAGTCGGAGACGTTCGGCTATGCCAGCGCGGCGGGAATCAGCTTCCTGCGGGAGCTCGAAGGGATGCAGCGGCCGGATTACGCATACTCCGCGCGGCTGCAGGTGACCGGCGACGGCTTGACAATCCCGGTAATTCACAAGCCGTCTCCGCTGTTTGATCTTGTTTATGTGTTATCCGACCGCAACGAGCGGGGCATTTCGACCTTTAATGGAATGCAGGATAACTATGAGATCATCTGCCATATGCTGCTGCTGAAAAACAGAAAAAGAAGGGATGCGCAGGTCCAGTCTCATGACGCAAGCTACAATAATTCGTCCTTCAGGAACAGCCTGATGGCCGAATCGGGGAGACAGGGCTTCGTCTCGGCGGGACTGGCCAAGGTCAAGCGTCCCAATTATTCGATTGCCTTAAATGTGCTGTACCACTTTCTCAAGCAAATCGTGTTGCGGCTGCAGAGCGCGCCTGAACCAGGAATGAAGGAGAAGCTGGCATTGTTCGGACTGGATGCGGCTGCGATAGAGATTCGATTGGCCGACCTCGTTCCAGACGAGGATCAGCTCGCCGATATGACGGGACTCCTGACGAGCGGCATCCGGTACGATCAGCTGCGGCGCATGTCGCTGCGCGAGGCCGAGGAGGCTTTGTTCGGGGACGGCTGCGCGGACTTCTTCCGCAAGCATTTCACCCGGCCGGCCGAGGAGCGCATCGGGTTAATAAAGGCCGGGGAAGAGCTGCGGCGCGCCGTTAGCCGCAATATGCAGGAGCATCCGCAGTTCAGCTTCTTTCAGGTGTCCGAATGGACCGACGAGAAGAATGAGACCGGCAGTGTGCTTGAAGCGGTTCGCGCCCGGCAGCGCGATTTGGTCCGGGAAATCGATCTCGCCCGGGAGGAGCTTGACCGCACCCGCGAAATACGTGCCCAGGATTTGAAATTTCAACGGCTTCCATTCATGGACAAACATAATTTACGTGCCTTTATACATGGTTTTTTCGATACGGTCTACCGTTTGCGGTGGCAGCTGCTGCGGCTGGAGACAGAGCTGGCCTTGTACCGGAAGTTATCAGGCGAGCTGGAGCGTCTGCACGAGGAATACCGCAGCCGTGTTGTTCGAATGGCCGCACTGGAAGCAGAGTTTAATGCGGCGGCGCAGCAAAGCATCCAATTGGCGGATGATTATATCGGGCAAAATATTTTCGATTATTACGAGCGGGTAACCGGCAGCGTCATGCAGGATATCGAAGAGAAGCGCGGCGCAGGGGCATTCTTCGAGGAGCGGCTCGTGGGACGTGTAATGGAGCTTCTGGATCAGGGAGAACACGCGTTTATAGAGCGCTTGACCGGTATATGCCGCAGGCACATCCTGACCGCCGAGCCCTTTGCCCAGACCTTCGAGGAGGAGCTGCTGCAGCGGGCGAACGTATCTGTTGCCTATCATAATCAGCAGGCTGTATCGAGGGATGAGCTGTTCCACCGGCTGTACCGGACGCTGGAGGATAACGCGGCAATTCATATCCGTCTGCTTGATTATACGCATGAGCATCGTTATGAGGAGAAATATTTGTTCGGAGACCGGGAGAGCGAATTTATCCGTTATGCTCTTAGCGTGGATGAAACGTCAAGGATCTACAAGCTGGGCTGTGTGCACGAGAAGCGCAGCAGCGGGGTGGAAAAATTGAATATTATGGGCGGCTTTCATTTGGAAGATTTGATGTATTATCGAAACGGCAAGGTGTATTATGAAGCCTATTTGCAGAATGGGTATGAATTTCACACGCTTGATCCGTCTCTTCTGCCTGAGCTCCGCTGACCGGTATATATCGATAATCGCAGTCCACTAGCAATTGAAAGGGTGCTGTCATCATGCAACGAAAAATAAATATGCTTCTCCTGTTGTTCAGCATAATCGGCGGCGCAATCGGATTCGCGTTCGGTGAAGTGATACTGGGGGCGCTGCTGGAGAGCTGGCCGCGCTTTATCGTCATTGGCCTCTACTTTGGCGTTCTGGCCTTGTGCATCGGCCTGGCCTGCCTGCTTGCGGAAATGATCGCGCCCCGGTTGAACGGGTCTTCCTGGCGGCAGCGCTATACCGACTTATCCTGGAAGCTGCTCGTCCCGGCTACCCTTATTCTGCTGTTTGCTGTCGGCGGCCTGCTTCAGCTGCTTTACGGGCTGCAATTCGGCGGCGCGAAGCAGGTGAAGGATATTGTGCTGGTCGTCGACAATTCGGGAAGCATGCTGGAGACCGATCCGGACAACGAGCGGTATGCGGCAGCGAAGCAGCTGATCAACAATATGGACAGCGATAACCGGGTGGCTGTAGTCGCCTTCAGCAATACCGCTGAGTTGATCCAGCCCTTTGTCAGTCTAGGCACACAGGACGAGAAGAATTCGGTGAATGCCGTAATCGATTCGCTCAAGCCTACTGACGGAGGAACGGATTTCAGCCTTGCGCTGACGGAGGCAATGAAGACAATCGAGGGCAAGGAAAATGCCAAACGCGGCACGTTGGTCATTCTGCTGTCGGACGGCTTCAGCGAATCCAATATCGACCAGCAGCTTGCGGCCTATCAAGAGCAGCAGATTGCCGTCAATACGGTGGGTCTCAGCGTTGTTGATGCCAGAGGCTCAGCTTTGCTGCAGCAAATAGCCGACTCCACCGGCGGCAGCTATTACGATGTATCGGAAGCAAGCGGACTCGCTCTTGTTTTTCAAAATATATACGATAAAATCGACAACCGGACGCTGCTGACAGAACGGACCGATACGATGGCGGATAATACGTTCTACACGCTGCTGCGTATTTTGTCGCTGGGCATTGTTGGAGCAGCCGTAGGAATCTCGCTGGGTTTGCTGTTCGACAACCGCTTTCTGGCGGTAAGCTTCGGCAGCGGGGGGCTCGCCGGCGGCCTGCTGGCTGGCTTTATTCTGGATAACGGCTTGTCCGGGCAGGCGTTCACGGACGGTTTCTGGCGGTTCATCGCTGCGCTTGTGCTGGCGGCCATCATCGGTTTATTTACACTCGTTGTTCCGGTGAGCGAGAATAACGGCACCAAGCCGCGGGGCGGCGGACGAAAAGGCAGCAGCCGCGACATTCCCGCCGCGGGCATGGGCGGACGGACGAAGGACAGCCGCAGCCATGGATTTTAATTGATGCGGGAGGCGGAATAGATGCAGTTTACCGATGCGAAGGAAGGTTCTCCGGTCATCAGCGGCTTGACCCGCACAGTCGAGGAGGAGCGCTTCACGCTGCGCTGGATTTGGCCGCGGGACATCGATGCGGTTTACATCCGGAAGACCCCTGCCGAGCAGGCGGAATCCGCAGCCGGGAATACAGGAAACGTAAAACTGTACACGAGGGCGGAATATAAAGCGAACAACGGCTATCACAGCCGCCTGGAAGGCATCGGGCGTTATGTCCTTACGGTATTTGCCTGCCGGGAAGGGAGCGGCGGCCCGCAGCTTATCCGGCAGGCTGACGGCGGGAACAGTATCGAAATCAGTGCCGGCAAGGCTAAAATTTATTATTCGCTCTTGGATAAAGGCGGTTTTTTGAGAAAATTCAAAACGATTCAAATTCAGGTGACGACAGAAGTTCCGATTGCGAAGGACGTGCTCTGCTACGTCAAGAAGCAAGGCGGTTACCCCGCAAATAAAGAGGATGGGCTGCTGTATCCTTTTGTCGCGCCGTTCCCGGCGGGAAAAACCATCCTGCCTCCCGTTGAGGTGGGCAAACAGGATTTTATCCGGTTGTTTTTCACCGATGGCCGGACCTACGGGCAAATGTACGAATTGATTTCAGTGTAAAGGAGGAAAAAGCGCATGGGTATTTTCGATCTTTTCAAAAAAAAGCCGGAGGCGAAGGCGCGGCCGTTGTTCTATGATATCGTCTGTCCCTACTGCTTCAGCAAATTCACGCCGGAGGAGGTCGTATTCCGCGCTGCCCATTCCCGTGAGGACGATGAAGATTATGCCCTTGGAGAAGACGAGGAGCTGAACAAATACCGCGAGCGCTTTGGTCTTGATTCCGTACATGACATGGAAGCGGTGCTTCGTCCGCAGGACGTGCCTGAAGAGCATCGGATTTACTCCAATCACGTGCTTACCGGAATCAATGACCGTTACGGCGAGCTCACGCGCAGAAGGCTTTGCCCGAGATGCCATAATGAGCTTCCGGTGACCGCCGGCAAAGCGCCGAGCAATATTATTTCCATTATAGGCGCTTCCCAGGTGGGGAAATCGGTGTATATGACCGCCTTGATCCATACACTGCAGAATACGACGGCGGACCACTTCAACGCGGCCTGCATGCCGCTCAACGCGGAGATCAGCCGCAAGTTCCGCACCTATTACGAGGAGCCGTTATTCGAGCGCGGCGATCTGCTTGCATCCACCCAGAAGGAGAAGATGCAGGAGCCGTTTATCTTCCAGTTCGTCTTCAAGGACGACGAGAAGCCGCCGCTTACGCTCGTATTTTTTGATGTGGCGGGCGAGGGGATGGTCGAACAGGATTACCTCGGTCTCCACGGTCAGCATATCAAGAACTCGGCAGGCATCCTGCTGATGGTCGATCCGCTGCAAATCCGTTCGATCCGCGAGAAGATCAGAATGAATCTGGGCGATAAGCCCGGAGAATGGGTTTCCCAATACGATGAGCCGCGCGACGTCGTGCTGACCATGTTCGGCGATTTTATAGCTTATCAGGAAAACAACAAAACGGATATTCCGACAGCCGTCGTGCTGACGAAGAGCGACATGCTTCATTCCCTTAAGGATGAGGATGGCGAATATATTAAATCGAACAGCAATGTTTTTAATAATATGGTGCACCGCAATTATTTCAATCTGACTGAATTCGAGAATATTGACGGCGAAATCCGCCGCTTCATTGAGAAGGTCGACCGTCCGTTCAAGGGCACGATGGACGTTTATTTCAAGGATACGGCTTATTATGCGGTATCCGCTCTGGGCAGCAATCCCGTGGACCAGAAGCTGCAAACCGTCGTGAGTCCCATCCGGGTCGACGAGCCCTTCATTTGGCTGCTTTATAAGCTGAACTATATTGAGGGGAGAAGAGAATAGTGCGCGATTCTACGCCCGGCAGGATGATCCAGCAGCAGATGTATGCAAGGGAAAGACGCGGTATTTTCAGATCCACGGAAGGCTATGACACAATTGCCAAATCGGACGGTCTGGACCCTTCATTTATCAAAAAAGTGCTCCATCCCCTCTGCGTATACGATGCGCCTACCGAGCTGGCAGCGCGCGGCGAGAAGGACGATGCCGCATATCCCGAGACGGTGCATCTGCTGCATCTGGAGAATGGCGACGTTCTGCTTGGGCGAAGTGTCTACAGGGCAGCGGATTTCACCGGACTTCGCAGCGCGTTCTTTACGCATAACTACGTCATACCAAAGGGTCATGGCGCGGACTCGGCTGGTGAATATGAGGACTGGCTGCAAGCATCCTTCGCCGATCATTATGATATCGATAGCGGTACGGAGATTGCGGAGCTGGCCAGACTGCCGGTTCAGGCGCCGGCTGCGGGCAGAACGTCCTATCGTTCCCTATTGGCGCGGCTGAATATTGGAGAGACGCCATTCAAGCAGCTGCTGTATGCGGTAATGGCCGCGGTCGGCGGCAAGAAGAAGGTGTATGTTGCGCTTGATGTGCCGATCAAGCAGCTGCCGGACCTGGCCAAGCAGCTTCTTGGGCTGCTTTATGCGAGCTTGCCTTATGCCTACCGCAGGCAGCTTGGTTTTATCACCTATGCGAAAGAGCCGCAAAGCCGGAAATCGGTGCATCTTACGTTTGTGGAGAAGGGAAGCCTGCGCCTGGGGGACCGGAGCATCGAGAAGGATTATATATTGGATTTCGCCAGCGGCAGGCTGATGAATGTCGATCTGGATGGAAAGGATCAGCCGTACCTGGACTTCGCCTGGGACAATTTGGATCGCCTTGAGCGCGCGGACAGCTTCTATCAATTTGCCGAGCGGATGCTCGAAGACATGGAACCGGAACGCCAAACCGCAGCGGTCAGCTATCATGAGCTGTGCATCATTTATCAAATTGAGGAAGGCAGCAAATCGCTTTATGAAACGCATAAAGCAGCGGTGCTGCACGGCTTGCTCGATTATCTGCAGCCAACCGGCTCGCTGGATTCCAAGATGCGGCTGAATGATTTGTTCCTGTCCTGCTTTGACTATGAATTTGACCGGGTACGGCAAGGACAGGTTCCGGAGCCTTTCATAATGGATGTCTTTAAGGATTACTATCGGATCGACGGCAAGCATATCGAAAGCAAGCTGGTCTCTTTCATCATCCTGGCACTCAACAATGCGAATATGCAGAACGAACAGGAAGCAGCCGCCTCCTTCTATGCGGCCGTGGAAAGCCATTCTGCCTTAAGCAGGGCGTTCTTCGCGAAGCTGCTGACTGATGCGAGATTAGCGGGCAGCCTGTTCATTCCTTTTCTGGAGATAAAGCTTCAGGCTGCGGCTGGAGCAAAAAGCGTGCTTGAGCTGGTTGGGCAGTGGGGAAGCGTTCATCCGGGACTTTTTGGCTATGAGCCGTTCCATGCGCTGGTCCGCCAGCAGTTGACCGACAGGCTGGCCGAAGAGGGTCATTCGATACCGGCGGCAAACAGGACGTTCGGGCAGCTGCGCGGGCTGACTGGGGAAGAATGGTCAGGAACCGGGAAGCAGCCGTCTTCACAGGAAGGCGTTGGCCTGGTTCAGGAGCTGGAGCTTGCCGTCTATCGCGCGATGCTCAGTGAGCTTGACTTGGACAAGCTCACCGAAGATCAGCTTGCGTCAGCAGAATTCCTTGAGTTCCAGGGTCAGCTGCAGCGCTGGAACGGACAGCTGCAGGATCCCCGGCAGAAATCCGCAGCCGCTGGACTGCTCGCGGTTTATGAATGGTTCACACGACCGGAGCCGACAGCGGCATTATTCGACCGGCTGTCTCCGGCTGAGATCGACCGTGTGCAGCAGGCAGGACGCCGGCTGTTGGCAGCTCATCTGGGACCGGCTGAGTTTCCGCGTCTTGTGCTGGCATTTCTGCGCAGTCCGGACATGGAAACGGTGGATTATGCGGGGCTGATCGATTATTTGCAGCGGAACGCCCCGAACAGGGAGCTGGTATACCGTTTCTTCCAATGGTCGGAGAATCATCCGGATTTCATGAGATCCAGAGGCTTTGTGCCTTCCTACTCGAGTGCTATCGTCGGTTACTTTACGAAGGTTGACCGGAATGCTTTCAAAAAGCGGGCGAATCGGAAGCAGCTTTTCGACATGGCGGGAGCATCTCTCACTGCCGTGTATAAACAGGCTGAGCGGGGGCTTGCCTCGCCTCTTGGCAAATTTTTTCGCCGGAGCCGGAAAACGACGATGATTACAAGCATTCTGGCTTTAGGTATTATTCTGGTTGCCGCCGGCTTCATCCTTTCATTCTCCGGCAAGGGCGATTCAAACCAGGAGGCTGCGGATTTGCCTGAGGCGCAGCCTCCGGATGAGACGGACATCGTCAAGCCGGATACGCTTGTATACGCAGAACAAACGGCTGCATCCGAGGGGCAGGCAGCATCGACCTCCCTTGTGTTCTTGTTCAAGGACGCAGCAGCCTGCACCCAATTTAAGCCGGGTTCATTAACCATACAGTCGGCGGGTGTTGAAGCGGTTGAATATACGGAGCTTGCCATTACTCCTGCTTGCGGCACAGATGCCGCGAATGATGGTACGGGCGATAGTCAAGATGGCACGGAGGCTAATCAAGCCGATGATCCGGCAGTGACGGAATCCACGAATCCAGATGCGGATCTGCCTGTGGAATCTCCGGATTCAGATGCCGGTACTGAGGATAACGCGGGCAGTAACGACAAGACTGACACTCCAGCTGATGGTGCTGCTGGATCGGAGGTCAACGCAGAAGCCGGCTCTCAGCCAAAGAACGGCAGCAATGCCACGACTGGGCAAGAAGGCTATCCCAATTGGGTGGTTGTTCGCCTTGGCAAGCAAGCTGATATTCCGGTTGACAGCATGATTCGGGTGGGAGAAGTGGAATACGAGCTTTCCGTGCTGAATGATACTAATGAATAATACACACCTATTTTCAGATGGAACTTGCGAGTGCTGCACAGTTAGGCCAGGCAGGCTGTACGGGTTGCCTGGCCCTATTTTTTGAAAGTACAAAATATATGTTTGACATTAATCAAACGATCGTTTAATATAGACCCATAAGACATGAGTATAAATTAATATGAGCTGAGACGCTAGAGACGCTATAAGAGCAAAATAACATTTTATTAATTAATCAAACAATCAATAATTATATAAAAGGAAGGATGTATTTCATGAAAACGACAAGCCTTGAGGAAGTTCACAGAATTTTTAATGTCCAAAAAGCCAAATATTCACCTTCCAATCCCCCCAGCTACGAGGAAAGAATGGACCGTCTGAAACGGGCCGACAAGCTGATCCGCGATCACTGGCCCGAATTCATCCAAACGCTGCAGGAGGATTTCGGCAGCCGCGATTCCGATCAAATATTCGGCGCGGATATTCTTTCACCGCTTTTTCACGGCAAGCATGTCCGGGATCATCTGGCAAAATGGATGAAGCCGGAACGCAAATCCTCCGGGCTGCTGGGACTGGTGGGGCAGAAAACGTATATTCTGAACGAGCCTCTTGGCGTGATCGGCATTGTGACGCCTTTTAACGCCCCTGTCTGCCTTGCTTTTGACCCGGCGATTGAAGCATTGGCCGCAGGGAACAGCGTAATGATCAAAGTGACGGAAAGCACGCCGAGGACGGCCGATTTCATGCAGAAGCTGGTGGCAAAATACTTCAAGGAAGAAGAGATGGCGGTCGTGACGGGAGAAGCGGATGTATCGGCCTGCTTCGCTGCACTCCCCTGGGATAAAATGGTTTTCACCGGGGGCTCGGAAATCGGTAAAAAAATTCTTGCGGCTGCAGCGCCGAACTTGACTCCCGTTGTCCTGGAGCTTGGCGGCAAATGTCCGGCTGTTGTCCTTCTGGATGCCGATACCCGTGCGGCGGCTCCCCGAATTTCGCTTGGACGTACTGGCAATGCGGGTCAAGTTTGCCTTGCCGTCGATTACGCGCTCGTACCGGAGACTAAGCTGGAGGCATTAATCCAGCAAATTGTGGAGGTCGATCAGAAAGCCTTCCCGACTATGATAAACAACCCCAAGGTATCCTCGATAATCAATCAGGCCGGCTATAATCGCATTGTCGGTTATATTGAGGAGGCAAAGGCAGCGGGCTGCCGGATCATTCAAGTGAATCCGGCCAACGAGAAGCTCCCCGATCCCGAAACCCGCAAAATTCCGCTCACCATTGTGGTAAACCCGGGCGAAAATCTGCAGATCTCCAAATATGAAATATTCGGTCCTGTGCTCTCGATCTATTCCTACAAACATCTGGATGAGGCGATCGCATTCATTAACAAGCATGAGAAGCCGCTCGGCTTATATATTTTCGGCAAAAACAAAAACGATATCCGCAAAGTCGTCTCCAGTACATCAAGCGGAGGTGTTACGGTGAACGACTTAGCCCTGCATGCGGGCTCCAATACAATGGGCTTTGGCGGCGTAGGCTATAGCGGCATGGGCAGATACAAGGGCGGCATCCCCGGCTACAAGGCCTTTTGCAATGAGAAGGCGGTGTACGAGCAGGGGCTCATGGGCAGATTCACGGCCTCATTCCTTGTCCCATTCGCCACTGACAGACCGCGCAGCATGATGCGCAGAATGGTTGGCATCAAATCTCAGCCTCGCTGAAGAAAATCCGTTTCCGGTTGAAGCTATCAACCCGCCGGCAGCCTGCTATAAGCAGACTGGTGCAGATGATATCGGGGGAGAAGGCAGTATTAAGAGAATACCAGCCAACCGGCGGCGCGGAATTGGACTTTTCCACTTCAAGGTCAAATACACAATCATGACGGATAATCCCCACATACAATGTAGAGCATTCAACAGGAAAGAGGGCCTCACAAGTTGTCATTGGAAGGTTGCCAATGCAAACGTGTAGGGAGATTCACCGGCATTGGCGTAATCCTGGTTCTCTTTATATTGCTGGTTATTTTCATAAACAATATGAAAAAACTGCGGCGATTGCTCCCGGAATCCAGCCGGCGAACGATCGTCGCAATTTTATTTTGAAAATATAGGGAGGGTTAAACGGCGAAGACCGTTTCCTCTTGTACTAAAACAAAAAAGCCTCACATCAGGGAATCAATGCAAGGCTCTGATGCTTTATTATCGATTTCTGCTGCGTTTCTTGACCTGTTTATGGTATTGAGCCGCAGCTGCACGTGGCCGGTGCTGGGATTTTCCTTTCCCGGTACCGGTATTTTTTTGAGTGCGGTTCGATATCGTGGCTGTCGGTCCCATGAAGGAGTTGAACATTTTAAACATCGGTCCTATCTGCGAGAAAAAACCAAACATCTGTTGAAATTTCCCCATCATGGACATGATCCCGTCAAGACCGCCCGCTCGATTCTGGGCTTGAGCGGCAAATACCGGAGCAGATGGGGATTGTGGCGCAGCCGACTGATCGAGGGCATTCGAAGGTCCGCCCTGGGTCGGCAGAAAAGCTTTGGTTTTGGCTTTTTTGCTTCTTTGCACTTCAATCACTTCCTTTTAACATGATTAGTTATACTTTCGTTAATCCCTTAATAAGGACGATCATGACAAGATATGCCGGGAGCCGGCAATCGGTATGGTTGATTAACTACCTGGGCTTAAATATGGTCCATCGCCATGATATGTTCGCCGGTTGTTTTGACGGCCCGCTATATGGGGGAACCAACGGGAGCGGTTGGCATAAGGTGTGTCGATTCGCCCTTGCGGCGCATAATATATAGCAAAAACGAATACTTGCGAGGGATTGGAATGAATTTTAATCCGAATCAACTTTTCGATTGGAGCAAGTTCCTCCAGTCCTTTACTGGAGAAGAATCTATATTTTCCGCCTCGAATAACAACGATAAGGTCGAAGCCTATATGGAGCAGGTCGGGGAAAAAATCCAGTCAATGGTAACCAAGTCGTTTCCCATGAGCGCGCAGCCGGCACAGAAGGCCAAAGTATTCGAGACCCATAAATCCGTTTTCGTCCGCTGGAAGGTTCCCAGGAAAGTCGATCCCTTCAAAATCCGGATTCATGTCAACAACCAGCGGGTTCGTTTATCGAATATAGCCAATCACAAAAATTTTTCTATTCAGCTTCCATCACAGGTGACAACAAGAGGCTGCCATGCCAAAATTCATAAAGGCATTCTTGAAATCCGCTTGCCAAAATCCTTAAAGCGATTAAAGGAAAAAGAGATCTTTATTTACGATTTGTAGGCTGAAATCCCTTATGAACCTTCCTACCATCCAAACATACAAATCTAGCAATATACAATCCTTCCTATCAGGGCTTGCATAAAGTAGATGATAGACAGGAAGACGAGCTGCAGGCATCAATCAAGCTGCGCTTCTTATCCTGGACTAACGTCTTCATAAGGGAGGATTTACAGATGGCAGTGAGCAGAGAGCAGGCCAGGAAGCTTTGCGGAAAACAGGTCTACGCCTTGAAAAAGGACGGTTCGATGGTTTCCGGCAAGCTGGTTCAGATCAAGGGAAACCGCTTGATTATTGCACAGGAAAAAGGAAAAAACGTAAAAACAAAAGCGTTTCTTCCACTAGTGCTGTTTGATTTACTGGCAATTGGCACGGAACCCTTTGGTTTTGGGGGCGGATTTGGCTTTGGTCCGTTTGGCGGATTCGGGGACCCTTTCTTTTTCTAAAAAAATGGCGGCTGTTCTCTCGGGCAGTATGAGGTGCGGGAGGCGGCTGCCGCTTCTTTTCGGCAAATAAGAAAGTACTTCAAGGCCCAAGATGAGACTCGCCGCGAACTGGTATAATCAACATACATAATTCTAATAATGCTTGAATGGCTTCTTATTCCATATTGCAGATCAGGGGGAACATTCGACTCAATGGCTACATATCAATTTAATCCGGCTCCTCAGCCGGAATCCCCGCCCAGGCTGCATCTTCTATTCTGGGGCAAGGAGGATTGTCTGCCGGGGCATGCAGTGGGACCGGGAACACGGGATATCTACAAAATCCATTTTGTTCATAAGGGCAAAGGAATCGTACGCCGGGGAGCCAATACGTTTGAGCTTGCGGCCGGGCAGGCTTTTCTCATTTATCCCCATGTCGTCTATTATTATGAAGCGGATGCCGATGATCCCTGGACGTATTCCTGGATTGGTTTTCAGGGAACGGACGTTCCAGGGCTGCTGGACAGGACGCAGCTCTCCGATCTGCAGCCGGTATTTGTCATGGATAACAAGATCATGCCCGTGCTGTACGATCAACTAACAGCAGCAGACTCTGCAAGTCCCGCCTTCGATTTGAGACTGATGTCTGTATTCTATGAGTTCCTGGCTGCCTTGCTGGAATCCAGCGGGACTGAAGGCGCGCTCTCCACCCTCTCAGGCAGACAGGAGGAGTACGTTCAGCAGACGCTGGAGTTTCTGCACAGCCATTACAGCGAGGACATTTCGCTCGCCAGCCATGCGGACAGGCTGGGGCTCAACCGCAAATATTTGAGCGCGATATTCAAGAAGGCGCTGGACATACCGCCACGTGAATATCTGCTGCATTACAGGATGGAAAGAGCCTGCGAGATGCTTCTTGCCGGCAAACTGACGGTTGGCGAGGTTTCCCGGTCTGTAGGGTATCAGGATCCGCTGCTGTTCTCCCGCATGTTCAGGAAAGTGAAGGGAATCCCGCCGAGGAGATACCGGGAAGAATATAAGACAATCGGACATTAATCCATATAAGGCTTCCATTGCGTTATAGGCCAAGCCTCCTCTAATCCTTACAATATAGTAGACAATACAAAAGGAGTGATTCATGTGGTTTATCAGGCGGATGCCAAGCGTTATGAAAAAATGACATATCGGAGAAGCGGAAGGAGCGGTCTTAAGCTCCCTGCCATCTCACTTGGGCTTTGGCATAATTTCGGAGGAATTGACAAGATAGAGAATGGAAGGCAAATGGTAAGAAGAGCTTTTGATCTGGGTATTACTCATTTCGATCTTGCGAATAATTACGGTCCTCCCGCCGGCTCTGCCGAGGAAAGCTTCGGGAAGATTCTGAAGGATGATCTCAAACCCTACCGGGATGAAATCATCATCTCTACCAAAGCGGGCTATTACATGTGGCCCGGACCCTATGGAGAGTGGGGCTCCAAGAAAAATCTGGTCGCCAGTCTCGATCAGAGCCTGACCAGGATGGGACTTGATTATGTGGATATTTATTACCATCACCGTCCAGATCCCGATACGCCGCTTGAGGAGACGATGTCGGCGCTTGATTTGATTGTCCGTCAGGGCAAAGCGCTTTATGTCGGCCTTTCCAACTATTCACCGGAAATGACGCTTGCCGCCTCCCGAATTCTGAAAGGGCTCGGCACACCCTGCCTGATCCATCAGCCGCAGTATTCCATGCTGGCCAGAAATCCGGAGCATGGGCTGCTTGATGTTCTGGAAGCGGAGGGTATCGGCTCAATCGCCTTCTCCCCGCTCAGCAAAGGGATATTGACGGACCGGTATTTGAACGGGATTGCTGCAGATTCCAGAGCTGCCGGGCCGAGTGTGTTCATGAGTCCGAACGATCTGACTGAAGCTGTACTGGGGAAAGTGGCCAGGTTGAACGAGCTTGCTGCCGGGCGCGGCCAGAAGCTTTCCCAGATGGCCTTGGCCTGGACGCTCCGCGGCGGCAAAGTCACCTCCGCTTTAATTGGAGCGAGCAAGGTGAGTCAAATCGAGGATGCCGTGGGGACTGTGGGCAATCTATCCTTCACCGATGAGGAGCTTGCGCGGATCGAGCAAATTTTGGCCGAATAGTCCGGTTCCTTTGAAGCTTCCTTTCTCATGTTTTTCGGCGGGCAAGGTTTAAACCGTCCATCCATCGGTGAAGCTGTTAAAAGCTGAAGCAGAACGGGAAGCGAGTGACACCGATGATGGAACCCAACGAAACCCAAGACGCGAATGAGAAGCTGAGCGACCTTCTTGAACAAAATTTGTTAAACATTAAACGTGAAATTGGAAACAGCTTTGATATCAAGACCCGAACTTTTCAAAAGCGGCTGTCGGACGGCTCCATGCTTCACGCCGGCGTTGTTTATACGGAAGGGATATCGGCCCTGCAATCAAAGATCAGCGATTTGTTCAGCGAAACCGAAACTGCAGGGAGTCTCTGTCTGCAGCCTTCTGAGTGCATGGATGCCATGAAGCAAAGCATACTCACTGACGCCAATATTATCGATATTTTCAGCCTCGGGGAGCTCTTTCATTATCTCCTGGCGGGTTACTGCATCGTGATGCTGGACGGGACGCACAGAGCGCTCGCCGTCGACACGGTTGATGTTAAAGCCCGTCCGGTAGAGGAGCCGAGCGTTCAATCGGTCGTCCGAGGACCGCGCGAAGGCTTTAGCGAAGTGCTTAGCTGGAATACGGCCATGCTGCGCAGAAAAATCAAAAGCCGCAATCTATGGATGGAATCCCGTGTAGTCGGGCGGGAAACGCAAACGACTATTGTGGTTGCCTATGTGAAAGGGATCGTCAATGACGATGTGCTTGAAAAAGTAAGGAAGAGGCTCGACCGTATCGATATCGACGCCATTCTGGAAAGCAATTATATCGAGGAATTCATACAGGACAAGCAGTTAACTTCTTTTCCGACCGTATTCAACTCGGAGCGGCCGGACGTCGTTGCGGCTCAGCTGCTGGAGGGGAAGGTGGCCATTCTGGTGGATGGCACCCCTTTTGCGCTGGTCGTGCCGGCGCTGTTTGTCCAGTTCTTTCAATCGCCGGAGGATTATTATCAAAGGGCGGATTTTGCCACCTTGATCCGGATTCTCCGGTTTATTTCGTTCCATCTGACCATGCTGACACCTTCCATCTACATCGCGCTTACAACCTTCCAGCAAGAGCTGCTGCCTACGACACTGATTTTTAATTTGGCAAGCCAGCGTGAGGGCGTGCCCTTCCCCGCTTTTCTGGAAGCTCTCATTATGGAGGTTACCTTCGAAATATTGCGGGAAGCGAGCGTCCGGATGCCCAAAACAGTCGGACAATCCATATCGATCGTCGGAACGTTAGTCATCGGCCAGGCTGCTGTAGATGCCGGACTGGTTACGGCAGGGATGGTTATCGTCGTGTCGATCACCGCCATTTCCAACTTTGTAATGCCTGCGTTTAATATGGGGATAGCGGCGCGGATTCTGCGTTTTGGCCTGATGGCGCTCGGAGCCACGTTCGGACTATTCGGCGTGTTTCTCGGGATTATTCTCATTACGGTGCGATTATGCAATCTCAAGTCATTCGGCGTGCCCTACATGTCACCGATGGCCCCCATTCATTTTAAAGATCAGAAGGACAGCCTGTTCCGGGTGCCCCTTCCCTGGATGCAACTGCGCCCCGGAAGCATGAAGACGAAGAATCGTGTGCGGCAAAAGCATTATGCTGACGGGCCGGAGAGCGAGTCATGACGCTGCGGCATGTGTGGAAGCTGACGGCGGTTTCATGTCTGGTGCTTGTGCTTTCAGGCTGCTGGAGCCGCCATGAGCTCAATGAGCTGGCGATTGTTGTCGGGATCGGGATAGACAAGGAGGGCGAGGATTACAAAGTATCTGTTCAGGTTGTTAATCCAGGCCAGGTGTCAACGCGCTACGGGATGTCAAACATCCTGAAGCCTGTTGTTACTTATGCCAATACGGGCCAAACGGTGCCGGAAGCGATTCGTAAAATATCGCTGCTGTCTTCCAAGCGCTTGTACTTTTCCCACTTGCGGATGGTTGTGTTCGGGGAGACATTGGCTCGTCAAGGCATCAATAAGTCTATCGATTATATTTCCCGCAATCCCGAGATGCGCAATGATTTTTTCATCGTAGTGGCTAAAGACTCGAAACCCGAAGAGATACTGAGCACCTTCAGCTCCATGGATCCGATACCGGCAAACAATATGTACATGAAGCTGAGCAATTCCGATAATCTATGGGCGGCAACGGGCCAACTTTCACTTGACCGCCTGTTGATGGACTTGATGACAACCGGCAAGAATCCGACTATGACCGCTATTCAAATCGCTGGCGATAAAGAAGTGGGGTTCAGACAGATGAACAATAACAGCATCAAGCCTGCGGCCATTCTGGAATACGAGGGAATGGCCGCTTTTAAGGGGGAACGGATGGTAGGCTGGCTGGATGAAGACCAGACAAAGGCGCTCAACTATTTGCAGGATTCCGTCCGACAGACGCTTGGTGTTGTTCAATGCCCGGATGGCGGATATGCTTCGCTTGATATAACGCATTCCAAGACGACAATCAAAGTGGGACGCGAAGGTCAGCTGCCTGTCATTGATGCAACGGTCCGGCTTCAGCAGGACATATCCGATGTGGAATGCCAATTGGATATGAACAAAGTGGAGACGATTGATATATTCCGCAAGGCGGGAGAAAAGAAAGTCATTGAGCTGCTGGAAAAGGGAGTTGAGCATGCCCAGAAGAAGCTTCGCTCGGATATATTCGGTTTTGGCCAGGAGGTTCACCGCCAGCAGCCTGCCATGTGGCACCGGATCAAAGATTGGAACACTGTATTTCCTGACGTTAAAGTACATATCCATTCCATTGTTGATATGAGGAAGATCGGAAGCACCGCTCAACCCGTTCAAGAGGAAAAGAGGAAGTAAAAATGGCAGCGGGTAGCATATTTGGTATTTTGCTGGCGGCATGCGTGATTTCTATTTTTGAAATCAGGCTTATCCGGAAGAAGGGAGGCAAGCTGGAAGTAACGGTTTTCATCGTGCTTTTGTCTGCCGCCTGCGGCTTGTTCATTGCCCAGAAGCTCCATGTGCCGATTCCTAATCCATTGGTTGGGATTGAAGCCTTGTTCAAGTGGGCGGGGCATTGAAATGAAAGCAATCGGATCGAGGGAGGGGTACCATGATTGGAAGCGAGCGTATAAGCATTCGGGCTTTTACGATATTAACGTTCTTTTTCATGATCGGCACTTCGATTCTGATTGCGCCTAACGGGCTGGCTCTCGCCGCCAAGCAGGATGCGTGGCTGGCTGCCATTGCCGGGATTGCCATCAATCTGGTCCTTGTCTGGCTGTATGCTGTTCTGGGAGAACGCCACTCCGGCCAAACATTGGTCGAGTACAGCCAGACACTGCTCGGTAAATGGGCCGGGAAGCTGGTCGGGCTGCTGTTCACGCTGTTCTGCTACCTGCTTGCCGCATTAATGCTCGGAGATATGGGGTACTTCATGACCTCGCAGATTATGACCGAAACGCCGATCGAAGCGCTGCAGATATTGTTTGTGGTTTGCATTGTGCTGGTCGTGCGCCAGGGCTTTACCGGATATTCGCGCGCATCCGAGATTCTGTTTATATGGGTTGTCCTGCTGCTGGTATTATTTACCGCTCCGCTTTTGCCCATATTCGACTCTGGCCGCCTGAGGCCGGTACTGGAATTTGGCCTGATGCCCATTCTTGACGGAGGGAGCCATTTTTTTGCGTTTCAGGAGATGGCGGTGCTGCTCATGGTTTATCCGTTTGTCGTTTCGGGCAAGGGACGGAAAAATGCGTTTGCGATTGGCACGGCGCTGGGCGGATTTGTCTTGATCCTTACTACCCTTGGCAGCATAGGCGTGCTTGGAGACGCCTTAACGGCGAACAACCTCTATCCGGTCTATACGCTGGCCAAGAACATCAAGTTCGGCCGGTTTATCGAGCGTATCGAGGGCTTGATGATTTTTATTTGGGTCTGCTCAATTTTTTTGAAAATTACGCTTGTTTTCCATTCCAGCATAATCGGCTTCTCCCAGGTGACCGGCATCGGAGACAGAAGGGTATTTTTGTGGCCGCTGGCGATCGGGATGATTGTGCTGTCGCTCGCCTGTTATACGAACATCATCTATGTGGAATACTTTCTAATCACTTATTGGTCCGCTTTCGCTACATTGTTTCTGGTCGCTGTACCCGCCCTGCTGCTGCTGGTCTCCCTGATCCGGAAGAAGAAGGCATCGTAGGTGCTTGCCAGCGGTTGTTCCTGTGGTAATATGGGTATATGCCATCGGGAAAATCTAAGGAGGCGCAAGCATGAAGATCAAAATGAGTGACCTGCCGGGCATCGGCAAACGAATTTCCATGACGACAGCGAATGACGATCAGGTTGTCCTGATTGTTCACCATACCGGTTTGCGGGAGCTTTATTTTTTTGACGAGGACGAAGAGGAATGCAGGACGGGCTTCTCCTTGACAGCGGATGAAACAAGAGAGCTCGGGGCTCAATTGCTTGGGGCGACTTATCAGCCGGTGGATCTAGACCAAATGAGAATGTTCAAAAATAAAATCATGATCGAGTGGGTGGAGGTTGGTCCGAACTCCGCGCTTGCCGGCAAACCGATCAGGGAATCCAAGATCCGTACCAAAACCGGTGCTTCTATAACCGGGGTTGTGCGCGGTGATGAGGTAGTCGCCGTGCCGGATGCGGATTTCGTCATACAAGCCGGAGACACGCTTATGATGCTGGGAAGCAATGAACAGATCGCAAAGCTGGCGCAGGTATGCAAAGGTCTGGGGGGACTCTAGCCGATGGAGCATTTGCCGCAGCTTCTGGGAGCGGGTATCCTTCTCCTCTCCTTATACCTGGCTGCAATTTCCGGAGCCCGATTCCGGGTTCCGGGTATTATTCTTTATATCCTGGTCGGGATATTGGCCGGAGTCTGGCTGCGCGATTCCCATCTGCTTCATTCGGCGGGTGAGTTTGGCATCGTCCTGCTGTTTTTTCTGCTGGGTCTGGAATTTTCCTATGGCCGGTTGAAATCGATTGCGGGGAAGGTCTGGCCGGCCGGAACGCTTGATGCTGCCCTTAATCTGCTTGTTACCATTGGCATCTGCTTTGCTTTCGGATTGGAGCTTGTACCTTCCCTGCTGATCGGCGGCGTGGTATTTGCTACCAGTTCAACGGTAACAGCCAAGCTGATGCAGAGCACCAAGCGGATGGCGAACGCAGAGTCGGAATTTATGCTCGCCCTGCTCATATTCGAGGATCTGGTTGCGCCTCTTTTTGTCGCGCTGCTCATCGGAATTGTGGAGGGACAGGATCTATCGCCGGCTTTTTTCCTGCTGGTGCTTGGCAAAGTCGCGCTGCTTGCGGCAGGAGCCATTCTTATCGGAAGATTTGTGTTCTCCAGGCTGCATGATTTCTTCGACCGGATATTCTCGGAGGATTATTATATCGTTCTGACGGTCGGATTGGCTTTGACTTACGGCGGTCTTGCCGTTTATTTGGGTCTGTCTGAAGTGCTTGGAGCTTTCCTGGCGGGGATGATGCTGTCCGGCGTTAGGAAAACGGAAGATATCGAAACCAAGATACTGCCGGTGCGCGACCTGCTGCTGCCCTTGTTTTTTGTATACTTCGGCACAACGGTGTCGCTCGGCGAGCAAATTCCATACATAGGTTTGTTTATTACACTGCTTTTATGGTCGACGGCGGCCAAAATCATCACGGGTTATTACGGAGGAAAGTGGTATGGCCTTTCGAAGAAAGCCTCTCTGCGGGCCGGGCTGTCTATGACCACCCGGGGAGAATTCTCGGTCGTAATCGCAAGTCTCGCGGCCGGCTCCATCAAGCTGCTGTCCGGCTTGTTCGTTCTGGGCTCAGTTATCCTGGGGATTGCTTTGTTCCAGCTCGCCCCGTGGCTTACCCGGAAGCTGCTTGGCAAACCTGCCGGATCGAAGATGCGCGCAGGGACAAAATAATGTTAGGGTCTGCTGGCAAAGGGAGGCTGGACTCCAGCACGCAATCGCTACGCTGAATATCGACAGAATCGACGACTGGATGCAGTTGAAGATATCATCGATGCAGGAGCTGCTGAAGGTTCATCCCGAATTCGCAGCAGGCAAGCCCGCACAGCTGCTGCCCTTGTTGAAAATCCTGGATGAAAGCGATAATCAGGTCAGCGGCTTTAATCTGATTGATCTCAAAGGCAATGCCATCGGCGTCGACAATGTCTCGATCAGCGTTGCCGACAGGGAATATTTCAAGAAGGTGCTGGAAACGAAGGAGCCGGTCATTTCGGATATGATCGTGAGTAAAAAACAGGCGCTTATGTGCTTCCGATTGCCGTTCCGATCCTGGATGACTCGGGGAATGTGACCGGAATGCTCTCGGCCTCAGTGTCCCCCGAGACGATTACAGCCTTGACGGATAGCATCAAAATAGGGGAAACGGGTACCGGTTATATCATTTTGGAGCTTGGTGAGTATTATACAAATGCCGACACAACGCGGATCGGCAAAAAGATTACCGAGTTCGAGACAAGCCCAAGCGCGCTGAAGGCGCTCGCAGCCGTTCAGGGAAACAGCAGCGGGAGCATCACATACAAGGATAACAATGGAAAAGAAATGTTAACCTATTATGACAGTATCCCCAATACCTCCTGGAAGCTGATCGTCTCTGCGCCGACAAGCGAGCTGTACGCAGCGGCGGCCAAAGCGCAGACGATCGCGATCATTGCGGTGGCGGCGGTTCTGCTTTTGATCGTGCTGGTCTCGATTTATATTACCAGAATCATTGTCAGGCCGCTGCTGAACATATCGGCTACGATGAAGAAAGTGGCGGAAGGCAATCTGAACGAGAGGGTTGACACCCGCTCCAAGGACGAAATTGGCGACATGAGTAGAAATATCAACGCCATGATCGATACGCTTGCGGGGATCGTCATGAAAATCAATCATACAATCAATCAGGTGACATTGGTTTCGGAGGAGCTTCTGGAATCGGCCGAGCAGTCCTCCAAGGCAGCCGCCTATATCGCCGCATCCATCCAGGAGGTGGCAAGCGGGGCTCAGACGCAGCTGGAAGGCGCAGAGCAATCCTCTATCGCCATGGAGGAAATGGCAGTGGGCATTCAGCGTATTGCCGAATCATCGGGAAACATTTCCGAGCAGACCGGCAATGTGACGGATGAGGTGGAGAAGGGGTATGATCAGATCGACTCCGCCATCCATCAAATGAATGTAATCGGCACGGCAGCCGATCAGGCCGCCTCTGTAATCACCCAGTTCAACAAGCATTCCGAGGAAATCGGCAACATCATAGATGTGATATCGGATATTTCCAACCAGACGGCCTTGCTTTCATTGAATGCATCTATTGAAGCCGCAAGGGCGGGAGAACAAGGCAGAGGCTTTGCTGTCGTGGCGAACGAAGTCAAGAAGCTGGCCGAACAGACGAAGGATTCGGTATCCAGCATAGTGACACTGATTGAGCCCATTCAGCAATCCTCCACCCAGGCGGTGGATTCCATGGAGAAGAACGTGACGGAAATCAGCGACGGGATAACGAAGATGCAGCATGTTGGCGAGGCTTTTGCCACAATCCGTTCCTCTGTCCGCCAGGGTCGGAGCAAATGCAGGAGGTTTCCGCGACGACAGAGCAAATTTCTGCGGGAACGGAGCAAATTACCGCCTCCATAGACGGTATGGTTAGCATATCCAAAGTCGCAACGGATAATTCCCAGACCGTGGCCAGCTCGTCGGAGAAGCAGTCAGCGATTATGGACAGCATTACCTCATCGGCCCAATTGCTTAACCGGATGATGCGGGAGCTTAAGGAGCTGGTCAAGGTATTTCAAACATAGATCAATTTAACCTGCAGCAACCATCCCCCCCGGAGCTTAAATGAATGCCTGCCAGGGCATTTCATTTCGGTTTCCGGGTTTTTTAATAGGATGAAAGGTTAAAACCCGCCATATTTAGCTCCCTTTCTGAGGGAAGATAACCAACTGCTCCGCCAGCGGACGGCGACAGCCGTTTCTTCTTGCTCTAGCGGAATCGCATCCGGAACTCCTTGGGCTTGAACCCGGTATAGCGGCTGAAGCAGCGGATAAAGTAAGGGAAGGAGCCGAAACCCGTCTCCTCGGCGATTTTGCCAATGGCATGATTGCTGTGGATGAGCATGTGTTTGGCCTGTTCGATTCTGTGGCGGGTTACATATTCCAGCGGTGTGCAGCCAAGAGCCTTCTTCATGCAGACGGCGATATAATTAGCGTGAAAATGAAGCTCCTCCGACATCCGCTTGTAGCCGAGCGGCTCCTTGTAATGCCGCCTGAGGAATGCTGCCGCCTCGTCGGCAATGGCCAGATAAGGGCTGGCGGCGGACATGCCGCTCTCCTCCTGAAGCTGCAGAAGAAGCTCCTGAAACAGCTGCTGTTGAGTCCACCTTGCAGAGACAGACGGCTGGATCTGATGCAGCTGGAGCTGCCTGATCCGGTCGGTCATCGCTTCGGGATCAAGCAGCTTTCCGAACCTCGGGAGATAGAAGGCGAACGATTCCGTCTGCATATCTGAATAGTCCTGCTGCGGGGGAGTGAATGGCTGCGGCTCCTTCTCCCCGCTCCATGAACCGAATGTCTGAAAGTGAAGCCAATAGAAGCGGGTTTGTTCCTCACAAGGAGTTGTCGTCCGGTGGGCTCGATCCGGGCGGAGAAGGACGAAATGCCCTGCTGAAATGGAATAGACGTCTCCCGCTTCTTCCAGATGAAGGCATCCTCCGGTCACGACCAGCAGGTCGAATACGCCAATACCGGATCGGCTCGGGTGCCTGCCTCCGATCGGATAGGTATCTTCGCCGCAGACGATAAAATGCGGCATGGGTGGAGAGATGAATTGGAGCATGACAAGCATCTCCTTCTTAAATGAGCTTCCTCTATAATAAGCTCTTCCCGCTGTTCACGCAAAAGAAAGGCACTTCTCATGATGTTGTGATTGGATAAAAACCGGTTGTATTCGGATATCTGAATTTCATGCCATACATGTTATATTCGAGCAGGAATGCATAAGCGGGAAGGGGAGATGGCAATGAACCTGAGGACGGCTTTTGAAGCGCTGCCGCTTGGACGTATCAAACCTGCCGGTTGGCTGCGGAATCAGCTGCGGATACAAGCGGACGGCTTTACGGGACATCTGGATGAGCAGTGGGCCGATGTCGGTGCGGACAACGGCTGGCTCGGCGGCAAGGGCGAGAGCTGGGAACGGGGACCTTATTACGTTGATGGGCTGCTGCCCTTGGCTTACCTCCTGGAGGATGAACAATTGATCGCCAAGGCGAACCGCTGGGTAGAGTGGTCGCTTGCCAGCCAGAAGGAAGACGGCTCATTCGGGCCGGAACGCATTGAAACGGTCAATAATGATGTGAACAAGAGACAGGACTGGTGGCATTACTTGATCATGCTGAAGGTCATGACCCAGCATGCCGAAGCTGTCGGCGACACGAGGATCATACCGTTCCTCACGTCTTTCTTCAAATATGTTCACTCGACGATCACAGAGAACCCGCTTCAGGGATGGGCTGAGGCCCGCGGTGCGGAAATGCTGCTCAGTATTCAATGGCTGTACAAAAGAACAAACGACGCTTTCCTGCTTGAGCTGGCCCGGCAGGTAGCGGGGCAGACCATAGACTGGACGGAGGTATTCCACGATTTTCCGTTCTGGCGCAAGGTGGAGGAATGGGATTGGAAAACCCATGTCGTCAACGTGGCGATGGGGATCAAAACACCCGGGGTATTGTACGAACTCAGCGGTGAGCCTCTGGAGCGGGAGGCCGTGCACCGCGGTATTGACAGCCTGATGACCTATCATGGACAAGCGCATGGCATGTTCTCCGGCGATGAATGGCTCTCCGGCACCCACCCGAGTCAGGGCGTGGAGCTTTGCGCCGTTGTGGAGTACATGTTCTCGATGGAGCAGTTGACACGCATATTCGGTGAAGGAAGATTCGGTGACATTCTGGAGAAGGTCGCATTTAATGCATTGCCTGCGGCGATTTCCGGAGACTGGACTTCACATCAATATGATCAGCAGGTGAACCAGATAGTCTGCAATATCGCACCGCGCAGCTGGAGCAACGGACCCGATGCCAACCTGTTTGGTCTGACTCCGCATTTCGGCTGCTGCACGGCCAATATGCATCAGGGCTGGCCCAAGCTGGCATCCCATTTATGGATGCTGGACGGCAAAGGCGGATTGGCTGCTGTATCCTACGCGCCTTGTACAATCAGCACGCAGGTAGGGGCAGGGGTTGAAGCGAAGCTGGAAGTCAGCGGGGATTATCCATTCCGGGATGAGGTCGCCATCATGATCTCCCTTGCGCGGCCGGAGCGCTTTGCGATTTCATTTCGCATACCGGAATGGTGCACGTCGCCTGTCCTGACAGTGAACGGTGAACCTGTGGTCCTTCAGTCTGTGAATGGGTATGCGAGAGTAGAGCGCGAGTGGGGAGATTGTGACAGGCTTCTTCTTCTTCTCCCCATGGAGGTCAAGACCGTATCGCGTAATTTATACGCGTTCAGTGTGGAACGCGGACCACTGGTGTATGCACTTCCGATCCAGGAGAACTGGCAGCTGCTCACCAGACGCGAGATGTTTCACGATTGGGAGATTTACCCGGGTTCGGCATGGAAATACGGTCTTCTCTCCGATACGGATTATGAAGTAAGCTTGGCGGATATTCCTTACCAGCCTTTCGACGCGGCGAACGCGCCCGTTCGGTTGAAGGCAAGCGGCCAGCTTGTCCGCGAATGGAAGATGGAGGGCAACAGCGCCGGAACGCCGCCTCTTCATCCCGATACGGAGGGACAGCCTGTAATGGAGCTTGCTCTTGTTCCATACGGCAGCGCAAAGCTGCGGATCGGGGAGTTTCCCCTTATCGGCAAGCGAAAGCCAGGAACGCGCTAACAGGATTTTATGGGAAAAAATGAACGCAGCCGCCAGTGGACGGCAAGAGCCGTTTATTCTTGACTATTTCCGTTTAATATATGAAAATAAAGTCCATTCAGAAGAAAAAAGGCGCACTTATGGCCAAAGGTTTGGTATAATAAGAGAGTAAGACGAATGGATGACAAGAAGGAGGCTGGCCCATATGGCACGATATTTGTTCGCTTTTGAAGTGAAATCGTCCGGTAAAAAAGGTGAATTCAGCTGGTCTGCTGAAACAGAAGAGGAAGCGCGCGCGAAAGTGCTGCTCAAAATCGCCGATTTCGAATTTTCGGAGGTTGAGGATATCCAGCTTGGCGACTTGCTTGAAGTACGGACAACGACCGGAGATCAATATTATGAATGCGAAGGCTGCAGCGCTTAAATATAAACGCTGCCTTCCTTCCATTAGTTGATAGGATGGGAACATATCCGCATTACCTGAGACACGCAAAATAAAACCGGCCCCATGTCCAACGACACGGGGCCGGTTTTATTTTGCAGGTTAGCCCAGGGATCGGCAAGAGGATCAGATCATCCGGCTCCACTGCCGGTATTTGCCCGGCGGCAGACCGGTATGCTCTTTGAACCATTTGGTAAACGCATGAATGGAGGCGGCACTGAGCCGGTCGGCAAGCCGGGCGAGAGGTTCATCGGAATGAATGAGCGCATGCTTGGCAAGCGCAAGCTTCTCCTTCATAAAATAATCATAAGGCGCAAGGCCCGTCTCCCTGCGGAAAACCCTGCTGATATAATCGGGATGGTAGGAGGTCCATGTTTCGAGCCAGCCCCTGTCATATTTATCCTCGGCATGCCGATGCAGTTTCTCGGCAACGAGACGGACGATTGGACTGCCGGTGGCACGGCCCAGATGGGGAAGCTGCTCCCCCTGCTTGATGGAAATGATCAGCTCCAGAAACAATGATCTCAGCAGGAGGGGGATATAATCATAATCCATCCGGTAAAGCTCCACGATTCTGGCAAACCGCGGTTCAATACGATCCAGATGAAGCGACTGCTTATCCCCGAGCATCAGGGAATCCTCTTCCTTGACGCTTTTAATCATCATGGTATTTGGTATTGGCGCAGGGGATTCATCTGAGTCCACTTCAATGACCGATATCGCTTTGACGCCCCCGCGGGCAGGCAGCGGAGCATGCCAGGAGAAATGGATGCCGTACAGAATGAACGGGTCCTGCGGGTCGGCTGTAAAGGTATGGACAACATGGGGCCCATAATAAAATAAATCCCCTGGCTTCGCCTCGTACGCTGCGGATTGAATGACGGCTTGCCCCTTCCCGGAAACGACCAGAATAAACTGATAATCCGCAATATACCGCGGACCGAATGCGCCTCCTGGATCGCCTGTATACAGATTGGCATATGAAACGACAGGCGTCAGCTCGTTCCACTGCAGGCATGCGGCCTTCAATCCCACATCGAATACCCCCTTCGATATAAAAGTCGGCAAACGTTAAAAATCCGTCTGAGCAAAACAAATACAACCCCATGCAACTAGCATATAGTGTAAGTAAGAAATCGGCAATGAACAATTATCTGTTCGAAAGGGGTACCTCTATGAGCGACAGCAACCCGCTTCAGGACACGGCTTTGATGCCGGCAACCCGTAAATTTGAGGATGCGACGCCCCTTCTGGAGCAGCCCGTGAAGCTGCTGGAGAAGGCGAATGAGAAAGGATATCTGTTTTTCAAAGGTTTTTTTGCCAGAGAGAGCATTCTGAATGTCCGCAGAGCCATTCTGCAGATTCTTAAGGAGCAGGGACTGCTGGATCCCGGCCATCCGCTGATGAGCGGTTATGCCGACCTGGACGCGCTTGACCGGTTGAGCGAGGAGGATGCGAACTGGAACGGCGTCGGCGTGCCGTACGAGGTTTATCTTGCCGTGCAGAAGCTGGAGACCTTCCATGCCCTGACCCATGAGCCGAAGCTGCTCTCCCTGTACGAGGTATTGTTCGGCGCCAGAGTGATTCCGCATCCGCGCAATATCGCAAGGGTTATGCTGCCGCACCGGTTTGCGCATGCAACGCCGCCTCATCAGGATTTTCTGCATATCCAGGGCGATTATGACACCTGGACGTGCTGGATCCCGCTGGGCGACGTGCCAAGGGAGCTCGGCGGCTTGTCCATTCTCGAAGGCAGCCACAAGGCCGGCCTGCTCGGAGTGACCGGCAATCCAGGGGCGGGAGGCCTGGAGTCGATTCTTTGCGGCATGGGCTGTGAATGGGCAGAGGGCGATTATGAAACCGGCGACTTCATTACCTTCCACAGCCTGACGGTTCATAAGGCGCTGCCCAATAAGCAGCCCGGCCGCGTAAGGCTGTCCTGCGATTTCCGGTTTCAGTCCGTCGAGAATCCGATTGAGCATGCCTCGCTCCTGCCCCATGGTCCCTTCAGCTGGGATGAGCTGTATGAGGGCTGGGAACGCAAGGAGCTGCAGTATTACTGGAAGCAGGAGCAGTTCGAGTATACTTCGTTCGACGAGTCGATACGCTGGCAGAAGGATAAGATTTGTTAGCGCTGCCTTAAGGTGAACGCCGCTTCTGTGATTGAATCGCGGGGCGGTGTTTTGCTTGTGTTGGTTTCTGATTGCCAAATCGTGGATCAGGTAAATTTAGTTCCTGCGAACCTTGGGTCTTAAAGTTTAAAATTGGTATAGTATGGTTAATTTGTTTTTGTGCTGCGTATTTATGACGGGGCTGCGGGCATGAGGATTTTCTTATTACATACAGTTGAGAAGGGATGATGGCTGGTGAACAAGAAACGTTTGATGAATAACACAGCTCGTCTGGCGCTTGCGGTTAGCCTTGTTTTTGGAGCCTCGCTCGTGACCAAGGCGGAAACGACCCATGCCGACGATATGGGCTGCTACGGCTGGTTCGATTTCGTCTACAAATCGACGGGAGATTTGAATTTTGCCAATTATCATTTTATGGTCTGCCGCGGCGAAGCCGTCGCTCCGAAGCTGCATAAGGCCGGCGAGCTGATACCGGTCAATCCGATTATCCCAGGTCCGGGCGTGTCATTTGAACCGCTCAATCCAGCCGGCCCGCTTGTGCCGATTGCGCCAATCGGCGGCCCTGTATCGCCCATTCGCGGCGGATTCACACCCAGAGTCGCACCTTGATCAACGTTCTATAAAAGAAAGGAGTGGAGGACCGGCATCAAGCCAGTCCCCACTCCTTTTTAGCTTCCGCCATCGTTTTGACCGGCGCTTCCAAAGCGGTCTCATGCGCCGTGGGCTTTTTGCCGATCCAGCGTCCGTCGACCGGCTCGCTGGCCAGCTGGTACCTTGTATCGCAGCTGATGCGGATCCGGTCGGTCACATTGACGGTGGAGCTGTGCATCGTGAACATGCCGAAGAAAATTGCATCCCCCGCTTCAAAATGACTTGTTGCCCAGCGTCCGCCATATTTCTCGATAAGCTCCAGCGGATCCCGGGAGAACGAGCCCTCTGTCCTGTCGCGGTCGACATCCATCTGCCCATAGGTGCTGCGGACATGCTCCCAGCGGTGCGAGCCGAGCAGAATCGCAAGCGTGCCCATCTCGATCGGGGTATCGCCGACAGGAGTCCACAGCGTATACAGATTAGGCGTTCCCCTGCCCATATAGACGATATCGTAATGAGCGTCGGTTGAGCCGCCGGTTGCGATGGCGCGGAGCCATTTGTAATCATAGGTGGACGCCGCTCCGCCAAGATAATTTGTGAAAAAATTCATCACCCGGGGTGAATTGACCAGTTCCAGGAAGGCCGGCTTGTCCGTATTGGTGCCCCCCAGGAAAGCACTTTTGTTGTCGGGGCTGACAAGTCCAGCCTCCGGATCGGCATCGGGCGCCAGCCTGCCGCTCTGATGAAGCTGATTCAGAATTTCGGCACGGGCCTGCTGCACCTGATTGCGGTCATGAAAACCCCGAATAAATATATATCCGTCCTCTTCCATCCTGGCCTGCAAAGCCGCCGCATCCTCGCGGATATCGTTGGATTCGCGCAGCGCCGTCAAATACGGGCCTTCCATTTCCAGTTGATGCACTCCCATGCTTACCTTCATTTGCTCATCTCCTTTGTCTTCAAGATATCAAAACAGGCCGCTCCTTTCCCATGTCTGAATGTTGGATCTATTTGTATATTTGTGTTATAAGAGGGATAGCTGATTACGAGCAAGAAGTCCGAACGGAGTGTGAATATGGCGCTGCCCAACATCGATCGTTATATGGTCCCCAAGCATATGAGCGACTTGTATATGAGCTATTACGGGAGCCAGTCCTGTCCCCCGGGATGGCTCTATGGGCCGGCAATGCGGGATCATTATTTATATGTCCTGGTCATGAGCGGGCGGGGGCAGTACCGGGTAAGAGACAGGGATTATCCGATTGCGGCGGGTCAGGCCTTTGTGATGTTCCCGGGGGAGCTTGCGATGTACCGGGCGGATGACCTGGAGCCGTGGGAATATACATGGTTCGGGTTTAACGGGGAGCTGGTGAATGTCTTCCTGACGCAGGCTGGGATCGATGTTGATCATCCGGTGATCACGCATCTGCAGCCCGACCGGCTTCATCGCCTGTTTGGAGAGCTGTTCGGTTATGAGGGCGGGGATGAGCGGAGGGATGAGCTTTTCTATACCGGATGCCTGAGCAGCATGTTGGCGGAAATTTGCCGGGGCGAGAATCGGGACGGCAGATCGGGGGAGAGAGGACAGGGTGAGCAGTATATCCTGCAGGCCCGGAGCTTCATTCAGCAGCATTATGACAAAAACATCCAGATTCAGGATGTCGCCTCCTACGTAGGACTGGATCGCAGCTATTTGTCCAAGCTGTTCAAGACCAGAACCGGCATTTCGCCTTACGAATATGTGATGGGCCTGCGATTGTCCAAAGGCAAGCAGCTTCTGCAGGAGACGGATCTGCCGATCGAGCATATTGCCCTTCTGCTGGGCTTCAAGGATACCTTCCATTTCTCCAGCTTCTTCAAACGAAAAGCCGGGCAAGCCCCCCTGCATTACCGCCAGAGACAGTGGAGCAAGGAATAGCCGATCGATAAGAAAGCTCAAGTGACAGCTGACGGAGGTCTCCGGCCGTCTGGCAGGGTGCTTGACCGGGTTCGGAGCGGAAGCCGCAACAATTGCGGCGGTGAGCTGTCCTCCTTGGCTGTCTGTTCAGCCGTTTCCAGCAGAATCTGAACGCGGTTGAAGGGCATTCAAACGCCGATATTCACTGGGAGTGAAGCCTGTTTTCTTTTTGAAAATGATCAAAAAATATTTCATGTCCTGGTAGCCGACCTGCTGGATGATTTCCTGGATGCTTTGTCTGGTATGGGCCAGCAGACTGCAGCTTTTCTCGATCCTTTTATTCTGGACATAGCTCGTGAAGGTGCAGCCCAGCTGGATTTTGAACAGCCGGTGAAAATGCCTTTCGCTCATTCTGCAGGCCTCTGCCAGCTGACGGGCGGTGAGAGGTTCTGCAAAATGAAGATCCATATACTGTACGGCCATATCCAGTGAATCGTTCATCCCCCTGGCGAGGTCAGCCGAATGGCCTTTTCCCTGAAGATGACGCTCCAGCATGACGGCCAGCTCAAGAAACAGGCTGTACAGCCTGGCGATATATCCCGGTCTGCGCTGCATATATTCGCGATAAGCCATCTGGAACCAGGCTCCAATCTGCCCGTCATGATCCTGGAGCCGATGCCATATTGAGCCGCCGCCGGGCTGAATCCGCAGCAGCTGCATGGCACCAGCCAGCGAACCGATACCGGGAAAAGAAGCCAGCTCCTCCGCCAGTCGCTCCGGCTTGAATATGCAGTTGTACACGATAAGCGGGTGGTTCGGCTGCGGGCTTGTGGGGCGGAACACATGCGAAACTCCAATAGGGAGGATGAACAGATCGTTCTTGGCTACCTGCATGACATCTTCCTCCACATAATGAAAGCCCGAGCCTTCATCGATGTATGCCAGTTCCATAAAGTCATGCTGATGCAGCTGCAGCCGGAACGACTCGTTCACGCGGTTGAAGAAGAAGGGCAGGGCATCCTCCTCAAATAAGGTCCACGGCGTCAAATCAATCGGGGTTTGCACCATATGCGAGTCACTCCTCATGGGAAGTAATAGATAAGCTCGGCCTGTTCTCAAGCTCTCATGTCATTATACCCCCGTGAATATGGCAGGAACAACCGTATTTATTCTGATTAAATCGCTTACAATGGACGAGAGGAATGACGAGCTTCCGTAAAGACCGGAGATGGATATCGCCGGAGCGGGAGGAAGATGGTTTTCGTAAGAGCGGTCAGAATTTCTGATCGGGATTCTTGGCAGCTTGCATAGGAAAGGTTGGGAGAAGGATGAGCAAGGAATGGTCTGCCCAGTGGATATGGGGAGGGGAGGAGGAGAGCCCGCGCAATGAATGGCGCTGCTTCCGCCGCAATTTCGAGGTCCCGGAAAATCCCGGTGAGACGGAGCTGCGCATCAGCGCCGATTCCCGGTATGTGCTGTATATTAACGGTACCCAGGTTGGCCGCGGACCTGTCCGCTCATGGCCCAAGGAACAGTTTTATGACACTTATGAGGTCGGTCATCTGCTCAAAGCCGGCAGGTCCAATACGATTGCCGTGCTCGTTATGCATTTTGGCGTAGCCAATTTTTATTATATCAGAGGGCGCGGCGGCTTGATTGCCGAGCTCGGGAGCAGGCAGACAGACGGTGCAGGCGGATTGATCGTGGCGACGGATGACTCATGGAAGACCTCGCGGCTGGAGGCGCAGGATCCCCGCTCTCCCCGGATGGCATGCCAGCAGGGGTTTGCCGATATTTACGATGCCCGCAAATGGGATGAGAGCTGGAACCAGAACGGCTTCGACGATACGGACTGGGCCTCTGTCTATTCCATCGGCGCGGTCGGCAGCGGTCCGTGGAAATCGCTTGTGCCGCGGGATATTCCGTTTCTAACGGAAGAGAAGATGAAGCCTTCCCGGATCGAATCGTTCCAATGGGTGAAGACGCCCGCGTGGACAGGCGCGTTTGATCTGAGGGCCGCATTTATGCCCGGCACGGTGGATCATGCCGACAATTCGGCATACAGCGGCTATCTGGCGACGCTTCTGACCCTGGAGCGAAGCGCCAAGGTCACGCTTGGCTTTGCCGGCGGTCTGCGCACGGAGAATGTTTTTGTGGACGGCATCCGCTGCGGAGACTGGTATGGCGTACTGCCCGAGAGATTCAGCGATTTGCAGCTGGATGCGGGCGAGCATCTGCTGCTGATCGATATCTCCGCAAGCGATCATGGCGGAAGCTATCACATCGCGGTGGACAGCGCCGAATTCTTCGAGCTCCGCTCGCCGATCAGCGGAGGGAGCGCCGGGGAGACTCCTTTTGCCATGATCGGTCCATTCGACACGGTCGTCAATGTGACGTATAAGGGCATCCGCCGTCTGGATCTGGGGCAGCCTCAGTATCAGGCTGCCGCCGGAATCAGGAATAAGAAGGATATGGATGCCTTCCGGGATTGGATCAGGCCGCTGCCTGCCGCCTATTACAACGAGCAGGATGTGCTGGGAGCCAATATGTGGCGGACAGACGTCATCCGCGGCAATGTGACGGCTCAGCTGGAGCAGGGCATTATCGCTTCGCCGGAGCCGGGACTGGTTCCTGTATCCGCAGATGGATACGACAGCGAGCTTGTGATCGATTTCGGCAAGGAATGGTCAGGCTTTATCGGCTTTGAGGTGGAGGCGGAGGAAGGCGCCGTCATCGATCTCTACGGACTGGAATATATGAACGGCGATTACCGTCAGCATACCTATGGACTGGATAACACGATCCGGTATATTTGCCGGGAAGGCCGCCAGCAGTATTTGTCGCCGGTACGCCGGGGCTTCCGGTATATGATTCTAACCGTGAGGGGAGCCGCCAAGCCGGTTAAGCTGTATGATGTATATGTCAATCAGAGCAACTATCCGGTAACGGAAGCGGGCGCATTCCAAAGCTCCGATCCGCTGCTGAACCAGATTTGGGAAATCAGCCGCCATACGACACGGCTGTGCATGGAAGACACCTTCGTGGATTGTCCCGCATATGAGCAGGTATTCTGGGTGGGAGACAGCCGCAATGAAGCTCTGGTCAATTTCTATGTCTACGGAAGCCTGGATATCGTCAAGCGCTGCCTGAATCTGGTGCCCGGCTCAGCCGACATTACGCCGCTTTATCTCGATCAGGTGCCAAGCGCATGGAACAGCGTTATCCCGAACTGGACCTTCTTCTGGGCGATCGCCTGCGCGGAGTATGTCGAGCATACGGGAGACCGTGCATACGCAGCTGAGATTTGGCCGGCTGTGCGCCATACGCTGGAGCATTATTTGACCCACATCGACGATTCGGGATTGCTGAATATCAAGGGCTGGAACCTGCTGGACTGGGCTCCTATGGATCAACCGGATGAAGGCATTGTCACCCATCAGAATATGTTTCTCTATAAGACACTGCGCAAAGCGGACGGGCTTGCGGCAGCGGCGGGTGAAGCAGGCTCCGCATTCCCGGGTGCGGCGGGTTCGCTTCTTGCGGCGATTAACGAACAGCTGTGGGATGAGGGGCAGCAGGCCTATCTGGATTGTATTCATACGGACGGAAGACGCTCGGATATCTTCAGCATGCAGACCCAGGTCGTCGCCTCTCTGTGCAGCATCGCCGAAGGGGAGCGGAAGGAACGGGTCGCAGCTTATCTCGTGCAGCCGCCGAAGTCTTTCGTTCAGATCGGCAGTCCGTTCATGTCCTTCTTCTATTACGAAGCGCTGGCGCAGGCGGGGCATTACGGGCTGATGCTGGAGGATATCCGCGCCAACTATGGCCAAATGATCGAGCATGGCGCTACGACCTGCTGGGAGATGTATCCGAACTTTGCCGAGAACCGCGCTTCAGCCGATATGCTGACACGCAGCCACTGCCATGCCTGGTCGGCGGCTCCCGGTTACTTCCTCGGCGAAAGCATCCTCGGCGTGAAGCGGGTGGAGGACGGCTGGCGCCGCGCGGCAATCGCGCCCCAGCCATGCGGCTTAAGCTGGGCCAAAGGCAAGGTCCCTCTGCCGCAGGGCGGACGGATTGAAGTTGAATGGCATGTGGAAGGAAATCTCATGAAGCTGAGCGTTTCCGCGCCGGAGGATGTCGAACTGGATATCTTGATTCCCGAAGGACTCACCGGCGAGATTCAAATCGTCAAAACCCCGGAGAAGGGTTCTCTGACTCTCATATAAAATTCATATGGTCTGACCACAGTCATTCCCCCCTTAAGACGCGCGCCTGAAGGGGCGTGCGTTATCCTTTACGTTTTCAGCATATTAAACTCCGGCCTCTGTTCCTGCGGCCGGAGTTTTTGCCGTTCCGGGGCGGAACAGAGGATGCAAACTTATAAAGAAACACATGCGTACAACTTTGTACCGTGCATAAATCGGAAGATCGTCTCCCGCATAGTCAGCCAAACGTTTCTCGCCGGACTTCCGAATATAGACGACCCCGGCCAAATAAAAGGGGACGCCCAGCTTATTTTGCGCTATTTTTGTTTAATTTGGGATAGAGGGCAAATGCTATCATTACCTATTTACTGCCGGGCCGAAGGCGGGAAGGACGATTTCGCTTATGGAGATTTTTCTGCTTGTCTTGTTTTTGCTGGGTCTGATCGCTTTATCCAATATGATTAACCGCTTGGTCTTCTTCATCCCGGTTCCATTAATTCAGATCGCGCTTGGCATGATAGTTGCGGTCATCCCTTTCGGATTCGAGATACCGCTGAGCCCTGACCTGTTCTTCGTGCTGTTTGTCGCACCGCTCTTATTCAATGACGGCAAACGGATACCGCGCGATGAACTGTGGAATATGCGGGCTCCCATCCTGCTGCTTGCGCTGGGGCTCGTGTTTGCCACCATGCTGGTAGGGGGGCATGTCATTCACTGGCTGATCCCGTCCATTCCGATGCCGGCGGCCTATGCGCTTGCAGCGATTTTGTCTCCGACGGATGCGGTATCCGTCAGCGCGATTTCCGGGCGGATCAAACTGCCCAAAAGTATTATGCGGCTGCTTGAGGGAGAGGCGCTGATGAATGACGCTTCAGGGCTGGTTGCCTTCAAATTCGCCATTGCCGCCATGGTTACGGGCTCGTTCTCCCTGGGGGAAGCCGCCGCAAGCTTCCTGCTGATTGCGCTTGGGGGACTGCTGTGCGGCGCTGCGGCGGCTTTTCTCATTATCCGTTTTCGGGTATTTCTGCGCCGTTACGGGATTGAAGATATCACCATGCATATGCTCCTCCAGATCCTGACCCCTTTCGCGATCTATCTGATTGCCGAAGAAATTCATGTGTCGGGAGTGCTGGCGGTTGTGGCGGGGGGAATTGTCCACGCGATTGAGAGGGACCGCTCGGAGTCGTTGACGATGAAGCTGCAGTTCGTATCGGCCAGCACCTGGTCGGTTATTCTGTTTATCCTGAACGGGCTGGTTTTTGTTATTCTGGGTCTGCAAATACCAAGCGTGCTCGCTGCGATTTTCAAGGATAAAGCCTTTAATAATGTTCAGGTTATGGGCTATATTGTCGTCATTTCCCTTACCTTGATCGTGCTTCGTTTTCTGTGGGTTTATCTGTTCAGTGCACTGGTTAACCGCGAGCAGAATGGCCGTAGGTTCAAGGCTGCTTTGTTAACCTCCTTGTCCGGCGTCCGCGGCGCGATTACGCTTGCAGGCGCATTCTCGATCCCGCTGTTTCTCGACGATGGAACGCTGTTTCCCGAGCGGTCGCTCATTATTTTCCTAAGCGCAGGCGTTATCTTGTTCACGCTGATTGTCGCGAGCTTCATACTGCCGCTGATCCCTATGGAGAAGACGCCGCAGCAGAAGGGGCAGCAGAGCCAGGAAGAGCGGTTGAAGCAGGCCAAAATTCAAATTATGAACGCGGCTGTCAGCGCCATCAAGGAATCCATGCAGGAGGATAATAAGGCGGCGGCGATGACCGTTATTACGGATTACCGCAGACAGCTTCTGCATATCCGCTCGGAAGGGTCGAGCACCAAAGAAGGGGCTGAGGTCCGCGCATTGACCAAGCGTCTCCATCTTTATGCGCTTGCGGCGGAGCGGCAAACCGTGAAGCGGCTTTTCGAACAGGGGGAAATCCATCCGGGAGCCGTGCGGCGTGTTCAATTCATGCTTAACCAAACGGAGCTGATGCTTACCAACCGGGTTAAATATGCGGCAGTGCTGACGGTTGTCGTCGCAAGAAAACTGATCGTAAAGCTCATGGGCCATCCAAAAGAAGCGCTCACGGACGAGGATATCCGGACATTGACAGAAGTCAAAAAGCAGGCTGCCGAAGCCGCTATCGCCGCTGTTGAAGAAATGACGGATAAAAATAATAAGTCAGCTGCGCTTGCGGTCATCTCCCACTATCATGAGATGATTGAGCGTTTGAACAGCGGCATGCATGGTCGGAAGAAAACGCATCAGGCGGCTCTGGATGTGAAGGGGATTCACATCATGGCGATTCAGACCGAACGCGATGAAATTCAGAGTCTATACGAGAAAGGGGAGATCACGCACGGCATGGCCAATAAATTGCGGATGTTCAGCAACTTCCGCGAAGCCTCCTTCTTCGAGGAAGAGGAGTTCGCCTGATGATCAGATACCCGGACCAGCCGCCGCGTAATAAGAGAAACCAGGATTGTGAATAATAGGATGGCTTGCCCCTTTATGCCGATTCAGCATCCAAAAGGAGAATCCTATGAAAAGCAATCTCGCCTGGTTCATTTCGGAGTGGAAATCCGTTCTCAGATCGCCCATGCTGTGTGTATCGCTTATCGGCGTCATGTTCATTCCCGTGCTGTACAGCGGGATGTATTTGTGGGCGTTCTGGGACCCTTACGCCCATATTGAGAAAATTCCGGTTGCCGTCGTCAATGAAGACCATCCCGTCAATTATGAAGGCAAAACCTATGCGATCGGCAATGATTTGACCGATGAGCTGAAGAAGGATCATGCTTTCGACTGGGCATTCATCAGCCGGGAGCAGGCCGAGCAGGGGCTGCGCAGCAATGATTATTATTTCAGTATTATGATCCCGGAGGATTTCTCGAAGCGGGCCACGACGCTGACGGCCAATCAGCCCACTCCCCTCGAGCTCACAGTGGTAAGCAATGAAGGGCTTAATTATTCCGTATTCAAAATCGGCCAGTCCGGCGTGGAGAAAATTCGCCTCGAGCTGTCGAATCAGCTGAGCGAAAACTATGCTGCAACGATATTTCAGCAGCTTGAGCAGCTGAAGAACGGGCTGCAGCAGGCGAGCGGAGGAGCAGCCGATCTTGGCGACGGCCTGAAGCAGCTGTCTGCCGGCACCTCGCAGCTGCTCGGCAGTGTCAAGGGACAGCAGGATGCGGTCAGCAAGCTGGATGAAGGCGGAGCCAGCCTGAAGAAGGCAGCTTCGAAGCTCGCAGCAGCCTCCCGGCAGCTGCAGACAGGAGCAGCGGAAATTGCCAGGGGCATGGCTCCCTTCGGCAAGGGCTTGTCCACGGCCGCGGCAGGGGGCAAGAAGCTGGAACAAGCCGCGGGCCAGCTTGCTTCGGGGATGCAGGGGATCAATACGCTGCTGAAGCAGTTCATCAGCGGGCATCCTGATCTGGCCACTGATGAGAACATGGTCAAGCTGTCCGCAGCAGCAGCGAAAACATCGGCTGGGCTTGATCCGCTGGTGAAAGGCTTGAAGAGCCTGAATACGGGTGTTGCGGAGCTAAGCAGCAAAGAGGGGCAGCTGGCAGCGGGAGCCGCTCAAATCAGCGGAAAGCTCAGGGAGCTTTCCAAAGGGGCGTCTGATTTGAGCAAGGGAGCGCAATCTGTATCGGCAGGCATTCATGAGATCCGGGAAGGGTGGGACGGACTGATTGGCGGACTTGAGAAGCTCTCTGAAGGAGAAGCCAAACTGATAGAGGGCAGCAGCCAGCTCGGCTCTTCCTTAAGCGAAGGCGCGGATCAATTAAGCCGGCTTCATGCCTCGCAGCCGCTGTATGAAATGATGGCGAATCCCGTCAGGCTGAAGGAGGAATCAATTAACAAGCTGCCCAATTACGGGACAGGCATGGCGCCTTTTTTTCTCTCCATCAGCCTTTATGTGGGAGCGCTGCTGCTCAGTACGGTTTTTCCTCTGCGGACGCCGGCTTCTCCTGCGCCTTCGGGATTTATCTGGGGCTTGACCAAATACAGCTTTCTCGCGGTTGTTTCTATCGTTCAGGTACTGCTGATGAGCCTGATTATCATCCATGCAGTCGGACTGCACCCGCTGAACCAGCCGTACTTTGTGCTTTTCGGGCTGCTGGCGAGCTTCGTGTTTATGGCATTGATTCAGCTGCTGGTGACCGCGGGTGATAATGTAGGGAGATTCGTGGCCGTCATTCTGCTCGTGCTCCAGCTGACGGCTACCTCGGGAACGTTTCCTGTCGAGCTGGGACCGCAAATCCTGCAGCGCATTCATGCTTTTCTGCCGGTATCGTACACGGTTGACGGATTCCGCAATATCATATCAACCGGCGATTACGGACTGGTGAGGATGGACTCGGTGATTTTATTATGCTTCGGGGCGGGAGCTCTGGTGATTACGATTATTCTGCTCTCTCTGTACAGCAGGGGAACACCCGTTGAAGGGAAATAATCTGCTGCCCGTTCATTCCCGATAGAAAAGATTTACGGGTCATGCTATCTTAATAAAGCGGGATTCTCGAATTTCCGACAATATCTCCGGGAGGTAAGTCCATCCATGCCTTTGTCATTTCCAATGCTTACGAATGAAGAGCGGGTTCGCCGTCTGGAACCGCCCAAGCGGACAGTAAGAGCTGTCCTCGATACGGATACGTATAATGAAATCGATGATCAGTTCGCGGTTGTTTATGCGTTGTTGTCTCCGGAACGTCTGAAAATGGAAGCGTTTTACGCAGCGCCCTTCCACAATGAGCTGTCCGATGGCCCGAAGGACGGCATGGAGAAAAGCTACAAGGAATTAACGAAAATTCTGGGCTTGATGAACAGCGGGATCCCGGCTTATCCCGGATCGGATCGTTACTTATCCGGACCGGATACGCCGGTGGAGAGCGAGGCCGCCCGCAATCTCGTAGAGCGCGCCATGGCTTCATCGGAGGACGATCCCCTCTATGTGCTTTCGATCGGCGCAATTACCAACGTCGCCTCAGCCATCCTGATGGAGCCGGAGATCATCCGCAAAATCGTTGTGGTATGGCTGGGAGGGCATTCTTTTCAGTGGAACGATACCAGGGAATTTAATTTATTTCAGGATATTCATGCTTCACGGACGATTATGGACTGCGGCGTGCCGCTGGTGTTGATTCCGTGCATGGGCGTAACAACCCATCTGCTTACCACTCTCTCGGAAATACGGGATTATGTGAAGGACCAAGGTGAAATCGGCCATTATTTATATGAAGTCTATCGGGATTGCATAACGGATCATAAAGGCTCGTCAAGGGTCATCTGGGATATTTCCACCGTGGCCTTCATGAATAATGAGAACTGGACGCCAAGCTCGCTTGTTCCAAGTCCCCATATTTCGGAAGATTTCCGGTGGGGCATGGATTCGTCAAGGCATCTCATCCGTTATGTGAACCATATTCATCGCGATCCGGTTTTCAAGGATTTATTCGCCAAGCTCCAGACAAGAGGACAATAATTCATCCGCGAGAGCGGCTGGCTGCTTGGCAGCTCTTCCATCAGTAAGAACCACTATTATGGATTGAAAATCACCTCCCGGCCGTTTCACAGGTCGGGAGGCTGCTGTTTTTCGGGAATGTTAATGGTACAATACATCTAAATGTTGTTAAATTGTCATTCCCGGAGGAGAAAATGAATTTATTATTCGAGCCTGTTTCACTGAATGGCATGTCTTTGATGTGGGGTCATAAATCCTACTCGGACAGCAATTTTCGCGGGTTTTATCATTGGCATCAATGCTGTGAAATGCTGTTTGTCCATGAAGGCCAGGGAACCGTAATCGTGGAACAACAGACCTATGAAGTCAAGCGGGGCATGCTGTTTTTCTTCCAGCCCTTTCAGCTTCACAAGGTGTATGCGAACGTGAGCGCAGAGCGTCCTTATGTCCGCTCGATTATGCATTTTGATCCGGTTCGGATATCGGCGGGGCTGCAGGCATTCCCCGAACGCCAAAGCCTGTTCAATCTGTTGTGGCAGGGGCAGACGAACCGCCAGGCGTATGATTTGACCGGGAATTTTGAATATATGAGCGGTATTTGCGATTTTTACGAGAGAGCGCACAGGAGCGGGAAGGGGGAGAATGAGGAAGAGATCACGCTGCTGATGCTGCAGCTGCTGTCCTGCATTCAGGCGGCCGGCAGCGGCAGTCCGGATGAAGCATTCATGAACATCGCACCAAGGCCGCTCAAATATTCAGAAGCGGTAATGCAGCGGCTGGAGAACAGCTATGCGGAGGAATTCGATCTGGAGCAGTTGGCCGGGCAGCTGCATCTCTCCAAGTATTACGTTTCCCGTGTGTTCAGACAGGAGACCGGCAGCAACATAACGGATTATTTGACCGCCAGAAGAATCAAGCAGGCCTGCCGTTTGCTGCAAACCACGTCACTGCCCATCGACCGGATCGGCAGCGAGGTTGGCTTGCCGAACGTCTCCTATTTCATCCAGCTGTTCAAGAAAGTCGTCGGCGTCACACCGCTAAAATTCAGGAAGAAGAGCTGAGTTGATAGTCATATATTTGTATTCAAAGGCTGGGACCCTTGTTTGGATATCGTTATTGCGATAGAATAACGATATATCAAACCGTTCAGGAGTGATCTATTATGCCAACCATCAGACCAAGTTCAGATCTGAGAAATAAGTACAATGAGATTTCTGATTTCTGTCATAAATATTCCGAACCTGTCTATATCACTAAAAATGGCCAAGGCGATTTAGCTGTTATGAGCATAGAGACTTTTGAGAAGCTCGTGGGCAAATTTGAGCTTTATAAGCTTCTTGATGAGGGACTGGATGCAATGAAAGAAAATAAAACAAGATCATTTCGAGACGCTTTACATGACATTAAGAAAGGGCTTCCGGAGTGACTGTCTATAAAATTGTAATCACCGAGCCAGCTGAAGATGATTTGAAAAGGTGTATTGATTATATTGCAAAAGAACTCAGAGAACCTGCAGCTGCTCGACATTTATTGGCAAAAATAAGCGGGACTATCGATGAACTGGAGCAAATGCCTCTGCGTAATGCTTTGATTGGTGATGAGAAATTAGCAGCTCAAGGTATACGGAAGTTATTAGTGGATAACTATATGATCTTCTACGTGGCTTCTGAAGAAGCGGGGACTGTGACCATCGTAAGAATCCTTTTTGGTAAGCGTGATTGGATCAACCTGTTATAAGGATAGCGTCATGAATTTACATTTATAGTGATCGGTAAGAATATTTCCACCAACCATTGGAGATTAAAAATTTGATAAAAAAAGCGTAGACAGGATGTAAATCCATCAACGCTTTTTTTATGCACAAACATATGGATGCTTATAGTTAATAAGCTGCTTCAATCCCCAGGAATCCGCCGATGCCGTGGGACGTAAGTGAATTGCCAAAATGTCCTTCTTCCGCTAGGATAAGAAACAGAGATGGATTCATAGGCTGACAGATTCCAAATACATACAGATCGGATGAGTGATGATGAAAAAAATCAAGCTTTTGCAGCAGGTAGCGCAAGAAGGTGTCGTCGCCGTACTCAGAGGCGAATCCCCTGACGAAGTCATCGAAATGGCGAATCAATGCATTGCCGGCGGCATCAAGGTCATTGAAATCACGATGACAGTTCCGTTCGCGCTGCGGGCGATTGAGAAACTGGCAATGTCGTATTCCAGCGATACGAAGGACCCGTCGAAATTCGCGATTATCGGGGTGGGCACGGCGCTTGACCCGGAAACCGCAAGGGCTGCCATTCTGAGCGGCGCCGAATTTGTGGTAGGGCCATCGCTGAATCCGGCTACGGTTACCTTATGCAACCGGTACCGTGTACCGGTTATGCCCGGCTGCATGACCATCAAGGAGATCCAGGAGGCACTGGAGCTGGGCGTGGATATCGTCAAGCTGTTCCCAGGCAACCTCTACTCGCCGGCCATGATCAAGGCGATCAAAGGTCCGGTGCCGCAAGCGAATATCATGCCGACTGGCGGCGTATCGCTTGACAATCTGGGCGACTGGATCAAAGCAGGCGCGGTAGCCGTCGGAATCGGCTCGGATCTCACAAGCGAAGCGGTGAAAAGCGGTAATTATGATCTGATCGCAAGCCGCGCAGGCCAATACATCGAAGCCTACCGCAGTGCGAAGAACGCGGGATAATTCTTTTTTTAAATATCAGTCAGAAAGTATAAAATGCGGCTTCTGCTTTTCTGATATTTTTGAGGAAGAAACTAACTTTGCCCCCAAAGTCGGCGAAGCCGCTTCTTCTTGCTTGCTCTTGCTTCAAACCTGAAACTTCTTGTTTAAATAAGGGAGCGGCGGATTCGATCTGCTGCTCCCTTATTTTGTTCGCCTTTAGAGCATTCACAGGGTTCACAGCTAATAAGGGAGGAAACCAACTTTACCCTAAAGACGGCTTCAGCCATTTCTTCCGGCTTGGCGCGTGCGTCAGGAAGAGCCAACATTGGAATAAGGCTGCTTTTATTGTAAACTAAAAAAGATTAGCGACGGCAGAGGTGGAGTAGACGCGGATGTTCATATATACACATTTATATACAATAATTACCATGCTTAATATACCTCTTGCCATTACGGTCATATTTCTGGAACGCCGCAATATCGGGGTGACCTGGGCGTGGCTGATGGTCCTGCTGTTCTTGCCGGTGGTCGGTTTCGCCGTCTATTTATTGTTCGGCCAGAACCTCAGCAAGCAGAAGCTTTACAATATCAACAGGCGCAGCCGTATCATGATGGCGGCTCTGATTGAGAACCAGCGCAAGGATTTCCGGGAAAATCATATCACATTCACCGATCCCGCCATGGCGGATTACCGGGGTATGATCTTCATGAACCTGTCCAGCGGCTATGCGCTGTATTCGCAGAACAACAGCGTGGATATCTTCACGAACGGAACCGATAAATTCGAGTGCCTGTTCAAAGAAATCGAACAAGCCCGCGAGAGCATCCATATGATGTATTACATCGTACAGAACGACGCTCTTGCCAGGCGCATGGCGGAAGCCCTCACCCGCAAAGCCAAAGAGGGCGTTCAGGTCCGTTTCTTGTATGACGATATCGGAAGCTACCATCTCCCGCGGCATTTCTTCGACGGGCTGAAGCAGGCGGGGGGCCAGGTCTCGGCGTTTTTCCCGTCCAAGATCCCTTATTTGAACTTCCGGGTGAATTACCGCAATCACCGGAAGCTTGTAATCATTGACGGCGTCATCGGGTACATCGGGGGATTCAATATTGGCGACGAATATTTGGGTATTGACCAGCGCTTCGGCTTCTGGCGGGATACTCATCTGCGGTTGATAGGCAATTCCGTTCAGCAGATGCAGTCGCAATTTTTGCTGGACTGGAATCTGGCTTCCCCCTATATCGTCACCGGATCCGAGCCCGGTATGTTTAAAGAGGCGGAGGCATGCGGAACCGTCGGCATCCAGATTGTATCGAGCGGCCCCAACCAGACGTTGGAGCAGATCAAGAACGCGTATATCAAGATGATCAATTCCGCGAGGAAAAGCATTTATATCCAAACGCCGTATTTCATTCCCGATGAAAGCCTGCTGGACGCACTCAAAATGGCGGTTCTGTCAGGCATTGACGTCCGGATGATGATTCCCAGCAAGCCTGATCACAAAATGGTCTATCTGGCCTCCTTCTCTTACCTTGGCGATTTGATGGAGCAGGGGATGAAATGTTATCTTTATGAGAAGGGATTTATGCATGCCAAGACGATTGTCGTGGACGGCAATATAGCCTCGGTCGGCACGGCGAATGTGGATATCCGCAGCTTCAAGCTCAATTTTGAAGTCAACGCCGTTATCTATGATACGGGCACGGCAACCCGGTTGAAGGAGATTTTCGAAGCAGATATGCTCGACAGCAGGGAACTGACCTACGAGGAGTACAAGAAAAGGCCGTTGTTTCAACGGTTTAAGGAATCCTGCACACGATTGCTGTCGCCTATATTATAAAAAAGAAACAGGAAGCAGACAGGAGCTTGATCATCATGATGGAGAAGAAAATGGTAATGGAATGGGCAAGGCTGCTCATGAATTATAAATTCGCCTTGGACGAAGTGGAAACCAAGCTGACGATATTGAATGAGGAACTGCAATTTGTGCAGCATTATAACCCGATCGAGCATTTGAAAACCCGGATCAAAACGCCAGAGAGCATCTCCGAGAAGCTGCTCCGCAAGGGTCTGGAAGTGACGACAGCGAATGCGATTGCCCATATCCGGGATATCGCCGGGGTCAGAGTGACCTGTTCCTTCTCGGCCGATGTCTACCATGTGTATGAAATGATCAGCAGGCAAAGCGACGTTCAGGTTCTGGAGGTCAAGGATTATATCCAGAACCCCAAGCCCAACGGCTATCAGAGTCTGCATGTTATTATCCAGATCCCGGTATTTTTGTCCGACCGCATCGAGCATGTGAATGTGGAAATCCAGCTCCGTACGGTGGCCATGGATTTTTGGGCCAGTCTGGAGCATAAAATTTATTATCAATTCCATGAGGATATGCCGGAGTCGATCCGTGAACAGCTGAAGGATACCGCTCATATGATTGCCAGTCTGGACCAGCGGATGATGGGGCTGAACGAGGAAGTCAAGCGGCTGGCGAATCCTTTATCCGGATTGCTCCGGTCGTAAACCGTGCTTTTTGCGGAATTCTGAGGGCGTACACCTCATGGTTTGACGGAAGACCTTGATGAAGTAGCTGAGATTGTCAAAGCCGACATCCATCGCAATGGCGGAGATCTTCTTATCTGAAGCGGACAAGTATTCCCCGGCCTTCCTGATCCGGTAGGCATTCAAATACTCAATCGGCGTCGAGCGCGTCATGGACTTGAAGAAGCGGTTGAACTGGCCTTCGCTCATCGGGATCTGGTCAGCCAGCTCGCGCAGGCGGATTGAACGATGGTAGTGATTATGCATGTAGACGATAACAGTCTTCAGACGGTCGACACGGGTGGCATCGGAATGGAGGGCCTCGCTGCGGTCGCATGCCCGGCCTTCAACCCCGGACAGCTCGCCGAGCATGAGCATCAGCAGCGCCTTGATCCGGATTTCAAATCCGGGCTGCCTTTTGTGATAAGCGTCGATAATCGTATGAAGATGGACAAGCAGACCTTTCTCCCAACCGGATGCAGGAAGAATCCGGCGGGGGAAGGTTTTTTTGCGTTCCAGCAGCGGGGAAATATAATCCTTCTGAACGGCATCGAAGCTGCCGCTTTCCAGCCACCCGGCGTCAAAAACAATGGCGGTCATCCGGCATGGCGTATCGCCGAGTACGTCCAATGCGGCATGAATGTCTCCGCCATCGATAAACACGGCCTCGCCGGCCTTCACCGTAAAATACTCGGTGTCCACCTGGAACAGCACCTCGCCCTCCAGCACCAGGAGAAACTCCGTTTCTTCATGCCAATGGCAGTCAAAGCCTTTTCCGCCGGGCATGTACTGGTTCTCATATACACCCAGAGGCAGCATCGTATCGCCGTGCAGCCGGTTCTCCTTAAGCAGAGGCCGTATGATTTGATCCATAGCAAACAGCTCCTTGACGGAAAATGGGATCTTTGGATTAGTTTTGAGTCTATATGCGCATGATAATGTCGTAATTGTGTTATAAAAAGTCGTGATTCTATTAGTTTTGTCTATTTAATATCAGTATAATGCGACTATGCAGGATTTTAAAGTGTAAATTCAATGACCCTTGAAAGGAATGAGACTTAAGGTGAAATTTACAGACGGCAATTGGATGATTCGCGAGGGGTACCAGGTGCTTGGCGCTGTGCAAGCGCATGCAATCGACCAGGAGGATAACAGACTGACCGCTTATGTGTCCCCGCGGCCGATCGTGAACCGTTCCAGCATGCTCGATACGATGCTGCTGACGGTACGTTTTCATTCCCCGCTTCCGGGGGTAGTCGGAGTCAAGCTGATCCATCATGAGGGAGTTGTGGCCCGCGGTCCGGTATTCGAGCTGTCGGAGCAGACCGGCGCGCATGTGACGATCGAGGAGAACGACGAGGCCGTGCTGCTGAAGAGCGGCGGACTTACGGTACGGATCAGCAAGGGCCCCGAATGGGGTGTGGATTTCTATAGAGGCTCGCAGCGCATTACAGGGACCAGGCAGAAGTCGATGGCCTATATTACGGATCCGGCGAAGCAGCCGTTCATGCGCGAGGAGCTGGATTTGGGCGTAGGGGAATATGTATACGGACTTGGCGAGCGCTTCACGCCGTTTGTGAAAAACGGTCAAATCGTCGACATCTGGAACAAGGACGGCGGTACCAGCTCGGAGCAATCCTATAAGAACATTCCTTTCTATGTGTCGAGCAAAGGCTATGGAGTGTTCGTCAATCATCCGGAGCTGGTCTCTTTCGAGGTCGCGTCCGAGAAGGTCAAGAAGGTACAGTTCAGCGTGACCGGCGAGTCGCTGGAGTATTTCGTAATTGACGGGCCAACGATCAAGGACGTTCTTGGCAAATACACCGATTTGACCGGAAAACCGGCGCTTCCTCCGGCCTGGACGTTCGGCCTGTGGCTGACGACCTCCTTCACGACGAACTATGACGAAGCGACGGTGAACAGCTTTGTCGAGGGAATGGCCGAACGCGATCTGCCGCTTCATGTCTTCCACTTCGATTGCTTCTGGATGCGCGAATTCCACTGGACGGATTTCAAATGGGATGAGCGGGTATTCCCCGATCCGGTGGGGATGCTGAAGCGGCTGAGAGAGAAAGGACTTAAAATATGCGTATGGATCAATCCCTATATCGCCCAGCGTTCCCGGCTCTTTGAAGAAGGCAGGCAGAACGGCTACCTGGTGAAAAAAGCAAATGGCGACGTGTGGCAGTGGGATATGTGGCAGCCGGGCATGGCTCTTGTCGACTTTACAAACCCTGCAGCCTGCAAATGGTATGCCGGTTATCTGGAAGAGCTGGTCGATATGGGCGTAGACAGCTTCAAGACTGACTTCGGCGAAAGAATCCCGACAGACGTCGTGTACCATGACGGCTCGGATCCCGTTAAGATGCATAATTACTATACCTACCTGTACAATAAAGTGGTCTTCGAGGTGCTGGAGAACAAGCTCGGCAAACAGGAAGCGGCGGTATTCGCCCGTTCGGCAACGGTTGGCGGACAGAAATTCCCTGTTCACTGGGGAGGGGACTGCTATGCGGATTATGAATCCATGGCAGAAAGTCTGCGCGGCGGCCTGTCGCTCGGAATGTCGGGCTTCGGCTTTTGGAGCCATGATATCGGCGGCTTCGAGAATACGGCGCCGCATCATATCTTCAAGCGCTGGCTGGCCTTCGGCTTATTGTCAAGCCACAGCCGCTTGCATGGCAGCAAATCGTACCGGGTGCCTTGGGCCTATGATGAAGAGGCAGTCGATGTGACGCGTTTCTTCACGAAGCTGAAATGCCGCCTGATGCCTTATCTGTTCAACACGGCAGGACAAGCGGCGGAGCTGGGCCTCCCCTCCATGCGGGCGATGGTGCTTGAGTTTCCGGAGGATCCGGCAACGGAAACGCTGGACCGCCAGTATATGCTCGGCGATTCCATTCTGGTCGCGCCGGTGTTCCATGAACAAGGCGATGTTTCCTATTATCTGCCGCAAGGCACCTGGACCCATCTGCTTACCGGAGAGACCGTACTAGGCGGCTCTTGGCGGAAGGAAAACTACAATTTCTTCAGCCTGCCGCTGTTTGTGCGCCAGAATTCCATCGTTGCGCTGGGGGCCAATGACCGGCGTCCGGACTATGATTTTGCGGACGGGGTCGAGCTTTCCTTGTATAATCTGGAGGATGGGCATACGGCAAGCACCGTGGTCCGCAGCATCAAAGGCGAGCCGGAGCTTGGCGTAAGCGCAGGCCGACAGGGAACAACCATACAGGTTGATGTCGAAGGCAGCGGCAAACCGTTCCGCTTCTCCCTGCAAGGGGGAGCAGCCATCGTTTCGGCTGAGGGGCATTCGGGAATTTCGATCGACGGAAACACCGTATCCATTCCTGCCGGATCGCCGAAGGTGAGCTTCAAACTTACGATTCAATAAGCCAGTGGCGCCAGCTGTAAACGGTAGATACCCCCTTATCTCACATGGAAGCTGTCTGTGAGGTGAGGGGGTTCTTTGCGCGGGCAGGGAAAATGTCTAATTATGAACTGAAAAAATGGAAAATTTTTAATGGTTTTTATCAAACTCCACTCGTTTAAAATGAAGAAAGCGTTTATTGCTAAAGCGCTTCCACAAGAAGGCCGGTGATAAAGTGGCGAAAGCACGCGGAAACACATCATGTACAGCTACCAAAGAAGAAAGGAGCCAGGCCAGTGTTTCGGATCATCATCCGCGGAATTAACGATTTAAAGCTGAGAACTAAGCTGATCCTCTCCTTCATTGTTGTGGTATTCATCCCCGTCATGATTGTCGGGTTGTTCCTGACCAATGAGCTGCGGCATCAGGCGCTGGATAATGCGCTGGAGCAAACAGCTGTGAATGTGGACCGGGTCAAGAAGCGAACCTCGGAGGTGATTAACGCCGCTTATGATATTTCTTACCGTCTTTCCAATGACAGCCGGTTGGCCCGTCTGGCCGCTACGGAATATGAGACGGTCTATGATGTGGTCAAGGCCTATAAGGATTATCCCGATATCAAGGAATATATCAGCCTGTACAAGGAAATTTCCAACATCCGCATCTATCTGGACAATCCTACGCTGCTGGATAATTGGGAGTTTATTCAACCCAGCGAGTCCATTATTAATTCCGGCTGGTATCAATCCGCCATGAGCAGCAGCGGCCTGATTGGCTGGAATTATATCGAGGATGAACGGGACGGCAAGAAATATTTGAGCCTGATCCGCAAGATTGATTTCCGCGATGAGATGAGCAGCGCCGTGCTGGTCATCAACGTCAACTCCCGGATGCTCGATGCGATTCTGAACCAGGAAACCTTCGAGACCATGATTGTTGATGAGAACAACAATATTATTTCGTCCAACCGGCCGGGCCGGGTAGGCAAGGGTCTGTCGGAGATCGATTTTGACCCGAGTATCGTGAACAAGCAAAGCGGCACTTATAATGCAGTGGTCAATGAACAATCGTCCAAAATCCGGATTGAGACGCTTATTCCCCTTTCCAGCTTGAATGGTATCCGGATTTTGTCGGTATTTTCGGTCAAAACCATCGTGAAGGATGCCAACCAGATTATCATTCTGGCGACCATTGTTATTTTCATCAGCCTGATTGTTGCCATTGTCCTGATCTATGGCTTCTCCAATCTTCTCTCCAAGCGCATGCTGCGTTTAAGCAAGCATATTACGAAGGTGGCTACGGGAAATCTCGATGTGACGCTTGCGATCGACGGCAAGGATGAGATCGGCCAGTTGTCCAGGCAGTTCAATGCGATGGTCGGGAGTATTAACGTCCTGCTCGCCGAGGTTCAGGAATCCAATCTGCAGAAGACCCAGCTTGTTACCAGGCAGAATGAAATCAAATTCAAAATGCTGGCGAGCCAGATTAATCCGCATTTTCTCTTCAACGCCCTGGAGTCGATCCGGATGAAAGCCCATATCAAGGGTGAGAAGGAGATAGCCAAGGTCGTCAGGCTGCTCGGGAGGATGATGAGGAAGAATCTGGAGGCGGGAAGCAAAGAAGTGACTTTGCGAAGCGAAATCGAGGTCGTCCGCTGCTATCTGGATATTCAGAAATTCCGCTACGAGAGCCGGCTGGGCTATGAGCTTGTAATCGATCCTCTGACAGAGCAGCTGCATATTCTCCCGCTCATTATCCAGCCGCTTGTTGAGAACGCTGTCATCCATGGACTGGAAAACAAGCAGGAGGGCGGATATGTGCGGATCAAGGCTGAGATGATGGATAAATGGATGCGTATCGAAGTGTCGGATAACGGGGAGGGAATGGATAAGGAGAGGCTTGATTTCGTGCTGCGCTCCCTTGAGGAGCAGGAGGACGAAGCGAATAACCGGATCGGTCTGCGGAATGTGCATATGAGACTGCAGCTCTCTTACGGGAGGGAGAATGGACTTGTGATCGCAAGCAGCCCGGATAGCGGGACGAAGATTAGTTTTACAATTCCGACAGGAGGCGGTAAACATGTACAAAGTGCTGATAGCTGACGATGAGCCTACGATTCGTGAAGGGCTGCGGACGCTTATTGAATGGGAGCTGTACGGTTATGAGGTCGTGGATACCGCTGCAAACGGCCAAGAGGCGCTCCGGAAGGCTGCCCATCATTCGCCTGATCTGATTATTGCCGATATCCGGATGCCGGGGATGAGCGGTCTGGAGTTGGTTGAGGCGCTCCGGAAGAACGGCTCCACCCTTCATGTCCTTATTCTAAGCGGCTACGCCGACTTCGATTATGCCAAGAAAGCCATCTCCCTGCAGATTGATGGTTACATGTTAAAGCCTGTCGATGAGGATGAGCTGATCGAGTATTTGGAGGTGCTCCGGACGACGCTCGAACGGGAAAAACAAGACAAACAGAAGACGGCCGCGTTCAGCGGCTTGTCCAGAGAATTAATCGTGCAATCCCTGCTTGCGCCGGAAGGCTCGCCGGTTAACGCTTATAGCGAGGAAGAGATTCTGGCTGCGGGCTTGCTGTGGGCTTGCTATGAGATTATATTGATCAAGTTTCAAGCAGTGGAGCAGGAGACTGAACCAGGGGCTTCCGCGCTTCTGAAAAGCCGGTTATGCGAATTGTACGAACAATCGGGCAGAGGCGTCGTTTTTTCCATGGAGCCGTATGTGGGTCTGCTGCTGAATGGTGATCTGCATAATGAGGATACACGTCATCAAATTCAAACTGAAATCGCTGCAGTCGCGGCGCGGCAGAGTATGGAATTTACCGCTGCCTCTGGCGGCTGCGTAAGGAGTCTGACGGACATTGGCGCCTCCTGCGGGGAGGTTATGCGGCTCATGAACCAGCGCTTTTATTACGCTGAGGATTGGATTGCAGCTCCCGGAGATATCCCGGCCAGCCTCCCGGCATCAGGCGGTTCCGATCACGAGCCGATGCCTGACTATTCCGCTGTCGCCGATAAAATCTATTTCGCGATCGATGTCGGCAACCGTATGTCCGTAGCCCAGCTGGTTTCGGAAGCAGCAGACCGAATGCTTGCCGCCGGATGCCCGGAGCCCAAGATCAAATCCGGCTTTGTCCAAATCATTACGGAGACGCTTGCCAAACTCGCACGGAATCATTCCGCCAATCCGTCCGTGAGTCAGGACCATTCCGCTGGTATTCTCGATATCTACCGGCAGATGACCTGCAGCTCGCTTGTGCGGCATGTAACCGGTTATCTGCAAACGCTCATTAACGAGCAGCCAGGCGGAGGGATTGACAAGCAGATGAGGAAAATGATCGACCTGATCCAGCGGAATTACCATGAGAACCTGAAGCTCGAAACGCTCGCTGAGGTATTCAATTATAACAGTGCTTACCTGGGCAAGCTGTTCAAAAATGTGACCGGCGAATACTTTAATACCTACCTCGACAAAGTCAGGATCGAGAAGGCCAAAGAGTTTCTTGACAGCGGCTTGAAGGTCTATCAGGTGGCAGAGAAGGTCGGCTACACGAACGTCGATTATTTTCACAGCAAATTCCGCAAGTACGAAGGTTCTTCGCCTTCCGCTTACCGGAAGAAATAGAGTCCGGTGATGAACAGGCGAAGCAGGTGGAAATAGTCTGTAGAAGCGTAAGCGTTCGCCTTTGTACCTCGAATTTATCAGATAAAGGGTTCCAAAATATAAAATTCAGAGGTACAACAGCGATCTCGACAAGTGATAAGCGATAGACATGCTTGTAGCACTTGCGAGTATCGAAAGACGTTTCCGCATGCGCAGCCAGTCTTTTTCTAAATAAAAGAACGTATAAAATTTCTCCTATTTCTGTGGGAAGAAACTTACTGTGCCGCCAAAAGGACGGCCTCAGCCGTTTCTTCTTGACGGACGTTCAAAGCGCTGATTTTTATATGATTTTCGCTCGAATTGGTCGGGTATTGCGGGCATCGCATTTCCATTATCATAAGGACATACAGCAAGGAGGGAAATACATGGCAGCGGTTACAACCGAAATGAAAGCCCCTGCGAAGCATGGCAGAAAACGATTCTGGAGCGTTTTTTTCCAGCAGCGGTATCTGTACCTCATGTCGCTTCCTTTTATCGCATGGGTATTCGTGTTCAGCTATCTGCCCCTGTGGGGCTGGACGATGGCTTTCCAGAAATTCAAGCCGGGGCGAAGCTTCTTCGATCAGGAGTGGGTGGGACTCCAGTACTTCAAGGAACTATTTCACGATCCCCAGTTTTACCAGGTGCTCCGCAACACGCTGGCCATGAGTACGATGGGACTGGTCGCCGGCTTCACGGTACCGATCATCTTCGCGATCGTGCTGAACGAAGTGAAAGCGATGGCCGTCAAGCGTTTTGTGCAAACGGTTTCGTACCTTCCGCATTTCGTGTCCTGGGTCGTCGTCGCAGGTATCGTAACGAAGATGCTGGCAACCGACGGCGCCGTTAACGGGCTGCTTATGAGCCTGAACATCATCGATCAGCCGATCCAGTATATGGCGAAGGGCAATTTGTTCTGGTATATCGTAACCGGCTCGGATGTCTGGAAAGAGATGGGCTGGAACACGATCATCTATCTGGCCGCCATTGCCGGCATTGGGCCCGAGCTGTATGAAGCGGCGAAGGTAGACGGTGCGAACCGGATCCAGCAGATATGGAATATTACGCTTCCGGGCATCCGCTCTACGATCATCATTCTGCTGATCATCTCCATCGGGCACCTGGTCAGCATCGGCTTCGAGAAGCAATTCCTGCTCGGCAATCCGCTTGTCAGCGACTATTCGCAGGTGCTTGACCTCTACGCGCTGAACTACGGGCTTGGCATGGGACGGTTCTCCTTCGGTACAGCGATCAATATTTTCAACTCACTGATCAGCATCATCCTGCTGCTTGTCGCAAACGGCATATTCAAAAAAGTAACCAAAGAAAGTATTTTCTAGGAGGAGGATGCCGCATGGCTTCGCGCAAATGGTCCTCCGGGGCATCCTGGCCGGACAGAACCTTTGACCTGCTTGTCTATCTCATTCTGGCGGTCGTTACGATTGTAACGCTGTATCCGTTCCTGAATGTGCTGGCGATATCGCTTAACGATTCAACCGATAGCGTGCGCGGCGGACTCACCATTTATCCCCGGGTGTTTACGCTGAAGAACTACGAGACGATTTTTGCCTTTGGCGGGCTGATTACCGGGCTGAAAATCTCCATTCTCCGAACGGTTATCGGGACGATTCTGGGGCTTGTGAGCGCTTCGATGCTGGCCTTCACGATCAGCCGCATTGATTTTCAGGGACGCAGATTCGTCTCGGCTTTCCTCGCCATGACGATGTATATATCTGGCGGGCTGATTCCGTTCTACATTCTGATTCGCGACCTGCATATGATCGGCACCTTCGCCGTCTACGTGCTTCCCGGACTTGTGAGCGCATTCAACGTTTTCATCATCCGTTCCTTCATCGATGGCATTCCTTATGCGCTGCAGGAGTCGGCGAAGCTGGACGGGGCGAATGACTGGACGATCTTCTGGCGTGTCATCCTGCCGCTGACCAAGCCGGCGCTGGCGACGATCGCGCTGTTCCTGGCGGTGGGACAATGGAACTCCTGGTTCGATACCTATCTGTTCAACGGCTCGAAGGAACACTTGACCACCCTGCAGTTTGAACTGATGAAGGTGCTGCAGAGCACGACGACCAACGCCGATTCCTTCCGCGGCCGCAACATGACCGAGGTCATGCGCCAAATCTCGCCTGAATCGGTGAAGATGGCCATTACGATCGTCGTGACCGTTCCCATTCTGGTCGTCTATCCGTTCCTGCAGAAGTACTTTGTAAAAGGCATGACGCTCGGCGCAGTCAAGAGCTGAGTGCAGCTGATAAACCGGTATAGACAGATAATCTGTTCATTACGATATTTCTTTACTACAAATTGGGAGGGTTTTTACGCATGATGAACACAAGATCCAAAGCGGCGGCGCTGCTCATGACATTCGCGCTCTCCGTCGGCTTGCTGGCCGGCTGCTCCAGCAACAATAATGGCGAGAACAGCAAAGCTGCGAACAACACCGGCACGGCGAATACGAGCACGAACGCCGGTGCGGAAACAGAAGAATTGTCCCCGGTCACATTCAGCTTTTTCGCCGAGGATCCGAATCCTAACTGGAACAACATGCAGGATGAAGTGTCCAAGGAAATTACGAAGAAAACAGGCGTTACCCTCGATGCGGAATTTGCCGTAGGCGATCCGGCGCAGAAGGTTGCGCTCATGGCGGCAAGTGGTCAATATCCGGACATCATTTCGGCCAAAGGCGATATCGGCAAGCTCGTCGATGCCGGCGGCGTCATCGATCTGACCGACTTGATCAACAAATATGCGCCCAATATCAAGAGAGTGCTAGGTCCTTACCTCAGCCGGGCCAAATATACGACTGAGGACCAGTCCATCTACGCCATTCCGACTTGGGCAGCCGTTGATGAACAGCGATTCGTGGCCGGTGGAGGCTTCGAGCTTCAGCATCGCGTCGTGAAGGAAGCGGGTTACCCGCAGATTCGTACCGTACAGGATTATGAGAAGGCGATCAAGGATTATCTGGCCAAGCATCCGACGGACGAGAATGGCAACAAGAACATCGGAGTATCGCTGAATGCGGATGACTGGCATATACAAATCTCCGTTACCAACCCGGCCGTTGCCACAACCGGCGGATCCGATGACGGCGAATACTGGGTCGATCAGGACACATTTGAAGCCACGTACCACTTCCGCCGTCCGGAAGAAAAGGAATATTTCCGCTGGCTGAACCATATGAACGCCGAAGGGCTGCTTGACCCGGAAAGCTTTGTGCAAAAGTATGACCAGTACAAAGCCAAGGTCGCTTCTGGCCGCGTACTCGGCTTGATCGACCAGGACTGGGATTACAACGACGGCCAGCAGGCTCTGAAGTCAGCCGGCAAGTTGGACCAGACATACGGTCATTATCCGGTGACCCTGAGCGAGGATTTCAAGGAAACATCCTTCTGGCCAACCGGTTTCATGGGCGGCTACGGGATCTCGATTTCAAGTACGGCGAAGGATCCGGTGCGCATCATCAAGTTCCTGGATTTCCTCGCATCCGATGAAGGCCAGATTCTCAACAACTGGGGAATTGAAGGCAAGCATTATGTCATGGAGGACGGCAAGCGCGTCGTGCCGCAGGAAGTGCAGGACCGCATCAATAACGACAACACGGCATTCACGAAGGAAACCGGTATCGGCTTCTATTGGAACATGATGGTGCACTATGGCGACGGCGCGAAGGATGCAACCGGCAACTACTACACCAAGAACAATCCGGAGATGATCCCGACCGGCTACAGCGATGTGGAGAAAGAAACGCTCAAAGCGTATGATGCTACAATTTGGAAGGATCTATTCCCCAAAGAAGACGAGTTCAAGGTGAAGGCGTACGGTGCAGCCTGGAATATCCAGATCCCGGGCGAAGATGAAGTAGCCGTTCTCGGCAACAAGATGAAGGACATCACCTGGAAGCGCGTTCCGGAGGCGATCCTGGCGAAGCCGGAGAACTTCGATAAAGTCTGGGAGGCGTACCAGCAGGATCTGATCAAAGCGGGCGTTGAGAAAATGGAAAAAGGATATACGAAATACGTGCAGGACCGCGTTGCATTGTGGAGTGCCGATTCCGGCCAATAAACGATGTCATTCGAGAAGCCGCCCTCGTCATAGTCGGGGGCGGCTTTTCTTATATATGCCATAACCCGATTCAACCTGAATGAAAACAGGTATGGATCGGGTTATTTTTGTTTATGCGTACGCCGGTATTCTCTTGGCGTGACGCCGGTATGCTTGCGGAACATTTTATTGAAGAAGCTGACATCGTTGAAGCCGGTTTCGAGCGCAATATCCAGCACCTTGGTGTCCGTATCGAGCAGAAGCGCGGAGGCGTGGCGGATCTGCACCTCGTGCTTGTAATCCATGAGACTCTGTCCGGTGGCTTCCTTGAATTTGGCAGTGAATGAGGAGACGCTCATCCCGCAAATCCGGCTCAGCTGGATAAGGGTCAGGGGCTGACGGTAATTCAGCTCGACAAAATTGCGGATCGACAGAATCCGCTCCCGGTCGCTGAGTGTATGGCGCTCTGTGCTCCGGTTCTCTTGATGATACCGGCTGAGCCAGACCAGGCATTCGATCCAGCGTGTCTTGATAATGAGCTGGGAGCCGTCGCGCTCCTGCTCATACTCCTCGTAGATGGTTTGCAGATGGCCCTGGAACTGCAGCTTCTGCGCAGCCTGCAGCGGATGGTAGGGGATGAACGACTGGCTTTTCCGCAGGAAGGGCATCAGATAGAAAAAATCGATAAAGGCGGGAATTTCCTGAAGCGCCTCCAGCTCCTTTTGCAGGAAAGCCGTATCAAACAACACATTATAGACAAGGGTATCCTCATCGGCCGACCCCAGATAGCTGTGGTATACATTCGGCTCCAGAATGAACACATCCCCCGTGGCCAGCCGGTATTGATGACCGGACATTTCGTGAAAGGCGCTGCCTTCCACCACAAACACAAGTTCGACGAAATCATGCGTATGGGAAGGAATCGGCTCATTCCTGCGAATAACGGCGCGGTCGATATAGAACGGAAAACGGCTGTCCTTGAAATAATTGCTGCCTGTATAGGTTGTCATGTCCGCTTGTCCCCTTTTTGGCAGATCGACCTGGTTTTGTCGCTCATCCTCCAAGATTATGGTTCTATAATAGCTTAAATTAAGAGTAAGACAAATAACTTTCGTAGCAAAGGGAGACGAGCGCATGTTAAAAAAGAAAATCAGGCTGACGGAGGATCAAATCAAATTTTACCGGGACAATGGTTTCGTTCAGGTTGACAATATGCTGTCCCGTAAAGAGTTGAATGAGCTGCGCGAGCACCTGAACGAGGCGATGGGCCAAAAGACGGGAAATTCGGTGCAGACGGCTCAGAAGGAGGGGGCTTATTTCAAAGTCTTGAATCAGCGTGTGAACACCTGGCGCGATCATGGCGGCATGGCCCGGTTTGTACTCTCGGAGCGTTTTGCCGACGCTGCCAAGCAGCTTACAGGCGCAAGCGGCATTCGGCTGTTCCATGATCATGCCCTGTTCAAAATGCCTCAGGATTCCAAACCGACTCCATGGCATCAGGATGCCCCATACTGGCCTATGAATGAGCAGACCGGCTTGTCGATATGGATTGCGCTTGACGATGTGGATGAAAATAACGGCTGTATGATGTTCGTTCCGAAGTCGCAAAAGATCAAAAACCTCAAGCATGTGGATCTGGTTTCGCCGCATGATATTTTTGAAGACTCCGGCGCATCGGAAGTGGACCGAAACACGGCGGCCATCGTCCGGATGAAAGCAGGCAGCTGCACCTTTCATAACGGCCTCACCTTCCATTATGCCCATGCGAATCAAACGGATCAGCCGCGCCGCGCTCTGGCCATTATCTATATGGAAGATGGAACAACCTACAGCGGGGCCCGCCATGTCTGCACGGACGGACAATCGCTTGCGCCGGGAGACCCGCTTCGGGGAGGATTATTTCCGAAGCTAGCGTAAGCGCTCTCTTTCTCCGAAAATATAAATGCCCTGTTCGTTCCAAGGAACGATAACGGGCTTTTTTTCGTTGATAATGCTGTAGATTTAAGACCTTTCCCGGTTGTTCGTGACGAGAATGAAAGCGCTAATCTTATATATTCAGAAGTAGTTTTATATTTCCACGCCGGAGGAATTGGTCTATACTAGGGGCAAATCCATTAAGGCAGGTGTAAACGTATACATGACTACAAAAAAACTTAGATGGGGTATTCTTGGAACAGCCGGAATCGCGAAACGTTCGGTCATTCCCGGGATCCAGCAATCGCAGACCGGCGAAGCGGCGGCTATTGCCAGCCGCAACCTGGAGAAATCCCGGGAAACAGCAGCGCAGCTTAATATTCCGACCGCCTATGGCAGCTATGAAGATCTATTATCGGATGGCAGCATTGACGCCATTTATATACCGCTTCCGAATCATCTCCATATGGAATGGTCCATTCGGGCGATGGAAGCAGGCAAGCATGTACTCTGCGAGAAACCGATTGCGTTGAATGCCGAAGAAGCGCAGAGAATGGCAGACAAAGCAAGCCGGACAGGCGTGCATCTGGCCGAAGCCTTCATGTATCGCCATCATCCGCGTTATGAACGGCTCAAAGCAATTATCGACTCCGGAGAAATAGGCGACGTCCGCGGCATTCATGCTGCATTTACCTTCAATAATGCTGGGGATAAGGGCAATGTCCGCTACCGCAGGGAATGGGGAGGCGGATCGCTTTACGATATCGGCTGCTATCCCATCAGCGTGGCACGTCTGATTCTGGGGGCGGAACCGGAAGCCGCAACTGTGCATGCCTTGATTTCACCCGAGCACGATGAAGTCGATATGATGGCTTCCGGTCTCCTGGAGTTCCCCGGCAGTGTAGCGCTGACGTTTAGCAGCGGCATGTGGGCCGCTTTCCGGAATCCTCTTGAAATTCTGGGATCAGACGGCTGGATTGAAGTGCCGGGGGCCTTTGTGGGGGACCAGCACTTCATCGTTCATACAAAGAACGGTATGCGCGAAGAGAAGCCGCAGGAGCTGAATGCGTTCGCGCTGGAAATCGACGATTTTGCCCGCACCGTATGGGGCGAGCAGACGGCCCGGTTCACGCCGGATGATGCGGTTGCCAATATGAAAGTGCTGGATGCTTGCCTGAAATCGGCCTATTCGCGCGAGCGCGTGCTAATTTAATATTAATTCATCTTAATAAATTTTAATAAATCATGTATAATAGAGGAGGATGTTTACCAGATGAAAAAAATCGACCTGCCCGGACTTAAGCAAGGCGTGACCCAGTTGATCATGGGATCGGATTATTTTGCACCGGATGTTTATGAGCTTGTCAGCACGAATCTTGATGCGTTTACTGCAATTGGCGGCAACACGATTGACACGGCTTATGGCTACTCCGGAGGCAAGAGCGAGCAGGCTATAGGCATGTGGGTGGAGGAACGCGGCAACCGCGACCAGATCAATATCTGGACGAAGGGCGCGCATCCGAACAAGGATGGCCCGCGGGTGAACAAAGCGGCGATTCATGAAGAGCTGATGATCAGCCTGGAGCGTCTGCGCACGGATTATGTCGACCTGTATGCGCTTCACCGCGATGATCCGAACATTCCTGTCGGGCACATTATTGAGGCGTTGAACGAGCATGTGGAAGCGGGACGGATCCTGGCGTTCGGCGGGTCCAACTGGACGACGGCCAGACTGGATGAAGCGAACCGTTATGCGGCTGAACACGGCCTGCGGGGCTTCGAATTCAGCAGTCCGAACCTCAGTCTGGCCAAAGCGCAGGAGGCGTATTGGAAGGATTGCATCAGCGTTGACGAAGAAATGCTGGCCTGGCATGAACGCGGCGGAATGCCGCTGTTCTCCTGGTCCTCGCAAGCCAGAGGCTTCTTCACGGGCCGATTTACGCCGGAGGATCGTTCTGATGCCGACCTGGTGCGCGTATTTTATAATGATGACAACTGGAAACGTTACTACCGTGCCGAAGAGCTTGGAAGGAAGAAAGGCTTCTCTACGATTCAAATCGCGCTTGCCTACGTGCTGAATCAATCATTCGCGACGGGCGCCATCGTGGGTCCGCGAAATGAAGCAGAGCTGAAATCCTGTTTGGAGGCAACGACTATCTCTCTGACACTGGAGGAAGTGAAGTGGCTGGATCTGAGAACGAATTAATCGAGCTTTGGCCCGGAGGCGCTCCACGCGCCGAGGGTAGTACGGAAGAAGACCGTCCGGCGCTTACCACCTATCTGGTGGAAGGCAAGGGAAGCGGCGCAGTCATTGTGGTTCCGGGCGGCGGATATGGCATGCGCGCCAATCATGAAGGTGAACCGATCGCTTTGTGGCTTAACTCCATTGGCATTTCGGCTTTCGTTCTGCGTTACCGCGTAGCGCCATACCGTTACCCAAGCGCACTCACGGATATACAGCGCGCTGTCCGTTATGTCAGGCATCGTGCTTCCGAATGGGGAATTGATACGGGCAAGATCGGCGTACTCGGTTTCTCGGCCGGGGGACATCTCACAGCAACGGCCGGAACCCTGTTCGACCGGGGAGAAGCCGATGCGGATGATCCGGTGGATCGGCAGTCCAGCAGACCGGATCTGCTCGTCCTGTGTTATCCGGTTATCACGATGCAGCCGCCGTATTCAAACGAAGGTTCGAAGAAAAATTTGCTCGGTTCCGAGCCGGAAGAGCATCTGGTCCAATTGATGAGCATGGAGCAGCAAGTGACGGAGGATACGCCGCCAACCTTCCTGTGGCATACCTCCGATGACGCCGGTGTTCCCGTGGAAAACTCGCTGATGTTCGCTTCGGCTCTCAGCCGCGCCGGTGTACCGTTTGATCTGCATGTGTATGAGCATGGACGGCATGGTTTGGGACTTGCCGAGGAAGATAAGCACGTCGCCTCATGGGCCTCCGTGTGCGAGCTGTGGCTCAAGCGGTACGAATTTCATAAATAAAGCTAGCATCCCCTTTCCTTAAAGCCAACCGGATGAATACATCCGGAAGCTTTCAGGATGGGGATTTTCTGCCTGCATGCAAAAAGACAAATGGGTTTTTCAGCTTGACTAGAGAGCGCTCTACAGCGCAAGCATTAAACGTTTTATTCGGCATTCAGTATGGTTAATTGGAATGTACGTCTTTTCGGGGGTGTGATTTTCTTTTGAAGCCGCAACGGTTGCTGTTTAACTATATTCGGACGAATTGGGGTTTGTATGCAATTGCCGTCGCCTCTATCATGACAGGAAACATTATTCAGTCGTTTTATCCCAAAATCATCGGAAATTTCACGGATCAGCTGAAGCTTGGAGATATTACCCGTACTGCTATTATCGATTACAGCTTGCTGCTGCTGGGTGTGGGGTTAAGCTTTGGCCTGCTGGCGGGCATTGGACAATATATGATTATGCGGCTTGGGCGCCGCTTTGAATTCTATACCCGGAACCGCTTGTTCGTTCATTTCATGACGCTCAGCGAAAGCTATTATTCCAAGCACGGAGTTGGCAAATGGCTGAGCTACGTCATCAACGATGTGACGGCCGTTCGGGAATCGATCTCCATGGGGATCAATCAGACAACGAATGCGACGATGCTCATTATTTCGGCCATTTTTATGATGCTGATCAGTGACATTCCGTATTATCTGATTCTCGCCTGTGTGCTTCCCCTGCTCATTATTCCCTGGATTGTAACCCGTTTCGGTCCCGTCATCCGGGGCCGCTCGCTCAAGGTTCAGGAGTCCCTGGGCAAAATGACCGAGTCGGCGGAGGAGCAGTTCGGCGGGATCCGAGTGACGAAGAAATTTGCGGTCGAGCCGATTATGATCGCCCGTTTCGCTCAAACGGTAGACAATATCCGCGATAATCAGCTGCATCTTGTACGGGTATCCTCGCTGTTCCAGGCGCTTATTCCGTTTCTGGGCGCGTTGTCGTTTATTGTGACGATCATGTACGGCGGGTACTTGACGATTAACAACACGATTTCATTGGGGAGCTTCGTCGCATTGACGCTGTACATCCGGATGATGGTGAACCCGCTGCAGCAAATCGGCAACGTGATCAACACGATGCAGCGCTCGAGGGCATCCTTGACGCGCATCAACGATCTGCTTTCCGTAGAATCGGAAATCCAGGATGCGATCGATGCGAAGTCAGCGGATTTGAGGCATACGGGAGTCGCAATCCGGCATCTCTCCTACACTTATCCGGGGGCATCCAAAGAAACGCTGCATGATATCGACCTTAAGGTGGAGCCGGGCAAGACGCTGGGCATTATCGGGAAGACGGGGAGCGGCAAGACGACCCTGATGAAGCTGCTTCTGCGGGTCTACGATTCGCCGGAGGGTACGATTCTCTTTGACGACATGGATATTCACGAACTGACGATTGAGAGCCTGCGCAGCCAGATTGCTTATGTACCGCAGGACGGGTTCCTGTTCAGTACGACCATTCGCGATAATATCGCGTTCTTCCGCCGGGAATCCGGATTTGAGCATGTCGAGAAGGCAGCCAAGCAAGCCCAGATCTATGACAGCATCGCAGCGTTTCCCGACAAGTTTGAGACCAAGCTGGGGGAACGGGGCATCACACTGTCCGGGGGTCAACGGCAGCGCACGAGCCTGGCCAGGGGAATTATCAAAAATGCGCCGCTGCTCATACTGGACGACAGCGTAAGCGCGGTGGATGCGGTGACGGAGACGAGTATTGTAAACTCCATCCGCAAGGAACGCAAAAGCAAAACAACGATCCTGATTGCGCACCGGATCAGTGCGATCAAACATGCGGATGAAATCGTCGTGCTGAGCGAAGGACGGATTGTCCAGCGGGGTACGCACCAGGAATTATTGAAGCAGCAGGGCCTGTACGCTGAGCTGTATACCATTCAGGAGGAGGGAAGCCGGCATGTCGACCATATCCGTTAAACAGGAGCGGCAGAAAGCATCCCCCCGGGATGAAGCTAAAAATGAGCAAATAGGAAAAACGGGCTTCCGCGCCTTGTATGCCTATGTGAAACCGCATCGCCTTGCTTTTTCCCTGATGTTTATATGCACGCTGCTGGCGATTGCGGCTGATCTGTTTCAGCCTTATTTAATGAAGATTGCCATTGATGATCATTTGATGGTCGGCAAAACCGATTACGGGACCTTGGTCATGATCGGCGGCATTTATTTTGCCCTGTCGATCGGCGGCCTGGTATTCACTTATTTGCAGAATAATCTGCTGCAGTTTGCCGGCCAAAGCATCGTCGCCCGCATTCGCAAGGAGCTGTTCGAGCATATTTCCAGACTGTCCATCCCGTTCTTCGACCGTACACCGGCGGGGAGCCTGATCACCCATGTGTCGAGCGACACGGAAACCTTGAATCAATTCTTCACCCAGGTCGTGCTGAGCGTCTTCCGCGATGGCCTGACCTTGATCTTCATACTGGTGCTGATGTACCAGCTGGATGTCGAGCTTACGCTGTACTGTATGATTTTGCTGCCGATTATCGCTTTCATCGCCATAGCGTTCCGCTCTTATATGCGCAAGACATACCAGCTGTCCAGAACACAGCTCTCCAGGCTGGTTGCTTTTGTGGCGGAGAATCTGGCCGGTATGGGCATCATCCAGGCATTTCACCAGGAGAAGGAGCAGGGCAAACAGTTTACCGGCCGCAACGAGTCGTACCTGAAAGCGAATTTGCGGGAAATCCGCACCAATGTTCTGTTTAACCGGTCCTTCGATATTTTGGGCAATATCTCGATTGCCTTCGTAACGTGGCTCGGCGGGATGGCTGTTTTTGATCATAAAATCGAGTTCGGCGTGCTGTATGCGTTTATTACGTATATCCGCCAGTTCTTTCAACCGATCAATGCAATAACGCAGCAGTGGAATACGCTGCAATCCACATCGGTTGCCGTCAACCGGATCTGGACGATTTTCTCCATTTCCCCTGAAGTCAAAGACAGCAAAAGAGTAACCGACGTAAGCTTGGCGGATGTCAAAGGCCGCATCGATTTCAACCGGATCACCTTCGGCTACAAGCAGGACACACCTGTTATCCGCGACCTGGATCTTCATATCACGCCAGGCGAAATGATCGGAATCGTCGGAACGACGGGTGCCGGTAAAAGTACGCTGATCAGCCTGCTCTGCCGGTTCTATGACACGCAAGAGGGTAGTGTGCTGATCGACGGAACGGATATCCGGGACATTCCGCAGGAGAAGCTTCACCGGATCGTCGGACTTGTCCAGCAGGAGCCGTATCTGTATTCCGGAAGCATCGTCGACAATGTGCGCATGTTTGACGAATCGATTTCCCGGGAAGAGGTTATCGAGGCCTGTAAGTTTGTTGGTGCGGAGCAGCTGATTTCCGAGAAAAAAGAAGGCTACGACACGCGGCTGTCGGAGCGGGGAAGCGGGCTTTCCGCAGGGGAGCGGCAGCTGATCTCGTTCGCGCGCATCATTGTGTTCAAGCCGAAGGTGCTGATTCTGGATGAAGCGACGGCGAATCTGGATTCGCAAACCGAGCAGCTGATCCAATCCGCTCTGGAGGCTGTGTCCGAGGGACGCACCACGCTGGTTATCGCGCATCGGCTCTCCACCATCATGCATGCGGACCGGATTCTGGTTATGCGCGATGGCGAGGTTGTGGAGGAAGGCACCCACGAGCAGCTGCTCAGCCGTAAAGGATATTACGAGGAGCTGTACCTGCATTCGCAGGGGAAACAGATTACGGCATAGCGGGCGGATTAACCGCGCCGCCAAAAGAATGGCGACAGCCGGTTCTTCTTGCGGTACTGGGGAACCACAAAAGGCAGCCTTCTCCACAGGCTGCCTTTATGGTACTCTTATTGATATATAATGAAGTAATAATTGCCTGGCATTCATTATTCATATTAAAGGAGCGATTAATTACACATGAGCGAAGCAGCTGCATACAAGGGTGAATATCAAGGCGAAAAAGCAGTATGGCTGAAGAGCGGAAGCTATGAAGCGGCAATCCTGCCGGAAATCGGCGGGAATCTGATTGCTTTTCGCGATACAGCAAACGGTTACAACTTCCTTCACGAGCCTGCAGAGGACGAGATGGAATCGTTTAAGGCAAGGCCGATTATCCATGGCATTCCGGTGCTGTTTCCGCCGAACAGGTTCGAAGACGGCAAGTTCCCTTGGAATGGCAAGACCTATACCTTCCCTGTGAATGAAGAGAAGACCGGCAATCATCTGCATGGCTTCGTACATAGCGAGACCTGGGATGTGGAGGAGTTTGGGCAAACCGGAGAAGAGAGCTTCGTCACCGTAGCGCTTAAGGTAGATGAGCAGCATGCGGTGTACAAATTCCTGCCTCATCTGTTTACCATCAAGCTCAAGTATACGCTAAGCTCTGCCGGTTTATCGCAGCATATCCTGATCCGCAATGACGGAGCGGATGTGATGCCATGCCTGTTCGCCTTCCATACGGCAGTGAACGCTCCATTCGCGCCTGGAAGCTCGGCGGCCGATTACCGGGTGAAGCTGACGATCGGAAGCCGCTGGGAAATGAGCGAGCGGATGCTGCCTACGGGTGAATTTCTACCGCTGACTGCGGAGGAAGAGCAGCTCAAGGGCGAAGGCGTTTATCCATTCTTCACGGAATTGGACAATCACTACACGGCGGTGCCGCAGAACGGGCGCAACCGGATGGAGCTCACCGATTCGAAGCTTGGCCGCACCTTGGTCTATGATGTGGGAACCTCTTATAAGCAGTGGATGATCTGGAACAATTTCGCGACCGAAGGATTCTTCTGTCCGGAGCCGCAGATTAATCTGGTCAATGCTCCGAATGTCGATCTTCCTGCGGACGAAATCGGTTTGTTCAGTCTGGCTCCGGGCGAGATCTGGGAGGAAACCGGAAGACTATATCTGAAGTAGTTGTATGAAATGTGGAGAAACCGCTTATTCAGCAGGCAAACGGGCATCAAGCCGCCGTTGGTCCCCGCTGCGATAAGCGGTTTTTTTGATATATAAGAAAGTATAAAATTCCACCATACTTTGCTTCTATTTCTGTGGGAAGAAACTTGCCGCGCCGCCAAAGGACGGCGACAGCCGTTTCTTCTTGATATATCGGCAAGTATAAGAATTCCTCCCTGCTTTGTTTCTATTCTTTAGCGAAGAAACTTACTTGCCCGTCAAAGGACGGCGAAGCCGTTTCTTCTTCAATAAATCCTGTTTATTAACTATTGACCTCCGGTTAAGCAAGGTGTATGATTCTAAAAATTAACTAAAAATAGATGAGGAGTGGGAAGAGAGTGGCTTTCTATTATACTGAACCGTCCCGGACGTTCAATGAGTTCTTGTTAATCCCCAATTTGACGACAAAGGACTGCACGCCGGCCAATGTCGAGCTCAAGACGCCAATCACCAAATTCAATAAAGGCGAACAACCTGATATTTCTCTCAACATACCGTTCTCATCCGCGGTCATGCAGTCGGTTTCGGACCATAATATGGCGATTGCATTGGCGCGCTGCGGCGGTATTTCCTTTATCTTTGGTTCCCAATCCGTTGAAGATCAGGCAGCCATGGTACGAAAAGTCAAGGAATACAAAGCGGGCTTCGTCGTCAGCCGTTCCAACCTGACACCCGAGCATACGCTCAAGGATGTGCTGGAACTAAAGGAAAAAACCGGTCATTCGACCGTAGCGATCACCGGCGACGGTACGCCAAACGGAAAGCTGCTTGGCATCGTGACCAGCAGAGATTACCGGATAAGCCGCGATACATTGGACAAGCGCATCCAGGATTTCATGACACCCTTCTCGTCGCTTATTTACGGCAAGTCCAGCTTGACCTTGCCTGAAGCCAATGATTTGATCTGGGAGCATAAACTGAACTGTCTGCCCATCGTGGATGAGCAGCAGAATCTGCGTTACCTCGTGTTCCGCAAGGATTACGATGCGCATAAAGGCAATCCGCTGGAGCTGCTCGATGGCAACAAAAGCTATATCGTCGGGGCGGGCATCAATTCGAAGGATTATGAAGAAAGAGTGCCGGCACTGGTCGCTGCTGGAGTCGATATTCTCGTTATTGACGCTTCGGACGGGTACAGCGAATGGCAGCGCGACACGCTGCAATACGTCAAATCGAACTTCAATGTCAAGATTGGCGCAGGGAATGTCGTTGACCGTGAAGGCTTCCTCTATCTGGTGGAATCCGGCGCGGACTTTGTGAAAGTCGGAATCGGCGGCGGCGCCATCTGCATTACCCGCGAACAAAAAGGGATCGGCCGCGGTCAGGCATCGGCGCTGATCGAGGTCGCGGAAGCAAGAGAAGAGTACTATAAGGAAACGGGCATCTACGTGCCGATCTGTTCCGACGGCGGGATTGTACACGATTATCACATCACGCTTGCGCTGGCCATGGGCGCCGATTTTGTCATGATGGGCAGATACTTTGCTCGGTTTGACGAGAGCCCGACCAAGAAGCTTATGATCGGTAACAACTTTGTTAAAGAGTTTTGGGGAGAAGGCTCCAATCGGGCGCGGAACTGGCAGCGGTACGATACCGGAGGCAAGCAGGGCCTTGTTTTCGAAGAAGGCGTTGATTCCTACGTGCCATACGCCGGGGGGCTGCAGGAAAACCTGGACAAGACGATCAGCAAGATCAAATCGACCATGTCCAACTGCGGTACGAAGTCGATCGCAGAGATGCAGCAAAATGCCAGAATCACGCTCGTATCGGCAACCAGTCTGGTCGAGGGCGGCGCGCACGATGTTATTATGAAGGAAAGCAGCTTGTCGGGGGAATAAGGAATAAGAAGCAATAGCAAATTCGGAATAAGAGCCGGTTTCTTCTGCATTGGGCAGGGGGAACCGGCTTTATTGCGTCTGTCAGCTCATGTGCTTGGGTCAGCTGCGGGAGAGCAGGGTTGTGGTGCTGGCGCTGTGAAGAGCGGCCCTTTTTTTCCGGATATCGGAGGGGGTGCCGTCCTTGAACTTCCTGAACACGCGGCCGAAATAGGTCATGTTCGAGAAACCGACCCTGTCGGCAATTTCAGTTATGGAAGCATCAGTCTCCAGCAGCAGACGCTCGGCCTCCTGGATCCGCAGCAGATGAATATATTCAATAAGCGTCTTGCCCGTCATTTGCTTGAAAACATTGCAAAAGTAATTCGGGCTGAGGTTGACCATCCGGGCGGCTTCCTGGACAGTTATCGGTTCATGGTAGCGCTCGCGCAGCGTCTGGAGCAGCCCGGAGAAGTCCGGCGTATTCGGAAGGCGCGGAGATTTTAACGTCTCAAACTGCTGCGCATAACGAAAATACTGCCCGAAAATCCGCAGCAGCTCGGCTTTGACCAGGAGCTCGTAGCCGGGCTGCTTGCCTTTGAATTCGCCCACCAATCTGGAGAAAGACTCATTGATGCCCTCCATAAGCGGTTCCGTTCTGCGGATAATTCCCGGCCACTTCAGATGCTGGTTCAAATAGGGCTGAAAATAATGATGCTCGGTAATATCCAGACCGCTCCCCCGCACCAAAGCCTCATTAAAAACAATGCAGATCAGCTCGGTATCCGGATCCAGAACAACAGCGCTGTGCAGCTGCCTGGAGTTGACGAATGCCAGCTCCCCCTGCTGGAGCGTTTCGAAGTCGGCATCGATCTGGATGCGGGCTTTGCCTTCCTTGACAAAAATCCACTCGATATGGTCATGCCAATGCAGACCGATTCCTCTCACGAAAAAAACATTGATGGGAAACGTCTGATCGGGAATCCAGGTATGTTCCTTGTGAGGGCTGACGGTCATAAACGCGGTCTCTCCTCTGTGGGATGAAAAGTAGGTTCATACAATTTTCTTATTATAATCGCTATTTATGAAAATGTCGACGCTGTCATTTCCATAAATATCGTAAGATCGTATGATTGAAACGCAATTTCATTCATAGCTTGCTCTCCGCTCATTAGGTAAGATAAGGGAAGATCATATTTGTAAAACCTTAGGAGGGTACAATGAAACAAATTCGAATCGGTACACTTGTCGGCGGTGGCGACGCGGTGCGCGTTCTGCCCCAAATTATTCCCCATGGCTTTGAATCCTTCTCGCTGACCTTCTGGCAATCCACCAAGGATGCGGATCTGATGGAGCTGTCGAAGCGCGTTAAAGAAATAACGGCGGAGCATGATATCGTCATCTCAAGCTTGGGCATATTCGGGAATCCGCTCACCGGAGCGGGCGATAATGCAGATACATTAGCGAGCTGGGAGAGACTGATCGATCATGCCGATGCGTTCGGCACCAATCTGGTCGCCGGCTTTACCGGGCGGATGCCGGGCTCGATCGATGAATCGCTGCCGCGCTTCGGCGAGGTGTTCGGCGAATTATCGCGCCGTGCCGAGGCCAAGGGCGTGAAGCTTGCTTTTGAAAATTGCGATATGGGCGGGACGTGGAAAAATGGCGACTGGAATATTGCGCATAATCCAACGGCCTGGGAGATGATGTTCAATGCCGTGCCGGCAGCCAACATAGGCCTGCAGTGGGAGCCAACCCACCAGATGGTCAGCCTGATCGATCCCATTCCGCAGGTGCGCAAATGGGTGGATAAAATCTTCAACGTGCATGGCAAGGATGCCACCATTGCCTGGGATGTCGTCCGCGAATACGGCATTCATGGACCGAAGGAATTCGTCTGGCACCGCACGCCCGGCTTTGGCGATACGAACTGGTCGGATATTATTACGATTTTGCGCCAGGCGGGCTATGAGGGAAGCATCGATATCGAAGGCTGGCATGATCCGGTTTACCGGGGCGAGCTGGAGATGACGGGGCAGGTGCATGGCCTTAATTATTTGAAAAAATGCCGCGGCGGAGATTTTATTCCTAATCCTGAGTAACCTGCACGCTTTCGCGGATCGACTGTGCGCAAGGGAGCCAGCCTATTTGCGAAATGGGAAATGATCATACTTTTACAATGAGAGGGTGCTTCGATTGGCACAACATAAAATTGTCGTTGCAGGCTGCGGCGGCATGTCCAATACATGGCTGGATTACGCAGCGCAGCGGGAGAACGCCGAGATTGTCGGTCTGGTGGATATCTTCGAGGAGAGCGCCAGGAAAATGGCGGAGAAACGCGGTCTTAACGTTCCGACCTTCACCGATCTGTCCCAGGCGCTGGCGGCTACGGGAGCCAATCTCGTCTTTGATGTGACCATCCCGGCCAGCCATAAACAGATTGTCACAACCGCGATGGAAGCGGGCTGCAATGTGCTTGGCGAGAAGCCGATGGCGGAATCGTATGCCGATGCGGAAGAAATTGTCCGCATCAGCGGGCAAACCGGCAAACGCTATGCGGTCATGCAGAACCGCCGCTACCTGAAGCAAATCCGCTCGTTCCGCGATTTGGTAGGGTCGGGGGATATTGGACAAGTGGGCTCGATTCATGCCGATTTCTTCCTGGGGCCGCATTTCGGAGGCTTCCGCGACGCGATGGACAGTCCGCTTGTTATTGATATGGCGATCCATACCTTCGATCAGGCCCGCTTCATCATCGGCGCCGACCCGGTATCGGTCTACTGCCATGAATATAACCCTCCGGGCTCTTGGTACACAGGGAACGCTTCGGCGATTTGCATTTTCGAGATGAGCGACGGTTCCGTATTCAGCTATCGCGGTTCATGGTGCGCCCAGGGCCTCGGCACCTCCTGGGAATCGGAGTGGAGAGTAACCGGCAGCAGCGGTACAGCGAAATGGGATGGCGCTAGTTTGCCGGTTGCAGAGGCTGTCGACACCAGTAAAGGGCCGGAATTTTTCCTGCCGATGAAGCAGATCGAAGCGGCTGTCACCTATGAAGGACGCGAAGGACACTGGGGCTGCCTGGACGAAATGTTTAATGCCCTGGAGCAGGGCCGTCCGGCGGAGACCGATTGCCTGGATAACATCAAGAGCGTGGCGATGGTATTCGGCGCGGTTGAGAGTGCAAGGACGGGGAAGAAGGTACGGCTGTAGGCTGGATGGACAGGATTTATTTGCTGGAAGGGGCTGCCCGATTGCCATGTGAATGGCGGGGCGGCTCTTTTTTCTATGGCAGCCGGCGATCTCGACAGTTAATAAGTATCACCGTACTACCGGCACTGGCATATCCCATCCAGAGAATGTTATGATATTGAGGATTAGGTAAACAGGCAGATACATAGACACAGCAAAAATTATGATCGTTAAAGATGAGCTTATGACGTATTCAAAAGGAGTGAATGGAGTGTTCCGTTATTATTGTATAGCTGTCGGTGTTATTATCGTGGACCATGTGGTCAAATGGCTTGTATCCATGTATATGACAATCGGACAACAAATACCTGTTATACCCGGAGTTTTTGGACTCGCCTCGATACGAAACAAGGGAGCTGCATTCAGCATACTGGAAGGCCAATTGGGATTTTTCATAGCCGTAACCTCCTTGGTTATTATCGGAATCATGATCTATTTGCACAGGGTATACCGGGAGAATCAGTTTCTATCTTATGGATTAGCCCTCGTTCTAGGCGGTGCGTTGGGTAATTATATCGATCGTGTCTTTAAGGGAGAAGTCGTGGATATGCTTCAGGTTCATTTTTTTAATTTCCCTATTTTTAATGTTGCTGATTCCTTGCTGTGCATAGGAGTCGCTATGATTGCGATTGATTCTTTGAGAGCCTCGCGAAAGGATAGAACGGGTATAGTTACTTCGGAATCTTAAGCGAATTGCTGAAGTTGGGTAATCCACAGATTATCGTGATGTAAACGAAGCTGGGTAATCCAGATTAAAATTGAAATGCAAAAGAAAAGGGGCTTCCGGATAAAATCCGGGAGCCCCTTTTTTAGTATGAAAAATGAAACCGACCGCTGTTATCGCAGATTCGGGATTTCGACCTCAGGCGAAACATCCGCTTCGTAATCAACCCCGTCCGCTTGAAAGCCGAACAGCTGGAAGAACTCCTTCCGGTATCCTTCGAGATCCGACAGCTCATAAATATTATCGGTAGTCAGCTCTTCCCAGATCCTCGCGACCTCCGCTTGCACATCATCGCGCATTTCCCAGTCGTCGATGCGAATGCGCCCAACCTCATCCAGTTCCATTCCGTTCGACGTATAAAGTCTGTCCGCGAACAAGCGGTAGGTCTGCTCAATCGTGCCTTCGTGCAGCCCTTTTTCCTTCATTACCTTGTACAAGGCAGAGATATACAGAGGAACTACAGGTATGGCCGAGCTGGATTGGGTAACCAGTGCCTTGCATACGGATACGTAGGCATGTCCGCCACGTTCGCCGAGCTGCTTGTTGAGGCGGTGACCCGTTGCTTCCAGATCGTCCTTGGCCCGGCCGATGGTGCCTTCCCGGTAGACTGCCTGCGTCAGTTCAGGGCCGATGTAGGAATAAGCAACCGTCGTTGCGCCATCGGCAAGAGCGCCCGCATCCAGCAGCGCATCAATCCAGAGCTGCCAATCTTCGCCGCCCATAACCGCAACGGTGTTGTCGATATCTTCGTCGGTTGCAGGATCAATGGTGATGGAGCTTACCGTGCCATTGTGGAAATTAACCGTTTTGTTCGTGTAGGGCTTGCCGATCGGTTTCAAGGTGGAATTGAACACCTCACCGGTTTTCGGATGAATCCGTCTGGCTGATGCTACGCTGTAGACCACCAGGTCCACTTGACCCAGCTCTGTGCGGATCACATCGATGGTTTTAGCCTTGGTCTCATCGGCAAAGGCGTCGCCAGTGACGCTGAAGGACTTGAGGCCGGCTTCCTGCGCGGCCTTCTCGAAGGCTGCCGAGTTGTACCAGCCGGCAGTAGCCGTGCGGTTGTCGGTTGCTGCGCCTTGACGGTAGACGCCGACCGTATTGGCTCCACCGCCAAAAGCGGCGACTATGCGGGAGGACAAGCCGTATCCGGTCGAGGCGCCAATAACCAGCACATTCTTGAAGCCGCTCACCGCAGGCTGGGCTTTGACATAATCAATCTGCTGCCTCACCTGGCTCGCACAGCCCTCCGGATGAGCCGTTGTACAAATAAATCCCCGTGTTCTCGGTTTAATAATCATTATGTATATTCCTTTCTTCGATCAGAGTGGATAGTGCATGGGGCGTTAAAAGATGTAAGAGATCATCTTTTATATTTTAATGATTTTTTGGGGAAATGGGAAGCGGGGAATGGGGGGATACCGATGGAGCAGTATTACACTTTAGGTTTCATAGCTACTCGAGGAGGTAAAATAGAACGTTTCGATTTGATTTATAATAAAACAACCGAGTTCGACAAAAAAAGATACATTGGACATTATTTTCACCAAAAGAATTTCTATTTGAAATCTAGACAGATAACGTTATAGCCATTTTCTCCGTTTTATCCTATGAATGTTTATTTAACTAAACAGACGAAGAAGGGAAGAATCTAATAATCTTTCATTATAACCAAGGCTAGATGGTACTTCTGCAATTAACATTGGGCAAAATCATAACATGTTTGATGATGAGTTTATAATCGATGCATAATTATCTTCAGTATGAGGAAGATGTACCGTTGATGAAAGGTTATAGTACATTACATCTTCAGAATTATTCCTAAAGGGTAGGAGGAATCGACAAATGTTTAATTTTAAGACTAGTAAGAAGTCTCTTCAGTTCTGCAATGAAATTGTTGAATGTATGGCAAGCCAATTTGGAATATCTATAGAGGAAGCTGTTGGTAGAATAAATCGGATATGGGGTGGACTTGAACTCACTTCAGAATACGATATGATCTATCATGAGACTGTTGAATTTTGGGCAATCGATATTTATTACGGTCACGATTCTAGATGGTGGGCAAGAGAAAATGATCCTTCTCTTCGACCACGACCATTCCCTTAATTATAAAGCAAGTTGAAACGAAATAGAAAAATTTCACAAAACCGAATGGAACAAAAAATATTCCACATGTTGATACTAAGAATGCGGCTCATACTGGATTTGATTTCGTACTCTTGGACGCTAAATGAATCGGTATAAAGGCATCAAATTACTTAAGATTACCATTGTTAAAGCGATAACTAATGGGAAAGGAATTATTGTATCTGATTAAGATACCTGAATCCTCTTATCAATAAATAATAATAGACCAGGGGGAAACAACCGACTGCTGGAAAAGCCGATCAACAAAAAAGCCCCAAGAACCATCCTCAATGGTTCTTGGGGCTTCCCCATTCCCGCTCCTAATCATTGCTGTCCATCACCAGAACCCCCGGCTTCGCGGTCGAGTCCCTAATGACCAGCTTCGGCGGGAAGAACAGCTTCTGGGTATGCTGCTCGGGATTCTCCATGACGGAGATGAGCAGCTTGGCGGCCTCCTGGCCGAGCACATTTTCTTCCTGGCTGATGAAGGTCGGCCTGACGCTGTGGAATTCGGAGAGCTCGAAGTCATCGAAGAAAATAAGGGATAAGTCCTGCGGAATGCGGATGCCCATCTCGGAAGCAAGCTTGATGACCTGCAGGCCAATACCCGGATTGATCGCGAAAATGGCCGTTATTTCGGGATTCCGGTCCAGGAATGACCTGATTTTCTTGATAATCGGTATAGGCTCTCCGAGCTCGATGTCGACATACCGGTAACGGTGGTCGATGGGGATATTATGCTCCGCCAGCGCTCTCTCGTAGCCGGTCAAGCGGTCCTCGACGCTGCTCGTGCCGGCAATGGTTGTGGATAGAAAGCCGATATTGCGGTGGCCAAGACAGATCAGATGGTTGACGCCGTCCTGGGCCCCCTTGATATTATCCGGGCACACGCAGTTCGTGTCGATTCCCCGCAAATATCGATCCATGACGACAAGCGGGAACGAATCCAGGGTAAGCTGCAAAATTTCCCGATTATATGACTCGCCGTCGACAGGATACACGATCATGCCGGCTACATCGCGTTCAACCATCTCCCGGATGATGCGTTCTTCCTTCTCGACGGAATTCTCCGTATTGCAAAGCAGCAGGGAATATCCCGCCCGCGAGAGGATATGCTCGGCACCATTCAGTAACAGCGCGTTATGCTGGTTGTTGATGAAAGGAAGCAGCAGCGCCACTGATCTCTTCTCCGAAAAGCGAACAGGCACCATGTCCGCAGCGGCTTCTGCGTCCGGCTCGGATACGAACGTACCCTTCCCCTGCACCCGGTAAATGACACCCTGCTCGACCAAATCGGACATCGCCTTCTTAACGGTGATCCGGCTTACGGAGAACTGCTTGGTCAGTTCATTCTCCGACGGAAGCCTGTCATGGGTCTTCCAATGCCCCTCCTGAATCTCCGATAACAGATGCTGCTTGATCTGCTCGTAGAGCGATAAATGTTGAACGGTTTTCTCCATTTTGTAACCTCATGTCATATTTTGCTTGTTATATATCATCTTATAGTTTGATATATAATTTGTAAAGGTTGCCAGAGCACTAGGTGATTAGACTGCAAAATAGTTAGAAAATTGAGAAAATGATACGAAATGGAACATAAAGGGCGATATTGCATCGATTTCAAGCAATAATGGACCCTAAACCATCATTTACAACGAGTTACTTGTAATGATATTATCCATACCAAGATCATGAATAACCGCCATATAACATGACAACATGATTCAATCATACCAAGTAGCCAATCCGAAACTTACGCCTCAGTCTTATCCTCACAGATAGCAGTCTTCAACCTTTTGTAAGCGTACCCATACTCAGATTTTCACATCCCCCGACAATGAAAAGGGGCACTATTAACAGCAATTTTGTAAGCGCATTCTTAAAGCCGTTGAAAATTCCCAACCCGGGAGATTTCATAAATTAAACCGGTTTCGAACAACAGGGGGGCTGCCGCGTTTGTTAACCAAACCTATCGAAGGAGGACGAACATGAATCGGGAGATGACGGAAAAGAAACGATTGCAGAAGGTTGGGTTGTTGGCTCTGGTAACGGTCATGCTGCTTGGTCTGATCGTTGGCTGCACACAGAATAATAATTCCGGACCGCCAGCCGGGGGAAATACGAATGGGGCTGCAGCTGAAGACAACGGCGATAACGGGGGCAGCAGCAGCGATACGGAACCGCTTAAATTCTCTTATTCAAGACCGACATGGGGGCCGGCTACCTATACCAAGGGCGGCGCTTATGAGAAGGAATTATTCAAGCAGGGCAATGTAGACATTGATGTTAGAATCATTCCCGTCGTGGACTACGATGCGACGATCAAGACAACCGCAGCAGGCGGCAATATGCCTGACGTCATCTGGGGTAAGGGGCCGGTCGATCCGTTCTGGAAGGATATGCAGGATCAGGGCGGCTTCCTGAAAATCAATGAATATCTGGATCAGTTCCCCGCCGTCAAGGATGCCGTGCCGGCAGGCATCTGGGATAAAATGGCGGATGACAAAGGCGATATTTATTTTATCCCGAATCTGATCTATCCGATTGTCCCGTTCTTTATTAACTATCGTGCGGATATATTCGAGGAGCTTGGAATAGCAGAACCGACCTCCGTTGCCGAGCTCGAAGCGGCACTGGAGAAAATCAAGGCGAGCGGCAAAGGGATTGTGCCCATGACGCATGGGAATACGATTCCATTCTGGGCAGCCAAGGATCTGGGCACATCATTCGGCACAACCTCCGGGTGGGCGCCTTCCAAAGAGGATCCGAACAAGATCGTCCCTCCGGAAATGCAGGAGGAGAATCTGGATTTCAAATTCTGGCTGCAGGATTTGAAGAAACGCGGTTTGTTCGACGAGGAAGCCGGCGTCAATCCTGATGCTTCCTTCGGGGAGACGAAATTTAAAGCCGGGCGTGCAGCAGTCATTCTTGGCGGAAATCTTCAATCGCTTTATATCGATCTGAAGAAGAATGAGCCGAATGCAGACATCAAGATCATGCCTCCTCTGACCGGACCGGATGGCCAGCAGGGCGGAACGCGAGTCGTGTTTCCGCAGGACAGAGGGTTCTACGTCAATGTGAAGGCGAAGGATAAGGCAGCGAAATTTTTTGAATTCCTGAATTGGTCCTTAACTACAGGGTCCGACTTCAGAAGATACGGTATTGAAGGCAAGACCTATACGGTAGATCCGGAAGGAAGAAAAGTGCCGATTCCCGATGAAGAGCGGGAAGCCGACTATAAAGCCGCCCAGATCGAACCGCTGAAGTTCCTCGACCCGATGAGCGAGAAGCTGGACTGGGAAGCGCAGGAGCTGAACTTCATCGGAGCAGGCATTCAGGATAAGTTCGAATATTTCAAGAGCATGTTCGAGAAATATGCGGCGACGCCTTATAACGACTTCAAGGATCCAACAGTAATGTCACCGACCAATGCGGAAATCGGCCCTCAGATCTGGGAGGACTATATGGCCAAGGTGGACGGGAGTATTTTGACCGATATGAATCTTACCAAGGAAGCGTACAAGGAAGCCCGCCAGAAATGGCTGGATGCGGGCCAGCAGAAAATCATCGATGAGTTCAATGAACTGCAAACGAATAAGTCGGAACCGAATTATGTAGATTAATGGGCCAGAACTTCTGGAATAGGCTTCAGCTGCGGGCCTGTTCCAGAATATTTCCGGCATGTCCGCAAGAAGGAAAGGAATGATTTCATGAGGGCGAAATCCGTCTATGCTCCTAATAGGCTGGGTACACGGATTTGGAAGTCGCGATTTATATACCTTCTGATTCTGCCGACCATTGTTTATTTTGCCATCTTTACTTACGCGCCCTTCTACGGCATTACGATTGCGTTCAAGGATTTTAAAATCATTGCGGGCATCATGGACAGCCCGTGGGTAGGCTTTAAACATTTTGAAGCGATGTTCACATCGGATAAATTTCCGGAGCTGCTCAAGAATACGGTCATTATCAGCTTGTACCGCCTTCTATTCGGCTTTCCGGTTCCGATCCTGTTCGCTTTGCTGCTGAATGAAGTGAGAAGCTTCTGGTTCAAGCGCTCCATCCAGACGATCACCTATTTCCCGCATTTTCTCTCTTGGGTTGTGTTCGCCGGGGTCATCTACAATTTCATTGGACCAAGCGGCATCATCAATCTCGTGCTGACGAATATGGGGCTGGAGAAGTTCAATTTCACCACCAATCCTGACGTGTTCCGCACGATTATAGTCATTACGGCCATTCTGAAAGAATTCGGATGGGGCGCGATCATTTATTTGGCAGCCCTGGCAGGCATCGACTCGCAGCAGTATGAAGCGGCCAAGATCGACGGCGCCGGCAAACTGAGGCAGATCTGGCATGTGACCCTGCCGGGAATCAGGCCGATTATCGCCCTGCTCTTCTGCCTGCAGCTGGCAGGCATACTGGATGCCGGTTTCGATCAGATCTTCATGTTCCTCAATCCTGCCCTATACGACGTCGGAGATATCATTGATACGTATGTGTACCGGTTGGGCATTCTGCAGGCCCAATTCGAGCTCGCGACTGCAGTCGGTTTATTCAAAGGCATCATCGGCATGATCCTCATCATTACGGCCAATACGATCATTCGCAGGATGGGGGAGAAATCGTTATGGTAGATCAAACCGCCGAATCAGCGCAGCCCATCAAGGAGCTGGACTTAAACGGGAGAAGCAGAAGCCTGGACGCGAATCCGTGGTGGGCGCAAGGTCTCATCTATCTCATCCTTATCGCATCGGGCCTGATTACCTTGATGCCGATGGTTAACGTGTGGGCGATTTCCTTCAGCGAAGCGCATGAAATCTACAAAAATCCGATGATGCTGTGGCCCAAATCATTCACGCTGGAATCGTACAAATATATTTTCAACACGGAGGTTCTGTTAAAGGCTTTCAGCATCACGGTGTTCGTTACCGTGGTGGGGACCTTCCTTAATCTCGTGTTCACTGCAACCGGTGCGTACGGACTGTCGAAGACGCATATTCCGGGCTACCGGATACTGCTGTGGATCGTGATTATTCCGATGCTGTTCGGGGCTGGCCTGATCCCGATGTACATTTTGCTCAAAAATATCGGGCTGCTCAACAGCATCTGGGTGCTTATAATCCCGCAGCTGGTCGCTCCCTTCAACCTGATACTGATGCGCAACTTCTTCTGGAGCATCCCGGAAAGTCTGGAGGAATCCGCCCGGATCGACGGGGCCTCAGATCTGCGCGTATTATGGAGCATCATTCTGCCCCTGTCCAAGCCGGTCATAGCGACGGTAGGTCTGTTCTACGCGGTGGCGCACTGGAATGATTTCTTCTCGGGTCTGTTCTTCATCAGCGATAACAGCAAATGGCCGCTTCAGATGGTGCTGCGCTCGATCATTATCGATTTCAATATGCTGAATATGGGAGCACAGGATACAAGCACGCTGAATGATTCGAGCCGGCTGATCGTCCAGCCGGAGAATATCAAGGCGGCAACCATTATATTCGCGATCGTTCCGATTCTGATCGTGTATCCCTTCCTGCAGAAGTACTTTGTCAAAGGCATCATGCTCGGTTCCGTCAAAGGTTAATCCATCATTCCCACATTTGAATCTCAACATATGAAAGAGAGGTTAGTGAATTATGACTGTAACCGCCTATCAAACGACAAAAGAGGAAATTCTGGCGCATTACAAGGAGAATGGCTTCGCCGTCATCCCGAATGCTTTGTCACAGGAGGAGCTTGACTACTTGAACGGGATGGTCGAGGCTTCGCTCAAGGAATCGCCTGAACTGTGGCATAAGCCGATGGAAGGCGCTGTCGGCACGGGCAGCTTTCTCGGGAAGCATCCGCTGGAGATGGATAAGTTTATCCGTCACCCGAAGATTTTTCCTTTGATTCAGGAGGTGCTGCTCGGCGAGGCCCGCTTCGCCCAATTCGACTTCCGGGATGTATCGGTTGACCGGGCGAGCAGCAGCGAGATGAAATTCCACCGCGATATCAGCTATTACGGCACGATGGGAGGGATGATCTACGATCCCGAAAATCCCTATATCAGCACGTTCACCTGCGTCATTTATTATTTGTCGGATGTCCATGAATGCTGCCCGGCCTTCTGCCTGGTCCCGAACAGCCATATGTACAGCTCTCTGGATGAAGCGAAGGAGAAGCAGGGAAGTGAATATCAGGAGGTTCCGATCCGGGGCAAAGCGGGAACTGCGGTGCTGTATAATATTACAACCTATCACACCCGCAAAGGGGGAAGGGACGACTGCACGCATGGCCGGCGGACGATGCATAATTATCATTCCCGCGCATCGAGCTACCCTCTGACGAACTGGGCGACGGTGCCGGAGGTGCTGGCGATGAGCGAGGACCACGATACCCGTCTGTTCTATTCGCAGTGGACGCCCAATCAAATCAAGTTCGCGCGCGACACCTATACGCAGCCGGTGCCGCCTTATTATCCGGTAGATAAGCTCAAGTAGCGGTAACTTTGAGAGGATGGGTGAGATGACGAAGATCAAACGGATCCGGCTGATCCGGACGCGTCACGATGCAAGCTGGTCGATCGTGAAGGTCGAGACGGATCAGGATGGACTGTATGGAATCGGATCGGCGAATGATTATTTCAATCCGGGCGCCGTAGCTGCGGTTATCGAGGAGCTGCTGGCGCCGACGCTGATCGGCCGCGATGCCGGGGCGATCGAGGATATTTGGCAGTCCATGTACCAAAGCGGTTATTGGCGCAACGGTTCGGCACTTATGACTGCCATTGGCGCCATCGATATGGCGCTGTGGGATATTAAAGGCAAGGAAGCGGGCATGCCGGTGTACCGGCTGCTCGGCGGTCCATGCCGTCCGGCGGTTCCCTGTTACGCGCATGCAAGCGGAAGGGATATCTCCGAGCTGACGGAGAGCATCACCCGCTACAGGGAGGAGGGCTATTCGGTGGTCCGCTGCCAGCTCGGCAGCTATGGCGGGGGAGGCTTCATCCCCGCCGATCAGGCGAAGCGGCCGACGAATGCCTGGCCGGCCAAGGTTATTTTCGATGAAGAGGCTTATCTGGAAGCGATTCCCAATATGTTTGAGCAGCTCCGCGGACATTTTGGTCCGGATGCCAAATTCACGCATGATGTGCATGAGCATCTCAGCCCTCAGGGGGCGGTCATGCTGTCCAAGCGGCTGGAGCCTTACCGCTTGTTCTTCCTGGAGGATGTGCTGCCGCCCGAGCAGATCGCCTGGTACCGTTCGATCCGGCAGCAGAGCACGACGCCGCAGGCGATGGGAGAGCTGTTCACAAGCCCCCATGAATGGATACCGCTTATCCAGGAGCGGCTGATCGATTATATCCGGGTCCGCGTGTCCAAAGGCGGCGGCATATCGGCCTGCCGCAAGCTCGCGGCTTTCGCGGAAGCGCACGGCGTCCGCACGGCCTGGCAGGAAGGCGGGGATAACGATCCGGTGAACCAGGCGGCGGCCATGCATCTGGATATGGCGGTCTGGAACTTCGGTATCCAGGAAGATAATGCGTTCAGAGCAGAGGAGCTTGATGCGTTTCCCGGTCATGCAGTGCTTAAGGGTGGCCACCTCTACGCCAATGAACGCCCTGGGCTGGGCGTCGATATCGATGAAGAGAAGGCGGCGAAGCTCGTAAATCCCGAGCTGCAAACCCGCATGTACCATAAGCCGTACCCGATAGACCGCAAGGCGGACGGCACCATTGTCAGGCCTTAATCGCAATCAGCTGCCCAAACGTAAATAACCGTTAACCGTACAGAGCGCTTGGAGTTCCCTTAATAAGGAGCTTCTGGCGCTCTTTTTTCCTGCCTATCCAACCTATTCCCGCTCTGCCGATCCCCTAACATCTGTAATTGACGACCCTATATCCATATGAGAGAATGAGGTGCTCAAATCAGAAAAAGGAATGGTGAACCATGTACCGCTTGCTAATTACAGATGATGAGCCGATTATCGCGGACGGATTATTCGAGATGTTCGGCGAGCACATGGAAACCGTCGAGCTTGAATTGTACCGTGCTTACTCGGGCGAAGAAGCGTTGCAGCGGCTTAACAATACCCAGATCGATATTCTGCTGACGGATATTCATATGCCGGAAATTTCCGGTCTTGAGGTGCTGAAGCATGCCAAAGCGACCTGGCCGCACTGCAAGGTCATTATGCTCACGGGCTATAATGAATTCAAATATATTCAAGAGGCCGTTCGCGGAGGAAGCATCGATTATGTGCTCAAGACCGAAGGCGATGCCAAGATCCTGCAGGCGGTGCAGCGAGCCTGCCGGGAGCTGGACGAGGAATGGAAGCTGAATGATCTGATTCTCAAGGCAAAAGGCAGCATGAGCGTCGCCCTCCCCATGCTGAGGAAGGTGTATCTGACCGGCCTGCTGGAAGGGGCGCGGACCGCTGCCGATGTGACCCCGCGCAATCTGGAGCAGCTGGAGATTCCCCTGTTGACAGACCGTCCCGTTCTGCTTGTGACCGGCAAGGTTGACAAGTGGCAGCCGGAGCTTTCCTTATCCGACAAGGAGCTGCTGCTGTTTGCGATCAACAATATTGCCGAGGAATATCTGGCGCCGAAATTTCTTATTGTGCAGGTGAAGTATGAAAGCGATCAATGGGTGTGGATGCTGCAATCCAGAGAACCGCAGGACGCTGACGGCCTGCGCCGCTTGATCCGCGGGATTCTGGAAATGACGCAAAAGCAGAGCTATCAGCTGCTAAAAGTAAGCGCTTCCTTCTTGATCGGGGAGCGGGAGACCCAGTGGGATCAGCTGACCGGGGCTTATTTTCGCATGAAATGGCAGATTAATTACGGCATCGGCATGGGCCGCGAGATGATGCTCTCCCAGTACTGCGAACCGCTTCATAGCGAAGGAGCTCCGGGCAAAAATCAATTTTACGCCCCTGCGCTCAAGCAGCTGGAGGCTTATCTTGAGAGCGGCCAGCAGGAGAAATTCCGCGAAGCGATGGCGGCTTTTCTGACCGGGCTGACCGAGAATACGGACGGGAATACGTACACGATGCAGGAGATTTTTCTCGCGCTTTCCTCCACCTTCATGACATGCATCAACCGCTCCGGCTTGAGCCGGGATATTGGCAGGCAGATCGATCTGGGCCGCTGCGTGGAGTACAAATCCTTTCCGGACTGGAAGAGCGTGGCGGATTATTTTCTGCAGCTGGCTGCGCATTATTTTGAGCTGCGCAATCAATCCGAATTCTCACCGTACCGCGATGTGGTGCAGACGATTGAGGATTATGTGCATCGGCATATCGCTGAGGACTTGTCGCTGACCCGTATGGCGGAGATTGTTTATTTGAACCCCTATTACCTGTCCCGGCTGTACAAGAAGCTGACCGGCGTTTCCCTGACCGATTATGTGATTCATGTGAGAATCGAGCGGGCCAAGGAACTGCTCAGAGGAACCAACCGCAAGGTGCATGATATTGCCCTGGCCGTCGGCTTTGAATCCTCCGCCTATTTCACCCGTTTCTTCAAGCGGCTGACCCGGATGACGCCCATCGAATACCGGGAGAAATCCGTCTGAGAGGCATTCAAAAAGCCCGGTGAAAAGGACATGCTGCGCATACGGAAACGTCTTCCGATACTCGCAAGTGCTACAAGCATGTCTATCGCTTGTCACTTGTCGAGATCGCTGTTGTACCCCAGAATTTTTGAATTTGAATACCTTTGGTGCAAAGCGATCCACAATAAACAACGTGAATCGCTTTGTCACCTTTTATCGGTTAAATTCGGGGTACAAAGGTCGTAAGTGGATGCTTACGAAGCAGCTTTCTAGCGAAAGCTTTCAGCTTACGCTTCTCCAGACTATTTCCGCCTGCTCCGCCTGTTATTCACCGGACTTCTAAAAGCCGCTTTTTGAAAGCTATTTTGATATGTGGAGGGGCTGTATGTTACTTGTCAAACGCCGATTCAAGCTGACCATCTATCCGAAGATCGTCTTCGTCTTCCTGCTGGTCATCGTCCCGCTTTGCACCCTCAGCTTGTTTATTAACCAGAAGGGAAAGGAGAGCGTGCGCGAGGAGCTGTCCAAACAGATGGAAGCCAGCGTTCAGAAATTCATGGACTCGTTCAGCACGGAGATCGACCGGATGAGCAAGCATCAGCGGGAGTTTATTGACGACAAGGATTTGCAAAGCATCAGCTTCGGCGGTTCCGTGCTGGACAGCTACGAGATGACCCAGCGTATTCTGAAAATCCAGGAAAAGCTGTCGATGATCCAGATTTCCAGCGCCCTGATCAGTAAAGTAAGCGCCTATATTCCAACCATTAACCGGGTGATTTCCTCGCAAAATATAATAGCCGATCTGCCGGCGGACGAATACGGCATGGTGGTTAAGGCTTCCGCTACAGGGGGAGCTGCTATTGTGGAATGGCAGAGCCGTCTGTTTATTGTCTTATCCTATCCCTATTACGGCTTCTATGACAAAGAACCGTCCTACGCGCTCAGCATCGAGCTGAACGTCGATACGATCAGGCATGAGCTGTCGCAGTTCTCCACCTACGGGAACGGGGGAGCGATTCTCTGGAACCGCAACCAGAACTGGTCGCTGGCCAGCGGCACGGACGATACTCTGAATGAAGCGATCCAGGCCTCCTATGAACCTCCGGAAAGCAAGCTTGGCGTCTATCCCTACCATTACGACAATGACCGCTATCTGATTTCCTACCGGACCGGAGCGGAGAAGGATCTGTCGCTTGCGGTCTATGTGCCGGAGGAAGAGGTGCTGGGCAAGCTGTCCGCTTACGGCAGCTGGTTCTGGATGCTTTCCATTATTTCGATCGTTGTTATTTTTATATTCTCGGCCTGGATTTATCGGGTGATTCACCGTCCGATGAGCCATCTCGTCCATTCCCTGCGCAAGGTGGAGAAAGGGGTCCTGGAGAAAATGCCGGTCACCCGGAGAGGCGACGAGTTCTCCTATCTCTATACGCAGTTCAATTCCATGGTCGATCAACTCAAGGTGCTGATTCATGAGGTCTACGAACAGAAGATCCGCTCGCAGAGCTCGGAGCTCAAGCAGCTCCAGTCCCAGATTAACCCCCATTTCCTGTACAACACGTATTTTACGCTTTACCGGCTTGCCAAGATGCATGATATCGACAAGGTAATCCTGTTCTGCGAGCATTTGGGCGAGTATTTTCAATATATTACCCGCGGAGCGGCCGAGCAGGTTCCGATGACGATGGAGCTCAGGCATGCCAAGTCCTATACGGACATTCAGGGCATCCGGTTCTCCAGCCGCATCGGGGTGGAATTCGACCCGCTGCCGGAGGACGTGGCTGACCTGCCGGTGCCGCGGCTGTTCCTGCAGCCGGTTCTGGAGAATGCGTATAACCATGGGCTCGAGCATGTTGTTCGCAACGGAAAGATCGCGGTATCCTTCGAGGCGGATGAGGCAAGCTTTATCATTCGCGTTGAGGACAGCGGCAGGTCGCCGGATGATGCCGGCATGGAGGAACTCCGGCGCAAGCTTCGCGTTCGCGACGATCAGATGGAAACGACGGGTCTGATTAATGTGCACCGCCGCATTCAGCTTGTCTTCGACCAGGAGAGCGGCATTACCCTGGAGCGAAGCGCTCTCGGAGGACTGAAGGTGACCATATTGATTATGCGCGGCCCCAAGAAGTCATAAGAAGTCAACATATGTGCAATTGTGAATCTGTCCGTTTGCCGCCGTATTCCGCATAATGGGAGATGTAGAACAATACGGGATCCGACAGGGGGATTAACATTGAAAAGCGCAAAGAGGTTCAAGGGAACGCTTGCAGTCCTGCTCGCTTGTATGATGGTATTGATAGCGGCTTGTTCGAACAACGGCACAAACAATCAAGAGGAAGCAGCTGCCCCGCCAAGCGGGGAAGAGAATACCGGCAATGCTGCAGCGACTCCTCCGACAGATCCCATGGCCAAATACGACCCGCCCATTGAATTGACAACGGTTGCATTCCAGATGGAAAACCCGGTCTATCCCCAAGGGGACGATATTGACCACAATGTATGGAGAAGGGAATACGAGGCCCAGCTCGGCATTAAAGTGAAGAACCTGTGGGTGGCCAGCAGCTCCCCCGAGGTCAGAGACCAGAAGATGAGCGTGGCGATTGCCTCGGGCAATCTGCCGGACATCATGGACGTGTCGGCGCGCGAGCTGCAGATGATGATCGACGCCGATATGGTCGAGGATCTGACCGACGTATTCGATCAATATGCTTCGGATGCCGTGAAGGCCAACCTGAATTCCAATAACGGCATTATGATGCAGGCAGCCTCCAGCAATGGCAAATTGATGGCCCTTCCCAATACGACCTCGGGTGGAGGCACCGATGGAGCGCAGCTGGTGTGGGTCAGGACGGATTGGCTGGAGAAGTTGAATCTTGAACCGCCGAAAACGATGGAGGATGTCATCAACATCGCGCGCGCTTTTACGAATGACGATCCCGACGGCAACAACAAGATGGACACGTTCGGACTTGCGATCGGCAAGAATGTATATGACGGATTTGCAGGCGTAGAAGGCTTCTTCGCCGCCTATCATGCTTACCCGTACAGCACGGATGTGACGATGTGGCAGAAGGATGAAGCGACGGGCCAGCTGGTTTACAGCAGCATCCAGCCGCAGGTCAAGGAAGGGCTGATCGCCCTGAACAGCATGTTCAAGGAAGGCTTGATCGATCCGGAATTCGCCGTCAAGGATGGTACGAAGGTTGCGGAATCCGAAACCTCTGGCAAGATTGGCCTGCATTTCGGTCAATTCTGGAACGCTTCCTGGCCGCTCAACGATCTGAAGCAGCGCGACAAGAATGCCGAATGGATGCCGTATCCGCTTGTATCGGTTGACGACCAGCCGGCCAAGGCGTATATTCCACAGCCGGTACCGGCCCATTTCTATGTTGTCAAGAAAGGCACGGAGCATAAGGAAGCGATCGTCAAGATGCTGAATTTCTACTACGAGAAGATTTACGGTGAAAATGCCGAATCCTCCAAATATCATACGATTACGGAAGGCGACAAGAAAATTCCGGTATTCGGCGGCGCAGTGATCCAGACGTTCACGATGGATACCAACATCAACGCGCATGAGCTGGTGACCGAGGCTTTGAAAACCGGCGACACCTCCAAGCTGAACGAGGAGTTCAAAGGCTACTATGACCAGATGAAGGAAGCCACGGCAGGCACGAATTTTACGGGCTGGTATTTGAACCCGATCTTCGGCGAGAACGGCGCGTATGCCATACTCAAAACCTACAACGAGAACGACCGGGTCGTATCCAATGCCTTTTACGGGACGCCTACGCCAACGATGGTCGAGAAGGGCTCCTTCCTTAAACAGCAGGAATTCGAAACCTTCATCAAAATCATCATGGGAGCCGCCTCGCCGGATGCGTTCGATAAATTCGTCGCGGACTGGAAGCAGCTTGGCGGGGATCAAATCACCAAAGAAGTCAATGAGTGGTATGCAGCAAGCAATGCCAAATAAGATCAGGCTGCACGAAGGGGAGGGTCATCCCTCTCCTTATTGCTTTGGACAGGAGGACCGAATATGAAAATTCCGCAGTGGAGAAAAGAGCTGCCGCTTCATCTCATGGTTTGGCCGGCTCTCGCACTAGTGCTCGTATACAGCTACGGCCCCATGCTGGGCATCATTATCGCTTTCCAGAAATATTATCCGACGCTCGGCTTCCTGAAATCGGAGTGGGTCGGTTGGGACAACTTCGAGTACCTGTTCCATCTGCCTAATATCTGGAGCGTTGTGGGCAATACCCTGTATATTTCCGCGATGAAAATTATTGCCGGACAGGTTGTTCCGATTGCGGCGGCGCTTGCGCTCAACGAAATCCGCGTACGCAAGTTCAAGCGTTCCGTACAGACGCTCGTTTATTTGCCCCACTTCCTGTCCTGGGTCATTCTGGGCGGAATCATGATTGATCTGCTGTCCCCGTCAACAGGGATCATCAATCAGGTCATGGGAATGTTCGGTCTTAAGCCGGTCTTCTTCCTGGCCGACAACAACTGGTTTCCGTTCGTCCTTGTGATCTCGGACGTATGGAAGGAATTCGGCTTCAGCACCATCGTCTACCTGGCTGCCTTGACCGGCATTAATCCCGCTCTCTATGAAGCGGCTGTCATGGACGGCGCCAACCGGAGAAGACAAACCTGGCATATTACGCTGCCTGGAATGATGCCTGTCGTCATTCTGCTCGCTACGCTGAGCATGGGCAATGTGCTCAATGCCGGCTTCGATCAGGTATTCAATCTGTACAGCACGGTCGTATACGAATCCGGAGATATTATCGATACCTTCGTTTACCGGCTGGGGCTGCTGGACTATCAATACAGCGTCGCGACAGCCGTGGGACTGTTTAAATCCATTGTTTCCCTTATTTTCATAGCGGGGTCTTACTTTCTCGCTTTCCGGTTCGCCAACTATCGTATTTTCTAGCAGCAAAGGGAGGGGTGCGACTTGGTTGAGAACAAGACGCTCAGTCAAAGAATTTTTACAATCGGCAACTATACCGCACTAAGCCTGCTGGCGCTGCTTTGCATATTTCCGCTGGTCCATATTCTGGCCATCTCATTCAGCTCCAGCAGTGCAGCCACGGCGGGCCAGGTCGGCCTGTGGCCGGTCGATTTTACGGTCAAATCCTATTCGTTCGTCGTCAATGAGCCGGCTTTCCTCAAATCCTTCATTGTGACGCTGAAGCGGGTGGCGCTGGGCGTATCCTTGAATATGCTGCTGGGCGTATTGGTCGCCTATGCCTTGTCCAAGGAGGTCCGGGATTTCCGCTTCCGCACCGTCTATGTATGGACCTTCGTCATTACGATGCTGTTCAATGGCGGACTTATTCCAACCTACGTGATTGTGCAGAAGACGGGTCTGATCGACTCGATCTGGGCCTTGGTTATCCCGAGCGCAGTCAATGTGTTCAACATTATTCTCATTCTGAATTTTTTCCGCGGACTGCCGAAGGAGCTGCTGGAGGCTTCCTTCATCGATGGAGCGGGCCACTGGAAAACGCTGCTCAAGGTCGTCATTCCCGTATCGATGCCGGTGCTGGCTACCGTGACGCTGTTCTCCGTTGTTTTTCAGTGGAACGAGTGGTTTACGGGGCTGATTTATATGAATTCTCCGGATAATTATCCGCTGCAAAGCTATTTGCAGACCGTTATCGTGACCAAGGATTTCAGCCGTCTGACAGTCACTGATCTGACCCTGCTGGGCCAGGTGTCGAACCGGACGGTCAAAGCGGCGCAAATCTTCCTCGGAACGCTGCCGATACTTCTGGTTTACCCGTTTCTGCAGCGGTTTTTCATCAGCGGCATTGTGATGGGAAGCGTGAAGGAGTAGCGCAGCCTGCCGGACAAGAGGACTCGAAGCAAGCGGGTTGCCTGGAGCGTGGTGCTGCCTGGCAGCCCCTTTTGCTTTGAAATAGGGCAAGTCCGGCAAATTGGATGGCACCGTGATACTTTAAAAGCGATAGCTAAAGTCCGGTGATTGACGGGCTGAGCAGGCGGGAGCCAGATTATTTCACTCGCATTATACAAGGGAGATGATTGGTTAGAATGGAAGAAAACCGCAAATGGCAGGCCAAATGGATCTGGCCGCAGGCTTCCTCTCAGGAGAATGCCGCCGGGAATAATGAACCGCAGATTGCCTGTTTTCGCCGCAGCTTTCATGTTTCCGATAATAATAATGCCCGATTGACCGTGAGTGTTTCGGCCGACAGCCGCTATCGCTTATGGATGAACGGAGAAGCGGTTTCAAGCGGGCCGTGCAAAGGCGACATGAATATTCATTATTATGAAGTCGTTGATGTGACAGATAAACTGCTGGACGGCCGGAACGTATGGGCCGCTCAGGTGATTCATTATGGGGGGCATTCCGGCCCGGCATCCGTATGGCGGTCGGATATGGGCAGTTTCCTGCTGGATGGTTGCCTTGAGAATAACGATGGGAATCGGCTTGAAGATGTCAGTACGGATGGACGCTGGCAGGCGCTGTGTCTGGAAACGGGCGCTTTCGCCTTTGAGAAGGAAACGTTCACGCTGTTTATCGGCGGAGGGGAACGCGTCGACGGAGCCAAGCTGCCGATTGGCTTCGAGAACAAGGATTTCCCGGACGGACATTGGCCCGCAGCCGTGGTGGTCAGCGATGTGCTGGACCCCATGTACGGACAGCTGACCCGCTGGCAGCTGACGGAGCGGACGATTCCGCCCATGCGGGAAACCGTAAGGGCATTCACCCGGATTATGCAGGGCAAGTGCGGGGAACGAAGCTGGGTTGAGGGGGAAGCGCCCGAGAGCCTGGCGGGTTTGGTGCTGCCGGCAGGAGGACGGCTCACGGTGGAGCTGGATACCTCGCGGATGACGAGCGGATTTCCGCGTGTGGCTTTTTATGGCGGGAAGGGGGCCAGGGCTTCCATTCTGTATGCCGAGTGCTACGAGCTTCCGCCGGGCGCGGACGGTTCAAGGCGCAAGGGGATCCGGGATCAAATGGAAGGAAAAGCGCTCTACGGGTTCGAGGATCACTATACGCTGGCTGGAAGCGGCAACGAGCCGCTGTCCTCCGCTGAGGTGTATGAGCCGCTTCACCGGCGCGGTTTCCGCTTCATCCGTCTGACCCTTCAGGCAGCGGATGAGCCGGTTGTTTTGGCGGGAGTCGATTATCGTCAGAGCGGCTATCCGCTGCAGGAGCTTGCCAGCTTCGACAGCTCCGATGCCACGCTTCGTCCTCTGTGGGAGATCAGCCTGAATACGCTGCGGGGCTGCATGCACGAAACCTACGAGGATACGCCTTATTATGAGCAGATGCAGTATGAGCTCGACAGCCGTCTTCAGGCTTTGTTCACGTATTCCGTCAGTGGGGATGACCGTCTGGCACGTAAAACGATCCGCGACTTTCACAGTTCACTGCTTCCCGGCGGCATGCTGCAGAGCCGGTATCCTTCTGTTTCGAGGCAGGTTATCCCGGGATTCGCTTTGTTTTGGCTCATGATGGTTTATGACCATTACAGCCACTTCGGAGATCCTGCGCTGGTGAAGCGGTACCGTCCGGGTATGGATGCCGTTCTTGGCTGGTTCGAGGACCGCCGAGACGAGAGCGGGCTTGTCGGACAGATTCCGGAGGGCTACTGGTCGTTCGTCGATTGGACGATGGAGTGGAAGGATAATGCCGGTGCGCCGCAGGCTGGAAGGTCGGGTCCTATGACGGTATACAGCCTGATGTATGCGGATGCGCTTGTCAAAGCGGCGGAGCTGAATGAATGGACCGGGAGAAAGGATACCGGAGCGGAATACCGGGTCCGGGCGGAAACCATCCGCGAAGCGGTCCGCCGGCACTGCTGGTCAGGGGAGCGGAAGCTTTTCCGCGACGGCCCTTCCGTTGAAGCCTACAGCCAGCATGCCCAGCTGTGGGCGGTTCTCTCCGGTACGGTCGAAGGGGCGGATGCCCGGGAATTAACGGAGCGCATGCTTGACCGTAATACGGCAGCAATGGCGAAGGTATCCAGCGCCATGTCCTACTACTTGTTTCGCACGCTTGCCAAGACGGGTCTGTACGAGAAGACTTTTGAGCTGTGGGATACCTGGCGGGAGCAGGTGGATCTGCATTTGACGGCCTGGGTGGAGGATCCCGTGTCGGAGCGCAGCGATTGCCACGCATGGGGGGCTCTGCCCTTGTATGAATTCCCAGCGGAAATTCTAGGCGTCAAGCCGCTGAAGCCGGGTTTTGCGGCAATCGAAATTTCGCCTGTTGTGGGACCTCTGCGCTGGGCAAAAGGAAGCGCCTCGACTCCCCATGGGCTTGTGGAGGTGGAGTGGAGACTCGAAGCGGATCAGTTTGCTATCCGGATCAACGCGCCAGCGGGCATCCCTGCAACGATCCGTATGCCTGGCGGCGAGATCCGGCATGTGGAAGATGCACGATCGCTGGAATTGGTGTGCACATATAAACGAGCAGACCTTGACAGAAATGGAGCGGACGAACAATGAATGTGGGAATTGCATACTATCCGGAGCATCATGGCAGGGAGCAGTGGGCGGTCGATTACCGCAAGCTGGTTGATGCCGGGATCACATCGATCCGGATCGCAGAATTTGCCTGGTCCAGCCTGGAGCCGCAGAACGGGCAGTTTGACTGGAAATGGCTGGACGACGCTATCGATTTGGCCGCCGAATCCGGCATCGGGGTAGTGCTCTGCACGCCGACGGCTTGTCCGCCGATCTGGCTGGCAGAGAAGCATCCGGACATTCTGCCTGTCCACAAGGATGGCCGGACAGTCGGCTTCGGCGCCCGCCAGCACCGCTCATATTTTTCGGATCAATATGTGAAATATTCGCTGCGCATCGTGAATTTGATGGCCCAGCGTTACGGCAGTCATCCGAACGTCGTTGCCTGGCAGCTTGATAATGAATTTGGCGGCGAAACCAAATACGATTACGGAGCATGCGCGAAACAGGCTTTTCATGCGTATTTGGCCGAAAAGTATGGAACGATCGAAGCACTGAACGACAGCTGGGGGACGGCATTCTGGTCCCAGCATTATCACAGCTTCGGCCAGATTCCGCTGCCGGGGCCTGTGAGCTCCGATGTGATGATGTGGCATCATCCCAGTCTGGAGCTGGAGTTTGCCCGGTTTTCTTCGGACGGCATGGTTCAATTCGCGAGGCTGCAGGCCCGGGCCTTAAGGCCGTATATCGGCGCGCGACCGATTACGACCAATGCCTTTATGTTCAGCTGGGGCGATAACGTCAATTGGGCGGAGATGTTTGCCGAGCTTGATGTGGCAGGCATCGATATCTATAGCAGCAAGCCGTATGAGATTGCCTTTTACTGCGATGCGAGCAGAGGCGTCCTGTCGAAGCCGTTCTGGATCATGGAGTTTGGAGCAAGCTCGCCGGAGCTGGAAGCGAAGCTTACGCTCGTTCAGGGGAGAGGCTGCGAGAGCTTCTTCCTGTTCAAGATGAAGCCTTTTCCATGGGGACAGGAGCAGTCCAGGGGCGGTCCCGAGCTGCTGACGATAACCGGGGAGCCGGGCCCGAATTACGAGGCGGTGCAGCAGTATATCAAGCAGCATGGCGCAGACACAGAGCTGAGTGTAGCAAGCGGTGCAGCCCCGGCGAGGATAGGGCTGTATTACCATTTTGACAGCTCCTGGTGCTACCAGCTTTCGGTCGGAGACCGGCTGAATTACACGGATTATACGGTCAATACCGTGTACAAGACGTTATATGAGGCTCACACCGGACTGATCGATATTTTCTATTCAGCCGATCAAATCGGTCAGCATGAGCTGATCGCCGTGCCGCTTCATACGATTTATGACCCGCTGCTGGAGCAGCGCCTGATTGCCTATGTGCACGCGGGCGGCAAGCTGATTGTGACAGCCGATCTGTTCCGTAAGGATGACAGGAATGTCTATTTGACAGAGGTTCCGAGACTGTTCGGGGAGCTGCTCGATTGGCATGAGAACAACTTTGTCACCGATGGCATCCCGGAGCGGCGGCCTGTATATTTGACACACAAGAGCGGACAAGGGCAGACCTGGCTGCTGGCCAGAGACGCATCGCAGGAAGAATGGCTGGAAGTAATAGAGACAGCACTGGAAGCTTAATATACAGGAGGAACAGACATGCAGCGCACAGCTATTGAACTGCCCGGGTGGCAGTTTCAGATTGACCAGAATGATAGAGGCGAGAGACAGGAATGGTTCCAGCAAGCCTATGACAAGTCAGGCTGGATGTCCGTTCAGGTTCCCGGGCCATGGGATTTCTATCAGGAGGCCTTCTGAGGGTACGAGGGAATCGGCTGGTATGCGGCAGAAATACCGGGGGAGCTGGCAGAGCCCCATTCTCTGCAGCGGATTGTTTTTAACAGCGTCAGCGGTCATGCTCGGGTCTGGTTGAACGGCATCTATCTGGGCGAGCACCTCGGACCTTATTTGCCCTTTGAATTTGTTGTTTCGCCTTATCTGCGGACGGACGGCAGCAATCAGATTGTCATCAAAGTGGACAATGTCCATCGCGAGGAATGGCTTCCCGGCGGCCGGGTTGTGGAATGGATTCAGTACGGGGGGATTCTGCAGAAGGCTGCTCTGGAGACAACATCTACGGTTTATGTGGCATCTCTTGGTATCCGCACCTCTCTCACGGAGACCGGAGCCGCTCTTGTGCACTGCAATGCGGAAGTGGTGAACGGTTCAAATGATGCGTTCGAGGGTGAACTGACCATTCAGATCAAGGGTGCTGGACTTGACTCCAATCGGCCTGTACATGTCAGCTGCCTTCCCAATAAAGCGGTCATCGTATCATGGGAATGCGGGCTGGCAGATCCGCAACTATGGGAGCTTCACAGCCCGCATCTGTACAGTCTGCAGGCGATGCTGTCGGCGGACGGAACTTCCCTGGATGAATTGGAGGCACGCTTTGGCATCCGAACGGTTGAAACGGCGGGAAGCACCATTCTGCTTAACGGCAAGCCGCTGATCATCAAAGGCGTCAACCGCTATGACGAGTATGACGGCTATGGCCCAAGCGTCCCGGAGGAGCTGATCCGCGGGGACTTGCTGAAAATCAAGGCCATGGGTGCGAATCTGGTGCGCGTCCATTATCCGCAGGCCCCTGTTCATCTGGACATTATGGATGAGATCGGTCTGCTGTATATGGCGGAAATCCCGCTGAACTGGTGGCTGTCCGAATGGGATGACCGCCCGTATATTCCAGAGGTTATCGACAAAGCGCAGGCCGCTCTGGATGAGATGGTCAAGCGCGACGGCAATCATCCTTGTATTATGGCCTGGAGCATGTGCAACGAGTCCGGCACGAACAGGGAGGTCGGCATCGCGGCGATGCGGAGGCTGATCCGCAGAACGAGGGAGCTGGATACAACGCGGCTGGTGACGTTTGCGACGACGGGCTCGGGCGGGCATCATGCCTTCGAGGAAGCCGATCTGGTCTGTGTCAATTTGTATTACGGCGTGTTCTTCCACCGCAGGCTTGCTTTTGATATTTCCGAATTCGACGAGGTTGTGAGAATCCCGACCGAGGAGCATTTGCGGGAAACGGCCAGCCAGTATCCGGATAAGCCCGTGTTGATGTCGGAATTCGGCACGCATGGCATTCTGGGACTGCGGGGTAATGAGCGTTTCTCCGAAACGTACCAGGCCGCTTATCTGGAGAGCGTGTGGCGGGCCATCGGGAACGCCGGAATTCAGGGCGGGATCGTATGGAGCTGGGCGGATTATTATCACCGAAGGGATTTCTACGATTCGGATGGCAGCCTGAAATGGAGCGCTCCATATGGCCCCTTTGGCGTAGTCACGATTGACCGCAAGGAGAAGGAAGGGTACCGGACCTTATCGCGATTATTTCATGAGGAATAGATGCGGCGGATTGATGAAAGATTGAATTAGCTCAAAGACGTACAATTCAATTTGAAAGGCGTATAATTTTAGTTTGAAATATGAAGCTGGAGGCTGCCGGAGCTTGCAAGAGTGAGGCGGCTTTTTCTATGTTTGGGAACTATGCTCCTAAGAGGGATGGCTAGCTCGTACAGGCGGAGATAACCGAACGATAGAAGGACAAGAGCCGGTAGTTTGGTTTCCATTAATATTTCGGTTGTCTGCATTTTCAGGCACCATCCTGCTTTTTAGACAAATAATTGACTTGAAGATTGGCCTGAATCGCGATATATTAAGGTAAGGAGTTTATTATATAGAAATTGGTTTATTATAATAAACCTACAGGTGAGAGGCGATCAGGTGACAGAGGAACGAAAGTATTGGGTGCCCGCTCTGGAGAAAGCGGACCGCGTATTGTCCGTCGTATCGCTTGAGCCCGGGAAATACAAGCTGATTGACCTGTCCAGGCAGCTCGCCATCAACAAAAGCTCCATGTTCTCGCTGCTGCACACGCTGGAGACATTGAATTGGGTGAAGAAGGGTGCCGACGACACCTATTCGCTCGGCGAAGCCATCGCGGTGCTGGGGTCCTCCTTGGTCAAGCAGTTCGACCTGAATGACCGGTTTCAGAGCGAGGCTGCGGGAGCGAGGGACCGGCTGCAGGAGACGATCCAGTTAGCCCGGCGGATTGAGGATCACATTCTGTATTTGGGCAAGGTAGAGGCGCTTACGCCGGTGCGGCTGCAATCCGAGCCCGGCATGCGCCTGCCCGCTCATACGACGGCTTTGGGCAAAGTCATGCTCGCCCAGCTGCCCGAAGCGGAATGGAAACGGCTTTATCCCGAGAGAGCGCTTACCATGCAGACGCCGAACACCATCGGAGACCGCGAGAAGCTGTTCCAGCAGCTCAGGCAGATTCGCCAGCAGGGCTTTGCGCTTGATGATCAGGAATCCGTTGTAGGGTTTCGCTGTGTGGCAGCCCCGATCTATAACATTGTCGGCGATATAATCGCCAGCGTCAGCTGCTCCATGCCGCTTCATCAGTGGGAGTACAAGGCGGCAGACACCAAGCGTGAGATCGTGGATTTGGCAAAGCGGCTCTCGGGCCTGAATTAGCAGGGCACGGGAGTTGCTCCCGGAATTGAAGTGCTACATTTCTGCGGGTATCCGCAGACACTAGGAGGTATTCCACATGAGACTGCAAGACAAAGTCATCCTCATCACCGGTTCGGGTTCGGGTATTGGCAGAAGCACAGCGCTGCTTTTTGGTCGTGAGGGCGCCAAGGTTATTGTCAACGATCTGAACGCCGGGCACGGCAAGGAAACGGTTCAGGGAATTGAAGAAGCCGGCGGCGAAGCGATTTTCATCCAGGCCGATGTGACCAATCCCGGCGAAGTATCGGCCATGGTGGGGCAGATTATTGCCAAGTTTGGCCGCATTGATGTGCTGTTCAATAATGCCGGCATCAGCGGCGTTGGATTGCTCCATGAGATCGAGCCGGAGGCTTGGGACAAAGTCATGAACGTCAACATCCGCGGCGTGTTCATCCCCAGCAAGTATGTCATCCCGCATATGATGGAGCAGCGCAGCGGTTCTATTATCAACATGTCTTCATGCATCGCCGAGGTCGGACTTGCCCGCCGGGCATCCTATGCGACGACCAAAGGAGCGGTCCTTGCCCTGACCAAGTCGATGCAGGTGGATTATGCCCCTTATAATATCCGTGTGAATGCCCTGCTTCCGGGTACGATTATGACGCCATTTGTTGAAGATTATTTGAAAAAATCGTACGATGATCCAGCCGAGGCGATCGCGGGACTGAAGAAACGCCAGCTCAGCGAAGAGCTTGGCCGTCCGGAGGATGTGGCCCAGGCCGCGCTGTTCCTTGCCTCTGACGAATCCAAGTTTGTCATGGGGTCGCCTCTCTATGTTGACGGAGGAGTCGTATTCGGCAAAAACGCTTAAGAGGAAGTTCAAAAAGCCCCCGATTGATCACGAAGCAGACTCGGGGAGCATAGTCGACATCGAATCTTGCGTTCGCCTTCGAAGTGCGGTGCTCATGTAGGTTTGGCCTACACTGCGCTCCTCCTTCTTCAGGCTCACCCAACCTTCTCGATGCTGAATCGTTGACTTTTTGAACCCGTTTGATCATGAAATCGTATTCAAAGGAACTTATACTATAATGAAAGAGGTTGAGAGACAATGAAGCTAGTGACGATTGCAAACAATGGACGCAGCACGCTTGGTGTAAAGACGGATGCCGGTATTATCGATGTGGAGCAGGCCTTTAAGCAAGTTCCCGCAGCCGCCGGCACACCGACGAACGTTATGCAGGTTATCGAAGGGGGAGATCAGGCGGTCGCAGCGCTGCAAAAATACATAAGCGAGCTGCCGGCAGCCAATGCTTTCTATCTGCTCAACGAGGATGATATCGAGTGGGGTCCTTGCGTGACCGAGCCGAACAAAATCATCTGCATCGGCTTGAACTACCGCAAGCATGCGGAAGAAACCAACGCCAAAATTCCTGAATTTCCTATCCTGTTCAATAAATTCAACAACACGCTGACCGGTCATGGGCGGGACATCGCCGTTCCGAAAGTCACGCAAAAGCTGGATTATGAAGCCGAGCTGGTCATCGTGATCGGGAAGAAAGCAAAGTATGTCTCGAAGGAAGATGCGCTCAGCCATGTATTCGGGTACTGCAATGTCAATGACCTGTCTGCACGCGACCTACAGCTGCGCACCCAGCAATGGCTGCTCGGCAAGAGCTGCGACGATTTCAGCCCGCTTGGTCCTTATCTGGTAACCGCGGATGAAATCGGCGATCCCAACAACCTGAATATCAAAACCACGGTGAACGGAGAAGTGCGGCAGTCATCCAACACTTCGGATATGATATTCCACTGCGATGAAATTGTCAGCTATGTTTCGCAGCATATGACTCTGGTGCCCGGGGACATTATTCTGACAGGGACTCCTGCAGGCGTCGTAATGGGATATCCGGAGGAAAAACAGGTGTATCTGAAGCCTGGCGATGTGGTGACGATTGAAGTCGAAAAGCTCGGAGCGCTGACCAACCGTTTTGTCGAAGAGACGGTTTAAGTTTTACTAAACGAAGCAAAAGGCAAGAGCATACGGATACAACAAACAAGGGAAAGCAGCTGCCCGTGAGGGGCGGCTGCTTTCCCTTGTTTAATCTCAGTGAAGCTATCATCTTGAAGCGGCCTGACGGTATTCGGCAGGAGCAGAGCCTGTCAATCGTTTGAACATCCGGTGAAAATGGGGCAGGCTGTCGAAGCCGCACTCAAGGGCGATGGCAGCGACTTTCAGGTCGGTTGCGACCAGCAGTTCTTTGGCATGAACCATTTTCTTGGTATTGATATAGGTTTTGAAGGTCATGCCAATCAGCTGCTTGAATAAGCGGCTGAAATGCTCCGGCGATACCGAGTACAGCGCGGCAAGCTCGGTCAAATTGGAGGAGCCGGCCACATCGCGGTCGATATGCGCAAGCGCATCGGCGAACCATTCCGGTCTGGCCGCAAGCTGTTCATTGGAGGATGGCTGATGTAGGGCAGGCATCAGGCGGCTGATTCCGAGAAGCGCCAGCTGCAGCCTGGCAGCGATCAGATGCCGGTAGCCGTGCTCCCGCCGTTCGGATTCCAGCTTCAATTCGTCAATCATGGCGCTGAAATTCGCGGCTGCGGACGGGGGCAGCGCCAGCTTGTAGCTGATACCGCCAGAAGGCCGGAACAGCTGATGGAACGAGAAGGTCTCCCCATAGGTTACCGTCGGAAGAATGGAAGAGTTGAAGAAGAGCGCAGTCGAGGTAACAGGCTCCGCTTTGTCAGGGAAAGCCCGGTGAATGGTATTCCCCGGAATCAGAAACAAGTCCCCCTGGGACATTTCGTAAAAGGTATGATTGATGAAGATCGTGCCTTTGCCGCTGTAAACATAAACGATCTCATGCCATTCGTGGATATGATCGGGTAGCTCGTTCTGAGGCGGCTTCGTATCCTTATAGACGATGCTGAGCGGGAATGGATGGTCATCGGGAAAAGGTTTGACAATCGGTTTCAAGGGAAACCTCTCCTTCAGTGTCGAATTAACGCCAGTATATCAAAAAAAGATATGTTTGTATCTGTTTAGGCACTTATAATTCAAATTATTGATGTTATGATAAGATGAGCAAACAAAAAAGTTGATAGAAAAGGCAGGAGAATCATGATGCTAAAAGGGATTTCAAAGCTGATTTCACCGGAATTATTGAAAATATTAATGGAGATGGGACACTCCGATGAAATTATACTGGCGGACGGAAATTTTCCCGCTGCAAGCCATGCCCGGCGCCTGGTCCGCTGCGATGGACATTCCATTCCCGAGCTGCTGGAAGCGATTATGAAGCTGTTCCCGCTTGATGCTTATGTCGAGCGTCCGGCAGCGCTCATGCAGGTCGTGCCTGGCGATACCGTGGAGACGCCAATTTGGAAGCGGTATCACGAAATAATCGCGCCTCATGTGAATGTAGACAATCCTTTCGAGGAAGTAGAGCGCTTCGCTTTCTATGAGCGGGCCAAGCAGGCTTATGCGGTTATCGCCACAGGCGAAAGCGCACTGTACGCTAATTTGATCCTCAAGAAAGGTGTTATCACCGATGACCAGAATTGATGCCCATCAGCATTACTGGAATCTGGAGCGGATCGATTACGGCTGGCTGACGGAAAAAAGCTCACCGATTCTCTATCGGAATTACTCGCCGTCAGACCTCGAGCCGGAGCTGGAAGCTGCCGGAATGGACCGGACTATTCTGGTTCAGGCGGCGACCCATCATGAAGAGACGTATTATATGCTGGAGCTGAGCGAGCAGCATGAATCAATCGCCGGTGTTGTCGGCTGGCTGGACCTGAACGATCCGGACTGGGCAGCTGTTCTGGAGTCTTTCCGCTGTCATCCCAAGTTTCTCGGCTTCAGGCTGATGATTCAGGACATGCCGGAGCCAAGCGAAATTCTTCGTCCGAATGTGATTGAAGCGCTGCGCGAAATAGCGAAGATGGACCTGCCGGTCGATCTGGTGGCGATGTGGCACCAGCTTCCGGTTGTCCTTGAGCTGCTTAGGAATGTGCCTGGACTCCGCGTCGTGGTCGATCATCTGGCCAAACCTCAAATCAAAGCAGGCATCTTCGAGCCATGGGCCACCCAAATGCGCGAGATCGCAAGCTATCCCAAGATCTATTGCAAGCTCTCCGGACTTGTGACGGAAGCGGATCATGAGGCCTGGAAGCCGGAGGATTTCACGGCTTACGTCGCGCATATCGTGGATATTTTCGGTACAGACCGGATTATGTACGGCAGCGACTGGCCTGTGTGCCTGCTTGCCGGCAGTTATACGCAGGTTCATCAGCTGCTGGGCAAGGTGCTGCCGGATTCGCTGACAGAAGCTGAGCTTGAAGCGCTGTATGGGGGCAATGCCGCAGCATTTTATAGGCTCTAAATCATAAAATGACAGGTGAATTCCGCTTCCGCATTGTACAGCCGGTTTTTCATCGGACCTACTAGAATAAAAGCTCAAAGCAATGCGTTGCATTTCTGAACTTAGTGAAGGAGGCTTTCGTTTATGACAGGAACCAGACAGGGCAGTGAGGTCAAGGCGCTGGACAGAAGCGCGCTTGGCGCCGGGGAGAGAGCAGGATTCGATGCCATGAAGCAAAGCCCAGTGCGCATTGTTCAGATTGGTGAAGGTAATTTTCTGCGCGGCTTCGTCGATTGGATGGTGCATGAAATGCGCAAGCAGGGCAACTATGACGGAGCCATCGCAGTCTCGCAGCCGCGTCCATCGGGGAAGCCGAAGCTTGATCAGCTTGCGGCGCAGGATGGACTCTACACGCTTGTTGTCCGGGGGATCGAACAAGGCGCTCCGGTTGAACGGGTTGAGAGAATCGCCGTTTTCGGTGAATTTATCGACCCCTATACCCAGTGGGAGGCTTTCCTCGCATTGGCTGAGCAGCCGGAGCTTGAGGTGCTGGTGTCCAATACAACTGAAGCGGGATTAACCTATCAATTTACGGAAAGTTCGCTGGATAAGCCTGCCGTATCTTATCCGGCGAAGGTTACCGCTTTGCTCTACCGCCGTTTCGTTGCTTTTAACGGAGACCCCGATAAAGGCCTCTTGCTGCTGCCCTGCGAGCTTATTGAAGGCAACGGGGACGAACTGAAACGCTGTGTCCTGCAGCACAGCGCCGACTGGGAGCTCCCGGAGCCGTTCGTCGCCTGGGTTAGCGAGCATAACCGGTTCCTCAATTCCCTGGTTGATCGGATTGTCACCGGGTATCCAGGCGAAGAAGCCGAGCAGTGGCGTGAGCGGCTTGGGTATGAGGATAAGCTGCTCAGCTCTGCAGAGCCCTATTATTTGTGGGCGATTGAAGGCGAGGCGGAGCTGGAGAGCAAGCTTCCCCTGCAGGCATCCGGTCTTGGCGTGGTCTGGACCGATGACTTGAGGCCCTACCAGCTGCGCAAGGTGCGCATTCTGAACGGAGCGCATACGCTGATGACGCCGATCTCTCTGCTGCACGGTATTTCAGAGGTCAGGCCTGCGCTTGAGGATGCGGAGCTGGGTGCGTTTGTACGGGATGCCGTTAAGCTGGAAATTATTCCTTCACTGGCTTCCAAGATGGAGCCTTCGGTGACGATGGCCTACGCGGCAGATGTGTTCGAGCGGTTCGAGAATCCATATAACCGCCACAGGCTGCATGATATTGCCATGAACAGCATCAGCAAGTTCCGGGCAAGGCTGCTGCCTTCGCTTGAGGGCTATATTTCCGCTCATGACGGGAAGCTGCCTGAGCGCATTGTGAAAGCGCTGGCTCATCTGCTTCGATTGTATAAGGTGCAGCTGGTGGAGGAGCAGTTCGTGGGCAGACGCTTTGACGGTTCATCATATACGGTCCGCGATGACCGCGCGGCTCTGGACCTTCTGGCTGATGCGTGGGGCCGTTATGAGACGGGAGCGCTCGACCGCAAGCAGCTGGTGGAGGAACTGCTGGGATCCGCCCTGCTGTGGAATAAACCGTTAAATGAAATACCGGGACTGACGGATGCGATTGTCGGTCAATTGAATGAAATGAAGGAGGAATCCGCATGAGTGACTATATCAAACTGAGCCCAAGCGATCATGTCATGATTGCGCTGCGCGATCTGCAGCAGGGGGAAACGGTGCAGGCGGGTCAAAGCGGAGGAGCGGCTGTCACCGTTCTGGATCCTGTACCCAAAGGGCATAAGCTGCTCGTAAAACCCGTGTCCCAGGGAGACGATGTGCTCAAATTCGGTTATTCCATCGGCAAAGCGAAAGAAGCCATCGAGGCGGGGCACTGGGTGCATACGCATAATCTGGAGACGGGGCTGCGGGGGAAGCTGGAGTATGTTTATTCACCGGCAGCAACGGCAGCAGCGAGTGAGAATGAGCCGCCCGCTCCCGGGGAGCTGACATTCCAGGGATATGTGCGGGATAACGGCGAGGTCGGAATCCGCAATGAAATCTGGATTTTGAATACGGTCGGCTGCATCAACAAGACTTGCGAGGTTCTTGCAAAAATGGCCTCGGCCGAGCACGGCGAGCGCGTCGATGGCGTGTTTCATTTCGCGCATCCTTACGGCTGCTCGCAGCTGGGTGACGATCTCAAATATACCCAGCAGCTGCTTGCTTCCCTGGCTAATCACGGCAACGCCGGCGGCGTTCTCGTAGTTGGTCTTGGCTGTGAGAACAATCAGATTGATCTGTTCAAAGAAGTGCTCGGCGAATACGATCCGAACCGGGTCAAATTTATGCGTTCCCAGGATGTATCGGATGAGCTGGAGACGGGGATGGAGCTGATCGGCGAGCTTGTCGAGTATGCGTCCAAATTCGAGCGGCAGCCGGTTCCGGTATCCAAGCTGAAAATCGGGCTCAAATGCGGCGGCTCCGACGGCCTCTCCGGCATTACGGCCAATCCGCTTGTAGGTGCGCTCTCCGACCGCGTGATCGCCCAGGGCGGGACGGCCATTCTTACGGAGGTGCCGGAGATGTTCGGCGCGGAGACGATCCTTATGAACCGTGCCAGCGATGAAGGCGTATTTCATAAAATCGTGGATCTGGTCAACGATTTCAAGCAATATTTTATCAATCACGGCCAGGATATTTATGAGAATCCGTCGCCGGGCAACAAGGCTGGCGGGATCTCGACGCTGGAGGAGAAATCGCTGGGCTGTACGCAGAAGGGCGGACACGCAACGGTTATGGACGTAGTGCCTTATGGCAAACGGATCACATCGCATGGTCTGAATCTGCTGGAGGCGCCGGGTAATGATCTGGTGTCCGTTACGGCTTTGTCGGCTGGAGGCGCGCATATCGTCCTCTTCACGACAGGAAGGGGAACGCCGTTCGGCGGTCCTGTGCCAACGGTCAAAATCTCCACCAATTCCGAGCTCGCCGCGCATAAGCGCAACTGGATTGATTTTAATGCGGGGCAGCTCCTGGAAGGCAAGAATATGGAGGGCTTATCGGGCGAGCTGCTTGATTACTTGCTGCAGGTGGCATCCGGCGACCAGCAAACGCGGAACGAACGCAACGGCTACCGGGAAATCGCGATTTTCAAGGACGGCGTTATTCTATAGGAATTCATGGGGGGCTTGAACAGGATGCAGTACCGAAAACTTGGCTCAACGGGTCTTGATGTCTCGATTCTCAGCTTTGGTGCCTCCTCGCTGGGCTCCGTATTTCGCGATATTAATGAAGAGGAAGGTATTCGTACGGTGCATGCGGCCGTCGATGCCGGCATCAACTATATTGATGTTTCCCCTTACTATGGGCTGACCAAGGCGGAAACCGTCCTTGGCAAAGCGATCAGGCAGCTGCCGCGCGACCGTTTTCTGCTCTCCACCAAAGCGGGACGCTACGGGGTCGATACCTTCGATTTCTCAGCGAAGCGGATCCGTGAAAGCCTGGAAGAGAGCCTGCAGCGGCTGAACACGGATTATGTGGATATGCTGTTCCTGCATGATATGGAGTTCGAGTCGCTTGATATTATTGTGGAGGAAGGCATTCCCGAGCTTAACCGGTTGAAGGAGCAGGGAAAAATCCGTTATGCGGGGATTTCCGGTCTACCGCTGGATATCTTCCCGATGACGATCGACCGGGCCGGGGTGGATGTCATTCTTTCGTACTGCCACTATTCGCTGAATGATACGACGCTGCTTGGCCAGCTCCCCTATCTGGAGCAGCACTCGGTCGGTGTGGTCAATGCGTCACCGCTCTCAATGGGACTGCTCAGCAGCAGAGGGGTACCGGATTGGCATCTGGCCAGCCGGGAAATGAAGGATGTCTGCCGGCAGGCTGCGCTTTATTGTCAGGAGCAGGGCGTCGATATTGCCAAGCTTGCCGTTCAATTCTCTGTCAGCGAGGAGCGTATTCCGACGACGCTGATCAGCTCGGCTAATCCTGTCAACATCACGAACAATGTCCGCTGGGCGGAGGAGAAGCCCGATCCTGCGGTTTTGCAGGCGGTGCTGGAGATTCTCTCCCCGATTCAAGGCAAGACCTGGCCAAGCGGCAGGCCGGAATATAACCGTTCCATTAAAGTCTGATGGTCAGATAGCGGCGTTGCCCTAGTTGATGGATGGCAATAAGAGAGAGGTGCATACTACAATGAAAACCATTATTTGCGAGCGGCCGGACAGCCTGTACATGACGGAAACGGAAGCTCCAGCGTTTGTGCCGGGTGAGGCGCTGGTCCGGATCCGGAGAATCGGCATTTGCGGCACAGATATGCATGCTTACAGGGGCAATCAGCCCTTTTTCGAATACCCGCGTATTCTGGGACATGAATTGTCCGGCGTTGTGGAGCAGGTGGGAGATAATGCCAATGGACTGAAGGCAGGCGATCAGGTTGCCATCATTCCTTATCTGGCCTGCGGAAGCTGTATTGCCTGCCGGGGCGGAAAAACGAACTGCTGCATGAGCATGCAGGTGCTTGGCGTTCATCGGGACGGGGGAATGCGTGAGCTGATTTCAGTACCGACGACGCATCTGATCCGCACGGAAGGACTTACCCTCGATCAATCGGCGGTTGTGGAGCCGCTTGCTATTGGCGCCCATGCCGTGAGGCGGTCCGAGCTGAAGAGAGGTGAATTCGCCCTTGTGATCGGCGCCGGTCCGATCGGACTTGGCGTGATGGCTTTTGCCCGGGACCGGGGAGCAAGAGTGATCGCGATGGATGTGCATAACGACCGGCTCGATTTCTGCCGCAGCTGGGCCGGGGCCGAGTATACGATCAATGCGCTGGAGCAGCCGCTCGAGAAGCTGGCTGAAATCACGGGCGGCGAATTTCCAACGGTGGTGTTCGATGCTACGGGCAATGTCCGTTCGATGACCGATGCCTTCGGATATGTGGCGCATGGCGGCAAGCTTATCTTTGTCGGTTTGGTACGGGCGGATATAGCGTTTAACGATCCCGAGTTCCATAAACGTGAAATGACGTTGATGGGAAGCCGCAATGCGACGCCTGAGGATTTTGATACCGTGCTGGCTTCGGTTCGGAGCGGTGCAGTTGATGTGGAACGGTATATCACGCACCGGGCGCCTTTCGACCAGATGCTGGAGCATTTCCAGACCTGGCTGAAGCCTGAAAGCAGAGTAATCAAAGCCCTGGTTGAGCTTTAATGAAATACGGGTACTGATTCGAATGACGATTCCTGCAGTTTACCGCCTATATGCGGCTGGCTGCAGGAATTTTTATATGTTACATTTGCAGGACGAGAAGCTGGACTCCTTTTCCCGTCAGAGAATATCCGCTTTGAAGTTCAAGCAGCCCGGCCATCGTCATATCAGACCCTGCTATCCGCGGTGTGAAAGTGTAATTTTTCCTTTGGTTAGGCAGGAGGAACGGCTATCGAAGTGGAAGAAGGTTAAAGCCCCCTATATAATGAGGGGTAAATTGATTTTCAAAAAAATCGAGGTGGAAGACAATCCAATGGAACTCAGAAATTTGACGTTTGACGATTTTGATGCCAGTGTGGATTTATCCCAGTATGCTTTTCAATATTCCGTGACTGCCGAACAGCGGGAGGAGCGGCGCAGCCGGTTCAAGCCTGAGCAGGTTTGGGGGATTTTTGACCATGACAAGCTGGAGGCGCAGCTGACAGTGATACCCTTGCAATTGTACATACAGGGCAGGGTGTTCGAAATGGGCGGCATCGCTGGCGTTTCCTCGTGGCCGGAGCACAGGCGGCGCGGGAATGTCGCTTTACTGATCCGGCATGCGCTTCTTCAGATGAGAGAGAAGGGGACGAGTATCTCCTGTCTGGCTCCATTCTCGTTTGGCTTCTACAGGAAATATGGCTGGGAGACGTATACCGATTATAAAAAATACACCATTGAGACTGCGCTTTTTCCGCAGCGTGTTCAGGTGGAGGGAAGAGTGAGTCTGGAGGACGCGGATATCCCGCTGCTATCCCGTTTGTACGAGGCCTATGCGTCCCGTTATAACGGAACCTTGCAGCGCAGCGAACGGTGGTGGAAGGACTCTGTACTCAGCCGCAAGAAAGGGTATACTGCGGTCTATTACCGTGCGGATGGTGAAGCGGCAGGCTATCTGCTTTACGAGATCGAACAGCGCGTGCTGACCATTCATGAAATGGTTTATGAGAATGAACAGGCCCGTCAGGCACTTTGGACCTATCTCGCCAGTCACGATTCCATGGTGGAAAAGGCGGTTCTGAACGCGCCGATGGATGATGCGCTGCCCTTCCTGCTGTCCAATCCGAGGATTGGGCAGGAAATCGTTCCGTATTTTATGGCGCGCATTGTCGATACGGCTGCGTTTGTGAAGCAGTACGCTTTTGGCGCGTCGGGCAGCGATACAACGCTGACGCTGCAGTTGAATGATCAGCACGCCCCCTGGAACGAAGGGCTATGGAGCCTGTCGGTATCTGCGGAAGGCAGCGGGACGATGGAGCTGCTCTCATCCGATGATGGCGCCGCTGCCGACCTGGCATGCGATATCAGCACATGGTCAGCCTTGATGATGGGCTACCGCAGCCCCGTTGAGCTGCATCGGCACGGGAGGCTCACCGGTTCACAGGAAGCGGCCAGGCAGCTGGAAGCCATTATTCAAGCGCGCCAAACCTATTTAATGGATTTTTTCTGATACGTGCGGGGGTTTAACATGTCACCGAAATAGTAGAGACAAAAATCCAATTCAACCGGCTATAACGAGCCATCCGGACGAGCTCGAAATTTTCGAATAAATTATCGTTTCATGAGATGGCGATCAATTATGCAGCTTCCTGTTTTGACAGGAGGCTGTTTTTTTGAAAATATAAGAATGTATATCATTCCCTCATACTATTGCAACTAATTTTGAAGGAATAAATTAGCTTAGCTGCAAGGACGGTAGACAGCCCCTCTCCTTGTCTTAAAGAGGTTGATAAAGTTTCACGTCTATCTATTTCTATAAGGTCTCAGGGAAGAATCTAACTGGGTCACCAAAAGGTAGCGTCAGCAGGTCTTCTATTGTGTATGCTGCCAGAGCGGAATGCTTGTCTGCCATGGGGGTCACAGGGACCTAATCTTTTCGTTCAGCAGATCCTTATTTACTATATAGCCATGTATTCGTTTTGTACCTTTATACGCCGGGTTTAGGGTATGCTTGGTCACCATGCTCCGCAGGATCGATCGGGCTTTATCCTGCTGGATATTCAAATAATGGCATACATCCTTGGTTTGTAAAGCAGAAGATGTTCGCAGAGCCAATTTTAGAACAGCGGATTCAAGCAAATCGGCCATATTTGATTGATTTGGGCGGTCACTGCCGTTAAACCATGTACCCATAAACTGCTGCAAGCAGCTGTTCACACATTCGAGGCTTCTCGTTTACATCGTCGTATGAAAAGCGTAGGATGCGCCAACCGTCGATTATCAGAAAGTTCTGACGCATTAACGAATCGGAAAACTGCCATCGGCTTGTTTTGCTTGAATGTGGGCCGTATCCATCGATTTCGATTGCCAGCCGCAGGGGAAACCGGATAAAAGCAAAATCCAGAAAGCGCGACCCATCGCGAAAATCAGAAACCTCATATTCGGGATGCAGGTTCTCAAACTCGCCAAAGGCAGGGTACCATACCTTCTCCAGAAACAGCTTTTCAGCGTGGCCATGACCTTCAGCTAACCTTTGCTCCCGTTCCCCGCTTCTACAATTCAAGTGTTTTTCCATCCATGAACGATAAACTGGTAAAAAAGCCACACCCATCACCCTCCCGGAAATAAAAAAACCGCTAATCAACGACGCAGGACGTCGTTCCAATTAGCGGTGTGTGCTTCACAACCTATGAACCAAATATATTAGAATTTTACTACAAATGCAGGCTGATAATCAATTTATTTTCCTTCTTTATTGCAGAAAGTGTCGCAGGAGCGATCGAATGGTGACGCAGCAAGGTTTTTCCGGTTTAGAGCGGGGGAAATTGAGGTTTAGGATGCTGGAAGCCGGATATTCCTCACTAGAGCGACAGAACTTCCTCACTAGACTGGCAGAGCTTCATTGCGACCTGAACAAATAGGCAGCAAGGTTTTCCAGGCTAACCTCCTTTGGTTGAGGGGCCAGAGGCCCAGGGCGAGTGAACAGTGGCGATGACAAAAGGCCGGATATAAAGCGAGGTTCCGGGCTCTGAAGGAACCCAGTCCTGATCCGCCGCGACCAGCTGCTGCAGGGCGTCAAGCGCAGCCTCCTCGTCAAGCGGCGGAATCCCCAGACGCCCGGCGGAGCCGACGTAATAAGAATATCGTACACGCCGTATAAAAGCTTACTAGGCGTATGCGGCCAAACAGCGTTTGCGACACGAAACGCCATAAGCAGCTGCATCACAATTAGATGAAATATTCAGAAAACATGCCACATTTTAACAATATCTTCATGTTAGCTTGATAATCACTTTACATTGGGACTTTATAATCAGTTTGTACATAAGAATAGTGTTCTGGGAGGATGAGAGACCCGGCGAGCGACGGAGGCTGGGGTGGTCGGCAATTTTAAAAATTAGACAACATACAAAAAAACGTGATCCAGAAAGGTGATACGAGCCCAAATGTCAATGAAAAAAACGCTTGTTATTACTGCAATTGCAGCAGCTGTTTCCACCTCCGCAGTCGGTGTCGTTTCGGCAGCCCAAGCTCAACAAATCGTGGCTACTCAGCAATCCCTGATTTCCATCAATGATAATTCAGTAAACGTACGTTCGGTTATGCTGAATGGCCAGACGTTATTATCGCTGCGTGATCTTGGTACGGCAGCAGGCATTTATTTTGAAGAGAACGGAAGAGGAATCACCGCCATTTACAGTGAGCATATGGCTACGCTGAGCGGTTCTTCAAAAGAAGTTTCAGTGGACGGATCCGTAATCCAGCTGCAGAACGCAATAGAGAACGTCAACAACTCCTACTACATCACGCTTGAGGATTTCGCAAGCGCATTTGGCGCGGAAACGACAGTTGACAGCGCTGGACAAGTATCGATCAGCACGGTTCAACTGGTGAAGGATATCAACCGTACGGTCTGGATCGACTCCTCCCGCTTGTTGGCTTCACAGATCACTGACGATGGCAGAACAGATTATGTCGTTGACGCGGCAACTGGCGCCTACACGGAATTGTTGAAATCGACGGACGCTTCTGATCTGGTTGTAGCTCCAAACGGACAAAAAGCGGCTTATACGCTTGAAACCGGAGAAGTTTACACGGTTGATCTGAGCACCAAACAGGCAAGCGTGGTTTCTTCCGACCAATCGATCAAGCCTGAACTGGTATGGGCAGCCGACAGCTCGGCTATCTATTTCCTGCAAGGGGACAAGGGCAGCATCATCTCCAAATTGAATCTTGCAGATGGCGCGATCACGAATCTCCTGGACGACAAGGTTGATTATAAAGCCAACCTGAATGTATCCGCGGATGGCAAACAATTCTATTACACCGTTACGAAGCCCGGCGCTGTTACAGCTGATGCCAACAAGCCGGTTGAAGAGGATGACGTAGCCATTGATATGACGGGTACGGAGCCGCAAATCTTCACGTACGATTCTTCGGTTAAAGACAGCAAGCCAGTGGGCCTGACGACAGCGGCAGATGATAAAATCTTTGTCGGTACTGCAGCAGACGGCAGCAAGGCTTTCTATGTAAGCATTGAAGAAGGCAAACCGTCTTCATTGGTTTCCATCGCCAAGGATAAAACAGCGGCCAAGCTGGTTGATGACAAGGATGTTCTCCAAGCCGTCATGGCGGGCAGCAAAATCTATGCCGTTGTAGATAACAACGACAGTGAGCTTGTTTATGAAATCGATACTGCAACGGGTGCGAAAACAGAGCTTTACACGATTCCAAGCAGCGTAACGGATCTGCTGGCTGCATCCGGTACTTCGGTAGCTGTAGTTGCGGATGGTCAAGTGTCGGTTAATCAAAACGGTCAATGGAAGAAAGTAACCCAATAATGAATACGGGCCCTGTGTCCGAGAGGAGATTGCATTTAATATGAAAACGAAATTGTTCAAAAATATCGCGTTTACCGCGATTGCCCTGACTGTAGCCTTTGGTTCGGTATCCGTAGCAAGCGCAGCCAGCAAACTTAGCGGCAAAATTGTTATCAACGGTTCATCCGCCCTTCTTCCCCTTACGCTTCAAGCAGCCAATGAATTCAAGAAATTGAATCCAAAGGTAAAAATCGCGGCTTCCGCTGCCGGCTCCGTAACAGGCCCGCAATCGGTCCGCAAAGGCATCGCCGATATCGGCGCTGTTGACTGGGACGCTTCCACAGACGTACCGGGCTTCAAAAAATTCGATGGCCAAGTACCGAACAAGGTTGCCGTTATTCCTTTCGCGGCTGTTACGAACAGCGGCGTGAAAGTACCTGACCTGACAACAAAACAACTGCAGGATATCTTCTCGGGTAAAGTAACGAACTGGAAAGACGTTGGCGGTGCTGATTCCAAAATCGTCGTCGTTAACCGTGCATTCGGATCGGGAACTCGAGTTAACTTCCAAATTAAAGCACTGAACGGTACTGATTTCATGACCAAAGGCGACAACTACAAAGAAGTAAAATCAAGCGGCGATATGAAAACGGCCATCGAAACAACACCGGGCGCAATCGGCTACATCGACCTTGTTTATGTAACAAGCAAAATGACGGCTGTTAAAATCAACGGTACTGCACCAACAGAAGCAAACGTCATTAATGGTTCTTACAAAGTGTGGGGCTATGGCTACTACATGACTAAAGGCCAACCGACAGGCGCTACTAAAGCATTCATCGATTACGTACAAAGCAAAACGTTCCAAAACGGTTCGCTGAAGAAGCTTAAATTCATTCCGCTCGCAGCCATGAAAAACGTAAAATAAACGTACAATCGGGATAGAACGGCGAAAAGAAGCCAGCATCCGGCGCTACTTGCGGCGAGGCTGGCTTCTCTTCATGAAAAATGACGAAAGGATGACCCTGATATGCTTGAAGCGCCTTCTTCCAGCCAGGCTTTCACCGGCGCCGATTTGGGAAAAAGTCTCAAATCCAGTTCTGCCGGCGCATTCGACCGCAAGACCAGACTATCGTTTTACAACAAAACCTTCAAACTCATCTGCATCGCATGCGCAGTCTTCGTTTGCCTGATCCTCTTTACAATCCTGTTCTTCATGGGACGAACCGGCATTCTGACTTTTCAAACCGTGTCGCCGCTCACCTTCTTCTTCTCCTCGGAATGGGTACCGGAGAATGAGCAGTACGGAGCGTTTATTTTCATCTTCGGGACGCTTGCTTTAACCTTTCTGACAATGCTGATCTCCGTTCCGATCTCGGTTATTATTGCGATCTTCCTTGCGGAATTGACGCCTGCCTGGCTGAAAACCGGTCTGCGCCCCATTATGGATCTGCTCGTCGGCATTCCCTCTGTCGTATACGGCTTTCTGGGTTTAACGATACTTATCCCTATGCTTCGCAGCTTGACAGGCACCAGCTTGGGAGACGGATTGCTCGCCGCTGCCATCGTGCTGACGATTATGGTGCTCCCGACCATCAGCCGGATTACCGATGATTCCATCGTGTCCGTACCCAAGAAATACCGCGATGCTTCCTACGCGCTAGGAGCAACCCGTTTCCAGACAATCTTCAAGGTTGTGCTGCCTGCAGCAAAAAGCGGGATTATGTACGCGGTCATTCTGGGAATGGCGCGGGCGATCGGCGAGACGATGGCAGTGGTGATGGTTATCGGAAACACGCCTCAGCTGGCTAACGCCTTGTTCAAGCCGACAGCCGTTCTCACCAGCAATATCGTCATGCAGATTTCCAATGTGCCGTTCGATTCCACCTGGAACTATGCGCTTTATATGATGGGTTTTCTGCTGCTTATCATTTCGCTGATTATGATCATTCTCGTTCGTGTCATTCAGCGTAAAGGAGCGAAGTCATAATGAAACCGGAAATCAAGCCGGCAGGCAATCCATTCGCTTCGCGTAAAAGCATGAATCACATCAACAACCGCATTTTTACGCTGGTCGTATGGTGCGTAGGAATCGTCACCGTCCTGTTTATTCTGGGCCTGTTGTTCCTCATTCTACAGAAGGGCATACCCAAACTGGATTGGGGCTTTCTCGTAGGCCTTCCCAGTGAGATCGACGAAGGCGGGGGAATCGGTCCGACCTTGTTCAATTCCTTCTATGTTCTGATCATCTCGCTGATTATCTCTATTCCGCTGGGGATGGCAGCCGGTATTTATCTTTCGGAATTCGCCCCGGATAATAAATTTATCGCCTTTGTCCGTATTTGCGTTGAAGGTCTGGCATCTGTTCCTTCTATTATATTCGGTTTGTTCGGGATCGCGGTTTTCGTAGAAGCTTTTCAAATCGGTTTGACGATAATCGGCGGCGCGGTCAGTCTGGCTTTTTTGAATTTGCCTGTTCTGACCCGTGTCACCGAGGAAGCGATCAGAGCGGTTCCGCAGGAAATGAAGACGGCATCCTTCGCCCTTGGCGGCACGCATCTGCAGACAATCCGCCGTGTTCTTGTGCCTGTTGCGCTGAACGGCATTATCACCGGGATTTGTCTGGTGGCTGGCAGAGCATTTGGTGAAAGCGCGGTAATCATTCTGACAGCAGGCGTCTCGACTTCAGGCGAAATGTGGGATTTCAGTTTATTTTCTCCCGGTGAAACACTTGCCGTGCATTTGTGGTATGTCCAGTCGGAGGCGATTGTTCCGGATGCGACGGAAATTGCGGAGAAGGCAGCGGCGGTGCTTGTGTTTGTCGTGCTTCTGATCAATTTGTTCTTCCGTGTTCCGCTATGGATAAATTCCCGCAAAATGCGATAGCTCCCAAGTTTATTTTTAGAAACAAAACGTATCTGGAAGGCAAGCTTATCGTATGAAATGCATACTGTAAAACGGAAAAGCTGTCCTGCAGGGCGGCTTATTTCCGTATGTATTTGGAAAATACCAGCTTGGTTCTGAAGAAGGTCATCTGTGCTCGTCACCATTGAATGGGTCTAAAGACTCATAATAACTTCAATTTCTTGATTTATTCGACATAAATCGGGATAAAACCGTTGTTATTTGACATAGACTTTACATTTCAATGCATCAACGATAATCCTTTCTTCCTATAGTATAGCTATAGAATGATTCATGAGGAGGAGCACGTGATGTCAACGACATACATGGAAGCTTTGGAAGAACCGTCAGTTGTGACCGGCCAGCCTATGCAGCGGAATCAGGAATGGCTGGAATTCATTAGAACAGCTCCGGTTGTATATGCCTCTCATACCTGCCAGGAGGTCATTCAGCAGTTTGGTTCGCAGCCGGATTGCGACTGCGTGATTGTATGCGACGATGCCCGCAAGCCAAGGGGACTTGTGATGAAACGGAATTTAACCGTCATACAGACCCACCGTTTCGGCAGAGAATTATATTACAACCGCTCCATTGTGAAGCTTATGGATGCCCATCCACTCATCATAGACATACATACCTCGCCCCAGAAGCTGCTGGACCTTGCGCTTGGACGGGACGAGAAAACCTTATACGATTGTGTTATTGTTACGGATCAGGAGCATCTGACAGGCATTTTGTCGGTTGCTGATCTGCTTCATCTATCCCGTTTGATGCAGCGGCTGAGCATCGAATCGCAAATTCGTACCGTTCATGGAGCAGAATCCATGATCAAGGAGATTGACCAATCAGTCGTTCGTGTGCTGAGTGCCTCGGAGCAAGGGGAAAAAATGTCCGAGACTATGGTGGACCTGACCTTGAAGGGCAAGAAAGAGCTGGACAAAGTAACGGCTGCCTTCCGCAGCTTGAATGACAACACGACCAGGCAGGAAGGCCAGATTGGCGAGCTTCAGGAGCGTGCAAGCTCGATCAGTTCGGTGTCCAAGCTTATCCGGGATCTTGCCGACCAATGCAATTTGCTTGCCGTGAACGCCACGATCGAAGCGGCGCGTGCGGGCGAGCATGGAAGAGGATTTGCCGTGGTTGCCAATGAAGTCCGCCAGCTGGCGACGCAGACCAAGCAATCCGCGGATCAAATCAATTCGCTGATCCGGTCGATTCTGGAATCTGTGAAGCAATCGGTGGAGCTGGTTGGAGCGGGGCGGGCAAATGCCTTGTCGAGCCAGTCCAATGTGGAGGCAGCTTTTGAAGTATTTGACCAGCTGTTTCAAGCAGCGGCGAACAACAGCAGGAGCGCCAAGGACATAGGAGCGCTGTCCAATCAGGCTTACAACCAGTCCGAAAGTGTCATCCGGGAAATGCAGCAGCTCAAGAACGAAATGCAGCTGGGACAATAAATTTAATATGGCGTTAACAAAACCATCAAACAACTTTTACAAATTGCCTATACAATACTACTATTGATGTGGACGTGTGTCCACGACACGGAGGAGTCCGCCATGCAAGCATTAATCGATATTCAAAAATTGAATTTGTATTACGGAACCTTCCATGCGCTCAAAGATGTATCAATGGACATCCCGGAGAAGGCCATCACTGCTTTCATCGGGCCTTCCGGCTGCGGGAAGTCTACGCTTCTGCGCACGTTAAACCGGATGAACGACATGATTGCAGGAACACGCATTGAAGGCCGCATCTCGGTTGGCGGCGCCGACATCTATTCCAATGAAGTTGATGTCGAGACGCTTCGCAAAAAGGTCGGTATGGTGTTCCAGCAGCCCAATCCGTTTCCCAAGTCGATTTATGACAATGTGGCTTACGGACCCCGCCTGCACGGCATCCGCAATAAACAGAAGCTGGACGAAATCGTCGAGACAAGCCTTCGTTCGGCAGTCCTTTGGGAAGAAGTGAAGGATTATCTGAAGCGTTCGGCGCTGAGTCTGTCCGGCGGACAGCAGCAGCGGCTGTGCATTGCAAGAGCGCTTGCGGTTAACCCCGACATTCTGCTTATGGATGAGGCGACATCTGCCCTTGACCCCATCTCTACCCTGAAAATTGAAGAGCTGGCCCAGGAGCTTAAAGACAGATACACCATTGTAATGGTCACGCACAACATGCATCAGGCGGCTCGTGTTTCGAATCAGACCGTTTTCTTTTTGAATGGCGAGGTCGTAGAATTCTCGGATACGGAGAAGCTGTTCTCCAATCCTCGCGACCAAAGAACGGAAGATTATATAAGCGGACGGTTCGGCTAAGATAAAGGAGAGCATGCCATTATGATGACCCAAAGAAAAGAATTTGATTTAGGACTTGATGAACTAAAATCGCATATCGTTGAAATGGGTAAACGTGTAGAAAAGGCAATCGGCGATTCCATGCAGGCGCTGGAGAATGTGGACGTTACGGAAGCCAAGCGTCTGATTGCCGAGGATAAGGAATTGAATAAGATCGAGGATAAAATATCCGAGCTCGGCGCCAAGCTGATCGCTACGCAGCAGCCCGTGGCCAAGGATCTGAGACGAATTCTCGTTGCCTTCAAAATCGCCAGCGACCTGGAGCGGATGGGCGATCTGTCCGTCGATGTCGCGAAAGCGGTTGTGCGTCTGGAAGGTCAGGTTCTTATTAAGCCTCTGATCGATTTGCCCCGCATGGCGGAAATCGTGCAGATGATGACGCGGGAATCGATTCAGGCTTTTATACAGGAAAATACAGATTTGGCTTATAAAATGGCCAAAGACGACGATCTGGTGGATGCTTTATATTCCCAAATTATTCGCGAGCTGTTCACCATCATGATGGAAAATCCGAAAACCATCTCGCAAGCGAACCTGCTCAGCTTTGTCGGACGCTACATCGAGCGTTTTGCGGATCATGCGACGAACATCGGAGAATGCGTGGTTTATCTGGTTACCGGATCGCGTCCGGACCTGAACTCTTAATTCCGCTTCCTTCGACGGCTTTAACGTGGACACATTAGAAGATATAAAGGCTATCCTAAAGTCATTTGACCTGACAGGATAGTCTTTTTTTAATATGAATAGGCAAGCTCTACACATCCGCTTCGGGCAGAGACATGCTCATGCGCAGTTTATCGATCAAATAAGGCATGAGCTGCGGACGGGGAAAATCAGTGCGCCACGCGGCATACAGCTTCCAGGAAGGCAGCTTGCCGGGAAGTCTTATGAATGGAACACCGCCCTGCGCCTGCCGGTTGACCCTCGAAGGCAGGATGCACAGGCAGCCTCCGGAGCGGACCGCATCCAGAGCAAAATCGACGCGATCGGTCAGTTGTTCAATCTGCAGCGTGACCTGTTCGTCTTTTTCCCATTGTCTTACAATTTTCATTAATGAAGGTTCCTCCAGCAGGGTGAATGGATGACCGCTCAGCCGGTATGAGCCCGGCCCGGAATAGCGCGTTAATGGATGATCGCGCGGGATCATCAGGGCCAGCTCGTCTTCGGCTACGGGCTCGCACGACAAGCTTGCGTTATCGACCCATTGACCGCTTAATACCAGGTCCACGCTTCCGTCTTCCAGCAGGGCATGAAGCTCACTCTCTCCTCCGGTTCTGATGGACAGCAGCAGGTCGCCGGGCACCTGAGAGAGCCGGAAACCACCTGATTGGAGCACGAGGGAAGCGGCGAGATCCGTGCAGCCGATAATAAACTGGTTTTTGCCCGTCTGGCGGAGTGTTTGCAGTCGGGCCTGAGCCTCCCCGTAGATATGATCAATTTGCTGCGCGTAGTGATGAAGCGTCTTGCCGGCTTCGGTCAGCAGCACCTTGCCGGTCTTCATCTCGAACAGCGGAATTCCCCATTCTTCCTCCATCTTCTTCATATGAAAGCTTACTGTCGGCTGTTTGAGATCCAGCTCATCGGCAACCGCAGTGACTTTTTTAAGCCTGTCCAGCAGCACAATAATCTTCATCCTTAATATACTCATGACGATGAAGCCCCTTCATTTTAAATTTATAGATTAAATATATAATATGCCTCACCATTATACAATAATTCTATTCATTTTTAGCATAGCGTTAACACTTAGAAAATATCAGATTAACACCAGCGACCTATAATGAGTTTGTAAATCAAATAACCGTGCGAAACGGAAGGAGAAAACCAAAGAGATGAAAAAGTTAGGGTTACTTGTAACGGTGGTCTTGTTATCAATCAGTCTGGCAGCTTGTGGGGCTAAAAACAACGAAACCAACACCGGCAATGCTGCAAATGCTGGAACCAATACAGAGGCAGGTGGAAATACCACCGGAAACACAGCAACAAACGCAGGTGGCAATGCAGCAGCAGAAACGCCAATTACCGGATCGATTCTGGCAACTGGTTCATCCGCGCTTCAACCGCTTGTCGACCAAGTATCGAAAAAATTTATGGATGATGAAAAATACAGCGGCATTACCGTTCAAGTACAAGGCGGAGGCAGCGGTACAGGTCTTACGCAAGTTCAAGCCGGACAAGCGGATATCGGCAACTCGGATATTTTCGCAGAAGAGAAATTTGTCGATGCTGACGCAGACAAAGCCAAAGAGCTTGTTGATCACCAAGTAGCGGTTGTTGCTATGGCGACTGTTGTCAACAAAAGCGTAACTGTCGACAATCTGACCAAACAACAATTGGTTGATATTTTCACAGGTAAAGTGAAAAACTGGAAAGATGTTGGCGGCCAAGATGAAGCCATCACAATCGTTAACCGTCCATCCAGCTCCGGTACACGCGCAACTTTCGAGAAATACGCACTGGGCATGAAATCGGAAGACCTTCCGGGCTCCATTCAAGAGGATGCTTCCGGTACAGTTAAGAAACTGGTTACAGATACTTCGGGCGCAATCGGATACCTGGCATTCTCGTACATCGACGACACCATCAAAACCCTGAAATACGAAGGCGTAGATCCAAAAGAAGAAAATGTAGTAACTGGCGACTATCCAGTATGGGCATATGAGCACATGTACACCAAAGGCGAGCCTAATGAAGCTGCCAAAGCATTCCTGGATTACATGCTGAGCCCGGAAGTTCAAGACAATGACGTAGTTGAGCTTGGCTACACGCCGATCAGCAAAATGCAGATTAAACGCGACGTTGCCGGCACTGTAACGAAGTAATGAAATACGCTGCGCCTTCCTCTGGCTTGCGCAGCAAGCTTCTTCATTTGCAGGAAATACTGCTTTAAAAAAAATAATCAATAAACAGTCAAAGAGGTGGAGACATCCGCCTCTTCTTGGCCATTAAGGAGAGGTACTATGGAGCGGCAGGCCGCGGGCGGGCAACCTGTTCAACAACGATCGAATCATAAACAAATCAAACCGCACATAATGGAAGAATGGGTCGGCAAGGTATATACGACCCTCTGCATCATTGTACTTATCGTCACAATAGTAGCGATCGTTTATTTTGTAGCTTCCCGCGGATTGAGCACGTTTTTTGTGAGCGGCGTAAACGTAGGTGAACTGCTGACGGGATTGAAATGGTCTCCAGAGGGTGATATCCCGTCGTTTGGCGCATTGCCGTTCATATTCGGCTCATTCAGCACCTCGCTTCTGGCAGCTTGCATTGCCGCTCCGCTCGGATGCTGTGCAGCCATATTTATGACCCAAATCCTGCCTGGCGCCGGTCGCCGCGTGCTTCAGCCCGTCATTGAGCTGCTTGCAGGCATCCCGTCTGTCGTTTACGGTTTTGTAGGACTCAGCATTGTTGTGCCTTTCCTGCGCTCGGTTTTCCCTGGGCAGGGGATCGGGATTGCCGCAGGCTCCATCGTGCTGTCGATTATGATTCTGCCAACGATCACAACAATTGCAACGGATGCGCTGGCAGGCCTGCCGTTTGGTCTGAAAGAAGGCTCCTATGCACTGGGAGCTACACGCTGGCAGACGATCTACCGCATTGTCATTCCAACCACATTGCCTTCGCTTCTGACCGGCGTTGTGCTTGGCATGTCCCGTGCGTTCGGTGAAGCGCTGGCAGTTCAGATGGTTATCGGAAATGCGCCGCATATCCCCCATTCCTTATTCGAGTCAGCGTCTACCTTAACCAGCGTCATCACCTTGAGCATGGGCAATACAGTTACCGGATCCGCGCATAACAACGCGCTGTGGTCGCTGGCTCTGATCCTGCTCGCCATGACGTTTGTGTTCGTATTCGTGGTTCGTTTCCTGGAAAGGAGAAATAAACAATGAGCGCCAAAGTCGCAGACAAGATTGCTACAGCCGTTATCTATATCGTATCCGCATTAATTGTCCTTATTCTCGCAGGGCTTCTCGGCTACATTATTATCCGCGGCCTTGGACATATCAGCTTTCATTTTCTGACATCAGAGCCGCAGACGATCAAGGCGGGCGGAGGAATCGGGCCGCAGCTGTTCAACTCGATATTCCTGCTGGTACTGACTTTAATTATTACGATTCCGCTTGGCATCGGCGCCGGAATCTACATGAGCGAATATTCCAAGCCGGGCCGTCTGACGGATTCCATCCGTCTCGTGGTTGAGGTTCTGTCCTCCTTCCCGTCGATTGTCATCGGATTATTCGGCCTGCTGGTCATTGTCAACCTGTTCGGCTTTGGCTTCTCCTTATTCTCCGGTGCGCTTGCTCTGACGGTATTCAATCTGCCGCTCATGGTGCGGATTACGGAGCAATCGCTGCGCGGTGTGCCGCGTGAGCAGAAGGAAGCGAGTCTGGCTCTTGGCCTTTCCCGCTGGAAGACGATTACCTCGGTAATGATGCCAATCGCCATGCCGACGATCGTAACCGGTACAATTCTGGCTTCGGGCCGTGTATTCGGTGAAGCAGCCGCGCTGCTGTTTACGGCAGGAATGAGTTCGCCAAGGCTGGATTTCACCAATTGGAATCCGCTCAGCCCGTTCTCCCCGCTCAATCCGTTCCGGCCGGCCGAAACCTTGGCCGTTCATATTTGGAAAATCAACAGCGAAGGCCTTGCTCCGGATGCAGGTGAAATCGCCGCCGGCGCATCAGCTGTGCTGCTGATCATGGTCCTGCTGTTTAACTTTGCGGCCAGATGGTTCGGAAGAAGACTGCATCGTAAATTCACGGCCACCAAATAGTAACCAGCATAGGAGAGGGGAGGCATTTTTCATGAATGTTAAGGAAAAAGAATTGTCAGCCAAGCAGCTGAGTGTATTTTATGGCGAGAAGGAAGCGATCAAGGGCGTGTCGCTGGATTTTGAGGCACGCGAGGTTACGGCCCTGATCGGTCCGTCGGGATGCGGGAAGTCCACCTTCCTGCGCAGCCTCAACCGGATGAACGATACCATTGGCGGTGTCCGTACCACGGGAGAGATATGGCTGGACGGAATCAATATCAATGACACTGGTGTCGATGTGGTGCTGCTGCGCCAGCGTATCGGCATGGTGTGGCAGCGTCCGAATCCGTTCCACAAATCCATTTATGAGAATATTGCGTTTGGTCCCCGGTACCACGGCATCAAGAACAAGAAAGTGCTGGATGAAATTGTGGAGGATTGCCTGCGCAAGGCGGCGCTGTGGGAGGAAACGAAGGACCGTCTTCACCAATCCGCGCTCGCCCTGTCCGGCGGACAGCAGCAGCGGCTGTGCATTGCCAGGTCGATTGCGGTTAAACCGAAGGTGATTCTGATGGATGAGCCTGCTTCGGCACTTGATCCGGTGTCCACATCCAAGGTCGAGGAGCTGATCGCCGAGCTCAAACGCGATTACTGTATTGTGATCGTGACCCATAATATGCATCAGGCCGCGCGCGTATCGGACAAAACCGCCTTTTTCTATATGGGTAAAGTGGTTGAATTCGATGAGACTCATAAAATATTCACCAATCCTGCTGAGAAGCAGACGGACGATTACATCTCCGGGCGCTTTGGCTAAAAAGATGCTGGGGAATAAGCGCGATTGCAGCCATACGATTCAACCATAGGCTTGTATTTCACACGCATAACCGGAGCTCAGAGGATGAGAGCCGGTTATTTTGCTTTTTTTACATAACGTTAACAAAGCGGCTATATTTATTTCACAAACGACTGGTACAATTGAACTATTAGAGCAGTCAAAATGTCCAACCAAAGAGGGATACTTGTGGACGATATCGGATATGGTCTGTTGGACCGCACGATGATTCACCGTATTACGGAGCGCTGGCATCATGGGGGAATCGGAGTTATTATCATGCACCTGCCGGTGAGCGGAGCAGCAGTGCTTGAAGCGCTCCAGACATGGGTGACGGAGCAGAAGCGCCTGATCTGGCGTTACCGGATGGAGAGCGATTTCTTCTTCTTTTTTCAGCGCAACAAGTCGGATGAGAGACTCGATCTGCTTCTGGAGAATGCGGTCAATACCCTTCGTCAGCAGATGATGAAAGTGGTTTCCGCAGCCCCGGTGGGCAGGGGCCGGCAGCGTATGGCCATCGGCAGCGCTTCGGTACTGCCATCGGGCCTCGGCCGCTCTGCAGAGGCGATGGTCTACCATGCCATTAAAGAAGCTCTTGTCTCGGTTATGCGGTACCGGCTGCGGGACGAAAGCGCAGCTGCCCGCGAGGTGTCTTATCAGGAAGCCGAAGCCAGGCCGTATCCGCGCGTCGAGAATGGTCTGGACGTTAATGACGGCGATATGTCCTACTCCATTGGCGCCCTCGCCAAAACGATCCCGACCTTCCGCACAAGCGCGCGGGTATCGGAGGTAGCCCGGATGTTTGAGGAAAATCAGTATCTTCAGGGTGCGATTGTCGTCAATCAGGAACGGCCTGTCGGACTTGTGATGAAAGAGAAAATGCATCAGATGCTGGCAGGACAGTTTGGTCTTCCGCTGTATTGGAACCGTTCCATCGAGAAGATGATGGACGACGATGCGCTTGTGGTGGATGCCGACCTGCCTGTGGAACAGGTCGCTCAGATGGCCATGGGCCGGGATATCTCCCGGCTGTATGATGTGGTGACCATCACGCGGGACGGCAAGCTGCTTGGCGCGGCATCCATCCGGTCCATTTTGGAGTGCATGACGAATTTGCGCACCGAGGAAGCGCGGACTGCGAACCCGCTCACCGGGCTGCCCGGCAATGGAGCCATCCAGCGGGAGATCAAAAGACGCATTGATGGGGGCAAGCCTTTCTCCATGATCTACGCCGATCTGGACTATTTCAAATGGTTCAATGACTGTTTCGGCTTCAGTCAGGGCGACGAGCTCATCCGGTTCCTTGCTGAAGTGCTGCAGGAAATACCGGGCCGGGGGAACGGCGGAAAAGGCGACTTCGTCGGTCATATCGGCGGCGATGATTTTATCGTGCTCTCGGATCATCCGCAGCCGGAGAAGCTGTGCATACAGATTCTGGAGCGGTTCGACGGAGGCGTCAAGTTCCATTACGGCGGCTCCGACGTATCGATGGTGATCGACCGGAGCGGCAACAAGGTGGAGCAAGAAGGCGTCAGCCTGTCGTTATCACTGCTCCTCTGGGATGCAGACTGCCCCATTACGCCGGGGATTGTTTCTCAAGCCGCAGCACGACTCAAAAAACAGGCGAAGGCGATTAAAGGCAGCGCTTATATCTCAGGGGACGTTATTGAAAAGCAACCGGGAGAGGAACGATTGTAGACGTGAGACAACATAACAGCTTTGAAGCACCAGACAGTTTACGTCCCGAAGAAAGTGCAGCGACAGGAATAATATACTTGGCATGGCATGGCAAGGCAAAGGATCGTACTGATATCCGGCAGGTCATCGACAGCAGCTGGAGAGCTTTTGCCGAGCATGCCATCGCTCAGCATAACAGGACCAATCTGCTTGCGATCAGCTCTGTTTGGATGCGCGATGATTTATACATATGGCTGCCTCTTCCGGAAGCCCGCGAGGAATTGCTGGAGGAGCAGCTGCTGGAGCTCGGGAGCAGGTTCAAGCGGGAGTGGGGCAGGCGCTTCATGGATCACTCATTCGATGGCGATGTTCAGGAGCTGAAGCTGCACGCCGGTGTTTCCATTATGGGCAAGCGGGATGAGCAGGGGGATCAATGGTATGAAGGGATCAAGCAGGCGATTGTGCACGGACAGCGGGCTTCGGCTACCGAGCGGAGTCTTCAGCGCCGCGCATTCGAACAGCTCCTCCACAGCCGTGACATCTTTCCGGTGTATCAGCCCATCTATTCTCTGCGCAGCGGGGATGTGTACGGTTATGAAGCGCTCTCCCGTTTTCCCGACAAGCGTTGGTTTGAAGGACCCCAGCAGTTATTTGCTTATGCGGCAGAGGAGGGAATGATTTATGGATTGGACAGGCTGGCCCGCGAGCGGGCTATTGAAGGCAGCGCAGGGCTGGCCAGCGGTCAAAAGCTGTTTATTAACATGACGGCGCAAATTATGAACGACCCTTCATTCACTCCCGGACAAACCCTGTATCTGCTTGAGCGCTTCGGCTTGTCGCCCCATAATGTAGTATTTGAAATTACCGAGCGCAGCTCCTTCGAGGATTTTGGGGCGGCCAAGAAAATGTTCGATCATTACCGCAACCAGGGCTATCAAATCGCCATTGACGATGCGGGGGCGGGATATTCCTCGCTGCAGTCGATCGTGGAGCTGCAGCCTGATTTCATCAAAATCGACCGCTCGCTTATTCACGGCATCCATCTGAACGCCATGAAGGAGCAAATCGTGCATACTTTCACTGAATTTGCCGCCAAAATGGGCATTTCCATTGTTGCCGAGGGAATTGAGGAGCAGGAAGAACTGCAGCATATGCGTGATATGGGCGTGGATTATGCGCAGGGTTATCTGCTCGGCAGGCCGCAGCCGGCTATCGGTTAGCGATAATATTAACGATTTAACGCGTACGCCGCCCACAATTATGGAAGCGGATACCTAAATTATCCTGATTGTTGCGGGTAATATAAAAAATTGGAAACAGCCCGGTTGCGCGGCTGTTTTTCATATTTTCAGACTGCGGATTTGCCTGTGGGAGCAAGGGAAACTGTAATATGTGGAATGTTCGTGTTTGAGCATAGACTTGATGGGAAAGCTTGCCCGCTTTATGCTATGATAGATCATAGGAAAACCAAGGTGAGGTGTGCCTTTCGTATGGATAAATGGATATTGATTGATGGAAATAGCATTGTCTTTCGGGCGTTTTATGCCATGCCTCCATTAACGAATTCAGCAGGGCTTAATACGAATGCGGTGTACGGCTTCACCACCATGCTGCTGAGGCTGCTGGAGGAAGAGAAGCCAACGCATATGCTTGTTGCTTTCGATGCGGGGAAGGTAACTTTCCGCCATGAGGGATATGAGGAATATAAAGGCGGACGGGCCAAGACGCCGCCGGAGCTGTCCGAGCAGTTTCCGGTGCTCAAGGATCTGCTGCGTTCCTTCGGAATTGCCCAATTTGAGCTGCCTGGATATGAAGCCGATGACATTATCGGGACCTTGACGCGGATGGCGGATGAGCAGAAGGTCGAGACCCTGATTGTCTCCGGGGACAAGGACATGCTGCAGCTGGCTTCCGATTATGTGACAATTGCCCTGACGCGTAAGGGCGTCAGCGAGGTCGAGCGGTATAATCCGCAGGAAATTAAGGATAAATACGGCCTGACGCCGCTGCAAATTATCGATCTTAAAGGGCTGATGGGCGATGCCTCGGATAATATTCCCGGAATTCCTGGCGTGGGCGAGAAGACGGCGCTCAAGATGCTCCATGAGTATGGCACCGTAGAGGAAGTGCTGGCCCATGCCGGCGAGCTCAAGGGTAAAATGAAGGAGAAGGTCGCGGCGCATCAAGAGGACGCGCGAATGAGCAAGAAGCTGGCCACCATATTCCGCGAGGTTCCCCTGGACAATGCGGAGGGTGTGGAGGCCTATAACGGCTACGACAAGGCGCAGCTGGCGGATGCTTTCCGCAAGCTTGAATTCAGGTCCCTCATGGAGCGGCTCGATCTGCCGGAGCTTGGGGCGGATAGCGCTGTGGCTGCGGAGGCGAATTACGATATCGTGGCCTTGAATGAACTGAGCCCATCTGAGCTGAGCGGACTGCTGGACGGAGCGGAGAATGTATATATCGAGGCAGTGGGCGATAATCCGCATCATGCAGTGCTGCTTGGGCTGGCGATCCCGGTTGAGGAGCGGGTTCTGGTGCTTACCTCGGAAGAACTGCTGGCTGAGGCGGGCGAGCCCGTGCGTCTATGGCTGGGCAATCCGGAAGCAAGGAAATTCGGCTACGATCTGCACAAAGCGGATCTGACGCTGCATTGGAATGGCATTGACCTTTGCGGTACGGATTTTGACGTGCTGCTTGCCGCTTATCTGCTGGATCCGACGGAGTCTAACCAGACGCTCGTTTATTTGATGCAGCGCTATGAGCTTCCCGCCATCCAGTCGGATGAGTCGGTCTATGGCAAGGGAGCCAAGTTCCGCATTCCCGAGCGGGAGATATTGGCCCGTCATTTGGCGGCCAAGGCGGACGCGGTCCGCAGGCTTGTGCCGTTGCAGCAGAAGGCGCTGGAGGAAGGCGCCATGAGCAAGCTGTATTATGAGCTGGAGCAGCCGCTCGCCATTGTGCTTGCAGGGATGGAGAAGCAGGGCATCCGGGTCAATGCGGGCACGCTGGAGGAACTGGGCAAGGAACTGGAGCAGGGAATCGCCCGCTGTAAAAGCGATATCTATAAGCATGCGGGGATGGAATTCAATATCGGTTCACCGAAACAGCTGGGCGAAGTTTTGTTCGAGAAGCTCGGCCTTCCGGCAATGAAAAAGACGAAGACCGGCTATTCCACCGATGCCGATGTCCTGGAGAAGCTGGAGCCGTACCACGGGATTATACCGCTCATCCTGCAATACCGGACGCTGGCGAAGCTGCAGTCCACTTATATTGAAGGACTGCTGAAGGAAATCCGCCGCGACAGCAGCATGGTGCATACGTATTACCGGCAGACGATTGCCGCAACGGGCCGCTTGTCGAGCCAGTTTCCGAACCTGCAGAACATTCCGATCCGGCTGGAGGAAGGACGCCGCATCCGCAAAGCGTTTGTTCCGTCGGAGCCGGGCTGGACCATTCTGGCAGCGGATTACTCGCAGATCGAGCTGCGCGTGCTCGCGCATATCTCCAACGATGAGAAGCTCAAGGAAGCCTTTATCGAGGATATGGACATCCATACCAAGACCGCGATGGATGTGTTCGGCGTGCGCGCCGAAGAGGTGGACAGCAACATGCGCCGTCAGGCGAAAGCGGTTAATTTTGGCATTGTGTACGGGATCAGCGATTTTGGGCTGTCCAATAACCTGAATATTACACGCAAGGATGCGGCCCGGTTTATTGAACAGTATTTTGAAGCCTTCCCCGGTGTGCGGGGCTATATGGACAATATTGTGGTACAAGCCCGTCAGGACGGGTATGTGACAACGCTTCTGGAGCGCCGCAGATACTTGCCGGATATCAAAGCCTCCAACTTCAACCTACGCTCCTTCGCGGAGAGAACGGCGATGAATACGCCGATTCAAGGCACGGCAGCTGATATTATCAAGCTTGCTATGGTGCGGATGGACGAGAAGCTGCAAGAGCGCAAGCTTCGCAGCCGCATGCTGCTGCAGGTGCATGATGAGCTGGTGTTCGAGGTGCCGGAGGATGAGCTCGAGCTGATGAAGACGCTCGTGCCGGAAGTTATGGAAAGCGCATTGGAGCTGGATGTGCCTCTCAAAGCCGACGTCAATTACGGAGTGAATTGGTACGAAGCGAAATAAGGCGGTTTGGGTCAAGAATCGGTTATACTAGAATACCAACCGGGGGCTTCGGGCATAGATTTCTATGCTGCTTAGGCCTAAGGGTTGTGTCGGAGGTGAAGGAAATGCCGGAATTGCCGGAGGTGGAAACCGTTCGGCGGACACTGAACCAGCTTGTGGCGGGAAAGCGGATAGAGCGGGTGACCGTTTCGCTGCCGCGGATTATACAGCGGCCCAAAGCGCCGGATGAATTTGCAGCCCTGCTTGTTGGCCGGACGATCCAGTCGGTCGAACGTAGAGGGAAATTTCTGCGGATTATGCTTGATGGCCTGGTGCTCGTTTCCCATCTGCGTATGGAAGGGCGCTATGGTGTCTATGATCGTAAGGAGCCATCCGAGCTGCATACGCATGTGGTCTTTCATTTTAGCGACGATACGGAGCTGCGTTATAAGGATGTCCGCCAGTTCGGGACGATGCACCTGTTTGATTGGGGCGAGGAGCTCACGCTGCCGCCGCTTAACAAACTCGGCATGGAGCCGCTTGATGATGCTTTTACACTGCAGGCTTTCAAGAAGAAGCTGGCTAAACGGACGACCAAAATCAAGCCGCTGCTGCTGAATCAGGAATATGTCGTGGGGCTTGGCAATATATATGTAGATGAGGCGCTGTTCACGGCGGGTATTCATCCCGAGCGGACAGCGGATTCCATCAAACCGGCTGAATGGGCGCGCTTGCATCAAGCAATCATCGCCACCTTGGGGCGGGCGGTCGAAGCGGGCGGCTCCTCCATCAAGTCTTATGTGAACGGACAAGGCGAGATGGGAATGTTTCAGCATGAGCTGCTCGTATACGGCCGGAAGAATGAACCCTGCAGCCGCTGCGGACAGTTTATCGAAAAGCTTGTGGTAGGGGGCAGAGGCACCCATATCTGTACGAGCTGCCAGCCTGTACCCAGGCTGTCCAAAGCGGGCAAGCTCTCGCGCAAATAAGGAACGACTGAGGAGAAACCGCATATGATGTACCGTTCATGTTAATGGGCGAATGCACAGCTTACCTGCTTCCAAGCCGATGGATTGGCGGTCAGGGGCAAGCTTAAAGCAGTCGCCGTTATGGGAGGGACATCGGTTGCTGGCACATGTCGTTTCATTATTGCTGCTTGCTTTTGCCGTCAGTCTGGACGGTTTCGGCGTTGGTGTAACGTACGGATTACGACGGATTCGGATACCGGTCGTATCCATTGTCATCATTTCTCTCTGTTCGGGTTTTGTTGTCTGGCTGTCCATGCAGATCGGCTCCATGCTGACCGGCCATCTGTCGCCGCTGACGGCGAAGTGGATCGGCGCAAGTTTGTTGATGGTCATCGGCTGCTGGGCTCTGTTTCAATTATGGCGAAGACGCAGGGAAACCAAGGAAAGCGTTCCGGAAGAGCCTGAGCCATCCGGTTCAGCAGCGGAAATGAATGGACTTACGCCGGCTGTGCCTGTGCTGCTGCTGGAATGGAAGCGCCTGGGGATCGTGATTCAAATTTTGCGGACGCCGCAAATTGCGGATGTGGACCGCTCCGGTATTATTTCGGCGTCAGAGGCTGTGCTGCTTGGCTTCGCCCTCTCGATCGACAGCTTCGGAGCGGGACTTGGCGCAGCCATGGTCGGCTTGTCGCCGCTGTTGACGGCATTTATCATTTCAACCACCAGCGGACTGTTCCTGCTTGCCGGGATGCGGCTGGGGTTTCGTTTTGCAGCTTGGCAGGGAATGCGCGCACTATCGGTATTACCGGGGATTATGCTGATTATGATGGGGATTTTGCGGTTGTTATAAAAGGGGCATTATGAGGTGAAGGTATGATAGTTGGATTAACAGGCGGTATCGCTTGCGGCAAAAGCACGGTATCCGCCATGCTGTCCGCACGGGGAGCGAAAATTGTCGATGCCGACCAGGTTGCCCGGGAAGTTGTGCTTCCCGGCGAGCCTGCGCTGGCGCAAATTACGGCTGTATTCGGGCAGGCCGTATTGAATGCGGATGGAACGATGAACAGGGGAGAGCTTGGGAAGATCGTCTTCGGCAATCGAGAGAAGCTGGACGAGCTTGAGGGTATTCTGCATCCGGCGATCCGGGCGACCATGTGGTCGCGAATGAATGCCTTTGAGCTGGAGAACCCAAGCGGACTGATTGTGGCGGATATTCCGCTTTTGTATGAGACGGGACAAGCTTCCCTGTACAGGGGAATCATTGTCGTATATATACCGCGCCACCTGCAGATGGAGAGGCTGATGGCACGCAACTCCATGACAGCTGAGCAAGCGGAGCAACGCATTGGGCTGCAGATGGATATTGAAGAGAAGAGAAAGCTTGCAGATTTCGTAATAGACAATAGCGGTTCTCTTGAAAACACAGAGGCGCAAATTGAACAATTTTGGCGTGAGCAAGGACTTTCGTGATGGTGAGGAAGATATTTAAAAAACGTGTACTGCTGCTTCTGATTATTGCGGTGCTGGTACTGCTGTATCTGAAATCCGACTGGATGAACCGCTGGATGTATCCGATCCATTACCAATCCGACATTAAGATCAGTTCCGTCAACTATGGGCTGGACCCGCATCTGGTGGCTGCTATTATAAGGGTGGAGACGAATTTCAGCAATAATAAGGTATCGAAGAAAGGTGCCATCGGTATGATGCAGCTGATGCCGGATACGGCCAACTGGATTGTGGAAAAGGGCAAATTCTCCAATGTGACCCAAGATGCAATTGCCAGCCGCGCTGACATCAGCATTGAAATTGGCTCCTGGTATCTGAACTCGCTTCTGCAGCAGTTCAAGGGCAACACGTATGCCGTTGTTGCGGCTTACAATGCGGGACCGGGGACAGTAAACCGATGGATGTCGGAGGGAACATGGGATGGCAAGCTGGAGACGGTGGACAAGCTTCCATATGGGGAAACCCGCCACTATGTACAGCGCGTCATTTATTATTATAATAAATACAAGAAGCTTTACCCTGAATTTGCGGCAAAATAATAAGGAAGCCTTGGCAATCCGCCCATGAGGGCGGCTGCCAAAGCTTCCATTATAAATCCTGTGAACCTTATTTAAACTGACCTGCGATGGATTGCTCGGCGATTTGTACCAGTTTACGAGTGATGTAACCCCCAAGGGAGCCAGCGTCACGCGTAGCCATGTTACCATAGTAACCGTCTTGTGGGATCGTAATACCCAGCTCTTGCGCGACTTCATATTTCATTTGGTCGAGCGCTGCATTGGCTTGTGGTACAACCAGTTGGTTGCTGCTGCGGTTTGAACTCATTGTCTTTCACCTCCTTGCGGTTGGTACAAGTATTATGTGCGATTGCACGAGTTTCATTACAGGAAACGTATGGAAATTTTTTTTCAAAGATGGGGGTCAACAAATCCGATGAAATGTCCGTATTGCGATTACGCGGGAACCAAAGTATTGGATTCCAGACCTGCGAACGACAACAAGTCGATCCGCCGCCGCCGCGAATGCGAGAAATGCACCCGAAGATTCACAACGTTCGAGATGATTGAAGAAACCCCGCTGATTGTCGTCAAAAAAGACGGCAGCCGAGAAGAGTTCAACCGCGACAAGATTTTGCGCGGTCTTATCCGGGCCTGCGAGAAGCGTCCCGTGCCGGTTGAGAAGCTTGAAGTGATTGTATCCGAGGCCGAGAAAGAGCTGCGTACAACAGCGCAGGCCGAAGTGCAAAGCCGCGAAATCGGCGAGCTGGTGATGATGCAGCTGTATCCCGTGGACGAGGTTGCTTATGTGCGTTTCGCCTCGGTATACCGGCAGTTCAAAGATATCGACATGTTCATGAAAGAACTAAACAGTTTGCTCTCCAATGGCAGCAAGAAAAACGATTGACAGGTACAACTTTCCTGTGCTATGATCTTACTTGTCGCCATGATTCACGGGGCCTTAGCTCAGCTGGGAGAGCGCATCGCTGGCAGCGATGAGGTCAGGGGTTCGATCCCCCTAGGCTCCATACAACCTATCTTGATGAAACCCTTGCGTAGCAAGGGTTTTTTAGTTATCCATGAAATGATTCATGAATCTTTTGGTCAAGTTGAAATTGTTTTGGGGACGATAATGGGGACGGAACCAAAGCAAACAAAAAAACAACTACAAAAGAAAAAACAAATTTCTGGACGTAGCCTCATGTGCCATGAAATGATAGGATATTTTGGCATGAAATATGGAGGAGATTACCAAATGGAAATGGGGTACGGGCGGGTTTCTGCAAAAGATCAGAATCCCGAGCGGCAGCTGATTAAATTCCGGGAACTTGGGGTTGACGAGCGTTATATATTTGTAGACAAATTAAGTGGCAAGGATTTTAATCGGCCGCGGTATCAGGCCATGCGATTGATGATTCGAGAAGGCGACTTAATTTATATCGACGCGCTCGACCGGCTGGGTCGTGATTATGACGGGATTATAGCCGAATGGAAGTACATTACGCGGGAAGTGAACGCAGATATTGTCTGCTTGGATAATCAAACGTTGTTTGATTCACGGAAGTTTCGGACGATGGGCGACTTTGGGAAAGTGATGGAGGATCAATTTTTAAGCTTACTTGCCTATGTGGCCGAGCAGGAGCGTAAAAAGAATCGGCAGCGGCAAGCCGAAGGGATAGAAGTTGCCAAGGCGGATGGAGTAAAGTTTGGTAGACCGAAGCAGGAAATCGATTCTAACTTTGTTCAAGTATATAAGGAATGGAAGGGTGGGGGGATAATGGCTGTCTCGGCAATGAAGACCTTAGATATGAAACATCGGACATTTTACCGGCGTGTGAAGGAATATGAGTCTTCACAACTATAACGTGAATAGTTACATATCCATTATTAAGCTAATTGACAAGCTCGTACAAAATGATCGATTAAAACTCCCATTTAATGCAAACCTACATGAAATAGTTCTAAGGAGTGGTTATTTGATGAATTTAACTGAATTTTGGAGGCTGTATGAAGCAGATAAACGAATCCAGGGATTTAGTCCATCTCTGGACTGATGACTTCCGGGTAGAGAAACATAAATAGTCACGGGTATAATTTCTATATTTCAACCGCGAGGATATATTAAAACATATTATGCAGGAATAGAGGTCAATTCCGATGGCGAAATGGGATAACATGCTGTCCATGCTTTGGATGCTGCGATCCGGAAGGAAGCACACCGCCGCGCAGATCGCGGACAGCTTGGAGATTAGCATCCGTACCGTGTACCGGTATATCGACGCCTTATGCGCAAGCGGAGTGCCGGTCGTCGCAGAATCGGGACATGACGGCGGCATTCGCATTCTGGAAACCTTCAAGGAGACGCCATTGTTCTTCACCCACGTAGAGCTGAAGGCGCTTGCGGACGCGTTTAAATTTTCGCAAGGCGCCGGCTATCCTTATACGGAGGAGCTTGGAAGCGTGTTGAAGAAGGTGGAAAACGGGCTGCACGAAGAGCAGCGCCACGATTTGCCCCGTCACACGAGCGGCTTGGATGTAATTTCTCCGGCACGACCGCCTTCCATTGTTCTGTTGTTACGGGACCTGGAGCAGGCGGCGATGGACGGACAAACATTGCGCATGACCTATCGCAAAGTAAATGCAGAGCAAGCGAACGAGCGTGAAGTTGATCCGTACGGGTTGGCTTACGACCATAACGAGTGGTACGCTGTCGCGTTCTGCCATCGGTCGAAGGCGGTACGGACTTTCCGTGTGGACCGTATCGAACGACTGGAGCCGACTCGATTGGGATTCGAAAAGCCGGAGCATTTCTCTGCCGCCGTCTATTTCCGCGACCAGTCCGAACGGGTACGGGAGGCGGACGGACCTCTGACGGTCATCTGTATCGAGGGAGATCCCGACACGATGAAGGCGGTTTGTGGTCACTGGCATTTGCGCCACTATTTGACGGAGAGGACCGATCGAGAAGCGCGGTTTCTGCTCGATATCCCGACGATGAACAAGTATCTTCCGAAGTATCTGGTGACATTCGGAACGACCATTCGCATTCGGGAGCCGATGGAGCTGAGGCGTCGAATTCAGGAAATGGCATATGGAATAGCAAAACATTATGAAGACGTTCCCGATTGAACTCCCCTGACAACAGTTGTCAGCAAATCTGGTATACCATAGAGACAAGGTTGCGGCAGCCACACAACCTCCAAACAAAGGAAGGTGATTTCATCCATGACTCAAAACCCGCAAAATTTGTACGAGTATCATGTGTGGGCAAATAATCAGTTCTTCACCTGCTTGGAGCAGCTTCCTGTGCATGTGTTCCATGCGGAAGTGACGAGCGTGTTCCCGTCCGTATCGCAAACGTTCGGGCATATGTACTTGTTCGAACAGATCTACCTGTCTGTGCTCGCGAAAGTTCCGAACGAGGACATTTTTCCGAAGATCCAGGGTTGGACGGAGGAAGCGAAGGATAAATCTGTGGACGAGATGCGGCAGCTTTTTGCCTGCCTCGCTGAACAATTTCGAGAGTTGCTGCGGCGTACGTCCGATCCAGACATGGCGATGACGATCGTGCATCCGCAGTACGGCCGAATCGATACGCATTTCTCTGAGATCCTGCGTCATGTAGTCAACCACGGGACGTATCACCGGGGCAATGTGACAGCGATGCTGAGGCAGCAAGGGTATGGCGGGACTCCAACTGATTATATGTATTATTTGATGAAACGACAGGAATGCCCGCGGTAAGCTGTTCCGAATTCTGTCAACTTCCTACTAAGGAGGAAACCCCGATGTCTTCTTTTAAAATGGAGCATAAAAATCCGGAGGGTATATTCAAATCAACAGCATTTAGTCAAGTGATTACTGTAAGCGGAAAGGCAAAAACAATATATATTGGCGGCCAAAATGCAATTAATTCAACAGGCGATCTGATTGGAGTCGGCGATTTGAAATTGCAGACAAAACAGGCGCTTAATAATATCAAAACGATTTTAGCTTCTGAAAATGCAAGTTTCGCCAATCTGGTCAAGCTCAATATCTATTTAGTTAGCGGAAGCGACCCCAGGATTGGTTACGAAGCGTTTCAGGAGACGGCCGGTATGTTAGATCACCCACCTTTGGTCACCGTTTTATTTGTTTCAGAATTCTCGCGTCCGTCTTGTCTTCTTGAAATAGATGGAATTGCAGTCATTGAAGACATAAGCTAATAGCGACAAAAGAGAGGTAATTATGGTCTATACTGCTTTGCTTCGCGGAATCAATGTTGGTGGAAATAACAAAGTAGATATGAAAATACTTAAAAAATCATTCGAGCAAGCCGGTATGAAAAACGCTGTTACTTATATCAATACGGGCAATATCATTTTTACAACTGCCTGCAGCGCCAAAAAGGATATAGCGCAAATTCTCGAAAAAGCTATTCTGGAAACTTTCGGACTGCAAATCAAGGTACTGGTCCTTAGCTTGGAAGACATGAGGGAAGTGATATCCTCGATTCCTGAAGCATGGATAAACAATGACAAAATGAGATGCGACGTCCTGTTCCTATGGGAAGATATCAATGAGGAATCCGTACTCGATCAACTGGCCATAAAACCGGAGATCGAAACAGTGAAGTACGCTCCGGGCGCGATCCTATGGGCGATAGAAAAAATAAACGTGAATAAAATAAGTATGACAAAATTGGTTGGTACAAAATTGTATCAACAAATGACGATCAGGAATTTAAATACAACACGAAAAATATATCAGCATATGCTGGCAGCAATCGAGGAAGAAGGGTTTTAGGCGAGGCATCACTTTGTTGAACTAACTGGGTACGATAGTGCAAAGACCAGGAACAGATCGCCGCGGTAGGCAACTGTTCCTTTTTCGTTGAAGTAACGGGCAAAATAGTTCCAATATGTGGTAGTATATGGATAATCCTTTGGGCAATAGGGGGTGTATATCTATGTCTTCGCCTGAGCTTATCTATAACAGCCCGTTCGAACATGAAAAATGGGTATGGAGCATAACTGATTCTGGAGAACTGGATTACTACTACGATTACATCATTATTGATGTTTTGGATGAAGAAAATAATGAGATTGTATCACTAAAGAAATATTCTGATGAAGAAGACATCATCTATCTTTCTAATCCACATACTGCTTTTGGTAAGAACTTAGCTGGATTTAATAAATACATGACAGGAAAGTTTAATGTTGACTCATTTAAGTACTTCTCTAATAATCCAAATGAAACCTATGAATATCTGTAAAATCATCACAAGCTAATGGGGTACGTTACTGAGATTTAATAGGGGTGGTGTAAGATGAGTCCTCCTCTAGTTCCTTTAAGGATTCCAGCGGGATGGATAGTTTCATATAATCAGTTTACTGAAACTAGCCCGGACTTGTTTAAAGATAATGATTATAGGTACAAATGGGAATTTAGTGAGGATATATTTCAATTCGAACATTCGGATAGAAAACGATTACTGGACCTAAGTTGGCGCCCAGAATTTAGCCCTAATGGTGAGTATATACTTGTCTTGTTGGATGCACGTGATGATGACTTAGCGGATTGGGAGCAACCAATATGCGAATTTCGTACAAGAGATATTGAGAAGATTATTGAAAAGACAGAGTATTTATTATCAGAAGTCTCTAAGGGTAAGCTTTAGTCATTACGCTAACTGGGCACGATAGCATAATTCAGAGCAGAATGAGGCAGCCGGCCAGAACGATCGGCTGCCTTTGCTCAACTACCCCGAAAATTAATATTAGCTCAGACCTAAAAATGGCAGCACGAAACTAAACCCAGCTTTTATGGTTTTTAAAAACTGTGCTTCTTCGCAATCTATGAGACATTGAAA
>NZ_JBWDNQ010000026.1:0-62577 GCF_056269285.1 Paenibacillus sp. JT31N11
CCACGCGTACCCATCCCGAACACGACCGTTAAGCCCTTCAGCGCCGATGGTACTTGGACCGCAGGGTCCTGGGAGAGTAGGACGTTGCCAAGCACGAGAAGCCGACCGCAGCACTGTGGTCGGTTTTTTGTTGTCTGCTGGCTTATATCCATATATGATGAAATTTTTAATCGTAGCCGTCAATATTGAAGAATGCATCAAAGTAGCAAGAAGAGGATACCGATATTTCACATCTTTAATTATTCGCTTTATTTAATTTTAATTGTATAAAATAGGCTGGTTCTGCGTGAAGTCAATTAAGCAAATGTTTCGGCAGCTGCCCAGAAAAGGTAAAGAATAGAACAGCCTCCCTTCAAGCCGCAAAGATCTTTTGCCTTGTCCGGTATCAAGTTATGAACATTCTGACGTATAAAAGCGGCAGATACGCCCAAGCTAATAGCAGATCAGAAAACCATGATACGCGGCTTGACGTTTTAAAAAAAATGCGTATAATAAAGTTAAAGTCAAAGAAAGTCAAAGTCAATTAATTAGAATATTGAATGATTTTGATGCTTCTTGACTGCTTAGCTGTTGTTGGTTGCATTTTAGGGAGGTTGGTGAAATGCGCAACATTTCCGATCTCATTGAGCAGTATTTGAAGCATATGCTGCAGGAGAGCTCCGATGGTGCGGTTGAATTGCAGCGTAATGATTTGGCGGATCGCTTTTCCTGCGTTCCTTCACAAATTAATTACGTAATCAGCACCCGGTTTACACTGGAGAAGGGCTACTTTGTTGAAAGTAAGCGCGGTGGAGGCGGATATATCCGTATTCAACGCATTGAGCTGCCGACGTTAACGGTCATACAAGGGCATATTGCCCAAACCATTGGCGATCAGGTGGATCAAGGAGCGGCCGAGGGACTTATTTATCAGCTGGAAGAAGCGCAGCTTGTATCCAAGCGGGAAGGCAATCTGCTGAGGGCTGCAATCTCCCGTGAAGCGATCGCCGTAAAGCTCCCCTTGCGGGATGAAATAAGGGCGCGACTCCTGAAAGCGATGTTGATTACATTACTCGTCAAATCCCGATGAGTACTGCTCACTCCTATAAGGTCAGCTTGAACTTGCTTAACCTTAATGGGAGAATGAGAACCATGGATGCGATTTTTCTTGAACCTTGCAGGAGGAGGGATAGTACGGAATGCTTTGTCAGGAATGCGGTAATAAACCGGCTTCACTTCATTTTACGAAAATTGTAAATGGGGAAAAAACGGAATTTCATATTTGCGAATCCTGCGCACGTGAAAAAGGAGAAGGGTTGCCGGGTGTATCCAACGGATTCTCCATTCACAGTTTGTTATCCGGACTGCTCGACTTTGAACCTGCAAGCGGAGTAAACGCCTTTGGTGCAAGGCCGCAGCAATTACGCTGTGAAACATGTGGTCTTACCTATACACAGTTCAGCAAGATGGGGCGGTTCGGCTGCAGCGAATGCTACACGACTTTTGGCAGCAAGCTGGATCCGATTCTCAAGCGTGTTCACGGCAACTCGTCGCATGTCGGCAAGATTCCGAAGCGCACGGGCGGACAAATTCAGCTCAAGCGTGAAATTGAGGACCTTCGGGCCGATCTGCAGCAGCGAATAGAATGCGAGGAGTTTGAGAACGCAGCTAAAATCCGCGACCAGATTCGTGAACTGGAAGGTAAGGTTACAGATGTTTAGGCTAAGCGTGAAAGGAGGAACCGTTTTTGTCGGAGCGATCTTTTGTACAGGAAGCCTTAAGTGAATGGATGAGAGAAGCTGGGCCTGATTCAGATATTGTTATCAGCAGTCGAGTTCGGATCGCCCGTAATTTACGGAGCCATCCTTTTCCGATGCTCGCCACAAACGAACAGGCGCAGGAGGTTATGGAGAATCTCACCGCTATGGGATCTTCTCCCGAGCTGGGTGAGATTGACCGGTTTGAGACGATTGAGCTCTCCGAGCTGAGCGAGCTTGAACGCAGAGTGCTCGTTGAGAAGCATCTCATAAGCCCGAATCTTGCGAATGAGTCACGCTGCGGGGCACTTATATTAAGTGAAAACGAATCCGTCAGTATCATGGTGAATGAAGAGGATCATCTGCGGATCCAATGCTTGTATCCCGGTTTTCAAATTAAAGAAGCCTGGAGCTTGGCTAACCGCATTGACGATATTTTTGAAGAAGCAACCGATTACGCCTTTGATGAACGCCGTGGTTATCTGACCAGTTGTCCGACGAACGTCGGTACAGGTATTCGTTCTTCGGTCATGATGCATTTGCCTGCGCTTGTCATGACGCATCAGATCAACCGTATTTTGACGGCAATTACTCAAGTAGGGCTGGCAGTGCGGGGAATTTACGGAGAAGGCAGTGAAGCGTTAGGCAATTTGTTTCAGGTATCCAATCAGATTACGCTGGGACAATCCGAGGAAGAGATCATCGATAATTTGCACAGTGTAGCCAAACAAATTATTGAGCACGAAAAGGCGGCGCGTCAGCGTATGCTGGAGGAGTCGCAGATTCGTCTGGAGGATCGGATTTACCGTTCCTACGGAATTCTGTCACATGCGACCATAATGGATTCCAAAGAAGCAGGTCAGCGGTTATCCGATGTCCGGCTGGGAATCGATCTTGGTCTGATCAAAGGGGTATCGCCGCTTGTAATGAATGAAATGATGGTTTTAATGCAGCCGGGTTTTCTGCAGCAGGTGTTTAATGAAAAGATGAATACCGAGCAGCGGGATATCAGGCGGGCAGAGCTTATACGTCAGCAATTACAACTAAGTAAATCCGATCATGGGGGTGTGTAAACATGATGTTTGGCAGATTCACGGAACGTGCGCAGAAGGTACTTGCACTTGCACAAGAAGAAGCGGTGCGTCTGGGTCACAACAATATTGGAACAGAGCATATTTTACTTGGGCTTAATCGTGAAGGGGAAGGCATTGCTGCCAAAGCCCTTATCGGACTTGGTCTGAGCCTGGAAAAAATCCAGGATGAAGTCGAGACGCTTATCGGCCGCGGACAAGAGCAGCCGACCAACATTGCGTATACGCCGCGAGCAAAGAAAGTAATTGAACTTTCGATGGATGAAGCGCGTAAGCTGGGTCATACCTATGTAGGAACAGAGCATATTCTGCTCGGCCTGATCCGCGAAGGCGAAGGCGTTGCCGCCCGCGTACTTAATAATTTGGGCATCAGCCTGAACAAAGCCAGGCAGCAGGTCCTGCAGCTCCTGGGCAGCAGCGAAGCGGTCTCGAGCAACCATGGCGCACCGGCTAATGTAAGTACACCAACGCTGGATGGCCTTGCCCGCGATTTGACCGCTTATGCCAAAGATAATAATCTGGATCCTGTTATTGGACGGGGCAAAGAAATTGAGCGCGTCATTCAAGTGCTCAGCCGCAGAACCAAAAACAATCCGGTTCTTATCGGTGAACCTGGCGTAGGTAAAACCGCTATTGCCGAAGGGTTGGCTCAGAAAATTATCGCGGGTGAAATTCCGGAGACGCTGCGTGACAAACGCGTTATGACGCTCGATATGGGCTCTGTTGTTGCCGGAACCAAATATCGCGGTGAATTTGAAGACCGTCTGAAAAAAATTATGGACGAAATTCGCCAAGCCGGAAACATCGTATTGTTTATTGATGAGCTTCACACGCTTATTGGTGCAGGCGGTGCAGAAGGTGCGATTGACGCTTCGAATATTTTGAAACCAGCTCTGGCACGTGGCGAGCTGCAATGCATCGGTGCCACGACGCTGGATGAATATCGCAAGTATATTGAGAAAGATGCCGCGTTGGAACGCCGCTTTCAGCCGATTACTGTTGATCAGCCTTCGCCGGAGGAAGCTGTTCTTATCCTTCATGGACTTCGCGACCGTTATGAAGCCCATCACCGTGTGAAAATAACGGATGAAGCGATCGAACAGGCGGTTAAGCTTTCGGACCGTTATATTACGGACCGTTTCCTGCCGGATAAAGCGATTGACCTGATCGATGAGGCCAGCTCCAAAGTACGCCTTAAATCCTATACGGTACCGCCTAATTTGAAACAGCTGGAAAATCGTCTTGAGGATATCCGCAAGGAGAAAGATTCGGCGGTTCAAAGCCAGGAATTCGAGAAGGCTGCTGCCCTTCGTGATACGGAACAGAAGATTCGCGAAGAGCTTGATGTTACCAAGAATCAATGGAAAGAAAAACAAGGCCGTACGGATTCGGAGGTCACACCGGAGGATATCGCTCAGGTGGTTGCCAGCTGGACGGGAATTCCGGTGAGCAAACTGGCTGAGGAAGAAACGCAGCGGCTGCTCAAAATGGAAGATATCCTTCATGACCGTGTTATCGGTCAGGATGAAGCCGTCAAAGCGGTATCCCGCGCAATGCGCCGTGCCCGTGCCGGCCTGAAGGATCCGAAGCGTCCAATGGGATCATTTATCTTCCTCGGACCTACCGGGGTTGGTAAAACTGAGCTTGCCCGCGCACTGGCGGAAGCAATGTTCGGTGACGAGAATGCTGTTATCCGTATCGATATGTCGGAATATATGGAGAAGCATTCGACCTCACGTCTGGTCGGCGCGCCTCCAGGGTATGTCGGCTACGAAGAAGGCGGCCAGCTCACCGAGAAAGTACGCCGCAAGCCTTATTCGGTTGTACTGCTTGATGAGATCGAGAAGGCGCATCCGGATGTGTTTAACATCCTGCTGCAGGTGCTGGAGGATGGCCGTTTAACGGACTCCAAAGGCCGTGTCGTCGATTTCCGCAATACGCTGATCATCATGACCTCGAACGTCGGTGCGGATCAAATCAAGCGCAACACGTCACTTGGATTTACAGCCGCACAGGATGCAGGCCGTGACTTTAATATCATGAAAGAAAAAGTGCTCGCGGAATTGAAAAAGAGCTTCCGTCCCGAGTTCCTTAACCGGATTGATGAAACGATTGTATTCCATTCTCTTGGAGAAGAGCATATTGCTCAAATCGTTACCTTAATGTCCGAGGAGCTGCGCAAACGGCTTCGTGAGCAGGAAGTAGACTTCACGCTTACAGATTCGGCCAAAGCATTCCTGGCTAAGGAAGGCTACGATCCGCAGTACGGCGCCCGCCCGCTGCGTCGTGCGATTCAGAAGCATATTGAAGACCGGCTTTCTGAGGATCTGTTGACAGGTAATATCAACAAAGGCGATACGCTTACAATTGATGAGAAAGACGGTGCGCTGACGGTTTCGCCATCAGCACCGGCAGCTGGAGAGCCAGCCACCAAGTAAGCCAAATAATTTTTTAAAACCTTGCCCCTGAAGGCTCTTCGCTTCCTTAGCGAAAGCCCGTCAGGGGCAAGGTTTTTTTGCTACATCCAGCAAATCAGCGTATGATTAGAGTGAGTTGTCATTTGGCGCAGTTGAATGTTCGCTAAACCCCTGAGGAGGTAATAATAATGATCGTTGTTGTGAATACGATAAAAGTAAAAAAAGGCCATGGGGAAGAAGTGGCGCAGCGTTTTCAAAATTCCAAAGGTGTTGAATTAACCCCCGGATTTGTTCGAATGGAAGTTCTCTTCACAGAAGACTTGGAAGAACATGACGAATTAAAGGTATGTACCCACTGGGCAGACAAGCCTTCATTTGAGAGTTGGGTGAACAGCGATTCCTTCCGTCAAGCCCACGCCAAGCGCGCAGGCAGCCCGGGTGGACAATCGCAAAGCCAATCCCAAGGTCAGCACCCGCAGAGCGGCGGGCAGGAGCAGCAGGTCCAACACGGCAGCCAAGGACAAGCTCACCAAGCTTCGCCGCAGGGCGAAAGTGTCATGCTGGGATCGAAAATGACGATTCATAATGTACTTGTTTCACGTACGCCCAACGAGCAATAAATACCGTAATTCTCAACTTCATCGATAATCATCTGTTTCCCGCCCGGTGGTGTATTGCTGAGCGGGAAACTTTTATTTGGACAGCGCGCTTAAGGGTTTATCCCATCCTCTAGAAATGGTAAACTTTGAATGATAAGTAATATGTATAAGGAGCCGCTCATGGCAAAACTTAAAATAAAATTCGCTTGTACGGAATGTGGAACGGAATCGCCCAAATGGTTGGGGAAATGCCCTGGCTGCGGTGAATGGAATACGATGGTCGAAGAAAAGGAATCTGTAGTCAAGACGCCTGGAATGGGTTCCAGACTTATTCAGACGAAAGAAAAGCCGCAATCCATCATACACATAGATAATGAGCAGGAGCCCAGAATTGAAACGACCCTCCTGGAGCTCAATCGTGTGCTTGGCGGCGGGGTTGTTCCCGGATCGCTCATTCTCGTTGGCGGGGATCCCGGCATCGGAAAATCGACGCTACTGCTGCAAACCTCCCATGCGTTAGCCTCCCAGGGTCTTACTGTCCTTTATATTTCCGGAGAGGAATCGGTCAGACAAACAAGGCTGAGGGCCGATCGCCTGGGGGCGCTTACCGAAAAGCTTTATGTGCTTTGCGAGACGAATATGGATCAGATCAGCGATGCGATCGAGTCGCTGGAGCCGGATTTTCTCGTCATCGACTCCATCCAGACGGTATATGATCCCAGTGTCTCTTCGGCACCCGGCAGTGTTTCCCAGGTTCGTGAATGCACAGCTCATTTCATGCGCGTGGCCAAAGTGAAGGGAATCGCCACTGTCCTTGTCGGGCACGTTACAAAGGAGGGAGCGATTGCTGGACCCCGATTGCTTGAGCATATGGTGGATTGTGTCCTTTATTTTGAAGGAGAACGACATCATTCCTACCGGCTGCTCCGGGCAGTCAAAAATCGGTTTGGATCCACCAATGAAATCGGGATATTCGAAATGGGAGAGCTGGGTCTGCGTGAAGTTAGCAATCCGTCTGAACTCTTCCTCTCGGAACGTCCGCTTGGCGTATCGGGTTCGACCGTAGTGGCCAGTATGGAGGGAACGCGTCCAGTATTGGTGGAGCTCCAGGCACTTGTAGCGACAACGAATTTCCCTTCGCCAAGGCGGATGTCTACCGGTATTGACCACAATAGGATGTCGCTCATCATTGCCGTATTGGAAAAACGGATGGGTATGTTTTTGCAAACGCAGGATGCCTATTTGAATGTGGCGGGCGGCGTCAAGCTGGACGAACCCGCTGTTGATCTGGCAGCAGCGGTGAGTATTGCATCAAGCTTTCGCGATGCGCCGACAAGGCCATTCGACGTTGTTTTTGGTGAAATTGGCTTGACTGGAGAAGTTCGGGCCGTTTCGCGTGCAGAGCAGCGGGTCAAGGAAGCGCATAAGTTGGGCTTTAAACGTGTGATTATGCCCACGAAAAGCTTGAAGGGCTGGAGTCCGCCTGCAGGCATCGAAATAATTGGGGTCGAGACAGTGGCAGAAGCCCTCTCGGCAGCACTCGGATAAGAGGGGGAAGATGATGAAGGAGCCGAATCAACTAGAAGTTATGAATCAACTGCTGCAAATGGTCGCACCAGGCACGGCTTTTCGGGAAGGACTGGACAATGTGCTGCGGGCAAAAACCGGCGCGCTGATCGTTGTTGGATACAGTCCTGAGGTTATGGAGGTCGTGGATGGCGGATTTTCGATCAATTGCGACTTCTCCCCTTACTATCTGTATGAGCTTGCCAAAATGGACGGCGCCATTATTTTGAGTGAGGACCGCAAGCGGGTTTTGTATGCCAATACTCAGCTGATTCCCAACAGTTCGATTTCATCGGTTGAGACGGGAATCCGGCACCGGACGGCCGAACGGGTCGCGAAGCAGACCGGCAAGCTTGTGGTTTCCATTTCGCAAAGGCGCAATATTATTACTCTGTATCAGGGTCAGCTCCGCTATTCGCTCAAAGAAATGGGCGTTATTCTGACCAAGGCGAACCAAGCCATACAAACGCTGGAAAAATATAAAACGGTGCTCAATCAGGCGTTTACGAATTTATCAGCTCTTGAGTTTGAAGAATTGGTTACGCTGCATGAAGTGGCTCATGTCGTCAAACGCATGGAGATGCTCATTCGTGTGAAGATGGAGATTAAACGATACGTCAATGAGCTGGGGACAGAAGGCCGGCTTATCAGCATGCAGATGGAAGAATTGGTTGGCGGCGTTGAGGAAGAAGCCTGGTTTTTAATAAAGGATTATGCGAAAAATCCCCATGAGGACAAGATTCGTGAAATTCGCGCAGGCATCCATAAATTGAATTCAGAGGAATTATTTGATAATAGTTCAATTATTAAACTGCTGGGATACACGGGTACCAGTGTGGCCTCTGAAGAAATGATTGCCCCTCGGGGCTATAGGCTGCTCAGCCGTATCCCGCGCCTACCTACCGTTATTATGAATAATCTGGTGGACCGTTTCGAGCGGTTGCCCCATATTTTAATGGCCACTATTGAGGAATTGGACTCCGTGGATGGTATCGGGGAAGTGCGGGCCCGCGCGATTAAAGAAGGGCTGAAGCGGATTCAGGAACAGATGTTCATTGACAGACATATTTAAATCACATACAATGTTAGAATGTGGATAACCATGTAAATCGCTAATAACTGTAAAAAATGGTTTTGGGGCATAGTAAAGATGAGGTGGAACAAAATGATCACGAAGTCGATACCGAGTCTTTTTACGGTGGCGAATTTATTTTTGGGTATCGTCGCCATTATTCTCGTTTTTCCAGAAAATTCAAAACCGGAAATCGCTGCGATGATGGTTATCATTGCGATGCTGATGGATGGCGTGGATGGCCGGGTGGCCCGCGCCCTGAATGCGCAAAGTGAATTCGGCAAGGAGCTGGATTCCCTTTCGGATGTGATCTCGTTCGGCGTTGCTCCGGCTTTTATTATGTATAGTGTAGCCTTCCAGGAGCTGAGCTCGGCGGCCGCGTGGATTATTACCGCGCTGTTTCCCATATGCGGTGCTCTGCGGTTGGCCAGATTTAATGTCATATCCAGCATGCCCGGTTATTTTATCGGATTGCCCATTCCGGCGGCAGGAGGCGTGCTTGCAACACTCGCGCTGTTTCACAAGGATATATCAGTTGCAGTATTGATGGGAAGCACGCTGGTGCTTTCCTTTCTCATGGTGAGTACAATTAAATACCCCAGCTTCAAAAAAATGGGCATTCCCAAAAGTGCGATTTGGGTCGTCCCTATCATCATTGTCGTCACGGTTGTACTGGGCATCCTGTTTCATAACCAGTTGTCCAAGATCCTCTTTATACCTTTGGTTCTTTACGCGCTGTACGGCCTAAAAAAAAACGTTGACCGGCGTCTCCCTTTTCCAGGGCGAAATCGCAAGCGCCGGAAACAAGCCGAATTGCTTGAAGAGATCATACCTACTGAGCATGGTGCATAGAGCTGCTGTAAAAATGTAAAAACAAACCGCCTGCTCATCCCGTAAAGGATGAGTCAGGCGGTTTGTTTGTTATATGATCCTGTTCACAGCTCTGCGATGCGATTACTTTAGGTCAGGTTGAAGAGTCCTAATGTCGAGCACTTGTCAGATTCCTGGGCAACTACATCGTCAAGCTGAATGTCGAGGAGATTGCACATGGCTGACATGTAGAACAGGTTACGGCCAAGCTCGCCTTTAATGGCATCTCTGCAGTGCTCGCACAATTCACCGCTGACGTGGTAATGAAGAGTATTTTTGGCTTGTTCCAAATTGATTTCATCTGTGTACTCTTGCCTTTTAGCATTTAACTCGATACAACCGCATTCCGTCACCGATTTAGCAACAGCTCGATTAACGGAGGCACCGGATTGGCCGTATTTCGATAAAACATCAAGCAAACTGCGATGACGCAAAAGCAGTTCAGAAACTTGTTGCTGAAATTGATCCAATGTTGGGGCGCTCATCGATTCCACCTCGTTTCGGGATTGGCAGTGCTCCTCTTATTATAAGCTTCGACCGCCAGTAATTCAAAACCGTTTTGCGTAATTTGTCTGCTTTATCGACCAAGGTTAATAATTTCTAATACTTTCATCCTTCCCTACGATTAACCTCCGAGAAATTGGAACATAATTGTAAAGGAGGTGGAATTATGATGAAACGAATGATTCAATTGTTTGGTTTATGTTTTGGCGGGGTCCTGGGCGCTCAGATGCACAGCTGGATGAATATAGGGACACTATGGACGGAGTCTTCCTACGGGATGATGCAGCGGTCCGGCAGCTATTATATGAATGTCGGTATTGGAGCTTTGTGCGGCTTGGTGCTGGCCTCGATGCTTGCAGTACCGCTGATCCAGTGGATTCAGCAGGGAGCTGACCGTATATCCTCGATGCCCACTGGGGATCTGTTTTCCGGGGTATTGGGGCTTATGATCGGTCTGGGACTGTCTGCGCTGCTATATCCTGCAGTTGCCGGATTGACGGGCGCCGGGCAATTCATTCCCATAGCATCCATGCTGGTGCTCGGTTACGCGGGTATGCGGATCGGACTCAGCAAACGGGAGGAACTGACTGAACGGATGAGTTTGATTATGGAACGCGGCAAAAGTAACAATGGCGAAGATGACAGCAGCTATGAAGAGCATAAAATTTTGGATACAAGTGTCATTATCGACGGCCGAATCGCCGATATTTGCAAAACCGGATTTATTGAAGGGACACTTGTAATACCAGAGTTTGTGCTTGAAGAGCTGCAGCATATTGCCGATTCCTCGGATCTGCTCAAACGAAACCGCGGTCGTCGTGGACTCGACATTCTGAATAAAATTCAGAAGGAACTGGATGTGAGAGTCCTTATTTATGAAGGGGACATGGAAGAGGGAGAAGTGGACAGCAAATTGGTCAAGCTCGCCAAGGTGCTTCATGGCAAGGTGGTCACGAATGATTTTAACCTGAACAAGGTATGCGAGCTTCAAGGTGTTTCTGTACTTAATATTAATGATTTGGCCAACGCGGTGAAGCCGGTCGTTCTCCCCGGAGAAGAAATTGTGGTTCAGGTGATCAAGGATGGCAAGGAGCATGGTCAGGGAGTCGCCTATTTGGACGATGGAACCATGATCGTGGTGGAGGGCGGCCGGGAATACATCGGAACAACGATGGAGGTGCTCGTGACGAGTGTTCTTCAAACCTCGGCGGGCCGGATGATTTTTGCCAAGCCAAAGCTGTTGGAAAAAGCGCAGTAACACGTTATGATAGTAAACGGATGATGTCTCCATCAAGCGGGAGCATCGAGGTTTACAGTTTATAGCGAGGCGGTTGAAGGGCATGCAGGCAGGACAGGCAAATTGGGGCGTCGTCGTCGTGGCGGCCGGACGCGGAACACGGATGGGAACGAAGGAGAGCAAGCAGTATTTGCTCCTGCAGGACAAGCCCATCATTGTTCATACGCTGGAACGATTTGAGATGTTGGATGAGGTCGGCGAGATTGTCTTGGTTGTAGGCCCTGATGATACGGCCCGCGTCGAATCGATTGTACGGGATAACTTGCTGCTTAAGGTCAAGGCCGTGCTGGCTGGCGGCAGTGAGCGTCAGCACTCGGTTCGGACCGGACTGCAGTCGCTGAGCAAGGAAATGGAATGGGTCATGGTGCATGATGGTGTGCGTCCATTGGTAACTGCCGAGGCCGTACGCTCTTGTATGGCTCAAGCGGTAAAAACCGGGGCCGCTGTGCTTGCTGTGCCCGTTAAAGATACAATCAAGCAGGTTGGTGAAGCCGGTGTGATCGTGGCGACACCAGACCGCCGGAGCTTGTGGGCGATACAAACGCCGCAGGCTTTTCGGCGTTCCCTGCTGCTGGAAGCGCATGAGAGGGCGGCGGCGGACGGCTTTGTCGGAACGGATGATGCCATGGTCGTAGAACGTCTCGGTGTACCCGTTACAGTTGCAGAAGGCGATTATACCAATATAAAAATTACGACACCTGAGGATTTGCCATGGGCGGAATTTCTGCTAGCGGCTCATTTGAACAAAGACAATCAGGGAAATGAATAGAGGGGGAAAGCGGGAATGATTCGAGTTGGACAAGGCTTTGATGTGCATCAACTGGTGGAAGGGCGGCCATGTATTATCGGCGGAGTGACGATTCCCTATGAGAAGGGACTGCTCGGCCATTCCGATGCCGACGTGCTGCTGCATGCAATCAGCGATGCAGTACTGGGCGCCCTTGGACTCGGCGATATCGGCAAGCATTTCCCCGATACCGATCCGGCCTTTAAGGATGCGGACAGCCTGAAGCTTCTGGAGCATATCTGGCAGCTCGTGAAAGAGCGCGGCTATAAATTGGGCAACATTGATTCGACTATTATTGCGCAGCGTCCCAAGATGGCGCCTTTTATTCCTCAGATGGTAGAAGTCATTGCACGAGCGCTGGAGGCGGATGAGCCATCTCAGGTAAATGTGAAGGCAACCACAACGGAGCAGCTTGGTTTTACCGGACGGGGCGAAGGGATTGCTGCCCAATCAGTTGTCTGCCTTGTCAAGACTATGCTATGATCGGTTGAAAACGGAACATCATGGAAGGAGTATTGGATACCATGTCAGAGAATATTCGGGTGCGGTATGCGCCGTCGCCTACAGGGCATCTGCATATCGGCAACGCGAGAACGGCCTTATTCAACTATTTGTTCGCACGCAGTCTGGGCGGGAAGTTTATTATACGTATCGAAGATACTGACCTGAAACGGAATATTGAGGGCGGCGAGGAAAGTCAGCTTACCTATCTCAAGTGGCTGGGCATCGACTGGGACGAGAGCGTTGATGTCGGAGGGGGATATGGGCCATACCGCCAGACGGAAAGGCTCGACATTTACCGCGAATATTGGCAGGATTTGATTGCCAAAGGTCTGGCCTATAAGTGCTACTGCACGGAGGAAGAGCTGGAAGCGGAGCGGGAAGAACAAACAGCGCGCGGAGAGATGCCGCGGTATTCCGGCAAGCATCGCGATTTAACCGAAGAGCAGCGGCAGTCATTTGAGGCGGAAGGCCGTGTACCCAGTATCCGCTTTCGCGTTCCGGAAGGCCGAACCATGACGTTCAGTGACATCGTAAAGGGCGAAATCAGCTTTGAATCCGATGGAATCGGCGATTTCGTTATTGTGAAGAAGGACGGCATTCCCACTTATAATTTCGCGGTTGCCCTTGATGATCATCTCATGGCAATCAGTCATGTGCTCCGCGGAGAAGACCATATCTCAAATACGCCAAGGCAGCTGCTGATCTATGAAGCATTCGGCTGGACGCCGCCCGTATTCGGACATATGACGCTTATTGTGAATGAACAGCGCAAGAAGTTGAGCAAACGCGATGAATCCATTATTCAATTTATTGAGCAATATGATAAGCTGGGCTACCTGCCGGAGGCAATGTTCAACTTTATTACACTGCTCGGCTGGTCTCCGGAGGGCGAGCAGGAGATATTCACACGCGATGAGCTTATTGAAGCTTTTGATCCCGCCAGATTGAGCAAAAGCCCGGCCTTCTTCGATACAGCCAAACTGAGCTGGATGAACAATGAGTACCTGAAAAAGACGGAGCTGACTCGCGTAGTTGATCTCTGTCTGCCTCATTTACAGAATGCCGGCCGGCTCCCGGAGGTTCTGGATGAGAGCGGGAGGGAATGGGCAAGCGACCTGATTGGGCTGTATCAGGATAAACTGCACTGCGCTGCAGATATCGTTCCGCTGACGAGCTTATTCTTTGAGGATGAAATGAACGATGAAGAGGAAGCGAAGCTTGTGCTCGCCGAGGAGCAGGTCCCAGCGGTGCTGCAGGGCTTCGCCGGGCAGTTGGCATCAATAGAGTCCCTGGATGCTGATGGCATCAAGGCGGCAATCAAAGCAGTACAGCAAGCTACAGGCTTCAAAGGAAAGCAGCTGTTTATGCCTATACGTGCCGCCCTGACCGGACAGACCCATGGACCGGATCTTAATCGTACAATCGCTCTGCTGGGCAAAGTCAAAGTGGAGAAACGTTTGCGTTTCCGGTTAAATTAATTCATCTTTTGCCGATAACCGGGCTCGTCTTGAATGCAAGGGCACTTGTCAGTTAATCGGCAGTCCGCTATACTTGTAGTACCTAATTATCAAGTTGTATCGGTTTAAAGGCTTGGAACAGGATTGTTCATTTCCGAGAGGAATCCAGAGAGAGCGACCTTTCAAATTGGAACAGCTGCACATGAATGCAGGATGTCTGCCATTTTGAATAGGCTGGGAGTCGTTCATTCCTTGAAATGCAGCATTGCGCCTGGGAGCCGCTCTTTCGATCCGCGCATGCGGGCGGAATTTCTTTTGTTGTCCGTAACAGGTGCAGCAGGAGAATTCAGCTTGCAGAGTGCGGGGTAGAACGTGACGATTCGTCCGCGTTATGGACTTTAAGATGGGGGTCTTTGTACGGATCTCCAAGCAGAGTGGAACCGCGTCCACACGCCTCTGCAGCCCTCGGGCTGCAGAGGCTTTTCTTTATGCCCAGGGCTGCATGGCCAATCATGCGGTCGGTACAGTTCGATGGCAATGCCTTTCCGAGAGGAGTCTTGACCATGTTTCGCCATATAAAATCCGATATAGATACGGTGCTTTATAATGATCCGGCAGCACGCAGCAAATTCGAGGTCGTATTCACCTATTCGGGTTTGCATGCCATATGGTCTCATCGTATTGCCCATCGCCTGTATAAGCTGCGCTTGTACACGGTTGCGCGCCTGATCTCTCAAATCTGCCGTTTCTTTACGGGCATTGAAATCCATCCGGGTGCGACGATCGGAGACCGGTTGTTCATTGACCACGGTATGGGCGTTGTAATTGGCGAAACATGCGAGATTGGCGATAATGTTGTCATTTATCAAGGTGTGACTCTTGGGGGAACCGGTAAGGAAAAAGGAAAACGGCATCCGACAATCGGCAATAATGTAGTAATCGCATCGGGGGCCAAAGTGCTTGGATCGTTCAAGGTCGGGGATAATGTAAATATTGGCGCCAATTCGGTTGTACTCCGGGAGGTGCCGTCCAACAGTACTGTTGTCGGAATTCCCGGAAGAATAGTCAGGAAGAACGGCGAGCGGGTGAAGGACCGGCTGGATCATGCCCAGCTGCCTGACCCGGTCATTGAAATGCTTCGTGAGATGCACAAGGAAATTGAGAATTTAAGGTCCGAGCTTGAGCGCGAGAGGCAAAAGCAACCTATTGCTGGAGGAGATCCGAGAATATGACTTTGCAAATTTATAATACGATGCACCGAAACAAGGAAGACTTCATACCCCAGGAGCCTGGGCAGGTGAAAATGTATGTATGCGGTCCGACCGTGTATGATTATATTCATATCGGCAACGCACGGCCTGTGATCTTTTTTGATGTAGTGAGGCGGTATTTGGAAGCTGTTGGATATCAGGTGAATTATGTCGTTAATTTTACCGATGTGGATGATAAGCTGATACGCAAGGCCGAACAGCTCGATATGACCGTTGCGGAAGTGGCGGAGAAATTTATCCATGCATTCAACAGCAATATCGAAGGACTGGGCGTGCATAGGGCGACCATCAATCCGCGTGTGACCGATCATATTCCGGAAATATTGGCTTTAATTGAAGGCTTGGTCAACACCGGCTACGCTTATGAAAGCGGCGGTGATGTTTTCTTCCGTACGAGCAAATTCCAGGATTATGGGAAGTTGTCGCATCAAAATATGCAGGAGCTGCAACTGGGTATCCGGATCGAAGTGGACCGTCGCAAGGAGAACGGCCAGGACTTCGTCCTGTGGAAAGCGGCGAAGCCCGGAGAAGTGTATTGGGAAAGCCCTTGGGGAGCAGGGCGCCCGGGATGGCATATCGAATGCTCCGCAATGGCACGCAAGTATCTGGGCGATACGCTGGATATTCACGGCGGCGGACATGATTTGCAATTTCCGCATCATGAGTGCGAAATTGCGCAGTCTGAGTCCTTTACAGGGAAACCGCTCGCCAGGTATTGGATGCATAATGGATATATTCACATTAATAATGAGAAAATGTCGAAATCCCTCGGCAATGGAATTACGGTCAATGAGCTGTTGAAGCGGGTAAAACCGGAAGCAATCCGCTATTTCATGCTGTCGGCCCATTACCGCAGTCCGCTGAACTTTAGCGATGAGACGCTTGCGCAGGCAGAGAACAGCGTGGAGCGGATTGCCAACTGCTACAGCAACCTGCATCACCGTTTGGCTGTCGCCGTAAGCGAGAAGGATGAAGAGGCAGCTGCGCTTCAAATCCGAATAGAAGCTATTCAGAGCGAGTTTAACGCAAAAATGGATGATGATTTTAATACCCCTGATGCGATAACGGCTGTATTTGAGCTTGTCAGTGAGGCTAATCAATATTTGCAGCGTCCGGTTGCATCAACTGAAGGCTTGCAGCTGCTGATCAAGGCGTTTGAATCCCTTGACCGCGTTCTTGGGCTATTGCCGGCTTCAGGTGCTGCAGAATTGCTCGATTCGGATATTGATGCGTTAATTGTCGAACGGACGAACGCGAGATCGGCGAAAAATTGGAAACGTGCGGATGAAATCCGCGATTTGCTGGCGGATCAAGGGATTATTCTGGAGGATACCCCTCAGGGCATTCGCTGGCGGCGCAAATGATGGAAGACCGAAATCAGGGACTTTGGTTCCATCCCCCGGCCAAACAGCCCAATCAAATAAATCCGGTCGTGCTGGCCTATTTGGGAGACGCGGTTTTTGAGATGATGGTTCGCCAATATTTGATTGCCCAGCCGAATCACAAGTCGAATCATCTGCACCGCCTGGCAACCGGCTTCGTTTCTGCAAAAGCCCAGTGCGCGCTTCTTGAGCGGTGGCAGCCGCTGCTCACGGAACAGGAAGCGGACATCGTCCGCCGCGGAAGGAACGCCAAATCGGGTGCCCCCCCGAAAAATGCCAATCTCGCAGATTACCGTCAGGCGACGGCGTTGGAATGTTTGGTCGGCTATTTGTATTATGAGAAACAGACAGAGCGGCTTCGTGAGCTAATGGCAGTTGCCTTTGACGAACCGGCTGCAGCGATCGGCAAATTCGAGGAGGACAACAGATGACTGAGCAAGATTCGCAACAGGACTCACAAGAAGAATGGATTGCAGGCAAGCATCCGGTCATGGAGGCGCTGCGCTCCGGGCGGGAAATCAATAAAATATGGATTGCCGAGCAATCTCAGAAAAATGCGGCGCCTATCATAGCCGAGGCGAAAAAGGCGGGAATTATCGTTCAGTTTGCCGATAAACGCAAGCTTGATCAAATGGCCGAAGGCACTACCCATCAAGGCGTTGTAGCTCAAGCCGCTGCCTACCGCTATTTTGAGTTGGAGGAGTTGCTGGAGAGGGCTCGTTCAAGCGGAGAAATGCCTTTTCTGCTGCTGCTTGATGAAATCGAGGATCCCCACAATCTGGGTTCCATACTTAGGACGGCGGAGTGCACGGGAGTGCATGGCGTGATTATTCCCAAACGCCGATCCGCATCGCTTACGGCAACGGTGTCGAAAACCTCCGCGGGTGCTGTGGAATACGTTGCCGTTTCCCGGGTCACCAATATTGCACAGACGATCGATAAGCTGAAAGAAGCGGGAATTTGGGTTGCGGGTGCGGACGTTGGCGCACATCAGGATGTGTATACCTCGTCCACAAAGTTTGATATGCCGCTAGCTCTTGTCATTGGCAATGAGAGCAAAGGCATCGGCAGGCTGATCCGTGAAAAATGCGATTTTCTGATCAAGCTGCCAATGAACGGGCATCTGAATTCTTTGAATGCTTCGGTGGCTGCTGGTGTGCTGATGTACGAAGTGCTGCGGCAGCGCCGGAGCCTCTAGGCAATGCGACGGCGTGATGATGTACTGCTTGTGGACGGCTACAACATGATTGGAGCATGGCCGGTTCTTGCTGCAATGCGCGACACTGATTTGGAGGGCGCACGCGATAAGCTGCTGGAGATGCTGGCTGATTATCAGGGATTCACAGGCATGTCCGTCACGGTCGTATTTGATGCGCATCAGGTTCCCGGCACAGGATCGGCTTTTAACCAGTTCAGAATCTCTGTAGTCTATACAAAAGAGAAGGAAACGGCCGATTCATGTATTGAACGGCTGGCTTCGGAGCTTGCGCTGCGCAGCCGCAATCTCTATGTGGCGACTTCCGATCTGGTTGAGCAGCATGTCGCTTTCGGCAAAGGCGCTCTCAGGATATCCGCACGGGAGCTGCTGATCGATATCGAGCAGAACCGCAAGGCGATCGAACGCACGATAGAGGACAAGTCCCATCAGCGTAATGAACTGGATACCAATCTGAGTCTGGAAGTCCGGACAAAGCTTGAACGATGGCGCCGTGGGCAGAATTAACTCAGTTCGTCTTTAATTCACATTCAATAATGTCACAATACTTGACGCGAATCCCGCTTGAAACGGGACTAACTTCCAATTTTTCTATTTAATTAAAGTTTTATCGATAGGAAGTTGATTGACGGCCCAAGGTTACATAATGTATACTGATTCTATGTTTCTGAACGGATCTGGTAGAAGTTAGTTATGGCTTGGTATCGTTTCCTGTAGTGGCATAGTGTTACACGTAACCTAATCAACGAAAATGATTGCGTTCGGTTAAATTTTGCGCAATGCACGCCTTTCGAGCCGGAGGGATTGTTCGTGAGCATCGACCTCAAAGAGTGGAAACCGCTGGACTATGACTGCAGAACGGACGAAGATATTGTAGAAGCGGTTCGTGAGGGTGACGGCGAAGCGCTGGAATATTTAATTAATAAGTATAAGAATTTTGTGCGTGCCAAGGCCAGATCCTACTTTCTGATCGGGGCTGACCGCGAGGATATCGTACAAGAGGGCATGATCGGGCTTTACAAGTCAATCCGCGATTTCAAAGGGGACAAGCTTGCATCCTTCAAGGCGTTTGCGGAGCTTTGCATCACGCGTCAGATCATTACAGCGATCAAGACGGCTACCCGCCAGAAGCATATCCCTCTCAATTCCTATGTCTCGCTGGACAAACCTATCTACGATGAAGATTCCGACCGCACACTGCTTGACGTCATCTGCGGAACCCGTGTTTCCGACCCCGAAGAGCTTATTATCAACCAGGAAGAGTTTGTTGGTTTGGAAGACAAGATGTCCGAGATTTTAAGTGATCTGGAACGCAAGGTGCTTATGCTGTATTTGGACGGGCGCTCCTATCAGGAGATCGCTGTGGATTTGGATCGGCATGTAAAGTCAATTGATAATGCTTTGCAGCGTGTCAAGCGTAAGTTGGAGCGGTATCTGGAAATCCGTAACATCAGCAACTGATTGATGGGATAAGTGACTTGCGCCGTCTTGTACGGCGAAGCAGACTTTTTCTGATCGACGTGTCTAGAAAGTGCGGTATATAGTATAGGCTTATAAATTCTAAACGATGGACAGAGGAGCCGGTCAGGCTCTTTTTTTAATTTATAACAGATCCTCTGTCAAACTGACATCCGTTATATGAAAGTGTGGCGGGGAAGGTTTGAAACTCTCACATGCCGCGCATAATGGGAGTAACAGAACATCTTCAACTTTTAGCTGCGGACGATGGGGCATTGTACGGTGATTCAAGGTTTACTCCCGGTCTAGAGATGCGTTTTTCTTGACACGGCATATTGCATATGATAAAGTATTTCAGGTAGCCCTGAAATAGGTCTTTTTTTTGATGGGCTTTGAATCTTGAATCTTGCTTGTTCCACATACAATCAGGATTTAATGGATTCGAACTTTTTTTATTTATGGTAATTCGGGAGGTGTACAGCAATGCGGGTAATTATTACGTTGGCTTGCACAAACTGCAAACAAAGAAACTACGCTTCCAGCAAGAACAAACGGAATCACCCCGACCGCATCGAGATGAAGAAGTTTTGTAAGTTCTGTAACGAACATACTCCTCATCGCGAGACAAGATAGGTCAATTGGGAGGTGTGGAAGTGACATTTTTTGCTAAGATGAGGCAAAGTTTCGGGTCGACTTTTTCCTTTTTTTCTGACAGCGTCGCGGAACTGAAGAAGGTTCGTTGGCCAAGCCGTAAAGAGTTGACAAGCTATACTCTCGTTGTAGTAATAACGATTATAGTGGTTACCATTTACTTCTGGGTTCTTGACATCGGCATTTCCGCATTGGTCGAACTGATCGTTTAAGAAGGGGCCAAGGGTGGCTAGTTATGGAAATGGAAAAAAGATGGTATGTTGTGCATACCTACTCAGGGTACGAAAACAAGGTAAAAGCGAACTTGGAGAAGCGTGTTGAATCTATGGGCATGGAAGATAAAATCTTCCGCGTTCTTGTTCCTATGGAAGAAGAAGTGGTAAACAAAGACGGTAAGCAAAAGATCGTCATGCGTAAAGTTTACCCCGGCTACGTTCTTGTGGAAATGGTTCAAACCGATGACTCCTGGTATGTGGTTCGTAATACCCCTGGCGTGACCGGGTTCGTCGGATCCACTGGTTCCGGCTCAAAGCCGACTGCGCTTCTGCCTGATGAGGTGGAGCAAATCTTGCGCCACATGGGTATTGATGAGCCTAAACCGAAAATCGAATTCGATTTGAAGGAAACGGTTCGGGTGAAGGTTGGACCTTTTGCCGATTTTGTCGGTACGGTGGAAGAAATTCTGCTGGACAAAAGCAAACTCAAGGTGCACGTCAACATGTTTGGACGGGAAACCCCGCTTGAGCTGGACTATACTCAGGTGGAGAAGATCTGATCTTCGTTTTCCTGCGTTGTCTTCGGGCAATACGGGTTGCGTGATGATTCCATCACCGCGGCCAAAGGGATTATTTGAGCAAGGAGGTGTGCATCATGGCAAAAAAGGTCATCAAGATGGTGAAATTGCAAGTCCCAGCAGGTAAAGCGAACCCGGCTCCGCCGATCGGTCCTGCACTCGGTCAAGCAGGCGTTAACATCATGGCGTTCTGTAAAGAATTCAACGCCCGCACAGCTGACCAAGCCGGTTTGATTATTCCGGTTGAAATCTCCGTATTTGAAGATCGTTCATTCACTTTTATCACCAAGACTCCACCGGCAGCCGTTTTATTGCGCGTTGCAGCAGGAATCGAAAAAGGTTCAGGTGAACCGAACAAGAAGAAAGTAGCTACCGTTAAACGTTCGAAAGTTCGTGAAATTGCGGAGCAAAAAATGCCTGACCTTAACGCGGCTTCAGTTGAAGCGGCAATGCTCATGGTTGAAGGTACGGCGCGCAGTATGGGCGTTGTCATCGAAGACTAATAGAGCCTGCGATGCTTAAGGCACAGCAAAAGATATTCTTTTGTTGTAAGTGGGAGGATCTCCAACAGGGAGGATTTTCCGTTATAACCACACGAGGAGGAAATTTTCAATGGCTAAGCACGGTAAGAAATACCAAGAAGCTGCCAAGCTGATTGACAGCGAAGCAACCTACGAAGCCTCAGAGGCGATTGATCTCGTTAAAAAGGCGGCGACAGCCAAATTTGATGAGTCTGTTGAAGTTGCTGTTCGTTTGGGTGTAGACCCAAGAAAGCAGGACCAAGCGGTTCGTGGCGTAGTTGTACTTCCCCATGGTACTGGTAAAACCAAACGTGTGCTTGTTTTCGCAAAAGGCGATAAAGCCAAAGAAGCGGAAGCGGCAGGCGCGGATTTTGTTGGCGATGCTGACATGATCACCAAAATCCAACAAGGCTGGTTCGAATTCGACGTTTGCGTCGCTACTCCGGACATGATGGCTGAGGTTGGTAAACTGGGTCGTATTCTCGGTGGTAAAGGTCTAATGCCTAACCCGAAAGCGGGTACCGTAACGTTTGACGTAACGAAGGCTGTTCAAGAGATCAAAGCCGGTAAAATCGAGTATCGTCTTGATAAAGCAGGTCAAATCCATGCTCCGATTGGTAAAGTATCATTCGACGCAGAGAAGCTGAACGAGAACTTTCGTGCGCTTATCGACGCGCTGAACCGTGCAAAACCGGCAGCTGCAAAAGGTATTTACCTGAAAAATATTGCTGTTTCCTCGACAATGGGTCCTGGCGCACGCGTTAATGCGTCCGTATACCGCTAAGAGGAGCAACATTTAACAATCGCATACGCATACCGTAGACAGTAGGTGCTGCTGAAGCTTAATTTCCTACCGAGGTGTTATGATAAAAGTGTTTGTTCATTTCGATCTTTTTTTTGGATGAAATGTTGACGGACCATCATGGCCTTCGCTATAGCTGCGGGGGCTTTTCTCATGCATCGAGGAAGAAATCCTTCGTTGAAAGCGGGATGCCCGAGAACATAACGGGAGGTGTACGAAAATGGCAAACGTTAAAACTATCGAAAGAAAACAACAATCGGTTAACGAAATCTCGTCGAAACTCCGCGAGTCTTCCTGCACAGTAGTTGCAGATTACCGTGGATTGAACGTGAAGCAAATTACCGAGCTCCGCAAACAGCTTCGCGAAGCGAACATCGAGTTTCAAGTGCTGAAAAATTCACTTGTGCGTCGTGCTACCGCCGGTGCGGAATTGTCTGAACTGGATGCAGTTCTTACAGGCCCAACCGCTGTTGCATTCAGCAAAGACGATGCAGTTGCTCCTGCTAAGCTGTTGAATGATTTCGCTAAAAAGAATGACGCTTTGAAACTAAAAGGCGGCGTTGTTGAAGGCCAAGTCATGAATGCTGATCAAATCAAAGCGCTGGCGGATCTTCCATCACGCGAAGGTTTGCTCTCCATGCTCCTCAGCGTCCTGCAGGCTCCTATGCGGAACTTCGCCCTTGCGGTTAAAGCAGTGGCAGAGAAGCAAGAAGCGTAAAAAAAGGGTCTGGCTCAGCCGGGCACAGTTATAGGTATTTACAAAAAACAAAAAACATTTGGAGGTTCAACCATGAGTAAAGAGCAAATCCTGGAAGCCATTAAAGGCATGAACGTTCTTGAATTGAACGATCTCGTTAAAGCAATTGAAGAAGAATTCGGCGTAACTGCTGCTGCACCAGTAGCAATGGGCGGCGGAGCTGCGGTTGCAGAAGTTGCAGAACAAACAGAATTCGACGTTATTCTTAACGGTCCTGGCGCATCCAAAATCAACGTTATCAAAGTCGTTCGCGAAATTACAGGTCTTGGCCTGAAAGAAGCAAAAGATCTTGTTGATAATGCACCTAAAGCAGTTAAAGAAAAAGTAGCAAAAGAAGAAGCCGAAGCGGTTAAAGCGAAGCTTGAAGAAGCAGGCGCTTCCGTAGAAGTGAAGTAGTAGCAAGCTTGTTTATAGCGGCGAACCCCTTGAGGCTTTGGCTTCAAGGGGTTCGTTTTATTGATTAGCAGTACATACAAGCTTTAGAGTGGAGGGATATGATGTCGGATCACTACTTCACACAAACCCCCGATGTCAAACATGATCGGCAGTTCCATGAAACCGTGCTGCGTGGACAAAAACTGAAATTTGTGACAGATGCTGGCGTATTTTCAAAAGGCGCTGTCGATTATGGGAGCCGCGTACTCATTGAGGCGCTTGAACTGGCAAGAAATGCGAGGGTGCTGGATGTGGGCTGCGGTTATGGACCGATTGGATTGTCGGCAGCCAGACTCGCGGATCAGGGACATGTAACAATGATTGATGTGAATGAACGGGCTGTACAATTGGCAGCAGAGAATGCAAAGCTTAACGCTCTGACCAATGTGACCGTTCTGCAGAGTGATCTGTTCGGGGCGGTCTCAGGGCAAATCTTCGATACCATCATCACCAATCCGCCAATCAGAGCCGGCAAAACGGTAGTTCACCGGATATTTGAGGAAGGCGCACAGCTGCTTGAGCCCGGGGGGGCGTTGTGGGTGGTTATTCAAAAAAAGCAAGGAGCACCTTCGGCTGAATTGAAGATGGAATCCATTTTCGGCAATGTTGAAGAGGTGACGAAAGACAAGGGCTATCGGGTATTTCGGGCAGTCAAAAAAACATAACCAGGCAAGGAAGAATTTGTTGACTTCATTTGCTTGATGTGATATCATTATAAAATGTCAGTATTAAAATGGGCTCTTTCTCTTTAGTTAACTAAAATGTCAAGCGCTATTTTATGAGAGTAAAAGAGCGGTTTTGACATAAATTGTTCACATTTTGGGCAAAATTACTTGATATGAGACTTTCCGTTTTTATACCCGGAAAGCGCCTGACGGAAACATGCTCTTTTTTCGAACTTTCGATAAGGGCTTTTCTTTATTCATTCGAGAAAGTTTGGGGAATTCCTTCTTTCTTGAAAGAAAGTATCACAAGATCGGCGTCTCAAACAAGACGAACGGTCGGTTTTTGCTGGTTTCCAACAGAATTTGCCTGCTGAGCACAGTGATTTATTGAAGGGTGTACGTTCACTTTCTGTGAAGCAGACATGAGGGGTGAGGTTAAGTTGGCAGGACAACTTGTTCAGTATGGTCGACGCACGCGCAGAAGCTATGCTCGTATTCGCGAGGTGCTTGAAGTTCCGAACCTGATTGAAATCCAACAAAAATCGTACGAGAAATTTTTGGAGAAAGATCTTCTTGAGCTTTTCCAGGATATCTCGCCGATTCAGGATTTTACAGGTAATTTGATGCTTGAATTCATCGATTACTCGCTGGGCGAGCCGAAATATTCGGTCGATGAATCGAAAGAGCGCGACGTAACCTATGCGGCTCCGCTGCGGGTTAAGGTCCGGCTTATCAACAAGGAAACCGGCGAAGTGAAAGAGCAAGAAGTGTTCATGGGCGATTTTCCGCTGATGACCGAGACAGGAACGTTCATAATCAATGGCGCGGAACGTGTCATCGTCAGTCAATTGGTTCGCTCACCTAGCGTCTACTTCAGCACGAAGGTGGACAAAAACGGTAAGAAAAACTACACGGCTACGGTGATCCCGAACCGCGGAGCATGGCTGGAGCTTGAAACCGACGCGAAGGACATCGTTTATGTCCGTATCGATCGGACCCGGAAGATACCGGTTACGGTTCTTCTTCGCTCGCTGGGCTTTGGAACAGACGCGGAAATCCTGGATTTGCTTGGGCATGACGAATATATTCGCAACACGCTTGATAAAGACAACACCGACTCAACCGAGAAGGCGCTTATCGAAATTTACGAGCGTCTTCGTCCAGGTGAGCCGCCGACACTCGATAATGCCAAGAGTTTGCTGGTAGCTCGTTTCTTTGACCCGAAACGTTATGATTTGGCAAATGTCGGACGCTACAAAATCAACAAAAAGCTTCATATCAAAAACCGTTTGTTTAATCAACGTTTGGCTGAAACGCTTGTAGATCCAACAACGGGAGAGATTCTCGCAGAAACCGGACAAATGATTGACCGGCGTTTGCTTGACGAATTGATTCCTCATTTAGAGAAGAATGTTGGCTTCAAGACTTACCATGTCGCTAATGGTGTGCTTGATGCAGATAGTATTCCTCTACAAACTATAAGTGTATTCTCGCCTAATGATGACGGAAAAGTTCTTAAAGTAATTGCCAACGGCTTGATTGACAAAGCCGTCAAGCATATTACGCCGGCCGACATCATTTCGTCGATTAACTACTTTATTGATTTGCTTCACGGAGTTGGCAGCACGGATGATATTGACCATCTGGGTAACCGGCGTTTGCGTTCGGTTGGGGAATTGCTGCAGAATCAGTTCCGCATCGGATTGTCCCGTATGGAACGTGTGGTTCGCGAGCGGATGTCCATCCAGGATGCCAATGCCATTACACCGCAGGCGCTCATCAATATACGTCCTGTCATCGCGTCCATTAAAGAGTTCTTTGGGTCTTCCCAACTGTCGCAATTTATGGATCAGACGAACCCGCTTGCTGAGCTTACGCACAAACGCCGTTTGTCTGCTTTGGGACCCGGCGGTTTGACAAGGGAACGCGCTGGCTTTGAGGTCCGTGACGTTCATAACTCTCACTATGGCCGTATGTGTCCGATCGAGACGCCGGAGGGACCGAATATCGGGTTGATTAACTCCTTGTCGAGCTTTGCCAGAATCAACGAATATGGGTTTATTGAAGCTCCATACCGTTGGGTTGATGCGAAGACGGCTATTGTCACCGAGCAGATTGCGTATCTGACGGCCGATGAGGAAGACAACTATGTTATCGCTCAGGCGAATGCACAGTTGACCGAAGGCGGTAAATTCGCCGAGGACTCCGTTATTGTGCGCTACAACAAACAGGCTGACAACATCCTGACCATGCCAACCGATCGAGTTGACTATATGGATGTTTCGCCGAAGCAGGTTGTTTCCGTTGCAACGGCTTTGATTCCGTTCCTTGAGAACGATGACTCCAACCGTGCGCTTATGGGATCCAACATGCAGAGGCAAGCCGTTCCGCTTCTTATTCCGAAGTCACCGCTTGTCGGAACAGGAATGGAGCACAAATCCGCCAAGGATTCAGGCGTTTGTATTGTCGCTAAGTATGACGGCGTTATTGAGCGCGTGTCCGCTAACGAAATCTGGCTGCGCCGCGTCGAATTGATTGACGGCAAGCCGGTTACAGGCGATCTGATCAAGCAAAAGCTGCATAAATTTATGCGTTCCAACCAAGGTACCTGCATCAACCAGAGACCGCTTTGCCGCAAAGGCGATATTGTGAAAAAAGGCGATATTCTTGCAGATGGACCTTCTACGGAAATGGGTGAACTTGCGCTTGGACGCAACGTGGTCGTCGCGTTCATGACGTGGGAAGGCTACAACTATGAGGATGCCATCCTGCTCAGCGAGAAGCTGGTTAAAGAAGATGTGTATACTTCGATCCACATTGAAGAATATGAATCGGAAGCCCGCGACACCAAGCTTGGACCGGAAGAAATCACCCGCGATATTCCAAACGTAGGGGAAGAAGCGCTCCGCAACCTTGACGAGCGTGGAATCATCCGGGTTGGTGCCGAGATCAGTGCAGGAGACATTCTGGTAGGCAAAGTTACCCCCAAAGGCGTAACGGAGCTTACGGCTGAAGAAAGATTGCTGCACGCGATTTTCGGTGAAAAAGCCCGTGAAGTTCGGGATACCAGCCTTCGGGTGCCGCATGGTACGGATGGTATCGTTGTCGATGTAAAAGTGTTTACCCGTGAAAATGGCGACGAACTGCCGCCTGGCGTTAACCAGCTCGTTCGTGCTTACATTGCCCAGAAACGGAAAATTTCCGAAGGCGATAAAATGGCCGGACGCCATGGTAACAAAGGGGTAATCGCACGTATTCTCCCTGAAGAGGATATGCCGTTCCTGCCGGACGGAACACCGGTAGAGGTTGTTCTTAACCCGCTTGGTGTACCTTCGCGGATGAACATCGGTCAAGTTCTTGAGGTTCATCTTGGCATGGCTTGTAAAATTCTCGGTATGCACGCGGCCACTCCGGTATTTGATGGAGCGCGTGAGGATGATGTATTTAACGCCATGGAAGAAGCCGGCATGCAGCGGAATGGTAAAACCGTGCTTTATGATGGACGCACCGGTGAGGAGTTTGAGCGTGAGGTCACAGTTGGCGTCATGTACATGATCAAGCTGGCTCACATGGTTGACGATAAAATCCATGCCCGTTCAACAGGTCCATACTCGCTGGTTACACAGCAGCCGCTGGGTGGTAAAGCTCAATTCGGCGGACAGCGTTTCGGGGAGATGGAGGTATGGGCGCTTGAGGCTTACGGAGCAGCCTATACGCTTCAAGAGATCTTGACCGTCAAATCCGATGATGTCGTCGGCCGTGTTAAGACTTACGAGTCGATTGTCAAGGGTGAGAATGTACCGGAGCCGGGTGTTCCGGAATCGTTCAAGGTTCTGATCAAAGAACTGCAAAGTCTCGGGATGGACGTTAAGATCCTCAGCGAGAACGAGGAAGAGATTGAAATGAAAGAAATGGACGACGAGGATGACGGACAAAGCGACAAGCTGAATCTCAACCTCGAGGGTACGGAAGTTGGCGTGGAGTAACCGTTGATCGGTACGATCGGATAAGATAACAGGCCATTAGCGTCCTCACGGCGTTGCAGAGCCGGACTGCGCGATCAATGCGTAAGTCCGGCTTGAACGGGCAAATTGATTGCGTAACACACAAGTGAATCATGACGAAGGAGGGTTGCTCCTTGTTGGACGTGAACAACTTCGAGTATATGAAAATTGGTTTGGCATCACCGGATAAAATCCGCTCTTGGTCCCGCGGAGAAGTTAAAAAACCGGAAACAATCAACTACAGAACATTGAAGCCTGAGAAAGAAGGGTTGTTCTGCGAGAAAATTTTCGGGCCAACCAAGGACTGGGAATGTCATTGCGGCAAATACAAACGGGTTCGTTATAAAGGCGTCGTTTGCGATCGCTGCGGCGTTGAAGTAACCCGTGCGAAGGTTCGTCGCGAGCGTATGGGGCATATCGAGCTTGCAGCACCTGTATCGCATATCTGGTATTTCAAAGGAATTCCAAGCCGCATGGGGCTTGCCTTGGATATGTCTCCTCGTTCACTCGAGGAAATTATCTATTTCGCATCTTATGTTGTAACGGATCCAGGGGATACGCCGCTTGAGAAAAAGCAGCTTCTTTCCGAGAAAGAATACCGCAGCTACCGTGAGAAGTATGGCTATGGATTCCACGCTGGGATGGGTGCGGAAGCTGTCAAAAAGCTGCTTCAGGATATCGATGTCGAACGCGAGCTTGAAACGCTGAAGGAAGATCTTCGTTCAGCACAAGGTCAGCGTCGTAACCGGGCCATTAAACGTCTCGAAGTCATTGAAGCCTTCCGCAACTCCGGCAATATGCCGGAATGGATGATTCTTGATGTTCTTCCGGTTATTCCTCCTGAGCTTCGCCCGATGGTCCAGTTGGATGGCGGACGTTTTGCCACCTCTGACCTAAATGATCTGTACCGTCGCGTTATTAATCGCAACAACCGTCTGAAACGTCTCCTTGATTTGGGCGCGCCTGATATTATCGTGCAAAATGAGAAGAGAATGCTTCAAGAAGCGGTTGATGCGCTGATTGATAATGGCCGTCGCGGCCGTCCGGTAACCGGTCCCGGTAACCGTCCTTTGAAATCGCTCAGCCATATGCTCAAAGGTAAACAAGGCCGTTTCCGTCAGAACTTGCTCGGTAAACGTGTCGATTACTCCGGCCGTTCGGTTATCGTTGTCGGACCAAGCCTGAAAATGTTCCAATGCGGACTTCCCAAGGAAATGGCGCTTGAGCTGTTTAAGCCGTTTGTTATGAAAGAACTGGTCAATAAAGGCCTGGCTCATAATATCAAAAGTGCCAAACGCAAAGTTGAGCGTGTCAGCCCTGAGGTATGGGATGTTCTTGAAGAAGTCATTAAGGAGCATCCGGTTCTCTTGAACCGTGCCCCTACGCTTCACCGTTTGGGTATCCAAGCGTTTGAACCGATTCTCGTTGAAGGCCGCGCCATCAAGCTTCATCCACTCGTATGTACCGCGTACAATGCGGATTTCGATGGTGACCAAATGGCTGTTCACGTTCCGCTCTCTGCTGAAGCGCAAGCTGAAGCACGGCTGCTTATGCTGGCATCGGGTAACATTTTGAATCCGAAAGACGGAAAGCCGGTTGTAACACCTTCACAGGATATGGTTCTTGGTAGCTACTATTTGACCATGGATAATAAAGAAGCCAAAGGAAGCGGTTCGGTTTTCGCTTCTGTGAACGAAGCGATCTCCTCTTATCAACGGGGAATTGTTTCCCTTCATGCGCGGATTTTTATACCCGTTAAAGTGCTGAACAAGACGATCTTCACCGAAGCGCAGCAGAAATCACTAATTTCCACTACGGTTGGTAAGATTATCTTTAATGAAATATTCCCGGACACGTTCCCGTATATCAATGAGCCGACGAAAGTCAACCTGCTGCAGGGAACGCCTGATCGATACTTTGTTTATGAAAAAGGTACCGATCTGCACAAATTCATGGAAGAAGTTCCACAGATGGGCGCAGTCGGTAAAGAGTATCTTGGTTTGATTATTGCTGAATGCTTCAGACAGTATCACACCACCAAAACATCGGTAACGCTTGACCGGATCAAAGAACTCGGATTTACGTATTCAACTCGTGCAGGGATTACGGTTGCGGTATCTGATGTTATCGTTCCTGAAGAGAAGAAAGCGATCCTCGCCGATTCGGAAGAGAAAGTCAAGGTTGTATCGAATCAGTATCGCCGTGGTTTGATTACGAACGAAGAGCGGTATGACAGAGTTATTGAAATTTGGAGCAAAACAAAGGATACCATCACGGATGTTCTCATGAAATCAATGGACCGATACAATTCCATTATGCTCATGGTGGACTCCAAGGCTCGGGGTAATAAATCGCAAATCACCCAATTGGGCGGGATGCGGGGACTGATGGCAAATCCATCAGGACGTATCATTGAGCTTCCAATCAAATCGAATTTCCGTGAAGGACTTACTGTTCTCGAGTACTTTATCTCGACTCACGGAGCGCGTAAAGGTCTTGCTGATACAGCACTTCGTACGGCTGACTCGGGTTACTTGACCCGTCGTTTGGTTGACGTCGCACAGGATGTTATCGTTCGTGAGGATGACTGTGGGACGGATAAAGGATTTACCGTCAGCAAAATTCAAGACGGTAAAGAGGTTATCGAGGATCTGTACGACCGTATTGAAGGACGTTACTCCTTCGAAACTGTCCGCAATCCATCTACAGGCGAAGTTATCCTGAATCGCAACGAATTGATTGATTCCAACAAAGCGGAAGAAATTATTGCCGCTGGAGTTGAAAAACTGCAAATCCGTTCAGTTCTAAGCTGCCGTGCCCGTCACGGTGTATGCAAAATTTGTTACGGACGCAACCTGGCAACAGGTAAGTTTGTTGAGATCGGGGAAGCTGTAGGAATCATCGCAGCTCAATCTATCGGTGAGCCAGGAACGCAGCTGACGATGCGTACCTTCCATACCGGTGGTGTTGCCGGTGATGATATTACACAAGGTTTGCCGCGTATCCAGGAGTTGTTTGAGGCTCGTAACCCTAAAGGTCAAGCGATTATTTCTGAGCTCGACGGTGTTATCAAAGACATCCGCGAGACAAAAGATCGTCGTGAGATTGAAGTGCAGGGTGAAGCGGAATCCAAAGTCTATGCAGTCACGTATGGTTCCCGTATCCGCGTTGCCAAAGGCAAGCATATTGAAGCTGGAGACGAGCTGACAGATGGTTCGATCGATCCTAAAGATATGCTTCGCATCAAAGGTATCCGTGGCGTGCAGAACTACATTCTGCAAGAGGTTCAACGTGTTTATCGGAACCAGGGTGTTGAGATCAACGATAAACATATTGAAGTTATGATTAAGCAGATGCTGCGTAAAATTCGTATTGTCGATGCAGGTGAGACTACTTTGCTCCCTGGTGCATTCGTCGATATTCACGAATACGAAGCAGCTAACCGTGATGCCTTGCTTTCTGGCCGCGAGCCTGCTGTTGCAAAGCCAGTTCTACTCGGTATTACCAAAGCATCACTTGAGACAGATTCCTTCTTGTCCGCCGCTTCCTTCCAGGAAACCACTCGTGTCCTGACAGATGCCGCGATAAAGGGAAAAGTGGATCAGTTGCTTGGCCTGAAAGAGAATGTTATTATCGGTAAGCTGATTCCGGCAGGTACTGGAATGCAGCGTTATCGGGGCATTCGTCTAAAGGGTTATGATGATGATATCGAAACTACGGTAGAAAAAACCGAAGATGAGATCGTACCGGTTGAGTCGTAATATTCAACCGCTTCGGGATACAAACTACACAAAATATGTTTGATGTAGGGCTGACGGTGGCATCGCCGATTGGACGGTGCCACCGTCGCTTTTTGCCCTATTTTATTCCAAAGGATCGTTGTCCGAAGCGTTCTGCGAAATATGCTGCTAGTTGCTTGACATAGAGCAGCTTGAAGTGCTAATATGTCGTAGTGTGCCTACTTGCATAACCCCTGTATTTGAACCATCCCGATTTTGTGTTATCTCTTAAATGAGTATCGCAATTTGGTTTGGCTTGGAAGGTCGGGATCAGATGCAATTTATAATCGGCAGTAAACAGACGACTAAGATGGTGGAGCAAGGCAAAGCCGTTCTTGTCTATGTTGCGCAAGATACAGATCCACGAATGAAGGATGATATTGTACGGCTTTGTACGACGGCAGGCGTGCCTATCTCATGGGTGGACACGATGAAGGGTCTCGGGGAAACCTGCGGCATTGAAGTCGGCGCTGCAATGGCGGCAGTAGTACCAGAAATTGAATAAGGAAATAACGTTTTTGCCCGAAAGCTGTGCGGCAAGAACTTTCATTTGTTTCTTTATGAACCGCCTGGATCTGTGGGCTTAGAATAAGCCGAAATATTCTAATCTGTTTTATTATTTTGGGAAGGAGGTGGCAGCATGCCAACAATTAATCAACTAGTCCGCAAGGGCCGCGAAGCGAAGGTCGTTAAATCGAAATCGCCGGCACTTCAAAGAGGATTCAATGCACTGAAACGTGAAGAAACAAACATAAGCGCGCCTCAAAAACGTGGTGTATGTACACGTGTCGGTACAATGACACCAAAAAAACCGAACTCTGCACTTCGTAAATATGCACGTGTGCGTTTGACGAACCGCGTAGAGATCACGGCTTACATCGGTGGTATCGGTCACAACTTGCAGGAGCATAGCGTCGTATTGGTTCGTGGCGGCCGGGTTAAAGATCTACCGGGGGTACGTTATCATATCGTTCGCGGAGCGCTCGATACTGCAGGGGTTAACAACCGGAAGCAAGCTCGTTCCAAATATGGCACGAAGCGCGCGAAAGTAAAAAAATAAGATTGATTTATGAATGTTATTTCATGAATACTTGAAGAAAGGGGGATCTGCATATGCCACGCAAAGGTCCAGTTACAAAACGTGACGTTTTACCGGATCCGCTATATAACAGCAAGCTGGTAACTCGTTTAATTAACCGTATTATGCTTGATGGTAAACGTGGAGTTGCCGCAACCATTCTGTATGATGCATTCAAGCTTATCAACGAACGCACAGGTTCGGAACCGATGGAAGTTTTCGAAGCGGCCATCAAAAATATCATGCCTGTTCTTGAAGTTAAAGCCCGCCGTGTTGGTGGTTCTAACTATCAAGTACCGATTGAGGTTAAACCAGAGCGTCGTACAGCGCTTGGTCTCCGTTGGCTCGTGAACTACTCACGCAACCGCGGCGAGAAAACGATGGAAGAACGTCTGGCTGCTGAAATCATCGATGCATCGAACAATACAGGTGCGTCCGTGAAGAAGCGCGAAGATACACACAAAATGGCTGAAGCGAATAAAGCATTCGCCCACTACCGTTGGTAGGATTCGCATAATCGGAAGGAGACGAAATCATGGCAAGAGAGTTCTCCTTGAAAAATACGCGTAATATTGGGATCATGGCGCATATTGATGCCGGTAAAACAACCACGACAGAGCGGATCCTGTTCTACACAGGCCGTACCCACAAAATCGGTGAAGTGCACGAAGGTGCAGCAACGATGGACTGGATGGAGCAGGAACAGGAGCGCGGAATTACGATTACTTCCGCTGCTACAACTGCACAATGGCATGGTCACCGCATCAATATTATCGACACCCCGGGACACGTTGACTTCACAGTTGAGGTTGAACGTTCCCTTCGTGTATTGGACGGGGCCGTAGGGGTTTTCAGTGCGAAAGAAGGCGTTGAGCCGCAGTCCGAAACGGTATGGCGTCAAGCTGACCGCTACAATGTACCGCGGATTGCATATGTCAACAAAATGGATATTATCGGCGCAGACTTTTTGAATGTTATCAGAGATATGCGTCTTCGTCTCAACGCAAATGCCGTCGCTATTCAACTGCCAATCGGTGCGGAGAATGACTTTATCGGCGTAATCGACTTGATTGAACGTGTCGCTTACACATATAAAGACGATCTCGGTAAAGATCCGGAGCAAGTTGAAATCCCGGCAGCATACAAGGATCAAGTTGAAGAACTTCGTCTGGAACTCGTTGAGAAAATCGCCGAGCTTGATGAAGAGCTCACGATGAAATACCTCGAGGGCGAAGAAATCAGCGTTGCCGAGTTGAAAGCGACATTGCGCAAAGGTGTTTGCGAAGTGAAGATTTTCCCGGTAATCTGCGGTTCCTCTTACCGTAACAAAGGCGTTCAATTAATGCTTGATGCCGTTGTCGACTATCTGCCAGCTCCTATCGATGTACCTGATATCAAGGGTCACCTTGAAGATGGAACGGAGACAGTTCGCAGGTCTGCAGATGATGAGCCTTTTGCAGCATTGGCGTTCAAAATCATGACTGATCCATTCGTAGGTAAACTGACGTTCTTCCGCGTATATTCCGGCGTTCTTAATTCCGGATCGTATGTTGTGAATGCAACGAAAGGCAAACGCGAACGGATCGGCCGTATTCTTCAGATGCATGCTAATGCCCGTCAAGAGATCAGCGAAGTTTACTCCGGTGACATTGCGGCTGCAGTAGGTCTGAAAGATACAACAACCGGCGATACGCTTTGTGATGAGAAAAACCCTGTTATTCTGGAGTCGATGAACTTCCCTGAGCCGGTTATCCAGCTTGCGGTTGAACCAAAGACAAAGGCTGACCAAGATAAAATGGGTATCGCTCTTCAGAAGCTGTCCGAGGAAGATCCTACGTTCCGTGCACATACGGACGAAGAGACCGGCCAAACGATTATCGCTGGTATGGGTGAGCTTCACCTTGAAATTCTTGTAGACCGTATGCTTCGTGAATTCAAAGTCGAAACGAATGTCGGTAAACCGCAAGTTGCTTACCGTGAAACCTTCAAAACGCCTGCAAGGGTAGAAGGTAAATTCGTTCGTCAATCCGGTGGCCGCGGTCAATACGGACATTGCTGGGTTGAATTCTCGCCGCTTGAGCCAGGAACAGGCTTTATCTTTGAAAACAAAACCGTCGGTGGTTCCATTCCGCGGGAATATATTGGCCCTGTTCAAGCCGGTATCGAAGAAACAATGAAGAGCGGTGTTCTTGCAGGCTTCCCGCTTGTTGACATCAAAGCAGTTGTCGTCGACGGTTCTTACCATGACGTTGACTCCTCGGAGATGGCGTTCAAAATTGCCGGATCGATGGCACTTAAAGCAGCCAAGGATAAATGTAGTCCTGTTCTGCTTGAGCCAATCATGAAGGTTGAAGTAACCGTTCCTGAAGAATACATGGGCGATGTTATGGGTATGCTTAGCTCCCGTCGCGGCCGAATCGAAGGATCGGACGCCCGTCACGGCGCGCTCATCATCCGTGCCAAGGTGCCTCTATCCGAAATGTTTGGATATTCCACAACATTGCGTTCAGGTACACAAGGCCGTGGTGTTTTCTCCATGGAGCTTTCGCACTATGAAGAAGTCCCAAGATCGATTTCGGAAGAGATCATCTCCAAATCCAAAGGCGCTTCCTAGTAGGATCGCTTTTACAACTTAAGTCTTACAAGTTTTACTTTGGCCAAATGATGACCTGCCCAATAGGCTCGCTCATTATGGCCGATCACATATACAATCTTTTCATATTAAGGAGGAATTAGTTCAATGGCTAAGGCAAAATTTGAACGTAATAAACCGCACGTTAATATCGGTACAATCGGTCACGTTGACCATGGTAAAACAACGCTGACAGCAGCCATCACGACCGTTCTTTCCAAAAAATATGGTGGTGCAGCAATTGCATTTGACCAAATCGACAAAGCACCGGAAGAGCGCGAGCGCGGTATCACAATCTCCACAGCTCACGTTGAGTATGAAACGCCAGCTCGTCACTATGCTCACGTTGACTGTCCTGGACATGCCGACTATGTTAAGAACATGATCACAGGTGCTGCACAAATGGACGGAGCGATCCTCGTTGTATCCGCATCTGACGGTCCAATGCCGCAAACGCGCGAGCACATTCTGCTCTCCCGCCAAGTAGGCGTTCCTTACATCGTTGTTTTCCTGAACAAATGCGATATGGTTGAAGACGAAGAGCTGCTGGAGCTTGTTGAGATGGAAGTTCGCGACCTGCTCAATGAATATGAGTTCCCAGGCGACGACACGCCGATTATCCGCGGCGCTGCTCGTGAAGCTCTGCAAAACCCAGAAGGTCCTTGGGCTGACAAAATCATCGAACTGTTCGAGCAAGTTGACACGTACATCCCGACTCCTGAGCGTGACGTATCCAAACCGTTCCTTATGCCGGTTGAGGATGTATTCACAATCACAGGCCGTGGTACAGTTGCAACTGGCCGTGTAGAGCGTGGCGTTGTTAAAGTATCTGATGAGGTTGAAATCATCGGACTTGCTGAAGAAAGCCGCAAATGTGTTGTTACGGGCGTAGAAATGTTCCGTAAACTGCTTGACTCTGCTCAAGCTGGTGACAACATCGGCGCATTGCTTCGTGGTGTTGAGCGTAAAGATATCGAGCGCGGACAAGTACTGGCTAAACCGGGTTCGGTTAAGCCACACACAAACTTCACTGCTCAAATCTACGTTCTTACTAAAGAAGAGGGTGGCCGTCACAAACCTTTCTTCACTGGTTACCGTCCACAGTTCTACTTCCGTACAACGGACGTAACTGGCATCATCAACCTGCCAGAAGGAACTGAAATGGTTATGCCTGGCGACAACATCACCGTAACGGTTGAGCTGATTGCTCCAATCGCTCTGGAAGATGGAACTCGTTTCTCGATCCGTGAAGGTGGCCGTACTGTAGGCGCCGGCGCAGTAGCAAGCATCCAAAAATAAGACGATGCGGCATTAGCCGCAAGTCTTGGATCAAGCCCTCACTTCGGTGGGGGCTTTTTTTATATCAATCATCCACAGGTGAGCAATTAATGAACTATAGAGTATCAAGTAGGCAATGATGATTGTGTTAGCTTGAAAATAGGAGATTGAATCTTAAATTCCTCCAATTAAGATGTATATTATAGAAGAAACCCAACTGATTGAAATATGTCTGCAATTTACTAAAAATAATGTTGCATTCGCCTAACGATTCAGATATAATAGTGAACGTTGGTCTGCGACGTTGCGATGATGCGAGAGGTTGCCGACACACACGGCTCCTTTGCCATGAGGGGCGTGCCGGGTTTTTCTCGTGGAGTATGTCCGATACTAAATTGGGCGATAGAAGGAGGGACTTATATGGCAAAGCAAAAGATTCGTATACGCTTGAAAGCGTACGATCACAGGATTCTTGACCAGTCTGCGGAGAAAATCGTAGAAACTGCGAAACGTTCCGGGGCAGGTGTATCTGGGCCGATTCCGCTTCCGACAGAGAAGCAAATCATCACCATTCTGCGTGCGGTACACAAGTACAAGGATTCAAGGGAGCAATTCGAAATGCGCACTCACAAGCGTTTGATCGATATTGTTAACCCAACGCCGCAAACGGTCGATGCATTGATGCGCTTAGATCTGCCATCCGGTGTCGATATTGAAATTAAACTGTAATTTTTGCATAACGGAAACAAGAGAGGAAATGAGGTGTCAACATGAAAGGTATCTTAGGTAAAAAACTTGGTATGACGCAAGTGTTTACTCCTGAAGGTAACGTAATCGCGGTTACGGTTATCGAAGCAGGACCTTGTGTTGTTCTACAGAAGAAAGACCAAGAAAATGACGGCTACGAAGCGGTACAACTTGGTTTCTCAGACAAGAAAGAAAAAAGAGCGACTAAGCCGGAAATCGGCCACGCTAAAAAAGCCGATTCGGCTCCTAAGCGCTACGTTCGTGAAATTCGCGGCATTACCATTGGCGAATATGAAGTTGGCCAACAGTTGAAAGCTGACTTGTTCGCTGAGGGCGAATTTGTTGACGTAACAGGTATTTCCAAGGGTAAAGGATTCCAAGGTAACATCAAACGTTGGGGCCAAACCCGCGGTCCAATGGCTCACGGATCGCGTTACCATCGTGGACCGGGTTCGATGGGTTCGATTCAAGCGAACCGCGTACCAAAGGGCAAACGCCTTCCAGGTCACATGGGACATGAAACGATCACGATTCAGAATCTTGAAGTCGTGCGCGTTGATGCCGAACGCAATGTACTGCTCATTAAAGGTTCCATTCCGGGCCCTAAAAATAGCTTTGTAAAAGTAAAACTCACGGTTAAGAAATAAATAACCCTTTAAGAAAGGAGGAACATGAAATGCCGAAAGTAGCAATTTTTAGCGTGAACGGTTCACAAGTTGGCGATATCGAATTATCCGAAACGATATTCGGAATCAAGCCAAACGTTCACGTCCTGCATAGTGCGGTACTGCTTCAGCAAGCTTCGGTTCGCAGAGGCACGCATAAGACGAAAGGCCGCTCTGAAGTACGTGGCGGTGGTCGTAAGCCTTGGAAACAAAAAGGTACGGGCCGTGCACGTCAAGGTAGCACACGCTCACCACAATGGGTAGGCGGCGGAACGGTTTTCGGACCGACTCCTCGCAGCTACAGCTTCAAACTGCCGAAGAAAGTTCGTCGTCTGGCGATCAAATCGGCTCTATCTTCGAAAGTAATCGACAATGATATCATTATTCTGGATCAATTGGCGTTTGCTCAACCGAAGACAAAGGAATTCACAACGATCCTTGGCAACCTCAAGGTAGCTCGCAAAGCACTTGTTGTAACAGCTAACTACGAAGACAATGTTGCATTGTCTGCCCGTAACATTCCGGGCATCAAATTCGTTGCAGCCGATGGCATTAATGTTCTGGATGTCATGACTTATGACAAACTGATTATTACCAAAGAGGCAGTTGAGAAAGTACAGGAGGTGCTTGCGTAATGAAAAATCCTCGCGATCTTATCAAGCGCCCGATTATCACGGAACAAACAAGTGACTTTATGGCAAATAAACGTTATGTTTTCGAAGTGGATATCCGCGCTAACAAAACAGAAATCAAAGATGCCATTCAACAAATTTTCAAAGTTAAAGTTACAAGTGTTAACACTATGCGCGTTCCGGGTAAACCGAAACGTCAAGGTCGCCACAGCGGATATACATCCGAGTGGAAAAAAGCAATCGTGCAATTGAGCGCGGAAAGCAATGAACTGGAATTTTTTGAATCGGTATAGGCCAATTGCTGAGGATAATAGTTCTCGGGCAAACAGCTCTACCGTAAGATAACGGTTAAGGAGGGAATCGAAGTGCCAGTTAAGAAGTATAAACCGACATCTCCAGCTCGTCGTGCTATGTCCGTATCGACGTTCGAAGAAATCACGACAAGCACACCGGAGAAATCGTTGCTTGCTCCGCTTTTTAAAAAAGCCGGACGCAATAATCAAGGTAAAATTACGGTTCGTCACCATGGTGGCGGCCATAAACGTAAATACCGGATAATCGACTTTAAGCGCAGCAAAGATGGTGTAGTAGGTAATGTTGCGACGATCGAATACGATCCAAACCGTACCTCGAACATAGCACTTATCCACTATGCGGATGGTGCAAAAAGCTACATTATCGCTCCAAAAGGTCTGAAAGTCGGTTCGCAAATCGTGTCCGGCGCAGATGCAGATATCAAAGTCGGTAACGCATTGCCGCTGGAGAACATTCCGGTTGGTACTGTTATCCACAATATCGAGATGAAGCCTGGCAAAGGCGGACAGCTGGTTCGTGCTGCTGGAACAGAAGCTCAACTTCTTGGTAAAGAGGAAAGCTATGCGGTTATCCGTTTGTCCTCTGGTGAGGTTCGCCGTATTCTGAAAACCTGCCGTGCAACAATCGGATCTGTTGGCAACGAGGATCACGAACTCGTGAAAATCGGTAAAGCCGGCCGTTCCCGTTGGCTGGGCAAACGCCCTGAAGTTCGTGGTGTTGTTATGAACCCGAACGATCACCCGCATGGTGGTGGTGAAGGCCGTGCTCCAATCGGACGTAAATCGCCAATGTCTCCATGGGGCAAACCAACCCTAGGCTACAAAACGCGTAAGAAGAAAAAAGCATCAAGCCAATACATTGTTCGTCGTCGTACGAAGTAATAGGTGCATGAGCGCCGCCGCGTGACGCGCTGCGTCACGCAAAGCCAGCGTGAAGGGAGGATCATCTATGGGTCGCAGTTTGAAAAAGGGTCCGTTTATCGACGGCTACCTGCTGAAAAAAGTTGAAGTGCTGAATGAGGCGGACAAGAAGACGGTTGTTAAAACCTGGTCTCGCCGTTCAACCATTTTCCCTCAATTCATCGGTCATACATTCGCTGTTTATGACGGTCGTAAGCATGTACCGGTTTATGTAACGGAAGATATGGTTGGTCACAAACTCGGTGAGTTCGCGCCGACACGTGTATACAAAGGACATGGTGACGACGACAAGAAGACAGGCCGTCGTTAATCAATAACAAGTTTCGAATGATCGATCGAGAGGAGGTTCAACGATGCAAGAAGCTAAAGCGAGCGCTAACCACGTCCGCATTGCACCTCGCAAAGCACAGCTGGTTGTGGATTTGATTCGCGGCAAGCAAGTCGGCGAAGCAATCGCGATTTTGCGCCATACGCCAAGATCCGCTTCCCCAATCGTGGAGAAGCTGCTTAACTCCGCTATTGCAAATGCGGAACACAATTACCAATTGGATATAAACAAGCTGGTCGTTGCTCAGGTTTTTGTAAACCAAGGACCAACAATGAAACGTTTCCGTCCGCGCGCCATGGGTCGTGCAAGTCGGATTAATAAAAGAACCAGCCACATTACTTTGGTGGTATCCGAAAAATAAGGAGGGACAACGTGTGGGACAAAAGGTAAATCCGGTTGGTCTACGTATCGGTATTATCCGTGACTGGGAATCCAAATGGTTCGCAGGCAAGGATTTCGGCGAGCTGCTTATGGAAGATGTCAAAATCCGTGAGTATCTCAAGAACAAATTGAGAGATGCGGCTGTATCCCGCTTTGAAATCGAGCGTGCTGCAAATCGCGTTAACGTAACAATCTATACAGCCAAGCCTGGTATGGTTATTGGTAAAGGCGGTTCCGAGGTTGAAAACCTTCGCTCCGAGCTTGCTAAAATCTCCAAAGGCAAAAAAGTACACATCAACATTTCTGAAATTAAGCATCCGGAGCTGGACGCAATTCTTGTTGCTGAAAGCATTGCTCAACAGCTTGAGCGTCGTGTATCGTTCCGTCGTGCTATGAAACAATCCATTCAACGGACTATTCGTTCCGGAGCAAAAGGAATTAAAACAGCAGTCAGCGGTCGTCTGGGCGGTGCGGAAATCGCGCGTTCGGAAGGATACAGCGAAGGCACAGTGCCGCTTCATACGCTTCGTGCCGATATTGACTACGGTACAGCTGAAGCACATACCACTTACGGCCTCATCGGCGTAAAAGTATGGATCTATCGTGGCGAAGTCCTTCCTACGAAGAAGAAAGCTGCTGCTCCCCAGGAAGGAGGCAACTAATCAATGTTGGTGCCAAAACGTGTCAAACACCGTAAACAACAACGTGGTCACATGAAAGGTCGCGCTAAAGGCGGTACTGAAGTTCATTTCGGTGAATTCGGCCTCCAAGCGCTGGAGCCATCATGGATTACCAACCGCCAAATCGAAGCTGCCCGTATTGCAATGACTCGTTATATCAAACGTGGCGGTAAAGTTTGGATTAAAATTTTCCCTGCTAAGCCAATTACACAAAAGCCGCTTGAAGTTCGGATGGGTAGCGGTAAAGGTAACGTTGAGAAGTGGGTAGCTGTTGTAAAACCAGGCAAAGTATTGTTTGAACTTGCAGGTGTTTCGGAAGAAATCGCTCGCGAAGCAATGCGTCTTGCCGCTCACAAGCTTCCAATCAAAACGAAGTTCGTGAAACGTGAAGAAGTGGGTGGTGAAGCAAATGAAAGCTAATGAATTTCGCAACCTAACCTCTGCTGAGCTTGAACAAAAAGTGAATGGTTTTAAAGAGGAGCTTTTTAACCTTCGTTTTCAGTTGGCCACTGGTCAATTGGAAAACCCGACACGTATTCGTGATGTGCGGAAGGATATCGCTCGTGCTAAAACCATTCTTCATGAAAGAGAACTCGGAATTAGCAGCTAATTGCTCCTATCCCGGGAACGATATGCAGGTTCTATCGTAAGAAAGGAGGATGAACAATGAGCGAACGTAATGCGCGCAAAGTTCAAATCGGAAAAGTCGTGAGCGACAAAATGGATAAAACCATCGTGATTGCTGTAGAAACCTACAAAAAGCATGATCTTTACCATAAACGCATCAAATACACGAAGAAATTCAAAGCACATGATGAGAACAACCAAGCTAAGATTGGCGATACTGTCAAGGTTATGGAGACTCGTCCGCTTTCAAAAGACAAACGGTTCCGCCTTGTCGAAATCGTTGAAGCAGCTATTATTTTGTAAAAATGCTTGTTTTTAAGCATTTGGACGGAAGGAGGACGTTGAAATGATTCAACCATTTACGCGTTTGGCCGTTGCTGACAACTCTGGCGCGAAAGAATTGATGTGCATTCGTGTACTGGGCGGTACTGGGCGTCGTGTAGGCCATATTGGCGATTTGATCGTTTGTTCCGTTAAACAAGCAACACCAGGTGGCGTTGTCAAAAAAGGTGATGTTGTTAAAGCGGTTATCGTACGTACGAAGCGTGCGGTTCGCCGTAAAGACGGTTCATACATCTCATTTGATGAGAATGCAGCGGTTATCGTAAAGGAAGACAAAAGCCCGCGCGGTACACGTATTTTCGGACCAGTTGCTCGTGAACTTCGCGATCGTGACTTTATGAAAATCGTATCGCTTGCACCGGAAGTTATCTAAAGAAATCATCTTGCGAACCATACGCAAGAATGCAGGAGGTGTAACTCATGCCACGCTTGAAAAAAGTGTTAGAGTCCCATAACAATAAATTGCACGTCAAAAAAGATGACACGATCATGGTCATTACCGGTAAAGACAAAGGCAAGAAAGGCCGCGTCATTGCTGCGTATCCACGAGAAAATCGTGTTCTCATCGAAGGCGTCAACATGGTGAAGAAGCATACTCGTCCTTCCCAGCTTAACCCGCAGGGTGGAATTATCGAGCAGGAAGCGCCAATTCACGTTTCAAATGTTATGCACATTGATCCAAAGAGCGGTAAAGTAACCCGTATCGGATACAAAACGCTCAACAACGGTAAAAAAGTCCGGATCGCTAAAAAATCCGGTGAGGTAATCGATTAATTGACCGATAGCGGAAAGGAGGTCCACGTTACATGGCTACAACAAGATTGAAAGATCGTTTCCTGAATGACATTACACCTGCTTTGATGCAGAAATTTGATTACACCACCGTCATGCAAGTGCCGAAAATCGAGAAAATTGTTATCAACATGGGTGTTGGTGAGGCTGTTTCCAACTCCAAAGTGCTTGACACTGCTGTTGAAGACCTTCGCTTGATTTCCGGACAGAAGCCGGTAGTCACACGCGCGAAGAAATCCATCGCTGGTTTCAAACTTCGCGAAAATATGCCAATCGGGGTCAAAGTTACATTGCGCGGCGAGCGCATGTACTATTTCCTTGATAAACTGTTTAACGTAACGCTCCCACGCGTTCGCGACTTCCGCGGCGTATCGAACAAAGCGTTTGATGGTCGTGGTAACTATACACTCGGCTTGAAAGAACAACTTATCTTCCCGGAGATCGAGTATGATAAAGTTGATAAAGTGCGTGGTATGGACGTCGTCATCGTCACGACGGCAAAAACGGACGAAGAGGCTCGTGAACTGCTGACCCAAATGGGCATGCCGTTTGCGAAGTAATCCACAGGAGGTACTACCAAGTGGCAAAAACTTCGATGAAGATCAAGCAACAGCGCACACCGAAATTCAAAGTGCAAGCTTATACACGCTGTGAGCGTTGCGGCCGTCCGCATTCCGTTTTGCAAAAGTTTAAAATTTGTCGGATTTGTTTCCGTGAATTAGCATACAAAGGCCAGATTCCTGGCGTTAAAAAAGCAAGCTGGTAATCAGCTTAAGTATCGGGAAGGAGGTTCTCACAATGGTTATGTCTGATCCGATTGCAGATATGCTCACGCGTATCCGAAACGCAAACGTTGTGCGTCATGAGACGGTTGAAATGCCTGCTTCGAAGGTGAAGAAGCAAATCGCAGAAATTTTGAAACGCGAGGGCTTTATCCGCGACGCTGAGTATATCGAAGATAGCAAACAAGGGATTATCCGTATCTTTTTGAAATACGGTCCCAATCAAGAACGTGTCATTACCGGGCTGAAACGTATCAGCAAACCGGGACTGCGCGTTTACACGAAAAGCACTGAAGTCCCTCGTGTTCTAGGCGGCCTTGGAATGGCAATCATTTCAACGTCTAAAGGGGTTATGACCGATAAAGAAGCACGCCAAGTGAAATCGGGCGGCGAAGTCGTCTGCTACGTTTGGTAAGAAACTGTCACAACGATTGGAGGTGTAACAATGTCTCGTATTGGCCGTAAACCGATCCAAGTACCAGGTGGCGTAAACATCGACTTGGACAACAGCTTTATTACAATTAAAGGACCGAAAGGTTCGCTGAGCCGCACGATTCACAAAGACATGAAAGTGGTTGTGGAGGACAGCGTAATCACAATCGAACGTCCGACTGACAATAAATTGCACCGCTCCCTGCATGGCACAACGCGCAGCGTTATCGCTAATATGGTGAGTGGCGTAACTGAAGGTTTCACGAAATCACTGGAGCTCGTGGGCGTTGGTTACCGTGCAAGCAAGGCCGGTGACAAAGTTGTCCTTAACGTTGGATACTCCCATCCGGTTGAAATCACGCCTGAAGGCGGCATCGAGTTTGATGTTCCTTCGAACACCAAGATCATCGTTCGTGGTATCGACAAAGAACTCGTTGGCGCAACTGCTGCAAAAATCCGTTCTGTACGTGAACCAGAGCCGTATAAAGGCAAAGGGATCAAGTACGAAGGTGAACGCATTATTCGTAAAGAAGGTAAAGCCGGTAAGAAAAAATAAACAGCTCTTGCAGCTGTTTAATCGGATAGCATCATAATGGACAGTAAGAAAGGAGTGTACAACGAATGATTACAAAAGGCGATAAAAACAAAGCGCGTTTGAAACGTCACCTGCGTGTTCGTAAGAAAATCAATGGAACCGTGCAGCGTCCGCGTCTTGCTGTATTCCGTTCCTCCAAACACATCTATGCACAACTGATTGATGATGTTCAAGGTGTAACGATTGCATCGGCTTCTACGCTGGATAAAGAAGTTACTGACGTAGGCAACGGCGGCAACGTTGAATCGGCTCGCAAAATCGGTGAGCTCATCGCTGAACGCGCGAAAGCGAAAGGCGTTGAGAAAGTCGTTTTCGATCGCGGTGGATACTTGTACCATGGTAGAATACAGGCTCTGGCTGATGCGGCTCGCGAAGCTGGACTTCAATTCTAATTGAGAAACCTTAATAAGGAGGTAAAACGACTTGCGTATAGATCCGAATACTCTAGAACTGACTGAGAAAGTAGTTCAAATCAACCGCGTATCCAAAGTTGTAAAAGGCGGACGCCGTTTCAGCTTTAGCGCGCTTGTAGTTGTCGGAGACGGCAAAGGATATGTGGGCGCAGGAATCGGCAAAGCGGGCGAAGTTCCGGATGCCATCCGCAAAGGCATCGACGATGCCAAGAAAAACCTGATCCATGTACCACTTGTTAAGACAACGATCCCGCATCTGGTTCTTGGACATTTTGGCGCAGGACGCGTATTGCTCAAACCGGCATCGGAAGGTACCGGAGTGATTGCAGGCGGTCCTGTTCGTGCCGTTCTTGAGCTTGCAGGAGTAGGCGACATTCTTACAAAATCACTGGGTTCTTCGAACTCCATGAATATGGTTAACGCAACGCTTGAAGGGCTTTCCCGCCTGAAACGCGCTGAAGATGTTGCCAAACTGCGTGGAAAAACCGTACAAGAGCTTTTAGGTTAAGGAGGGGAACACGATGGCAAAATTGCAGATCACCCTCGTTCGCAGCCTGATTGGTCGTAACGAGAAGCAACGTGCAACGATTCAATCGCTCGGACTGCGTAAAATTCGTCAATCGGTTGTCCATAATGATAACCCGGCAGTCCGTGGTATGGTGAACACTGTCAGCCATATGGTCAAAGTTGAGGAAGTATAAGATATAGTGCCGCTTGCGGCACAAGAAATTATAAGGAGGTGCAACCTACGATGAAATTGCATGAGCTCACACCAGCACCAGGATCCCGCAAAGAAGCATTCCGTAAAGGTCGGGGTATCGGTAGCGGTAACGGCAAAACAGCTGGTCGTGGTCACAAAGGTCAGAACGCCCGTTCCGGCGGTGGTGTTCGTCCAGGTTTCGAAGGCGGACAAAACCCGTTGTATCGTCGTGTTCCTAAACGCGGCTTTAACAACCCATTCCGTAAAGAGTATGCGATTGTGAACATCGATGAGTTGAACAATTTTGCAGCCGGCACTGAAATCACGCCAGAGTTGCTTATCGAGCAAGGAATTGTCAAAAACCCGCAGAGTGGTATTAAAGTTCTCGGCAATGGCGATATCACTGTTCAGCTTACGGTAAAAGCAAACAAATTCTCTCAATCTGCGGTAGAGAAAATCCAGGCTGCCGGCGGTAAAACCGAGGTGATCTAATTGTTCAAGACCGTGTCCAACATTTGGAAAGTGGAAGACCTTCGCAAGCGGATTTTGTTCACATTGTTCATCTTGCTCGTTTACCGGATTGGTTCCTTTATTCCGGTGCCAGGCGTCAATAAAGATGTATTTAAGAGTGTTGACCAGTCCGGAGCTGATTTGTTTGGTTTGCTGAATACATTCTCAGGTGGAGCATTGTTCCAGTTCTCGATTTTCGCGATTGGAATTATGCCTTACATTACGGCTTCCATCATCGTGCAATTATTGTCGATGGATGTCATTCCTAAATTTGCCGAGTGGGCAAAAGAAGGAGAAAATGGAAAACGCAAGCTTGCACAAATTACACGTTATGGTACGATCGTACTAGGGTTAATTCAAGGTTTCGGTACGGCGATTGGATTTAACCGTCAATACCAGTATGAAATGATTCCAGGTGCAGCGTTTGGTGACTATCTGATGATAGCCATCGTCCTGACAGCAGGTACAGCCTTCCTTATGTGGCTCGGTGAGCAGATAACGGAGAAAGGTATCGGTAACGGGATCTCGGTCCTGATCTTTGCCGGTATCGTTGCTTCCATTCCGCGGCACATTCGATCTATCTATACACAAGAGTTTGTAGATGCTGGAGACACCCTTTTTCTTAACATCATAAAAGTGGTTGTTCTTCTCATCGTTATAGTCGCGATCGTGGTTGGGGTTATCTTTGTCCAACAGGGAATTAGAAAAATACCGGTTCAGTATGCTAAACGCGTAGTTGGACGTAAAATGTACGGTGGTCAATCTACACACATTCCGCTGAAAGTGAACGGAGCAGGCGTTATTCCGGTCATCTTCGCGTCATCGCTTTTGTTATTTCCCGTTACCATCTCACAGTTCTGGTCAACACATGGCTGGGCGGTATGGGTAAAGGATAATTTGACATATGATGCGCCTCTGGGTATGGTACTGTATGTAATATTGATTCTGGCATTCACGTTCTTCTATACCTTTGTACAGATTAATCCGGTACAAATGGCTGACCAGATGAAGAAAAATGGAGGCTACATTCCAGGCATACGCCCTGGTAAGCCAACCTCTTCTTATATCACACGAGTCATGTCCAGAATCACACTGAGTGGTGCGATATTCTTGGCACTCATCTCAATTTTGCCGGTTATATTCGGTAAAATGGCTGGCTTGCCGGCAGATGTCAGACTCGGCGGAACCTCGCTGCTTATCGTTATCGGCGTTGCGCTTGATACGATGAAACAAATCGAGACCCAATTGATCAAGCGCCACTATAAAGGGTTTATCAATAAATAACGATAGGTTCAAAATCGGGCTTCCGTTCAGGTTATAGCGTAACGGAACCCGCTTAGAGCCTATTGTGCTTAAAGCGAGGAACACGCTAATGAACATTTTATTCATGGGCCCTCCAGGCGCCGGTAAAGGTACGCAAGCCGAGAGAATAGTGGATACCTTCGGAATTCCCCATATCTCTACGGGTGACGCGTTCCGACTGGCCATGAAACAAGGCACGCCTCTGGGACAGAAGGCTAAAGAATACGTCGATCAAGGTCTTCTCGTACCGGACGAAATTACGAACGGAATCGTTCGTGAACGTCTGCAGCTTGAAGATTGCCAAAAAGGATTCCTGCTAGACGGCTTTCCACGGACACTACAGCAAGCCGAGGCTTTAGATGGCATGCTTGCTGAAATGGGTCGAAGCATTGACCATGTTGTTAACTTAAAAGTTGACCGCGGTCTGCTGCTTGCGCGTCTGACCGGTCGCCGCATTTGTAAATCTTGTGGTGCGACCTACCACATTATGTTCAATCCGCCAAAGCAAGAAGGCATTTGCGATAAATGCGGCGGCGAGCTGTATCAGAGGTCAGACGATACGGAAGCGAAAGTCGGTACTCGTCTTGACGAGTACATCTCAAAAACTGCTCCTCTTCTGGATTATTACTCGGGCAAAGGGATCCTGCGCGAGGTGGACGGAGAGAGAGAGATTGATGAAGTAACGACGGAGATTGTTTCTGCTCTACGGGGAACAGCCGAATGATTATATGCAAATCCGAGTCGGAATTGCAATATATGAGAGAAGCTGGCCGAATCGTTGCCGAAACGCACCGGTTGTTGAAACAATCCATTCGTCCTGGTATTACAACCAAGGAATTGGACGGGATCGCGGAAACTTACATCCGCAGTCAAAATGCCATTCCATCTTTTAAAGGATACAATCAATTTCCTGCCAGCATTTGCGCTTCTGTCAATGAAGAGCTGGTACATGGAATTCCGGGCTCACGCAAACTGAATGATGGCGACATTATCAGCATCGATATTGGTGCGCAGTACAAAGGATACCATGGTGATTCCGCCTGGACCTACGGCGTAGGCAGTATCAGTGAGCAGACGAACAGGCTGTTGGAAGTGACTGAAGAGTCACTTTATGCTGGTCTGGCGCTCGTTAAACCGGATGTTCGGTTGTTTACGATCTCGCATGCGATTCAACAAGTGATCGAAGCTGCTGGTTTCTCCGTTGTTCGTGAATATGTTGGTCACGGCATTGGAGCCAGCCTCCATGAAGAGCCACAGATTCCGAATTACGGCATGCCCAATCATGGGCCCAGGCTCAAACCGGGCATGGTGCTCGCGATTGAACCGATGGTCAACATCGGGGAGCGTTACGTACGTACGCTGGAGGATAATTGGACAGTCGTTACCGAAGACGGTTCATGGTGCGCACATTTTGAGCACACTGTGGCCGTGACGGCAGATGGCTGTGAAATATTAACCCTACCAAGGGAGCAGGCAGGTTGAACGCATTGGAACATATGCCGGAAATCGGCCGCATAGTCCAGATACTGCGTGGTAAGGAAGAAGGCGGCTATGCTGTTATTATCGGCATCGTCGATGAGAAATTCGTCCTTATCGCAGACGGTGACAAGCGGCGCTTCGATCAACCGAAGAAGAAGAACGTACTGCATCTAAGGATGCAGCCGGTCGTCAGTCATGAAGTGACGGACAGCATGCGGGAAACCGGCCGTGTTACGAATGCTAAGCTGCGTTTTGCAATTCAGAAAGCAGCGCAAGGGAAAGGAGATTGACTGTGGCTAAAGAAGATGTCATTGAAGTTGAAGGTACGGTAATTGAACCGCTGCCTAACGCCATGTTCAAGGTTGAACTGGAAAATGGACACCAAATTCTGGCTCATGTATCGGGTAAACTAAGAATGCATTTTATCCGTATCCTGACAGGAGATAAAGTGGTCATTCAGTTGTCGCCTTATGATCTATCTAGAGGACGCATTACCTATCGGAAGTAAGCCGGTATACGGTTTTGCTAACGAAAGAATTCGGGAGGTAATCACAATGAAGGTCAGACCTTCGGTCAAGCCGATCTGCGAAAAATGCAAAGTCATTCGCCGCAAAGGCAATGTAATGGTGATTTGTGAAAATCCGAAACACAAACAAAAACAAGGATAAAGGAGGGATAACGGTACATGGCACGTATTGCTGGTGTAGACTTACCGCGTGATAAACGCGTCGTCATTGCTCTGACCTACATTTTTGGTATCGGCACAACAACTGCCCACAAGATTCTGAGTACTACAGGGATCAGTGAACAGACACGCGTTCGCGACCTGACTGAAGATGAAGTCAGCAAACTCCGCGAAACGATTGATAAATCCGTTAAGGTGGAAGGCGACCTTCGTCGTGAAATTTCTCTTAACATCAAACGTCTGATCGAAATTGGCTGCTACCGCGGTGTTCGTCACCGTCGTGGTCTTCCGGTTCGTGGTCAACGGACGAAAACCAATGCTCGTACGCGTAAAGGTCCTCGTCGGACTGTAGCGAACAAGAAGAAATAACAAGGGGGGATAACTCAAATGGCAAAACCGAAAAAAGCGGTTCGTACAAAACGTCGTGACCGTAAAAATATTGAATCGGGTGTGGCACACATCCGTTCAACGTTCAATAACACGATTGTTACTATCACTGATCCGCACGGCAACGCGATCTCCTGGGCAAGCTCAGGCAACCTTGGTTTCAAAGGTTCCCGTAAAAGCACGCCTTTCGCAGCTCAAATGGCTGCCGAATCCGCTGCCAAAGCTGCAATGGAGCATGGTATGAAAGCAGTTGAAGTCATGGTTAAAGGTCCAGGTGCAGGTCGTGAAGCGGCAATCCGCTCCCTGCAGGCAGCTGGTCTTGAAGTTAACCTCATTAAGGACGTAACGCCTGTTCCGCATAACGGATGCCGTCCGCCGAAACGTCGTCGCGTATAGTCTAGTCGGGTGTGGTATCAAATATCGACAACTTGTGAATAATGGTTGTGAAGGTTTGGCATACTACATGATTAGACTTCAATTGCGATCATGGTAACGGAGCGACGTTTTGAAGGAGGGGACTATTAGTGATTGAGATCGAAAAGCCGAAAATCGAAACCGTAGAGCTGAACGAGGAAGGCACTTACGGACGTTTCGTAGTTGAACCGTTGGAACGCGGATACGGGACGACGCTCGGGAACTCGCTACGCAGAATCCTGTTGTCGTCATTGCCGGGTGCTGCTGTAACATCAGTTCAGATCGACGGCGTGCTTCATGAATTCTCGACGGTTCCAGGTGTGATGGAGGACGTAACCGAGATCATTCTGAACCTCAAAGGGCTTTCACTCAAAATCCATTCCGACGAAGAGAAGGTATTGGAAATTGACGCTGAAGGCGATGGCAACGTTACGGCGGGCGATATTCGCGCTGATAGCGATGTCGAAATTTTAAACCCTGATCTTCATGTCGCTACTCTGGCTTCCGGTGCACGGCTTCATATGCGTGTATTCGCCAATCGCGGACGCGGTTACGTTCAAGCGGATCGTAACAAACGGGAAGATCAGCCGATTGGTGTAATTCCAGTCGATTCGATCTACACGCCAATTACGCGCGTTAACTATACGGTTGAGAACACCCGCGTTGGCCAAGTAACGAACTATGATAAGCTGACATTGGAAGTTTGGACCGATGGCAGCATCAGGCCGGAAGAGGCTGTTAGCCTCGGCGCCAAAATTTTGACCGAGCATCTTGATTTGTTCGTGGGACTTACGGATGAAGCCAAGGATGCCGAAATCATGGTGGAAAAAGAAGAAGACAAAAAAGAAAAAGTACTAGAGATGACGATTGAAGAACTCGATCTCTCCGTACGTTCTTACAATTGTCTCAAGCGTGCAGGCATCAACACCGTTCAAGAGCTGATAACGAAAACCGAAGAAGACATGATGAAAGTCCGCAACCTTGGACGCAAGTCTTTAGAGGAAGTTCAAGAGAAGCTCGAAGAACTCGGTCTTGGCCTCCGTATGGAAGAATAAAGGAGGGAAAATCGATGGCATATTCAAAATTGAGCCGTGACGCTAGTTCGCGTAAAGCATTATTCCGCGATCTTTGCACTGACTTGTTCCTGTATGAACGGATTCAAACGACTGAAGCGAAAGCGAAAGAGCTTCGCCCGATCGCAGAGAAGCTGATCACGCTTGCTAAACGCGGTGATCTTCACGCTCGTCGTCAAGTAGCTGCTTTTGTACGTCGCGAGTCAATCGATGGCGAGCAAGATGCAATCCAAAAACTGTTTTCCGAGCTGGCTACCCGTTACTCGGAACGTCCGGGCGGATACACACGTATTTTGAAATTGGGACCTCGTCGCGGTGACGCGGCACCAATGGTTTATTTGGAACTCGTGGACCGCGCGTAAACAAACGAAAGGGTGGACCTTGCGGCCACCTTTTTTTTGTGCCATTAAATGCGACTCGGCTCGGACGAGCCTTCGGTACGAGCTAAAGATGGGGCGGCGGATACTGTTGTCCACGTATGATATTGAATTGAATGATAAGGTAATCACATGTGGACAAAGGCAGGAAGTAAGCTCTTCGGCCCTTCTATGCTCTACTCTACGGCTCTTCTCGCTGCACCAGTATGTCTGGAAATTATACTGACTATCGATGGTATGGTTGGAGAAGCCTCTGTAGAGCTGTTGAACTCAACTGCGGTATCTTTAAAGGCTTGCAGCCTTTATCGCAAAGACACAGAGCAGATTGCTTGTTGCAGACCGACAAACAATAGAGCAGACAAACAATAGAGTACCAAGACAAACATAAGCAAAAGCAGATTAACGAAAGAAGCACATCTAGTAACAACGACTGACCTGGCAGCAGTTCAAGCTGGAGCAAGAACAGATTTTGAAACAAACAGAGAACTCAACAATCGCCATACGCGCAATATCAGCTGAGCAACTTGTCGGGGAGGAGGTGTGGGATGCGGAATCTGAGGGTGGTCGTCAGCTATGACGGAACCCGCTATTATGGCTTTCAAACGCAGCCTGGCGGAAATACGATCCAGGATGTGATTCAGGATACCATCAAGAAGCTAAGCGGCGAAGAGGTTCATATCATCGGTTCCGGAAGAACGGATGCCGGCGTTCACGCGCGCGGGCAAGTATTTAATTTTCACACAGCTGCGGCAATTCCGGTTGAACGGTGGGCGATCGCTCTTAATACGAGACTACCGACAGACATTGTTATTCGCAGCGTGAATGAAGTGGAGCCGGATTTTCATTCCAGCTATTCCGCTAAGCGCAAGACATATCGTTATTCAATTGATATGAATAAGTTCCCGGATGTGTTCGAACGACGTTACCGATTTCATCATCCTACACCTCTACGTGTTGACGAGATGCGGAAAGGCTTGGCTGCCCTTGTAGGCACACATGACTTCAGTTCCTTTACATCCAGACGTTCAACCAAGACTACGCATATACGTACCGTATATGAAGCGCGTATTGACGAGCAAGACGGCAAGCTGGATCTTTTTATCTCAGGCGGCGGGTTTTTATACAACATGGTACGGGTCATTACAGGGACGCTGCTGCTTGTAGGAGAAGGCAAACTCACTGCGGATGATGTCTCAGTAATTCTTGAAACCCGGGACCGTTCTGCTGCCGGACCGACCGCCATGGCACATGGTCTGAATTTGTGGGAAGTGGAGTACTTGGAATAGCTGCAATCATATCGAAAAATAGCCCAAACATTATGCTTGCGCTTATGTTCTGTATATAGTAAAATATAACTTGTGCTTTCTTAGTGGCTCTCCCACAGCCCCGACTAAGTTGGCCATCCAAATTGTATATCAAACAAGTTTATGAATCGATGAAACGACATCGTTTCTTCATACATGAGAACGGTTGTTTTAATGAAGAAGGAGGATCATCCATGCGCACCACCTATATGGCTAAGCCAAATGAAGTTGAACGCAAATGGTACGTCATTGATGCGGAAGGTAAAACACTGGGTCGTCTTGCAAGCGAAGCAGCTGCATTAATCCGCGGCAAGCACAAACCAGAATTCACACCGCACGTTGACACAGGCGACTTCGTTGTAGTAATCAACGCTGAGAAAATTCATCTGACAGGTAAGAAGCTTCAAAACAAGCTGTACTACCGTCACTCCATGTATCCGGGCGGATTGAGAGTAACTAGTGCTCAGGATATGATCAACAAAACTCCAGAACGTGTACTGGAATTTGCCATTCACGGCATGCTTCCGAAGAACCGTCTGGGTGACAAAATGAAGCTTAAACTTAAAGTTTATGCCGGATCAGAACACCCACATCAAGCACAAAACCCGGAAGTCTATGAACTTCGCGGATAATTAGAGGGAGGACAGTTTCATGGCTCAAGTTCAATACTATGGAACCGGTCGTCGCAAACACTCTGTTGCACGTGTACGCCTTGTGCCGGGTGAAGGACGAATCATTATCAATAAACGTGACCTCAATGAGTATTTTGGTCTCGAAACACTTAAACTGATCGTGAAACAACCGCTTAATCTTACAGATACAACGGACAAGTACGATGTACTGGTACTTGCTCATGGCGGCGGTATTTCCGGTCAAGCCGGAGCCATTCGTCATGGTATTTCACGCGCTCTGCTCAAAGCAGATCCTGAATTCCGTCCAGCTCTGAAGCGTGCAGGCTTCCTGACACGTGACCCACGTATGAAAGAACGTAAGAAATACGGACTTAAAGCGGCTCGTCGCGCGCCTCAGTTCTCGAAACGTTAAACGAATCAACGAAAAATGCCCCTTCTGCTGGCCAGAGGGGGTATTTTTCTTCATATTGGCTCATTTAAGTCATTGAACAATACCATCATTAGACGTATAATTTAAAGTAGATCACTTTACTAGGAATTCGTTAATGGAGGCATTAGATATGAACCTTTTTGAGAAAGAAGCACTTATAACGCAAAAAGCAGTGGAATTGGAAAACGCATCACCGCAGGATATTATAAAATTTGCCGTCGAAACCTTTCCGAACATTACGTTTGCCTGCAGTTTTGGTGCGGAAGATGTAGTTATCGTCGATATGCTGCAAAAAATCAGCCCAAGTACAGACGTGTTTTACTTGGATACAGATTTTCACTTCAAAGAAACTTATGAAACAAGAGATAAGATGAAAGAAATTTATGGCATGAACTTTGTTGAAGTTAAACCTGAGATTACACCAGAGCAGCAGGCCGGACAATTCGGGGATGAGCTTTGGAAAAGTGATGCTAATCAATGCTGCAATATTCGCAAAGTTCAGCCTCTGACCAAAATTTTGTCCAAATACGAAGCTTGGATTACCGGTATTCGCCGCGATCAGGCGCCGACGCGTGCCAATTCCAAAAAAGTAGAGTATGACACCAAGTTTGGCCTGGTGAAGTTCAACCCAATCGCAAGCTGGACTTCCGAGGACGTTTGGGAGTATATCCGCACGAATAATGTTTATTACAACCCGCTGCATGATAATAACTATCCAAGCATTGGCTGCGAGCATTGCACGCGTCAAGTCATGCCGGGTGAGGATCCGCGTGCCGGTCGTTGGGCGGGACAAGAAAAAACAGAATGCGGATTGCATAAATAAGGGAGGCACTTGCATAAATGAGCAGCATAAAGCCGCATGGCGGCGAACTCATCAATCGAATCGCCACTGGAGCACAGCGTGATGCGTTAGTTGCGGAAGCGGCAACCTTGTCATCTATTTTTATTAATACTTGGGCTGTATCAGATCTTGATTTAATAGGTGTTGGAGCTTTTTCGCCGCTCACAGGTTTCCTGAACGAAGCCGATTATCACTCTGTTGTAGAGAAAATGCGTCTTGCTAACGGCATTGTGTGGAGTATTCCGATCACTTTATCTGTTGAGGATGAGAAGGCGGCAGAGCTCTCTGTAGGGACTCGTGCGGCACTGACAGGTGAAGATGGCGTGCTTTACGGTGTTATCGATATCGAGAGCATCTACAAAGTGGATCAGAACCTTGAGGCCATTAATGTTTTCAAAACCAATGATCAAGAACATCCCGGAGTAGCCAAATTGTTTGGTCGTCCTTCCACTTATGTTGGTGGACCCATAACCGTAATCAACCGGCCTCAGCCGGAAAAGTTTAATGAGTTTTATTTCGATCCTTCCGAGACTCGTCAGATCTTCGCGGATAACGGCTGGAAAACCATCGTGGGATTCCAGACTCGCAATCCCGTCCACCGGGCTCATGAATATATCCAAAAATGCGCAATGGAAATTGTCGATGCACTTTTCCTCAATCCGCTGGTAGGTGAAACCAAATCGGATGACGTGCCAGCTAATGTTCGGATGATGAGCTACGTTGCCTTGCTTGAGAATTATTATCCGAAGGATCGTGTTTTTCTTGGTGTTTTTCCAGCGGCGATGCGTTATGCGGGACCAAGGGAAGCTATCTTTCATGCAATGGTTCGTAAAAACTATGGCTGTACGCATTTCATTGTAGGCCGTGATCATGCGGGTGTTGGTGATTACTACGGGACTTACGAGGCGCAGGAGTTGCTTCGCACCTTCTCTGCGGAGGAGCTCGGCATAACGCCGCTATTTTTTGAGCACAGCTTCTTCTGTAAGAAATGCGGCAACATGGCATCCAGCAAAACATGTCCGCATGATAAAGAGCATCACCTGACGCTGTCAGGTACCAAGGTTCGCGCTTTGCTTCGTGACGGGATATGTCCGCCTCCAGAGTTCTCTCGTCCGGAAGTTGCTCAAATTCTGATCGAAGGCATGTCAGAACAGCCTGTCAACTAGTTAGTAACAATTTGTATTGGACAACTGATATTCGCATAACCGACCACCTCGTCCCATAAGATGATAAGAGAGCAGGCAAGACATGCCTCTTGCGTTATCATTGTTGGGGATTGGGGTGGTTTTTTGTATGCGCGGTTTTCGTAACCGATTCGTTGTCTGGATTACATATCGTGGAGCCTTACGCATCGTGGCTGGCATGGCGGTTGTATTGTTGACGGTTCTTTTGCTGACACAGGAAGTGCCTGCGACCCGTACATGGACGTACTGGACCATGCCGCTTTCTGGGAAAATTATTGCCATTGATGCAGGGCACGGCGGTGTTGACGGCGGAGCGGTAAGTAAACAGGGAGCTGTTGAGAAGGATCTTAATCTGGCGATTGCGCTGCAGCTTCGCGATTACTTGCAGCAATCCGGTGCGGTTGTCGTCATGACACGTGAAGGTGATTATGATCTGGCTAATGAAGGAACCCAGAAAATCAGCAAAAGAAAAACAGAGGATCTCCTGAGGCGCGCTCAATTCGTGAAGGACCAGAACGCCTCAATGCTCATCAGTATTCATATGAACAGCATACCTTCACCAAAATGGTCTGGCGCTCAAACCTTCTTTTATCCCAATCATCCTGATAATGCGGTTTTGGCTTCTTTCATCCAGGAGGAGATTAAACGCAATCTGGACAATACCCAACGGGTGGCCGCCAAGGTCAATACGGTTTTCCTATTGAAGGCTACCGAAGAGATTCCCAGTGCTCTGGTCGAGGTTGGATTTCTTTCAAATCCGGGCGAAGCAAGTCGTCTTGCGGATTCCAATTATCAGAAGATGGTTGCAGCCTCCGTGTATCAAGGGATACTTCGGTATTCCTCAGGAGAAAAATGGGGGACAGGAACTCCTAATGGATCGTAACGAGATGGCCAGCTTCTCCGCAAGGAGGAGTTGGCTTTTAAAATACAAGTTATATGCGTCCACCATAATTGGCTTATAATATTTCACCGCAAAAAACGGCACAGGGCATCTCCTCTGGCGATAGCTGGTTCTTCTTGTGATATAATCAATAATGTACATATCGTTATGATTGGTATTGCGTATATATTTGAATATGAGGTGACGATGAACTTATGTTGACTCGTGAGGAAGCCATTTCAGCTGCTGAAGCTGTAGCGGTGCGATATAGCAGCAAGGATGGCAAAGTGAACATCCGTGATGTAATGGTGAAGGAGGGTCAGGTTTCTTTAACCATTCAAGGCGTCGAGTCTGCGGCTCAGCCGGCGTTTGAGGCGGCCCTGCGCGAGGCTATGGCACGTTTGGGAGTAGAAACGGTTCACAGCCGCTTCCGCGCGGCCGCAGCATCGGAGGAGGGCGCTGCAGGCGTGGATGGATCGAAGAATGCATCAGCCGGTGGCTCGGAAGGGAACCGTGCGCCTTTACGCGGCCATTCGGCTGGTCTTGAAGCTCACCCACTGCTGCATGCGGGCAGTGGAGTGCAATTTATCGCGGTTGCCAGCGGCAAGGGCGGTGTAGGCAAGTCTACGGTCACCGTTAATTTAGCCGTTGCGCTTGCTCGCCAAGGGAAGAGAGTCGGAATCGTCGATGCCGATATTTACGGGTTTAGCGTTCCGGATATGATGGGAATTGAGGAAAGACCTGAAGTGATAAACGAAAGGGTCATTCCGATTGAAAAATTCGGTGTTCGTGTCATGTCGATGGGATTTTTTGTTGAGGACAATGCACCGATCGTCTGGCGCGGACCCATGCTCGGCAAAATGCTGCGCAATTTCTTTGCAGAGATCGAGTGGGGCGAGCTGGACTATCTGCTGCTTGATCTGCCCCCGGGCACCGGAGATGTCGCGCTTGATGTTCATCAAATGATTCCGCAAAGCAAAGAAATCATTGTTACTACCCCTCATGCAACAGCCGCCTTTGTAGCTGCACGGGCTGGTGCCATGGCGATTAAAACAGAGCATGAAATTCTTGGCATTGTGGAGAACATGTCTTATTTTGAAAGTAAAAGCGGTGAGAAGGAGTATGTGTTCGGGCGCGGCGGAGGAGCACGTTTGGCGGAATCGCTGAATGCGGAGTTAATGGCTCAAATCCCGCTGGGTGCGCCGGATAATCATCCTTCCGAGAAAGACTTCTCTCCATCTGTCTATAAAGCGGATACGGAGATTGGCCGTTTATATTCGGATATAGCCCAGAAAGTTATTGCTAAATGTGAAGCATAAGAAACAGAAGCCATACCTGGATTGTAAATTAAAACCCGCTTATATGGGAACCGGTTGGAAGAACCGGATCCCGTACGAGCGGGTTTTTATTTTTCATTAAAAGTTAGCCCCCGCCTTGATCGGACATATCGCCGCCTGAGTCCTCTTGATCGCTTTGGCCTTCTTTATCAGAAGGCTTTTGCACCTTCTCGTCCGGTTTAGGTTTAAGTTCTTCTTTGACCGCCTTTTTGAGCAGATCCAGAATCTCCAAGCGGAAAATTGGACTGGACATCGATTCCTGCATAATCGTCATTACCTGAGAACGATATTGAGTGCTCTGCAGTACTTCGAGAATCATTTTATCCATTTCCGGATTTTTTAGAACTTGAATGAGATCTTTCTGATAGGATGGATCCTTCAGCAGATCCTTGTGGATTTGTTTGTTCTGCTTGTTTACAGCATTGGCAAATTCGCCTGCAAACCGGGTATCAAGCATCAACCGCTCAATGACTTTATTATAATCGGGGGAGACTAATGTTTCCTTGACAGCCAATCTGACCTGTTCCTGATCCTGGACAGACAACAGTTTTGACGTAAAGCCCGAGCTTCCGGATCCTGTGGCGATTGCGGATTCCTGAAGTGCTTTTTGGGCATCTTCGGTCTTCAATATGTCAATAACCATTGATTTCATATCTTTATAACTGACCGCCTCGCTTGATCCGCCACCTGAAGGCTCGGATCCGCAGCTCGTTATGATGAGTGTCAATGCAATCATGTAACCAATCAACGCGAAGCGTTTGAGCATGCTAACCCCATCTCCTTTCTGACTAAGAATTCATTGGTTTCTGAAGGCTTCATTGCTGAATTGTCATGTGGTAGTTCATCAATAGTATGCGACAATGTTCAAGGTATTATCATGGACACGACATAGCTTTTTGTTGTGAACGTGGTAAAATAAAGGTTGACATGGTTTTGCATGAACCTTCCGAGGAGTGAACGAAAGAGTGAATTTACGCAAATGGTTTTTCCTGTTCTGGAGCACGATGGCGGTTGGCGGTGTCGTGACCATGATAGTTGGAAGTATTATGCAATGGACTGACCAATCCTTTGGTTTCTTGGGACTTCAGGCAGCAGGATTTAATGCGCTTATGATGCTTCTGGTAGGATTATTATTTGGCGCATTTAGTCAAATGGGCTTTTTTGCTTATTTGACGCTTAATTACATTGCACTAAGCGTTCTTCGCAAAAGTTACCTATGGAATGCACTGCAGGCCTACACAACATTGTTTACGCTGGGCGGACTTGGATACATTTTGTATGGCAATCGCGAACTTTTGAATAATTGGATATTCTGGTCGCTGCCGGTAGCTCTTGGTTTGGCTGCGTGGCTTGTGGCCTACTTTAAAGTGAAACAAACCAATAATCATGCATTTATTCCAACTGTTTTTTTATTGGTCGTGGTAACCATATTGGAATCCTGGCCGACCCTGACTGGGGAAGAAAGCAATCCGAGCGCTATCGTCTTTATGGTGATTCCGATGTTTGTTTGCAATGCATACCAAATTATGTGGCTTCACCGACTTGTGGGCAAACGAACAGCCGACCCCGCAATAAATGCGAAATCGGCTGTATAATCTTTTAGATTTGTTCTTTAAAAACCGGTAGAAGCAGCCATTTGCTGCAGCATGGTCGGTTTATCCTGTACCGTTTTGCCCTGCACTTCGGTTTGAGCGATCAGTTCGGAGACAGTTACGAATTCATACCCCTTCTCACGAAGCTGATCAATAATTGCAGGGAGCGCTTCATGGGTTTGTTTGACCGAATCGCTGGCATGCATCAGAACGATATCTCCCGGATGAGCTTTGCTGACGACGCGGTTTACAATTTTGTCTGTACCGATGTTCATCCAATCCAGTGAATCGGTGTCCCATTGGATGACTTTATAATTCATTTGTTCGGCAATGGACAGCACCCTTTTGTCAAAATCTCCGTTAGGTAAACGAATCAAGGTTGGTGTTTTGCCGGTTACTTGGGTGAGAACCGAATGAGCGGTTTCGATTTGCTTGCGGATTTCATCATCATTAAGTGTACTGTAGTTCTCATGCTTGTTTCCATGACTGCCAATTTCGTATCCCGCGTCAACGATTTTCTTCACGATCTCCGGATGTGATTGACTCCAGGGAGCAGACAAGAAAAATGTAGCATCCGTTACATTTTTCTGTTTCAGTATTTCGAGAATAGGCTCGGTCCGCTTCTCCCCCCAACTGATGTCAAAAGTAAGTGCAATTACTTTCTTATCTGTTGGCACGCTGTAGATAGCGGCTGGCTGCTGTGGAGAAAATACCGTGATGTTGTCCTTTTCCGCATAAATGACGCCGACTGCAAATATGATGCCGATCGCGATGAAAAAATAACGTTTCAACCTTTGGCCGTTTATTACATAAAACATGTTCATTGGATTGGGCGCTCCTTTCTGGATTGAGGCTTGTTCTAGTACAATCTATGCTCGTACCACCAACTTATTCGTCACAGATGCGAAAATAGATGCAAAAAAGGAGTGAGCACTATGTTTGGCTTGCGCGAAATTTTTCGTCATTTGGGTACGATGCGCCATTATTTGATTTTCAGCTGTGTCATCATGTTGGCCGGTATTGTCGTAGGAGCTACCAATTCCGGTTTTGATTCCTTTATCCAGGGACAAATGGCGGGTCTCCAGCAGATGGCGGATACCATTGATAACAGCAGCAACCCCACTCTATGGTTTATGGTGTTTATTTTCTTCAATAATGCCATCAAGTCCATTATTGTGATGTATCTGGGAGCAATTCTGGGTATCGTTCCTTTCATATTCTTGGCCATCAACGGCATGATGATTGGATATATTGCAAGCATTACGGCTTCTCAGGGCGGAGATGCCATGATTACGTTAATGAAAGGCCTTCTCCCACATGGGATTATAGAAATTCCCGCCATCATTATCGCTTGCGCTTATGGCTTCCGATTTGGTGCAATGATGTTCAAAGGGATAGGATCATTGGTAGTCAAACGCCCTGGCTGGGGCAAAGATTTGGAGCAGTTCGTCATGCGGACGCTGCCTGCCATGGTTTTCATTGTAGGTCTGCTGCTTATTGCGGCGGTTATCGAGAGCACCTTTACACTTTGGCTGCTCGGAAAGTAATAAAATTCCCAAAATCTGAGCATAACAATAAAGCGGCGTCTTTCGCGACATGCGTAAGGCGCCGTTTTAAGTAACACCGATATAAGGGGGCTGCTTAACGGTTATGCTCGGAATATTGTTCAACGACAAAGAATGCAAAGAATATGACTATGTCCTGCGCAAAGAACTTGATGAAATGCTGCTCGATTTGAACGATTCCCGGCTGGATGGCGATATTAAGGCAGCGATTGCCAAGCGGTACAAAGTTATTTTCCGCATGTATGCCCGTATTGCCTCTTCAAAAGAACTGTCCCGTTACGCTCTAAATATGCGAACATACCGCTAAAAACGGGCCATTATCCACATGTGCATAATATTTCAAAAAAAATGCTTGCATTGTGGATAGTGCCTATGGTATCTTATAAAAGTCGCCGCTGAGGCAGCCGACATAAGCTTACTAAAGAGGGCCAAGTTACATAGTGCCTAACTGAAGAAGCATTTGTTCTTTGAAAACTGAACAATGAGCGACCTGTCAAACAGGTTTTAAAGAATGAGCTGTTTTAGCTTATCTGTAAGGTATGAGATCTTCGGATCTCTTTTATGGAGAGTTTGATCCTGGCTCAGGACGAACGCTGGCGGCGTGCCTAATAC